>CBIHNO010000004.1:0-286609 GCA_966211915.1 uncultured Rhodanobacter sp.
ACCGAGCCGGCATCGACCGAGGCGAGCTGGCCCGGATCGCCGAGCAGGATCAGCACGGCGTCCGGGCGCAGCGCATCCAGCAGCTGGCGCATCATCGCCAGGTCCACCATCGACGCCTCGTCGACCACCACGATGTCTTCGGCCAAAGGAATGTGCGGGCCGCGACTGAAGGTGTTTTCCATCGGCCGATAGCCGAGCAGTCGATGCAGAGTGCGTGCATCGGTGTGCGGGATGTGCTGCAGGAGCTGCGGCAGACTCTGTCCCACAGGGACTTCCTTCGGTCGTGGGAGCGACTTCAGTCGCGATAGCTCCGGCTGTGGGAGGAGCTCGCGACTGAAGTCGCTCCCACAGTTGTTCTTGTCGCCCAACGCAGCTTGCAACTCGGCCTTGCCTTTGGCGATGGCTTGCACCAGGCGCTGCGCGGCCTTGCCGGTGGGTGCGGCCAGCGCGATCGATGGCAATGCCGGCAATCCGCAGGCGCGGGCATGGCGCAGCAGCATCAGCAGCATGCGCACGACGGTGGTGGTCTTGCCGGTTCCGGGGCCGCCGGTGAGTACGAAGAAGCGTGTGCCGGGTACCGCGGCTACCGCGGCGCGCTGCCAATCAGTGGTCCCTTCCGGCATGCCGCTGAATAGTGCGTGCAGATCCTCGCCCAGTGCGTCAGCGGGAATCGGCAGCGTGCGCTGCCGGCAGCGCTGCAGGATCGCCGCGGTCAGCTTCGCTTCGTGCTGCCAGTTGCGCCACAGGTAGAAACGGTTCTGTGCATCGAGCACGAATGGCGTAAAGCGCGATCCATCGCCGACCCATGCGTGCTGGTGCAGCGCGTCCAACGCGCCGGCATCAAAGCCGGCATCGGTCTGTGGGTCAGTCAACCACGCGCAGGAATGGCCGTGGCCTTCGGCGCTGCTGGCCGCGCGTACGGCGGCAGCGAGCAATGCCGATCCGGTACGTTTGAAAACCCATTGCGCCAAGGTCTGGTCGATCGCGCGCTCGTCAGCTGACGCGGCCGGTGGCAAGAGGCGATTCATGCGGCAACCTCCTGCGCACCGGCGAAGGCATCATCCAGTGCTTCGATCAGCGCCACCGGCCAGCGATGGCGCCATACACCGAGACCCGGCGCCAGCCCAAGCGCGCGGACAAACAAATACCAGCTGTCGCCGAGTTGGTTTTCGGCCGTATAGCCGTCCAGTCGCTGGCGCAGGTAGCGATGCAGCGCCACGGTATAGAGCAGCGCCTGCAAGGGATAATGATGTTCGGCCATCGCGGCGTCGAGGGAGTTGCCCTGGTAGTCGCGCAATCGCGCACCGAGCCAGTTGGTCTTGTAGTCGAGCACGTGAAAGCGACCGTCCCATTCGATGATCAGATCGGCAAAGCCGGTCAGCATGCCGTTGAGTGCCATCGCGTCGAGGCTGGCCGGCACGACGTCGGGCTGGCCATGGGCGATGCAGAGCCGACGCAACCGTGCCAGTGGCACCTGTTGCACGGGGAACTGGAATTCGAACTCTACGATGCGTTGGCCGGTGGCTATGTCGATCAATCGCAGGCCATCGCCGAGATCGGTCTGGCGCGCACGGTCGATCATCCGGCCGACGCGTTCCAGTGCTTCGTCTGGCGGCACGCTGCTGGCCTTGACCGCCTGGGCAGTGAGCTGGACATGCACCAGCTGGCGTTGTCCGGGCCAGACCGGGCTCGGTCCCGCCAGCTCAAGCACCTGGTGCACCGCATCGCCGAAGCGCGGGCCACGCAACGGGTACAGGCTCAACAGACGATGGTCATCGACGAGCCCGACAGTTTCCTCGGTAGTAGCCGCGGACTCTTCCAGGGCAGTTTCATCGGCGGTCCCATTGTCGTCGACCACCACGGTGGCGGCGGCATACCGGGTCAATCCGCTAAAGCTGTGCAGCCACTGGAACGGTCGCGAACGCGGCAATGGTGTCTGCGTGGCGCGCGGCGATGCCGTTTCGATCGGCGGCCGATAACGGGTATAGCTATCGGCGAAGGGTGGGGACAGCTGGATGCCACCGAGCGCCATGGTCATGGCATCGAGCGAGGCTTCGCCTTGGGTCAGATCCAGTTGCCTTTGCGCCTGCTGGATCAGGACATCGATCGCCGCCCATTCCCATGCATGTGCATCGCCATCGAGTAGCGGGCTGCGATCGACCCAGTACACGTGTACCGCGTGCACGGCGCGGGTCAATGCGACGTAGAGCAGACGCAAGCGCTCTTCGAGTTCTTCGCGGTAGTGCCGGCCACGATGTTCGATGAAATCCACCGAGCCGAGGTCGACGCAGCGCCGTCCCCCGGCATCGTGATAGCGCAGCAGCTTCGGCGCACGCACGCCGGTGCGGTCGCCGATGCGCCAGACCAGCGGCAGGAACACTATCGGAAACTCCAGTCCCTTGCTGGCGTGGATGGTAAGCAACTGCACACGGCGCGCATCGCTCTCGATGCGCAGCTGGCGTTCGTCGGCCGCTTCGGCATCGCCGTCACTGCCTTCCTGACGCATCTCCAACAGCCATGCGTAGAGCCCCTCCAGTCCCTGTCGTGCGCCTTCCTCCGCCGCCAGCAGCTCGCCCAGATGGCGCAGGTCGGTGAGCACGCGTTCGCCTTCGGGCAACGCCAGCAATGCCGTGGCGCGTGCGGCCAGCAATGCGTCGATCAATGCGAGCACGCCACGGGTGCGTGTCAGCGTGCGCCAGGTGTCGAAGCGTTCCAGCTCGCGCTCGAATGCCGCCGGCTGGGTTTGCCATGCGCTGAACTGTTCCAGCGTCGTGCCGAGCAGGCGGGTGGCCAGGGCGCCGCGTACGGCCAAGTCGTCGTCGGGGTGCAGAACGGCGTAGAGAATCAGTTCCAGTTCGCGCGCCACCGCACCGGAAAAGATATTGCCGCGACCGCTGCCAACGCAGGGCACACCGCGGGCGATCAGTCGCGTGCGCAGCGCCACGATCTGGTTGTTGGTCGACAGCAGCACGGCGATGTCACCGGGCGTTACGCGCTGGCCGCCGATCTGCTGTTGCGGATCATTGAGCAGCTCGGCGATGCGATTGGCGCAGTCGTCCAGTGCCAGCGCTTCCAGCTCACCGAGTGCCTTCAGCGGATTGCCACGCTTGTCTTGCGCATCGCCGCGGAACGGATGGATGACCAGCGGTTGCGCTGCCGGTTGGCCGTCGATGGTATACGGCTTGTCGTCGGCCTTGCCGGCCGCGACGACTCGCTGATAACGGATCTTCGGGTGGCCGAAGCCACCTTCGGTATGGCCGTACCAGGCGTTCAACGCCTCGACCAGCGCACGGCTGGAACGGTGATTGGTGCCCAGCGAAAAACGCTGGCTCGCCTGTTCGCTGGCGCGCAGGTAGGCGGCGATATCGCCGCCGCGAAAACTGTAGATGGCCTGCTTGGGGTCGCCGATCATCACCAGCGTGCCGCGTTCGCGGTAGATCCGGTCGAAGATCGCGAACTGGCGCTGGTCGGTGTCCTGGAATTCGTCGATCAGGGCGACTGGAAACGCCTCGAACAAGCGATCGGCCAGCACGTCATCGCACTGTTCGCCGCACAGCCTCTCGTAGACCGCATCGATCAGCATCGAGAACGTCAGCACGTGACGCTGGCGCGCGCGCCGCGGGATCTCCTCGCGACAGGCTTGCGCGGCCTCGGCCAGCACGGCGCCGCGGGTGAGTATGTCGCGCAGACCGATCAACGGGCGCAATGCCTGCAAGGCGTGGATCAAGGGGTGTCCGGCGAGTACGTTCGCGCGATCGACAGCCTCTTGTGCCCGCAGTTTTTCTGACTCGAATACATCGGAAAGTGACTTCTCAAGTTGCGCTTCGTCGTTGTTTCGCAGCGCCAGAACTATCTCTCCCAGTCGTGAGCGCAGTGCCGCGTTGCTTCGTTTGTATAGCGTTGCGTCGTCGGCCAATCGTTGCAATTCAGTGATGCTTTTATCCGTACGCAGTTCGGCGAGCTGTCGTTCGAGTTCGGCCAGCCCGCCGGCCTCGATCCGCGCATCGGTGCTGTTCGCCAGTCCGCCCAGATCGCGCAGCAAGCCTTCCGGGCCATCCTTCAGCAGCAGCGTGGCCTCGCGCGGATCGACCGCGCCGGCGAGGTAGCGACGGCGCCAGAAATCCTCCACACATTCGCGTTGCAGTTGCTGTTCGTCGAACAACCTGTCGTTGGCGAACGCCGCGCCGCTTTCCAGCGGGTAATCGCGCTGGATGCGCTGGCACAGTGCGTGGATGGTCGAGACCGGCGCGCGATCCAGATCGGTGCGGGCCAGCTGGATCTTGCGTAACGCGTGACGACGGCTGTCAGCAGCGGGGTAGAGCGTTGCCAGATAGTTTTCCAGCGAGTTGTCGTCGACTGGCTTGATGGGAGTGGGCTCAAGTAGCCGCTCGGCCTCGACCAGCCGCCTGCGCAAACGCTCGCGCAGCTCCTGCGCGGCGGCATCGGTGAACGTGGTCACCAGGATCTGTTCCACCCGCAGATCGCGTTCCAGCAGCAGGCGCAGATAGATCAGGCCGATGTTCCAGGTCTTGCCGGTGCCGGCGCTCGCTTCGATCAGGACGCGGCCCTGCAGCGGCATCGCGCGCCAGTCGAGTGCGGGCAGGGCAGCGCTTGCGGCGATATCGATGGCGCTCATGCTTTTTCCCCCGTGTCGGCAGGTTCGTCTGCTGCTGCCTTCAACAATATCGTGTGCTGCGGGTCGAGCACGTTGCAGACCAGTTCGGTGGCGGCGATGAACGCGTGATGGGCCGCACTGTCCGGATCGAACAGTTCCAGTCCGCGACTCAGCAGGGCGGCATAGCCGGGTGCATAGTCACGTTCGCCGCCGTTGAAATCGTCGCCGGCCCATGCGGTTGCAGCCTTGCCGAGTCGTGCGTCCGGCTCGCTGGTGGCATAGACCTGTGCGGTGCGTGGGAAGAACAGCAGTGGCTGTTGCCCGGCGGATCGATATGCCTCGATCAGACGGCGCAGTCCGTGCCGCAGCTGGGCGGCGTCCTGCGCGCGGATCGGATCGAGCAGTCCCGAACTGCGTGCCTTCTTGTTGTTGGACGTCGGTTCCAGATAATCGCCGTGCACGGCGTCGGCATGGTTCAGTCGCAGCGCGGCCCAGTCGATGTAGAAAGCCAGCATTTCCTTCAGGCCGGCGGTCCGGCTTGGCTGCGCATCGAACAGCAGCATGCGGCCGTCGGCGCCACGGAAGACGCGGTCGACCACACCGGTCAGGCGCAGGTTGTCGCCGAGATCCAGGTCGATTGCCTGCGGCAGCGGTTGCGCGGCGCCATCGGCGAACAGCGGCTGCGCGTTGTCGAGCAGGCCTTGCAGCGAGTCGCGCAGTTGCGAGTAGGTCGCGGCGCCGATGGCACCACCAGCAAGCATGCCGGAGCGCGCCAGCCATGCCGGCGGTTCGGCGGGCAGTTCGTTGCGGCCGGCGGCGAGGGTTTCGAACAGCAGTCGATGATCGACCCGCTCGATTCGGTCGAGCCCGGTTTCCAGCGGCTCGCGATCGGGCCAGCCGATGCTGTCGAGCGCTTGCAGGCTGATGCCGTGACCACGCAGCAGCGCGTCCCTGGCCGGATCACGCCAGAAACGCTTGAGGGCGCCAAGCGTGATTTCGCCGTCAGTGGTGACGACCGCCTGTGTGTTGAGGGTCTCACCAAGAAAGCGCGGCGCATCGGCGCTGGACGGCGCGGCGAGATACGCAGGGTCGTACGAGAACAGCCGTGGATCGTGCCGCGGCTGGCCATCGGCATCGCGCTCGTAATAGCGGGCGTCGAACGGTTGCAGCGGATGGCGAATGCACCAGGGCCGATCGGCGTCTTCGTTGTCGACGATCGCATGCTGCTCATCGAGAAATTGCAGCAGCTCGGCCAGCGGCGCGGCCGGATTGCGCGGCTTGCCGTCGCGCACGCCTTCGCCGACGAAGCTGACATGCAGCACGTCGCGCGCCGACATCATCGCTTCGAGGAACAGGTAGCGATCCTCGCTGCGGGTGTCGCGGTCGCCGCGGCGTGGCTGGCCGAGAATCCTGTTGAGACCGGCGTCGTTGCCTGGGCGCGGGAACTCGCCCTCGTTCATGCCGAGCAGGCAGACCACGCGGAACGGGATCGAGCGCTGCGGCACCAGTCCGCAGAACGTCACCCCACCGAGCAGGAAGGACTGGCGTTCCGGCACCGCATCGAGCGCACCACGTACGGCTTCGCGCACCACGCTCCACGGCAACGGCGTCTGCATGCCGACTTCCGCCGCCTGGCTGCCGAGGCTGGCGGCGAGGCGGCGCAGCGCGTCGAGTGCATTGTTCTCGGTGGTGTCGCGAAGGTCGGCGAGGAACAACGCGTCGATCAATTCCAGCAGCCACTGGCTCCACGCGGCAAGCGGTCGCGCGCTGGCGAATTCGCTGCGTGCCTGGCGCAGTTCGCCGAGCAGGCGATCGAACTGGCCGAGCGCCTCGACTGCACTGCCGGAGACGCCGTCCAGTGGCAAGATACCGTCCAGCAGTTGGCCGTCCAGCAGTTCGCTGTCGGCGTCGTGGCCCACGATCAGTCCGGCATACACCCGGTCGAAGCCGAACTCCCACGAGTTGGCGTCGGTCGCCGCGGCGCCGACCTCGGCCTTCATCGCGGCATCCAGCCCCCAGGCCACACGGGCGCGACGCAACCAGTGTTCCAGCGCATCGCGCCCGCTGAGGTCGATCGCGAAGCGCCGCGCCACCGCCGGCACGTCGAGGAAATCCAGCACCTCGCTGACCGTGAAGCGGCTTTCGGCCAGATCCAGCACCTGCGCAAACGCGCTCATCAACGGATGTGCACGCGAGAGTCCGACGTCGGCCAGATGCCAGGGAATGTGCGACGGATCGCTGCGGTACTGCGCCGGTTCGCCGAACACGGCGGCCAGGTACGGCGCGTACGCGCTGATGTCCGGCGCCATTACCACGATGTTCCGATGTTGCAGCGTCGGATCGTCGGCGAGGCAGCGCAGCAGGCTGTTCTTCAACACCTCCAGCTCGCGCAGGCGGGTATGGCAGGCGTGCACGCGCAGGCTGGGGTCGTCGCGCAAAGCGGGCAGGAGTGCTTCCACCTTGGCGCCATCGGCGACCTGTTCCCGCAGCGTTGCGCCGACCAGATCCGGCTGCAGGCAGCGGATGCTGGATTGCAGTTGCGCCAGCAGCGAGGTTTCGCCGGGCAGCGGCTCGGCATCGTCGAGCGGATCGCGCTCGTCGATCGCATCGCATTCGTCCAGGGTGAGGCAGAAATCCTGCGCGATGCGGCCCAGCGCGACCAGCAGCGGATGGCCGACCTCGTAATACAGGGCCTCGGGATCGTCGGCGTGGGTCAGCAGGAAGCGCTGTTTGCGCAGGTATACCCAGTGCTCGCGGCACGGGTCGGGAAAATACAGGTGCACGGGCGTATGCAGCGCGGTGGCCTGCAGGGCCTGCAGCACATCCGGTGGCAGGTGACTGACGCCAAACACGTGCAGTGGAGCATCGTCCGCCAGGTCGTGTCCGGCATGCAGCGCATCGAGTAGCGCTGCGCTGCGCTGGGCGCGGTGTGGGCGGTTGATGGATGTCTGCAATTGCCGCCACAGTGCCGCCTGCCAGTCACGGCTGTGCTGACCGGGATGCTGCTCCCAGTCGAGGATCCAGTCCGGCCGATAGATCAGGTATTGCGTGTACAGGCCAGCCAGATGTTCGGCCAGCTGGAAGCCACGCCGTGCCGCATCGTCGCCGGCCAGATAGGCGGCGACTTCCGCGGCCTTCAGCGTCGGCAGTGCCATCAGCAGTCGCCAGCGCAGCACCTCATGCCGATACGCGCCGCCGACCAGGGCCTCGTCGCCGAGCATGCGCCGGGCGGTACGCTCGAACCACTGCCACGGCAGGATCATGTCGTAGTTGGCGGCAATCCCATGGCCGCCATGCGCGCCGCTGCGCTGCGCGAACCGGCCAAGCAGCCAGCGCTGCAGGCCCGGGTGCGCCACCACAACGGTCTGTTTGGCCAGCGGATTGGCCGGCCGTTGCGCTTCCAGCTGCTGTGCCAGCTCGTCGGCCAGCCGCTCGGTGCGGCTGCCGCGATGGACGATCAGTCCGCCTGGGTTTTCCTTCATTCCTTGCTGCCCTGATGACGCCATGGATACAGCATACCGAGCCGCGGACTCATCGTTTGCGATTGTGGTTTTGCTCGTGGCTTTTGCTCCTCCCCCTGCAATGCAGGGGGAGGCTGGGAGGGGGTGCTTTTGACGTGAAGGGTCAGATCAAGAGCGCCCCCTCCCCAACCCTCCCCTGCGTTGCAGGGGAGGGGGCGCAGTGTGCGGTGTCGATTTGCCGGATCGTCGTTCGTCGTTTGGATAGAACCGGGGAATATCCGGGCTTCTATCCGACCGAGAGGAGACACGACGATGCGATTCATGGTGATAGTGAAAGCAGACAAGGCCTCGGAAGCCGGCGTGATGCCGAGCGAGCAACTGCTGACCGAGATGGGCAAGTTCAACGAGGAGCTGGTGAAGGCCGGCATCATGCTGGCAGGCGAGGGCCTGCAGCCCAGCTCGAAGGGCGTGCGGGTGAAATTTTCCGGCCATCAGCGCACGGTGATCGACGGGCCATTCGCCGAGTCCAAGGAGCTGATTGCCGGCTTCTGGTTGTGGCAGGTGAAGTCGAAGGATGAAGCGATCGAATGGCTCAAGCGCGCCCCGTTCGACGGCGGCACCGAGGTCGAATTGCGCCAGGTATTCGAGGCCGAGGATTTCGGCGCCGAGCTCACGCCCGAATTGCGCGAGCGGGAAGAACGGCTGCGGGCGCAGGTCGCAGCCAAATCTTGAGCGGGGCCTTGATCCGGCCCAACGGAAAATCGACGGAGCATCCCCATGCAACTGACCAGTTACCTCATCTTCAACGGCAAGGCCGAAGCGGCATTCAAGTTCTACGAGCAATGCCTGCGCGGCAAGATCACCACGATGATGCGTTTCGGGGAGGCGCCCGGCTGCGAAAACATGCCGGCGGCAACCCGCGACTGGCTCATCCACGTGCGGCTGGAAATCGGCGACCAGGTGCTGATGGCTTCCGATTGTCCGCCCGACCGTCCGTACGAAGGCATCAAGGGTTGCTCGGTGTCGATCGCGGTGGACACGATGGCGGAAGGCGAACGCATCTTCAACGCGCTGAAGGAAGGCGGCACGGTGGAGATGCCGTACGAGAAAACCTTCTGGGCCGCGCGCTTCGGCGCGCTGGTCGACCAGTTCGGCGTGCCGTGGATGATCAATTGCGAGAAGGAGAAATAACCGCGGCTTCGAACAGCTTCGTCGGGCGGGCGCCACCCACCCGACGGCCGGGAGCTGCGCGATCCGGGACCGCCTGAGCAACTACCGCTCTTGCGTCGGCGGAAGGCAGATGGTGTGATCGGTCGTCATGACCACGACCGACACCCACCACGCCATCGACGCCGTCTGGCGGATCGAATCGGCCAGACTCATCGCCGGCCTTGCGCGCATGGTGCGCGACGTCGGGCTGGCCGAGGAGCTGGCGCAGGATGCGCTGGTCGTTGCACTGGAGCAATGGCCGCAGTCGGGCGTGCCGGACAATCCCGGCGCGTGGCTGATGACCACCGCCAAGCGTCGCGCGATCGATCGGCTGCGTCGCCGCAAGTTGCTTGAACGCAAGCACGTGGAATTGATGCACGAACTCGAGAGCGAGCAGGAACACGCCGTGTCGCAGGTAGAGGCAGCGCTGGATGATCCGATCGGTGACGATCTGCTGCGGCTGATCTTTACCGCGTGTCATCCGGTGTTGTCGGTCGAGGCGCGCGTGGCACTCACGTTGCGGCTGCTCGGGGGACTGACCACCGAGGAAATCGCCCGCGCCTTTCTTGTGCCGGAGCCGACGATCGCGCAGCGCATCGTGCGAGCCAAGCGCAGTCTGGCCAAGGCCGAGGTGCCGTTCGAAGTGCCGCGTGCCGAGGAGCTGGCGGAACGCCTGTCGTCGGTACTCGAGGTGATCTATCTGGTGTTCAACGAAGGCTATTCCGCGACGGCCGGCAGCGACTGGATGCGGCCGGCGCTATGCGAGGAGGCGCTGCGACTGGGCCGCGTGCTGGTCGGGCTGGCGCCGCGCGAACCGGAGGTGCACGGACTGGTCGCGCTGATGGAAATCCAGGCCTCGCGTTCGCGCGCCCGCGTCAATGGCAAGGGCGAGCCGATCCTGCTGCTGGAGCAGAATCGTGCACAGTGGGATCGACTGCTGATCCGTCGTGGCCTTGCGGCGCTCGATCATGCCGAGAAGCTGGGCGGCGCGCGCGGCCCATACGCGCTGCAGGCCGCTATCGCTGCCTGCCACGCGCGCGCCCTGGTTGCAGACGACACGGATTGGGGGCGCATCGCAGCGTTGTACGGAGTGCTCGCGCAAGTCGCTCCCTCTCCCATCGTGGAGCTGAATCGTGCGGTAGCCGTTGCGATGGCGTTCGGTCCTGCCGCCGGCCTGGAACGGGTCGACGCGCTGATTGCCGAGCCAACCCTGGCGAACTATCACCTGCTGCCGACCGTGCGCGGCGACTTGCTGGTCAAGCTAGGTCGACCGGGTGAGGCCCTTGTGGAGTTCGAGCGCGCCGCCGGGCTCACACAAAACATGCGCGAGCGCGAACTGCTGCTGGTGCGTGCACGCGCATGCGCGGATGAAACACCCACCTCATCCCGGCGATGAAGAAATTGCATGCTTCATGACAGTGCCGCCGACGGGCGGGTCATCTCGTTCAAAGAGTGGCTTTCTGCGTGCTGCGCAGTGCATCCACCGCCGACGCTGCATTCACCTGGAGCGTCCCGTTGGTGACTTTGCTGCTTCGTAGCAAAAGATCATGAACCGTGCGCGCATCCAGCCCGGGTGCGAGAGACAGCAATAAACCGGCAATGCCGCTCACATGCGCAGAGGCCATGGATGATCCGGAAGTGAAGTCATACCCACCGCCGGGCTGAGTTGTCAGAATGTCGTTTCCGGGAGCGCTCAACACGCCGGGCGGTGCTGCCGAGGCACCACTCACGCGAACGACAATCACCCCGGGCGCATTGGCGGGGAATCCGTCGACGGCTCCATCCGGTGGCATCGCCGTGATCACGATGCGACCCTGGCTGAGCAACTTGGCAAGCAGCAAATTGAGCAGCGGATCTGCAGGTCCACCCAGGCTCATGTTGACGATGCGGGCATCCGTATCAATGATCCCGGCCAGGGCTTTGGCGAGTGTGAAGGAGTTGCAGCGTGCGCCGGCATGGGGAGCCGGCGGATACCAGCATGCCTTGTACACGCTGAGTGTGGCCCTCGGTGCCATCCCGACAATACCTTGATGGTTGTCAGCGTCTGCGGCGATGACGCCCGCGACTTCCGTGCCATGACTATCGTGGTTGAACGCCGCCGCATCGTCATCAACCAGGTTGTGCACGTCGCGAATGCGCCCCTGCAGATCCAGATGCGTCATGTCGACGCCTGTATCAACGATCGCAATATGAACCCCGTTGCCTTGACCGAGGTTTTGCGCGAGGGCGGCATCAGTTTCCACGAAGCCACGTTGGAGGTTGACGTAAGGATCGTTGTACCGGTGTGCGTCCTGGGATCTTTCCGAATAAACGGAATACTCATGTAGTGGCTGTGCAAGTTGCACCCGGTCGTCCCTGGCCAGCGCTTTGAGCAAGGCATCCTGGGTCATGCCGGAAGGTGGCTCGAACACGACGCAGTACACGCCGAGGGCTTTGATGGGCCAGCCCGTGACCTCGCGCAATCCGTAACTTTTCTTCAACGCCGCCAGCGTGGAGGCCGCGCGCTGACCGGCGCCGTAATACCTTGGCCCGGCGTAACCCAGCAAACTGGAGCCGGCGTTTGTGGCAGGTGACTCAAGCGGGTTGGCAACAGCCAGTACGATGTCGCGCTGGCTGTCCATCGAGGACACGCTGATGGTCGATGTGTGATCGAGGTTGCTGTGATTGTCCGATGACGCCATGGGGCGCGTGGACGCGCACGCGCTCAACGCCGCGGTTGCGACAAGGATGAGGAAGCCGTGTTTCATGGAGTGACGGCAACGGGCTCCGCCAGGCGGATGCCGCGAGTGGCGCGCAGCTGCTGCAATGCATGAGTCGTCGAAGTGGAACTCGTGGGTGCGACCGTGTAGGCACCCACATCGTTGGGGCCGCCAACGACCTGCAAACGAAGGGCATGCAGCAGCGCGTTCCAGTCGGCCAGCGACATGGCCGCATCAGGCACGACACGGATCGTGCCCGGGACTGCAGGCACGGGCTCCTGACTGAGTGTGCGATACACAGGATTGCCACCGGTCGACCACAGCTTCACGCCCAGCGCACCGATGCTGAGCGCCTGGATCAGCACCACGGCGACCAGCGCCCGGCCCAACCAACTTCGCGAACGCGAACGATAGGGCGCTTCCTGGGCATCGGGCGTATCAAGGCGACCCAGCAAGCGCCTCAATCCGACATTCGCGTCGAGCGAGATATCCGTGGGCAGCGACATGGCTTGCCGCAAACGACTTTGTTGTGCGAATTCGGTACGGCACGACTCGCACTGCGCCAGGTGGCCTTCCAGCCATTCGCCCTGCTCTTGCGTGGCGCTCTCCTGCAGTACCCAGGGCATCGTGTCCCAGGCACGCACGCAGTCGCGGCCGGAATGCTTCGGGAACGTCATGGCGCGCTCTCCTTGTGCCTGGGCGAGTCGCCTGCCAGCGCTGGAAGCACATTGCGCAGCTTGACTCGCGCGTGGAACAGGCGCGCCTTCACGGTGCCTACGGGGCACTGCATGATGACGGCGACATCGTCCAGGGTATGACCCACGCCATAGACCAGTTCGATCACGACGCGTTGATCCACGGACAGGTGATCGAGCCCCTTGCTCAACCAGTCGCGCAGTTCGCGGTCTTCATCCAGATCATGGTCAGGGGTGCGCTGTTCCGACTGGGGATCGTCTTCAACCGGCTCGTCACCGTGTTGCCGCAGCGCCTTCAGCCCGCAGCGATAGGCAATGCCCATCAGCCAGGTGGAAACGCGCGAATCCCCATGGAAGGTGCCTGCTTTCTGCCAGGCCACCCAGAAGCAGTCGTTGATGACTTCTTCGATGACATCGGGGCGCCGCGTCAAGCGGGACAGGAAACGGCACAACCTGCCGTGATAACTGCGATACAGCACGCTCAGAGCGGCGCGATCACCCGTCGACATGCGTTGAAGCAGCATGCGGTCGGTGACGTCAGCGTCGATATCGTCGTCGTTCATGAGCTCGATGAGGCAATCGGACTGCAGCGGGTTCGCTACGTAAGTACCGTGTCAACGCAAAAAGGTTGCCTCTGGATCAAAAGGATCGCGAAATCGTGGCGACCCAGCGTGAGGTGTCCAAATTGGCCCATTGCTGCTGTGTTTCCGGGGCCGCCACGATGCGGTCGAGTTCTATCCGCCAGGGTCCATTGCTCCACAATAGCCCCAAGTGACCGTAGCTGTAGTGGTCTGCGCGGACGGAGTAGGCGTGGTTGGCGTAGGCGTGACTGGAGGAGCCGTTGTAAACGTGATGGTAGGGGCTATAGGGGGCCGCGAGGGATTGGGTGATGCCCGCGCCCGCGGAAAGGGAGAAGTGCCGCGCCAATGGCCAGTGGAGATTGATGTCGGCAGCACCACGTGGCTGTTGGCTCTTCGCGCCGATGACGTGGATGGCCGACAGGCCAAAGGTCAGCACATCCCGGTAGCTCCAGCTGACCCCCGTTTCGGCTCGATCAAAGGCTCTTGAGCCGCCGGTACTGCCGGGATATCTGTAGTAGAGCAGGCTCACCTGCATCTGCCAGTCGCTTGAAAGGGGCCAATAGCGGGAAGCCTGGACCAGGGCTTCCACCAGACGGCTCGGCGAACGCACCTCCGTACTCCCCGACAGGCCCAGCGACCAACCTGATGGAAGGGACTGGGATGCACCCTCCTCGGTCGGAAACGTCCAGGAGGCGGCTCCCTGCAAGATGGGCGTATCGCCGGTAATCGCCTGGCCCCGGTCGACCAACTGCGAACTGAGTGCTGCGATACCGTTGAAGGTGGTTGATTGGGCATGCGGCGGCATGCAAAGACCTGCCGCCATGACCAATGACATGAAGCCAAGGCGGGCGCGGGTGACGGAAGTCCCCCGGATTCCGCGGTCAGGCATCTGTTTATGACGCACGAAACCGTACCGTGGAAGCGGGCAGGGTCACGACGAAGTGACTTGGCCTTGATCTCGTATCGTTGACCCTGGTCATGGGGTGGCTGGCCACGTTTGATGAAACCGGCAACGCGTTCCGAACCGGCACTGGCTCGACGCAGTTCAACGGGGAGTGTAACCGGGGCAGATTGCCCAGGGGCAGTCGGAGGACCCTCTACCCTGAATGCGCCGCCGGGTCAGGAAGGATTGCCCGGACCATTGTTCCATTTTCAACGCATCGAACAATATCTGGCTGCTCCTGTTCGATCGGCATGCCGGGCGACGCTTGCTTCGGCGCGGTGTGGGATGGCATTCCTGGTTTCTGCGCAGGGGACTTTGAAACGGTTGCTCATAGCCCGCTCACTGCGTCGCAATGTAAGTCGACAGCGCCTGTATGTCCGCATCGCCGAGCGTCTTCACCACGCCGTGCATGATCAGCGCGTTGCTGGTGCCGCTGCGCGCGCCGCTGCCGAAGTCGCCCAGCGCCTTGGTCACGTAGATCGCCGATTGGCCGTGCAATCGCGGGAAAGTCGACCAGGGCGGCTGTGGAGCTTCGCCCGGATACACGCGTGGCCCCCGCCCGGTCGGACCGTGACAACCCTGGCAGGGCGGCACGCCCTGGGCCGGATCGCCGTCGAGAAAGAGCCGTCCGCCGCGGGAGGCGGCATCGGCGTGGCCAGCCGGTTTGGCCGGGAGCGCGGCGTAATAGGTGGCCAGGTTGCGCATGTCCGCGTCGCTCAGCGCAGCGGCCTGGCCGCTCATGATCGGGTCTTTGCGCTGGCCGTTCTTGAGTGTCTTCAATTGCACATAGAGATAGGTCGCCGACTGACCGGCCAGATTCGGAAAGTTCGGTGCGATAGCCACGCCCTGCGGCCCGTGGCAGGCGGCGCAGACGGCCGATTTCGCGTGGCCGGCCTGGGTGTCGCCGATGATCGGCTGCTGCAGGCGCAGGTCGGTCCATGCTGCCGGTTTGCCCGCCATGGCGCTGTCGGCCGCGGCGGTGGAAAACGTCGGCAGCCACAGGGTGACGGCCACCACCAGATGAAGAAATTGGTGCATGGAAGACATGGCGGCGTTCCCCTCAGAGCTTCACGGTCGCGAAGGCGCCCACCAGCAAGACATGCCAGTGTGGCTGTGGTCCCAGCTCGGTAAAGACGCGGTTGCCGACGATCAGGTCGGCAGGGATGCCGAAGCCGGCATAGTGCCAGTCGGCGTAGTTGCCGAACTCGTATTTGCCGTACAGGCCAAGGCCCAGTCTCCGGGTCAACGCCAGATTCAGATGGGCCGTGAGCGTCTGCATGCGATAGACGTTGGCGGGAAAACTATTGCCGACATTCGCTGCGGTCAGGATCGAGCGGTACACCGTGGAAATCGCCGTAAGGCTGGCGTAACCGTAGCTGTTCAGGCCGCGCGAGTAGGTGTAGTCGTAGTTGAGGTCAAGCCTGACGCGCGGCGAGAAGACGTGGTTGAAATGCGCGCCGGCGTCGACGTCGCGCTCGTTGTCCGCCGCCGTCCAGAAATTTGCATACGGGAAAAACGGGCCGCCGAATTGCATGTTGGCCTGGTCTGGCGAGGAGAAGGTCAGCGCCTCGTTGTCATTGACGTTGCCCTGCTTGAGCCGGCTCGATTCGGTGCCGGCGTAGATGCTCATCGAAGTCGCCGGCGTCGGCTCCCAGTCCCAGGAGATGTCGGCGCCGGTCGTGTCGGACGACTGGCGTCCGATATCCGCGCCATAACGATGGCGATTGCCGTACAGCGTGGCGGTGAAAGTGGCCGTGGTGCCCAGCGGCACGGTCAGGATCGCCTTGAGCTTGCTCGCCTCGAGGTTGCTCAAATCGTATTTGTACATCTGCGCGACGGTGAATGCGGTATAGCCATTCGCAGGCAATACGTACCCGGGCCTCGATGGCGAATACGCGGCGAGGTACGGATCGGGGTTATAGGGGCTGCCCGTGCGCTTCTGATATTCATAGCTGAGACGCAGAGTTGCGTTGCCGAAAGTCTTGGTATCCCAGCCCAGCTTGACGTGCTGGTCGTTGATATAAGTGCGTTCGCGCGGGTGCGGCGTCTGATGGTCGAGCAGATAGCTCGCGCTAAGCGTGTTGTTCCGGTCGATCCGGTAGCTGCCGCCCAGTTCCGTCTTGCGGTCGTTGTAGCTGAAGGGGATGTTGGTGATCTGCGCGAAATTGGACTGGTAAAGCGGGCTGCCGGGCTGGAACAGTTCGCTCTGCCCCCCGGTGGCAATCGGCTCTGCGCCGTTCTCGGGAACATAGCCGTATTGTCCGGTCAACGGGTTGTACATGGTGTAGCGCGTCATGTTGTTTTCGTCGCGCTGGCGCAAGTTGACGTGCCAGCTGAGCTTCGCGGTGGGACGAAAATCCACGCGCAGGTTGAGCAGCCCGCTATCGATGCGCGCATCGCCATCCTGTCGCGACAGCGCGGTCGTGGTGTTCCAGTCCGCGCAGGCAATCCCGGTCGTGCCGATGAACTGCCCAGTAGGGCAATACATCGGGCTGAGCGGTGCCTGCAGTGCCTCGTTCTGCCGCATGCTGCTGTAGGCCGCCGAGACGGAGAACTCGCCGCGCCAGAGTTTCAGCGGATGCGAAGCCTCCAGTCGCACGTTGTAGTAGTTGTTGTCCGGCTCCAGCGACCACGTGCCACCGGTGACCACTGTGGTGGAGCCCGGCGCCACGGCAAAAGGCACGGCATAGTCCAGGGTGCTCTTGCGGTCGCGGAAGAACGAGCCGGTCATGCTGAAGTTGAACAGCCAGCCCGAGGCACCCCCCTTGTTGTGCAACCCGAGGTTGACGTCGGTGGTGGTGAAGTCGACCGGTCGCACCGTGCCGTACTGGCCGCCGGAGGTGCCCGGTATGCTCGGTGTGCCCGGGCCGCCGGGTCCCGGGGCAACGAAGAAGTAGCTCAGGTACATCGGGCCGCCCCAATCGCGCTCGCCGGTACGGTTCTCGTTGGTCACGCCGGCGTAGCCGATCCAGTTCCGGGTCAGGGCGCCCTCCCAGCTGACGCCCTCACTGCGGCGCGTCACCGACAAGGTCCGGCGCGGCCGGTTCGCCTCCACGGCCTGCACCTGGGCCGGCGTGCTGCCGGTGGCGAGGCCGTTGGGAAGGGTCAGGTCGGAGGAACCTTCGCCATTCCACAGCGGATAGGCGCGGGTGCTCAGCGCATGCGGGATGTCCCGGTAGAACGCCTCGACATGGTAGTCGCCGTAGCGGCCCGCGCGCAGGCGGTAGTACTGATCCTGGCTGCTGATCCGGCTGCCGCGGAAGTCGACGTACTGGCCGGTCCTGTGGTTCAGGGCGGAGAACGCGAGCATGCCGAGCACGGGGCCGTCCTGCCAGCCTGAATACATGCGGAGGAATTCGTCGTTGCGGTCGCCGCTGATGTGGATGTAGCCGAATTGGACCAGCCCCGCATAGGTCCAGTCGGCCGCGCCAAGCGTGGCCTCGTCGGGTATCTGGTGGGGCCAGGGATAGAGCATGCCGGTTGGCGTGCGCAGCTGGCCGGCATGCAGGTAAGACATGCCCGCCGGATCCGGCAGGGTGAACGCGCCCCAGCCGGTCGGGTCGAGGCTGTTGCCGAACTGGAGGTTGCCCACGCGCTGGCTGCCGCTGGCATCGGTCTGCGCCAGCAGCGGCAAAGGACCGACCAGACCAAGTGCCAGGCCTAGCAGCGCAGTCAGAGGTTCACGCTTCAGCATCTCTCCGCCTTTTGCTTGATGGTCTTTACTGGTGGAACTTGGCGCCGTTGGGATTGTTGGAGCCGTGGATGTTGCTGTGGCAGTTCAGGCAGCTGCGTCCCATCACGCGCTCGTCCGGTACCAGTCCGTTGCGCAGGCCCTGGCGCGTCAGCAGATCGTTGGGGTGATCCCTGTTGGTGTGGCACTGCAGGCACAGCATCGGCACCGGCAGTACCAGCAGGTTTTCCTGGTTGGAGCCGTGCGGGCTGTGGCAGTTGAGGCAGTTCTCACCCACCGGCGCGTGCCCGAACAGGAACGGACCGCGCTTCTCGGCATGACACGTGTTGCAGGTTTCGTTGACCGTGTCGGTCTTCAGCAACGGCTCGGTGATGCTGCCGTGCGGGTTGTGGCAATCGACGCAGGAGATCTGTCCTTCCGGCAGCGGCATGTGCGAGCGGCGGTTGAACTGGGCGCGGACATCCTGATGGCAGGTCGCGCACACCTGATTGATGGAGTCGTTCGCCAGCGCACCTTCAGCCGATTGCCGCGTCATCGGGTTGTGGCAGTCGGTACAGGACAGCCCGCGTTCCTGGTGCGCCGAGCCGATCCAGTGCTGGCGCGCGCCGCCGACGTGGCAGCTCAGGCAGGTATGCGTCTGGGTCTCGATCGGCGTCTTGGCGCCGTGTGTGAAAGCGATGATCAGGCCCGGGGCCGCGGGATTCTTTGCATGTTCCGAGCCGGGGCCATGACAGCTCTCGCAGGCGGCCTGCGGTCCGGTGTCGGCGCTGCCCGCGCGGAACGATGCCACGTGCAGGCTGTGCGAGGCCTGGATGCCCTCCAGCGCATGACAGGCGACACAACTCTTCGCGCCGATCGCATCCGCCGTCGGTGCCAGCGGATTTGACGGGATCGAGGCCGCATCGAACGGCGTGGCGGGACCGGCGTCGAACGCTCGCGCATGCATGTCGCCATGCATCGATGCACCAGCACCCATGTCTGTAGAGGGCAACATGCGTGCGATATCGCTCTCGCTCAGGCGATCGGACGGCTGGTGCGCAGAGGGCTGGCCGGCATTCGTGCTGTCACTTTGCTGTGCCTGCACGCCGGACGACCACAGCAACACGCTGCCAAGACCGACCATCACGGCCAGCAGTACCGTCAGCGACAGTGCTGTCACGCCCGTCGCTGGACGAGTCCGCTTCCTGTCCAAGCCATCTTTGCGCGTTGCCGTCATCCAGCCGATCCCCATGCATCCCCCATGGCTTGCTTCATGCCAAAAGCGAGGCTCGTACGCGTGACGCCGCAGAGAGCCTTGTGTAACTGGGTGTCGGTTGAGTCATGAAAGGTTGCATCCAATTTGAACGGACTCGAGGACGCGCTTTCCACAGGAGCGTCACTCTCGACCCCGCGCCGTGCGATGGCATGACCATGGCGATCGCACCCAACTTCGGCGGCAGCATCTCGGCGCGTCATTCGAGGCGAAGCTGGCGCTTTGGCGACGCAACCTTTCCACACGGACGTGGCACTCAAGCAGGTGGGTCGTATTCCAAGAATCGACAGCCGGGCCTAAAACATGGAAATCGAACGAATCCAGTTGCAGAAGCATGGCGACAACGGCGGCATGCTCATCGCATTGGAGGAGGATCGGAACGTACCCTTCGTGATCCGGCGCGTGTATTACATCTACGCCACGCAGAACGATGTGCATCGAGGCAGGCACGCACACCGTCATCTCCATCAACTGGCAGTAGCGGTACGTGGCTCCGTCACCTTTCTGCTCGACGACGGCAGTGGACCGGTCGAGGTCGTGCTCGATGATCCCTCGCAGGGCCTGATGCTCGGCCGCATGGTGTGGCGTGAGCTGTACAGCTTCAGCGAGGACTGCGTGCTGATGGTGCTGGCCGACCAGTTGTACGACCAGAGCGATTACATCACCAATTACGACGATTTCCTGCACGAAGTCAGCGGCTCGATGTATCTGGAGGACATGGCAGCATGTCAAGGCCGCTAGTCCTGATCGGAGCCGGCGAGTTCGCGCAGATCGCCTGCGAATATTTCGAACACGACAGCGACTATGACGTGGTCGCCTTCAGTGTCGAGCGCGATTATCTCGCGCAGACGACGTTGGCGGGTCGCCCTGTGGTGGCGTACGAGACATTGGAGGCGCATTACCCGTCAGCAGATGTCGATGTGTTTGTGGCTATCCCGTCCAGCCAGCTGAATCGTCTGCGCACGCGCTTTTACCTGGATGCCAAACGCAGAGGCTACGGGTTTGCCACGTACGTCAGCACGCGTGCGTTCGTATGGCGCAATGCCGACGTGGGCGAGAACAGCTTCATCTTTGAAGGCAACGTGATCCAGCCTTTCGTGCGCATCGGCAACAACTGCATCCTGTGGAGCGGCAACCACGTCGGGCATCGCACGGTCGTGCATGACAACGTGTTCGTCGCCTCGCATGCGGTCATTTCAGGTTATTGCGAGATCGGCGAGAACAGCTTCATCGGTGTGAACGCCACCTTCAACGATCATGTGAAAGTGGCGCCCGACAATGTGATCGGCGCCGCTGCGCTGGTCACGCGCGATACCGAACCGGGACGAATCTACGTCGGCTCGCCGGCCAAGGCGGTACACGGAAAATCCAGCCTCGACGTGAGGCTTTGAAGAACGCATGTTCGAATGGAGCAAGCAAGGGCTGGTGTTCGAAACCGCGCGGCAGGGTGTGGGTGGCTGGATGTGTCACTCGGCGCTTACGCCGACCCCATATCGCATTGACGATGAGGTCATCCGCGTTTACGCGGGGTTTCGCGATGCCGATGGCGTCAGTCGCATCGGTTACGTCGACGTGCGGGCGGACGCCCCTGCGTCCGTCGTGCGGGTCAGTGCCGAACCGGTGCTCGATATCGGACGGAATGGCTGCTTCGACGACAATGGCATGATCCTCGGCGATGTCGTCGATGGGCCGGACGGCCTGCATCTGTTCTATGTCGGTTTCCAGCATGTGGCCAAGGCCAAGTTCCTGGCGTTTACCGGCCTGGCGATTTCCACCGATGGTGGCGATCATTTTCGGCGCGTGCAGGAAACGCCGATCCTCGATCGCGCGCCCGGTCGCAGCACCATTGGCGCGGTGCACTCGGTCATCCATGAAAACGGCCGCTGGCGCATCTGGTATGCCGCTGGCGACGATTGGGAAGCCATCGGCGGCCAACCTTTTCCGCGCTACCACATCCGCTATGTCGAGACGGACGATCTCGGTGCCATACCGCGCGAAGACCATATCTGCCTGCTACCCCGTGGCAGCGAATATCGCATCGGCCGTCCGCGCGTGTATCGGTTCGGCGGCAGGTACGTCATGTACTTCACGCATGGCAATCTCGGCGGCGAGTACTTCCCCGGCGTTGCCTACAGCGATGACGGTATCCGATGGGAGCGCCGCGACGAAGCGCTCGGCATAACACTGTCCACCAATGGCTGGGATTCGCGGGTCATCTGCTATCCCGCATTGATCCAGCAGCGTGACAAGCTGTTGATGTTCTACAACGGCAACGACATGGGGGTGGATGGATTCGGAGTCGCCGAAGCCCGTGGCGCAGGTGTTGTCGGTGACCGATATGCTCACGGTTAGACCCTACGTGCCAGCCGATGCGAGAGCGTGGGACATCGTGGTGGAGCATTCCAGGAACGGCAACCTGCTGCACCGGCGCGGCTACATGGATTACCACGCTGATCGTTTCGTCGACTGTTCGCTGATGGTTGAGCGGGGAAACGAAGCGGTGGCGGTTTTTCCCGCGAACATCAAGGACAAGCTGGTGGTGAGCCACGGTGGCCTTACCTATGCCGGGCTTGTTTCGACCCAGGCCTTGCGCGCCGAGTCGACGCTTGCGGTATTTGAGAGCTTGGGTAACCACTATCGCTCGCTGGGTGTGGAACGCGTCATCTACAAGGCAGTTCCGCATGTGTTCCACGCGTATCCCGCCGAAGAAGACCTGTATGCCCTGCATCGATTGGGAGCGCGGCTGAATCGCCGCGACATGTCCTCGGTCATTGCGTTGCAGGAGCCGTTTCACTTCACGGACGGACGAAGACGCGCCGTCAACAAGGCAAGCAAGGCGGGCATCGCGTTGCGGGTAGGTACCCATCCCGCAGACTTCCATGCGTTGCTTTCGCAGGTGCTGCAGAAACATGGCGTCGTGCCGGTCCATAGCTTGCCGGAATTGCGCCTGCTGCAAGCCAGGTTTCCGCGACATATCGTGCTGCATGAGGCTCGCCTCGAAGACATCCTTCTGGCGGGTGTCCTTGTCTACGATTTTGGCAAGACCGTGCATACCCAATATCTGGCCGCATCGGACGAGGGGCAGCACCTGGACGCACTCAGTCTGCTCTTGGCAGAACTCATCACCAACACGTATGCGGACAGGCTCCATTTTTCCTTTGGCGTTTCCACCGAGCAGGGAGGGCAGGTGCTTAACACCGGCCTCATCTCGCAAAAGGAATATTTTGGCGCCCGCGCCATCGTGCATGACTTCTACGAATGGACGCTCTGATGGACACCGTGCTGATGGACGTCCCGTTCCTCAACCTCAAGGAAGTCAATGCGCGATATGCGGATGAACTGAAGGCGGCCGCCGCGCGGGTGATCGATTCGGGTTGGTATGTGCTCGGTGAGGAGCTTGCGGCTTTCGAGCACGAGTTCGCGGACTATTGCGGCGTGCGCCATGCCGTGGGCGTCGGCAACGGACTGGATGCCCTGTCGCTGATCCTGCGTGGCTACAAGGAACTCGGCGCCATCGAAGAAGGCGACGAGGTCATCGTGCCCGGCAACACCTTCATCGCCAGCTTTCTCGCGATTACCGAAAGCCGGCTCGTGCCGGTTCCAGTCGAGCCCGACCCGGCGACCTTCAATATGGATCCGACTGGTGTGGAGGCGGCTATCGGGCCACGCACGCGCGCGATCATGGCGGTGCATCTGTATGGCCAGCTGGCGGACATGCCGGCCTTGGCTGCGCTGGCTCGTCGACACAACTTGCTGCTGATTGAAGATGCGGCGCAGGCGCATGGGGCGACGAGCGATGGACACAAGGCCGGCGCATTCGGGGATGCGGCGGCTTTCAGCTTTTTTCCCACCAAGAATCTTGGGGCGCTGGGTGATGGCGGCGCGGTGGTGACTGGAAACGCCATGCTGGCGGAGCGGATCGTGGCCTTGCGCAATTACGGTTCCGCTGTGAAGTACCAGCATCTCTACAGAGGCCTCAATTCAAGGCTCGACGAGATCCAGGCCGCCATGTTGCGGGTGAAGCTGAAGTATCTCGACGAGGACGTCGCATGGCGCCGCCGCGTGGCGCGGCGCTATCGCGATGGCATCCGTCATCCGCACATCCAGTTGCCCACCGCGGTGCGGGAGGAACAGCACGTCTGGCATCTGTTCGTGGTTTGCTGCTCTCGTCGCGATGCCTTGCAGCGGCATCTGCAGGCGCATGGCATCCACAGTCAGGTGCACTACCCGGTGCCGCCGCACCGGCAACCAGCCTATGCCACCTTGCCGAACGCCGAGCTGCCGCTGACGGAACGATTGCATGATGAAGTGCTGAGTCTTCCGCTCGGGCCGTCGTTGAGTGACGACGCAGTGGAGCGGGTGATCGAAGCCTGCCAGGCGTTCGAGTGTCCGCCATGAACATCGTGCGTACCGGCTTCTACACGACCATTGCTACCGCTGCGCGGTTGCTCTCGGCGCTGGTCGTGATCAAGCTGGTGGCATGGTTTGCCGGGCCCGCAGGCGTGGGCAAGCTGGGCCAGTTCATGAGCCTGATGTCGTTGCTGGCTGTGCTGGCCGGCGGCGGCATCAGCGCCGGCATCGTGAAGTACGTCGCCGAATACCGCCACGACGCGCAGAAATTGTCGCGTTTGCTTGCCGCCGCGCTCTGGTATGCACTCTGCGCGTCCTGCCTGATGGGAGGCGTCGCGTTGCTGTTCAGTCGACAGATTGCGCTCTGGCTGCTGGGCGACCCGGACTATGCAAGCCTGATCCGCGTACTCGCCGTGGCCCAGCTCGGCATTGCACTGGTCAATTACATCCTTGCCGTGATCAACGGCTTCATGGATGTGCGCCGGCTTGCCTTCATCCAGGTGCTGGGATCGGCTTTCAGCATCGTGCTGGTGCTCGGGCTGTCGCGCTGGCTGCATTTGTACGGCGCGCTGCTGGCGCTCGTGCTGGGTCAGCTGCTGTGCCTTGTCGTCGGCTTGCCGGCCTGGTGGCGCAGTCCCTACTTCCAGCGCAGCATGCTGCGGATGCATTTCGATCGCGACATGACCTTGCGGCTCGCTGCCTTTTCGGTGATGACGCTCAGCTCCGCGTTGTTGCCGCCCTTGATCAATATCGCGGTTCGCGATCACCTCGCAGTCCAGTTCGGCTGGGAGCAGGTCGGTTACTGGCAGGCCGTGAGCAAGGTGTCGGACGCCTATCTGCTGTTCCTCACCACGGCGATCAATATCTACTACCTGCCCAAGCTGGCGTCGACGCACGCGCGCGCGTCGCTGGCGCTTGAACTGCGCCATGCCTACCGCTACCTGATGCCCGCGGTCATCGCTCTGGCGGCCGTGGTTTATGTTTCGAGGGGCTGGGTCACGCGGTTGCTGTTCAGTGCGGACTTCATATCCGCCAATGTTTTGTACGGGCCCCAGCTGGTGGGCGATGTCGTCAAGATCGCTTCCTTCATTCTGTCCTACGTCATGCTGGCCAAGGCGATGACACGGCTGTTCGTGATCTCCGAGTGCGTGTTTGCGGCCAGTTATCTGGCGTTGGTCTATGTGCTTACCATGCACTTCGGTCTGGTCGGCGCGATGTACGCATTCACGATCAACTATCTCATCTACTTCGTGTTCAATGTGCTGGTCGTTCGACGTTATCTGGGAGGGCTGTGACGATGGCCTTCGACGTATCAAAGGACGCGACAGCGATGCCGCTGGTTTCCGTGCTCATACCGGCATACAACCACGAGCGTTTCGTGCAGCGCTGCCTGGACAGCGTGCTGGAAGATCCGTACCCGGCCAAGGAGCTCATCATCATCGATGACGGCTCGACCGACAGAACCGCCGGCAGGATTGCCGATTGGGTGGCAACGCATTGCATGGATCTTCCGATCGAATACGTGCGGCGGGAGAACAGGGGCATCGCGGCGACCTTGAACGAACTGGTGGCGCGTGCCAGCGGAGAATTCCTCAGACCCGGCGCCAGCGATGACTATCTGCTGCCTGGAGGTCTCGATGCCCAGGTCCGTTATCTGCTGACGCATCCGGGCAAAGGGGCGGTAATCGGTGATTCGGTCGTCGTCGATCAGGACGACAAAAAAATTCACGAGAGCGGCATGCGTGATCTTCACGGTGCCAACAAGGGTCTCTATCGATCAGATGACGGCATACGACGCGCCATCATCAGCCAGTGGGCGATCGGCGGCCCGGTCGCCTTGATGAGAAGGAGCGCGCTCGACACCGTCGACCGCTGGAGCGAAGGCCTGCGCATCGAAGACTGGGATCTGTTTCTTCGGCTGGCGGCCCGCGATGCGCTGGGCTTCATTGATGTCAGCGTCTGCGCATACCGCGTCCACGGCGCGAACCTGAGCAAGACGCGGCACATCCCGACCCGTGTCATCAATCTTGTCGAGTCGAGGCAGGTTGCGCTGCGTCGGGCCTGTCTGTTCGACGAGCCGTATAGAACCTTGCTCAGGGCGCAGTCGCATTACATCGGGGCCAAGATTTCGTTCCTGCAAAGACAGTTGTGGCCGCTGGCGTTGCACCTGCTGGCGTATCTGTCGCTGATGGTTCTGTCAAAGCTCCGGACCCCATCCGATAACCCGCACGCGGAGGCGACATGAAGCGGTTGTTGTGTCTCCCCTCGACCTATCTCGGACTGCCGATCCTGCTGGCCTGCGGGCTTACCTTGCTCACTTACGATCTCTCGGCGGATTACCTGATGGGCCTGCTTCTGCTGGCAGCGAGCGCGGCGATCATGGTGTGGTTCGACGTACGTACGCGCACCAGGATTCCCGAGCCCGCACGATTCCGTGCGCGTCATTACGCCGGTACTCGCGATGCGTTTGTCGCGCTGGTCTTTGCGGGCATGGTTGCTTTCTTATGCCTGGTCGATCTCACGCTGTTCCCGATTCCACTGCTCGACAAGCCATCGTCGTATGCCTTGATGGAAGGTGGTCGCGAGCACGTACGGCACATTTCCGACATGTGCTGGGTACTTCCTCCGATCGGGCTGCTCTGCGCCAGGAGCAAGTGGCTTCGCAACACGCTCATCGTCATCGGCTTTCTGTTCCCGGTGCTGGTGATTGATCGGAACAGACTGTTCGCTAGCGTGTTCTCGTTTGCACTCGTCATCATGCTGCGGCGGGACGAGGCGAAGCCGATGCCGTGGAAAAGCGTTGGCCTTCTGGCGCTTGCCGGAAGCAGCGTTTTCTCGATCCTCGGCATCTTGCGATCCGGGCCACTGGAGAACATCACGCTGCCTTTCAGTGCCATGTATCGGGCGCTGCCACTGGGCTTCAAGTGGCTGCTGCTTTACGGCAGCGCCGGCCCCTACAACTTCAGCGCGATCCTGGCCAAGCATTACTCCAACGCCAGCTTTCTCATCAACCAGGTGGTTCCGATGAATGGGTCCGTCGTGACCGCCGGGACGGATATTCCGCTGGACGCACCGACGATCAACGTAGGTACGGAGTTCTTTCCGTTCCTCATGGCGCTGGGTCCGGTTGGCGCCGTGGCTGCGATCTTCGTGTTGTACGGCTTGCTGCGATGGAGCGTGCGACGCCTGCGTCCGACCGTCCCGCTGTTTTCCCTGCTTATTTTCCTGCGGGTTTCCTACGTGTGCGTGATGTCGCCGTTCGCGCCACAGGCCTTCACGTGGACGAATGCCGGTTTCATCGGCCTGTGCCTTTTCATGCAGGTCCTCGTGGCATGGCTGCCGAACAGGAGGTTGCAGGAACCGATAGGCGGCGGGCAGGGAGATGCCTCCGCGACGGTCGTGCAAACCATGTCTCCACCATCTTTCCAGTGAGCACAGAACCATGGAACAAGACGAAATCTACCTGATCGATTTGTGGCGGATCTTCTCGCGCGAGTGGAAATGGTTTGCAGCCGTGCTGGTCGTGATCCTGGCCTGCACCTATGTCTTCGCGCATCGGGCAAGGAACCAATGGGAGGCGACCGCCTGGATCCAGATCGGGCAGGTCGGCCAGGTGCCATCGGGTCAGGACCCAAAAACGGAGTCACTGGCTCGGGTTCTCGAACGCCTGCAGATGGTGCCGTTCGAGAACGAGGTGATGGCCAGTCTCGGCTTTTCGCCCGATTCACCCGAGGCCGCGCTTTACCGCAAAAGCATGAAACTGGATCCGCTACCCTACGCTGGCCCGCTGATCCGGATGAGTCTGCGAGGCTATTCATCGCAGCAGGCCCGCCAATTCGCCCTGGCGACGGTCAATCAGCTGCAGGCGATCCACCAGCGCCTCGAAGCGACGCCGCTGCAGCTGGCCAAGGCGCGGCTTGATGAAATCCAGGCTGATCTGCGCGATGCACTGACCGAGCGGGATCGATTGCAACAGGCCGTTGCGCCCGCAACCAAGGACGACGCGGGAAGCAAGGGGCTTCAGAACCCATTGCTCGCCAGTGTGCTGCTGACCAGCAAGAACGAAGAGATCCGCAATTTGCAGTTGGTCAGAAGCGATCTCGTCGACCGCCTCAGTGCCACTTACACGTATGAAACATCGTTGCTGGGGTCCGTCTATGTTCCCGATCGAAAGGTATCCCCGAACCTGGTGCTGATCTGGGGTGCCGGCTTCCTGCTGGGGGGCTTCCTGGGTGGGTTGACTGCCATGGCGAGAAACGCCGTACGGCGGCGGGTGCACAGCTAGTGCGGTTGTCGACGGGCCCACGATCCTCTCGTCGGCTGCATTCAACCAAAGCAGCCCATACCGGCACTCACGTTCGTGGATCAGTGAAAGTGCCGAGACTGATGCTGCGGATCGACCGGCGGTTCGCCCTGGATGCCGTTGCGAATCACGCACTGCCTTCGGTCGAACGGAGATCGATATGAGTGGGCAACCCAAACTTGAAATCGTGCGCGAGGAGGTATCCGACGCCGGCATTCGCCAGCGCCCACGGAGTGCGTCCCTGGATGAGGCGCAACTGCTCGATACACAGCGCGCCTTCGACAGTGTCGCCGCCGACTATGACGGACCGCGCGGCAATAACGAGCTGATCCAACGCATGCGCATGACCTTGTGGGATACCGTGCACAGCGAAGTTCCGGCGGGCGCCCGGCTGCTTGATCTGGGCTGCGGCACCGGCATCGATGCGATCGAATTCGCCCGGCGCGGTTTCCATGTGATCGCCTCGGATTGGTCGCCGCAGATGGTCGAACGTACGCAGGCGCGCGTCGTCGCCGCAGGTTTGCAATCCCATGTCACGGTCGCCCACCTGGGCGTCCAGCAGCTGGAAGAGCTCGAAGGCGAGTTCGACGCCATCTATTCGAACTTTGGACCGCTGAATTGCGCGCCGGATCTTGGCGCGGTCTCAGCCGAGTGCGTGCGTCTGCTGCGGCCTGGCGGCAGCCTGATCTTTTCGGTGATGGGGCGGATCTGTCCGTGGGAGCTGGGCCACTACGCGCTGCGGGGCCGCTTCAAGCGGGCCGGCGTGCGCGCCGCGCGGGGCGCGACAGCGGTGGGGATGAACCACCACACGATCTGGACCCATTACTACCTGCCGCGCGAGTTCTACCGCGCCTTCGCCGAACACTTTTCGCTGCAGAGCTATCGCGCGCTGAGCCTGTTCATGCCGCCGCCTTACCTGGTGGATTACTACCGGCGCCGACGCAATTGGTGCGAGCGGCTGGGCTGGCTCGACGACCGTCTGGGAGCCATGCCGCTGCTGCGCGACATGGGCGACCACTTTCTGATCGGGATGCGACGGCGCTGAGTCCATGGACATACTTCAGGCAGCAATGGATGTCAGCTTGTGCCGCGCGGTTTCGGTCACGGCGGAAGCCAGTTCGCGTGTGCCGCTGCCGATCCGGGCGGGGCGGATCGGCTCGTCACTGGCCGCGCGGGCGTACCGGGTCGATCTGCGCGACCATCTGATCTTCCCCGGCCTGATCAATGCGCATGAGCATCTGCACGTCAATGCCGTACCGCCGCTGAAAGCCGCTGCGCCTTTTTCCAACAGCTACGCCTGGATCGCGGCGTTTCAGGCGCATTTCAAGGACCCCACTGTCGCCGCCGCGCTGCAAGTGCCGAAGGCGCTGCGACTGCAGCATGGGGCACTGAAAAATCTGCTCGCAGGCACCACTTGCGTCGTGCATCACGACCCTTGGCATCCGGCGCTCGACGCGGCGAATTTTCCGGTCGTCCTGCTGCGCGATTATGGTTGGAGCTACGCACTTGGCTGGCCTGATTACGGTCCGCCAGTCCGGCAGAGCTTTGCCGCCACACCCGCCGACCGTCCCTGGTTGATTCATCTGGCCGAGGGCACTGATGCGACAGCGCAGGCGGAGCTGGCGCAGCTCGAGCAACTCGGGTGTCTGGCGGCGAACAGCGTGCTGATCCATGGCGTGGGCCTTCGCGAGCAGGACATCGATCGAGTGATCGACAGGGGCGCCGCCGTGGTCTGGTGTCCGACCAGCAACCACGCCCTGCTTGGGCGGTCACTCGATCCGCAGCGCCTGTGCGCAGCCGGTCGGCTTGCGCTGGGAAGCGACTCGAGGCTCAGCGGCGCGCGTGATCTGCTCGATGAAATGCGCGGCATTGCAGCGCGTGGCGAGCTCAATCCCAGACAGATACTGGGGCTGGTCACGACCCAAGCCGCGCGCATTCTGCGTCTGCCCGCGGGCGGCAGCCTTGCGGCGGGGACACCGGCAGATCTGGTGATTGTCGAGGATCGCGGTGGCGACGAGAGGTGCGGCCTGGTAGGCATCGAACGCAGCCAGATCCGTGCGGTGGCGCGCAATGGCGTTCCCCGCATCGCCGATCCGGATTTCGCCGAATGGTTTGCCGTCGCGGGTATGGAAGCTGTGGCGGTGACACTGGACGGCAAACCGAAACTGCTGGCCAAGCCGCTGGCCGAACCGGCGCTGATTGCGCTCGAACCCGGACTCGAACTGGTCGCTGGTCGGAGCGAACGCGATCTCGTCATGGAGGCCCGATGCCAGTGATGTCGCGCCTGCCGATTCTTCTGCCGGCAGAGGCTTACGCGCTGTGGGCACGCAGTTATCCGGCGCATGCCCACAATCCGGTCATGCAGGCCGAGGAGCGCGCGATGCTCGGACTGATGCCGGCCACGCTGCAAGGACAGGTCGCGCTCGACGCCGGTTGCGGCAGCGGACGTTACATGCTGCACGCGCTTCGACGGGGTGCGGCGCGCGTGATCGGTGTGGATCCTTCGCCACAAATGCTCGAGCGCGCCGGTGCGGAGCTGACGGCGTTTCAACCTGTTGCCGAAGTTGATCTGATACAGGGAAGCCTGGCGGCGCTGCCGGTGCCGAATGCGCGGGCGAATCTGACGATCTGCGCCCTGGTCGTCGGACATCTCGACGACCTGGAACAGTCGCTGGCCGAGCTGCATCGGGTGACCCGGCCCGGCGGCACGCTGTTATGCAGCGACGTGCATCCGATCGGACATGCGCTGGACTGGCGGCGTGATTTCAAATCCGGCGACCGGCACTACGCCGTGCGACATACGCAGCATCTGTACAGCGATTGGCACGCCGCCTGCGCAGCGCTTGGGCTGCGCATCGAACAGGTGTTGGAGCCCAGGCTCGATCCGGCCGACATTCCTGACGGCGCGCACTTCGACCGCACGGCACTGGAAGTGCCGGTGGCGCTGGTATTCCAGCTGCGGCGCATGGCCTGATCAATGCGTACCTGAAGACATCCTATGACTCATCGTCCCATGCCTCATCGTCCCAGCACGCTGCTGGTCAACCCGACCGTCACCACGCGACCGCGCTTTCCGCTGTCGCTGCTGAACCTGGCTGCGGCGCTGGATCGCTTCGGCGACAGCCATATCGTGGACGGCAACATCGATCGGAATCTCGTGGAGGCGACCTTGGCCGCCGCGGGGAAACAGCACTACGACGCCCTCGGCATCGGCATCATGGGTGGCCCGCAGGTGGCGCCGGCTATTGCCGTGTCCAAGGCGATTCGCGAGCGCTATCCGTCGATGCCGATCATCTGGGGCGGTTACTTCCCCACGCTGTATACCGATACCACGCTGGCGGCGCCGTATGTGGATTACGCAGTGCGCGGGCAGGGCGAGGAAAGCCTGGTCGAACTGGTGTCGGTGCTGAACCGCGATGGCGGTGATGATGCGCTGGCCAGAATCGGCGGCTTGTCCTGGCGCCGCGATGGCGAGATCGTGCACAACCCCAATCGCAGCTTCCAGCGCGACGATGCCACGCTGGTGCTGCCTTATGAAAAGCTGGGCGACCCGGACAAGTATCTGGCGAGCACCTTTCTCGGGCACCGTACGGCTGTGCACCAGGCGTCGATCGGGTGCCGCTTCCGCTGCACCTTCTGCGGCGTGGCGGCGATGTTCGGCGGTGCCACATCGCTGCCGCCGACCGAACGCCTGGAACGCGAGCTGAGCTATCTCAAGTACGAACTCGGCGCCGATTCCATCCTTTTCTACGACCACAACTTCTTCGACCGCGAACAGGACATGATCCCGATGCTCAAGATCATGGCCAGGCTCGAAATGCCCTGGTGGTGCTTTGCGCGTGCCGACGCCCTGCTCAAGCTTTCCGAAAGCACCTGGGAACTGGTGCGCAAGAGCAAACTGCGCATGGCCTATATCGGCGCCGAGTCACCGAGCGGCGCGATGCTCAAGGAAATCCGCAAGGGCACGCGGCCGGATCAGACGCTGGCGGTGGCCGAGCTGTGTCGGCGCCATGGTGTGATCCCCGAGTTCTCCTTCATGCTCGCGCCGCCGGTCAATACCGAAGAAGAAACCGAGCTGACGTTCGAATTCATCCGTGAACTGAAGCGGATCAACCCGGCGTCGGAAATCATCACCTACATCTACACGCCGTTGCCGGAGGGCAGCAAGCACGAAAAGGATCGCGGCAAGCACCCCTCCGCGCCCTTGCTCGACCTTCATGGCGAGCCGGTGGTGTTTCCCTCCACGCCGGACGAGTGGACGCAGCGTCGATGGGTGGACTACGCCTGCCATGCCGACGCGCCCTGGCTCACGGACAAGCTGCGCCAGCGTATCTATGACTTCGTTACCGTGCTGCGCTGCCGCTATCCCACCGTACAGGACGTGCGCTCGCCGCGCTGGGCCAAGCGCAGCCTGAGCGCGATGGCATCGTGGCGCTATCGCCATCGACGCTACAACCATCCGTGGGAACTCAACTTCGCCAATCGTTTCGTGCAACTGCGCACGCCGCAAATCACGGGCGCATAGCGATGGCGGTCCTGCACGTCGCGCAGATCAATTTCCTGCAGGCACCGGAGGATCTCGCACCGATCCAGGTACTTGAGCAATGGCACTCGCTGGTGGATATCGCCGAAGTGGCGGCCAGTTCCGGCACCCGGGTGTCGGTGATCCAGGCGGCGGCGCGCGAGGACCTGATCACGCGCAACGGCATCGACTACCACTTCATCGATATCCGCGGACTGGAAGTGGCGAGAAACCGCGCCCGCCGTTTCGCCAGCCTGCTCGACGACCTCAAGGTCGACGTACTGCACGGGCACGGTCTGGCCTTCGTCGAGGAGGCATTTTTCATATCGCAATGCCTGCCGAAGCTTCCGATCATCATGCAGGACCACGCTGACCGGCCGCCACGCTGGTGGCGACGGCTGCAGTGGCGGCGCTGGTATGCCGACATTTCCGGCATCTCCTTCACTGCACCCGAGCAGGTGCAGCCGTTCAACCGCCTGCGCCTGTTCGATCCACTGGCGCATGTGTTCGCGATACCGGAATCCAGCTGCCGCTTCGTGCCGGGCGATCGTGATCAGGCGCGCGTCGAGACCGGGCTGTACGGCGATCCCTGCGTGCTATGGGTGGGGCATCTGAACGCCGGCAAGGATCCGCTGGCCGTGCTTGACGGCGTATCCCGGGCCGCGGCGCAACTGCCCGGCCTGCAGCTGTGGTGCGCATTCGGCAGCGCGCCGCTGCTCGATGAAGTGCGGCACCGCATCGAACACGATCCGCAACTCAACGGGCGCGTGCACCTGCTGGGCAAGGTGACGCACGCGCGGATCGAGGCATTGATGCAAGCTGCGGATGTGTTCGTCTCCGGCAGCCACTGCGAGGGTTCCGGCTATGCACTGTTGGAGGCACTGGCCTGTGGTGCGGCACCGGTAGTCACGGACATTCCCTCGTTTCGCGCGCTGACCGGCAACGGTCGTGTCGGCAAGCTGTGGCCCTGTGGTGATGGGGTGCGGCTGGCCGAGGCGCTGATCTGCATGGCAGCAAGTCGTCCGTCGCCGGAACAGGTGCGCGCGCATTTCGACGCCACGCTGTCGTTCGTCGCCGTGGGCCGTCAGTGGGCTGCCGCGTATGCGCAGGTGCACGATGAGCGGCGACGGAGGCGATCGTGAAGCTCGCGCTGGTGGTGCCGGGTGGCGTGGATCGCAGCGGCGAGTTCCGCGTGATCCCGGTGCTGCTGGCCCTGATCGAGCGCCTGGCGCGGACGCACGAAGTCCATGTCTTCGCGTTGCAGCAGGAGGTCCGCGCGGGTCGCTGGGAGCTCGCCGGCGCCACCATCCACAACATCGGCAGCCGCTGGACGCGGCTGTGCGCGATCGCGGCGATCCTCGCCGAACATCGCCGCGCACCGTTCGCTGTGACCCACGCGATCTTCTCCGGCTCCTGCAGCCTGGTTGCCGTCGTCGCTGCAAAATTGCTGCGGCTGCCGAGCCTGGTGCATATCGCCGGCGGGGAACTCGTCGCCCTGCACGAGTTCGACTACGGTGGACGACGGAAATGGAAAGGGCGGCTGCGCGAAGCGTGCGTGCTTCGCGGCGCCGATGCCATCACGGCGGCCAGCGCGCCTATCATCGATTCGTTGCAGGCCCTCGGCCTCAAGGCGCAGCGCGTGCCGCTGGGCGTCGACCTGCGGACATGGCCGCCGCTCGCGCCGCGCGAGCGCAGCGCGAAGCGGGCGCGGCTGATCCACGTCGCCAGCCTCAATCGCGTCAAGGATCAGCCAACGCTGCTGCGGGCGTTGGCCGCGCTGGTCGAGACAGGGCTGGAATTCGAGATGGACATCGTCGGTGTGGACACGCTGCAAGGCGAGATGCAACGGCTGGCCCACCAGCTTGGACTGGAACACCGCGTGCGCTTTCATGGATTCAAGACGCAGCGCGAATTGCGCCCGATGATGGAGTCCGCCGATCTGCTGGTGATGTCTTCGTTGCATGAGGCTGGTCCGCTGGTCCTGCTGGAAGCCGCCGTGGCAGGCGTGCCTGCGGTCGGTACAGCGGTCGGGCATTTTGCGGAGTGGTCGCCTGTGGCGGCCCTGGCCGTGCCCGTCAAAGGCAGTGATGAATTGGCGAACGCCATCATACAAGTGCTTGCCGATGAGGGATTGCGGCTTCGACTGGCCAGCGAAGCGCAGCGCCGCGCAATGCTGGAGGACGCCGATTACACCGTTCAAGCATTTCAGGCCTTGTATCCGTAGCTTTTCCCTTTCGTGGCGTGGTGGAGCAAGCATGTCGAACTCGACTGACAGACGCATTCCGTCACTCGATGGATTCCGCGCGATCTCGATCCTGATGGTGTGCTACGGACACCTCAGCGGAACGCGGAATTTTCCCGTCTCGATCGTGGAGTACGGCCGCTGGTGCGGCGATGTCGCTCATCTCGGCGTGCTGGTGTTCTTCGTGATCTCCGGCTTCCTCATCACTTCGTTGCTGATGAGCGAGCACGAGATGACCGATGCAGTCTCGCTGAAGCGGTTCTACTTGCGCCGGATAGTGCGCATCTTCCCCGCGTTCTACGCGTTCATTCTGGTGATGGCAGTCGCGACGCTGTTGGGTGCAGCACAACTGACGGGCCGGGATTTTGCTTACGCGCTCACCTATACGGTCAATTTCGAGCCGAACCGCGCTTTGCAGATCGGACATCTTTGGTCGTTGTCGGTCGAGGAGCAGTTTTATCTCCTGTGGCCGCTGACGCTGCTGCTCTTGCGTGAGCGTCGCGCCTTGTTCGTCGCAGTCGCGGCGATCTTCATCGGTCCGTTGGTGCGTGTGGCCATCCTCGAATGGATTTTTCGCGTCGATCCCCATTCGCTCAATGGCATGATGACGAGTTTTCCTGCAATGTTCGATTACCTGGCCGCAGGTTGTGCGCTGGCCCTGCTGCGGCCATGGTTGCTGACCCGAATGTGGTACCTGCGCCTGACCGCCAGTCCGTGGCTGGCGCTGGCGATACCGCTGGTGTTGCTGATCAATCGCATGGGCAGCCACACCATGGCGATATGGTTGGGCGCGCCGGTGATGAATGTGTGCATCGCGTTGCTGATCGAGTCGAGTACACGTCATGCGAGTTCGTTGGCCGGACGCTTCCTCAACTGGAAGCCGGTGGTTTTTCTCGGCGTGCTGAGCTACTCGCTGTATCTGTGGCAATCGCCTTTCTTTGATCACCGGTCCAACGCATGGATCAATGCATTTCCGCAGAACCTGATGCTCGCTTTTCTCGCGGCGTTGTCATCCTGGTTCCTGATCGAACGCCCGTTCGTTCGTTTACGCAGCGGATTGCGGTGCGACAGCGGGCTGCCTGCACGCGTGCACGACATGGCAGGCGGGGAGTGGACGGCAATTGAAGAAGCGGTGCCGGCCGCAATCCGAAAGCACAGGTGAATGGTGGACGGATCCCGGTGCGTCAGGCTAGATCTCGGTAAATGGCATGCCCTGCCGCCGCCGGTAGGCTTGGTGAAAGCCTGCCGTGTGATGCAGCTGGACGCCATCGGCAAAAAGTTCGTCAGAAACCATGCGGCCAAGGAACAACGTATGCGAGCCGACTTCCTCGCTATGCACGATGGCCAACTCCTGAATGCGCAGCGCCGCAGCAACCGCAGGGACGCCAAATTCCTGCGACGGTCGAACGGGAAATGGAAGCGCATTCCATTTCGTGAGCGCCTGCTTGTGATGCTCTGCGAGCTTGTAAACAGCTGCCTTCATCGTCGCAGGAATGCTGGACAGGGAAACCCGGCGAACTTCGCGCATGACGGGTACGGAAACGTTGGTGCTGCGTAGCGCGAGCGAAAAAAGCCCGCTCCGCTCCAGCGGGCCAATCAAGTCCATCGGGAAGATATTCTGGTGGTCTGTCGTGTCGACAGAGACAAGCACGACTGGTCGCGGACACAGGTAGGCGATCATGAGCTGCTGTACCGCGGAAGGCTCCGGCGCGAAGTGGTGCGGCGCGCGGTTTTTCAGCATGAGGCGATTCTGAAGCGACGCGTTCCATGAGCGCAGTGGCCAACCGAGACAGCGGTGTTCTCCAGCTGCGACGTGGTAGAGCGTGATCGATGCCTTGTCGGTAGCGATTGACGCCGTCTGCACCAGTCGCAAAACGCCGAGCAGCTTTCCATTGGCGCGATCGTGGTACTCGAGTACCGGACATTGGCCGGCATCAAGACTGGTCGCGATCACAAGCGGCACGAGCGAAGCCACGGTATGGTCCGCCGTGACATCTGCCGAATGGCCGCCCCAACGCAAGGTGGCAGTGACTACCTGCTGCGGAGGAGCAACGGACACTGTCGACCATTGCGGCAATGGACGCACGTACGGCCTTATCCAGTCCTTCCACATTTCAGATCCGCCGAAACAGCAAAAACATGTAGAGATCGGTAGCCAATCCGAAGCCACGCGGAGTGAGGCGTTCCAGCCGGAAATACGGCGCTGCTGCCCGTGCCACGACACGTGGTGCAAAACGATGGATGCGGCTTTCGCTGGCGATGGCGTAGTGGCCACGACGCACAAGATTCATGACATTCGCGCGCCACCAGCCGTAACGCGCATCACCGAGGTAATAGGGATTGAGCATGTTGGCGAGGACAAAACCGCCCCGCTGGACCACGTGGGACAACTCTTCGAAAAGCAAGGCGTGATCCGCGAAGTGGTTGAGCACCGCAAAGTTCGCCGTGACTGCCTGCACCTTGCAGGTGAGCGGCGCCGCCACCGTGATGATGGCTTTGCAGGCGATCTCGTCACGGCAGTATTGCGCCAGATATTCGCCCATCGCCGCCGAAGGTTCATGCACGAAAGTCGGGTGTCCGTCAGCGGCATAGGCCTTGGCATCGATACCGGTGCCAGCACCGAAATCGAGCACGGCTGCTCCCGCGGGCAGCAGCTTCAGCGCCAGTTTCTGAAACCTGTCGCGCACCAGCCGGTCCCGCTGTGAGTCCAGCATGAATTCGTGATACTGCTCTCCGGTATGCACGTCGTCGATTACCTTGCCGACCCACTCATTGTCTTCGTCACGATCTTCCGCCTTTGCGGGCTGCGTAAAGTCGAAACTTCGAAGGCTCTCTTCTGCCACGAAGTTTTGCCATGAGGGGACGCATCGCCCAACGCAGGCCGTACCACGGACGATGCACGTCCCAGTGGATCGTCAGCGCGTCTTCCATCCTGCGCAGGCGCTCGTCAGTAAGGTATCCAATCGCGGTAACGGCGTCGGCGGCTATGCCATGACTTTGCAGGAAGGCCGCTCGGCGCTCGGCGAGCATCTTCCTGCCGCTTTCCTCGCTGGCGTACCAGGGCGTATCGCTGATGATCACCAGGCCGCCCGGCTTCACGCAGCGCAGCGTTTCGCGCAGACTGGCCTCGTAGTCTTCGGCGTAGTGAAACGAGGCGTTGAATACGGCGGCGTCGAACTGTTCGTCAGCAAACGGAAGCCGGCGGATCTCGGCCTGGAAACGCGGAAAGAGTCTCGGCAGGCGCGTCCGATAGTGCCGGGCGGCGCCCAGCCCGTCTTGATCGTTCGTGAGCAGGTCCACCGCACAAGGTCGATACCCTGCTAGTGCCAGGCGATAGCTCATCCAGCCATTGCCTGCGCCGAGGTCCAGAATCCGGCCGCCGGGATCGTTGCCATCCAGCAGATGCCGCACAAGGTAATCGTAGCTGCGGGTCCTCATCTGCCACTGTCCGCGGTTTCTTCCTGACGTATCCCGGTAGGGGAGATCGAGGTAGAAGTCCTGGCTTTCGCTGCCGCGACCCTCCGACTCCCGTATCCGCTCGTAATCCGCCATGAAGCGGGCATGGTGCGCGATCGACTCCGGCGGCAACGCATGTGCGATACCGTCGTCGATCACTATGGAGAACCTGCACGAAGGGCAATCCCGCCCGTCGATATCGGTTCCGCATCGGGGGCATCGCAGGCGGATCTCCGACAACGATGAATCATCGGCGGCAAGGCAGGTGTGCTGCTCGCTCATCGCCCGTCTCGCCCCCGCTGCGTTCCCGATCATTGACGGGCCAATGTCAAGTCGCGGAAGCCGGCACTTCCAGTGCCGCGCGTACCACGTACAGTGTGTCCATCCGCGGTACCGGGCGGGTGAGCAAGATCAGGATGCGCCGTCCCTGTTTCTGCCTGACCCAGCTTTGCCCCTGCAGCCACAACTGTGTCCGCACCATGTCGGCACGCTCCTTGACGGCTTCTTGGGGAGGCCTGACACGATTCCTGACGTAATGCCCCACTTCACGGAAGGAGCGCGACCATTCGATGCCAGCGAGCGCGTGCAACCATAGTTCGGAGCACGAGACCTGGGTCAGCGTCTGATGGCGCGAAATCGCCCGCAGCAGGGGAGGGCAGTCGCGTTCGAGCTGGGCGAGCACGGCGTCGGGTATCGCACCCGGGTAGTAGCGTTCGAGCAGACGCAGTGGCGGCAACGCCCACCAGGGAGCGTCGACGGCATGCTCATCCCACAGGACATTCCAGTCGTCCGCGCTCATGCGCGCGGCCAGCAGCGCGATATCGTTCAGATGCAACAGGCGCAGGCTGCGGCCGCAGATGTTGCCCGCCGCGTGCAGCAGCAGATGATTCATCACCGCGCCGTGCGACGGGTACGGATTCAGGCCGGGTACGGGCCTGCGCGGATAGATACGCTCGGTGATATCGATCGCCGACACCGGCAACCGCTCCTGGATGCGCGTATGCAACTCGATATTGACTGGGGTTTCCCGGTGTTCGCCCAACCCCGCGGCGGGCTGGCCCATCGCCGGCTTGAATACCCGATGTTTCCACGCGACGAACGACTCCACGTAGCCGAGCTCCTGCAGCAGCCTGATCGCCGGCGCGACATCGTTCTCGCGGACCAGCAGATCGATGTCGGCCATCGGACGCTCACCCGGCACGTAGATGCCCATCGCGTGCAGTGCGGAACCCTTCAGGGCAACGATAGCCAGCCCGGCGGCGCGCGCACCGGCGTCGATGCGCTCCAGTAATGACACTATGCGTCGATGGCGAAGTTCGACGTGTTCGCGCTGGCTCTCGAGAAACTGTCTCCATGCCGGGTTTTGCCAGCGGGAAGATTTGCAAAGCAGTGGCGACACGCCATGTGCGGCGGCGGCAGCGGCGGCCAGTCGCCATTCAAGATCGCTCCATTCTGGCGTTGCACTACCCGGTTGCGCCAGCTCCGCGGCAAGCGCTTCGGTGGTGCGGCGCAAGCCGTCTCTAACGATTTTGAGCGGTGGCAGCATGGCGTAGCGCCTGGGGATTGTCTTGGGTCGTCGGGAGCGGCGACGTGGCATCTTCGTTACGGTGCGCCTGCTCGCAGGCGAGCAACGCATTCCATCGCGCATCGAGCGCTGCGCGGTCCTGGCGGTAACGCTCCGGCTCCGTGGCGGCCTTCGATTGCTGCAGGGTGACCTGCTCGTGCAGGAGGTCGCGCACGCGACGATAGAAGTCCGAGTCGTAGGCGCCACGAAACATCATGGCCAGATCGCCGCTGTCCTGCCAGTTCGTCTTTGCGCCAAGCTGGGCCTTGACCCGCTCGTAGAATTTCGTGCCGGGCAGCGGATAGGAAACGCTGACGCCGATGTCGTCCGGCGCGGCCTGTGCGACCAGCTCGCGGGTGGCCAGCAGATCGGCCAGTTGCTCGCCCAGATAGCCCAATTGGATGAAGAAGCCCACGCGGATGCCGTGCTCGCCCAGCCGCATGCGGGCGGTGATCAGGTCGGCGACCTTGGTGCCCTTGGTCATCGCGTCCAGTACGCGCTGGCTGCCGCTCTCCGCACCGATCCAGGCCTCCGCGCACCCGGCCTGCTCGAGCGCACTGGCCATGCGCTCGCTGATCAGGTCGGCGCGGGTCTGGATGGTGAACGGCACCGACCCGTCGGCAGCGCGCAGGTGCGCGGCGAACTCCGTCACCCAGTCGACGTGGAAGCCGAAGATGTCGTCGGCCAGCCAGATGTGATCGGGCCGGAAGGTCTGTTTCAGGTAGGTCATCTCCGCAGCGATGTCCTGCGGGCCGCGCTGCTTGTAGTGGTTGCCCCAGATCGGCTTGGCGCACCAGTTGCAGCGGAACGGGCAGCCGCGCGACGCCGCCATGTTGAGGCTGAAGTAGCCGTGCCGTTCGTTCCACATCGTGCGATAGCGTTCGATATCGACCAGATCCCACGCGGGCCGCCCGGTCAGTCGCGGATCCGGCGGCTGCGCGCCCAGGCGCATCAGTTGCGTCTGTCCGCTCACCAGGGTGGCGATGCCAGCGATGCCTGATGCCCAGTCCTGGGCGTCGATTTCCGGATCGTGGTCCAGCCGCTCGATCAATTCGACCAGCGCCGCGATGCCTTCGCCGATCAGCACGGCATCGGCGCCCGCCGCGAGAAAAGCGTCCGGATGATCGGAGGCATCGGAGCCCGCGACGACCACCCGTGCGCCGTGCGCGCGCGCCTCGGCGATCATCTGGCAGGCCGCTTCGCGCATGCGGCCGAGACACATCTTGGTCAGGTAATTGAAGTTGTCTTCGTAGATGACGACCACGTCCGGTCGTGCGGTCTGCAGCGATGCCTGATAGTCCTCGACGCCGTCGGCCAGCATCGCATCGAACAGGCTGGCGATGTGTCCCATCTCCCTCAGCAGCGAGGCGACCTGGATCGTGGCGAGCGGGGGATAGGGCTTGCCGCGCTCCCACTGCTTCGGGTCGTAACTCAGAAAGTAGGAGTGGCCAACCTGGATATTCAGCATCGCGAAGGGTCTCGTAAGCCGTGGGCAAGCTGCTGCAGTGCATCGGCGCCGTGTCGGCGTGCCGACTCCAGCGATCAACGTTGACTGGACGTGAGTGCGCCGGCGGGCGGCTTCGGTTGCCTCGTGCGGAAAATATTCGGGTGCTGTTCGCCCCAAACGGCCATCGACGCAACCTTTTCCTGCCGAGACGGTACCTACGGGTCAACCCATTCGTAATCGCGCAGTGCGGCGCTCGACAATCAGACGGCTGAAACTTTTGATCGACGACGATGGCCCTGGCTTCTGCGCCGGTGTTCAAGACGCCGGCGCAGACCCCTTTTGCGAGCGGTCCACCAACCACCGCTACTCGGTGTGCCGGCAGATCCTGGGCGGATGCTTTCACTTCGACAGCACCAGCGCAGCGCTGCTGGACCTCGTCGAGGCTGCTTATGCCGGTCTGCCGTCACACCGATTGCTGGTGGATGCGCCGGAGTTCCGTATCGAGCTGCGCCTGCTGCCGCGCCAGGCGTCGCCGAACGCCGCCGAGCCGCCACCGGTACGGGTGCAGTCCGGTGCGGGCCTGCTCTGCGGCGTGATGGACGCATCGAACTACATGGTGTTGGCACCCGAGCAGCGTCGCGCCCTGGTGGTGGCGTCGGAGGACATGCTCGGTCATCCCTACCATCTGCGCTACGAGCTCATCGAATTCGCTGTCTTCACCTTGGCGACGCGCGGACTGGGCCTTGTGCCCTTGCACGGCGCCTGCGTCGGCCTGGAGGGGCGCGGCATCCTGCTGCTGGGGGCCAGCGGCTCCGGCAAATCGACCTTGGCCTTGCACAGCCTGCTGCAGGGCCTGGACTTTCTTGCCGAAGACGCGATCTTCGTGCAGCCGGAAAACATGCTTGCCACCGGCGTCGCCAATTACCTGCATGTGCAGGCCGATGCGCTGCATTTCGTCGACGACGATGCAGCACGCCGATGGATCAGTCAGGCGCACGTCATTCGCCGCCGCAGCGGGGTCGAGAAGTTCGAAGCTGATTTGCGGCAGGGTCATGGTCGGCTCGCGGCGGCTCCACTGGAGCTGATCGGTGCGGTGTTCGTTTCCGGTCAGCCGGCTGATGATCCCGATACCCTGTTGAGCGCTATCCCCCAGGGCGAGATCGCCGCCCGATTGTCTGCCGATCAGGCGTATGCAGCCGCACAGCCGGGCTGGCAGCGCTTCGAACAACGAATGATGCAGCTGGGCGTCCACCAGCTGCGTCGTGGGCGTCATCCGCGAGATTCCGTTGCTGCGTTGCGCTGGTTACTGGACTGATACCGTCGCATCGCGTCCGGTGCCACACTAGGAAAGGGGTCACTTCATGAGGGTCGCGAAAATGAAAAAACGTCTTGCGGGATCGATGGTGCTGGGTGCGTTGATAGCGCTGGCTTCGGCGACGCCGGCTCTTGCCGCACTCGGGCCTGGTGCCATGGCACCGACATTCACGGCCCAGGCCAGCCAGGCTGGCAAGGCTTTCACCTTCTCCCTCGCCGACGCCCTGAAGAAGGGGCCGGTGGTGGTGTACTTCTACCCGTCGGCCTATACGGGAGGCTGCGATCTCGAAGCACACACCTTTGCGGTCAACCGGGACAAGTTCGACGCGGCCGGCGCAACCATCATTGGGGTGTCGGCTGACAGCATCGAACGCCTCGATGCCTTCTCGGCAGATCCGAAGTACTGTGCCGGCAAGTTTCCGGTCGCTTCCGATGCCGACATCAAGGTCGCGCTTTCCTACGACCTGAAGGCTGAGGCGGCGCAGCCGGGCATGAACGATGTGCGCGGCGTGGCGATTGATCATGCCTTCATTCCCCGCACCACTTTTGTCATCGACAGCCACGGCAAGATCGTTGTCGCGCTTTCCTCGGAGACCGATCATCTGCGGCCGGACGAGCATGTGAAACGGTCGCTGGCCATCGTGCAGCAGCTGCAGGCTGGCAAGACGCCGTAACCTGCTTCGGCTCAGCCAGCGCGGTGGCGCGCGCAACCTTTTCCCGTGTCGGCCGCACTTACCGGGATGGGAAAGTCTGTCCGGAGTAGTGTCGTTCTGAATCGCCATGAAGTGCCGTCGAAGCCGTGGCCGATGCCGTCGGCCAGCGGCGCGGGCTCGTAAAGATGTCGGATGATCCAACGCCGGCATCGGATCGGGCACACGATCTGCTGCGTTCGCTGATGCGTACGCTCGGCATCAGCGAGCTGATGGAAACGGCAGTGTATGTGGTGCTGTCGCTGGGTGCGGCGTTTGCCGGCAGTCTCGCGGCAGTGCTGCTGGTGCCGCTGGTCCAGCCGGGGCATACGCTTCCGTTCGGCAGCGTGCTGTTCGATGCAGACCGTAGTGTTGAAATGCAGGCAGCCATCTTCGCCGTCGCGATGGTTGCCTTCGCCCTGCTGCGCTGGCAGGCGGCACGCCTGGGAGCGCGCCTGGTGGGTCGCTACGGCATGAGCCTGCGCCGTGGCGTGCATGCGCGCCTGGTTGACGCGCCCCTGACGTCGCTGGCGGATTCGACGTCGGCTGAAATTGCCAACGTCCTCACCCACAACGTCGAGCTCATCGTGCAGGGTTTCAGCGCCCTGCAGCAATTGCTGATCGCCGGCGTCACCGCCGCCGTCAGTCTCGGTTTCGCGTTCTGGGTGTCGCCACCCCTGATGCTGGCGGCGCCGCTACTCGCAGGTCTGGGACTGCTGGCATCGCGTGCCTATGGCCGCGAGCAATCGCTGGTCGGCCGCCAGTATGTCGTGGACATGACACGACTGTTCTGGCACAGCGAGGATTTTCCGCGACGCCTGCGCCACGTCCGCTCGTTCGGCAAGGAGGACATGGAGAAGGAAAGTTACGGCGCCATTTCCGCGCGGCTGTGCCATGGTTACCGGCGTCAACTGGAGCTGGTGGCTTCCGGGCGGCTGATACTCGAATTGCTGGCGGCAGCGGGGATCGCGGCGCTCTTCGTGCTCGCCCATCGCTGGCACGGGATCGATCAGTCGTCGCTTGTCGCAGTGTGTCTGCTGCTCGGACGCTTATTGCCGTATATGGTGTCAACCCGGCAGAGTTTTCAGCAGCTGCGTTCGGCTGCTCCGGCATTCGAACTGTGGCAGCGTTACATGAATCTGGCTTCGGCCCGGTCGCCCGTGACGCCATCGAGCACGTTGACTTCCGATGGTGCGCTGCATATCGAGCGGATGCGACTGACACCGCCAGCGTGCGGTCTCGATGTCGGCGACCTGGTGTTGGTGCCCGGGAAGTTGACTCTGATTTCGGGTGATTCCGGCATAGGCAAGAGCAGCCTCGTCGACGTTCTGGCGGGCATGATGACGCCCGAGACTTTTGCGGCGCGCGCAGGCGAACGGTCGATCGATTTTGACGAGTATCGCAAGCTCGTGCGGCATGGTGCCTACGTCAGCCAGAGTGTCCGGCCCTGGCAGCATTCCGTGCGCGAGTGCCTGTTGTGGGCCGCACCCGAAGCCACCGATGAGATGTTGCGCAGCGTGTTGGCGGACGTGGGGCTCGACAAGCGTCTGGCGAGTTCGCAGCACGGGCTTGACACGGCACTGCACGGCTCGTCGAGTCGGCTTTCCGGAGGCGAGCTGCAGCGGCTGCTGCTGGCCCAGGTCATCCTGCGTCAACCATTTCTGGCTCTGCTGGACGAGGCCACCAGTGCTCTCGACGCCACCTCCGAGATCGTGGTGCTTTCCGCGTTGAAACGACGGCTACCGCAGACCATCCTGATCGTGGTGTCGCACCGGACCGGCGTGGCGGCGATCGCGGACCAATGCCTGCACATCGACAACAACCTCGTCACGACGGTTGCCGGGAAAGCCGACCGGCAGCACACCGTGCCCTGGTTCGGTTCATCGGATCGCTTCAAGTCCTAGATCGACGTCCAGTCCTCGCCGACCGCGCTCTCGTGCACCCTGCTCAAGGTTCACGGAGGGGTTCTGCGTCAGCGTTCCACGGGCAGAAAAGAAAGAAGCCACCTCAAGGGTGGCTTCAGACTTGGTGTTTCGTTGGTGGGCGATGCAAGGATCGAACTTGCGACACCTGCCGTGTGAAGGATTCGGCCAGAGGTGAATGCAAGATAAACAAAACAAATTATATAAAAGTAATCAGTGACTTAGGTGATTTTTTTTGTCAGTTGATACAGATAAGTCGCTGAATATAAAAATTTTTGCGCACCCCAATCGCACCCTGGTTACCGAGAGATACACCCCAGCAGGACCCCAGGATTTGTTGCTGACGTCTGCTGTAGCGAAGCAGTAGTCAACTCAACTGCTTTTCAGTCGCACTTATTGATCATCACCATTCTGCGATTTAAACGATGCTACAGATCCAGCCCCGACTAACCAGTTTGAGATGTTTCATCTCCGGCCAGAATTTGTGGGCCACTGGTTGTGCACGCTACATCTATGTCGTGTGGTTCGTCAGCAACGCGTTCCAAAACCGAATCCAGAACTTGTGCCCCGGTTTCACTTGAGGCCAGAACATCTCGAATTCTCGCCAAGGGATAGACAGGAGCCTCACGTATCCCAAGAGGACGACGTTGATCATCTTGCTCCCAGAACCTCACAAGCTCGATCATTCGGCGGCGCGGCTCCATGAATAAGGAACCATCGAGCATGTATGCGCTGTATCGACCTTCGCGCCCTGATGCCGCTGAAATGTCACTAACAACTAAATGGATTAGCTTGAAATCCATAAGCTGCTGCAGAAGCTCAAACTCCGGGACCATCTTGTCAGCATCTTCGCGGGACACTAGAAAAGCCGTCTTCTTCTTATCCCGCAGGCAGAAACTTATGATGTCCGCAAAAGTTCGCTCCAGTGCATCGGCGTCGACGCCTGCATCCTCTGATAAGTTTTTTCGCTTGTTCTGAAGAGATACTTGCGCCGCAGCCTTCCATACGAAGGTGGGAGTTAAGCGTGCTGTCTTTCCCGCTGCAATTGATAGGCGAACTGCATCGGTGAAGATGGTCAGAAAATCACGCGGCACACCACCCGAGGCCAAGGTCAACGCGTGAGCAGCTTCTGGGTTAAATAATTCACCACAGGTATCAGTTATAGCAACCTGCTTGCCGAGTTCATTCAGCATTGATACCAAGAAATTTTGGGTCTCAGGGAACGTCCCCAGCGTTCGGTCAAGACTGATCTCCTCGACGTCTTGTCCAAGTTCAACGCCGATTGTTTGACCTTCATGTCGACGTAGAATTGTTCGGTGCCGGATCGTTCCAAGCTTCAAATAGGCATTGGTATCCCGAAGCAGTTTGTGCAGATAGTCAACTACGTCTGGTTGGACATCCTTGTTGACGAGATAGAAGTCGTCGACGAGCACATATAGAAATGCTTTGGTGCGAGGAAGCGCAGTCTTGATTGTTGCCTTGTAATCATCAAGGTGGCGCTCAAGGTGCTCTAATTTTTCACGTCGAAAATCCTCTCTGACTGCAGTGCTACTGGATGATTGGCCATCAATCGAAGCTGCGAAGCGCTTCTCTGAACCCAGCTGCACACCTTTCTTTGAAGCCTTTTTAGTCGTTTGTTGGACGTCTGCGGACACCGCTTGATCAAGTAGCGACCGAAGTTCCCTCACTGTTCGTTCGACCCTCGATGCTGGCATGAGTCGCTTCCACCATGGCCTGCGAGCTCCTGGAAGCTGATCGAAAATGGAAATTAAAATCCTTGTGAGAATGTCAGGAAAGGGGAGCCGTTTTACAGCGTCGATACTTACGTATACCGCTTTATCGCGTTCACTTTCACGCTGGCGTAGAAAATATACGAACAAGCAGGATTTTCCGGAGCCGCGACGCCCGTAGACAACTTGATGCTGCTTACTGGATAGCCGTCGAAGGCTGTCTCCAATCTCGACATACACGGGGTCATGGTTTTCTCGGACGCGAAAACTATTCAGAATGAAATCGACGAGGTCCCTTACTTCCTTGGCATCAAGCATCATGATCGCAGTCTCCGAACAACTCCCCTCCGCAGTGCTTCGATAGCAATCGAAGCTCACGGTCCAATGTAAGAGAGGCCGGGACATCCCGGCCTCTCTCAGCTTCCTTACTTGCGCTTGGGCTTGTTCGGCGCTTGCGTAAGGTCTGATGCGGCGACCTTCTTCTGTGACGGTGTGGACTTCGGATCACGAAGCATCTTGCCAGCAGCACTGGCTGCAGCTTTGCCCGTCTGTTCATTGTGCTTATTCATCTTGTATCTCCATGCGGTTTGCATTTCCACTGGTATGTCATTGACACACCACCCGCTCGATAGATACCGTGCTATTGGATGTTCGCGCGATACATCTCACGGGGATCCGTGGGCTATCGGGTAACAAGCCAGCCGCCCCTAGCCGGGCGGCTTTTTTATTGCCCGAATCCAACGTATCACGTCCCAACAGCGCTGCAATACCAACAACTTGTGGATAACTATAAAACACAGCATGTTGTGTCGGCTGGGAGGAATGCGCCCCAGATGAAGCCTTGAGCTTCATCTGGGGCGGAAAAATACAGATGAAAGCATCGTCAGGATTCTTGTTTATAATCCGTTCATTTAACTTACGACCTCATCACCCTTGGCCCCATCTGACTAGGCCGATCTAGTCCGCAAGAAGCATGCGTCGGGATCACCGGCTAGGCCATGCTCAAGGCTCAGCAGAAGGAACACCCGCAGCGGCTTGTACGGATAGTGCATCGGGGGTCACAAAAGACAAAGCCCCGCCGAAGCGGGGCTTGTTTCTATGGGCCAACGGACTTGTCATCGCCGTTTGCTGGCCCAGCTGCAACTGCCACCCCGAAGGGTCTCACTGCAGTCTCGAAAGTCGAACTGAATCGACATGCATAGCGTCACAGTTGAACTGACCTGATGTCAATCGAGTGTGCGATTTCTGGCGTACGCCGCAGGGCGGTGGTCGGCACAGAGAAGCGTTTTTCACGTCGAGGAAGAACTTCTAACAGCAGAAGGAGGCTTGCGATGTGTCAGGTGAGATTGGAACAATGTTGTGCCACCCGCCTAGTCAACTTACCCCTGGTTGCCGTAGAGAAGTCGTCACGCGACATATCCGGATGCTCTCATTCAGAGATATGGCAGCGTCATGAATGGAGGTAGTCATCGTGTCCAACAAGTTCAAGTTCACCAAGTTGTTGCTCGACGAACTGCCCCTCACTGTCGGTAGCAACGAGAGAAAGGAGTATAGGGATACGGAACTCCCCGGCTTGGTATTGCGGGTTAGCAGCCACTCCAAAACCTACTATGTCTATCACCGGAAGCCGCATGCGCATGGAGCAACCAGGGAGATCAAGACAAGATTGGGTAGCCACGCTGCGTTGTCTCTGTCGGCTGCTCGTAGACTTGGAATGGAGTATTTGGGCCTCGAACCGTGTCTCGATCGGAGACTCTATCGAGTCGATTTAAACGTGAGAAGCGCCCCAAAAGCTGAAATTCTTCCTGATGAGGAGCTCCTTACGACAGAGCAAGCTGCGGCCATCATGAAGGTGAGCATTTCATTTCTTGAGAGAGGGCGTCAGTCGGGAGACGGGCCACTATTCCTAAGAAGGGGGCGAACCATTCGCTATCTGCGTAGCGATCTTCTTGCTTGGTGGAACGAAGGACGCTGCAGTGGATGACGACCGCAGAAAACAAAAGGCACCCAATGGGTGCCTTTTGTTTTCCAAATATGGTGGGCGGTGCAAGGATCGAACTTGCGACCCACGCCGTGTGAAGGCGTTGCTCTACCGCTGAGCTAACCGCCCGAAGGTGCTCTTCGGAGCGCGCAATTATGTATGAGAGTGGATAGTCACTGCAACCCTTGTCGCGAATTTTATCCCGGATAGGTTTGGCCTTAGCACTACACCGCTGCCTCATCTGAAGACTGATGGCCGACCTGAATTCGGACGATTGATCGGCGTTACTTCGTGGATCACCCAAGCACGAGTTCCGAGCGTGAACTGCGCTCAGCAATGTGCTGAAAGAAAAAGTAAGTAAGGCGTGACTTTTGATGTACCCCGTGTGTACCCCGCGGGGAATCTGATAAAACGTCGATCGCTCAAAAGCCTTATGTACCAACGGTTTTGGCGTATCCACTCAGCACTGACTACATAAGTGTGAAGGCAGTGCTCTACCGCTGAGCTAATCGCCCGCCGAGAACGCGGCATTTTAGGGGGAGTCGCGGGGCGGGTCAATGGTTGGTATCGGCCTGCCTCTCCGGGCGGGACTCCTCGGCAGACTGCAGGATGGCCGGCGGCGGCGCGTGTGGAGGGTTGTAAACTCGCCACTTTTCCAATGCCGAAGCACCCGACCATGGACTTTCTCAGCACCCAACTTGCCCACATCCTGCATGCGCTGCAGAATTTCCAGCTGACGCCGTGGAAGATCGTCGGCCTGCTCGGCTCGGTGATGTTCACCAGCCGCTGGTTCGTGCAGCTGTACTACACGCGCAAGCACAAGCGGGTGGTGATGCCGCTGTCGTTCTGGTGGCTGTCGGTGGTGGGCAGCGCGTTGCTGCTGGCTTATTTCACGGTCGGAAAGAACGATTCGGTGGGCATCATCTCGAACTTCTTCCCGGCCTTTGTCTCGGTCTACAACCTGATCGTGCACCTGCGTCATCGCAAGAACAGTGTCACCGGCGACACGATTGCGTGAGCTTGGGCGAGCGGGTGTGCGAGCCCGCTCGGGATCACGAAAGTTACTCGGGTTCGTAGTCGAGGTTGGAGGCAAGCCAGCGTTCGGCTTCGGCCAGGGTCCAGCCCTTGCGTTTCGCGTAATCCTCGACCTGTTCCTTGCCGAGCCGGCCGACCACGAAGTACTGGCTGTCCGGGTGTGAGTAGTACCAGCCGGAGACGGCGGCGGCGGGATACATCGAGAAGCCTTCGGTGAGTTCGATGCCGGTGTTGCGGGTGACGTCGAGCAAGGCGAACAGGGTGGTCTTTTCGGTGTGATCGGGGCAGGCCGGGTAGCCGGGCGCGGGGCGGATGCCGCGGTACTTCTCGGCGATCAGCGCGTCGTTGTCGAGTGACTCGTCCGGCATGAAGCCCCAGAACTCGCGGCGCACCCGTTCGTGCATGTGCTCGGCGAATGCCTCGGCGAGACGATCGGCCAGTGCCTTGAGAATGATCGATGAGTAGTCGTCGTAGTCGGCCTGGAAGCGGGCCAGATGTTCCTCGATGCCGAGGCCGGCAGTGACTGCGAAGCCGCCGATCCAGTCGGGCTTGTCGAACTCCTTCGGCGTGATGAAATCGGCGAGGCAGAGGTTCGGTCGCTCGATCGGCTTGTCGGCTTGCTGGCGCAGGCTCAGCAGGGTGGCCAAGAGCGGCCCCCTTCCGCCTTCGGCACCTTCCCCCGCTTGCGGGGGAAGGGAGGGCAGCTCATAGATTTCCACGTCGTCGCCGACGTTGGCCGCCGGCCACAGACCGATCACGGCGCGAGCGGTCAGCCATTTCTCGGCGATGATCTTGTCCAGCATCGCCTGCGCGTCGCGGAACAGTTCGCTGGCCTGGGGGCCGACGACTTCATCGGTGAGTATGGCTGGGTAATGACCCGCCAGTTCCCATGCCTGGAAGAATGGTGTCCAGTCGATGTATGGGCGGATCGTGGCGAGGTCGTAGTCGTCGAACACGGTGACGCCGGGCTGGTTCGGCTGCGGCGGCTGATAGGCGGCCCAGTCGCAACGGAAGCGTTGCGCGCGTGCCTTGGCCAGTGGCACCAGTTGCTTGCCGGGGCCGCGGTTGCGATGGCGTTCGCGCACATCGGCGTATTCGGCGCGCACCTTGGCGAGGAAGTCTTCGACCAGATCCTTGGTCACCAGCGATTGCGCCACGCCGACCGCGCGCGAAGCATCCTTCACCCACACCGTGCCGGCCTTGTAATGCGGTTCGATCTTCAGCGCGGTGTGCGCACGCGAGGTGGTGGCGCCGCCGATCAGCAGCGGGATGTGGAAGTTCTGCCGCTGCATTTCGCGCGCAACCTGGCTCATCTCTTCCAGCGACGGCGTGATCAGGCCGGACAGGCCGATCATGTCGGCCTTTTCGGCTATCGCGGTCTCCAGGATCTTCTGCGCCGGCACCATCACGCCCAGATCGATCACCTCGAAGTTGTTGCAGCGGAGCACCACGCCGACGATGTTCTTGCCGATGTCGTGCACGTCACCCTTGACCGTGGCCATGATGATCTTGCCGTTGTTCTTGCCGGTGTCACCGGTGCGCAGTTTTTCCGCTTCGATGTACGGCAGCAGATAGGCCACCGCCTTCTTCATCACGCGGGCGGACTTCACCACCTGCGGCAGGAACATCTTGCCGGCGCCGAACAGGTCGCCGACCACGTTCATACCGTCCATCAATGGGCCTTCGATCACGTCGAGCGGACGCGTCGACAGCTGGCGGGCTTCCTCGGTGTCCTCGACCACGTACTGGTCGATGCCGTGCACCAGCGCGTGGCTGAGTCGCTCGCGCACGTGTTTCTCGCGCCAGACCAGCGTTTCGACCACGGCTTCGCCGCGCTTGCCCTTGTAGTTGTCGGCAATCTCCAGCAGCCGTTCGGTGGCGTCGTCGCGGCGGTTCAGCACCACGTCCTCGACGCGCTCGCGCAGCGGCGGATCGATGTCGTCCATGATCGTCAGCGCACCGGCGTTGACGATGCCCATGTCCATGCCTGCACGGATCGCGTGGTACAGGAATACCGAGTGGATCGCCTCGCGCACGATGTTGTTGCCGCGGAACGAGAACGACACGTTGGAGACGCCGCCGGAGATGTGGCAATCCGGGAAGCGCTTCTTCAATTCGCGAGTGGCTTCGATGAAGTCCACCGCGTAGTTGTTGTGCTCCTCGATGCCGGTGGCGATCGCGAAGATGTTCGGGTCGAAGATGATGTCTTCGGGCAGGAAGTCGAGTTCCTTCGTCAGCAACTCATAGGCGCGCGAGCAGATCTCGACCTTGCGTGCGCAGGTGTCGGCCTGGCCTTGTTCGTCGAACGCCATCACCACCGCGGCGGCGCCGTACTGCTGCACCTTCCGTGCCTGTTCGAGGAATGCCGCCTCGCCTTCCTTCATCGAGATCGAGTTGACGATGCCCTTGCCCTGCAGGCAACGCAGGCCAGCCTCGATCACCGTCCACTTGGACGAGTCGATCATGAAGGGCACGCGGGCGATGTCCGGTTCGGACGAGATCAGGTTGACGAAGCGGGTCATCGCCGCCTCGGAATCGATCAGGCCTTCGTCCATGTTGATGTCGATGACCTGGGCGCCGTTGGCGACCTGCTGGCGCGCGACTTCGACGGCCTCGTCGTAGCGGTCTTCCTTGATCAGCTTCTTGAACTGCGCCGAGCCGGTGACGTTGGTGCGCTCGCCGACGTTGATGAACAGCAGATCGGGTGTGATGACCAGTGGTTCGAGGCCGGACAGGCGAGTGGGGCGTGTACTCATGAGCGGCGACACCATGTGGTTGCGCCCTCCCCTGCATGCAGGGGAGGGCGGGGGAGGGGTAACGCTTTTGATCTGGTTTCTGAGATGTACGGCAAGAGCATTACCCCCTCCCAGACTCCCCCTGCATGCAGGGGGAGGAGCAAAAACGCGGTCATGCGGCCTCCGCGTCGCGTATTGGCAAGGCGCGCGGTGGATGGTTGCGCACGGCCGCGGCGATCGCCTTGATGTGCGCCGGCGTGGTGCCGCAACAGCCGCCGACCAGGTTCAGCAGGCCGTCGCGGGCAAAGCCGCCGATCACGTCGGCCATGTGCTCGGGCGTCTCGTCGTATTCGCCGAACGCGTTCGGCAGGCCGGCGTTCGGATGCGTGCTGACATAGCTTTCAGCGAGGTTCGCCAGGGTCTGGATGTGCGGACGCAGATCGTCTGCGCCGAGTGCGCAGTTGAAGCCCACCGACAGTGGCCGCGCATGGCGCACCGAGTAGTAGAACGCCTCGGCGGTCTGGCCCGACAGGGTGCGGCCGGAGCGGTCGGTGATGGTGCCGGAAATCATTACCGGCATCCGCGCACCACGCTGGTGGAACAGTTCGCTCAGCGCGAACAGCGCGGCCTTGGCGTTCAAGGTGTCGAAGATCGTCTCGACCATGAGCACGTCGGCGCCGCCGTCGATCAGACCGTTGGCGGACTCGGTGTAGTTTTCGGCCAGTTCCTCGAACGTGACATTGCGGAAACCCGGGTCGTTGACGTCCGGCGACAGCGACGCGGTGCGGCTGGTCGGGCCGAGCACGCCGATCACGAAGCGTGGCTGGTGCGGGGTTTTCGCGGTCATCGCATCGCAGGCGGCGCGGGCGAGGCGGGCGCCTTCGAGGTTCAACTCGTGCGCCAGGTGCTGCAGCTTGTAGTCGGCCTGGCTGATCCGGGTCGAGTTGAAGGTATTGGTCTCGATCAGGTCGGCGCCGGCTTCCAGGTAGGCATCGTGCACACCGCGGATGATCTCCGGCTTGGTCAGCGTGAGCAGGTCGTTGTTGCCCTTGAGATCGCAGCCGCCGGGGTGGGCATGGTTGTCATGGATTTGCGCATGGCCGTCGTGGCCATGTTCGAAACGCTCGCCGCGGAAGCCGCTCTCGTCCAGCTCATGCGCCTGCAGCATGGTGCCCATGCCGCCGTCGAGGATCAGGATGCGCCGGTGCAGCGCCTGCTCCAGCAGGGCGACGCGTTCGGGGTGGAGCCAGGGCAGGGCACTCATAAACTTCCTTCGGTCAAGCATCGCTCCGTGGGGAGCGTGGTGTTCAAGCGGGCTTGCGCGCCAGCAGGCTGATCACTTCGAAATGCGGTGCCTTGCGCTCGCGGCTGAGCCGGTTGCAACTCAGTACGTCGAGGCCGGCAGCACGCGCGTAGCCGTCGAGCTGCTCGCCGCTGAAGCCGAGATTGCGATGGTCGAACGGTTCGACCGCGGCACGATGGTCGTGCTGACCCAGCGTCACGGCGAGCAGGCGGCCGCCGGGGCGCAGCAGCCGTGCTGCCTCGGCCACCGCTTTCGCGGGATGCTCGGCGTAGGTCAGCGCATGCAGCATCAGCACCAGGTCAAAGCGTTGTTCGCCCAGTTCCAGTGCATGCATGTCGCCCTGGCGTACCTGCACATTGGCGAAGGACTTGAGTCGCCTTGCGGCAGCCTCGACCACGCGTTCGCTTGAGTCGACGCAGACGATCGAATGCGCGTGCGGCGCCAGCAGTTCGGCGGTGATGCCGTCGCCGGAAGCGATGTCGAGCACGTCGCCGGTGCCCAGCAACTGCAACAGCGAGCGCGCCAGCGTTTCCCAGGTGCGACCGGGCGAGTAGTGGCGCTCCATGTCGCCGGCCACGGTATCGGCCCAGCCTTCCTCGCGCGCACGGTTCGCCAGCACGCCGGGCAGGCGTGCGCTGTCCTCGCGCAGCAAGGCGTCGTCGATGCTTTCGCGCAGCGAGACGAGCAGGCTGTGCTGGGCCTCGTCGCCTTCGTTGTTGGCGCGGTAATAGGCGGACACGCCAGCACGACGGTCGCGCACCAGTCCGGCCTCCTTCAGCTTGGCCAGGTGGGTGGACACGCGCGGTTGCGCCAGATGCAGCACCGCGGCCAGCTCGGCCACGGTGAGTTCCTCGTGTTCAAGCAGCGCCAGCAGGCGCACGCGGGTGGAGTCGGCCAGCAGCCGGAGCACGCTGGAGGCGGTCGCCAGATCCATTAGGGCGTGCCCTCACATGCCAAACAGACCCGGCCCTTCGAGTTGCTCCGCTGTGGCCGCCATGCGGCAGCGCGCCCCTTGGTCCGGGGGCCACCCTGACCGGCGTCACGCACTACCACCTGACGACCCCGGCGGAGCAAAGCGGACTGCTTGGTATGTGAGGACATGCCCTGCCATCCTTGTATCGCGATAAAGAGATAACAAGTCTGGCCTTGGTTTGCTGGGCCGTCAAGCGAAGCGAGGGTTTTGCTTTTTGCAGGAGCGCACCTTGTCCACAAGGGACTTCCTTCGGTCGTGCGCGATAGGTTTGCAGGAACCCGATCAAGAGCATCGCGCACGAGGTGCGTCCCTGCAGGATCACGGGCAGGCACGACGCCGGTTGCGCGGCCCGCTAGAATAGCCGGCTGGTCCGCTGGACCCACCCGTTTCTGTCTTGATCAGCCGCCTGTTCGCGGCGCTTGGGAGTAGTGCATGGATTTCCGATTTACCGAAGACCAGTTGTCGATCCAGTCGATCGCCCGCGATTTTGCGCAGAAGCGCATCGTGCCGGTGGCGGCCGAGCTGGACGCCAAGGGCGAGTTTCCGCTGGACAACATCCGCGAGATGGGTCAGCTCGGCCTGATGGGCATCGAGGTGCCGCATGAGTACGGCGGCGCCGGCATGGATCCGATCGCCTATGTGCTGGCGATGATCGAGATCGCCGCAGCCGATGCGGCTACTGCCACGATCATGTCGGTGAACAATTCGCTGTTCTGCAACGGGATCCTCAAGCACGGCAACGAGGAGCAGAAACAGAAGTACGTGCGTGCGATCGCCACCGGCGAGGCAATCGGCGCGTATGCGCTGACCGAGCCGCAGTCCGGCTCCGACGCTTCAGCGATGCATACCCGCGCCGCCAGGAATGCGAACGGCGACTGGGTGATCAACGGCAAGAAGAGCTGGATCACCTCCGGTCCCGTGGCGCGCTACATCGTGCTGTTCGCGATCTCCACGCCGGGCATCGGCGCCAAGGGCGTGTCGGCCTTCATCGTCGATACCCAGCTGCCGGGGTTCCACGCCGGCAAGAGCGAGCCGAAGCTCGGCATCCGCGCCTCGGCCACCTGCGAGATCGAGTTCACCGATTACGTCCTGCCGAAGGAAAACCTGCTGGGCGAGGAGGGCAAGGGCTTCTCGATCGCGATGGGCGTGCTTGACGCCGGCCGCATCGGCATCGCCTCCCAAGCCGTGGGGATCGCCCGCGCCGCGTACGAGGCGACGCTGCAGTGGTCGCGCGACCGCAAGGCATTCGGCGCGCCGATCGGCACGTTCCAGATGACCCAGTCGAAGATCGCCGACATGAAGTGCAAGCTGGATGCGGCGACCCTGCTGACCTTGCGCGCCGCATGGGCCAAGGGCGAAACCGAAAAGCACGGCGGCCGTTTCGGCACCGAGGCGGCGGTGGCCAAGCTCACCGCGTCCGAAGCGGCGATGTGGATCAGCCACCAGGCCGTGCAGATCCACGGCGGCATGGGCTACTCGAAGGAGATGCCGCTGGAACGCTACTTCCGCGATGCCAAGATCACCGAGATCTACGAAGGCACCAGCGAGATCCAGCGCATGGTGATCGCGCGCGCAGAGACCGGGCTGCGCTGAGGTTGCCGATGCTATTCTGCCTCGGCCTGCTTTAAATCCGTTCGCCCTGAGCGTAGGCCCGGCAGGGCCGAAGTCGAAGGCTCCGGGGGAGCTTGGGAGTGCCCTTCGACTTCGCTTCGCTACGCTCAGGGCAAACGGTTGAACGAGCCACTGACATGACATGAAAAAGCCCCGGACATGCCGGGGCTTTTTGTTTTGCTGCTCCGGAATCACGCGCCGCGACGCGGATCCGAATCGAACGACTGCATGCCGTTGCGGGTTTGCGCGGCGGGCGGTGCGTTGCCGTCCATCTTGTCGCCGAGCAGGCGACGCACCACTACATAGAACACCGGGATCAGCAGCACGCCGAGGAAGGTGGCGAACAGCATGCCGCCGATCACGCCGGTGCCGATGGCGTGACGCGCATTGGCGCCGGCGCCGCTGGAGATGAACAGCGGGAACACGCCGAGGATGAAGGCCAGCGACGTCATCAGGATCGGCCGCAGGCGCAGTCGGGCTGCATCGACGGTCGCTTCGCGCAGAGTACGTCCGGCCTTCTGCTCGGCCACGGCGAACTCCACGATCAGGATTGCATTCTTGGCGGCCAGGCCGATCACCGTGATCATGCCGATCTTGAAGTAGATGTCGTCGGGCAGGCCGCGCAGCAGGGTGAACACCACCGTGCCAAGCAGGCCCAGTGGCACCACCAGCAGCACCGAGACCGGGATCGACCAGCTTTCATACAGCGCAGCCAGTGCGAGGAACACGATCACGATCGACAGCACCATCAGCAGCGTGGCGGCATTGCCGGAAAGGATTTCCTGGTAGGACTGGCCGGTCCAGTCGAAACCGAAGCCCTTCGGCAGATCATTCGTGACGATCTTCTCCATCTCGCTCATCGCCTCGCCGGAGGCATGTCCCGGTGCCGGCGAGCCGACGATTTCGACCGCCGAGTAGCCGTTGTAGCGGGTCAGCGAGGGTGACGAGACATCCCAGCGGGTATGCACCACGTTGGACAGCGGGATCATCTGCGGCGTTGTGCTGCCGCTGGCCGCCGGGCCGGGCGTGAAGATGTGTTGCAGGGCTTCCGGGCCCATCCGGTAGGGCGCATCGGCCTGCATGATGACGCGCTTGACGCGGCCACCGTAGGTGAAGTCGTTGACGTAGATCGGTGCCAGCATCAGGCCGATCGCGTTGTAGATGTCGCCGACCTGCAGGCCCATCGCCTGCGCCTGCACGCGATCCACGTCGAGGTGCAGCTGCGGTGAGTCTTCCAGCGAGTTCGGGCGTACGCCAGTCAGCAGCGGATTCTGGCCGGCCTTGCCCAGCAGCGTGTTGCGTGCCTGGGTAAGCACATCGCGACCGGCACCGCTGCGGTCCTGCAGATACATGTCAAAGCCGCCGAACTGACCCAGACCCTGCACCGTGGGGATGTTCGCCACGAAGATGCGGGCATCGTGCACCTGCTGCATCTCGCCATTTGCACGCTGGATGAACTGCGCGGCGGTCACGTCGCGCTTGGCCCAGTCCTTGAGCTTGATGAAGGCCATGCCGGCATTCTCGCCGGAGCCGATGAAGCTGAAGCCGGTGACCTGCAGCACGCCTTCCACCGCGCTGTCCTTGTTGAGGATGTCGCGCATCTGGGCCATCACGGCACTGGTGCGCTGCTTGGTGGCACCCGGCGGCAACTGGACCACGGACAGCGCATAACCCTGATCCTCTTCCGGCAGGAAGCTACCGGGCAGACGCGTGTACAGAAAGCCGGCCAGCACCGCGATCAGCACGAAAGCCAGCATCCAGCGCGGTGCATGGCGGATGGCGCCGCCGATGTGGCCGGTATAGGTATGCGTGGTCCAGGTGAAGAACTCGTTGAACTTGCGATAGACGATATTCTTCTTCTTGTGGTGCTCCGGCTGCAGGAAGCTGGCACACAGCGCCGGCGTGAACGACAGCGCGAGGAACGCCGAGAAACCCATCGACACCGCGATGGTCAATGCGAACTGCTTGTAGATCACGCCGGTGGCACCGGGCTGCAGCGACGACGGCACGAACACCGCCGCCAGCACCACGGTGATCGCCACCACCGCGCCGGTGATCTGGCCCATCGCCTTGCGCGTGGCATCCTTCGGCGACAGGTGTTCCTCGGTCATGATGCGTTCGACGTTCTCGATCACCACGATCGCGTCATCCACCACGATGCCGATCGCCAGCACCATGCCGAACAGGGTCAGCTGGTTGATGGTGAAGCCGAGTACCAGCATGCCCAGGAACGTGCCGAGCAGGGCGACCGGAATCACCAGGGTCGGGATGATGGTGGCGCGGATGTTCTGCAGGAACAGCAGCATCACCAGGAATACCAGGATGATCGCCTCGACCAGCGTGTGTACCACTTCGTTGATCGATATCTTGACGAAGCTGGTGCTGTCGTACGGACTGAACCAGCTCACGCCCTGCGGAAAGCTGGGTGCCAGCTCGTCCATCTTGGCGCGCACGGCGGTGGCCACGTCCAGCGCATTCGCGCCGGGCAGCAGCTGGATCGCGAACGCGCCGATCGGCTTGCCGTCCCACTGGGTGTCGAAGCCGTAACCGTTCGGGCCGAACGTGATCCGCGCGACGTCACCGAGCGTGACGGTGGTGCCATCCGCATTGGCGCGCAGGATGATCGCAGCGAACTGCGCAGGGGTGGTGAAGCGCCCCTCGGTCGACACGGTGGCGCTGAAGCCTTGCCCTGGCAGCGCTGGATCGGCACCGACCGAGCCGGCGGCGAACTGCACGTTCTGCGCCCGGATCGCGGCGAGTACCTGGCTCGCGGAAAGACTGTAGCCCTGCAGCTTGTCCGGGTTCAGCCAGATCCGCATCGCGTATTCGGCACCGAACTGCTGGGTGCTGCCGACGCCGGGCACGCGCGAGATCTGATCGAGCACCTGCGAGCCGACGATGTCGTTGAGGCGGTCGCGGTCAATGCCCGGGTTGTCCGATTTCAGCGCCACCACCATCAGGAATCCGGCGTTGGCCTTGGCCACCACCACGCCTTGCTGGGTCACGTCGGACGGCAGGCGCGGCGTGGCCAGCGCGACCTTGTTCTGCACCTGCACCTGGGCGATGTCCGGGTTGGTACCGGTTTCGAAGGTCAGCGTGATGCTGGAACGGCCGTTGGCACTGGACGACGAATTGAAATACAGCAGGTGATCGATGCCGGTGAGCTGTTGCTCGATCACCTGGGTGACGGTTTTCTCGGTGGTGTCGGCACTGGCACCGGGATAGGACGCACTCACCGTCACCGAGGGGGGCGCGATGTTGGGGTACGACTCCACGCCCAGGTTGAGGATGGCCAGTACGCCGCCCAGCGAAATCAGGATGGCGACCACCCAGGCGAAGATCGGGCGGTCGATGAAGAAACTCGGCATGGTCTGCGCTCCGTTACTTGCCGCTCGGGGCGTTGCCCGGAGCGGTGGCGGAGGAGGTGCCGCGGGCGGGCGCGGCATGCCACGGACTGGCCTTGGCCGGCGCGCCGTCCTTCACGTTCTGGATGCCCGACACCACGACCTGATCGCCACTGGCGAGTCCGTCGGTGACCACCCAGTTGCCGCCAGCCATGTCGGTAGTGACAACATCCTTGCGCTTGACCTTGCCGTCCGCACCGACGGTCATCACGTAGGCGCCCACGGTATCCCGCAACACTGCCTGTTGCGGGATCAGGAACACCTTGTTCTGCTGGCCGAGGTTCGCTTTCAGCGTCACGTACATGCCGGGCAGCAGGCTGTGCTTCGGGTTCGGGATGGTCGCGCGCAGGTTGACCGAGCCGGTAGCCGGGTTGACCGTGGTATCGGAGAAATTCAGCACGCCCGGCTCGCCGTATGCACTGCCGTCGGGCAGGGTGACCTGTACGGTGGCGTGGTCCGGTTCGGCAAGGGTGACATTGCCGCTGCTCTGCGCGTGGCGCATCTGCTCCATCGAGGCCACGCTCATGGTGAAGTTCACGTACAGCGGATCGATCTGGTCGATGGTGGTGAGCAAGGTCGCTTCACCGTTGCCGACCAGTGCGCCTTCGGTGACCTGCTGCTGGCCGGCGCGGCCATCGATCGGCGCAGTCACGTCGGCATAGCCCAGGTTGATGCGTGCGTTCTGCACGTTGGCCTGGGCCGCTTGCACCGCGGCGGCCGAGGTGCGTTCGGCAGCCAGCGCGTTATCCAGATCCGACTTGGAGACGTAGCCCTTCGGCGCCAGCTCGCGTACGCGCTGCGCGGTGATCTTGTTGTTGGTGTAGGTCGCCTGCGCCTGCGCCTGCGTGGCCACGCTGGCATTCAATGCGGCTTTCAGCGGGGCCGGATCGATCTGGAACAGCAACTGGCCTTTCTTCACGTCGGTGCCTTCGTCGTAATTGCGCTTGAGCAGCACGCCCGGTACGCGGGCACGCACGTCGGCGCTGCGATACGACGACAACCGGCCGACCAAGTCGCGGGTCAGTGGCGAATTTTGCGGCTGCGCCGTGAATACGCCCACGTCGGGCGGCGGCATCTGCGGCGGTCCTTGTTCCTTGCCGCAGGCGGCCAGCACCAGCAGGCTCAGGCACAACAAGGGTGTGCGCAGTGATGAGGACTTCATGGGAGCTCCAGGACTTGCTTGATCGGGGAATGGGGTGGGGCAGGAATCGCTACGGCAAATCAGGAGACCAGATACCGCATCGCGACCTTGGTGTCGTGTGTCATAGGTTGGCCGGAACGCCGAAGGTCAGCAGAACTCGATGTCGGGGCTGCCACGCAAAGCATGCGGTCAGGCATGCCCGGTCATCAGACTATACCGACCAGTTTACATTTTATGGGCGACAGGAATCCAGCCATTGACACGCGTGCCGAAGCTGTGGGCACACCAGTCGACGGCGCTTTTTCGATGCTGCGTCGGAGCTATCACGCGATGCGCGAAATCCGCAATGCGTCGGTGCCATCGCGATGGACGTGACGCTGTTCAAGACATCGCACACCGTATCGGGATGGCCTCGTCGACAAGCCGTTGCGTGATCCGCGGAAGGCCTCGCGATTCATTCGCTCCATGCGCGCGGGCATGGTGCAGACCGGGCTGCGCGGGTGGATTCGCCTTGCCTCGCAGCGTATCCTTTCAAGGCTTTTTACCTCCATTCTCAAACCTTGTCTCCACTGACCAGTAGATGCCATGAATGCGACCCATGCGGCGAACGATTCCTCCCTTCCGTCTGTAGTGCTTGCAGAGCTGAAAAAGGGCGGTTTGTCGCCCCAGCGTCTGAGTGAGGCACAGGTCTTCAGCCAGGCGTTCTTCGCGCGCGTCAGCAGCAGCGATGCGACTCTGCATACGACGATGCAATGGGCGGCACTGGTCGGCAGCCTGCTGGAGCTCATGCAGCAGCGGCAGCCTGCGCGTGCCACGGTGCGTGTGCTCAGCCCGGCGGACGTGAATGCCGGTCGCAGCCTGCTGCAGATCGTCACCGACGACATGCCGTTCCTGGTCGATACGGTCAGCATGATCGTGTCGAGCCGGCTGCAGATCCACGCGGTGATCCACCCGGTGCTGAAGGTGGTGCGCGATGCGTCCGGTCAGCTGCAGAGTCTCGGCGACGAGGCGGGTGCGCCCGAGTCCGTCATGCATTTCGAGATCGACCGGGTTGCCGACGCTGCCGAACAGGCGCAGCTGAAGGCGCAGGTCGAGGCTGCACTGGAAGATGTGCGACTGGCCGTGGAAGACTGGGACGCGATCCGCAACAAGGCGCTGGCGATCGCCAACGAGCTGCCGCAGCGTCAGTTGCCGCTCGATGCGGCATCGGTGCAGGAAGCCAGCGAGTTCATGCGCTGGCTCGCCGACGACAACTTCACCTTCCTCGGCTATCGTGAATACGAAGTCGCCGATGCCGATGGCGATCGCGTGCTGCGCGCCGTCGATGGCTCCGGTCTGGGCATCCTGCGCAACAACGAGAGTTCGATGGCGCCGCGCTCGCTGCGCACCCTTGCCGCCAGCGAGCTGCCGCAGTCGGGTTCGACCGACGCGATCATCCTGACCAAGACCAACGCGCGTTCGCACGTGCACCGCTCCGGCTACATGGACTACATCGGTGTGTTGCAGTTCGGCGCCAATGGTCGCGCGGTGGCCGAGCAGCGCTTCCTCGGCCTGTTCTCATCCAACGCTTACATGGCGCGCCCGCAGGACGTGCCGCTGGTGCGGCACAAGGTCGAGGCAGTGCTGGCGCGCTCGGGACTCAAGCGCGATTCGTATTCCGGCAAGTCGCTGCGCCACATCCTGGAAACGCTGCCGCGCGAAGAGCTGCAGCAGAGCAGCGAGGACGAGCTGTTCGCCACCGCGATGGGCATCCTCGAATTGCGCCAGCGTGCGCACACGCGGCTGTTCATGCGGCGCGACCGCTACGGCCGTTTCTTCAGTTGCATGGTGTTCGTGCCGCGCGACCGCTTCAACACCTCGGTGCGCGAGCGCATCGAGAGCCTGCTGGGCGCGGCGTTGCATGCCGAGCAGAGCGATTCGTCGGTGCAGATGGGCGAGGCCGCGCTGGCGCGGCTGACCATCGTGGTACGCCCGAAGATCGGCGACCAGCCGACGTACGACCTGGCGGAACTGGAGCAGGGCGTCGCCAGCATCGTGCGCAACTGGCACGACGAGGTGCGCGATGCACTGGTGCAGCAGCGCGGCGATCATGAAGGCGTGGTGCTGGCGAATCGCTTTGCGAAGTCGCTGCCGGCCGGTTACGTCGAAGAGGTGAGCCCGGCAGTGGCCGCCGAGGACGTGCATCAGCTGTCGCTGCTGGATGGCGACAATGCGTTGCGGATGTCGTTCTATCACCCGCCGAAGGCGCCGGAGACCTTGCGCTTCAAGGTGTACCGCTCGGGCGGCGACATCGCCTTGTCCGAAGTGCTGCCGCAGCTGGAGAACCTCGGTCTGCGCGTGCTCACCGAGCATGTCTACGACATTCCCGGCGACGCGCCGCGCTCGATCCAGGATTTCGAAGTGCAGCCGGTCGGCAAGCTCACTTTCAGCGTCGAGCAGGTCGGCGCGCTGTTCGAGGATGCGTTCGAGCAGATCTGGCGCGGCAATGCCGAGAACGACGGTTTCAACCGCCTGATTCTTGGCGCCAAGCTCAACTGGCGTCAGGTAGCGATGCTGCGCGGCTACTGCAAGTACCTGCTGCAGACCGGCGCCACGTTCTCGCAGGCGTACATGGAAGAAACCCTCAACCGTTATCCGGCCGTCGCCGGCTTGCTGGTGGAGCTGTTCCTGGCCAAGTTCGACCCGCGCCGCGAGGCGCTTTCCGGCGATGAACTGAAGACGGCAGGCGCCACGCTTGCGGCCGAGATGCAGGCACTGATTCCGGCCAGCGTGCAGGCTGCGCATCCGGCATTGATCGAAAGTTTGAGCGCTGCGTTGTCCAAGCCGCGCGACGAGCAGATCCATCTCGTCGAGAGCGCGATCGGCGTGCTGCTGGAGAACGTCGCCAGCCTCGACGAGGACCGCATCCTGCGCAGCTTCGTGGGACTGATCCGCGGCACCCTGCGCACCAGCTTCTTCCAGCAGTGGAACGGTGCCTATCGCGACTACATCAGCTACAAGGTCGACTCGCACATGGTGCCCGAGCTGCCCAAGCCGGTGCCATATCGCGAGATCTGGGTCTGCGCCCCGCGCGTCGAGGGCATCCACCTGCGCTTCGGCGCGGTGGCCCGCGGCGGCCTGCGCTGGTCGGATCGACGCGAGGATTTCCGCACCGAGGTGCTGGGCCTGGTGAAGGCGCAGATGGTGAAGAACACGGTGATCGTGCCGGTCGGCTCGAAGGGCGGTTTCTTCGTCAAGAAGGCACCGGTTGGCGGCGACCGCGACGCGCAGCTGGCCGAGGGCATCGCCTGCTATCGCCTGTTCATCAGCGGCCTGCTCGACATCACCGACAACCTGGTCGAAGGCAAGGTGGTGAACCCGCACGATGTGGTGCGCCACGATGCGGATGACCCGTACCTGGTGGTGGCCGCCGACAAGGGCACCGCCACGTTCTCCGACATCGCCAACGCGATCTCGATCGAACACAACTACTGGCTCGGCGATGCGTTCGCTTCGGGCGGTTCGTACGGTTACGACCACAAGGGCATGGGCATCACTGCCAAGGGTGCGTGGGAATCGGTCAAGCGCCACTTCCGTTCGCTCAACCGCGATTGCCAGACGCAGGACTTCACCTGCGTCGGCATCGGCGACATGTCCGGCGACGTGTTCGGCAACGGCATGCTGCTGTCCGAGCACACCCGCCTGCTGGCGGCGTTCGATCATCGTCATGTATTCCTCGATCCGAATCCGGATACCGCGCGCTCGTTCGCCGAGCGCCAGCGCATGTTCAAGCTGCCGCGTTCGAGCTGGGACGATTACGACAAGTCGCTGATTTCCGCTGGTGGTGGCATTTACCCGCGCAGCGCCAAATCGATCCCGATCTCGCCGGAAGCGCGCGCCGTGCTGGGCCTCAAGCCTGACGTGACGCAGCTGGCGCCCACCGACCTGCTCAGCGCGATCCTCAAGGCGCCGGTCGACCTGCTGTGGAACGGCGGCATCGGCACCTACGTGAAGTCGTCTGCCGAGACGCATGCTGATGTCGGCGATCGTGCCAACAACGCGTTGCGCGTCAACGGTGGCGAGCTGCGTTGCAAGATCGTGGGCGAGGGCGGCAACCTTGGCATGACCCAGAAGGGCCGCATCGAGGCAGCGCAGCACGGTGTGCTGCTGAATACCGACTTCATCGACAACTCCGCCGGTGTCGACACCTCCGATCACGAGGTGAACATCAAGATCCTGCTCAACGATGCGGTGCAACGTGGCGAGCTGAGCTTCGACGCGCGCAACACGCAGCTTGCCGCGATGACCGACGAGGTCGGCCAACTGGTGTTGTGGGACAACTACCGGCAGAACCAGGCGATCACCCTGATGGAGCACCAGTCGGTGAGCCGCCTCGGTTCGATGGCGCACTTCATCCGCACGCTGGAAGCTGAAGGTACGCTGGATCGCCAGGTCGAGAACCTGCCTTCCGAGGCCGAGCTCACCGAGCGCAAGAGCCGCGGCCTGGGCCTGACCCGGCCGGAGCTGGCGGTGCTGCTGTCGTACGACAAGATCCGCCTGTTCCAGCAGTTGCTCGATTCCGACGTGCCGGAAGATCCGTACCTGTCGAAGGAACTGGTGCGCTACTTCCCCGAGCCGTTGCACGTGAAGTATGCCGAGCACATGCAGCGCCATCGCCTGAAGCGCGAGATCATCGCCACCGCGGTGACCAACTCGACGATCAACCGCATGGGCGCCACCTTCATGATGCGCATGCAGGAAGACACCGGACAGCGTCCTGCCGCGATCGCCAAGGCGTATACCGCGGCACGCGAAATCATCGAGGCGCGTGAGCTGTGGGCGCAGATCGAGGCGCTCGACAACAAGGTCGCCGAGGACACCCAGATCGATGCGATCAAGCAGATCTGGTCGTTGCTGCGCCACATGACCCGCTGGCTGCTGAATCGCCCGGGCGGTTCGCTGGACATCGCTGCCAACGTCGAGCGCTACCAGGCCAGCGTGTCGGCCTTGCGCAAGGCGTTGCCGGACGTGCTGACGCCGACCGGCAAGGGCGATTTCTCGTGCACCCAGGAGAAATGGGAAGGCCTCGACCTGCCCGCCGATCTGTCACTTCGGCTGGCCCGCTTGCCGGAGCTGCGCGCGGCGCTGGACATGGCCGAGGTGGCGCAGCAGAGCGGCCAGCCGATGGAGAAGGTGGCTGGCGTGTTCTTCGAACTGGGCGAGGCGCTCGACCTGGAATGGCTGCGCGACCAGATCGAGGCACTGCCGGTCGAAGGCCATTGGCATGCGCAGGCGCGCGGCTCGCTGCTGGACGAGCTCAACCATCAGCATCGCGCGCTGGCCCTGCAGGTGTTGAGCCTGACCGGTGAGCGCAAGGACATCTCGCCGGTGCAGGCATGGCTGCAGCGCGACGATGCCTCGCTGCAGTACACCCGCAGCATGCTGGCCGAGATCCTCACCCAGAACGCGGACTACCCGATCGCCTCGGTCGCGGTACGCCGGCTGGCCCAGTTGGCGCAGGTGCCGGTGGGCTGAGTCTTATGGCTCCTCCCCCTGCAAGCAGGGAGAGGTTGGGAGGGGGTAGGCGGGCTTGCTGCAACGTGTGACCCTCCCCAACCCTCCCCAACCCTCCCCTGCAAGCAAGGGAGGGAGCAAGATCGTGACGACTGTCGTACTCTGACTATCCTCTCCGGTCATTTTCTCGAACTTATGCGCTTTGCCTTCGTCGCCAGCGATACCAGCGTCGCCCAGCAGGCGCGACGCAAACTGGTGGACCGTTACGGCGATGTGCCGCCCGAACAGGCCGAGCTGATCGTGGCACTGGGTGGCGACGGTTTCATGCTGCGCACCCTGCATGCCCATCGCGCACTGGAAGTACCGGTGTACGGCATGAAGCTGGGCAGGGTCGGTTTCCTGATGAACAAGCACAAGCTCGACGGTTTGCCGGAGCGGATCGCACGCGCGCACACCGCTTCGCTGTTCCCGCTGCAGATGCAGGTAACCGATGCCGCCGGGAATGAACATACCGCGCTGGCGTTCAATGAGGTCTCACTGCTGCGCCAGAGCAATCAGGCGGCGCATCTCGAAGTGCAGCTCAACGACACCGTGAAACTGGCGACCCTGGTCTGCGATGGCATCCTCGTCTCCACCCCGGCCGGTTCCACTGCCTACAACTTGTCCGCGCATGGCCCGATCCTGCCGCTCGATGCGAACGTGCTGGCGCTCACCCCGATCAGCCCGTTCCGCCCACGTCGCTGGCGCGGCGCGATCCTGCCGCATCGCACCGAAGTGATCCTGCGCGTGCTCGATCCGGCCAAGCGTCCGGTCAGTGCCACCGCCGACTTCCACGAGGTGCGCGACGTGCGCACAGTATCGATCCGGCAATCCGGTGGTCAGGGCGTGCGCCTGTTGTTCGATCCGGAACACAACCTCGAACAGCGCATCCTCGATGAGCAGTTCGCGGCGGAATGAAACCGGCTGCGTGCTAGATTGATCGGCAACGATCCATCATCGATCCGCATGTGACGTTACCCGTGAACAAGCTGCCCTCGTCCACCGACGCCCACGATCCGGCTGCTGCCAGCGACCAGCGACTGGTTGTCGCGATTTCATCGCGCGCGCTGTTCGATCTGGGCGACAGTCACGCGTTGTTCGAGCGTGACGGACTGGACGCTTACCGCTCGTTCCAGATCGAACACGAGAACGAGATACTGGAACCTGGCGTGGCGTTTCCGCTGGTGCAGAAGCTGCTCGGCCTGAACAAGCTGGCCGGCGACGTGCCGCCGGTCGAGGTGATCCTGTTGTCGCGCAATTCCGGCGATACCGGCCTGCGCATCTTCAACACGATCCAGCACTACGGCCTTGAAATAAGCCGCGCCGCGTTCACCAGCGGCGCACCGACCTCCGACTACATCGCGCCGTTCAAGGCGGATCTTTTCCTCTCCGCCAATGCGGAGGACGTTGGCCGCGCGCTCGCCGCCGGCGTGGCGGCAGCCACGATCCTGCCCAGCACCGCGCCACCACGCGCCAGCGAACAACTGCGCATCGCGTTCGACGGCGACGCGGTGATCTTCGGCGACGAGGGCGAACGCGTGTCGCGCGAGGAAGGTCTCGAAGCGTTCCATCGCAGCGAAACCGAGCACGCCGCCGAGCCATTGTCGGTCGGTCCGTTCCGCGGTTTCCTCACCGCCTTGCATCGCCTGCAGGCGGCGTTCCCGGCCGAGAACTCGCCGATCCGCACCGCCCTGGTCACCGCGCGTTCCGCGCCTGCACACAAGCGCGTGATCCTTACCTTGCGCAAGTGGGGCGTACGCATCGACGAGGCACTGTTCCTCGGTGGTCGCGACAAGGGGCCGTTCCTCGACGCGTTCGGCGCCGACATCTTTTTCGACGACTCGCCGGCCAACGTGGAATCGGCGCGCAAGCATGTGGCGACCGGGCATGTGCCGCATGGAGTGAGCAATCGATGAGCGCGCAGATGAACCGAGGTATGCGTTGAACTGTTCGCGGTATTGATCCGAGGCGACCGCATGACCACGATCCTGCAGAACCATTACGTGCTGGCGGTCCATGACGTACGCGTTTCGGCGGCGTTCTATGTCGACGTGCTGGATTTCAGTGTCGTTGCCGAGCCACCTGGCTGGATCTTTGTAAGCAGGGACGGCTGCATGATCATGCTGGGCGAATGCCCCGACGACCTGCCGCCGGCCGAGCTCGGTTGCCACAGTTATTTCGCCTATCTGCGCGTCGATGATGCGGATGCCTGGTATGTGCAGTGCCTGGCGCGCGCTGGCGAGTGTCTGGGCGGGATCGAGGACAAGCCATGGGGCATGCGTGAATTCGGGATCAGGACCCCGGATGGTCATCGTCTGATGATCGGGCAGATGATTTCGCCGAAGGACTGATTCGTCAGACCGCCCGGAACGTCGCATCCAGTCGCGAGTCGACGACTTCGCCACATCGATGATTTGCTACAGGATCATCCGGGCCCGCTTCCACCACACGGTGACCTGTTCCTCGCGCAGCAGCGTAAACAGCCCGGCGCCAAGAATGATCGCGATGCCGATCGCCATCGGCCAGTCCAACTGGTCATGGAACAGCACGTAGCCGAGCAGCACCGCCCACAGCATCTGGCTGTACTGGGTTGGCGCGACGTGGTTGGCGGGCGCCTTCTGCGTGGCCAGCATCAGCAGCACGGCGGCGAGCGCGGCGAGCAAGCCGTAGCCGAGCAGAAGCCCGACCTGCGCAAGGCTGGGCCAGCGGAAATCCGCCAGCATCAGCACGCCGGTCAGCAGCATCGGACCGATCACGCCCGCGCTGTACAGGGTGAGGCGTTTTTCATGCGGACCCGCTACCCGCAGGGCGATCATCGAGATGGCGCCGGCGAGTGCGCAGATAGCGGCGGCCAGATGGCCGATGCCGAGCGCGCGGAAACCCGGTCGCAGCACCACCAGCACACCGATGAAACCGGCCACCACCGCCGACCAGCGACGCCAGCCGACGTGCTCCTTGAGCAGCAGCACCGACAGGATGGTGACGAAGATCGGCAGCAGGAAGATCAGCGAAAACGCCTCGGCCATCGGCAGAGCGGTGAACGCGATCACCGCGGCGATGCTGCCGATGGCGCCGGCCACCGCGCGCACAAGGTACAGGCCGCGGCGTTGGGCGACCACTGCATCGCGCCAGCGATCGCCACGGGCCTTGATGAAGGGCAGCGCGGTCAGTCCCAGCACGGCGCCGAAGAACACCGCCTCGTAAGCTGGCAGCGAGCCTCGCAGCGATTTCACGAACGCGTCGCTCAGGGCGTAGGCCGCGAATGCCATGAAGCCGAGCAAGACACCTTTGAACATGGGTTTCCGGTTTTCGATGGGTGGGGTGCAATGGTCGGGCGCATGGGACCGCGCCGCGCCCGGACTGAAGGGTGGACGCCTGTGCGCCACCGGGTCCCGCGCTACAATAACGGTTTTTACGCGCCCGTCTCCGGAGCTTCCATGGCTGTCAGTCTGAATCCGCTCGATCTGTACGATGTCCGCTCGCTGCTCACCGACGAGGAGCGCATGGTGCAGGATACCGTTGGCCGCTTCGTCGACGAGCGCGTGCTGCCGATCATCGGCGACTGTTTCGACCAGGCGCGCTTTCCGAAGGAGCTGATCCCCGAGATCGCCGCGCTCGGCCTGCTCGGTGCGACGATTCCCGAGGAGTACGGCGGCGCCGGCATGAACGGGGTCAGCTACGGCCTGATCTGCCAGGAGCTGGAGCGCGGCGATTCCGGCCTGCGCAGCTTCGCCTCGGTGCAGAGCTCGCTGTGCATGTACCCGATCTACGCCTACGGCAGCGAGGAGCAGAAGAAGCACTATCTGCCGCAGATGTCGGCCGGTGAAGTGATCGGCTGCTTCGGTCTGACCGAACCGCACGGCGGCTCCGATCCGGCCAACATGAAGACGCATGCGAAGAAGGACGGTGGCGACTGGGTCATCAACGGCGCCAAGATGTGGATCACCAACGGCAACCTCGCGCACATCGCGATCGTGTGGGCGCAGACCGAGGACGGCATCCAGGGCTTCGTGGTGCCGACCGACACGGCCGGCTTCAAGGCGCAGGAAATCCACAAGAAGATGAGCCTGCGTGCCTCGGTCACCTCGGCGCTGTTCTTCGACAACGTGCGCGTGCCGGACAGCGCGCGGCTGCCGAACGTGAAGGGCCTGAAGGGGCCGCTGGGCTGTCTCACGCAGGCGCGCTACGGCATTACCTGGGGCCCGATCGGCGCCGCCCAGGCGTGTCTGAAGGAAGTGCTCGACTACACCAAGGAACGCATCCTGTTCAATCGTCCGCTCGCCTCCAACCAGGCCGTTCAGCTGAAAATGGCCGACATGGCCCGCCGCATCACCACGGCGCAGCTGCTGTCGCTGCAGCTTGGTCGCCTGAAGGATGCCGGCAAGATGCAACCGACCCAGGTCTCGCTGGCGAAGTGGAACAACTGCCGCATGGCGATCGACATCGCGCGCCAGTGCCGCGACATCCTCGGTGGCGCCGGCATCACCACCGAGCATGGCGCGATCCGCCATGCGCTGAATCTGGAATCGGTGATCACCTATGAAGGCACCGAGACCGTGCACGAGCTGGTGGTCGGCCGCGAGCTGACCGGCATCAACGCATTCTGAAGTGGAGCGTCGCGCACATGAATTCCGATTCGCTGCGCATTGAGACCGATCGCCTGATCCTGCGCCCCACCCGGGTGGAGGATTTCGACGCCTACGCAGCCAACATGGCGGATGCCGAGGCTGCGCACTTCATCGGCGGACAGCAGAGTCGCGCCGCTGCCTGGCGCGGGTTCCTCAGCATGGCCGGCGCCTGGTCGATGCAGGGTTTCGCGATGTTCTCGGTGATCGAGAAAAGCAGCGGCCAGTGGATCGGCCGCCTCGGACCGTGGCACCCGGTCGACTGGCCCGGCACCGAGGTGGGCTGGGGTCTGGCGCGCGCGGCATGGGGCAAGGGCTACGCGCTGGAAGGTTGCATCGCGGCGATCGACTGGACCTTCGACCAACTCGGATGGAGCGAGATGATCCACTCGATCCATCCCGACAACCGCGCGTCGCAGGTACTGGCGAAGCGGCTTGGCTCGATCTGCCACGGCCCGGGCAAACTGCCCGCGCCGTACGAGGACTCGCCGACCGAGATCTGGGCACAGACGCGCGAGCAGTGGCGCGCACGGCCACGCTGAGTAAATGAAGATGCTGACCATCTACGGGATGCGCGCCTCCGGCAACTGCTACAAGCTGCAATTGCTGCTCGATCAGCTCGGTCGCGAATACCGCTGGGTGGATGTGGACAGCGCGCATGGCGAGACGCGCACGCCCGAATATCTGGCGAAGAATCCCACCGGCAAGGTGCCGCTGCTGGAACTGGAGGATGGCCGTCGACTGGCCGAATCCGACGCGATCCTGTGCTGGCTTGCCGACGGCACGCCGTTCCTGCCGGACGACCGCTGGCTGCGCGCGCAGACGCTGCAATGGCTGTTCTTCGAACAGTACAGCCACGAACCATGCATCGCAGTGGCACGTTTCATCCGTGGCTGGCTGCCGGCGGAGCATCCGCGCCAGGCTGAAGTGCCGGCGTTGCTGCAGAAAGGCAGACAGGTGCTGGCGGTGATGGAGCAGCATCTGGCCGGGCGCGAGTGGTTCGTCGGTGACAGCTACGGCATCGCCGATATCGCGCTGTATGCGTATACCCATTGCGCCGGCGATGGCGGTTTCGAACTGGCCGATTTTCCGAACATTCGTGACTGGCTCTCCCGCGTGCGGGCGCAGCCTGGTCATAACCCGATGCAGCGCTGAAATCGCTCGGCATCCCCCCACCTTCCATTTTTCGACACCGAGCCCATGTCCATTCCGTTTGCCATCAGCGCCCGCCACAAGGGCTTCAACCGTGCCGAGGTCGTCGACCAGAACTTCATCGAGTACGTGCAGTTGTGGCAGGGTGAGGTGCATGCTTCACCGCGCGACAGCGAAGCGGTGTTGCCGGGCAGCGCGCTCGACGCGCGCGGTTTCCGCGAGCTGCTCGAATCGCAGCTGATCTCGCGCCACCTCGACCTGATGGCGCGCGTGCTGCGCGTGCAGAACAAGGTGTTCTACACGATCGGCTCGTCCGGCCATGAAGGCAACGCGATGGTGGCGCGGCTGACCCGGCACACCGACCCGGCGTTTCTGCATTACCGCAGCGGCGGTTTCATGGCCGAGCGTTTCCGCAAGCTGCCGGGCATGGATGCGGTGATGGATTCGGCGCTGTCGTTCGCCGCGAGCAAGGACGACCCGGCCTCCGGTGGTCGTCACAAGGTCTGGGGCAGCAAACCGTTGTGGGTGTTGCCGCAGACTTCGACGATTGCCTCGCACCTGCCCAAGGCGCTCGGTACCGCCGTGGCGATCGAGCAGGCGCGACGCATCGGACATCAGCTGCCGATTCCGGATGACAGCATCGCGATCTGCTCGTTCGGCGATGCCTCCAGCAACCACGCCACGGCGCAGACCGCGTTCAACACAGCGGCGTGGACGGCGTACCAGAAGTTGCCCGCGCCGGTGCTGTTCGTGTGCGAGGACAACGGCATCGGCATCTCGGTGAAGACACCGAGCGGCTGGGTCGCCAGCAATTTTCAGCATCGTTCCAACCTCGATTATTTCTTCGCCGATGGGCTCGACCTGGCCGAAGGCTATGCGCAGGTGCAGCGCGCGGTGGAGCATTGCCGCACCACGCGCCGGCCGACCTTCCTGCATCTGAAGACCACTCGCGTGATGGGCCATGCCGGTACCGATTTCGAGATCGAGTGGCGCAGCATCGAGGAGCTGTTCGCAGTCGAGGCGAGCGACCCGCTGCTTCGTTCGGCCGGCATCGCGCTGGAGTCCGGGCTGTACTCGAAGGACGAGCTGCTGAATCTTTACGAGGCCACCCGCAAGCGTTGCTTCGCTGCCGCCGAGGATGCGGATTCGCGCCATCGGCTGACTTCGCTCGAGGACGTGATGAAGCCGCTGGCGCCGTACACGCCGGCTGCGGTGAAGGCCGAGGCCACGCGTTCCGACTACGCCGAGAAACGCCTCGCCGTGTTCGGCGGCGAAGCGAAGCTGCCGGAAAATCTGCCGCCGCGGCATCTGGCCATCCAGATCGGTCAGGCCCTGCACGACCTGCTGGCGAAGTATCCGCACGCGCTGCTGTTCGGCGAAGACGTGGCGCAGAAGGGCGGCGTGTATACCGTCACCAAGGGCCTCAACAAGACGTTCAAGGGCAGCCGCGTGTTCAACACACTGCTGGACGAGACGATGATCCTCGGCCTCGCCCAGGGCTACGCCAACATGGGCATGCTGCCGATGCCGGAGATCCAGTACCTGGCGTATTTCCACAATGCCTGCGACCAGATCCGCGGCGAGGCGGCGTCGCTGCAGTTCTTCTCCAACGACCAGTACCGCAACCCGATGGTGATGCGCGTCGCCTCGCTCGGTTACCAGAAGGGTTTCGGCGGCCATTTCCACAACGACAACTCGATCACCGCGTTGCGCGACATTCCGGGCCTGATCGTCGGCTGCGCCAGCCGTGGCGACGACGCGGCGATGATGCTGCGCACGATGATGGCGCTGGCGAAAGTCGATGGCCGCGTGTGCGCGTTCCTCGAACCGATCGCGCTGTACATGACCAAGGATCTGTACGAAGCCGGCGATGGCCAGTGGCAGTTCGACTATCCGGCGCTGGATCAGTCGATGACCTTGGGCGAGGGCCGCATCTACAACGAGACCGCGAACGATCTGGTGGTTTTCACGTTCGGCAACGGCGTGCCGATGGCGCTGCGCGCCGCGCGCACGATCGAGCAGGAGCACGGCTGGCAGGTGCGCGTGGTCGACCTGCGCTGGCTGGCGCCGCTCAACGATGCGTTCATCGCGGCGCAGGCGAAGACCGCCAAACGCATCCTGGTGCTCGACGAAGGGCGCAAGAGTGCGGGCGTGGGCGAAGGTGTGATCACCGCGATCGTAGAGGGTGGCTGCGGCGCCACGCCGATGCAGCGGGTGGTCGGCGCTGATACCTTCACGCCGCTGGCCGGTGCGGCCTTGCTGGTGTTGCCGGGCGAAGCCGAGGTGGTGGCTGCAGCGCGGAAGCTGGCGAAGCGCTGAGTCACCGGTTCAACTGTCGTGTTCGCGCTTTTCCACAACATGCAGTCGCTGGTTGCGCGAGGTGCTCGATGACACGGTGTCGGCGTGCATGCAGACCCGATTGCGGCCATTGAGCTTGGCGTCGTACATGGCCTGGTCGGCGCGTTCGACCAGGGCCGCCAGGTCGTCACCTTCCTCGTGGATGGCGACGCCGATGCTGATGCTGAGCAGCAGTGATTCGTCGCTGACTGGAATCTCCAGTCGATGCACTCGGCGACACAAACGGGTTGCCACATGCATCGCCTGTTGCGGCATGGTGCCATCGAGCAGGGCGACGAACTCCTCGCCACCGTAACGGCCGAGCAGATCGGTCGGTCGCAATTCGGTGGCCAGCGCCTTGGCCACGGCAATCAGCGCGCGGTCGCCGGTGTTGTGGCCCTGGTGATCGTTCAGCAGCTTGAAATGATCCAGATCGAGAAACAGCAGCGCGATCGGTCGTGGCGGCCCGTTTGCCAGCAAGGCGCTGGCGCGCTCGGTCCAGGCGCGGCGGTTGAGGGTATTGGTGAGCGCATCGTGATCGGCCAGCACCTGCACGTTGTCGCGATCATGGCGCAACCTGAGTGCGCGATCGGCCAGGCCCAGCGACAGCAAGATCGCCTCGAACGCACCACCGGCCAGACTGGCATCGTTGAGCCAGTCCAGTTGAGGCACCGCACCATTGACCTGGGCGCTGGTCAACGCAGTGAGCAGCAGCAGCGGCGTCCAGCCGGCCAGGAAAAACCACGCCTGGCGCGAGCCGCGCACAGCAGCGACGCTGGCGGCGATCAACAGCAGCGTGGCGCCGATCATCAACAGCGGGTTGAGCAGGATCTGCGCCACGTCGACCAGCAGCGCGATCTGGCTGCAGCGCATCAGCACCAGCTGGATCATGCCGACCGACAGCGCCATGATCGGCACCCGCAACAGCGGTGCGTAACGTTGCAGCTCGCAGAACCGCATCATGAACAGCGAAGCGAACGCAACCGACAACGCGACAGCGGCCGGGCCGACCATCGATGCCATGCCGGACAACCAGCCCCATTCCAGCGGGTGGAACACAAAGCCGGTCTGGATGCCCTGGATCAGCGAGTAGCAGAGGATGTAGCCGGCGTACCAGGCATAGGTGACGTCACGCAGCATCTGCGCAAAGCACAGTGCCATCAGCACCATCGCCAGCATCACCGCAAAACAGGCGCTGGCGAATACCAGCCACTGCGCATCCTGTCGCAGGTATTCGTCCCATGGCTGCAACTGGAACCGCACCGGCGCACTCAGCGTCGGTGACGGCTCGAAGCGGAGCAGGATCGGTGTGGAGGCCGCCATCGTGGCGGGTACCCGCCAAGCCAGCCTCCCGTGGCCGTGGGTCGGTGCGCTGAAGTCGTCGATGGCCAGCGACTGTGTCCCGCCCTGGGCGAGGACGGTGACCGTGCTCAGCGGTGGCGGATAGATCGTCAGCACCCGCTCGTTGTTGTCCCAGGGCGGTTGCGGCGCAATGACGATCCAGCTGCCGGCGGTACTGCGTGGAAACCGCTGCAACAGGGACGGATCGAAGCTCTTCAGCAGGCCGGCACGGTACTCGTCCAGCACGATTTGCGCTGTGTCCTGGGCGCGAATTTCGCGCCAGGCGCCATTCAACGGGGCGGCGGCATGGACAGCACCCAGGCCCAGCCACAGCAGGCCGAGCACAAAACCGAGCCGTAGCCGCCCATGGCGGCGTGGCGCTGGTATCGCGATCAGCCTCTCCATCAGCTTTTCCTCCGTCCCGCCAATCTCGTTCGAGATTGCCAATGAACGATGCATCCACATGCCGGATCAACCACATCACGAGCCGGTTGTCGCGTGTACGCCATCATCCAGCCCGTGGTTCGTTATCAACCGTGCCGGCAGGTCACCCGCCCATAACTTCCGTTGATGGCATGTCAAGCACGGGCCGTGCCAGTGTCGATACAAGTGATGCAGGGCTGGGCTCAGCCCGGTTGCCGGCTTGTTGCCGGCCTGGCGGCATCGGCGCGCAGTTGCCGCTTTGGCGGGCATGGTTCAATCCGGACGCGCAGGGTCACTCCGCTGCAGCGGCCCAATCGCAGCGGTGACGGGCGTCAGGGGGATACCGTGCAGCGTCGGAATCAGCCCGGTCGGCGCGCTCCGAGCAGGATCAGCACTTCCTGCGCGCTGCGGATGCGTTCGGTGGCGCCGGGCAGATCCAGGGTGATCTTCAGCTTGTCCTGACCGTCCAGCTTGTAGACGCGTGGCAGTTGCTGGATCAGCTTGATGATCAGCATCGGATCGACCTCGGGCTTCTCGCGGAACACGATGCGGCCGCCGTTGGCGCCGAAGTCGAGTTTGCGGATGCCCAGCGGGGTGGCCATCAGCTTCAGGCTGGCCACGGCGAACAGCTGCTTGGCACTCTCCGGGAGCAGGCCAAACCGATCGATCATTTCCACCTGCAGGTCGCGCAGGTCGTCCTCGCTGCGTGCGCTGGCGATGCGCTTGTACAGGGTCAGGCGTGCATGCACGTCGCCGAGGTAATCGTCGGGAATCAGGGCGGGCAGGTGCAGTTCGACTTCGGTTTCGTGTTCGCTGCTGAGGTCGAAATCGGGGATCTTGCCGGATTTCAACGCGCGCACGGCGCGGTCCAGTAGTTCGGTATACAGGCCGAAACCGATCTCCTGGATCTGGCCGGACTGTTCGTCACCGAGCAATTCGCCGGCGCCGCGAATTTCCAGATCGTGGGTGGCAAGGGTGAAGCCGGCGCCGAGTTCTTCCAGTGAGGCGAGTGCTTCCAGGCGCTTCTGCGCATCCGCAGTGATCGACTTGCGGTCGGGCACCACGAGATAGGCGTAAGCGCGGTGATGCGAACGACCGACACGACCGCGCAGCTGATGCAGCTGTGCGAGGCCAAAACGGTCGGCGCGGTTGATGATGATGGTGTTGGCGCTGGGAATGTCGATGCCGGTTTCGATGATGGTGGTGCACACCAGCACATTGAAGCGCTGGCGGTGGAAGTCCGCCATCACGCCTTCCAGTTCGCGCTCGGGCATCTGGCCGTGGGCGATGCGGATGCGCGCCTCGGGTACCAGTGCTTCGAGTTCGCGCACGGTGCGCTCGATGCTCTGCACTTCGTTGTGCAGGAAGTACACCTGGCCGCCGCGCGACAGCTCGCGCTGCAGCGCCTCGCGGATCGTGGCCGGATCCCACGCGGAAATGAAGGTGCGCACGGCCGAGCGATGGGCCGGCGGTGTGGCGATCAGCGAGAGATCGCGCAGGCCTGCCATCGCCATGTTCAGCGTGCGCGGGATCGGTGTGGCGGTCATCGTCAGCAGGTCGACTTCGGCGCGCAGCTTCTTCAGTTGCTCCTTCTGGCGCACGCCGAAGCGCTGTTCCTCGTCGACGATGACCAGACCGAGGTTCTTGAACTTGATGTCCGGCTGCAGCAGCTTGTGCGTGCCCACGATCACGTCGATCTGGCCGTCGGCGAGGCGCTTCAGCGCCTCGTTTACTTCCTTGGTCGACTTGAAGCGCGACAGCACGTCGACGCGCACCGGCCAGTCGGCGAAGCGGTCGGCGAAATTGCGGTAGTGCTGCTGGGCGAGCAGGGTGGTCGGCACCAGCACGGCCACCTGCTTGCCGGCGGTGGCGGTGGCGAACGCGGCGCGCAGCGCGACCTCGGTCTTGCCGAAGCCGACGTCGCCGCAGATCACCCGGTCCATGGCGCGCGGTGCGGCCAGGTCGGCGAGTACGGCTTCGATCGCGGTTTCCTGATCGGGGGTTTCCTCGAACGGGAAGGTGCTGCCGAATTCCTCCACCAGTTGGCGATCGATCGGCATCGATTCGCCGCCGCGGGCTTCGCGCTGCGCGTAGATCGCCAGCAGCTCGGCGGCGACGTCGCGCACCTTCTCGGCGGCCTTCTTGCGCGCGCGTTCCCACGCGTCGCCACCCAGCGAATGCAGTGGTGCCAATTCCGGCGCGGTGCCGGAGTAGCGGCTGACCAGGCCGAGCTGCGCCACCGGCACGTACAGCTTGTCGCCCTTGGCGTATTCGATGGTGAGGAATTCGCCATCCATGCCGCCGACGTCCATCGACACCAGGCCCTGGTAGCGGCCCACACCGTGATCGACATGCACGATCGGGGCGCCGAGGGTGAGCTCGGTGAGATCGCGGATGATCGCTTCCGGATCGCGCGCGGTGCCGCGACGGCGCTTGCGGTCGCGCTCGCTGCGCACGCGTTCGCCGTACAGCTCGCGCTCGGTGAGCACGGTGATCGCGGGCTTGGTGAGCGCGAAGCCCTGTTCCAGGCTGGCGATGGTGATGACGAAGCGCGGTGCATCCTCAGCGAGGAAAGCAGGCCAGCCTTCCATGCTGGTTGGCTTCAATCCGGCGCCGGCCAGTGTCTCGTTCAGCGCCTCGCGTCGTCCCGCTGAATCCGCTGCGATCAGCACGCGGCCCGGATAGCTGGCGAGGAAATGTCTGAGCGACGTGCCCGGCTCCTCACCCTTGCGGTTGAGCGGCAATTCCGGCGCGGGCTGCGTACCGCTGGCGACGGCGTGTTCGTGACCGTTGTCGACCACTTCCACACGCAGTCGCTTGTTGAGCCGCTCACGCAGCTGTTCCGGCGGCAGATAGAGTTCGGCCGGCGGCAGCACAGGGCGTTCGATGTCGTGCGCGCGCTGGTCGTAGCGTTCGGCGGTCTGCGTCCAGAACTGGTCAGCGGCGTCGCCAGCGCCTTCGCCGAGCACGAACAGCGCATCGTCGGCGAGGTAGTCGAACAGGGTGGCGGTTTGTTGGAAAAAAAGTGGCAGGTAGTACTCGATGCCTCCGGGCGTCACGCCTTCCTTCATGTCCTGGTACAGCGGGCAGCGGCGCACGTCGATCGGGAAGCGTTCGCGCAGGTTGCCGCGGAACTCCTTCGCCGCTTCCTCGGTGAGCGGGAATTCGCGTGCGGGCAACAACTCGATCTTCTCCACCTGCTGCTGCGAGCGCTGGGTTTCCGGATCGAAGCTGCGGATCGATTCCACTTCGTCGTCGAACAGCTCGATGCGATACGGCTCGGCCGTCCCCATCGGGAAGATGTCGAGCAGGGCCCCGCGCACGGCGAAGTCGCCGGGCTCGGCCACCTGCGGCACGTTGCGATAGCCGGCGGCTTCGAGCCGGCGCTGTTCGCTGACAAGGTCGAGCTTCTGGCGCCTGGTCAGCACCAGCCCGGAGCCGGTGATGTGCGCGCGCGGCGCGATGCGCTGCATCAGCGTGGCCACCGGCACCACCAGCACGCCACGCTTCACGCTCGGCAACTGGTACAGCGTGGCGATGCGTTGCGAGACGATCTCCGGGTGCGGGCTGAAGACGTCGTAGGGCAGCGTTTCCCAGTCCGGAAAATGCAGCACCGGCAGGCCGCCGGCGAAGATCTTCAGCTCCGCTTCCAGCGCCTGCGCGCGCTGGGTGTCGCGGGTCACCGCGACCAGCAGCCCGTCGTGCGTACGCGCCGCCTCGGCGATCAGCAGTGCCCGCCCGGAGCCGTGGGGAGGCGTCCAGTAACGGCGTTGTTTGGGTGTGCTGGGAAGGGGCGGGTGCTTGATCAGGCTGGACATAGGGGACGCGTGTTCATGGCGCCGCCATCGAGCCGCGCCGGGGAAAGCGGGCAAGTGTAACGCGACAGGCTTGTGCTCCCTCCCCTGCGTGCAGGGGAGGGTTGGGGGTGGGTGCCTTTGACTTGGCTGCTAGCTCGAGCAACCCCCCTCCCAGCCTCCCCCCTGCATGCAGGGGAGGAGAGCGTCACAGCTTCAGCGTGATCAGCGCAGTGCCCGGCTCGTCCGGGATCGCCCGCTGCGTGAAGCCCAGTTCACGACACAGCTCCAGCATCGGCCGGTTCTCCTGCAGGACATAACCCCACAGTTCGGCGAGCCGGCGGCGACGGCTGTCGTCGACCAGCCGCTGCATCAGCAGCGCACCGAGGCCGAGGCGGCTCCAGTCATGTTCCACCAGAACCGAGAATTCGGCCGTGTCGGTGGTCTCGTCGACATAGATCCGGCCTACGCCGCGCATCTCGGCCGGTTGCACCGACTCGTCCATCAGCACATAGGCGGTTTCGAGCTCCGGATCGATGCGGCAGAGTCGCTGCGCCATCGGTGCGGGCAGCTCGGACATCGCGTGCAGGAAGCGCCGCCGGATGTCTTCCGGCGACAACCGGGTGAAACAGCGTTGCATCGAGGCCACGTCGCCGGGCTCGATCGTGCGCAGCACCAGTTCGCGTCCGTCCTGCGTACGCACCTGCGCGCCATCGGTCGATGGCGCCACACGGGGGCGTGCGAAACGTTCGCTGCTGCGCGGCGGCAGCGGGGCGAATCGGGAGGGGGCGGGGAAGTCGATGGCAGGGATCATGGGATGTCCGTACTTTTGCGTATTGTGTGCAACGCAACATGAATTTGCAATGATGATTTGCGCTGCTGATAGCTGTATTGGCTTGGCGCCGGTGCAAACCATGCTGCAGCACGGGATGCCGCCAGATCGGCAGACAGCCGCCGCGGCGCACCGCACAATACGGGCTGAATTCCCACGGAGCACGGCATGACCCGCAAACAGGCCAGCGGCCTCACCGCCACCCAACTGGACGCGCTGTGCCGCCATTGGCCCGGCGTCACGCGCGACACCAAATGGGGTGTCGACATGGTGCTCAGCGTCGGCGGCAAGATGTTCGCGGTGATGCCATCGGATGGCAGCGAAGGCGGCCGGTTGTCGTTCAAGGTGGCCGACGAGCGTTTCCTCGAACTCACCGACCAGCCCGGCATCATTCCGGCGCCGTATCTGGCACGGGCGCACTGGATCTCGATCACCGAGCCGCAGCGCTTCGCCACCATCGAACTGCAAGCTTTCATCCTCGACGCATACACGTTGGTGCGCGCGAAATTGACAAAGAAACTGCAGGCGGAGCTCGGCCCGTTGCCGACACTCAAGGCAGACAAGCAATGAAACAGCATCTCGGCGCGCTGGCGCTGCTGGTTGCCGATTACGACGAGGCGATCGCCTGGTACACCCGGGCACTCGGCTTCGAGCTGATCGAGGACACCGATATGGGTAACGGCAAGCGCTGGGTGCTGCTGGCGCCGCCCGGCTCCAGCGAAACCCGCCTGCTGCTGGCCAAGGCGAAGGGCGACGAACAGACTTCGCGCATCGGCAACCAGACCGGCGGCCGCGTCTTCCTGTTGCTCAATACCGACGATTTCCAGCGCGACTGGCAGCGCATGCGCGCCGAAGGTGTGCACTTCCGCGAGGAACCGCGCTACGAGGCCTACGGCACGGTGGCGGTGTTCGAGGACTTGTACGGCAATGGTTGGGATTTGCTGGAGTTGAAACGCGATTGAGTCGACCCGCAGGTACCACGTTTGAACCGTTCCCCCTGAGCGTAGCGCAGCGGAGTCGAAGGGCCTCACGAGAAGACGGGTAGCGTCGCCCCGCCATATCAAGCATTACCAGATCAGATCGTCCGGCACCTGGAACTGCTTGTAGTACTCGTCGTCCTCGTTGTTGCCACCGGTGGCCTCGGCGCGGCCGTGATCGAGCACGATCATCGCCGCATCGCGGGCATACACCTTGTCGGCTGCGACGCGTGGCAGCAGCTCGTAACCCTGATCGTGGCGCACGATCACCAGCGTGCCGCTGGCCAGCTGTGCACGCAGCGCCTCGTTGACCAGTACGTCCTTGATCGCGTCGCCATCGGTGAAGCGGTAGGCAATCTCGCCCTCGCGCTTCACCTTGTGCGCCTCGACAATCTGCCGAACTTGCGCGTGCGCTTCATTGGCGCGCGTCTGAGCATTGCGCTCCGCCGCCAATGCCCGATCGCGCTCGGCCTTCTCCGCCTGCAACCGCTTCGCCTCGACCTGCTCGGTACTCGGTGGTGCCGGCGTCTTGCCCTTGTGATTTTTCGCCTGCTCGCGCACCACCTGAGCAGCCTTGGCCTTGTTGACCAGGCCGGCTTTGAGCAGTTGTTCTTGCAGGGGATTGCGCATGGGATATTGGTGGGTTGTCTGGAGTAATGAATGAGGAGTGTAACGCGGGCATTCAAGCTCATCTGCCGAATGGATAGTCAAGCTGGAGCCATTCCCATTCCACAGTCAATCCGTATGGTCCGGCTCGAAAAAACTCCACTTCACATCGCCGAACTTTGCCTTCATCGCCGACTCGACTGTGTTGATCGCATCGATAAGCGCACGATCGCTGGCCACCGGCTGCATGCGCGCCTTCACCGCCACCATCACGTCGGGACCCATCTGCAGGGTGATCAGATTCAGCACTTCGGCGACCTCCGGGCGGCTCTTCAGGAAGGCCATCAGCTCGTCGCGGCGGCACGGCTCCATGCCTTGGCCGATCAGCAATGCCTTGACCTCGATCGCCACCAGTACGGCCACGACGATCAGCAGGATGCCGATAGCAATGGTGCCGGCGGCGTCGAACATCAGATTGCCGGTGAGCATGGTGGCGCCCACGGCGATCGTGGCCAGGCACAGGCCGATCAGGGCGGCCAGGTCTTCGCCGAAGATCACCAGCAGTTCGCTGGAGCGGGTTTCGCGAAACCATGTCCACAGGTTTTGGTCGCCGCGCGCCTTGTTCACTTCCTGCATGCAGCCACGCATCGAGATGCCTTCGACGACGATGCCGAATGCCAGCACGCCGAGCGCCAGCCACGGCCATTTCAGTGGTTCCGGATTCGTGAGCTTGTGCACGCCTTCGTAGATCGAGAACATGCCGCCCACGCTGAAAAGCAGGATGGCGACGAGGAAGGACCAGAAGTACAGCGCGCGGCCCCAGCCGAGCGGAAATTCGTCGGATGGCGGCCGCCTGGCCTGGCGAATGCCGAGCAGCAGCAGGCCCTGGTTGCCGCAGTCGGCGAGCGAGTGCACCGCCTCGGCCATCATCGCGCCGGAGCCGGTGATGACGGCGGCGAACAGCTTGGTCACGAAGATGGCGAAGTTCGCGCCCAGCGCGAGCAGGATCGCCTTGATGGGGTTGACGTGACCGGACGACATGCGGCTTCAACTCTTGGAAACGAGGTCGCCCAGTCTAGCGGTGGTGCAGGATTTTGCGCAGCCCGATGGTGCAGAGTGCTTCAGTGAATGCCGACGCCCACACCTAAACCGAAGTGGATGTTGTTGCGGCCCTTGTTCATCTCGTCGGCGCTCCACACGTGCGATTGCGTCGCGGCAACCAGCGGAAACACGTAACCGGCTTCGCCGACCTTGCCGGCACGGCTGCCGTTGAGTTTGCCGCTGACCGTCATCAGCGCGCCGGCGGGATAGTCGAGCGGCTCTGCGTAGCCGGGCAGCACGACGATGAAGCGGCCGTTGCCGCTGTCGCTCGCCTTCGGCCTCTGCGAGCCATCCAGCGGATAAGCCAGCAACTCGATTTCGCTGTGGTCGCTTAAGTTGTTCACCTGCACAATGCGGCCACCCCAGATCACCTCGCCACCGGCATAGCGCTCGGGCGATTGCGCGACCTGCGCTGGCGTGGCCACCGTTGCCTGCGCAGTCGTCTTGTAGATGGGTGCGGGTGCACAGGCGGTCAGGCACAACAGCACCAGCAAGAAGGGCAGGCAGAGCAGGGCGCGCAGGCAGAGAAGAGCAGGGGCGGCGGTACGCATGGCAGACTCCTGTGGCGGTGCGATGGGAAATGGGTCGATGGTCGTTACGCTACAACAAGCCGGGTCGGCGCAGCGTATGCCAACGGTATCAGCGCTTGCGCGGCGCCGGAGTACCCGGGCGCAGCAGTCGCGAGGGCGGCAACGGACTCGGTGCGGCGGGTTCGGCGCCTTCCTGCAACAGCCAGTCCAGTTTTACTTCGGCCGGACGCTCCTGCGACAACAGGCTGGCCAGCGCGCGCAGCGGTTCGCGCAGCACATCGTCGAGATTCCACGGGGCATTGAGGATCACCATGCCGGAGCCGTTGAGACGCAGCGGTGAATCATCCGGATGCACCAGCAGTTCGGCGCGCAGCACGCGCTTCGCCTCGCTCCGCTGCAGGCCGCGCAGGAACGGCTGCACCTGGCTGCGCAGCTTGATCGGATACCACACGGCGTAGACGCCGGTGGGCCAGCGCAGCAACGCTTCCTTCAGCGCCTTCTCGATCAGCTTGTACTCGGCTTCCTGCGCTTCGTATGGCGGATCGATCAACACCAGGCCGCGCTTTTCCTTCGGTGGCAGCAGCGCCTTCAGCGCCTCGTAGCCGTCGCGCTGGTGCACGTGCACCTGCGGATTGCCGCGGAACAGGTCGCGCAGCTTGGAAGCTTCTTCCGTGTGCAGCTCGCACAACTGCGCGCTGTCGCCCGGACGCAATAGCCGGGCCACCTGCAGCGGCGAGCCGGGATAATGCTTCAGGCCCTGCTCGTTGCCTTCGCCGCCGAGGATGCTGGCGCGCCAGCGCTGCAGCAGCGGCGGTACCTTTTCGGCGGGATGCAGCCGGGTAATGCCGTCCTTGTATTCGCCGGTCTTCCTGGCCTCGAAACCGTCCAGCAGGTAGTCGCCGCTGCCGGCGTGGGTGTCGATGTAGCAGAACGGTGTCGGTTTGGCCTGCATCGACTCGATCAGCGCGAGCAGTACGGTGTGTTTCAGGACATCGGCAAAATTGCCGGCGTGATAGGCGTGGCGGTAATTCATGGCAGTCACGGCGGGCGGGGTGGACCAGTATAGACGGGCAACCGGTTTGCTCCGTGCGGCGGGCCGCGGGAAACGCATGGATTGCCAACACGGTTTCCACTGTTCCTACACGTGGGCGGGGACACGCTTGACCTGTTGCGCAGGTGCAACCGATCAGGCCGCTGGGTCCGATTGCCCAACCAAGTGGAGAGTCATCATGATGAGTTTTTCACCGAAAATCATCGTTGCATCGATAGCGTTGGGTCTTTACATGGCGGTCAATGCGGTGTGTGCGCAGGATTCCGGGGCCATGATGCCAGCGTCGTCGTCAAGCAGCATGGGTTCCATGCACAGCGGCATGATGCACAGCAAGATGATGCATAAAATGAACGGCAGCATGCACATGATGTCTGCTTCGGTAACCTCGGTTGACGCCAAGACTGGCATCGTCGGCGTGGATGCCGGTGGCATGGCCCTTACGGTGCACTTCCCGCCGAAGTCGATGGCGGAGCTCCATGTCGGCGACAAGATCACTTTGCACATGGGCTTCAGCAAACCGTGAGTCGTGTGAACCCGCATCCAGAGTTGAGGGGGGCGGCTCACACGGTTAAGCTCGCTTGATGACCTACTCGCTACGCCTGCTCGTCCGCTCACGTTGCCTCCGGGTGACGGGCGCGTTGGCATGGGTGATGCTGGTCATCAACTCATTGGCTGCTGCACCGATGGGCATGACGGGAGTACCTCATTCCCATCCCATGCACGCAACAGTCGCGGAGGTCTGTGAGCACGGTCACCACGATGTGGTCGTCAAGGCATCTCGATCCTGCTGCGGTGGCATGACGGGTCATGCCTGCCATTGTGCTGCGATGTGCAGTGCCACGTTGCCACCCGCCGCGGTGGTTGTTTTGGCCTCGGTCGCAATCACCAACATCTATGCCATGCCGCCGCCCAGTAGCGCATCTTCGTTGAATACCGCCCCTCCGTTGCGACCGCCGGCGGTCTGACTCTCCCTCGTTTTCGATGAGCCTTGCTTGCGATGGCCGCGCGTCGACGATCGCAGCAATCGGCTGTGACCGGTATCGACACGTTTGATATCGCGTGTCTTGGAGAGAGAGTCCATGAACATGTTTTCACCGCCACCGACGGACCTGTCGCGGCGTCGTTTCGTCCAGGGAGTCGCCATCGGCGGTGCCGTAGCCGGGTTGGGCCTGCTGCGGCCTTCGAACGTCTGGGCGCTGACCAGCCCGGGCCATCCCACGGTATTGAGCGGCACCGATTTTGCGCTGGACATCGTCGAGGTGCCGGTCAATTACACCGGCAAGACGCGGCTGGCGACCACCATCAACGGAGGTATCCCCGGGCCACTCCTGCGCTGGAAGGAAGGCACCACCGTTACCCTGCGCGTCACCAATCGGCTGCAGCACATGCCCACCTCGATCCACTGGCATGGCATCATCCTGCCGACCGGAATGGATGGCGTACCGGGTCTCAGCTTCGATGGCATTGCGCCCGGTGAAACCTTCGTCTACCAGTTCCAGGTGCGCCAGTCAGGCACGTACTGGTATCACTCGCACTCGGGCTATCAGGAGCAGACCGGCCTCTATGGTCCGCTGGTGATCGAGCCGGCCGGCCCGGATCGCCATCCGACCGATCGCGACTACGTGGTGATGCTCAACGACTGGACCGACGAAAATCCCGAACGCATCTACGCCAAGCTCAAGAAACAGAGCGACTACTACAACTTCGCCCAGCCGACGATGCCGGATTTCTTTCGCGATGTGCGCGAAAAGGGTCTGAGCCAGGCGTTGGCCATGCGCAAGATGTGGAACGAGATGCGCATGAATCCAACCGATTTCGGCGACGTCTCCGGCTGCACCTATACCTACCTGATGAACGGCGCGGCGCCGGCCGGCAACTGGACCGGCATTTTCAAACCCGGCGAGAAGATCCGGCTGCGCTTCATCAACGGTTCGGCGCAGACGATCTTCGATGTGCGCATTCCGGGACTGAAGATGACGGTGATCTCGGCCGACGGTCAGGACGTCGAACCGGTGTCGGTCGACGAATTCCGCATCTCCGTGGCCGAAACCTACGACGTGATCGTCGGGCCGCAGGACGAGCGCGCCTATACGCTGTTCGCCCGGTCGATCGACCGCACGGGCTTCGCCCGCGGCACGCTGGCACCACGCGCTGGCATGGAAGCAGAAGTGCCCAAACCCGATCCGGTTCAGTGGCTCGCCATGCAGGACATGATGGGTGCCATGACGTTGGCCGGATCTGCTCACGGGGCCGTGAAGGGCAAGTCGGGCATGAGCGGCATGCAGGGTCTGGCCGGCATGGATCACGGTGTAATGCCGGGCATGACGCCCGCTGCCCCGTTGGTGCGCCACGCCCGCACTGAATACGGTCCCGGCGTGGACATGCATGTCGACATGCCACGCACCAACCTCGACGATCCAGGCATCGGTTTGCGCGACAACGGCCGTCGTGTGCTGACCTACGCTGACTTGCATACCATCGGCGGCCCGATCGATGCACGCGAGCCCGACCGCGAGATAGAGCTGCACCTGACCGGCAACATGGAGCGCTTCATCTGGTCGTTCGACGGCATCAAGTTCTCCGATGCCAGGCCAATCCATTTCAACAGCGGCGAACGGCTGCGCATCGTGCTGGTCAACGACACGATGATGAACCACCCGATCCACCTGCACGGCATGTGGAGCGAGCTGGAGAATCCTGAAGGTCGGTTCCAGGTGCGCAAGCACACCATCAACGTGCAACCGGCGCAGCGCATTACCTATGCCGTATCCGCCGACAATCCCGGTCATTGGGCCTACCACTGCCATCTGATGTACCACATGGAAGCGGGCATGTTCCGCGAGGTGGTGGTGTCATGAACATGAAAATGGATCGACACAACAGCTCATTTGTTCCGCATCGTTCCGCGTTGTTGGCCGCATTGCTGCTGGCGCTGCCGCTGACCTTATCGGCGCAAAGCGCACCTGCCTCGTCGAGCAGCACTACACCGATGGACATGAGCGCCATGCCGGGTATGGATCACACCGGCATGCCCGGCATGGCGATGCCGGCCAAGGCTGGCGGCACCACAAAGCCGGCAGCGAAAGTGTCTGGCAAGAAGGCGAAGAAAAAACACGCGCCGGCCGCGCCGGCCTCTGTGTCCCATGAGATGACGGACATGAGCGGCATGGATCACGGCACGATGCCTGCCGCGCGCGCCGCCATGCCCGGCATGGATCATGACGCTGCACCAGCCATCGGTTCGATGCCGGGCATGACGATGGGGCCGATGGTGGGTGGCAGCGCGCCAGCGGATGCGCGCAGCGGCGATTATTCCGACGGCATCGCGGGCAGCCCCATGGACGGGTTGCACATGCACGGCAGCGCGCCGCTCGGCATGCTGCTGATTGACCAACTCGAAGCGTTCCACAGCCGCGATGCCAATGGTCAGAATTGGGAGGCCCAGGGCTGGTATGGCAACGACAGCGACAAGCTGTGGGTGCGGACCGAAGGTGAGCGTAGCCGCGGCAAGCTGGAAGACGGCGACCTCGAAGCGTTCTGGAACCATAACGTCGCCACGTTCTGGAGCACTCAACTCGGTGGCCGCCAGGATATGGGCGAAGGACCCAAGCGCACATGGGCGGCATTTGGCATGCAAGGCCTGGCCCCATACTGGTTCGAAGTGGAAGCCACGGGTTACGTGGGAGCTTCCGGTCGCACTGCCGCCCGCCTGCGGGCTGACTACGAAATGCTCTTCACCCAGCGCCTGATTTTGCAACCGGAAGCGGAGATCAATCTGTACGGCAAGAACGATCCGCAGCGCCGGATCGGCAGCGGCGTGACCGACGTCCAGTTCGGCCTGCGTCTGCGCTACGAGATCCATCGGCAGTTCGCGCCCTATATCGGTGTGAACTGGATACGCCGCATCGGTACCACCGCTGACTATGCGCGGCAGGGTCATCGACCCGTTCTCGACCGGCAGATCGTTGCCGGTCTGCGTCTCTGGTTCTGAAGGAGAACGACCATGCAGCATCCCGCGAAATATCTCATCACCGTTGTGATCACGCTCGGCGTTCTGGTCATCGGCGCCGTGGCCTTCGTCTACTCCGGCCTCTACAACATCGGCGCCGACGATCATCATACGAAGCCTGTCTTCGCGATCATGCAAACCCTGCGCGAACATTCCATCCATGCGCGCTCGAAAGACCTCGCCGTACCCGACCTCAACGATCCGCAGCTGATCCTGAAGGGTGCCGGGCAGTACGCGGCGATGTGCACCGAATGCCATCTCGCTCCCGGCAAAAAGGATTCCGAAATCCGACCCGGCCTGTACCCGCAGCCGCCGAATCTGTCGCAAGTGCGAATCGATCCGAAGGATGAATTCTGGGTGATCAAGCACGGCATCAAGATGAGCGCGATGCCGGCGTGGGGCGCCAGCCACGACGACGCCACCATCTGGAGCATGGTGGCGTTCCTGCAGAAACTGCCCGACATGACGCCGGCGCAATACAAGGACATCGTGGCCAGGGCGCCGCCGGATGAAGACATGGACATGGACGACGACCACGAGCATGCGCACGATCACCCGGATGCCAATCAGCCATCCGGCATGACTATGCCCGCCGGAGCGGCTAGCATGGCCATGCCGAGCAGCAGTCAGTAGGCGACGGTGATGCGCTGGCGCAGCGCATCATGCTGTTCGATGCGATCGAGCAGGGCGACGGCGTAGTCGGGAACCGTGATGCGGCTGACGCCGTTGGCATCGACCAGCAACTGGTCGCCGCCGACGCGGTACTGGTCACTGCGTGCGCCATCCTCGATCAGTGCAGCAGGACTGACGTAGGTCCAGTCCACATCGGCCTTGCTGGCGCGAAACACATCCAGTGCCTTGCCCTGCGCATTCGCTTCCGGCTTCCAGGCTTCGGGGAAATGCGGATCGTCGATGACCTTGACGCCCGGTGCCACTTCCAGCGAGCCGGCGCCGCCGACCCACAGCAGGCGCTTCACCCCGGCCCTGGGCAGGTTGTCCAGCAACACGCCGGCGTTGGCGGGCACGCTGTCGGGATTGCCGTCGCGACGGGCGGACAGACTGGCCACCACGGCATCAACACCACGCACGGCATCGAGCCAGCTGGCCGCTTGCGCGACGTCGCCGGTGACGACCTTCAGCTTGTCGTTGCGCTGGGCCAGCCGTGTCGGATCACGCACGATCGCGGTCACGTCGTAACCACGCGACAGTGCTTCTTCAAGAATGCCCTGGCCGAGATGGCCGGTGGCGCCGAACAGTGCGATTTTCATGAGGCTTCTTCATGGAGTGGGAGGAGTACAGCATGAGCGCTCATTCCACCATGCTGTGGCTTTCGCTGGTGCCGAGCAGTTCGGGCTGTTTCGTGCCGCGTTGCCGACGGTTGAGCAGCGGATGCACGAAGACTGCAGCAAGGATGACCACCACGCCGACGTAGAACCATCGATCCAGCTGGTGCTGCTCACCCAGCAGCAGGATTGCCAGCACGATCGCGTAGACCGGCTCCAGGTTGGTCACCATCTGCGTGCCGAACGCGCTCATGTGGCGCAGCGCCACCAGCGCCAGCGTGAACGGCAGCAGGGTGCAGCCGAACGACAACGCCAGAAGCAGCAATGCATCGTGCAGGTTCGGCAGCATGAAGGCCGGGCCGGTGTGCGGCAGCAACGGTGCCAGCGCGGTGAGAAAGATCGTGCCGGTGCCCAGCTCGATGCAGGTCACCGTGAGCGGATCGCCATGCTCGACCAGTCGCTTGTTGAGCGAGCCGAACAGCGCCACGAACAGCGCGGACAGCACGCCTACCGCAATGCCCAGGCGCATGTCGTGCGGCACGCCGCCGACCACCATCATCACGCCGGGCACCACGGCCACGCCGATCATCAGTTCGCGCGGATCGAACTTGCGTTTGGCGATCCACGGCTCGATGAAAGCCAGGAACACCGGTCCCAGCGCAATGCAGGTGGCACCGACCGAGGCGTTGGACAACTTGATCGCCGCGTAAAAAGTGAGCCAGTGCAACGACACCAGCACGCCGATGCCGGCATACGCCCAGATCAGCCGGGCCGGCATCGCGCGCAAGCCGCGCCAGACCTTTGGCATCAGCAACAGCGCGCCCACTACCAGCAGCATGCGCCACCACACCAGCGGCAACGCCGGCAGCGTGATCAGCTTGCCGAGGATTGCGGTAAAGCCCCACAGCAGCACGCAGAAATGAATCTGCAGGCGGGCCTGATTGACGGGTTGCATGGAGCTTTCGCAGAAAGAGGGGAGCCGCATTCTAGGCGCGGCGCGTCTACTCCGCCCATCACTTTCGTCGAGGCAGGTCCGGCTGATCTATTTCTTGCCCTGCTTTGCGGGTACCGGAGTCTTTCCCGCAGTCGGCATCATCTTGCCCGAGCTGCGCAGCTGCTGCAGCACGGCGCGGCAGGTGTTGTCGCCATCATCGCCGTGACTCGGCGACATCAGCGCCAGCAGCGCAGCGGCGGGCGCGGCGACCACGCCGAGCGCGACCATGCCGGCGCCACGCGCCAGCAGCGGGCCGGCATGCACGCCGACGTCGGGGCTCTTCAGCGTGCCGTGCACATACAGCGGCGAGCGCAGCGAAAACACGCGGAAACCCTTGGTATGCGGTTTCACGTCGAGATCGAGTTTCTCGTTGGCGAAGTTCACCGTGCCGTCCACATTGATCACGGCGTCGTCGGTGTCGAACACGAACAGGCGCATGTCGAACAGGCCATCTTTGGCTGTCATGTCGCTGGCGGCGCAGTTGATCTTCACCGTCTTGTCGCCGAAGAGTTTGCCGATGACGATGTTGCCGACGTTGAGGCCGGCGGTTTCCAGCAGGGTTTTGCTGATCGCGCCGTCATTCATCAGCAGCTTCAGCTCGCCATTGGCGCTGCCGAGCAGGGCGGCGACCGAATTGCCGCGGGCGTCGAGCGTCACGTCGCCGTTGATCTCGCCGAAGCTCGTCTCCATCGGCGCGAAGGTCGGGAACAGCTGCTTGAGCTTGAGATGTCGCGCATCGAGTTTCAGCAGGCCGTGCATCGGCGTCTGGCTGCCATCGAGCGTGATATTGCTGCGCACCGAGCCGCCAGCCAGCCCGAAGCGCAAGGGATCGAGGTAGAGCGCGCCATTGTTCATCACAAGATGCGTGCTGAGCGAATCGATCGGCAGCGCCTCGCCGTGCAGGATGCGCGCACCAGTGAAGTTCACATCCGCATCCATGGCGTTCCAGCGCTCGGTGCGGAACGGCTCCACCGGCAACACCTTGTCGGCAGGTTGCAAGGTGCCATCGCCGCGTTGTTGTTTTTCGGCATTCGAATCGGCACCGATCAGCGGCGCCAGATCGGCGAACTGCAGTAGCTGGGAGTGCAGGTCGCCACTCAGCTTCGGGCGCTTGCCACCGGTGACGAACAGCAGATTGCCGGCGAGGTCGCTGCTGCCGACGCGACCGCGGAAATCCTGATAGCTGAAGCGGCTGTCATGGCGATGCAGTTCGGCCTGCAGATGGCCTTCGGTGGCATACGGCGGCGTGTCGGGCAGGGTGATGCCGGTGATCGGATACAGCTTGGCCATGCTGGAGCCGGAGAACCACAGGCGCACGTCGAGCGCGCCCAGACGTGCCGGATCGGTGAGCGTACCGACCAGTGCGATGTGGCTGTCGCCGACCTGCATGTCGGCCTGCACCGGAAACGGATCACTGGCGTTCTGCAGGGCAAGTACGCCGCCGGTTTTTCCATGGCCCTTGATCGGCGTGTCCTTGTAGCTGCCGGCGGCCTCCCAGCCGAACAGGTACACGGTCGATGACTTGGCATGGCCAACCGTGGCCGTGGCATCGGTCTTGCCCGCGGCAGCACGGTCGAGCGCCTGCTTCGCGCCGGCGCCGGCCGATTTGCCGGCCTGCGCGCGCGCGTCGGTCGATTGCTGCGCCACGATCTGGTCGTACGGAATGGCGCCTTGCAACGGTTCCACCGTTACCTGCAGCTTCACGGCGCTGGCCGCATCGTCCAGCGTGATCTGGCCGCGATCGAAACCGATCTGGCCCAGCGCCAGCGACCATGTGGAAGGTGCGCCGTTCTGCGGCAGCACAAAGTCCCAGGTGGCGCGCGATTGTTTGTCGCGCTCCAGGTCGATGGTCGGGTGCACCAGTTGCAGCGAGGGCACTTCGATGCGATGGGCCAGCAGCGCCAACGGCGAAAGGCGGAATTGCAGCGCATCGAGCCGGGCGAACTGCGGCTGCGCAGCCCAGTCGGGGTTGCCGATGGTGATCTGTTGCGCTGTGAACTCCGGCCACGGCAGCAGCGATCCGAGCCAGCTGCCGGTCCGGTCGCGTTGCCAGTCCACGCTGAGATCGCCGTTGATCGCGAACGGACGGCCGATCGCCTGGCTCACCTTGTCGCCGATGAACGGCTTCATGCGGTTCCAGTCGAACGTGGCGATCACGATCAGCACCACCACGATCAGCGCCAGCAGTACGCCTGCGATCGAGCTCGCGATTTTTCCGCTGCGCTTCATCCTTGCTCCTGTTTACGAGCTATCCGAAACATGCTGCATTTCGGGAGACGGGTTCAAGAGATAGCGGAGAGGATGGGAAGGTTATGTGTGCAACGCGCTTTGCGCTCAGCGGTGATTCACGCTACGGAGACACACGCGGCCGCTTCGACGCGTTGCGCGCGTGTGCTGACCAATGGTGCTGGAGCGTTGCAGGCTGGCTGCCGCCGATCCACCTCAGGCGGCGACCTGGACGTCCGCGCGTCGGCTGATTCGGTACACCGCCGCGGGCGGCAGGTTCAGCAGGGCGCTGCCGACACGTTGCGCCTGCAGGTTCAGGCGCTTGAGCAGGGCGGCCGGCAACGGACAGCGCGGGCCGTAGGTGAACTGGTAGAACATGCCGTCGCTGCGCAGCTGTCGCTCGAACACGCCTTGCACGATCGCTTCGACCTGGCTCGCCGGCATCGACAGCAGCGGCAGACCGCTGACCACGGCGCAGGCACGCTCTTCGCCGAACAGCGACTCGGTCTCGCCGAGTCGCGCCGCGTCCATGCGCAGAATGGTGGCTTTCGGATAGCGTTTGGCCAGCGCATCGGCGAAATGCGGATCGGCTTCGATCAATGCCAGCCGGTGTGGTGGCACGCCGCGCGCCAGCAGCGCGCGGGTAAGCGCGCCGGTGCCGGGGCCAAGCTCGATCACCGGGCCATCCAGCTGGCTGACGTGGGCGGTCATCAGCCGTGCCAGCGCAGCCCCGGATGGCGTGACCGCGCCGATCCCGCGGGGATCGCGCAGCCATGCACGCAGAAAGCTCAGGGTGTCGTTCAACGCCATGCCATGATTTCCGCAGTGGACCTCATGTCTGGCAAGGTAACCGACCCGGCTGAACAGAATGTTTGCCCGGTGCCTGCGGACATCAGTGCGCTGCCTTGGTCGCAGGCGTCGGCTCGCGTACCGGCACGTCGATGCTGCACAGGTCGACCTTGCCGGCCGGCAACGCATAGAACGCGTTGCGGCCGTTGCGTTTGGCGTCGACCAGCGCCGCGAAGGTGGGGCTGTCGGTGCGCAGCACTTCAATCGTCGGGCGATCCCTGGCCGGGATATCGGCGGCGAGCCGGACCGAGCCGATGGTGATGCGCTGCGCCGGTTTGGTGTAGAAGCCCATCGGCTCGGCACCGCGCGGCAGGCCGGACAGCAGCGGCATGCCTTCCAGCACACGGCCGGCGATCGCGAGATTGCGATCCAGTCGGCGCGGCGCCTGGCCGATTACCGCGTACAGCGAACTGCCGCTGCCTGTTTCAGGGGCCACGTCGCGCGCCACGCCGACGGCGCCATAGCAATGAGTCAGCCACTCCTGCCCGCTGGCCGGATCGCGCGCGGCCGGGAAGCCTTCGGAGAAGCCGACCTCGGGCGCGTACACATCGCCGTCCGGCAACGCGGTCCACGCCAGTTTCGGATCGATCGGGCGGGTGAATTCCGGCGGCAGCGTCTTGCTGGCCTTGCCCAGCGAACGGATCTTGCTCTTGTCGCCGTTGTCGTCGTCGTTGGGGTCGCCCCACTGGGTGACGAAGTTGTCCTGCACCCGGATGATCGCCAGCCCGTCGAAGTAGTGCTGGCGCACCAGGGTGCGGATGTTCGCTGCATGCAGCGGGGTGAAGTCCGGTGCCAGCTCGATCACCACGCGGCCGGTCGGCAGCTGCATGAAGATCAGGTTCTGCGGATCGGGCTTGCGCCACTCGGCCGGTGTGGACTTGGCGAGGATCTCCTTCGCTGTGGGCGTGGCCTTGGCCTGTTCGGCGGCGAGGGCGGGAAACGCCAGCAGAGTGCTGGTCAGCGCGAGCACGGCAACGAGAGGGCGACGAAGCATGGTGGTTCCCCTGGGCAACGACATGGCAAGACAGGCAACTTAGCAGGACAGGCCCGGACATGGCACCCAACTGCAGGCATGCATGGATATCCACGGCCGTGGGGCTGGCGTGTGCGTGGTGGGAGTTGGCCGTGATCGCAGCGCGTCATCTCGAAAACCGGGAGAATCGAGTCTGGAAATAGTCCGCAGAGGGAAAAGTGACGCGCCGTGACCCCCAACGATCGAAAAATCGAAAAGCTGCGCCAGCGCATCCCTTCCTTCACCTGCGTCGTCGGCTGCCACGACTGCTGCGGCCCGGTGACCGCGTCAGCGGAGGAGGTGGCAAGGCTGCCGGTAAAAACCGAAAGCGAACACGCCGCCGCGCTGGACCATCTGAACTGCGTCTACCTCGGCCAGCACGGTTGCGAGGTCTACGGCCAACGCCCGCTCATCTGCCGACTGTTCGGAACCACCCCGCGACTGGCATGCCCCAACGGCAAGCGGCCGGTGTACATGATCGACCCGCGAACCGAGCAGGACATTCACCATTTCCTGGCCAACACGCGGCAGGTGTTGCTGTGAGCGCATGTGGTTGGCCGTGTTGGCCAACCTGTGATCAAGCGGAAAGCATAGGTTGACCGGCTTTCGGGAACTCGAGGTGTCCTAGCGCTTGCGCCAGCTTATCCAGCCGACCACAAGTGACCATGTCGCCGCGACGAGTGGCGGCACAGCGTGCCCGTATTCGCCGTGGATGATGACGGTTGCGAGGGCGGCAAACATGACGATGCAGCCGAGCGCCGCCCCCGACAGGCGACTGGGCGCCCGGAAAAGCAGAACGGCAGTTGTGAGTTCCAGCGCTCCGGTCACGAAATGGAACCAGTGCGGGTATCCCCATTTCAGGTATTCCTCGTAGATGGATCCCGGGGCGAAGATATTGCTGAGTGAACCCACCACGAAGAAAGCGGCAAGAGCCAGGGGCAGGACTCGGCGCCAGGAGATTTTGGACATGGGTGCGACCTCGGATGATGAGTTTGCTGCCGATGGGATGCGACCTCCGGAGTGGATTCCGAAACTCGTATCCCATCGCTGATCCGCGGACCTACGCCGTAGCGGCCTGCTGGGCCGCCGTGAAGACATCGCGGGCGGACGTCGTGCCCGGGACGTGCTCCGTACCCTCGACCCCGAGATCCATCCAGCCTGAGTTGATGGCGTCAAACATCGCTTCGGCCGGTCCGGTCTGGCCCTGCGGAATGCCGAGCTGCTCGAATGCCGCCGGCCACCCGGCCCGCGGGACAGCAAAAGCCTTGACGTCGACCTTCAGGACTTCACCCAATTGTGTCGCTACGTCATCCGCGCTGACCATCGAACCGAGCTCGATGACCCGATGCCCCGACCATGCCGGCCCGGTCAGAAGCGCTGCAATCTCGGCGCCGATATCATCCGTCGCGACCATGGTCGATTTTCGATCTGTCGGGTCGTAGTAGACGGGGAGCGTGCCACCCTGGGCAACGTGCAAGCCGTAGAGGAAGTTTTCGAAAAATCTGCCGGCGCGCACATAGGCGATCGGCAAGTTCAGGTCGCGAAATCCTTGCTCCAGAAGCGACAGGGCCGTGATCATCCCCAGCCCGCTGGTTCTGTTCGCACCCATGGACGAGAGTGCCACCACCCGCGGCGGTGCTGCCTGGGCAAGCGCCTCGACATAGTTCGCAATAACGGTCTTTGCTTCTTTGTAATCGGGCGAAGGTGCCCATACCGCCGGCAACATGACAAACGCGCCTTCGACACCTCCAAGCGCCATCTCGATGGCTGCCGAATCATTCCAGTCGCCGTCTACCAGTTGCACGCCTTGGTCGGTCCACTTCGCCGCCTTTTCACGATTGCGGACGAGGGCGCGTACTTGTTTGCCTTGCGCCAACAGATGCTTTGCCGTTGCGCCGCCAACTTTTCCCGTGATTCCCATGACTAAAAACATGAGCGTTCTCCTGATCTGTGAGGTTTCTGCATGTAAAGGCCAACCAACAGGCCTGGGGTAGGTCTACTATAGAGACCACCTCCGCGTGCCGTAAGGAGGCAGTTTTTTGTAACCAGCAGATCTCGAGGAATTCCGCATGAGCAACGCATTGAGCGCCGTCGAAAGATTCAGCCGATATCCGTTGGGCGAGTCCCAGTCCGTGCACTGCCCGGTGCGCGACGTGCTCGACCGTATCGGCGACAAATGGAGCATGCTCATGATCATGGCTCTCGCGATGCGACCGCACCGCTTCAGCGAGCTTCACCGCGCTGTCCATGACATTTCCAAACGCATGCTTACCCAGACCTTGCGCGATCTCGAGCGCGACGGACTGATCACCCGCCACGTCTTTCCAACCAAGCCGCCGAGTGTTGAATATCGTCTGGCCCCGCTGGGTCTATCGCTGCTGGACCCGATGGCGGGCCTCATCGATTGGGCGGACCGTTGCCATGGCGACATCCATGCCGCACGCGCCCGCTTTGACGGCACGCCCGTTGATGCCCCACGTCAGGCTTTTTCTGCTCGATCGAAGGTGCCGCCTCACCGCACCAGCCGGCATGGGTGACCTACTCAAGCCGGCACGCTGTTCACTTCCTGCCAGCACCAGCAGCTGAAGACAGGGCTTTCCAAAAGCAGCCGCTCGCGACCGCCTGCAACAGGTCTATTCTGTTGAAAAACTCCGTCTTAACAAATAGACGTCCAAATCTTGGATCGCGACGACATCGACAATTCGATTCTGTACAAATTTGCACGTTCAGGCCGACAGAAAGCGATTGTCGCGGCCGGATTTTCTCGCTTCGAACGAACTCGAATTTTCGAAGCGAGTTTTTCAACACTATCGGTCGATTGCGGTCGTTACAGCTGAGCTACCCGCCAGCTGATCGCCGAAGCCAAGCGACCCGCAGGCCCGCATAGCTATCTCAGCAACACCCAATGCCAGCGTCAGCTGCGCCTGCTGACACAGTGTTTGTGCAACGTGTGCATGCATGGGTGTCATGCCCACCAGTCACCTGCGCGTGGAGGCATGACTTCAGGCCCATGCACTAGTGTCAAGTTCGCACTATGGTTCACTCAACGCCGAGTGGCATTGCAGGTGAGCGCCGTGGATGACAGCAGCAGTCAGCTGAAGAAGTTCCAGAAGGAGCTTTCCAGCGGCACCGTGTCGCTGGTGCTGCTGGCCGTGCTGGCCCAGTCGCGCCAGCCGATGTACGGCTACCAGATCGCCAAGCGGCTGGAGGGCGTGGGCGAGGGTGTGCTGGCCGGGAAGCAGAGTGCGCTGTATCCGGTGCTGCGCAATCTGGAAGGCGCCGGCTTGCTGGCCAGCGAGGTCGAGCCTTCCGTCAGCGGGCCGCCACGTCGCTATTACCGCATTACCAAGCCGGGGCGCGAGGTGCTGCGCGAGTGGGTCGCTGCCTGGACGGCTACCCGCGATTCCGTCGATAACGTCTTGCAAGGAGGGGTGTAATGAACGCACCACGCACCATCAATGATTATCTCGAGCAGTTGCGCAGTGCCTTGCGTGGCGCTGATCCCGCCCTGATCCAGGACGCGTTGTATGACGCCGAGGAGCATCTGCGCGCCGAGCTGGCCGAACAGCCCGGCCGTGATGAAGCGGCGATGCTGGAACATGTCGTTGGAAGCTACGGCGCGCCGGATGAAGTGGCGGAGATCTATCGCGATCAGGAGATAAAGATTCAGCGCGCAATCCGTCCGCCGCCGGCGCCGCAACGCCGCTCGCTGGCCGGGCGATTCTTCGGCGTGGCGGCCGATCCGCATACTTATGGCGCGCTGTTCTACATGGTGCTCGCACTGGCCACGGGGATCTTCTATTTCACCTGGGCGGTGACCGGCTTGTCGCTGTCGGCCGGTCTGGCCGTGCTGATCATCGGCATCCCGTTCATGGTGCTGTTCCTGGGCAGCGTGCGCGGATTGTCGCTGCTGGAAGGGCGCATCGTGGAAACCATGCTCGGCGTGCGCATGCCGCGCCGGCCGCCATATCCATCGCAGCAGGGGCTGCCGTTGATGAAGCGGATCGGTGCGATGTTCACCGATGGCCGTACCTGGGGCACATTGTTCTACATGCTGCTGATGCTGCCGCTGGGCATCGTCTACTTCACGGTCACGGTGACCTTGCTCAGCGTGTCGCTCAGCTTCGTTGCGGCACCCATTTTGAGGTGGGTCTCGGATCAGCTCCACTGGCAGATCAATACGTGCACCGGGGCACCCGCCGGGATCTGTGCCGGTGTCGATTGGCTGAACAGCTGGAGCGGTTCCGTCACCCTGTGCATCCTCGGCGTCGCGTTGTTGTTCGTCACCCTGCATCTGGTGCGCGGCATGGGCCGGCTGCACGGGCAGCTCGCGAAGCAGTTGCTGGTGCGCGGGAGCTGAGCGTCGTCACACCAGTTGCAGATCCTTCGGTTTCGACGCCGGAAAGACGGACTGCAACTGGCTGCCGGACAGGCCCCACACGCGACCAAGCATGCCGCCAAGCACGTCGCGGTAATTGTTGAGCACGGGATAGTCGCGGTCCTGCAGCAGGTTCTGCTGGTCGACCGCGATCTGCTCGCCGGCGATGCGGCCGCCGTTGACCTTGCCACCCAGCACCCAGTGCGCGGTGCCGTGGCCGTGATCGGTGCCCTTGTCGCCGTTCTCGCGGAAGGTGCGCCCGAATTCGGAAATCACCACCACCACGGTGTTGTTCCACTCGTCACCGAGCGCGTCGGCATAGGCGGCCAGCCCGTCGCCAAGATTGCGCAGGTTGTTGGCGAGGCCGCCGGTGACGCTACCTTGGTTCACGTGGGTGTCCCAGCCGCCGATGTCGAGGAAGCCGAGCCGGTAGCGGTCGCGCATCAGTGTGGCGATGCGCTGCGTCTCGCTGGCAAAGCCTTTGGCGCTGGGTGCGCCGCGACTGGCGTGAACCATCTCGTCGCGCAGATCCTGCGAGACGGTGTTCGGCAGCGCCAGTCCATCCGCCGTGGCGGCGGCCAGTGAGGTGCCTTGGTACATCTGGGTGAGGATCGCCGACTGGCGCGCGTCGAAATGCGGCTTGGTATCGCCCTTCAGCGAGATGTTGGGAATGTCCCGGGTGGCCCCCTGGAAGCTGAGTGGCAACGCATTGGTGAATGCGATCGGCGGCACGTTGGGCAGCACGCCGGACAGTCGCGACAGAAAGCCGGAACGGAAGTTGCTGCGCTGGGCCGCAGGCTCACCGGATTCGATGTTGTCCTGCGTCTCGAAATGGCTGCGCGACAGGTCATCGGTGCCGGCGAATGGCACGAACGCGATCTGCTTGCGCTGCCACAGCGGGTAGATCGAGTCGCGCAAAACCGGGTTGAGTCCCCAGTTCGCATCCAGCGCGATCGCGCTGTTCGGGTTGCCTGCATCGGGTCGGGCGATCGCCAGCGTCGGCCGCGACTGGTAATAGAAATCGCTGCTGTGCGGTACCAGCAGATTGTTGCAGTCATAGCCACCGCGCAGAAAGACCAGCAGGAAACGCGGTGCGCTGGTCGGCGTGGCGAACAATTTTCCGGAGAACGACAGGGCCGGCAAGGCGACAGTGGCACTGGCAGCGGCAAACAGGAATTCGCGGCGGTTCATGGAGCACCTCGGTGACGGTTGTCAGTTTGCTCCTCCCCTGCGAGCAGGGGAGGGAGAAAAGTTCAGCGGTAATTGAAATCGGGCGATGACAGCAGGAACGTATTCCATTCCGTCGGCGACCTGGCCTGATCCAGCGCATGGCTGGTGGCGAGCGACAGCCCTTGCGCGACAGCGTCGCGGTACAGTGGCGAGTCGCGCAGCGCGGGAGCGTCCCGCGGCGGATCTGCGGGAGTGCCCGGCTGTGCAGGATCGCCGTTGTCGACGAACAGCCGGTTGCGTCCGCTGCCGATCACGCGGGCGAAGTCGAAGCGCTTGCTCATCTGGCCCGAGCCCGTCCAGCTGCCTGAATCCAGCGGCCAGCCGTCGGGCGTGATGCGGCCATACAGCGGTTCGCCCATCTGCTGCAGCCAGTTCACCAGCGGCACCGCGTTCGGAATCGGCTGGCCGTCGTAGGCAAGCCGCATCGACGAAACCAGGAAACGCATCGGATCCTTGAACTTGTGTCCGTCGATGGTGGCAGCTTGAGTCGACAGGAACATCGTGCGCATCACTGCGGCGATGTCGCCGTCGGTGCGCTGGAACGTCTGCGCCATCGCATCGACCAGCGACGCCGGCGGCTGGTCGGCGATGAAGTAGGTGGCGAGCTTCTGCGAGATGAAGTGTGCGCAGGCAGGTTGGCGCACGATCAGGTCCACCGCCTGGGCGATCTCGTCGTAGCCTCTGCCCTTGATGGTCTGTCCGAGGAAGTTCTTGTCGCCGAAATCGTGCTGGTTCGGGTTGAACACGAACAGGCCGTCATGAACCAGGCCGGGACGCGCACGGACGAACAGGTTGCGGCGCGCGGCCGGTTTCGGCGGCAGCAGGCCGGCACCGGTGAGGATGCGCATAAGTTGCTGCACGTCCTGCTGGGTGTAGCCGGAATTCACGCCCAGCGTGTGCAGTTCCATCAGCTCACGCGCGTAGTTCTCGTTGGTCTTGTCCTTGACGTTGTGCACGTTGTCGAGGAACTCCAGCATGGCCGGGCTCTGCAGCGTGGCCATCACCAGATCCTTGAACTTGCCCAGCGCATGCGGGCGGATCACGTGCTCCTCGTAGTCGGCGGCGAACAGGCGCACCGGCCCCTTGTCCGCATACACGCTGAAGTGGTTGAGCCAGAACCACACCAGCTGTTCCTTCAGCTGGTCGCCGCCGTAGATCGCATGCAGCATCTCGGCCTGCGCAGCCTGCTGGTAGATGTCGCGGCGGTACTGCTGGAAAGTCTTCTTCGCGGCGTCCTTGGCCGGGCCGGCCGGAACCTGCTTGAACTGCTGCGCGCGCTCCCGGTATTCGGCCAGCTGCTGTGGCAACGGCGTACTGATGACGGCCAGGCTGTTGATCTGCGCGGCGACCTGAGGCGGCAGGTTGTCGTCGTTGCCGGCAAGCTGCTCGTCGAGGAAACGCGTGCGGCCCAGTTCGCGGTAGCGCGCCAGCGTGGCGCTGTCGAGGCCGAAGCTGTCGCGGCGCAGCCAGGCGATGTCGCCCAGCCGCAGGCCGTCCATCTTCGCGGTGACCTTGGCGGTCTGCAGCCGGTCCGGCGGATTCGCGTCGCCGGCACAAGCCATGGCGGGAACGAGCGTCAGCAGCAGGCTGATAGCCAGCGTGCGGCAGCGAAGCAGGGTGGTGGCAGGCATGCGTCCGTACTCCGGTGATGGGTGATGAGTAGCTCAAACGCACGGGGTTTCATTTGGCTGACTGCCGCAACGTGACCGGTAGCGCATCTTCCTGCGCGATGCAGCTGAAGCGCCCATGGCGCGCCGCGGCGGTTACCATGCGACACCCGCCGGAGCCTGTGATGCCCAAGATCTATGACCGCGACTATTTCGACAAGTGGTATCGCGATCTGCAGCACTCGGTCGCCTCGCCGGCCGAACTCCGGCGCAAGGTGGCGATGGTGGTGGCACAGGTCGAGTATTACCTCGGCCGGCCGATCCGCAACGTGCTCGACGTCGGCTGCGGCGAGGCGACCTGGCGCGCGCCGTTGCGCGCGTTGCGCCCGCACATCGCCTATCGCGGGCTGGACGCCAGCGAGTACGTGGTGGCGCGCTACGGCCGCAGCCGCAACATCGGACTGGCGCGTTTTGGCCAGCTGGAACAGCTGCGCTTCGACACGCGCTTCGACCTGATCGTCTGCACCGACGTGCTGCATTACCTGAAGCCGGCCGAGATCCGCGCCGGCCTGCAGGGCATCGGCGAGATGCTGGAAGGCGTCGCGTTTCTCGAGGTGTTCACCAGCCGCGATGACGTGGCCGGCGATCACCATGGCTTCGTGTCGCGTGCATCGGCATGGTATCTGCGCGAGTTCGGCCAGGTCGGGTTGCTGCCATGCGGATCGCATTGCTACCTCGGGCCGCGACTGGAGCGTCACATCGCGGCGCTGGAACGGGCGCAACTGCCAAGCCGGTGATTCGCCGGATCAGAACTCCACATGCGCGCGCATGCCGACAAAGCGCGCCGGCCCGCGAGCGCGGTTATAGCCCGGGTTGTGGATCAGCTGGATGTCGGGCGCGAGCGTGAGGTGATCGATCACCGCAATGTTGTAATAGGCCTCGACGATGCGCTCGCGGCCATAGGCGAGTGCGCCATCGCCCAGCGTGAAGCCCTGGCCGCCCAGGGCCAGATAGTCGCGATGCGCGGGTGACAGTGCGTCGATGGCAAACGCCACGCCCAGATGATCCTTCGGCCGCGCCCAGTGCGCGCCGGAGAGCTGCATGCCGGCGCTCAATGTGCGATCCACTTCGGTGAACGCAAATGATTCGTTGCGACCGTCGCTCCAGCCCGCGCGGGCAAACAACCCGGTCTCGCCGTCGTCGGCCAGCGGCAGTTCGCCGTTGATGGCGAAGCCATATTTGCGCCGACCGGGGCGGTCGTCGGCATGGATGTCCGGTACGGTGCCATGGGCCAGCGCATACGCGATGGCATCACGGTATACGCCCATGTTCGCGATGTTTCGGAACGCCAGCAGCCGCAAGGCCGCACCGTCCGCATGCGGCTGCAGGGTCAGTTCGAGCTGTTCGCCGCGGGCGCGCTGCGGCGAACTCTCCAGCTTCGTTCCGTTCGCCTCGGTGGGCATCAGGTAGACGCCATAGCGCAGGCTCCAGCGCGGGTTGATCCAGCCCAGCACCAGCCCGTCGGTGTAGCCGCGGGTGTCGGCGGCGAAATCCCACGCGGTGTTGTTGAGCAACGACCAGTTCAGGAACTGCGTGCGTGCCGCGTCGGCGTAGCGGTTCTTGTCGAAGTCGTCGCTCACCGCCATTTTGCCGAGCTTGATCTCGATGCGCTGCGTGGCTTCTTCGCCCGGCAGCTGATCCTGATCGCGCGTGGCCGATTCGTGCCCGTCGCCCAGCGGCAGTGTCCAGCGCAGATACCGACGTGCGACGTACGCGGTCTTGCTCAAGCTGCCGCCGCCGGAATGCACCACGTCGCCATTGGCAAACCCACCCATGCCGGTGGCTCCACTGACCGCCTCGCCCTTGAACATTTCCACGTCGAAGTAGAACTGCAGACGAGCAGGCAGGGCGACGCCAAAGTAGGCGCCGAACGTGTGCGAGCGCTCGGTATCGCCACGTGCGCGCAGGCTCAGCGAGCCGCTGTAGGGCGAGTGCAGGGACGATTGATGCTGATCGATGAAGGTGTACTGCGCGCCCAGCCACTGCGGCACAAACACCGGTGCGTCATCGGCCAATGCGGGTGCGGATGTCAGCGCGAGCCACATGGCCGCGGCGAACAGATGGATCTTTTTCATGCTCGTCTCCGTATGCGCCGCACGGAGCGAGCGGATCAGCCAGGCAGCGATCCACTCGCGGCCGGGCCGCGAGGGTAGATGTCGATGTGCGCCGAAAGCCCCGAAGGGGCAGTCCGGTTGCAACTGGCTGGGTCGCTGTCCATGGTGGATCAGGTCTCGAGGGTTTCTGATGCAGGTAAAGGCGCGCGCATGCTGACCGCTGAAGAAGCCCTTGTCAACGCAGGAATGATGACTTGAAGAACCGTATCTGCCGCACCGGGGCGCCGCTCAGATGACGACGGTCTTGTCCTTGTAGCGGCACAGGTCGCGGATCGCGCAGTGCGGGCAATCCGGCTTGCGCGCCTTGCACACATAGCGGCCGTGAAGGATCAGCCAGTGATGCGCGTCCTGCTTGAACTCGGCCGGGATCACCTTTTCCAGCTTGTCCTCGACCGCGCGCACGTCCTTGCCCGGCGCCAGTCGGGTGCGGTTGGCGACGCGGAAGATGTGCGTGTCCACCGCGATGGTCGGTTCGCCGAACGCGGTATTCAAAACTACATTGGCCGTCTTGCGGCCGACGCCGGGCAGGGCTTCCAGCGCTTCGCGACTGTGCGGTACCTCGCCGTGGTGCTGCTCGATCAGCAGCCGGCACAACGCGATCACGTTCTTCGCCTTCGCATTGAACAGGCCGATGGTGCTGATGTAACGCTTCAGGCCTTCCTCGCCAAGCGCGAGAATTGTCTGGGGTGTGTTCGCTACCGGATAGAGTTTCTTCGTCGCCTTGTTGACGCCGACATCGGTGGCCTGCGCCGACAACACCACCGCGACCAGCAACTCGAATGGCGTGCTGTAGACGAGCTCGGTAGTCGGGTGCGGATTGAGTTCGCGCAGGCGCGAGAACAGCTCGATCACGTCGGCACGCTTCATGGCTGCGGCTCCTGCTGTTTCGCCTTGGCGCGTGCCAGCGCTTCCAGCACCGGATTGCGTTGGGCGCTGATATCGACGGCCGCCTTGCGCGCGGCCAGCTCTGCCTCGCGTTCGACACGCAGGCGTTCGAGTCGTGCCTCGCGGCGCTGGAAATGCGTGCGCGCCGCATCGGCATGAACGATGTCGATCTGTGCTTCGGGCATCGGCAGCAGCACGATGCAATCGACCGGGCAGATCGGCACGCACAGCTCGCAGCCGGTGCAGTCGTCGGCAATTACCGTGTGCATCAACTTCGCCGCGCCCACGATCGCATCGACAGGGCAAGCCTGGATGCATTTGGTGCAGCCGATGCAATCCGCTTCCACGATGCGCGCCAGCGTGCGCGATTTCTCGATGCCGTGTTCGGGATTCAGCGGCAGCACCGGTTGCTGCAACAGTGCAGCGAGCTTCTCGATTCCCGCTGTGCCGCCGGGTGGGCATTGGTTGATGGCGGCTTCGCCGCGCGCGATCGCTTCGGCATAGGGTCGGCAGCCGCGATAGCCGCACTGCTCGCATTGCGTCTGCGGCAACAGCGCGTCGATACGGTCGGCCAGGGTCATGACGATATCAGCGAACGGTGGCGCCCGGCTTCGCACCCTGATCGGCATCGAGCAGGAACAGATCGCTGCCGCCGTCGCCGGCCGAGAGGATCATGCCTTCGGACAGGCCGAAGCGCATCTTGCGCGGGGCGAGGTTGGCGATGAACACCACGTTGCGGCCGACCAGCTTGTCCGGTTCGCCGTAGGCGGCGCGGATGCCGGAGAAAATCTGGCGCGTGCCCAGTGGGCCGGCATCCAGTTCGAAGCGCAGCAACTTGTCGGAGCCGTCGACAAATTCGCAGGCGATGACCTTGCCGATACGCAGGTCGAGCCTGGCGAAGTCGTCGATCGCGATCGTCGCTGGCGCGGTGGCGGTTTCGTGGCTGGCGGGGACGTTCTCGCTCATGGGCTTGCCCGGTTCCTTTGCTTTCTTGTGCTTGATCGGTGCGGCAACGGGCTCGGCGGGGCCGCCGAGCGAATCCTTCGAAGCCTCGACCATTGCCTCGATGTGCTTGGGATCGATGCGACCGAGCAGCGGTTCGAAGGCATGGATGGCGTGATTGCGCAGCGCGGCGCGGGCGTCATCGAAGTCGGCGATCGGCGCGGCCAGGAACTGTTCGGCCGCTGCCACGGTGGCTGGCAGGATCGGCTTGAGCATGCCGGCCAGCAGGCGGAACGCGGTCAGCGCGAACGAGCAGACCTGGTGCAGCTCGTCACGCAGGCTCTCGTCCTTGGCCATCGCCCACGGCGCCTTGGCCGCGATGTGGCCGTTGACGATGTCCGCCATCAGCACGAAGCGGCGGGTGACTTCGGCGATGTCGCCGCTGTCGTACAGCGCGGCGATGCCGTCGTAGTGTTCCAGCAAGCTGTGCCACAGCACGATTTCCTGTGTGCCGAACTGCGGCGCCAGGCGGCCGCCGAAGAACTTGTGCACGAAGCCGGCGGTGCGGCTGGCGATGTTCACCCATTTGCCGACCAGGTGCGAATTGACGCGTTCCTCGAACGCCTTGAGGTCGAGATCCACATCGACCGGCGCATCGCTGAGCATGGTGGCGAAGTAGTAGCGCAGGAATTCCGGATGGATGCCGGCATCGAGGTAGGTGCGCGCCTGGATGAAGGTGCCGCGCGACTTCGACATCTTGGCGCCGTTCACGGTCAGGTAGCCGTTGACGTGCAGCGCGGTCGGCGTGCGGTAGCCGGCACCGTGCAGCATCGCCGGCCAGAACAGGCCGTGGAAATTGATGATGTCCTTGCCGATGAAGTGGTGCATCTCGGCTGTGCTGCCTTCGGCGAGGAAGTCGTCGAACTTCAGGTGGGTCCTGTCGCACAGCGCCTTGAAGCTGGCCAGGTAGCCGACCGGCGCGTCCAGCCACACATAGAAGAATTTGCCCGGCGCGTCGGGAATCGGAAAGCCGAAATAGGGCGCGTCGCGCGAGATGTCCCAATCCTTCAGGCCGCCATCCAGCCATTCCTTCAGCTTGGCCACCACGCCGCTGTTCGCCACCGGCACGCCATGGGTGAACTTGCCGGCGAACCAGTCGCGCAGCAGCGCTTCGAACTTGCCCAGCTCGAAGAAGTAATGCTCGGAGTCGCGCAGTACCGGCGTGGCGCCGGACATCACCGAATAGGGGTTGATCAGGTCGGTCGGCGCGTAAGTGGCGCCGCAGTGCTCGCAGTTGTCGCCGTACTGGTCCGGCGTGCCGCAGTTCGGGCAGACGCCCTTGATGTAGCGATCCGGCAGAAACATCTGTTTTTCGGGATCGAACAGCTGCTGAATGCTGCGTTTGGCGATGTAGCCGGCATCACGCAGGCGCGTATAGATCAGCGTCGCCAGCTCGCGGTTCTCGTCCGAGTGAGTGGTGTGGTAGTGGTCGAACGCCACGCCGAACGCGGCGAAATCGGCTTCGTGGCCCTGACGGATACCGGCGATGAAAGCCTCCGGCGTCATGCCGGCTTTTTCCGCAGCCAGCATGATCGGCGTGCCATGCGCATCGTCGGCGCAGACGTAGATTGCCTTGTTGCCGGCCATTCGCTGCGCGCGCACCCAGATGTCGGCCTGGATGTAGCCCAGCAGATGACCCATGTGCAGCGGGCCATTGGCATAAGGCAGGGCGTTGGTGACGAGGAGGCGACGGCTCATGGTGGGCAATCATTGCGGATGACTGCGCATTATGGCATGGCCGTCCAAACCCATGCCCGGTGCGGGCGTCGGTCGCAGTCACCAAAGAAAAGCGCGCCGATGGCGCGCTTTTCGGCGACCTGGATGCAGGCGATTACTCTTGTCGTTCCCAGATTTGCGAACGGCCGAGCAGGGCGAATCCGATGTAGCCGTGCACGTCGAGCTTCTGGCCGCCGTCGGTGAGCGCGAGTTTCACCTTATAGATCTTGCCGTTCTTGGGGTCGAGGATCTTGCCGCCATCCCACACGTCGTCGTCCTTGCTGACGCCCCACATGATCGTCATGCCCTCGATCGGCTGGTTCTTGCGCGCGCCGTCGCACTTGGTGCAGTTCGGGTGCTCGCCGTCGCGGGCCACATCTTCAGGCGTGCGGTTCAGCAGCTTCACGACCTTGGCCTGGAACTCACCGTTGTGTTCGGTGATCTGCACGATCGACTTCGGCTTGTGGGTAGTGTCGTCGATGGTCTTCCAGGTGCCGGCCGGCGTGTCGTTGGCGGCGAGTGCCGTGCCGGCTGCCAGCAGCAGGCCGGCGGCGAAGGTGAGACGAAAAGCATGCTTCATTAGTGTTCCTCCCGTACGAAAGCGTATGGATGCGAGACTGGCGAGGATGCGCAGGGTCGTCAAGCTGCATTGCGCAAATGCCGGACATGCCCGTTCATGCGGATTGTACGGCGCCGTCAGGCGCTGATCTGGGTCAGCTGGCCGATGTGAACGGACTGGCATAATGCACGACTCCCGCAACCACCCGAGCCGACATGACACAGGCGAACGAAGCCTTGGTCCGCCGCATTCTTGGCGACCTGATCGATACCCATACCGGCGCACCGCTGGCCGAGGCCGTGCGCGCGGTCGGCGTGGACGGCGCGAAGGTGTCGGTCGACCTGCAACTGGGTTATCCGGCTGCCGGTGCGATAGACAGCATGACGGCCCGTGTGCGGCAGGCGCTGGAGGCCGATCCGGCGATCGAATCGGCGGCCGTCTCGATCACCAGTCGCGTCCACGTGCACAAGGTGCAGGGCACGCTGGGGCCGCTGCCGAACGTGAAGAACATCATTGTGGTGGCGTCTGGCAAGGGTGGCGTGGGCAAGTCCACGGTATCGGCGAATCTGGCGCTGGCGCTGCAGGCCGAGGGAGCGAAGGTCGGCGTGCTGGATGCCGACATCTACGGTCCCAGCCAGCCGACCATGCTCGGTGTCCATGGCAAGCCGGCATCGCCGGATGGCAAGAGCATCATCCCGATGCAGGCGCACGGCATGCCCGTGATGTCGATCGGCTTCCTGGTGGAAGCGGATACGCCGATGATCTGGCGTGGCCCGATGGTGACCCAGGCGATGATGCAACTGCTCACCGACACGCGCTGGGAACAGTTGGACTATTTGATCATCGACCTGCCGCCGGGTACCGGCGACATCCAGCTCACGCTGTCGCAGAAGGTGCCGGTGGCCGGTGCGGTGATCGTCACCACGCCGCAGGACATCGCGCTGCTGGATGCGCGCAAGGCGCTGAAGATGTTCGAGAAGGTCGAGGTCCCGGTGCTGGGCGTGGTGGAGAACATGGCCACCCATGTCTGCTCGAATTGCGGCCACGAGGAGCATATCTTCGGCGAGGGTGGCGGCGAGCGCATGTCCGCGCAATACGGCGTTCCGTATCTGGGTTCGTTGCCACTGGATATCCGCATCCGCGAGCAGGCTGATGGTGGCACACCCACCGTGGTGGCGATGCCGGACTCCGATCTGGCGGCCCGTTATCGCGAGATTGCCCGCAATGCGGCCGGGCAACTGTCGCGGCAGCCGCGGAACAAGTCGCTGGGACTGGGCAAGATCGTGGTGCAGGGCGCGCCTGCCGCATGACGGCATCGCCGCGCCGCGTGCTGTGTCTGTCCGGCAGCCTGCGTCGCGTGTCGTCGAATACCGCTGCGCTTGAAGCCGCGCAACAGCTGGCACCGGCAACGCTGGAGCTGGTGGGTTACACCGGGCTTGGTGAGCTGCCGCTGTTCAACCCGGATGACGATGTCGAGCCTTTGCCGGTATCGGTGCTGGCCTTGCGCGAAGCCGTCGGCCGTGCCGATGCGCTGCTGATCGCCTGTCCCGAATACGCGCACGGCGTACCCGGCGCGTTCAAGAATCTGCTCGACTGGCTGGTCGGTAGCCTGGAATTTCCGGGCAAGCCGGTGTTGCTGCTGAACACGGCCGCGCGCGGCTCGTACCACGCGCAGGAAGCACTGGACGAGACCCTGCGCACGATGTCCGCGCAATTGCTGACGACACAACCATGTGTCGTCTCGCTGCCGGGCGCTGGCTGCACGAAGGAGCAGGTGCTGGCCAACGCGGGGCGCTGTGCGGAATTGCGTGCAGCACTGGCTGTTCTCGTCGAGGCTTTGCCTGTCGCATGAATCTGCCGGCTGGCGTGGTGGCGGTCTGACCATGTATTTTTGCCGCTTTACGCCCGATCTGACCGGGCCGTACCGCTATCGACCGGAGTCCGCGTGAGCATCAAACCCGACAAATGGATTCGCCGCATGGCCGAAGGCCACGGCATGATCGAGCCGTTCGAACCAGGCCAGGTCAAGCTGCGAGACAGCAACAAACTGATTTCCTACGGCACCTCCAGCTACGGCTACGACGTACGTTGTGCGCGCGAATTCAAGATCTTCACCAACATCAACTCCACCATCGTCGACCCGAAGGCATTCGATCCATCGAGCTTCGTGGATGTCGAGGCAGATGTGTGCATCATTCCGCCGAACTCGTTCGCGCTGGCACGCACGGTCGAATACTTCCGCATCCCGCGCAAGGTGCTGACGATCTGTCTCGGCAAGAGCACTTACGCGCGCTGCGGCATCATCGTCAACGTGACCCCGCTGGAGCCCGAGTGGGAAGGTCACGTGACGCTGGAGTTCTCCAACACCACGCCACTGCCCGCAAAAATCTACGCCAATGAAGGTGTGGCGCAGATGCTGTTCCTCGAATCCGACGAGGAATGCGAGACCAGCTACAAGGATCGCGGCGGCAAATACCAGGGCCAGCAGGGCGTGACGCTGCCGCGTACCTGAGCGCGCGGCTGAACGGCGCACTTTCGCGCCGCGGCGATTGCTGCGGCCGGGCGTTACACTCCACCCGATTCAACCGAATGATTGCCAGGAGACCCGCATGATCCGTTTTTCCACACTGCTGACGCGCGCCACGGCCGCGCTCATCCTGGGCAGCCTGCTTGTACTCGCCGGCTGCCACCGCGGCAGCACCAAGGGCGAAATCAGCGCGGCTTCGGCGCAGGGACGATTCGATACCACCATTCAGGCCTACAAGGGCGGCCAGTTTCTGGTCGATGGCGCAGTACTTTCAGCGCTGGATACCGGCAGCCATTTCGCTTACTTGAAGGATCAGGGCAAACTGCCGAAGACGGTACTGCTTGAGCGCAGCGATGACTCGAAGATCCGCAAGGATCACCTGCAGTACATGGCGCGGATGCAGCTCGATTATGGCTTCACCGTGTATTACGACGATGGCGGTACCTTGAAGCAGATCAATCCGCAGGAGACCAAGGCGCGTCGCCTTGAGGACTACCATGCGCCGGCCGCCATGCCTGATCAGATGAAAGGCAAGGATGCTGCCGGCAGCTCGATGGAAGACCAGCAGCAACAGCACTATTGATTCCAGGATCCTGAACGGCAACGTCCACTCCTGCACAGTGGGCGTTGCCGTTTTCGTTTCATGCGTACGGTGCAAGCGTCTTGCGCAAGGCCGGGAGCAGCGATTCGGCTACGACCTGCTGATAAGGTTCGGCTTGGCCGTATCCCCATACCGGCCCCGGCCATGCCGCGTCGCCGTAATTGCGCGCCACCACGTGGACGTGCAACTGCCGGACGATGATGCCGAGCGCCGCGATGTTGAGCTTCTCGCACCGGGCAACCGACCGCAGCGCCAGTGCTGTCCGGTTGACCTCCTGCCATAGCGCCTGCTGGTCGCTCTCAGTCAGGTCGGTGATCTCGACCAGGCCGGCGCGGCGCGGCACCAGGATCAGCCACGGATAGCGTGCGTCGTTCATCAGCAATACGTCGCACAGGGGCAGCGAGGCGACCGGGAGGGTATCTGCCGCCAGCCGGGGATCGAGCACGAAATCGCTGCCGCTCATGCGTTGGCCAGATGCTGTTCGAAAAATGCCAGCGTGCGCTGCATGGCCAAACGGGCGCTGGCTGCATCGTATTGCGCACCGACATCACGGTTGAAGCCGTGATCGGCCGGATAGGTGAAAGTCTCCATCTGCGGCAAAGCCTCGCGATGCTTGGCCACCATCTCCGGCGTGATGTGCTGATCCTTCTCGCCGAAATGGAACATCACCGGCGCCTTCGGTATTTCATGCAGAAATGGCAGGTTGCGTGCGCCGTAGTAGCTCACCGAGGGCAGGCCCAGTCTCAATGCGGCAAGTAGCGCTACGGTGCCGCCCCAGCAGTAGCCGACCGTGCCGATCTTTCCGGATGACGAGATCGCCTCGGCGGCGCTGGCGACATCTTCCAGTGCACGATCCAGCCCCAGTTCGGTGATCAGCTGCTTGCCCCTGGCGTAACCGGCTGTGTCGTAACCCAGCTCCACGCCGGTTTCCAGATGATCGAAGAACGCCGGCGCGATCGCGGTATAGCCGTGCTCGGCAAAGCGATCAACGACGCTGCGCATGTGTGCGTTGACGCCGAAGATTTCCTGGATCACCACGATGCCGCCTTTCGGCTTGCCCGCGGGCTGGGCCAGATACGCGCCGATGCACTGGGTGCGGGTGGTAGGTAGATTGATCTGCTGGCCCATGGGGGAACTCCTGCTGGGGAAAGGGTGATTCTAGGCAGTGCAGGGAGCGGGGAACAGGGAACGGCAAGAGCATCGCAATCCCAGCGTCTGCTTCCCGGCCCTTGTTCCCCGTTCCCCGTTCCCCGTTCCCGTATAATCGCCTGTTTCCCTGCACGTTTTCACGGTAACCCACACCCATGTCCCAGGCCGCACACAAGATCGGTTTCGTCAGCCTCGGCTGCCCCAAGGCGCTGGTCGACTCCGAGCGCATCCTCACCCAGCTCAAGGTCGAGGGTTACGAAATCGTGCCCAGCTACGGCGAGGCGGATGCGGTGGTGGTGAACACCTGCGGCTTCATCGACGCGGCCGTGCAGGAATCGCTGGATTCGATCGGCACCGCGCTGAACGAGAATGGCAAGGTCATCGTCACCGGTTGCCTGGGCAAGCGTGAGGGGCTGATCCGCGAGGCGTATCCGGATGTGCTGTCGATCAGCGGCCCGCAGGACTACGTCAGCGTGATGAACGCGGTGCATACCGCGTTGCCGCCGCAGCGCAACCGCTTCCTTGATATCGTGCCGGACACCGGCGTCAAGCTGACTCCGAAGCACTACGCGTACCTGAAGATTTCCGAAGGCTGCAATCACCGCTGCAGCTTCTGCATCATTCCGTCGATGCGCGGCAACCTGGTCTCGCGCCCGGTCGACGAGGTGCTGCTGGAGGCCGAGCGTCTGGTCAGGGGCGGCGTCAAGGAGCTGCTGGTGATCTCGCAGGACACCAGCGCTTACGGCGTGGACCTGAAATACGCCGAGCGCGAGTGGCGCGGCAAGTCGTACCGCACGCGCATGACCGAACTGTGCGAGGGCCTGTCCGAGCTGGGCGTGTGGACGCGGTTGCATTACGTCTATCCGTATCCGCACGTGGACGAAGTGATGCCACTGATGGCGGAGGGGAAAATCCTGCCGTACCTGGACATCCCGTTCCAGCACGCCAGTCCGCGCATCCTCAAGTTGATGAAGCGCCCGGGCAATATCGACAAGACGCTGGAACGCATCCAGAACTGGCGCAAGCTCGTGCCGGACCTGACGATCCGCAGCACCTTCATTGTCGGCTTTCCCGGCGAGACCGATGCCGAGTTCGAGGAGCTGCTGGATTTCCTGCGCGAGGCCGAGCTCGATCGCGTCGGCGCGTTTGCCTATTCGCCGGTGGATGGTGCCAAGGCGAACGAATTGCCGAATCCGGTCTCCGAGGAATTGAAGGAAGATCGCCTCGAACAGTTCATGGCAGTGCAGGCGGAAATCTCGGCGGCCAAGCTGCAGCGCAAGATTGGTCGCACGATCAAGGTGCTGGTCGACGAGGCCGGTGCCGGGGGCGCAATCGCCCGTTCCGCGGCCGATGCGCCGGAGATCGACGGCACGGTGTTGATTGCCGACGGCCAGAAACTGAAGCCGGGTCAATTCGTCGACGTCGTGGTCGAAGCTGCCAGCGAGCACGACCTGCACGCGCGCCTCGCCGGCTGATCGCATGCGCTACCACGCGCCGTCGCGCGAGGCGGTCGACCCTTCGGTGTTCGGTCGGCAACCGCTGGCGGCGTGGCGCGAGTATGCCGCACTGCTCGAGGGCGCCGAATGGCCGTCCATCGAGGCCCTCAATCGTCGCCTGCCTGCGGGGCTGGCACATCGCTTCGTGGCGCAGACACCGGACTTGCTGGCCGATGGCCTGCACTACGAACAGCGCATCGCTGAGCGTGGCGAGATCGCTACCCGCGAAGGCAACTGGCACGACCTGCTCAATGCGCTGGTATGGCTGCGCTACCCGACCCTGAAGCAGATATTGAACCGGCGCCAGATGGCCGAGATCGGCCGCATGGGGACCAAGCTGCGTTCACGCGCGCAATATGCGATGACCCATTTCGATGAGGGTGGCGTCATTGTCGAACTGCGTGATCCAGCGCTGCTGGCACTGTGGGATGTGCACGACTGGCACGGCCTGTTCTGGCGTCACCGGCAGGCGTGGCTGGACGGTTCGATCCGGCTCGAACTGTTCGGGCATGCGCTGCTCGAGCTTGCGCTGAACCCGGACAAGTTGCTGGTGGGCAAGGCGCTCGTCTTCGAGTCGAGCGGTGCTGTCGATGCGGAGCGAGCGTCTGCCCGTTGCATGGAGGCAATCGTGTCAGGCCGGTTACTGCACGATCCGCTGGAACTGCGGCCGCTGCCGCTGTCGGGGATTCCAGGCTGGCATGTCGACAATGCGGACGAGGCATTTCACCGAAGCACCATCTGCTACCAGCCGCGCCGTACCGGCCGTGAATATCCACCCGCTTTCCCGCAGGCTGGCTGAGCGCAGGCAGCGGCAGCTTGCTCCGATCCGCGTTCGCGACTATATACATGGAACAGGGGCGAGTCAGGGGGCAAGCGCATTGAACATCGCAAGATCTTGGTGGCGCTTCGGATTCGATCCATGGCTTTTGGTGCGTATGGCTCCGGGGTTGCTGATGCTCGGCTTGCTGCTGTGCGCAGGTAGCGCGGCGGCAGCCGACAGGAGTACGGCCTCTGTGTCGCCGATCCGTTTCGGCATCCTGCCGATCGGCAGCGCCGCCGAATCGCTGGAGCAGTGGCGACCGCTGCTGGATGATCTGCAGAAGCGGCTGGGCCGTCCGGTGACGACTGTGTCGGTGAGCAGCTATGCCGGTCTTTCCGACGCGATCGGTGCGCAGCGGGTGGACGTCGCGTTTCTCTCCGGCAAGCTGGCGGTCGAGGCGGTGTCGCACCAGCACATGCAGGTGTTCGCCCAATTCGTGCGCAACGATGGCGCCAAGGGCAACGTCGCCATGCTGGTGGTACGTGCCGACAGTGCCATTCACAGCCTCGACAATTTGCTGGCCACGCCCGGTACTTGGCGTTATGCCCGCAGTGAACACCTGTCGGTGACCGGCTACACGGCACCGGAGGCCTATGTGTTCGCACCGCACGGCCTCAACTCCGACACGTTTTTCGCCAACGTGCGGGTCGGCGATCATCAGAGCAACCTGCTGGCCGTGGTCAATCGCGAAGTGGATGTGGCCAGCAGCAACAATCCGGACATGGATCTGTTTCGGCGCAACTTTCCGCAGGAGGCCGCCCAGCTCAAGGTGATCTGGCGCTCCTCGCTGATTCCGTCCGGCGTGCTGGTGCTGCGCGACGGGATGCCCGAATCGCTGCGTCGGCAGTTGGCCGACTTTCTTCTCGCCTACGGCAAGGGTGGCGGCGAAAACGGCGCGCGCGAGCGTGCCAGTCTGGCGCGCATCCCCGATCTCGGCGGCTTCGCGTCAGAGAACAACCACGTGCTGCAGCCCTTCGTCGACATGCAGTACACGCTGTTGCGGCAGCAGGCCGAACACAGTCAGTGGGTCAGCCCGCAGGCGCGGCAGGCAAGGCTGGCGCAGATCGAGAAGGACTATCACCACGCTTCGCAGCCGCTGTTGTCGCATTAAGTGCGGACGTCCAGACGATTGATTCCGGCGGGGTGTATTCGCTCCCGAAGCGCGCTAGTCGTAATCCACCACCAGCAGCGCAAACTCTGCCGGGCCGCCCGGCAGTTCGGCAAGGAACTCGTCGTCGACGCGCCTCTTCAGGACGGCACGGGCCAGCGGTGAGTCGATGCTGATCCAGCCGAGCTTGGCGTCGGTCTCATCGGGGCCGACGATGCGGTAGTGCAGGATTTCGCCAGTGTCGACGTTCTCCAGTTCGATGCGGGCACCGAAGAACACCAGTCCGCGATCGCCAGGCGCACCTTCGGCCACCTTGAGCGACGGGATCCGTTTGCTGAGGTAGCGGGCGCGGCGGTCGATCTCGCCCAGTTGTTTCTTGCGATAGATGTATTCGGCGTTTTCCGAGCGGTCACCTTCGGCAGCTGCGGCCGTGAGTGCTTTCACCACTTCCGGTCGCAGAACGTGCCACAGATGATCGAGTTCGGCCTTGAGCCGCTCGAAACCTTCGCGGGTGATGATCGCGGTCGAGCCGGGTGAAGGTGGGCGCCAGCGACTCATGCGGAACCGACCAGCTGTCGCCGTTGCGCATCGATCTCGGCGCGCAGTGGATGCTCGGGCCATGCGGCCGCGAGCCGGTCCAGTAGCGCCGTTGCTTCAGCATGCTGGTCGGCGTGTTCAGCGAGCTGGCGCGCGGCCAGCAAGCCGTAGTGTGGTGCCTGCGGATCGCGCGGCCAGTGCGCGAGAAAGCCGTGGCACAAATGCAGCGCGATCCGGCTCATGCCCAACCGCGCTGCCAGATCGGCCAGTTCGCCACAGGTTCGCGGATCGTCCGGAATGAAAGTGGCATCGATGCCGCAGCATTCCTGCAGCAGCCCCAGCGCGCGGCGCGATTCGCCCTGGGCGATCAGCGCAGCGATCCAGATCTGGCCGTGCACCAGCAGGCCGTCACGCAGGTTCTGCCGCTGCAGCAATCGACGATAGGCCAGATGCAACGACGCCGGCGCAACCCGGTCCTGCATCCGGGCGACCAGCAGTGCGGTGGCGGCGACTGGATCGGCATGCGCGAGTGCATCGACCTCGGCCAGCAAGGTTTCGTCGGCGTCCTGTCCGCCGGCCTTGGCCAGCTTCGGCGCTTCGGGCTCCAGCCCGAAACGCTCATGGCGCTGGTGGATCATCACGCCCATCAGGTGGAACGTGAGCACGATCAGGTAGGTGTAAGCGAAGGCGAAGAGCGGCAACGCCAGCAGCCGTGGCAGCTGTGCTGTGCCGATCGAGGCGAGCACGATCAATACGCCGAGCAGCAGATTGATCGCCACGGGTATCAGGTAGGCCGCACCGAAGCTGCCGATGACGCGGCCCCAGTTCAACGGGTTGAGGGCGAGCGCCAGGTTGCCGTCGAACGCCAGCGACATGTCGATCGCCGGCAGCACCAGTGCGGCCAGGATCAGCACCGGCAACAGCAGGCGTGGAAAGAACACGATGGCGATCACGCAAATGGCGACGACCAGCAGATGAATCGCGGTCAGTCCCCAGCCACTGGACTCATTGCCATCGCTGCCGACATCGGGCGGATCGGCGTAACCGTTCGCGGTATGCAGCAGGCAGTCGGCGGCATAATGCCAGGTGGCGGCCCAGACCAGTGCGCTGGCCAGTGCGCCGATGTACGACGGCAACAGGCCGACGTAGTGCAGCAGCGCCATGACCAGGCAGGTGGGCAGTGCAGCACCACGCAGCGGATAGCCGAAGCCGGCCTGCAGGCGTTCCCCGAACGGGGTGTCGGCAGCGACTGTTTCGATGCGCGGCATGCTATCGCGCGCTCAGCGCTTGCCGCCGAAGATGCCACCGAGCACGCCGCGCAGGATCTGCCGGCCGAGCTGGCTGCCGGCAGTACGCACCATCTGCTTGCCCATGGTTTCGATCATGCCCTGGCGGCGTTTGGTGCCGAACAGCGCATCGTGCACGGCGCCACCCCATGACGAGCCTGTCGCGGGATCGTCACCGGCAGCCACATTGCCGGGTTCGGCGGCCTTGTCGCTGGCACGCTTGGCCAGCATCTCGGCGGCGGATTCGCGATTGATGGTGGTGTCGTATTTCGTGCCGACCGGCGAGCGTTGGCGAATGATGGCGCGCTCGGCGTCGGTGATCGCGCCGATGCGGCAGCATGGTGTAGTCACCAGCACCTGTTCGACCGGTGTGGGCACGCCGCCGTTGGCGAGCGTCGAGGCCAGTGCCTCACCGACGGCGAGCTGGGTGATCGCTTCGGTGACATTGAGCTTCGGGTTGGCGACAAAGGTTTCCGCCGCGGCCTTGACGGCTTTCTGATCGCGCGGCGTGAACGCACGCAGTGCATGCTGGATGCGGTTACCGAGCTGGCCCAGGATCACACCGGGCACGTCGTCCGGATTTTGCGAGCAGAAATACACGCCGACGCCCTTGGAGCGGATCAGCCGGACCACCTGCTCGACTCGCTGCTGCAGTGCCGGCGAAGCGTCGTCGAACAGCAGATGCGCCTCGTCGAAGAAGAACACCATCTTCGGCTGATCGAGATCGCCCACTTCCGGTAGTTGCTCGAACAGTTCGGACAGCAGCCACAGCAGGAAGGTGGAATACAGTCGTGGCTTCAGGATCAGCTGATCGGCAGCGAGCACGTTGATGATGCCGCGGCCGCTCATGTCCTGACGCATCAGGTCGGCCAGTTCCAGTGCCGGTTCGCCGAAGAATTGATCGGCACCGTCGTTTTCGAGTTTCAGCAACGCGCGCTGGATCGCCGCGATGCTGGTGGTGCTGATCAGTCCGTAATGGGTCGAGATGTCCTTGGCGTTGTCGGCGGCATAGGTGAGCAGCGCGCGCAGGTCGGCCAGATCCAGCAGCAGCCAGCCCTGGTCGTCGGCAGCCTTGAAGATCACCTCGAGCACGCCTTCCTGGGTGTCGTTCAATTCCAGCACGCGACCGAGCAGGGTCGGGCCCATCTCGCTGATGGTGGCGCGCACCGGATGGCCGAGCTTGCCGTAGATGTCCCAGAACACCACTGGATTGGCCAGCGGCTTCCAGTCGGTGAGCTTGATCCTGTCCAGCCGCGCCTTGAGCTTGTCGCCGGCCTCGGCGGCGGCCATCGACAGGCCGGCCAGATCGCCCTTTGCATCGGCCAGAAAGCACGGCACGCCAAGTCGGGAGAAACCTTCGGCCAGCACCATCAGCGAGACGGACTTTCCGGTGCCGGTGGCGCCGGCGATCATGCCGTGGCGATTGCCGTAATGCGGGTCGAGGCTGACGCTGGCGCTGTCGTTGCGGCCGATCAGAATGTCGGTCATGGAGTTCCATCCGTTGGTGATCGGACGATTGTAGCCAACGCGATGATGTTGTCGCGTGGTGGTGTGGCTGCGTTGAGTCGAAGCGCTGCGCCAGCTATGGTGGGCGTTTTCCGCGGGTGAAGTTTCTGATGTCGTCGTGTTTCGTGCTTCGTTCCATGCGTCTGGCAGCGCTTGCCATGGCGCTCAGTCTGCTCGGCGCCTGCGCCACTACGGGCGCAGGTAAACCCTCGGCTCCGGTCAATGCGCTATACAGCCAGCTCGATCTGGCCAGCAAGGGCTACGAGACTGCACTGCAGCAGTCGCGCGAAGGCAACCTGGAGGCTTCGCAGTTGACGTTGACCCAGTCGCTCGACCGACTGAAGGAAGCGTCGGCGCGTTGCGGCAACACGGCGGGCTGCGATCCGCAACGGTTCTTCTCCGTGTTCGATCGCCTGTTGCGACTGAAGGACGGCGATTTCAGCGGCGATCAGGATCTGGACAGTGACGTTGCTCCATCGCAGGCAGCCTTGGCGGCCAGCAAGGGCGGTGTATCCAGCCTGCCGCAGGCGCAGCGCAGCGTGACCTTGCTGCACGGGCAAAAACTGTCCGAACTGATCGCGATGAACGGACCGGTCAAGGCGGCGCTGGAAATGTGGCTGACCCAGATGCGCCCGCAATTGATGGATGCCTGGGTCAACTATCAATACCTGCGCTACCAGATGTGGCCGCAGTATGAAAAAGCGGATCTGCCCGAAGCCTTGCTGTTCGGCATCATGGCGAAGGAGTCTGGCGGCAAGGTGCACGCCGTCTCTCGTTCGGGCGCGGCCGGGCCGCTGCAGTTCATGTACGCCACCGGCATGCGTTTTGGCCTGAGCACCGACAGCGGTTTCGACATGCGCTTCGATCCGGCGGCATCGGCGCGGGCGAATGCCGAATACATCAACGAGCAGCTGCGGGTCTTCAACAACAACCTTGAGCTCACTATCGGCGCCTACAACGGCGGCGAAGGGCGCATGCGGCGCGCGGTCGGCGACGACACCTCGGTGAGCTTCTACGACCCGCGCATCTACAACCAGCTGTCGCAGGAGACCCGTGACTACGTGCCGTCCGTGCTTGCTGCGGCATGGCTGTTTCTGCATCCGGAAAGCTACAACCTGCGCTTCCCGAAGATCGACGGCATACCCGGCACGGTCATCCTGAAGCGGCCGGCTTCGCTGTCCGAATTGACAGTGTGCCTGGGCTCGGCTGGCGGCATGAACGACGGCTGGTTCCGCACCTTGCGCAATCTCAATCCAAGGCTGGATCCGCAGGTGACCCAGCCGGTGGGTACCTCATTGCAGTTGCCCAAGCCCCTGGAGCAGGCGTACGCAGCACGCTGTGTCGATGGCCCGTGGCCGATTCTCGCCAGCGACCTGCACCATGCCGTGGTCCCTGTCGTCGTGCAGGCGGTTCCGGTGGCGAGTGCGCCGGTGGTGCGCGGAACCAGCTACTACAAGGTTCGCCGGGGCGATACGCTGATCAGTATCGTGCGCGACCTGCATTGCTCGAGCGTGCAGGAAGTGACCGAGATGAACGGGCTCAAGCACCATCATCTGGCTATCGGAAAGACGCTGAAATTGCCGGTCTGCCGCTGAGTCGAACTGGCGGTCGCCCGGTCAGGCGACCGCGCTTTCCTGCATCCAGTTGTCGACGGTGTTGCCGCTGCCGTGGACTTCCTTCAGTTCACGCAGCAGCTGCATCAGTTGCCGGTGCTGCGGCTGCAGGCTGCTGTGTGGGGAGTTCTTGGTCTCGTGGTAAGCCACGGCCAGCCATAGCGCGATGCCACGCAGCGCCACTTCGGCATTGGTCGAACAGGCGCGCTCGTAACCAGCGTCGGTGCCCTGACCCCAGGGCATGTAACGCGCTTCGGGCGCGGTCCCGTACAGGTGCGGAAAGTCGCTGCGCGAAGCCTGGCCGATCTCGCGCAGGGTCAGTGTGCTCAGTCGCTCCCGGTTGCGCTTGGGCAGGGCCCGGATGCTGCGCTCGATATCGCGGAATTGGCGACCAAGCTGGCGCGCGCGCATCATCACGAAGAATGGAGTGAGTATCTGCATGGGATCCCCTCGACGCTGGTGTCGGCCGCACTGGGAAGCGCGGTGAAGTGGCGAGCGTAGCGAAGCGATCCGTGCAGTTGCGCCTAGAGCGTCACAAAATGACGCATGGCGTCAGTTTTCCGGTTGGCGACGATGCGTAGCCTGCTTTCAGCTGTGACCGAGCCGCTGCCCCACCAGTACCGCCTGTTGTGGCTGCAAGGCGTCCAGCGTGGCGGTGCCCTCGGGCAGCAGCAGGATCACGGTGGAGCCCATGTTGAAACGCGCCATCTCGGCAAAGCGCTCCAGCGTGATGTTCTGACCGGCGAATGACTTGCGCCGGATCGACGAGGCATACGGCGGAATCACCAGGCCGTCCCACACCGTGGCCACCGACGAAACCAGGATCGCGCCCACCATCACCACCACGAACGGGCCATGCTCGCCCTCGAAGTGGCAGACCAGCCGCTCGTTGCGTGCGAACAGGCGCGGGATCGCCGCCACCGCGAACGGCGCCACACTGAAGATGCGGCCGGGCACGTGCACGGTTTCCTTCAGCGTGCCTTTCAACGGCATGTGCACGCGGTGGTAGTCGCGCGGCGACAGGTAGACCGTGACGAAGCGGCCGTTGCGGTAGGGCGCGGCGGCGGCCTCGTCGCCACCGAGCAGCTCGGTGGCGGTGTACTCCTGACCCTTGGCCTGGAAGATGCGGCCGTCGACGATCGCCCCGGACTGGCTGATGCGGCCATCGGCGGGCGAGAGCAGGGCGGCCGGATCGGCATCCGCGCGGCGTGCGTCGGGGCGCAGCTTGCGCGTGAAGAACGCATTGAAGTGCTGGTAGGCCAGCGGATCGGGTTGCGCGGCCTCGGCCATGTTCACATTGTAATTGCGCACGATGGTGTCGATCAGCCAGTTCTTCCACGGTGCGAAGGTCCAGCGCGTGGCCCAGTAGACGACGCGCGACAGGAAGCGGTGCGGCAGGATGTACTGCAGAAGTAGGTTGAAAGTCATCCGCTAAGTATGAATGAAGAGCGGGCCGATTACGCCGGCTGGCGATCTATTGGTATTGGCGAAGACGGATCATGCAGCGAAGGTGGATATCTACCGGCCCATCGGCGCTAACAAGCTGGCGCTGCACATTCGGGACCAGCCAACGTAGTGATTGCGGGCAGCGGTCATTTCGTCAGTGGCGATGGTCGAAGGCTTTTCTCGAACCTGGATGAATGACTGCGATTACGCTTTGCGGAGTTCGGATGTTTATCGCGGATAGGGGTAACTGCGGCTGGCGATCACATTCGTTGAGGCAATGCGGCTTAAGCGTTCTTGCATCAAGGAGGGTGGCGGAGCCCAGGGGCTCCGCCCATCACTTCAATTGCGTGCACCTACCAAGGTCCAGCCCGACGGATAGTTCCCTATTGGGGTCGACAGCCAGTCTTGGTTGGCGTTCGAAAACGTGCTGGTATACCAATTCAGGCTGCCGGGTTCTGCAGACGAGCTGGCGGAGTTCAATGTGTCATTTGCCCAAATCAGTACGGCCTCGTTGCCGTTGTCGAAATTACCCGTTGCCGCCAGGTAGTCGTTGCTCTTGATTGGAAATGTGTTGACCAATCCGAAGGTGGTTTGAGTTGCTTGGCCACTGGAATTGAAGTACCTGCGTTGTTCATACTGCTTGAATTGCAACGCGCCGTCGTTCTGTACATAGATGTTCATGCCGCCAAAATCACCTGCTACAGCAGCACCGATAATTCTGCCCTGAGCATCGTAGTTGCCTACTAGTGTTGACTTAAATCCGGCATCTGATCCAGTCCATAGGTACAGATCGTGCGCAGCACTGGTCCATAGCAAGTCGACATGCGTTGTTTGCATGAAGTGGCCGATGGCAGCAATGTGGTAGCCACAGGTGATATTGATCGTCTTGAGGGTCGCCATGGCTGGGCCATGCATGATCCAGTAGCCAAACTGGCATGTGCTCTCATTCCACCAGAGTAGGTCGGCGTCACCATCACCATCGATGTCGCCGGCGCCAATAAGCTGCCAGCCCGTGGGGTACGTACCGATATAAGCTGACTGGAATGAAGTACCAGTAGATGTCCACATATATAAATCATTATTGGCACTTGTCCAAACGAGATCAGCCTTGCGGTCGCCGTTGAAGTCGCCCACAGCACCAATGTAGTAGCCGCGTGTGATGTTGAATATCCTGTACGAATCCCGCACGTAGCTAGTTTTCGCATTATTCGGACTCGATATCCAATAAGCGAATTGGCTTGTCGATGCATTGAACCAGATTAGGTCGCTCAGGCCGTCGCCATCAATGTCATTTGGTGCGACGTAATGCGTCGGATAGAAAATCTCATTGGCAACTTGCAGAAACTGCGGCTTGCTAGGTGCGGAGGTTGCAGCTATGAGATTGGTTTGTCCCGATCCTGCTGCAAATGTTAATGACGAAATCATCCATGCTGCTATGAAGGTCAGCGTCCTTATCTTCATGTATTTCCCCTGAGAATGCTCTATCGATAGACGCGCTCAGTGATGAATGCCTTCCTGACTGACCGCGCGCAGATTGTCCGTCACACTTAAAGCGGGTGCAATCAGCTCATTGAACACGTCTCTACGGCTATGAAGCCATCAGCCACATGCTCTGAAAAGTGTCTGGACCGCGTGAGCAGCTACAATGTCGAATCTCCTCATTAGTCTGCCGCCACCGTGACCCACGAACTCGCCTCCATCATCGACTTCATCCGTTATGGCGCCAGTCGCTTCTCGGCCGCCGGACTGACCTTCGGGCACAGCCACGACAACCCGATCGACGAGGCCACCCATCTGGTGCTGGCCAGCCTGCACCTGCCGCCGGATATTCCGCCGGCGTACGGCGCGGGCAAGCTCACTGCGGCCGAGCGCGAGAACGTGCTGGCGTTGATCGAGCGTCGCGTGACCGAGCGCCTGCCGGTGGCCTATCTGGTCGGCGAGACGTGGTTCGCAGGGCTGAAGTTCAAGAGCGATCGCCGCGCGCTGGTGCCGCGTTCGCCGATCGCCGAACTGATCGAGTCGGGCTTCGCACCGTGGCTGGACGAGCGCCACATCGAGCGCGCGCTGGACCTGTGCACCGGTTCGGGCTGCATCGGCATCGCGATGGCCGAGTACAACCCGGAGTGGCAGGTCGACATCGTCGACATCAGCGAAGAGGCGTTGTCGCTGGCGCGCGAGAACATCGTGTTCCAGCACGTCGAGGGCCGGATCGAGGCGATCCAGTCCGACCTGTTCGCCGGCGTGCAGGGGCGCAAGTACGACCTGATCGTCTCCAACCCGCCGTATGTCACCGAGGACGAGTACACCGCGTTGCCCGGCGAATACGCACACGAACCGAAGCTGGGCCTCACCTCCGGTGTCGATGGCCTGGACTTGTGCCTGCGCATGCTGGACGAGGCGGCCGACCACCTCACCGATGACGGCCTGCTGATCGTCGAGGTGGGTGAGAGCGAGCATGCGCTGGCCGCATTGCTGCCGGAAGTTCCGTTCATCTGGATCGAGTTCAAGGTCGGCCAGATGGGTATCTTCGCGCTGGAGCGGCGCGATCTGGTAGAGCATGCCGCGGTGATCCGTGCGGCGGCTGCGGCGCGCCGCACCGCCTGAAGGACGGCTGCCGCATGGAGCTGAACACACCGCGCCTGCGGCTCGATGCCTTGCGTCCGGCCGACGCCGCGGCCTTCTTCGGCTATCGCGGTGATCCGCAGGTATCCCGATTCCAGGGCTGGCGTCCGGCCAGCGTCGCCGAGGCGGCAGCCTTCATCGAGCGCCAGGCCGATGCATCGCTGGATATGCCGGACAGCTGGTTTCAGCGCGCGATCCGTTTGCGTGATGGTGAAGCATTGATCGGTGACCTCGGCATCCACCTGCCAGTGGATGTCGAGGGTTCGGTCGAGTTCGGAATCAGCATCGCGCCGGCCCATCAGGGCAGGGGTTACGCGTGCGAGGCAGTGCGCGCGGTATTCGGACTGGTATTCGGTCAGTTGGGCCGGCATCGCGTCCACGCCTCGGTCGATCCGCGCAACCTCGCCAGCCTGGCGATGCTGCGTGCGCTGGGCATGCGGCAGGAGGCGCATCATCTTGAAAGCCTGTGGCTGCACGGCGAATGGGTCGACGACGTGGTGTTCGCGCTGCTGGCCAGCGAGTGGCGTGCCGCGCAGTTGGCTCGCTGACCCGCACGGAGCGCCATCGCGTTAAGCTGTGCGGGTTTCCTTCGGACGTCCAAACCTCGTGTCCAGCAATTCCTTCGGCAAACTCTTCACTGTCACCACTTTCGGCGAAAGCCACGGACCGGCGATCGGCTGCGTGATCGACGGATGCCCACCGGGGTTGCCGATCAGTCCGGAAGAATTCAAGACCGATCTCGAACGCCGTGCCACCGGTCGCAGTCGCTACACCTCGCAGCGGCACGAAGCCGACGATGTCGAGATTCTCTCCGGCGTCTACGAAGGCAGAACCACCGGCACGCCGATCGCGCTGCTGATCCGCAACACGGATCAGCGCAGCAAGGATTACGGCGACATCGTGTCGACGTTCCGTCCGGGTCATGCCGATTACACCTACTGGCAGAAGTACGGCATCCGCGATCCGCGCGGCGGCGGACGTTCGTCCGCGCGCGAAACCACCATGCGCGTGGCCGCCGCCGTCATTGCGAAGAAGTGGCTGGCCGAGCGTTACGGCGTGCGCGTGCGTGGTTGCCTGGCGCAGATCGGCGAGCTCACGCCGGACGCGTTCGACTGGGAGGCGGTGGAGCAGAACCCGTTCTTCTGGCCGGATACGGCGCAGGTGCCTGCACTGGAAAACTATATCAACGCGCTGCGCAAGTCCGGCGATTCGGTGGGCGCACGCGTCAACGTGGTCGCCGATGGTGTGCCGCCGGGTTGGGGCGAGCCGATCTACGGCAAGCTGGACAGCGATCTGGCCAGCGCGCTGATGTCGATCAACGCGGTCAAGGGCGTGGAGATCGGCGACGGTTTCGCCGCGGTCACTCAGCACGGCAGCGAGCATCGCGACGAGATGAGCATGGATGGCTTTGCGTCCAATCATGCCGGCGGCATCCTTGGCGGCATCAGCAGCGGCCAGCCGGTGACGGCCTCAATGGTGCTCAAGCCCACTTCAAGCATCCTGATTCCCGGCCACAGCGTGAACCTGACCGGCGAGCAGACCGAGGTGGTGACCAAGGGGCGCCACGATCCCTGCGTCGGCATCCGCGCCACCCCGATAGCCGAGGCGATGATGGCGCTGGTGCTGATCGATCACGCGTTGCGCCATCGTGCACAGTGCGGCGATGTGGGCACGATCGAGCCGCGGATTCCGGGTCAGTCCGGACAGTGAAGGGCAGGAGTCGCTGATGACCGACAAGCCAAGGGTATGGGTTTCGCGCCCCACCTTTCCCGATATCGTTGCCCGCCTCGACGAGCACTTCGAAGTGACCTGCGAGCCGGAAGAGATCACCTTTTCGCCCGCCGAACTGGCGACGAAACTGGCCGATCAGGATGCCGCCATCGTCGGCCTCAAGGAGCACATCGGCGCGACGGAAGTCGTCGGTGCGAAACGCTTGCGCCTCGTCGCGAACCTGAGCGTGGGTTACGACAATCTCGATCTGGCGGCATTGACCGCCGCCGGCATTGCCGCCTCGAACACCGCCGATGTACTCAACGAAAGCGTGGCCGACTACACCTGGGCGCTGCTGTTGGGCGCGGCGCGTCGGGTCAGCGCGGCCGAGCGCTGGGTGCGTGCAGGCGAATGGAAGGCCACGAAGTTCACGCAATGGCTGGGCATGGACGTTCGCGGCCGCACGCTGGGCATTCTCGGCATGGGCCGCATCGGCCAGGCGGTCGCACGGCGGGCGCAGGGATTCGGCATGCAGGTCATCTATCACAACCGCTCGGCGCTGCCGGCAGCGGTCGAGCGCGAATGCAATGCGCGCTACGTCGACAAGCCGCAGCTGCTGCGCGAGTCGGATTTCCTGGTGCTGGTGCTGCCGCTGACGCCGCAGAACCGGCACGCGATCGGCGCGCCGGAGCTGGCACAGATGAAGCCGACCGCCGTGCTGGTGAATGTCGCTCGTGGCGGCATCGTCGACGATGCTGCCCTGGCCGATGTGCTGGCCCGCGGCGGTCTGGCCGCGGCGGCGCTGGATGTGTTCGAGGGCGAGCCGGGCGTTCATCCGGCGCTGCTGGCCTTGGACAATGTGCTGCTCAGTCCGCATATAGCCAGCGCCAGTCATGATGCACGGCGCGCCATGACAGCACTGGCGGTCGACAACGTGCTGGCGTTATTCGGTCATGGCCCGCATGCCGGGAAGCCGCCGACCATCCTCAACCCCGCGGTGCTGGCTGCGGCCAACCCGGCCATCCAACCCTGAGCAAAGAACAACATCCATGAGCAAGAAGAGCAGTTACAAAGTCGCCATGGTCGGCGCCACCGGTGCGGTCGGCGAGACCCTGCTCGCGATCCTCGCCGAGCGCGATTTCCCGGTCAGCGAACTGGTGCCGCTGGCCAGCGAGCGTTCGGCCGGCGGCAAGGTCTCGTTCGGCGGCCAGGAGATCACGGTACAGCTGCTCGACACCTACGATTTCGAAGGTATCGACATCGCATTCTTCTCGGCCGGCGGCTCGGTCAGCCGCGAGCATGCGCCGCGCGCGGCGGCGGCCGGTGCGGTGGTGATCGACAACACCTCGGAGTTCCGCTACCAGGACGACATCCCGCTGGTGATCAGCGAGGTCAATCCGCACGCGATCGCGCAGTACACCAGCCGCGGCATCATCGCGAACCCGAATTGCTCGACCATGCAGATGCTGGTGGCGCTGGCGCCGATCCACCGCGCGGTGCAGATCGAGCGGATCAACGTGGCCACCTACCAGTCGGTGTCCGGTGCCGGGCGTACGGGCATGGAAGAACTGGGCAAGCAGACTGCGGCGCTGCTGAATTTCCAAAGCGTGGAGCCCGGCAAGAAATTTCCCGCGCAGATCGCGTTCAATGTGATTCCGCAGATCGACGATTTCCAGCCGAACGGCTACACCAAGGAAGAGATGAAGCTGGTGTGGGAAACCCGCAAGATCCTGGAGGACGAGTCGATCCAGGTGAACCCGACCGCAGTACGCGTGCCGGTGTTCTATGGTCATTCCGAGGCCGTGCATATCGAGACCAGCGACAAGATCACCGCCGAACAGGCCCGCGAACTGCTGCGGCAGGCGCCGGGCGTGGTGCTGGTGGACGAGCGCAAGCCGGGCGGCTATCCGACCCCGGTGGGCGAAGCGGCCGGCACCGATGCGGTGTATGTCGGGCGCATCCGCGAGGACATCTCGCACGAGCGCGGGCTGGACCTGTGGATCGTCTCGGACAATATCCGCAAGGGCGCGGCGCTGAACGCCGTGCAGATCGCCGAACTGCTGATCGAGGACTATCTCTAAGATGCGTCGTCTGCAATTTGTGAGTGTCATTGGGCTGGTGCTGGTGTCGACAGCCTGGGCCGGCAACAGCCAAATCGGGCCATTGCCAGCAGGTCAGGCAGCGACATCCCTGCCACAGGTCAGGCAGCGGCTGACCCGAAATCAGGCTGAAGTGAAGCGGCTGGAGCAGGATCTTGCCAGGCAGGAATCGGACAGCAAGCGCGCCAGTGAGCGCCTGCAACAGCAGGATCAGGCCATCGCCGAGCTGCAGAAACAATTGCAGGCGTTGCGGGCCACGCCGGCGGCCGCGCAGCATTAGATCGTCCCGCTGCGGTGAGAACGCACCGCAGCAATGCGCCGCAAGTATTCGCCGCAGCTATTGTTGATTGCTCTGCATATAACTAAAGTGGCACCTCGTTTGCCGCAGTAGCCGCCACCGCGGCGACACCACAAGAGTTGCGCCAAAGATCGTTCGGGGGAACACGCATGAATCGTTCGTTGAAGTTGTCGATGCTGGTGGCACTGGCCTTGGGCACTAGCCAGGCCATGGCACTGGATCTTGGTCAGATCCGGGTCAAATCGGCATTGGGGCAGCCTTTGCTGGCGGAAATTCCGCTGCATCCTGCCAGTCCGGCGGAACTGCAGAACCTCACGGTCCAGCTGGCTTCCAGTGAGGAATTTGCCCGGGCCGGCATCGTCGGCGGTCGTACCACGATCCCGCTGCATTTCAGCGTGGCCAACGCTGCAGGTGGCAAGGTCATCCGGATTACCAGCAGCCAGGCAGTCGACGATCCCTACCTCGACCTGTTGCTGGAAGTGAACAGCAATGCCGGCAAGAGCGTGCGCGAATTCGCGATTCTGCTTGATCCGGCCAATGCACCGGCAGAGGCCCCCGCCGCTGTCGCGGCTGCACCGGCGCAAGCAGCGGCGGTACCGAGCCGGCCCGTGCAGGCCAAGCCGGCACCGACGCAGGCGCCGCCTGTTGCCGCGGCTCCCAAGGCGGCACCGGTTGCCGTCAGCAATGGCCAGTACGGCCCGGTCGAGCGTGGCCAGACCTTGTCGTCGATCGCCCGCAGCACCGCGCCGTCGGGAGTCGATGTGCAGCAGATGATGCTGGCGTTGAAGCAGGCCAATCCCCAGGCGTTCTATCGCGACAACATCAATGCGCTGAAGAGTGGTGCGGTACTGCGCGTGCCGACTTCCGCCGAGGCGCAGGCCATGACGATCGCCGCGGCCGTGGCCGAAGTGCGTCGCCAGAACAGCGACTGGCGCGCCGGTACGCCGGGCAAGCCTGCGCTCGTGGCCGATACCGCAACCCGCGCGTCCGCCTCCAGTGCACCCAGCAATACGTCCAGCGACGCGGGTGACCGTTTGGCGCTGGTGCCGGCGAAGGACGGTAGCGCAACCGAGGCCCAGGGCAGCCATGCCGCCAGCAAGGGCGACAAGACAGCCGCCGCCAGCCTTCGTCAAGATCTGCTGCGCAGCCAGGAAAGCCTGGCCAGTCTGCAGCAGCAAAGCACCGATCTGAAAACCCGCCTGAAGGATCTGGCGGACATCAACAGCAAGAACGAACATCTGCTGTCGCTGAAGGACAACGAGATCGCCGAACTGCAGGCCAAGCTGGCCGCAGCGCGCAAGTCCGCGGGTCTGCCGGCTGCAGCAGCGGTGACAACGGCCGAGCCGACGCCGGCAGCCAGCGTGGCAAAGGCTGCCGTGGCAACGGCGCAGCCGGAGCATCTGGAAACTGCCTCGGCCAGTACCGCGGCCAGTGCGGGTTCGGCGCCTGTCGCCGCGAATTCCACCGCGTCGACCACCACCACTCCAGCGGTGGTCGCCAGTCCGCCGGCAGCGGGCAGCTCTGCGCCGACTGCGGCTGCAGTCATGCCAGCGCCGGTCAAACCTGAGGTCAAGCCAGCTACCAAGCCGGCGACCAAGCCGAGCTCCGCCGCTTCGGTGGTCGAGCAGCCGTGGTACATGCAGACCTGGGCATGGGGCGCCGGTGGCGCTGCGATCGTGCTGTTGGTCCTGCTGGCCATGCTCGGTCGTCGCAAGCCGGCAGCTGCCGCGTTGTCGAAGTCGGCACCGTCGCTGGCCGATCGTTTCAATTCAACGTCGCCGGCTGATCACGACCTCGTCGGCAGCGACGACGTCGATCAGGAAGAGCTGCTCGACCAGCTGGCCGAGCATCCGGACGACATCTATCTGCATCTGGAACTGGTCACCCTGTACTACTCCCGGCGCGACGTCGAGCATTTCGAGGCCGCCGCCGAGGCCATGCACGCCCATATCACCGATCCGCAGCAGGACGAATGGCAGGACGTGGTGCACATGGGCGAGGACCTGGTGCCGGGCCACCCGTTGTTCGACCACCATCCCGAAGTGCCGGTGCATGAAGATGCGGAGGCCCACCGCGAATTCGACATCGACGACTACGCGGACGAACACGAAGCGCCCACGGTCGTATCGTCGATGCCGCCGCCGTTGCCGCCAGGCGCACCGAAGAAGGTCAGTGAATACAACTTCAATTTCGATCTGACCAAGCCGGTCGTCGCCGAATCGGCTGCGGATCACCCGCTGGCCTCGGACGACGCTGCTACCGTGGCGGCGCCGCTGATGGCGGACATGCACGCGTCCGACGCCCATGCAGCCACGACGGCCGAATCGGCTTCGAGCTGGCATTTCGACGAGGCGGACAGTGCACATCAGGCCGGTGACCAGGGCCATGAACTGGGCGAGTTCAACGACGACCCGATCGATACCAAACTCGATCTGGCCCGTGCCTATCTGGACATGGGCGACGCCGATGGCGCCCGCGCGATGCTGGGTGAGGTGATGAAGGAAGGCAGCCAGATGCAGCGGGATGTCGCCAAGCGTCTGCTCGACAACCTGCACTGAACCAGTTGCCGCGGTTCGCATGATGCAATCGGGTCGGCCTTGCCGGCCCGATTGCATTGTGGCCTGCTAATCTTCCGTGTCTTCCAGCGAACCCTTGCACGACTCCATGCGCATCGCCCTTGGCATCGAATACGACGGTACCGATTTCTCCGGTTGGCAACGGTTGAAGACGGATGCCAGCGTGCAGGGTGCCCTTGAGCAGGCATTGTCGAAGGTCGCCGCGCATCCGATTGAAGTCAGCTGTGCGGGCCGCACCGATGCCGGCGTGCATGGCCGTTGCCAGGTAGTGCATTTCGACACCGAGGCGCAGCGCGACATGCGGGGCTGGATGCTTGGCGCCTGTTCCAATCTGCCCGGCAGCGTGGCGGTGCTGTGGGCGCAGCCGGTGCTGGAGAGTTTCCACGCACGCTATGCCGCGCGCAGCCGCCGCTACCGCTATCACATCCTCAATCGGCCGGTGCGCGCGGCGCTGGATGCGCGCTACGTCACCTGGGAACGCCTGCCGCTGGATGCCGAGCGGATGCACATCGCCGCGCAGGCGCTGCTGGGCGAACATGACTTCAGTGCGTTCCGCGCGCTGTCCTGCCAGGCTGCGCACCCGCGGCGCACGGTGCTGGCGGTGAGTGTGCGGCGTCAGGGCGAGCAGGTCTTCGTCGACATCGAGGCGAATGCCTTCCTGCATCACATGGTGCGCAATGTCGTCGGCTCCCTGCTGATGATCGGTCGCGGCGAACAGCGCGTCGCATGGATGGCCGAACTGCTGGCCGGTTGCGATCGCCAGGTGGCCGGACCGACGGCCGCGGCCTCCGGCCTGACCTTCATTGGGCCGCGTTACGAGCGGCACTGGGGGCTTCCGGCAGAAGTCTGCCTGAGTGGAGCCGGTCAATGACCCGTATCAAATGCTGCGGCATGACCCGGGTTGAGGATGCGTTGCTGGCTGCACATCTCGGTGCCGATGCGATCGGTATGGTGTTCACCGCGCGCAGCAAACGGCAGGTGACGCAGGCACGGGCACGGGAGATCGTCGCGGCGCTGCCGCCGTTCGTCGCCACCGTCGCGTTGTTCATGGATGACGATGCGCGTCTGGTACGGCAGGTGATCGAGGAAGTGCAACCCACGCTGCTGCAATTCCACGGCAGCGAAACCGATGGCTGGTGCATGCAATTCGGCCGTCCATTCCTGAAAGCCATCGCGATGGGCGATGGCGCCGCTGCGTTGCCGCGGTTGCATGATTACCCGCATGCCGCCGGCCTGCTGCTGGATGGTCACGGCCTTGGTGAAGCGGGCGGCAGCGGCAAGGCGTTCGACTGGTCGTTGCTGCCAGGCGAGCGGAGGCAGCCGGTGATCCTGGCTGGCGGTCTGCACGCCGGCAATGTGGCCGATGCCGTGCGCCTGTTGCGACCGTGGGCGGTGGATGTAGCCAGTGGTGTCGAGTCGTCGCCGGGGGTGAAGGATCCGGACAAGCTGGCAGCCTTCATTCGTGCGGTGCGCGCCGTGAAGGCGGGCTGAGAACCATGTCTGTCGCCATCGAAGAGTATCGCGACACCGGCCAGCCGATAGGGCTCCGCGATATCGTCGGTCGCGAGCAGCCACTGGTCATTCGTGGCCTGTGCCGGGACTGGCCGCTGGTGAAACTGGCGAATCAGTCAGACACGGCGTTCGCCAAGGGACTGGCTGCGCTGGACAACGGCAGCGAGGTCGATGCGTTGCTGCTGCCGTCCGTCGAAGACGGCATCATCGGCTACAACGCCGATTTCGACGGGTTCAATTACGAACACCATCGCGTCTCGATCACGCGGGGCCTGCAGCGACTGGCGCATTACAGCCGCCAGGAAGATGCGCCGGGGCTGGCGATGCAGAGCGCACTGATATCGACATGTCTTCCTGGCTTGCTCGAGGACCACACGCTATCCTTTCTTGACCCCGCGATCCAGCCGCGCATCTGGATCGGCAACAAGGTCACCACGCCGGCTCACTTCGACGAGTACCACAACATCGCCTGTGTCGTGAGCGGTGGTAGGCGCTTCACGCTGTTCGCGCCGGAACAGGTACGCAATCTGTATGTCGGGCCACTGGATTTCGCACCGACCGGTGCGGCGATCAGCATCGCCCGGCTCGACCGTCCCGACGATCCGCAATTTCCGCGACTGAAGCTGGCTCTGGCGAAGGCGCAGGTGGCGGAGCTGCGACCTGGCGATGCGATCTACATCCCGCCGATGTGGTGGCATCACGTCGAGTCGCTGGAGCGGATCAACGCGCTGGTGAACTACTGGTGGAAGCACACCCCGGCCAATGGCCATGTGCCGGAAACGGCCTTGGGTTGCCTGATGCACTGCATCCTCACCTTCAAGTCGTTGCCGCCCGCGGAACGGGCCGCCTGGAAGGGGTTGCTGGATCACTATGTGTTCGACGACGAGGATACGGTTGCCCATGTTCCTGTCGCACGTCGCGGCATGCTCGGCAGGCTCACGCCCGAGCTGATCACGAGACTGAAAGAGACCATTCGCCGGTATCTGTGAACCCATGCCTCGGCTGCGGTCAGCGGTACCGCGACTCGCCCGGCACCAAGGATGCCGCTAAGATTACTGCTTGCCGCAGTGCGGCATACCCTTTCGCAGGAGCGCACCCCGCTGCTCCTGCCTTCCGGATCGAATGACAAGATGAGCAAGATCGTCGATTTCAACGCCTTCCCCGACGCGTATGGCCGCTTCGGCAACTACGGTGGCAGCTATGTCGCCGAAACCCTGATGGCGCCGCTGGCCGAGTTGACCGAAGCGTATCTGCGCCTGCGCGACGATCCGGCATTCATCGCCGAGCTCGACCGCGACCTGAAGCACTACGTCGGCCGGCCCAGCCCGATCTATCACGCGGAGCGGTTGTCGCAGCATGTCGGTGGCGCGCGCATCCTGTTCAAGCGCGAAGATTTGAATCACACCGGCGCGCACAAGATCAACAACACCGTCGGCCAGGCACTGGTCGCCAAGCGCATGGGCAAGCCGCGCATCATTGCCGAGACCGGCGCCGGCCAGCACGGCGTGGCCAGCGCCACGGTGGCCGCACGGCTTGGTCTGAAGTGCGTGGTCTACATGGGCGCGGTCGATATCGAGCGGCAGAAGATCAACGTGTATCGCATGAAGCTGCTTGGCGCGGAAGTCGTGCCGGTGACATCCGGCTCGAAGACGCTGAAGGATGCGCTGAACGAGGCGATGCGCGACTGGGTGACCAATGTCGCCGACACCTTCTACATCATCGGCACCGTAGCCGGCCCGCATCCGTATCCGCTGATGGTGCGCGACTTCAACGCGATCGTCGGCCGTGAGGCGCGTGCACAAATGCTCGTAGAGTATGGCCGCCTGCCGGATGTATTGACGGCTTGCGTCGGTGGCGGCTCCAACGCGATCGGCCTGTTCCATGCGTTCCTCAACGACGCCGATGTACGCATCGTCGGCGCCGAGGCGGCCGGCGAGGGTATCGCGACGGGTCATCATGCAGCCTCGCTGGCCGCAGGCCGGCCCGGCGTATTGCACGGCAATCGCACCTATGTGCTGTGCGACGACAACGGCCAGATCACCGAGACGCATTCGATCTCGGCCGGGCTCGATTATCCGGGTGTGGGCCCCGAACACGCGTTCCTGAAGGATGTCGGCCGCGCCGAGTACGTGGGTATCACCGATGACGAGGCGATGGAGGCATTCCATTTGCTGGCCCGGCAAGAGGGCATTCTCGCCGCGCTCGAATCGAGCCACGCGGTAGCCCAGGCGATCAAGCTGGCGCGCGAGATGCCGAAGGACGGCATCGTGCTGTGCAACCTCTCTGGCCGCGGCGACAAGGATGTGCACACGATCGCCGCACGCGAAGGAGTGCAGGTATGAGCCGCATCGATCGTCGCTTCGCCGCATTGAAAGCGACCCATCGCACCGGCCTGATTCCGTTCGTCACCGCCGGCGATCCGTCGCCGCAGCACATGGTGGCATTGATGCATGCGCTGGTCGATGCCGGTGCTGATCTGATCGAACTGGGCGTGCCGTTTTCCGATCCGATGGCCGATGGGCCGGTGATCCAGCACGCCAGCGAACGGGCGATCGCAAAAGGCGTCGGTCTCAACGAAGTGTTGGGCTGGGTCGCCGCGTTCCGCCAGCGTGATGCGGACACACCGATCGTGCTGATGGGTTATCTGAACCCGATCGAGATTCACGGCTATGCGCGTTTCGCGCAGGAAGCCGTGCAGGCCGGTGTCGATGGCGTGCTGCTGGTTGATTGCCCGCTGGAAGAATCGGCGGTCATGCGGCCGCTGCGCGACGCCGGATTGCAGCAGATACTGCTCGCCGCGCCGACTACCGCACCCGCGCGTATGGCGCAGTTGTGCGGTTCCGCGGAGGGTTTCCTGTACTATGTTTCGTTTGCCGGCATCACTGGTGCGGCACACTTGAGTACTGACGATATCGCTGCACGCGTGGCGGATATCCGCGCTCATGCAAAAGCGCCAGTGGCAGTGGGCTTCGGCATCCGCGATGCAGCGAGTGCCAAGGCGATTGCCGGTTTTGCCGATGCCGTGGTGATCGGCAGCGCGCTGGTCGAGCGGCTGGCCGGGGCGACGGACGCCGAAGAAATAGCCGTGCGGGTCCGCGCATTTCTCGCGCCGATCCGCACCGCGCTCGACGCGCATTGAGACCATGCGCCGCTTGTTGTGGTGCGCTCACGAATGTAGGGTGATGCGATGAATTGGCTGCAGAAAATCATGAACCCGCGCACCCGCCCGCAGAGCCCGAACGGCGGCAAGGGTTCGGTACCCGAGGGTGTGTGGGAGAAGTGCGGCGGTTGCGGCACCGTGCTGTACCGGCCGGAGCTGGAGCGCAACCTGATGGTGTGCCCGAAGTGCGACCATCATCACTACATCAGTGCACGCATGCGACTCGACGCGTTGCTCGATGAAGGGTCCGCGCAGGAACTCTGGGCCAGCATGGAGCCTACCGATCCGCTGAAATTCCGCGACTCGAAGAAGTATCGCGATCGCATTACTGCGACCCAGAAAAAGATCGGCGAGAAGGACGCGATGGTCGCCATGAGCGGCAAGCTCAAGGGTCGTCCGTTGATGGCGGTGGCGTTCGAGTTCGCCTACATGGGCGGCTCGATGGGTTCGGTGGTCGGCGAGAAATTCGCCCGCGCTGCCGAGCGTGCTCTGGCCGATCGCAGCGCGCTGGTGTGCTTCTCCGCCACCGGCGGCGCACGCATGCAGGAAGCACTGTTTTCGCTGATGCAGATGGCCAAGACCTCGGCCGCGCTGGCGCACTTGCGCGATGCCGGCGTGCCGTACATCAGCGTGCTGACCAACCCGACCACCGGTGGCGTGTCGGCCAGCCTGGCGATGCTCGGCGACATCAATATCGGCGAGCCGAAGGCGCTGATCGGTTTCGCCGGTCCGCGCGTGATCGAGCAGACCGTGCGCGAGACGCTGCCGGAAGGTTTCCAGCGTTCGGAGTTCCTGGTCGAGCACGGCGCGATCGACCTGATCGTCGATCGTCGCGAGATGCGCGACAAGCTGGCCGACCTGCTCGGCATTTTGATGAAGGCGCCGCGCGCCGCCTGACTGGACGCAGTGGTTGCAGCGAACCGATGCCGCCGTCAGGTGGCATCGTCGTTTCTGCATCCGGATATTCGGCGCATGGGTTTTCCACAATCGATGTGGACGCCTGTCGGTAAAGCCTGTGGACAAGCCGCATGTGTTGCCTGTCGATCAGGCACTTGCTACGCGGTGATCAGGAATTGCGCAAGTGCGTTGCGCGGTAGCGGACGAGTGACAGATGGGCGTCGTCTTGACCGATGCGATAGTTTTCCACAGCATCTGTGTACGTCTTCGCTGCAAGCCTGTGGACAACCTGGCCCGGACCCTTTGTCGACAGGTACTTGGCACGGCGTGCTGATATTTTGCGCAGTACCTGCCGCTGCGATGCGGAGTAATCCACAGCGATTGTGGAGCGTGCGCGGTAAAGCCTGTGGACAAGTGCGCTATCTGCCTGACCGCAAAGGCGCTTGTGACGGCGTGCGCAAAGCTTGCTCAGTTCATGCGAGTTTCGTTGCCAGTGACAACAGCCACAGCGACGAAACACCGAGCCCGCTGCCGATGGCGATTGCCGCGAGCACGTCACTGGGATAGTGCAGTCCGAGGATCACCCGCGAGGCTGCCACCAGCAGGGTGAAACCGAGCAGCAGCGGCGCGAGTTGCGGATACCAGGCCAGCGCGACGATGCTGAAGCTCACCGCCTGCAAGGTATGTCCCGATGGAAAACTGAATTCGTCCAGCGGTGGCACATGGGCGATAACGCCCGGGCACACGCGATAGGGGCGCGGCCGGCGCGTCCAGCGTTTCAGCAGGCGATACAGCAATAGGGCAGTCAGTCCGGTGGCGGCCATATGCGCGGCGGCGGTGAGCCCGCGCTGTCCGCCGACCACGACCAGCACTGCCATCAGTGCATACCAGAAGACGCCATCGCCGAGCCGGCTGATCGCGCCGAAGAACAGACTCACGGCGCGTCGTGCGCCCCAACGATTTGCCGCCATGCAGACGCGACGATCCAGCGCGAGACGGGGCAAGCCGGTCGACAGTTCAGGCGTGTGCAGCGGCGGCAAGGTGCTCATGGTGATTCTCCTCGGCCATCTCTCGCAGCAGGTTTTCGAAATCGCGGATCACGGCATCGGGCGACAACCCGGCCACGCCGACATGGGCGGCACGGCCCATGTGCCGGATCAGGCCCGGGTTGCTGGCCAACCGGGCGGCCGCGTCGACGAACGCCGAGGTATTGCCTGACTCGATGCAATAACCGTTGACGCCATCGATCAGATGCTCGCGTGCGGCACCTTCGGCATACGCCACCACCGGCAGGCCGGCGGCCAGTGCTTCGAGAATCACGTTGCCGAAGGTTTCGCTGAGACTGGGGAACGGAAACAGGTCCGCGCTGGCGAAGTGCCGCGCCAGCGCCTCGTCGCGCTGCACGCCGGCAAAGATGAAATCGGGATGTGCGGTTTCCAGTGCGGCACGTGCCGGGCCATCGCCGACCCAGACGTAACGCGCCTGCGGTACCCGTTGCTGGATCGCGCGAAACGCCTGCACTGCCAGTTCGAGATTCTTTTCCGGTGCGATGCGCCCCACGTACAACACTACCGGAGTGGCGGCATCGACGCACCAGCTGTCGCGCAGCTTGTCGTCGCGCTGGTTCGGGTGGAAAAGTTGCGTGTCCACCGCGCGGCGCAGCAGACGAGCGTTGCGGATACCCATGGCGTGCAACTCCTGTGCAAGAGCATCGGTCGGTACCAGCGTGGCGGCAGCGCGCTGGTGAAAGCGGCGCAGATAGCCGCGCACCAGCGGCGTGAGCAGGCCAAGGCCGTAATGGTTGGCGTAACTGTCGAAACGGGTGTGGAAACCGCTGCTGATGGGAATGCCCAGTCGCGCGGCGGCGCGCACTGCCGACCAGCCGAGCGGCCCCTCGGTGGCGACGTAGATCGCATCGGGGCGCTGCTGCCGCCAGTGCTGACGCAGCGTGCGCCCGGCAGGCAGGCCGAAGCGCAGGCCGGGGTAACGTGGCAGTGCAGCGCCACGCACGTTGAGTACGTCGATGCCGGGTTCGTCGTGGTGTGGCTGCGACTGGCGCGGCCGGATCAGATCCACCTGGTGGCCACGGGCGGCAAGCCCGGCGGCGAGACTGTGTACGGTCAGTGCGACGCCGTTGATTTCCGGTGGATAGGTTTCGCTGACGATGCCGATGCGCATGATGATACCCGTGCTGGCTTGGCACATCCTCGTCAGTTGGCGTTGCGGCGGTATGGCGGGTGGATGACGCCGCGGTGACGCCGGGGTGCCTTGCTCAGGCTGACGCGCCTACACTGGGCATTCCCGTCAACCTGGAGAACCTCGATGAAACGCATCCTGCTTGCGCTTGCCCTGACGGGACTGGTCGGCGCCGTGATGGCGACGGATGCGCCGTCGCTGCCGGTCGTCAAGGCTCCCGCCGATGCCGCGGTCTACATCATCTCGCCCAGCGACGGCGCCGGCGTCGGTCAGGAGTTCACCGTGCGTTTCGGCCTCAAGGGCATGGGCGTGGCGCCGGCCGGCGTCGCCAGGGAATATACTGGTCACCATCATCTCCACTTCGGTGGTGGCCAGACCGAGGCCCTGCTGAAGCTGAAACACGGCACACATACGCTGCAACTGGAACTTGGCGACGAAAATCACATTCCGTTCGATCCGCCGCTGGTGTCGAAGAGGATTACTATTCACGTCAAGTAAACCTGTTTGCAGCGGAAGCGGTTCATTCAGGAGTGGCGTCATGAAATATTTTCTGTGTTTGCTTGCGTTGAGCATGCCGTGTGTCTCGCGTGCTGCCGCAGCTTTTGCGCCGGAGGCCCAGCAGCAGGCGCAAGTCGATGGCACGCAGGGCGCTGAAGCGCGCCATCACCCGCTGATCGATGTGAAATTTGTGCTGCGAAAAGCACCCGCAGAACAGGACGACAGTCCACGCATCGTATTTGGCGAAAGTCGCTCTGTCGTCAGACCCATGTCGCTGTCGGGCTCGTATTCCGTTCCGCTGAACTCGAATTACATGAGTCCCAATATGGATGTATGCAGTGGCTGGGCATGCAGTGATTCCGTAATGAATGCAGGTATCACCCAGGGCCGTGGCAATAAATGATCGCCAGTCCTGATGGAAATGGCGTAGGTCATCGACGCATGTCACGTCATGACAACCAAGGGCAAAGCCTGCTTCGATCCTGAATCGCTGCTGCGGCCAGAATTGGGATAGTCATCGCGAATGCCTGAGGCATTCGTGATGTGTGTGTGCAGTCCTCAGCGCCCGAAGTAGATCGAGACGCCGAGATTGGTCTGCCATTCGGGCGCTGCTCCGCCCAGCCGACGATCGAGACCGGCATCGAGCTGAACGCGCGGCGTGATCATCCATGCCAGGCCGCCACCGGCGATCATGCCGCTGCCCTGATCGGGCGTGTGCAGCCATGCGGCCTCGGCGTACAGCGTCAGCGTCTTGCCCAGTGCGTAGTTGTCGCTGACTGCCACGGTGGTGCTGTCCGCGCCACCGCTGCGTATGTCCTGCAGATACAAGCCCAGCGAGTTGCGCGCGCTTGCCTGCAGGTTGAACTGGGCGCCGAACAGGTATTGGCGCCGGGCGCTGCGGAATGCCTTCGCCCCATCGGTGAATTCCACGCTGCCCAGCAGGCCCCAGCTGAAGGCCTGGCTGGAGGAAGGCAATGCCAACTTCAAGCCAAGCACGGTATCGCCATGCCCCTGGCTGCTGCTGTCGCTGCCGCCGCCACTCTGCCGCAGCGAATTCCATGGCGAGCTGCCCAGCTGCAATTCCAGTGGGCCGCCGATGCCGATGCGCAGCAGGCTGTCGGCGCTGTATTGCGAACTGGTGACGCCATCCTGCCGATCACGGCTCCAGTCCGGCAGCCCCTGTTCGATGGTGATGTCGCCAGAGCCGAGCACAACGGGCGTGAAACCGTAACCGGGGCGGTCGTAGCCCGGGTTGTCGGCCAGTGCAGGTGGGGCAACGCTCAGCATGAGCATAGCGAGTGTCACGATGTGCATGCTTCGTCGCGCGTGCTTGCGGAAGCAACGGTTTGTGCCCCGGTATCGGCTAAAATCCATCGCTTCGCTCCGCATCCTCTGAATTCCCATGACTGTCCGCACCCGCTTTGCCCCCAGCCCGACCGGTTTCCTGCACATCGGTGGCGCCCGTACCGCGCTGTATTGCTGGCTGGAATCGCGTCGTCGCGGCGGCGAGTTCATCCTGCGCATCGAGGATACCGATCGCGAGCGTTCGACCGATGAGGCCGTGAAAGCCATCATTGATGCGATGCACTGGCTCGACCTCGACGCCGACGAAGGTCCGTTCTACCAGACCCAGCGACTTGAGCGATACAAGCAAGTGGCCGACGAGCTGGTTGCCGCCGGCAAGGCGTATTACGCCTACGAGAGCAAGGACGAGATCGAGGCGATGCGCGAGGCCGCGATGGCGAAGGGCGAGAAGCCGCGCTACAACGGCTATTACCGTGACCGCAACGAGCCTTTCCGTGAAGATCCCAATCGCGTGATCCGCTTCCGCAATCCAAGCGAAGGCTCGGTCGTGTTCGACGACAAGGTGAAGGGCCGGATCGAGTGGGCGAACACTGAACTGGACGACCTGGTGATCTTCCGCTCCGACGGCTGGCCGACCTACAACTTCGCGGTGGTGGTCGACGACATCGACATGGGCATCACCGAAGTGATCCGCGGCGACGACCACGTCAACAACACGCCGCGCCAGATCAACATCTATCACGCGCTGGGCGCCAAGGTGCCGGAGTTCGCGCATCTGCCGATGATCCTCGACAAGGAAGGAAAGAAGCTGTCCAAGCGCACCAGCGCGGTCAGCGTGATGGATTACCGTGCCGACGGTTTCGTGCCGCACGCGCTGCTGAACTACCTGGTGCGGCTGGGCTGGTCGCATGGCGATCAGGAGATATTCTCGCGCGAGCAGATGATCGCGTTGTTCGATATCAGCGACGTGAACAAGGCGGCCTCGCGCTTCGATACCGAGAAACTGGCGTGGCTCAACCAGCATTACCTGAAGACCGAGGAGCCGCAGTCGCTGGTGGCGGAATTCGAATGGCATCTGGTGCGTGCCGGCATCGATACCTCGAAAGGTCCGGCGCCCGTCGACGTGATCGTGGCGCTGCGCGATCGCGTGCACACGCTGAAGGAAATGGCCGAGCGCGCGAAGATCTGGTACGCGCCGATCGCCGAATGGGACGACAAGGCGGTCGCCAAGCACCTGAAGAACGACAGTGCGGTGGCGGTGCTCGATGCGGCGAAATCGCTGCTGGCCGCTTGCGAATGGAAGCCCGAGCCGATCCATCAGGTGATCGAGCAGGTCGCCGCGAAGCTGGAGCTAGGCATGGGCAAGATCGCCCAGCCGCTGCGGGTGGCGATGACCGGTACCCAGGTATCGCCGTCGATCGAGCACACGATCTATCTGGCCGGTCGCGTCGAGGCGCTCAAGCGCGTCGACGCTGCAATCGCCATGGCGCAAGGTTGATCCTGCGGCCATGTCGATGACGCACTGAGCTCGACATGGACGAACTGATCGCGCGGGCATCACAAGGCGTCGACCCGGACGCACCGGGCGCGTTCTGGCAGATCTTCGTCAACCTGTTGAATATGCTGCCATGGGCCGCCATGTTCTGGTGGAACGTGCTGTTCATCGCCGTCGGTGCACTGCTTGGCTGGTGGCGTGGCCGGACGGCGGAAGGCATCGTCTGGGCGCTCGTGCTGGGGCCGATCGGCTGGGTCGTGATTCTTGCCAAGCCCCGTCCCAGGCCACGTGCCGAGCCGCCGCCGCTTCGACATTGAGCAGGCTCAGGGTAGGCACGAACGGCAGTGTATGATCTCCAGTTGAGGTGAACCCCCTTGAGTCACGACGCCGCACACAGCCCGCACGCGCATCATCCGCATCATCACGATGCCAAGGGATTCGTACGCGCCGTGGAACATGCCAGCGAGGAGCGCGGGCTGCGCCTGACTCCGCTGCGCAAGGAAGTGCTGGAATTGATCGCGGCCGCGCACAAGCCGGTCAAGGCGTACGACCTGCTGGATCAGCTGCGCGAGAAGCACGGTAACGCAGCCCCGCCTACGGTTTATCGCGCGCTCGATTTTCTGCTCGAAAACGGCTTCATCCACAAGCTGGAATCGATCAATGCCTTCGTCTCCTGTCACCACCCCACGGAAGCGCATCAGGTGCCGTTCCTGATCTGCGACACCTGCTCCAGCGCGCAGGAAGTCTGCGATGAGCGGGTGGCTGAACTGATCGAGGCGCAGGCCAGGGCGCTTGGCTTCAAGCCGCAGGCGCAGACGCTTGAAGTGCATGGCACCTGCAAGCAATGCCGCAAGGCCTGAACTCAGTCTTCCGGATGTGGCGCCCGTCAGTGTTATAAAGTAACATGATGCTAACTGGACACAAAGCCACCGCATTTGGTGACGCCAGGTCAGGCTGATGGATTCCGAGCAGGCGAACAAAACCCGCTGGTGGCGTATTGCTGATCGCGTCGGTGCGGCGGCATCTTTCCTGTGCGCGATCCACTGCGCGCTGCTGCCGTTCGTGCTGGCACTGTTGCCGTTCATCGGTCTGGAATTTCTGGCCGACCATCGCTTCGAACGGGGCTTCGTGCTGTTTGCCTGCACGCTGGCGCTGCTTGCCCTGGTGCGCGGTTTTCGCCGGCATCAGGAGCCGCTGCCGTTGTTGCTGGCAGCGCCTGGGTTGGCGCTGCTGTTGCTCGGCATCACTTTCGCCGAGGGCTATTCGATCATCCTGCACAGTGTGCTGGTGACCTGCGGCGGCTTGCTGCTGGCCAGCGCGCATTTCGTCAATCTGCGCCGGGACAGCCGCCACAACGACGATCACGTGCATGGTCCGCAATGCGCGCATTGAACGGCATGCCCAGATCGCTGGTGATTGTGTAACGGCGGCCGCCGTTCCTAGCATGCACGCATGAGCACTACTCACAACCCCCAACACGACCATCCGCACGCGCACGAGCATGCCGGCTCCGGCGACACGCGCAGTCGCAAGCTGTTGTTCGCATTCGTGCTGACCACCGTGATGATGGTGGTCGAGGCGATCGGCGGCGTGTGGTCCGGCTCGCTGGCCCTGCTGGCGGACGCCGGCCACATGATGGTCGATGCGCTGGCACTGCTGCTAGCGTTTATTGGCGCATGGATGGCGACCCGGCCGGCCGATGCTCGGCGCAGTTACGGCTATGGCCGGATGGAAGTGCTGGTCGGTTTCGTCAACGCGCTCAGCCAGTTCGTATTGGTCGGCTGGATCATTTACGAAGCGGTGATGCGCTTGCTGCACCCGGCGGCCATCCTTTCCGGCGTGATGCTGGTGGTGGCGGTCATCGGCCTGCTGGTGAACCTGTTGGTACTGCGCACCCTGCATGGTCATGCTCATGACGACGTCAACCTGGCCGGCGCAAGCCTGCATGTGCTGGGCGATCTGCTCGGTTCGCTGGCGGCGGTACTGGCTGCGCTTGCGATTCGCTGGTTCGGCTGGTTGTGGGCCGATCCGGTGCTGTCAGTGCTGGTGTCGCTGCTGATCCTCAACAGCGCGTGGCGATTGCTGCGGCAGTCCGCGCACATTCTGCTGGAAGGCGTACCCGACGGCATGGACAGCGCCGAGGTGGAGGCATCGTTGCGCGGTGCCGACGCCTCGATCCGCGACATTCATCACCTGCATGTGTGGCAGCTCGCTTCAGGCTCGCGCATGGCCACTCTGCATGCCGAACTGCACGAGCCTGCCGACAGCGCCAAGGCACTGCAGGCGATCAAGCAGATGCTGATGGAGCGTTTTGACATCCAGCATGTGACCGTGCAAGTCGATCCGGGCGAGTGTCTGGATCAGCCCAAGGGCTGTGCCGGGCATAATCATGGCTGACTATGGTGGCCCCGGCTGACCTGCTATGATGTCCGATCATTCATCTCACGAATCAAGGAGTTCCCATGGGTAAGGGCGATCGCAAGACCCGTCGCGGCAAGACCTATCGCGGCAGCTACGGCAATACCCGTGCGCATACCGTGTCGCCGGCTGTCGTGGGCGCCAAGCCGACCGTGACCAAGCCGGCTGCCGCCAAGAAGGCCGCGCCGAAGAAGAAATCAGCCTGAGCCGGTTCCAGCTCAGGCTGGATTGACAAGAACCCCGCCTTGGCGGGGTTTTTTGTGGATGAGTGGCAGGCGCGATGTCTGTGACATCGCCCGGGCCGAAAGATCAGAAGCGATACTGTGCACCCAGCGACCATAGCCGACGGGGCTCCAGTTGCAGGCCATTGACGCGACGCCAGACCGGAAGCTGGACGAACGCAAACGCATTCAGTCGCGAGGTGATTTTCACGCTGATGCCAGGACTCAGGTAAGCGAGTGTTGCGCCACTGTTGGGACGGTCGGATTGCCCACCGCTTTCGCGTTGCTCACTGTGGATGTTGAGCTGCAGCTGCGGGGTGAAGCGGCCCGCGTCCAGATAGCGTATGCCGAGGTCGATGTTGAGCGAATTGCCGGGACGGAAGCCATCTCGCGCATCCAGCGCGAGCTGCGCCATCGCCTGGCTGAAGTAGGCCACGGAGTCGCTGAGGTTGCCGAACTTGTAGACGCCAATCAGCGCGTCGGTGGTGCCGGTGCCCAATTGCAGGCCGCGATCGAGTGGCGTGCCGACCTGCGGGCCTGCCGCGAAGTTCTGCGTGAAACGACCGGTAGGCAACTTCACACCGAATTGCAGGCCGAGGCCGGCGTCGTCGCTGAACCCCTGATAGCGCGCGAGCACGCGCAGGTCGCCGATGCTTCGCGCGTCGGAGGTGGAGATATCGGTGTCGCCCGCAGCAATTGTCTGGTGGTGGCGATCCGTGTACGGCAACTGTGCCGAAATGCCCCAGTAGCGCGAGAAGTTGTAGTCCGCACCCAGCAGAGTGGTGTGGTTGATCGTCTTGCGTTGCACTTCGTCGTCGGTGGGGTATTGGAACGACGTGGCGCTGACTGTGTTGGTGCCGTGCATCAATTGCGATTGATCGAAGTAGTCCTCGCGCACGCTGAGGTGCAGGCCCGTGCTGGTGGCATAGCCCTGGCTGGACCAGTCCGAATTGAGCGAGCAGCCGCAGGTGGAGCAGGCATTGGCCAGCGCGGGTGTCAGCATGATGGCGAGCAATGCGGCAGCGGCACTGCGTTGATGGTTTGCGTGTTGCCTGGGTTGCGCGAAAGGCAACTGGCGCAGGCTTGGACGTTTCATGGGTAATCCCTTCGGGGTGCGCACTGTGTCTCATCATTATCCCACTGGCGGCGGTTTGGCTGACTGCGGTTCGATGTCGCGAGGAGGCCGGCGCGCTTGTGGTTGTGCGATGCGATGGCGTTCGGCGCGCCGAGGTTCCCCTGGTGGCTGACCCGGTATCCGTGGCAGCGGTGCCGCGGAGAAAGCTGTATGGCAACCCGACGCACCATTCGGTCCAATTGCCGCGCCGCCCTCGGGCATGTATCATTCGATCCATTGTGTTAATGCGTTAGTACATTATGAAGCGTCGATCGCTGGATCCCGAAACCCCCGACGAGTCAGCCAAGCTGAGCCTTTGCGAGGCGCTGCTGTCGATGAAGAACGCCGAGGAGATGGCTGCCCTCCTGGGCGACTTGTGCACGCCGGCCGAACTGGAGGTGCTGGTGGACCGCTGGCGGGTAGTGCCGTATCTGCTGGAAGGTATCGCCTACCGCGAGATCCACGAGCGCACCGCGGTCAGCATCACCACCATCGGGCGGGTGGCGCGCTATCTCAATCAGGGCAACGGCGGCTATCTGGCCGCGGCAGCACGTGCGGCGCGTCGGCAATCGCTGGCGGCGAAGAAGGCAAGGGCATGAAGACGCGCGACCGTTTACGCATAGCGATGCAGAAATCCGGCCGGCTCACCGAGCCGGCGCTGGAACTGCTCACCCGTTGCGGGCTCACCTTCCGGCAGAGTCGCGACAAGCTGTTCTGTTTCGGCGAGGGCGAGCCGGTCGATCTGCTGCTGGTGCGCGATGACGATATCCCCGGGCTGATCGCCCAAGGCGTTTGCGACCTCGGCATCGTCGGGCGCAATGTGCTGAGCGAATTCCAGCTCACCGCCGGACGCGAGCTCGCGCCACTCAACGAACTGCGTCCGCTCGGCTTCGGTCGCTGCCGCTTGTCGATCGCGGTGCCGCAGGAGCTGGATTACCACGCGCCGCAGCAACTGGAAGGCCAGCGTATCGCCACCTCGTATCCCGGCCTGCTCGGCGAATGGCTGCGCACGCATGCCGTGAACGCCGGCGTTGTGATGCTGGCCGGTTCGGTCGAGATCGCGCCGAAGCTGGGCACCGCGGACGCGATCTGCGACCTGGTGCAGAGCGGAGGCACCCTCGTCGCGAACCAGTTGCGCGAGGCCGAGGTGCTGCTGGAGAGCGAGGCCGTGCTGGCCGGTCCGCTGACCCTGCCAGTGGACGAACGTGGCGACATGCTGGAGCTGTTGCTGAAGCGGCTGGATGGCGTGATCCAGGTACGTGAGTCGCGCCTGCTGTTGCTGCAGACATCGCGGCACACGCTGGAGGCGGTCACCCGACTGCTGCCGGGCGGCCCGCAGCCGACGCTGCTGGCGGTGGCTGGCCAGCCGGACCAACTGATGCTGCAGGCGCTGTGCGCCGGCGAGGTGAGCTGGCGGCAGCTGGAAGAGATCAAGAAGGCTGGTGCACGCGAGATGTACGTGTTGCCGGTGGAGAAGATGTTGGCATGAATCGGGCTCGCATGAAGAACTGGCTGGCATGAACCGTCTCGACTGGAATGCGTTGGACGAGACCGCGCGAGGCGAGGCCTTGGCGCGTCCCGCGCAATCGCGTGCGGATGAGCTGCGCCGTGGTGTGGAGCAGATCATCTCCACCGTGCGCGAAAAAGGTGATGCCGCGCTGCGGGAACTCAGCGAGAAATACGACCGCTGCACGCTGGACGCGATCGAAGTGGATGAGGCCGAATTCGCCACGGCCGAAGCCTCGCTCGATCCAGCGTTGAAAGCGGCGATCCACGAAGCGGCCGCACGCATCGAACTGTTCCATCGCGCCGCCGCGCCGCAGCCCGTGGGCGTGGATACCGCTCCTGGCGTGCGGGTGGAACGGATGCTGCGTCCGATCAGCCGGGTTGGCCTGTACGTTCCGGCGGGCACGGCACCGCTGCCGTCGACCGCGCTGATGCTAGGCATCCCGGCGCAGATCGCCGGTTGCCGCCAGGTGGTGCTGTGTTCGCCCGCGCGTGCTGATGGTTGCTGCGACGAGGCCGTGCTGTACGCCGCGCAGGTCACTGGCGTGCACAAGGTATTCAAGCTCGGTGGCGCGCAGGCGATCGCGGCGATGGCTTACGGCACGGCCAGCGTCCCGAAATGCGACAAGCTGTTCGGCCCCGGCAACGCCTGGGTCACCGAAGCGAAGCTGCAGGTATCCGCCGATCCTGATGGTGCAGCGATCGACATGCCGGCGGGCCCGTCCGAAGTGCTGGTGATTGCCGATGCCGACGCCAATCCGGTGTTCGTCGCGGCTGACCTGCTGTCGCAGGCCGAACACGGACCGGATTCGCAGGTAATCCTGCTGAGCCCGTCCACGGTGCTGCTGGACAAGGTGGCGATCGAGGTCGATCGGCAATGTGCAGAACTCCCGCGTGGCGCCATCGCCGAAAAGGCGCTGGCACAGAGCCGCCTGATCGCCGTCGACTCGCTGGCGCAGGCGGTCGCGGTGAGCAACCGCTACGCGCCGGAGCATCTGATCCTGCAGGTGGCCGAGCCACGCGTTTTGCTGGATGGCATCGACAGCGCGGGTTCGATCTTCCTCGGTCAATGGACACCCGAATCGGTGGGCGACTACTGCAGCGGAAGCAATCACGTGCTGCCGACCTATGGCTATGCGCGCAGCTACAGCGGCGTGTCCGTGGCGAGTTACCAAAAACAGATTACGGTGCAGGAAGTGAGTGAAGAAGGCTTGCGCAATATCGGTCCATGCACGGCTACGCTGGCGGCGGCCGAACAACTGGAAGCACATCGTCGCGCCGTGACCCTGCGGCTGGCCGCACTGGAGGCGCGGTCATGAGTGTGCTCGATCTCGCACGAGCGGAAATCCGCGCGATGCAGCCGTATTCCTCGGCGCGCATGGAGGCCAGCGGCGGCCAGGTGTTCCTCAACGCGAATGAATCGGCGTGGGCGCCGGTGGGCGATGATGGCCTTGGCTGCAACCGCTATCCCGAGCCGCAGCCAGCGGCTTTGGTCGAAGCGTTGGCCGCGCTCTACGGTGTACGTCGCGAGCAGTTGCTGGTGGGCCGGGGCAGCGACGAGGCGATCGACCTGCTGGTGCGTGCGTTCTGCCGCGCGGGCGAAGACGCGATCCTGATCCAGCCGCCGACCTTCGGCATGTACGCGGTATGCGCGCGGATCCAGAACGCCGGCGTGATCGACGTGGCGCTGAAGGCCGATTTCATGCTGGACGTGGACGCGATACTCGCCGCGGTGACGCCGGCGGTGAAACTGGTCTTCATCTGCACGCCGAACAATCCCACCGGCCAGTTGGTGCCGCGTGCGAGTGTCGAACAGCTCGCGCAGGCGCTGGCCGGTCGCGCCTTGCTGGTGGTGGACGAAGCCTATGTGGAGTTCACGGATGCTGGCGACGCCAGCGTGGCCGACCTGATCGACCGTTACGACAATCTCGCCGTACTGCGCACCTTGTCGAAGGCCTGGGCCTTGGCTGGCGCGCGCATTGGCAGCTTGCTGGCGAATGCCGAGGTGGTCGCGCTGCTCAAGCGGATCATGCCGCCGTATCCGTTGCCGCTGCCGTGCGTGGATGCAGCGCTGATCGGATTGTCCGGCTGGGGCCAGGCGAACGCGCGCGAGCACGTCGCCATCGTGCGCGAGCAGCGTGCGCGGATGCAGGAGATATTGCGCGGAGTGCCAGGTGTGCGCGAAGTGCTGCCGTCGCAGGCGAACTTCCTCGCGGTACGCTTCGACGATGCCGGTGCGGCGTATCAGAAGTTGCTCGCTGCAGGCATCGTGGTGCGTGATGTACGCAGGTATCCGAACCTCGGCGGCGCTCTGCGTATCACCATCGGTACGCCCGAAGAGAACGATCGCGTGCTCGCCGTCCTGCAGGAGGCTACGACATGAGCGTGGATCGTAGGAGCGCACCCTGTGCGCGAAAACCAGGTGGCGATGTCGCCACCCCGGTCGCGCACGACCGAAGGAAGTCCCCTCTGGACAAGGTGCGCTCCTGCATGGCTGAGGAGAGGTTCGGATGAGCCGCAAGATTCTTTTCGTCGATCGCGACGGTTGCCTGATCGAGGAGCCGGCTGACGAACAGATCGACAGCTACGAGAAACTGGCGTTGTTGCCGGGGGTGATCGCTGCGCTGCAGCGTTTCGTCGCCGCCGGCTACGAGCTGGTGATGGTGACGAACCAGGATGGCCTCGGTACGGACAGTTTCCCCGAGCCGCATTTCACCGGACCGCACGAGCTGCTGATGCGCATCCTCGCCTCGCAGGGTGTGCGTTTCCGTGAAGTGCTGATCGACCGCAGTTTCCCGCATGAGGGCAAGGACACCCGCAAGCCGGGCATCGGCATGTTGCGCCATTACCTCGCCGACGACGGCTGGAGCCGGGCGGCCTCGGCGATGGTCGGTGACCGCGAGACGGATCTGCAGTTCGCCGCGAACATCGGCGTGCGCGGCCTGCGCGTCGGTCCGCTCGGCGTGAGCTGGGAGGAACTGGCCCATCAACTGCTGGATGCGCCGCGCACGGCGACGGTGGTGCGCAACACCAAGGAAACCCGCATCACGGTCAGCGTGGATCTGGACAAGGTTGCCGAGCCGAAGGCGCACACCGGGCTGGGTTTCTTCGACCACATGCTGGAACAGATCGGCAAGCACGGCGGTTTCGCGCTGGAGCTGAACTGCGACGGCGACACCCATATCGACGAGCACCACACCATCGAGGACTGCGCGCTGGCGCTCGGTCAGGCGTTGAAGCAGGCGCTGGGTGACAAGCGCGGCATCGGTCGTTACGGCTTCACTTTGCCGATGGACGAGTCGCAGGCCAGCGCGGCGCTGGATCTGTCCGGGCGTCCGTACTTCGTGTTCGAAGGCAGCTTCCCGCGCGAACGCGTGGGCGAGGTGCCGACCGAACTGGTGCCGCACTTCTTCCGTTCGCTGTGCGAGACGCTGGGCGCGAACCTGCATCTGGTCGTGCAGGGCGACAACGCGCACCACATGGTCGAGGCTTGCTTCAAGGTGGTTGCGCGCACGTTGCGTCAGTCGATCCGCCGCGAGGGCAGCGAGCTGCCCAGCACCAAGGGCACGTTGTAATGAGCGTGGTCCTCGTCGATGCCGGCGGCACCAATATTGGTTCGGTGCGCTATGCGCTGCAGCGGCTCGGTGTGGATGCCGCGCTGACCGCGGATGCTGCCACGATCCGCGCCGCCGACAAGGTGATCCTGCCCGGCGTCGGTGCAGCCGGTCCCGGCATGGCACGGCTGCGCGAGCTGGGGCTGGTCGAGCTGATGCGTACGTTGACCCAGCCGGTGCTCGGCGTATGCCTGGGCATGCAGCTGCTGTGCGCGCATTCGGAGGAGGGCGACACCACATGCCTCGGGCTGATACCGGCGCCCGTGCGCCGCTTCGTCGAAGCTCCCGGTCTGCGAGTGCCGCACATGGGCTGGAATCAACTGCGCGCGAGACAGCCGCACCCGTTGCTGGCCGGACTGGGCGATGACGATCAGGCCTACTTCGTGCACAGCTATGCGGTGCCGGTGGGCGACTGGAGTCTTGCCACCAGCGACTACGGCGAGCCGTTTTCCGCAGTGATCGCCCGCGACAACTTTTACGGCATGCAATTCCACCCCGAGCGTTCTGCCGCCGTCGGCGCGAAGCTCCTGCAGAATTTTCTCAAGCTATGAACTGTGAAGTGATCCCTGCGATCGACCTGCGTGCTGGCCAGGTCGTACGCCTGAAGCAGGGCGACTACGCGCAGCAGACTACCTACGCGGCCGACCCGCGCGAGGTGGCGCAGCGCTATGCCGCTGCCGGTGCACGCTGGCTGCATCTGGTCGATCTGGACGGTGCTCGTTCCGGCAATCTCGACAATCTGGCAGTCATTCAGGCCATCGCTGCCGACGGCATGCAGATTCAGGCCGGTGGTGGCGTGCGCGAGGAGGCCGATCTCCAGCGCCTGTTCGAGGCCGGTGTGCGTCGCGTGGTGCTGGGCAGCGTGGCGATCCGCGATCCCGAACTCGTCGCCGGCTGGCTGGCCAAGTACGGCGCCGAACGGCTGACCATCGCACTCGACACACGCCGTATCGATGGCCGCTGGGCCTTGCCCAGTGCCGGCTGGACTGAAGTCGAGGCGCGCACGCTGGACGAACTTGCGCCGTGGTACGCCGCCCGTGGCGCGCGCCATCTGCTGTGCACCGACATCGATCGTGACGGCATGCTGGCCGGTTTCAATCTGGAGCTGTATCGCCATCTTGCCGATACAGTGCCGCAGGTGGCCGTGCAGGCCTCCGGCGGTGTGCGTTCGCTGGACGATATCCGCGCCGTACGCAAGGCCGGTGCGCAGGGCGTGATACTTGGGCGTGCCTTGCTGGAAGGGCGCTTCACTGTGCAGGAGGCCTTGGTTGCATGAATATCAGCGCGTGCTTGCCAGCTCTGCTCCTCCCCCTGCTCGCAGGGGGAGGTTGGGAGGGGGTAAAGCTTTTGACGTCAAGAACAAGATCAAGAGCAACCCCACCCCAACCCTCCCCTGCAAGCAGGGGAGGGAGCCTGGGTTTCGCTCTGCTTCTGGCGTTGCTGCACCGTTTATACGCATGGGACGGAGAACCCCGATGCTGAGTCGCCGCATCATTCCCTGCCTGGACGTGCGCGACGGCAAGGTGGTCAAGGGCGTGCGTTTTCGCGATCACGTGGTGATGGGCGAGATCGTCGACCTCGCCTTGCGTTATCGCGACGAGGGCGCCGACGAGCTGGTGTTCTACGACATCACCGCCAGCCCGGAAGGGCGCAGCGTGGATCGTGACTGGGTCGAGCGGGTGGCACGGGTGATCGACATCCCGTTCTGCGTCGCCGGCGGCATTCGTTCAGTGGACGAGGCGCGCGCGGTGCTGCATGCCGGCGCCGACAAGATCTCGGTCAACTCGCCGGCACTCGAGCGCCCTGCGCTGATCGACGAACTGGCCGCCGCGTTCGGCGTGCAGTGCGTGGTGGTCGGCATCGACTCGTTGCGCGATGCGGACGGCGCATGGCGCGTGCGCCAGTACACCGGCGATCCCGGCAAGACGCAGGCATTGGCGCGCAAGACAATGGACTGGATGATCGAGGCGCAGCAGCGCGGCGCCGGCGAGATCGTGCTCAACTGCATGGGCAGTGATGGTGTGCGCCTGGGCTACGATCTGGAACAGCTGTCGATTGCGCGCGCGATCTGCCAGGTACCGCTGATCGCCTCCGGCGGTGCCGGTGCGCCAGAACATTTCCGCGATGCCTTCGTCGAGGCTGACGTGGACGGCGCACTGGCCGCCAGCGTGTTCCACTCCGGCGCGATCGCGATCCCCGCACTCAAGCACTATCTGCACGGGCAGGGCGTAGCGGTCCGCCTGTGAGCATCCAAGGACAAGCAGCGATGAGCGATTCCACTACCGACTTCAGCCGTCTCGATTGGGCCAAGGGCGATGGCCTGCTACCGGCGATCGTGCAGCACTGGCTGAGCGGCGAGGTGTTGATGCTTGGCTACATGAATGCCGAGGCGCTGGTGCAGACGCAGGCCAGCGGCAAGGTCACGTTTTACAGCCGCAGCAAGCAACGCCTTTGGACCAAGGGCGAAAGCTCCAGCCACGTCCTTGTACTCAAGGGTATCCGCATCGACTGCGATGCCGACACTTTGTTGGTGCAGGCCGAACCGCATGGGCCGACCTGCCATCTGGGCACCTCCAGCTGCTTCGGCGAAGCCGTGCAGCCGCCACTGGGTTTCCTCGCCGAACTCGACGCGCTGGTTGCGCAACGCCATGCCGAACGTCCCGATGGCAGTTACACCACCAGCCTGTTTGAAGGAGGCATTCGCCGGATGGCACAGAAAGTCGGCGAGGAGGGTGTCGAGACGGCGCTCGCCGCCGTGGCGCAGGACGATGCCGAATTGCTGGGTGAGTCGGCCGATCTGATCTTTCATCTCACGGTGGTGTTGCGGGCACGCGGACTTTCGTTGACCGATGTTGCAGAGTTGCTGGCCAAACGGCACAACGTGCGCAGCGGGTTTTGAGAAGAACTTCGTAAGGGGGCGACTGTGACTCGGCGAATCTGGTTTAGGTGCGCTCTTGAAAATCTGCTTTCGGCGCCAACAGCGGACACATAACCTATGTCGCGACACGTAGCACCTCTAGGTGGTCGGCATCTCTCTAAGCTTAACTTGAAGCAGTCGTTCCTTCTTTTCAAACATGCGCTGCACATCGATACGAAATCGATCACGGTTTTCTGGCAACTCTCGGTAGGCAAACCAAGTGCTTACGGCTTCGCTGCAGTGACGAAGTGCAGTTACCCGATATATACGGGTCATTTCTTCTAGAGACATGATTTGTCCGTACTCCAACGCCTTTAGCCGAATCAGGCGCTGGTTGTCCGCTTTTCGGTGGGCAGGCTCAAGTTGCTGCTCGGCGTACGAAAGCAGCAAGTTGCGCGCAAATAAGTAGAAAGAGGTCGTAACCAACGCTTCGCCCGCAGATGGGTGCAACTCGCGATTGGCTGCCTCTACCGCCTCAGGAATTGATCCATGGCCGCCTCTCAATAGCTGGCGGTATAACTCGACCATGCTGTGAAACAGTCTCGAGGGATTCACCTTCGAGCGAAAGCCCACAATTGCGGAAAAGGGTGCAGCTTGTTTGATATTGAACCCATCAAGCGCGGTGAGCCCAAAACATGCAGCGCCGACAAGTAGCAGCTGAAAACGAGAAGCGATGTTCAGTTGACCCAGTAGTGGAGAAATGCTTCCCCAGAGTAAATTCTCATTTCCTCCTCGCCCGTCCGGCCCTCTGAGGCCAGAATCATCACCGGCCGCTGGGGCTTCTAGACCGTGCGCTTCTAAATGAACAACTGGCACTTCGCCAGTTGTGCGAAGACGTTCTAACGCATCATCAAGCGCGACAAGTACATCACTCGCGGATTGACAGCAGCACAACTCGACTGCGGAATTCCACGATCGCAGACGTTCCGCCAATTCCGTGCCGGTCTTACGCTCGTCATCACCCAGCCATTCAATGATTAGCGTGTGGTGGGAGCCGGCAGTCCACGTAATTTGCTGAGCACTGCGCCTACGCTTTGCATCTCCCATACGCGGCTCGGCCCATGATGATGTTGCGTTTGAGTGCCTGAAAATGTCTGCTTTGGGTCGAAATTGCATGCTACCAGTATGCCGGCTGGTCGCCTCGACCGCTTGCAGGACAATCGACAGGCCGCCGCCTGCACCCGTTTGGCATGTAAAATGGCGGTTTTTCAGCCAGAAATATGCTGCAAGCTACTCAACGGACCAGTGTCCGTGGCCCGACGTTCATTCGCTTGCTTGCTCGCCTGACGGACGTTGACGTTCCCCCATCCAGACAATCGCTGTCGGATCGGTTGGGCCAATGGCTCGACTGGACTCACGCTGTTGCACTGTCCACGGCGCTTGACGGCAAACCGTCCGAGGCGTGCTCCGACGTGCCGACCTTTGGCAACGTTGAAGAGAACGTGTGCATTCGTGTGCGTACCGCGTTGGTCAACACCATTGCCGGCGATCCTGTATTCGCCAACTCAAGACAGTGCGGCGCCGAGTCTGCGTTGGCCGAGGAAGATGGCGCGAACGAGATGGCCGATTACGCGGTGTTTCGTCAGCGCTATCTCGCCATCCAGCGGTCGATGCAGGCGGCCACCGGTAGCCTGCGAGGTCGTCTGCGCGACATGCTTGCCCAGAAGACGGCCGACATGGCGCAGCTGGCGGCCGTGGATGCGGCGATGGAGCGTGTACTGAGTCCGCGTGAGCAGACCCTGTTGGCCCATGTGCCCGCGCTACTCGGGGGCCACTTCGAACGCTTGCGTCAGGCCGAGCAGACGGCGCTGGCCGACGCGCAGGTATCGGAGGGCGCCCCGGCGATAGCCCCTGGGGCGTGGCTGGACGTGTTTCGCATGGACGTGCGGAGCGTGTTGCTCGCCGAACTGGACGTTCGTTTTCACCCGGTCGAAGGCCTGCTCGCAGCGCTTCGCACCCACTCATTGGGACATCATGTTCAGAAATCTACTTAATCTCGCGGTGTTTTTCACAGGTCTGGTCGCGGTGTGCTGGATCGGCGCCGGCTACGTCGGTTCCAATCCGCTGGCGACGGCCGTCACGATGGTGATTGGCGCGTGCTACCTGGCGGGTGGCCTTGAGCTGTATCGCTATCGGCAAGCCACGTTCACGCTGACGCGTGCCGTGACGGATTTGTCGGCAGCACCGACCAGCCTGAGTGACTGGCTCGGCCGCCTGAGTCCCAGCCTGCGCAACGCGGCACGCCTGCGCATCGAGGGTGAGCGCGTGGCGTTGCCGGTGCCGGCGCTGACACCGTATCTCGTGGGCTTGCTCGTCTTGCTAGGCATGCTGGGTACGCTGCTGGGCATGATGGCGACCCTTCGCGGCACCGGCATGGCGCTGGAAAGCGCGACGGATCTGGAGGCTATCCGCGGCTCTCTCGCCGCACCGGTCAAGGGGCTGGGGTTTGCGTTCGGCACCTCGATCGCGGGTGTGGCCAGCTCGGCGATGCTCGGGCTGCTTTCGGCGCTATGCCGGCGCGAGCGGCTGCAGGCGGTGCAGCTGCTGGACGCGAGAATCGCGACGACGTTGCGCATCCATTCGCAGAGCCATCAGCGCGAGGAATCGTTCAAGCTCCTGCAGCAGCAGACCGAATTGATGCCGACTCTGGTCGATCGTCTGCAGACGATGGTGGCGGCCATCGAACAACAGAGCACGGCCACAAGCGAGTGGCAGATGGCCAGCCATGAAGCTTTCCACGCGAGGACCGAGGCTACCTACACGCGCCTTGCCACCTCGGTGGAGGCGTCGTTGAAGGAGAGCGTCGTCGCGAGCACCGTTGCTGTCGGAGCGGCGCTGAAACCGGCGATGGAGGCCACGATGGCTGGTCTCGCACGCGAAACGGCAGCACTGCACGACACCATTACGCACGCGGTGCAGCATCAGCTGGAGGGGCTGTCGACCGGGCTGGAGGCGACCACCACGACCATGGCGGCGATCTGGAACGATGCGCTGGCGGAGCAGCAGCGTTCGAACGAGGCGCTGGCCGAGGATCTGCGCGATTCACTGCAGCGATTCACTGAAACCTTCGAGCAACGCTCGGCCGGTCTGTTGGAAGGCGTCGCTGCGCGCCTCGATGCGACGGCGGGTAGCGCGGCGAGCGCATGGAACGACGCGCTGTCGCGACAAGAAGCTGTCAACGAAGATTTGGCGGCCCGCAATCAGCAAGCGTTGACCGTGGCTGTGGCGACGTTCGAGGAGCACGCCACGTCGCTGGTCCGCAGCGTGCACCAGTCGCATGCGGACTTGCAGGCGGTGCTGGAATCGCGAGACCTGGAACGCTTGACGACCTGGACAGATTCGTTCGGTTCGATGACCGCTGCGTTGAGCAAGCAGTGGGAGCAGGCGGGTGAGCACGCCGCAAGCCGACAACAGGCGATCTGCGACACCCTTGCGAGGACCGCGCATGACATCTCGGCACAGACGCAGGCACACGCCAGCGACACGATCGCCGAAATTTCCCGGCTCGTGCAAGCCGCGTCCGAAGCGCCCAAGGCGGCGGCTGAAGTCGTCGCCGAGCTGCGCCAGAAACTCTCCGACAGCATGGTCCGCGATACCGCCATGCTGGAGGAACGCAGCCGTCTGATGGCCACGCTCGATACCCTGCTCGATGCCGTTAACCACGCGTCCACCGAACAGCGCTTGGCCGTCGACGCGCTGGTGGCCACGTCGGCGGATCTGCTGGAGCGTGTCGGCACGCGGTTCACCGACCATATCGAGGCCGAAACCGGCAAGCTCGGCGCGGTGGCCGCGCAAGTCACCGGCGGTGCCGTCGAGGTGGCCAGCCTGGGCGAAGTATTCGGTGTGGCCGTACAGACGTTCGGCGAATCGAACGGCCTGTTGATGGATCACCTGCAGCGCATTGAAACCGCGCTGGACAAATCGCTCGCGCGCAGTGACGAGCAGCTGGCTTATTACGTGGCGCAGGCCAGGGAAGTGATCGACCTGAGCATGCTGTCGCAGAGACAGATCATCGAGGAAATGCAGCAGCTCGCCGGCCAACGTGCGCTCGTTGGGGCCGAAGCGGCATGAGCAACGAACTTGATGGCGTCGAGGAGTCGACGGCGCCGATCTGGGCCGCCTTCGGCGACCTGATGTCGGTGCTGCTGGGCGTGTTCGTGCTGATCCTGGTGGGCGTGATCGGCGTGCAGCTGCAACTCTCGAACAAGCTGGATGAAGCGGTCAAACAGCGACAGGACGAGGCACAGCGCCGCATGACCCTGGAGCACGCATTGGCGGTTCCGCTGGCTGCTGGCCGGGTGACGCTCGTCAATGGGCGCATCGGCATCCGCGGCAGCGTTTTGTTCGCGCTGAACTCCGATCAGCTTCAGCCGGAAGGGCGCGAGGTATTGAAGAGCCTGGCAGCCCCGCTTGCCGACTACCTCAAGTCGCGCGATGAAATCCTGATGGTGAGCGGCTTCACCGACGACCGCCAAGTGCGCGATGGCAACCGGCAGTTCGCCGACAACTGGGAGTTGTCCGCCGAGCGCGCATTGACCGTGACCCGTACGTTGATCGCCGATGGCCTCCCGGCCTCCTCGGTATTTGCCGCTGCATTCGGTGCCGAGCAGCCAGTGAGCTCGAATGCCGATGACGGGGGACGGGCGCGGAACCGGCGCGTGGAAATCTCGCCGATCCCGAAGCAGCCAGCGGCAGCCGTGACGCCTCATGAGTGATGCCCGGTCACAGGCACGGGTGGTGCTCGACGCGTGGCGCGAGCAGGGCGCCGATCGCCTGAATCCCTTGCGATTTCATTTCATCGAGGCGCTGGAGCGGCGCGCGGCAGGCCACGATGGCGAAGCGCGACGACTACTGGACGACAAGCTGTCCAAGCTGATCGAGGCCTATGCGGACGATCTCGAAATCGCGGCATCCAATGTTGACGCTACCGTTAACGCAGCAACGCCAAGCGCACCCGCTCGTGGCGCGCTGGCCGGACTGATCGACTACATCGCCAACACCACGGTGGCGCGCGGCGACGATCTCGTCGCGCGTGACGCCGCGCCGCAGCCTGCCGCCTTGCACAGCTTGGCGGCGCTCGACGAGTTCAGAAAAATCTGGTCCGAGGTCCGCACTGATAGTCAGGTGCGGCAGTCGCTGGAGCAGGTGCCTGCCAATGCCGGCCCCCTCAACTCGGGCAGCCTCGTGCACCGGTCGCTCACCCTCATGCGCGAGCTATCGCCAGGCTATCTCCAGCAGTTCCTGGCGTACGTCGACACCTTGTCGTGGATGGAACAGATGCGCGACGGCGGAGCCCTGGCGGCCAAAGAGGAGCCCCGATCCGTGAGTGCCAGAAAGCGCGTACGGGGCAAGCCGCGCATGCCGTGAGTGAAGTTGGCCTGACGAAATTCCAGACTACTGCGTTATCGCCGTCGTGCTGGCTGGGGCGGGTACGGCCGGTTTGAAGGCCACCGCGGAGCCCGGTGTGAAGCCCTTGCGCCACAGCGCCAGCTGATTCGCGATGCCGCTGCCGATGTCGATCTGCGGGTCCGATGCGGTCAGCTTGCCGTGCTGTTCCCATTGGCTGATTTCGCCGCTGGCGTGCTTGAACGCGTCGATGAAGTCCGGCGTGCGATTCAGCGCATTGACCAGCCAGGCTTTGCCGAAATAGGTGATGTCCGAATCGCTGCCGCAACCGAACGAGCTGCGATCGGCGCGGGCGGCGGTCAGCACCAGGGTGCCGGGTCCGCGCAGCGGTGGCACGAAGCCGCCGGAATAGCAGGCGTTGACGACGATGACTTTCCACTTGAACGGGTGCTTGGCCAGGATGCCGGCCAAGTCCAGCGCGCCGATCTGGTCCAGCGGCAGCGGGTCCATGTCGACCAGCAAGGTGTGGTCCTCGCTGCCGTGGCTTGTGATATAGAGCAGCAGGATGTCCTGATCCGGCCGCATCACCTTGTCCAGACCATTGAGCGCAGCTTCCAGATTGCTCCAGCTGGCCAGCGGATGGGTGGCGAGGCTGGCCGGATTGTTTTCCAGCACCAGGCTGTGGGTGGCGGCACCGAAGCGTTTGCCGAACAGTTGCGCGGCGTATTCGGCTTCATTGCGGAATACATCCTCGCCACCGTCGCCAGCAAATGCCAGCAGGTACAGGTTCGGCTTGCCGGCCACGCGAGGGCTCAGCTGTGCCACCGCGTCGCGGATCATTCGCGGTTGCGCGTAGAGCGCCTGTTCCGGGGTAGGGCCGGCATTCGGCCAGTCATCGCCATTGTCGGCATTGGCTTCGGTTGACGATGCTTCGTCCGGTGCGCTGCTGGTGGAGGCCGTGGCAGGGGCGGGGGAGGGCGCGAGTTGGTTGGCTATCAACGGCGGCGCGGCATGGCCGGACAACAACGGCATCAGCAGCACGCCGGCGGCGAAGGCCAGCAGGACAGTCAGAATGGTGCGCATGGCGGGATTCGCGCCTGGAGTTCAGGGAGTGATCGCGTCGAAATCGCGAAAGGCGTGGTGACGCGGCTCAACCGGCCACGCCAGCGGTTCGCGGATCAGCCAGCCGGTGTGGAAACCGGCGGCCTGCGCCGCGTCGAGTTCTTCCACGATATCGGACAGGAACAGGATGTGCCGCGGCTGCTCGCCGATCGCTGCCGCGATGCGCCGGTAGGATTCGGACTCGCGCTTGGGGCCGGTTTCGGTGTCGAAGTAGCCGGCAAACAACGCGCTCAGGTCGCCGACCTCGCTGTAACGGAAGAACAGCTGCTGCGCCGGCACCGAGCCGGAAGAGTACACGTACAGGCGCAGTCCGTCGGCACGCCAGTCGCGCAGTCGCGCGGCGACTTCGGGGTACAGGTGGGCGCGATAGTCGCCGGCGGCGTAGCCGTCCTTCCAGATCATGCCTTGCAGCGCTTTCAGTGCGGTGGACTTGCGGTCCTGGTCAATCCACTGCAGCAGCAGCTCGATGATGTCCTGCCGGCTGGCCTCGACCAGGCCGGCCTCCTTGGCCGCTTCATGCAGCCAGTGCTGCACCTCGGGTCGGTCGCCATGGGTTTCGACGAAGGCCGGCAACCGCTTGCGCGCATACGGAAACAACACGTCGCGAACGAAGCTGATCGAGCTGGTGGTGCCCTCGATGTCGGTGACGATGGCGCGGATTTCGATCATGACGATGCCATCTGGCGCGGCTGCATCCGCGGAAAGCGTTGGGCGATGTCGTCGCCGGTGAATCGGGCGACCCAGCCTTCCTTGTTGGTGAACAGCCGGATCGCCACGAAGTAGGGCGACTCGCTCATGTCGAACCAGTGGCGGGTGCCGTCCGGCACGCCGATCAGGTCGCCCTGTTCGCACAGGATGTCGTAGACCTTGCCGTCGATGTGCAGGGTGAACTGGCCGGAGCCGGCGACGAAGAAGCGCACTTCGTCCTCGCTGTGAGTGTGCTCGCTGAGGAATTTCTGGCGCAGCGCGGCGCGCTCGGGATGGTCGGGCGTGAGGCTGATCACGTCGACCGCCTGATAGCCTTTCTCTTGCTTCAGTCGATCGATGTCGCTGCGGTAGGCGGCGATCACCTCGTCCTGGCTGGCGCCGGGCACGATCGGCTGACTGGCTTCCCATTGCTCGAAGCGAACGCCGACCATGTCCAGTTCGCGGGCAATCGCGGCGTGTTCGTGATGCTCTGCCAGCGGCGATAGCGGCCGGGATTCGTCGAAGATGCGCAGGCGGCTCATGATGCCCTCAGTTTTTTCAGATCCAGTTCGCAGCCGAGCAGGAACTCCAGCGCTTCCAGGTGGCGCCGGGTCTCGGCCATGTCGCGGCCCCAGGTATAGATGCCATGGCCGTCGATCAGATAGGCATGCAATGGCTTGCCCGCGTCCAGCCACGCATCGACCTGGGCGACCAGTTCCGGCATGTGCTGTGTATTCGGAAACACCGGGATCTCCAGTGTGCTCTCGTGCGTGTGGTAACCGGTGATCGCCTTCTGCAGTTCCCAGCCTTGCAGGCGGATGACGCCGTCGCCGGCGAACAGGCGCGAGGCCACGCTTTGCGTGCGCGAGTGGGTATGCAGCACCGCGCAGATTTCCGGCCAGCGCCGATAGATCTGCGTGTGCAGCGCCGTCTCGGCGCTGGGCCTGGCCTCGGTGCCGACGGCATGGCCATCCAGGTCGATCAGCATGATGTCGTCGCGACCGAGGCAGCCCTTGTGCCGGCCGGAGACGGTGATCGCCGCATGCTCCGCATCGACCCGCATCGAGAAGTTGCTGCTGGTGGCCGGCGTCCAGCCCTGTGCGGCCAGCTCACGCGCGGACTCCGCGATGCTGTCGGCGCATGCCTCGAACAGACTGGCGGGAATCGTGGCGGGCAGGATTTGACTCATGGTGTTTGGACGTCCAAATGAGGATCAACTATACCATGTGCCAGGCGGGCACCTGGCTGGAATGAGAGCCATTCTCGCAAGTCAGGAAAAAGCGCATTCAACAGGCGTACCATCAACTCGAATCCGGCGCAGGGTGCGCTGGATAGATACCGACGGAGGCTTACCCATGTCGAACGAACAAGATACCGAATCGCGTCGCCGATTCCTCAAGGTAGCTGCTGGCACCACGGTGGCTGCGGTCGTCATTGGTGGTTTGCCGCGTTTTGCGCGTGCGGCCGATCTGCCCCCGGTGACCGAGGCTGACCCGACGGCCAAGGCTCTGGGTTACGTGGAAGATGCCAGCAAGACGGCCGACGCGAAACACAAGGCTGGCGCCGACTGCTCCAACTGCCAGTTCTATAGCGGTGGCGCCACCGGCCGCGGCCCGTGCCAGCTGTTCCCGGGCAAGTCGGTGAATGCAAAAGGCTGGTGCGTATCGCACACGCCGAAGAAGGCCTGATCGCATCGCGATTCCGTGCACGTTGCTCATCAGAAAGGCCGGCTCATCGCCGGCCTTTTGCTTTGATGCACGCTCAATGCGCCAGATGCTGCGTGGCAAATCTGCGTTGAAGAAAGGAGATGGGGAGCGCGGGCAGAGGCGTTGCGAGAAAAGTGCGGCCCGGCGCGACAGGCTGAGGAGCTTACCCACCTGACACGCCGGGCCACGATCCGGGGCCCACTGCCAAGTGATCAACCCGCGGACTGAGGATGATACTCCCGCGATCGGCGAATGGGAGGGCAGTCGATGGATTTCTCTTGAAAAATTACCGTTAAATTTATTGAAAACAACAAGTTGGGCAAGATTTATCGAGAAAATTTGTGTATCAGGCAACGTGATGCAGATTATAGTGAAAGCCGGAAATTTGGTGATTTTAGCGAGGTTTCGACGAAATTTGCCGAAATTTAGCTATTTGTGATTCGTGACGGATGTCAGGGGGTGCCGAAGGTGGCTGTGCCGGCGACCATAGAAAAAGTAGATCACGAATCCGAGTACCGTCCAGATTCCCAGAATGGCCCAGTTGAACCAGTCCAGACTGAACAACAGCGCGAAGCAGCTGGCCACGCCGGCAAGGCAGGTAAACCAGACCCAAGGCACGCGGAAGGTCCTTGGCAGATCCGGCATCGTGTGGCGCAGGATCAATACGCCGGCACAGACCGCCGAGAAAGCGATCAGCGTACCCATCGAGGTCAGATTGGCCAGCAGGTCGAGCGGAAATATCGCGGCAAGCAAGGCAATCATCGCGCCGGTGATGAGCGTATTGATGTGAGGGGTGCGGTAGTGCGGATGCACTCTGGCGAAAACCCGCGGCAGCATGCCGTCGCGGGCCATGATCATGAAGATGCGCGGTTGCGCGATGATCATCACGAGGATTACCGAGGACAGTCCGATCATCGCGCCGATTTCCACGACAAGGCGCAGCCAGTTCAGCTCCGGATGTGCTGCCACGGCGGTAACCACCGGCTCGGACGTATCCAGCACCGTATACGGCACCAGACCCGTCAGCACTGCGGCCATGGCCAGATAAAGCACGGTGCAGATGACCAGCGAGACAATGATGCCGAAAGGCAGGTCCCGTTGCGGGTTCTTGCACTCCTGCGCCGCCGTCGATGTCGCCTCGAAGCCGATGTAGGCAAAGAAGACCATGGCTGCGCCGCGCATGATGCCGGACCAGCCGTACTTGCCGTCGCCCTGCGCCTCGGGGATGAACGGGTGCCAGTTCGCCGGATTCACATAACGATAGCCGGCAACCACCACGATCAGGATCAGGCCAACCTTGACCAGCACCATCAACGCGTTGAGGCCCGACGATTCGCGGATGCCGATGTAGCACAGCCAGGTCAGCGCCAGCACGATGGCTACCGCCGGCAGATTGAAGAGATGGCCGGTGGCGACGAGGTGGCCATCGGTGAAGGCCAACGGTGCTTCGGTCAACGCGATGGGCAGATGCAGGCCCATGTGGTCAAGCAGGCTGGTGAAATAGCCTGTCCAGCTGGCAGCCACCGCCGAGGCCGAGATGCCGTACTCGGCCACCATGTTCCAGCCAATGAACCAGGCTGCAAGTTCGCCCAGCGAGGCATAGGCGTAGGAGTACGAACTGCCGGAGATCGGAATCAACGTGGCGAACTCGGCGTAACACACCGCGCTGAACCCGCTGCATATGGCGGCGATGACGAATGACAGCAACACTGCCGGGCCGGCATGTTCCGCCGCCGCCGTGCCGGTCACCACGAAGATGCCAGTGCCGATAACCGCACCGATACCAAGCGCGGTAATTCCCCATGGCCCAAGGGTGCGGCGAAGCGACGGACCGTGGACGCTGTCGTCATTGCTGAAATCGGTCTTGCGGGCGAGCAGCTGCTTGAGCATGGGTATTCCGGATATGACACCGGCACGGTATTACCGTGCCGGCTGATGGGTCTGGCAAAAAATAATCGTTTCAGCTCGGCTCAGTGCCATTGGCCAGATGGCTCTTGCGGTAACCGTAAAGGTAGTACACCACCAAGCCGATCGCGCCCCATACGAAGAAGGTGATCTTGGCTTCCTTCGACAAGTTGAGGAACAGCAGCAGGCAGCCGACCACCGCCAGCGGACAGACCAGCCACGGCAGCGGGGTACGGAACGGACGCGGGCGATCGGGCTGGGTACGACGCAAGATCAGGACACCTATCGCAACCATGATGAATGCGAACAGCGTGCCCGAATTGGTGATGTCGGCGAGGATGCCCACCGGGAACAGCGCGCCGAACAGTGCGACAAAGCTGCCGGTGATCAGCGTGATGATGTGCGGTGTGTGGAAGCGCGGATGGATCCTGGCCAGCTTGCTGGGCAGCAGGCCATCGCGCGACATGGTGAAGAAGATGCGGGTCTGGCCGTAGGTCATCGTCAGGATCACCGACGGCAACGCGATGCCGGCGGCGAAGGCGATGAAGGAGCCAATGTTGTTGTGGTTGAGCAGGCGGACCACATGGGCCAACGCTTCCTTACTGCACACCAGTGCCTGCGAACCCTGGCAGGCCGCGGCAAAAGCTGGTGTACCCGGCTCAAGAGCCAGCCCATCCGGGCCCAGCATGGGCTGTGCACCCACCGAGCCCACTGCGCTGTAGCTCACCAGAAGGTAGAAGACGGTACATACGCTCAGCGAAGCGATCAGGGCGATCGGGATGTTGCGGTTCGGGTTCTTGGTTTCCTCGGCGGCTGTGGAGATGGCGTCGAAGCCGATGTAGGCGAACACGATGGAGGCTGCCGCACCCAGTACGCCGATGCCGCCCATTGGGCTACCCCAGCCGTTGGGTACGAAAGGTGTGAAGTTCTGATCCTTCACCGCCGGTAGCGCGACGAAGATGAAGGCGATGAGGGCGGCAATCTTGACCAGCACCAGAACGGTGTTGACCTTGGCAGATTTCGAGGTGCCCAACACCAGCAGAAGGGTAATCGCCAGGCCGATCAGGCAGGCGAGCAGGTTGAAGCTGCCACCATCCATCGGACCTGCCTGCAGGAAGTGCGGCAAGCCGAATCCGGCATGTGTCAGCAAGCCGTTGACGTAGCCCGCCCAGCCAGCGCACACCGTACTGGCGGCGATGGTGTACTCCAGCACCAGCGCCCAGCCGACTATCCAGGCAATGCCTTCGCCGAGCACGCCGTAGGTATACGTATAGGCCGATCCGGCTACTGGGATCATCGAGGCCAGTTCGGCATAGGCCAGCGCGGCAAGTGCGCAGACCACGGCCGCGATCACGAAGGCGATCATCATGCCGGGACCTGCCTTCTGGCCTGCCTCGGCGGTCAGCACGAAAATACCGGTGCCGATGATGGCGCCGATGCCGAGCATGGTGAGCTGGAAAGGGCCAAGCTGGCGTGTGAGGGCTTTCTTCTCTGCGGTGGCGAGAATCTGATCGAGTGTCTTGACGCGCTTGAACAGCATTTGGTGACTCCCCGTAAAAGCAAATACCACGCTCGTCCAAGACCGCGACGAGTATGACGCGACGAGCCGACGTGACGCGCAACCATAACGGAGCGGGAGAAGGGGAACAAGCTGCGACGCAGCTATGATGGGCTTTTCCAACAGCACCATGCCACAAGTCATGCAATCAGATGTTTCGCGAGTGGTGACCGGCTTTCGGGACTATATGTCCAGGTATCCGGAAGAGGCCGATGCCGCCTCAGTGTTCATTGATTTCCTTAACTCCCATCCGTCGGTGTTCGAACGCGCACATCCGCCGGGGCATTTCACAGGTTCGGCGTGGCTGGTCAGTGCGGATGACGCGCGGGTGCTCCTGATGCATCACCGCAAGCTGGACCGGTGGCTGCAGCCGGGCGGTCACGCCGATGGCGATACCGATCTGGCGCGGGTGGCGTTGCGCGAGGCGCAGGAGGAAACCGGCGTGATCGATTTGCGCGTCGAAGGCGGCATCTTCGATATCGATCGGCATCGTATTCCGGTGCGTGCGAACGAACCGGAGCATTGGCATTACGACGTGCGCTATGTCGTGCGTGCCGGCGGGGACGATCGCTTCGTGATCAACGAGGAATCGCAGGCACTGGCGTGGCGGTCGGTGATCGAGGTGGCGGCTGAGAGCGGCTTCGACGCCTCGCTGCGACGAATGGCGCGCAAGTGGCTGGCGCGCGATGGCCTGGGTGTCTAGCCGTATTTCGCCGGCGCCGGATTCAGATGGCCGCAGGCGCTGCAGGTACGTGCCTCGCGCGAGCCATAGAATCGGTCGAATACCGGCGGGAAATCGTGTTCGATGCTGTCGAGCACGAAATACTCCTCGAACAACTTGTGGTTGCAGCGCTCGCAGAACCACAGCAGGCCGTCTTTCTCACCGCTGACCCGGCGCCGTTCGATCACCAGTCCAATCGATGCCGGCATGCGTTGCGGCGAATGTGGCACCCGCGGCGGCAGATAGAACATCTCGCCCGCCCGTATTGGAATGTCGCGCGCCTGCCCCTCGTCCTGCACTTTCAGCACCATCTCGCCTTCGATCTGGTAGAAGAACTCCGGGCCTTCGTCGTGGTGGTAATCGGTGCGCGCGTTGGGGCCACCGACGATCATGATGATGAAGTCGCCGTCGACGATGCATTTGTTGCCGACCGGCGGCTTCAACAGATGACGGTGTTCGTCGATCCAGCGTTGGAGGTCGAGCGGCGGTAGCAAGGCCATGCGAGTTGCTCACGAAAAAGCCAGTGAACACCATAACGCCGACCTCGCCACAAAAACAGCCACCCCGACGAGGAAGTCGGGGCGGCTGTCGATACTCAGGCTTGCGAGCGAATTACGGCATCAGCACCTTGTCGATCACGAAGATAACGCCATTGGACTGCATCACGTCGGCAATCGCGATGCTGGCCACGTTGCCCTTGTCGTCGGTAACGGTCCAGGCATTGCCGCTCTTGGCGACCGTGATCGAATCGCCTTCAACGGTCTTCAGCACCGCCTTGCCGCCGCCGGCCATCACGGCCTTTTCAAGATCGGCGGAAGTCATCTTGCCGGCCACCACATGATAGGTAAGGATCTTGGTGAGAGTGGCCTTGTTTTCCGGCTTCAGCAGATTGTCGACCGTGCCTGCGGGCAGCGCGGCAAACGCCTCGTTGGTCGGCGCGAAAACGGTGAACGGGCCCGGACCCGACAACGTATCGACCAGGCCGGCCGCCTTGACCGCGGCAACCAGGGTGGTGTGATCCTTTGAGTTCGACGCGTTCTGCACGATGTTCTTCGACGGGTACATGGCGGCACCGCCGACCATCACCGTCTTCTGCATGCTCATCGAGCCCGGCTGGCTGGCCATCGCCATCGGCACCACGGCCGCGGCGCCCAGTGCCAGCGAAAGGCCGATGGCGAGAGTTCGCATGTGCTGGTGGATCTTCATGGGTGTTCTCCAGTGTTTTCCGCTTCGCGGATCGGAAGCATGTGGAGATACGAAGCAAAGCCGAGGCTGGATGCAAACACCGCGATTGAGAAGGTTGAAGGCGACGCGATCGGTCGCCAGGGCAAAGCCCCTCGACGTGGAACAATGATCAGACTTCCAGCGTCGCCAGATCGCCTTTCTCTTCCAGCCACGCCTTGCGGTCGCCGGCGCGCTTCTTCGCCAGCAGCATGTCCATGAGCTTTGCGGTGCCGTCGTCGTCGCCGATGGTCAGCTGCACCAGTCGGCGCGTGTCTGGGTGGATGGTCGACTCGCGCAGCTGCGGCGGGTTCATCTCGCCCAGGCCCTTGAAGCGGGTGGTGCTGACCGCGCCCTTCACCTTCTCGCGCTCGATCCGCTGCAGCATCGCCTGCTTCTCGCTTTCGTCGAGGCAATAGAACACCTGCTTGCCCACGTCGACGCGGAACAGCGGCGGCATCGCCACGAACACGTGACCCTCGCTGACCAGTTTCGGGAAATGCCGCAGGAACAATGCTGCCAACAGGGTGGCGATATGCAGACCGTCGGAGTCCGCGTCGGCAAGGATGATGACCTTGCCGTAGCGCAGGCTGGACAGATCGTCCTTGCCCGGATCGCAACCGATCGCGACGGCGAGGTTGTGCACTTCTTCCGACGCCAGCACCGAAGTCGACTCGACCTCCCAGGTGTTGAGGATCTTGCCGCGCAGCGGCAGGATCGCCTGGAACTCCTTGTCGCGCGCCTGCTTGGCGCTGCCGCCGGCGGAGTCGCCCTCGACCAGGAACAGTTCGGTGCGGGTGAGGTCGGTCGCGGTGCAGTCGGCCAGCTTGCCGGGCAGTTGCGGGCCCTGGGTGATCTTCTTGCGCACGATCTGCTTGGCGGCCTTGAGGCGTGCGCTGGCGCGCTCGATTGCCAGCTGGGCAATCCGCTCGCCCATCTCCACATGCTGGTTGAGCCACAGGCTGAAGGCGTCGTGGATGACGTTCTCGACCATGCCGGCAGTCTGCCGCGAGGACAACCGTTCCTTGGTCTGGCCGGCGAACTGCGGGTCCTGCAGCTTGGCCGACAGCACGAAAGCCAGTCGTTCCCACACATCTTCCGGTGCCAGCTTGACGCCGCGCGGCAGCAGGTTGCGGATCTCGCAGAACTCGCGGATCGCGGTGGTCAGGCCGGTGCGCAGGCCGTTGACGTGGGTGCCACCCTGCGCGGTGGGGATCAGGTTGACGTAGCTCTCCTGCACCAGCTCGCCTTCCGGCAACCAGGCCAGCGCCACTTCCAGGCCTTCCACGTCGCGCGCCATGTGGTGCACGAACAGCTCGTTCGGCAAGGCCTCGCTGCCGTCGAGTTCGCCACGAAGGTAATCGCGCAGGCCGTCCTCGTAATGCCACTCGACCGTTTCGCCACTGGCTTCGTCGGTGAGCTTCACGTTGAGGCCGGCACACAGCACGGCCTTGGCGCGCAGCAGATGTTTGAGCTTCGACAGCGAGATCTTCGGTGAGTCGAAGTACTTGGCTTCCGGCCAGAAGCGCAAAGTGGTGCCGCTGCGCTTCTTCGGTACCGTGCCGATCACTTCCAGTGGGCTGATCTTGTCGCCGTGGGCGAACACCATCTGGTATTCGGAGCCGTCGCGGCGGATGTTCACCTCGACCCGGTCGGACAGCGCATTGACCACCGAGACACCGACGCCGTGCAGGCCGCCGGAGAAGTTGTAGTTCTTGCCGCTGAACTTGCCGCCCGCGTGCAGCCGGGTCATGATCAGCTCGACACCGGAGACCCCTTCCTCGGGATGGATGTCCACCGGCATGCCGCGGCCGTCGTCGCTCACTTCCACCGATCCGTCGTTGTACAGCATCACCTCGATCGAGCTGGCGTGACCGGCCAGCGCCTCATCCACCGAGTTGTCGACGACCTCCTGCACCAGATGGTTCGGGCGGGTGGTGTCGGTGTACATGCCGGGGCGGCGTTTGACCGGATCCAGGCCGGAGAGGACTTCGATATCGGCGGCGTTGTAGCGACTGCTCATGCGTGTGTTTCGGATGGTTCAAGGCAGCGAAGCATGGGGCGCGCGGGCGGGCAGGGTCAAGCCGATCAGCCAGATCTAGCGATACCCCTGTGCCTGCAGCGAGAACAGGTGCGCATAGTGACCGTCCAGCGCCATCAGCTGTTCATGGCTGCCGTGCTCGATGATGCGGCCGTCCTGGATCACGATGATCTGGTCGGCCATGCGCACGGTGGAGAAGCGGTGCGAGATCAGGATCGCGATGCGGTTGCCGGCCAGTTCGCGGAAGTGCGCGAAGATGCTCGCCTCGGCTTCGGCGTCCATCGCCGCTGTGGGTTCGTCCAGTACCAGAATATCCGCGCGCGAACGCATGAAGGCGCGCGCCAGCGCGATCTTCTGCCACTGGCCGCCGGACAGCTCGCGGCCCTCGCGGAACCACTTGCCCAGCTGGGTGTTGAAGCCGGACGGCAGGCCATCGATGAATTCGCTGGCCATGCCCTTGTCGCTGGCCTCGCGCCAGCGCGCCTCGTCCTCGAAATGGTGGACGTCGCCGGCGCCCACATTTTCGCCGACGCGCATCTGGTAGCGCGCGAAATCCTGAAAGATCACACCGATGCGCTGCAGCAGGGTGCTTTCGTCCCAGTCGCGCAGATCGGTGCCGTCGAGCAGGATGCGGCCACTATCGGGCGAATAAAGCCGCGTCAGCAGCTTGATCAGGGTGGTCTTGCCCGAACCATTCTGGCCGACCAGGGCCAGCGATTCGCCGGGACGGATGTGCAGGTTGATATCGTGCAGCGCCGGCTCGCTGGCGCCGGGATAGGTGAAGCTGACCTGCTCGAAGCGGATGCCGTCGTCCGGCTTGGCGCCGCCCTGGGAAGTGCCCACCGATGGCGGCACGGGCGTTTCCAGATATTCGTAGAGGGTCGACAGATACAGGTTGTCCTCGTACATGCCGCCGATCGCCGACAGCATCGCCGAGACCGCCGACTGGCCCTGGCGGAACAGCATCAGGTACATCGTCATCTGGCCCAGCGTGATGCGGCCGACCACGGTGGTCGCGGCGATCCAGGCATAGGCGCCGTACAGGGTGATCGTGCCGAGCAGGCCGAGTCCGAAACCCCAGCTCTCACGACGGACGGTGAGGTCGCGATCGTCGCTGTAGAGCTTGTCGAAGATGTCGCGGTAGCGGCCCAGCAGCAACGGACCGAGGCCGTAGAGCTTCACTTCCTTGGCGTGGTCCTCGCGCGCCAGCACGGTTTCCAGGTACAGCTGCATGCGCGTTTCCGGCGAACGCCAGCGGAACAGCCGGAACGCATCGCCGGAAAACTTGGTTTCGGCGAGAAACGACGGCAATCCGGCCAGCAACAGCACGGCTACCGCCCACGGCGAGAACTGGAACAGCAAGGTGCCGTAGCTGATCAGCGAGATCGCGTTCTGGCCCAGCCCGAACGTGCGCGTGACCAGCGACAACGGCCGGCTCGACGCCTCGCGGCGGGCGCGGGTGAGCTTGTCGTAGAACTCCGAGTCCTCGAAGTGCGCCAGTTCCAGGGTCAGCGCCTTCTCCAGGATCATCACGTTGACGCGTTGCCCGAGCTGCGCGCGCAGCAGCGACTGGCACAGTGACAGCCCGCGCTGCGCGCCGGCCAGCGCCGCCACCAGCAGGCCTTCCAGTGCCACCCATTCGAAGACGGGCCGCAGCGACGGATGGCCGCTGGTGGTCCAAGTCCGGCTGGCATTCACCACTGCATCGACGATGTGCGCGCCGACATAGGCCACCCCGGCCGGCAGCAGACCGGCGGTGAGCGTCAGTAGTGCCAGCGCGATCGTCAGTGCACGACTGGTGCTCCACACCAGTTCCAGCGCGCGCCCGCTGTAACGGAATACCCCCAGAAAACTGCGGGTGAGTTCGGTCGATTCGGTGGGTGCTGAGAAGGATGCGTGGGGCGGCACGTGGGGAGATCGTCAGGGCAGGCGCACAACCGGCGCGGAAGTCCCGAGATGGGGGTCGTGCCGCCCCACGCAAGTCAAACGGAGACCTGACTCAATGCAGCTGCACCTCGACGGCCTGCCGGTCCGGCTGGTACAGCGCCGGAAACAGCTGCTTGAGGTGCGCCACCTTCGGCGCGTCGTTGATGACGATGTACGGATTGTCCGGATGCTCGCTGAAGTAGTGCTGGTGGTACGCCTCAGCCGGATAGAACGCCTTCAGTGGCACCACCTGGGTCACGATCGGCGCCGGGAAGGCTTTCGCTGCGGTCAGCTGCACGATGTAGCCGGTGGCGATCTTCTTCTGCTCGTCGCTGCCGTAGAAAACCACCGAGCGGTATTGCGTGCCGCTGTCCGGACCTTGCCGGTTGAGTTCGGTCGGATCCAGCGCGACCGAGAAAAACACCTGCAGCAGGGTGCCGTAGCTGACCTGTTTCGGATCGAACTGGATGCGTACGGATTCGGCGTGGCCGGTATCGCCCTCACTGACCTGATCGTAGCTCGCCGTGGCAGCGTTTCCACCGGAGTAGCCGGCGACCACCTTGTGTACGCCCCTGACGTGTTCGAACACCGCCTCGATGCCCCAGAAGCAGCCGCCGGCAAGCACTGCCGTTTCATCGCCCTGCGCGGTTTTCGCAGCGTCCACGGTGGGCGCAGGCAATTTCACGACATCACTCGCGGCGGATGCGGGTGTGCACGCGGTCAAGCCGGCCAGCATCAGGGCCACGACGAAGGGAAGGGTTTGGAATGCGGTGCGACGGATCATGGCTGGCCTCGCTGACGTTGGGGACGCGTGACGCGATATCGGGCTTGTGCAGTTACGTGGAAGCGCACGTCACGGATGCAACCGATCCGGCGCGCACGCCTGCATCTGATGTTTCGCTACCGGGGCACTCATGGTTACCTGCAGCGGGATTCCCGCCCGGCTAAGATCAGCCGCCTGATCTCGACGAGACATGACCATGCACGACACCATCGACCTGCAAGCCTATCTCCGACGCATCGGCTGGCAGGGCGCGGTCGCGCCCGACATGGCGACGCTGCAGGCCATCGCCACCGCCCATGTGGCAGCGATTCCGTTCGAGAACATCAATCCGTTGCTCGGCCTGCCGGTGAGCCTGGAGCTAGCCGCACTTGAGCGCAAGCTGGTACACGAGGGCCGCGGTGGCTATTGCTTCGAGCAGAACCTGCTGTTCGAAGCCGTCCTGCGAGCGGTTGGTTTCGAGGTGTCGGGGTTGATCGCGCGCGTGCTGTGGACGCGACCCGAGGATGCGGTCACGCCACAGACCCACATGCTGCTGCGCGTCGAGTTGGCCGGCGAGAGCTGCCTGGTCGACGTCGGCTTCGGCGGGCAGAACCTGGTCGGTGTGTTGCGGCTGCAGGCGGATATCGAGCAGGCGACCCCGCTGGAGCCGTTCCGACTGGTGCGGATGGATGGCGACTGGCGCATGCAGTCGCTGGTGCGTGGGCAATGGTTGTCGCTGTATCGCTTCGACCTGCGTCCGGTGCCGTTGATCGATTACATCGTGGCCAATCATTATGTATCGACGCATCCGGACTCGTTTTTCGTGAATCACCTGAATGTGGCGCGCACGACATCGGATAGCAGGCTGAGTTTGCGCAATCGCGAATTCACCGTGCGGCGCGTGGGACGTGACCCCGAGCGGCGTACGCTGGGCAGCGTCGCCGAGATCCGCCAGACACTTGAGCAGGAATTCCTGATCAGGCTGCCGGCGCATCCGCAGCTTGATCGGCGACTGGACAGCCTGCCGGAAAGCGTGCCGGCTTAGGCTTCGGGATCGGCCAGTACGTGGATTTCCACGTCGTCGATGGTGACGACCTGACCTGCGTGGATCTTGCAGGTCTTGCGCAGTTCGATGACGCCGTCGACTTTCACCGCGCCGGTGGCGACGATGGCCTTGCCGGCACCGCCGCTGTCGCACAGGCCGGTCAGCTTCAACAGCATGTTGAGCTCGACGTAGGTGCCTTCCAGTTCAAAATCGATGGTTTGCATGGGAATCCGGGCTAAAGGGCTGGCAAGGGTGACACGCTTTTCAGGCGGGCACGTGGCCGTCGTCGAATGCACTGTCCGGCAGCGCCAGAAAAGCGAACCACGGCATGTCGTTGTCGTTGCCGAAGGTGGCCGCGTCATCGAGGATGCCGAGCAGGATGTTGAAGTCCGCCTCGGCGGCCTGGCGCAATTCGTCGGCGTGCTCGAACAGCAGCACGTAGCCCCAGGCGGGCATCCAGCGGAGGTCGCGCAGGCAGTCGGCCAAGGCGTCCCAGTTGTGGCCGAACGTGGCTGGCAGCTGCAGTGATACGGCGAGGCGTCGCAGCAGTTCGTCCTTGGCGTGGCAACCGGCCAGGTCGGTGCGGCAGACTTGCAGCTCATCACGGGCGGCGGTTCGGGCGAGGCGGTCGAGATCGTTGACGCCGACGAAATACACGCCGCTCTGCGTCGGCTTGGTCAGGTCCAGGTCGAAACCGTGCGCGCTCATCGGTTCATCTCGAAGCGGCGGAAGCTGCGGTAATGATCGTCGGTGTAGTACCACGCCACCGGCGGCGTACCGCCGGTGATGATGCGTCGTGTACCACGGGTCCGTGCCCCGGGCGTTTCCACCGTGTACTCGTGGTAATAGCCGCGCGGCTGCTGCGGCAGCAGGCCTTCGTAGTTGCCGAACACCACGCCGTCCTGGCTGTGTTCGAACGGGCCGCCGCGGGCGATCGCGTCCAGCGTGGCGCGTGCTTCCGCCGGCAGGAAGTCCGGCAGCGTGGCCGATGTGTCCTGCCTCGCAGGTGTCGTGCCCAGGCTGGTGGGAGTCGTCGCAGTGGGATTGATCGTGCCAGTTGGCGCGGCCGTATGCCGCTGCCACAGCACCACGGCGAAGACCAGCACGGCCAGCAGGATCACGGGATTGAGTCGGCGCATGGGAATTCGCTGAGGTGGAATGGGGTGAGCTTAGTGCGGCCGCGCCTGCCGATAAACCGGAAGATGACAGGCAACAGCGATTGCAGGATGCTGGCGCACTGCCATCCATCCACTGCAGGAGCTCGCCATGATCGGCTACGTCACTCTGGGTACCAATGACCTGCCACGCGCGGCGGCCTATTACGACGCCTTGCTGGACGAACTGGGCGCGAAACGGCTGATGGAGACCGAGCGCTACATCTTCTGGGGCGTTTCGATGCAGCAGCCGAGTCTGTGCGTGATCAAGCCGTTCGACGGCGAGCCGGCCGCGATCGGCAACGGCAACATGGTGGCGCTGGTGGTGGATGCCCGCGACAAGGTCGACCGTCTGCATGCCAAGGCGCTGGCGTTGGGCGGCAGCGACGAGGGCGCGCCGGGCGATCGTGGCGGCGGTTTCTACGCCGGCTATTTCCGCGACATCGAAGGGCACAAGCTCAACGTGTTCTGCACCGGCTGAGGTGCCGTTCCTGCAAGCGCGGGTCAATGCTGGCTGTCGATCCGCGATTGCAGCGCCATCGCCGCCGCCGGGTTGCGGTGCTTGGCGCTGCTGATGAAGAACACGAATACGTCGCGCGGCCGATTTCTCGGCAATAACGGCGCCACATGCGGCAGTTCGCCGATGTCGTTGCCTGACGCCCAACTGCGCGTACGTGCGGCCCAGCGATCCAGCTCATCCGGCGCGTAGCCGGTGGGTATTTCATCGGCGCTGCGCATCAACCGCGCATAGGTGAAATCGCCGGTGAGATCGGCCAGCGACGGATAGTCGGGCGAATCGGTGAACACGGTCGGTACCGCATGCATGCGCGCCAGCGTCACGTAGCGTTCGTCCATGAAACTGGGGTGACGCACTTCCAGCACATGCCGCAAGGGCTGGCCATTCAATGCGCGCGGCAACGCTTCCAGGAACGCGCCAAGGTCGCTTGCATCGAACGGTCGCGACGGCGGCAGCTGCCACAGGATCGGCCCCAGCCGGTCGCCCATTTCGGCCAGCCCACTCTGCACAAACCCGTGGATGCCCTTGCCGACCTCGGCCAGCCGCTTGCCTTCGGTGATGTAACGCGGCGCTTTCAGCGAAAACACAAAACCTTCCGGCGTTTCCGCAGCCCACTTTGCATAGGTAGCCGCCTTCTGCGCGCCGTAGTAGGTGCCATTGATCTCGATCGCACGCAGCTGGCGGCTGGCGTATTCCAGCTCGCGCCGTTGCACCAGTCCGGTGGGATAGAAGTTGTTGCGCCATGGCGCGTAGTTCCAGCCACCGATGCCGGCGCGGATGGACGTGCCATGGTTGGTGGTCGAGGCGCTGGCAAACAGGTCGGAAGTTGCTGGGGTCATCGGCGTGATGCTTGGCTTGAGCGTCGTTCCATGCATGTTAGCGGTGCCGCGTGCCGTTGCCGAACCCGACTGGCGGTTGCGTCTGCGCGAGCGACCCTCGGCCCATGACTTCCAGCGCTGGTCTTGCGCCGGATTTGCCGCGATAGTCGGGAAATTGCCACCAGCGGAGCCTGTGATGTCCCTGCGATTCTTTTCCCCGCACCTGTCGGGTTGTTGTGCCCTGTTCGTCGTCGCCTCCGGCGCCTGGGCGCAGACACCCGTTGCGCAGCCATCGCCGCCGCCAGTATCGATACACGACACCGTGCGGCCGATGCTGCCAGCGCAGTTGCAGGATTTCGGCGCCTACGTCGACAGCGCGCGCAAGACCTTCGACGTGCCCGGCATCGCGGTAGCGATCGTCAAGGATGGCCAGGTGGTGATGGAGCAGGGCTTCGGCCTGCGCGAGATCGGCAAGCCGGATCAGGTCGATGCACGCACGCTGTTTGCGATCGCCTCCAACACCAAGGCGTTCACCGCCGCGGCGCTGCAGCAGCTGGCCGAGCAGGGCAAGCTGAAGATGGACGATCGGGTCATTGATCATCTGCCGTGGTTCCGCATGTCCGATCCCTACGTGACGCACGAGATGCGCATCCGCGACCTGCTGGCGCATCGCAGCGGTCTCTCGCTGGGTGCAGGCGACCTGCTGTACTGGCCGCCGACTTCGTACAGCACGAAGGAAGTGGTCGAACGGCTGCGCGATGTGCCGATCAAGAACGGCTTCCGCAGCGGCTATGCGTACGACAACATCCTGTTCGCGGTGGCCACTCTGGTGATCGAGCAGGCATCCGGCCAGAGCTACGCCGATTACGTGCGCGACCACATCTTCAAGCCGGTCGGCATGGACGAGTCGCTGATCGACATGACCTTCCTCAAGCCCGGCATGGACGTGGCGATGGGGCACGCCAAATCCGACTTCAAGGATCTCAAGCCGGTGCCGCCGATGGCGTGGCTGAACGATCCGGGCGCCGGTGGCATCTACGCCAGCGTGCATGACCTCGCCAAATGGATGAACGTGCAGCTTGCCGGTGGCGCGTTGCCGACCAAAGGTGCGGACGGCAAGCCGGTGCGGCTGTTCTCCGAGGACAGCCAGCGCCAGATGTGGAGCATGCTGACCCCGATCAAGATCGGCAAACCGCCGATTCCCGAGCTGGCCCCGCTGACCCCGCACTTCTACGGCTACGGCGAAAGCTGGTTCCTGTCCGATTACCACAATCAGCGGCTGGTCTGGCACACCGGCGGCTGGCCGGGCATGGTCTCGCGGGTGACCCTGGTGCCCGAACTGCATCTGGGCGTGGTGGTGCTGACCAATGCCGAGTCAGGCGCCGCGTTCAACGCGGTGACCTATCGCGCGCTGGATGCCTACCTCGACCCGGAGCAGAAGACCGACTGGGTTGCGGTCTATGACAAGGCTGTGAAGAAGGCTGAAGCGAACTCCGACGACAGCTACGCCAGGCACGCGGCGGCGCGCGACAAGAACAGCAAGCCTTCTTTGCCACTGGCGAAATATGCAGGCACCTACCGCGATCCGTGGTACGGCGATGTCATCGTCAGCAACGAGAACGGCAAGCTGCGCCTGCGCTTCTCCAAGACTGCGCAGCTGGTCGGCACGATGACGCCATGGCAGCACGACACCTTCACCGTGCGCTGGGACGACCGCTCGCTCAATGCCGACGCGTTCGTGACCTTCACGCTGGACATGGACGGCCATATCACCGAGGCACGCATGCAGCCGATCTCGCCGCTGACCGACTTCAGTTTCGACTTCCAGGATCTGCGGCTGGCTCCGCTCAAGTCCGCTGCCGGGGAAGAGTGACGATGGAGGCGTTGCACCTGTTTTGATGTGGTCGGCAAGTTTGTCCGCGATTCGGTGTTTTGATTTCACTATCAATGGCAGGGAGAGTGTCCATGTCGTGTCATCGTGCGGTTCCGAAAGTCGTTCTTCTGGCGTTGCTGGCGGGGTGCATGCCCGCGTTTGCCGCCACCGAAGATGTCGCTGCGCTGATCAAGCGGCAGTCGCAGGAGTTCTCCGATGCCTCGGCCAGCGGCGCCGCCGCCGTGCTCGATCGCTATCTCGACGATCGGGTAACCTTCATGATCGAGAACGGCAGCGTGGTCACGAAGCGGGACATTCTCGCCAGCGCGGGACCTTCACCCAAGGGCATTTCGAACCATCTCGTGCAGGCTGACTTCCGCGTCCAGGTATACGGTCCGGTGGCAGTCACCAGTTTCACGGACCAGTCCACGGTGCACGCGTATGGGCAGGTGTCGCATGCCACCTACCGCTCGACCGAGGTATGGCAGAAGGAGGCGAGTGGCTGGCGCATGATTTCGAGCCAGACCACCGCCGTGCCGCAGGATCCGCCAGCGGTGACGTTGCCGATCAAGGTGCTGGATGAGTATGCGGGTATCTACAAGGCCGGCACCGACGTCACCTTCGTGATCGCCCGCCATGGTGACGAGCTCACCGGGATTGTGAACGGTGGCAAGCCTTATGCGATCAAGGTGGAGCTCAGGGATGTGCTGTTCACGCCGGGCCAGCCGCGGCTGCGGCGGCTCGTGCAGCGCGATGCTGATGGCAAGGTCATCGGGATCATCACCCGGCGCGATGGTCTCGATGCGTTGGTGCTGAAGCGGGTCAGCTGAACAGAGGGGACGGCTCCTTGCCCAGAGCCGCAATCGTGCGAGTCTGAATATTCGATCAGAGGGGAGTCGTGATGAATCGTTGCCGCCGTATTGCTTTTGCCGTGTTGTGCCTGGGATCGCTGTGCGGTGTTGCGCAGGCACGACAGGATGCGCCCGCCACTTCCGCGCAGAGTCTTTTTCAAATCCGGCTGGGCTCCGCCAGCTCGCAGCCGACCTCGGGCCGACTGTTGCTGTTCGCGATTGACGCGAAAGCCGCCGAGGCCGCTGCCAAAAAGGAATCGGCGGACAGCAGTGGCAAGGTCGATGAGGTGGACACCAGTCCGTTCAGTCCCGAACAGACCTCGGTGGCCGCGCGTGAAGTGAATCGCCTGACACCCGGGCAGGGCGTGGATATCGATGCGGATACGCAGGCATTTCCGGCCGGCTACTCGAAACTGCCGCCGGGCGACTACCTGGTACAGGCCGTGCTCGATGTCGATCACAGCTACAACTACTCCGGTCGTGGTGCCGGCGACCTGGTCAGCGACGTGGTCAAGCTGCATCTGCCAGCCACGGACGTGCCTGCGCTGACCCTGGTGAAGCAGCTGCCGGCGCGCGCACCGTGGACCTTTCCGGCGCGCGCGATGAGCGCCGCTTCGATGAAATATCTCGACGAGGCCAAGGCCCACACCCAGCCGATCGACTTCACCAGTCCGGCGCTCACCGCATTCTGGGGCCGATCGATCGCGATGCGTGGCTGGGTCGTGACGCCGCCCGGTTACGATGCGAAGGCCAGTACCACCTATCCAACGGTGTATTACACCCACGGTTACGGCGGCAGTGCCACCTCGTTGAGCGCCGTGGCTGCGATGGTTTACGGAAAGATGGCGAGCAAGGCGATGCCGCCGATGATCTGGGTCCTGCTCGACGAGTCGAGTCCTACCGGCACGCACGAGTTTGTCGACTCGGTCAACAACGGCCCTTGGGGACAGGCGCTCATCACGGAACTGATTCCGCGGCTGGAAGCCACCTATCGCATGGACGGCCGGCCGAATGGACGATTCCTCAACGGGCATTCCTCCGGCGGCTGGGCCACGTTGTGGCTGCAGACACGCTATCCGAAAATTTTCGGTGGCACCTGGTCGACCTCGCCCGATCCCAGCGACTTCCATGATTTCACCGGTGTAGACCTGTATGCACCCAACGCGAACATGTACCACCGGCCGGATGGTTCGGCCTATCCGCTGGTGCGCGACAAGGGCAGGGTGATTGCCAGCTTCGAGACGTTCGCCAGGCTTGAACGTGTGCTGGGCGAATACGGTGGTCAGCTGGCCTCGTTCGACTGGGTCTTCTCGCCGCGTGGTGCGGACGGTCGGCCAGTGCCGATGTTCAATCGCGATACGGGCGCGGTCGATCCGGCCGTGGTTGCCTACTGGCGTGACCACTACGACATCGCGCACTTGCTGCAGGCGAACTGGCCGCAGCTGAAACCCGATCTGGATGGCAAGATACATCTGGTCGTCGGCACCGCCGATACGTTCTACCTGGATGGCGCCGCGCACAGGCTGAAGACGGTGCTGGACGGCCTGCACGCCAAGGCTGACCTTCGTTTCCTGCCCGATCGGACCCACTTCGATCTGTACGCCATAGGCAAGGATCGTCAGGGCCTGCTCAATCAATTCAGCTGGGAGATGTATGCGCTGGCGCGGCCGGACTCCAAGCTCAAGCCGGCCGCTGCCGCGCCGTGACGGCAAAGGTATCGGTATGACTCAAGCACCCCGGATTGTGGTTTTCGGGGCTGATTCGCAAGTTCATTCGAAACAGCCGTCTACCGGATAAATGCGGTGTGCCGGTCGTATCTTGCGGTCATGATTTTGCGGCATAGTCGCGCTGCAAGCACGGCCGTTGCGAGTGCTTGGGAGTGTCGTCGCGAATTCACGTTGGAGGGAGTCTGAATGAAATCGTCAAATCTGATGGTCATCGCATTGGCTTGTCTGTTGGCCGTACCGGCCGTTTATGCGCAACAAGCGTCCGCGCCCGCCGGCTCCACCGGCCAGTGCAAGGACGGCAGCTACTCCAGTCAGGCCACCAAGAAGGGTGCGTGCAAAGGCCACAAGGGTGTGAAGGAGTGGTACGCGGCAGCCGGTGCCGCTGCCGCAGCACCCGCCGCCGCTGCAGCGCCGGCGGCAGCCGCACCTGCCCCGCCCGCGAACAACGCCATGAAGGCCCACACGATGCCGGCGCCTGCCGCCAATGCCGCGCCGGGCGGTGGCCCGGGCATGGTCTGGGTCAACGACAGCAGCAAGGTCTACCACTGTCCGACTGACAAGTGGTACGGCAAGACCAAGCATGGCGAGTACATGAGCGAGCCCGATGCCAAGGCCAAGGGCAATCATGCGGAGCATGGCAAGGCTTGTACGCCATAACGGAGAGCTGCAGTCTGCTCAAGCAGAAGGCCGGCGCAAGCCGGCCTTCTTTATGTTGGGTTTACCCAGGCTGCCACGGATCGTAGCTGCCGAAATACCACAGGTGACCTTCCGGGTCGTGGCAGCTGTAGCCGGCGCCGCCGTATTCCTTTTCGGCGTAGTCGTCGACAATCACCGCGCCGGCGGCCCGGGCCTGCTGGCAGTGCGACTTGCAGTTGGCGACGATCACGCAGGCGCATTGCGTTTCGCGGCCGCCAATCTCGTCGGGCTGGGCAATATGCCGGCCAAACTCGTTGTCACACACTTCGCCGAGCATGACCATGCCGTTGCCCCAGGTCAGCTGGGCATGCTCCACGCCGCCGTGCTCGTTTTCGTACACGGCGTTTTTCGTGAAGCCGAACGCCTTGCACAGCCAGTCGATCGCGGCATGCGCGTCGCGATAGCGCAGGCAGGGAATGATGGTGCTGCCGGTTTGGCTGGATGCAGACATGTGGCTGACTCCATGGGCGGGATGTGCTGATGGCGGATCAATCCTGGTCGTCATGGCTCTCGGCCATCGGCGGCAGCCGGCGCAGCACCATGCTCTGCGGACTCGTCATTGGCAGCTTGGCACTGCGCAGGCGTTCGAGTATCTCGAACAGCAGGTCGCTCTTCACGCCGCTGACCTCACGCGGACTGTTGACGTAGGCGATGCAGTTGAACGTCATCGAGCCGGCATCGAGGTTTTCCAGCTGCACGCTCGGAGTGGGCATGCTCAAGGTTCCCGGATGCGCGTGCAGCACTTCCAGGATCAGCTCGCGTGCCTTGCCCGCATCGGTATCCAGCGGCATCGACAGTTTGATGTTGACGCGGCCCTGGGCATTGGCCAGGGTCACATTGCGCACGTTCTGGGTGATGAACTGCGAGTTCGGCACGATCATGGTGGAGCGGTCGCCCATCTGGATCTCGGTGGCGCGCACGTTGATCCGGCGGATGTCACCCTCGACGCCGCCGATGGAAACCCAGTCGCCCACCTTCACCGGCCGCTCGGCCAGCAGGATCAGGCCGGAGATGAAGTTCTGCACGATCGCCTGCAGACCGAAGCCGATGCCGACCGAAAGCGCGCTGGCCATCCAGGCGATGCCCTGCAGGTCGACCTTCAGCGCGACCAGCGCCAGGACGAACACCAGCACGCCGCCGACATAACCGAGCAGGGTCAGCATCGAGTTCTGCATGCCGGGATCGAGCGAGGTCTTCGGCAGCAGCTGGTCACTCAGCCAGCGTTTGATCACGCGCAGCACGATCAGGCCGAGCACGAACACCAGCACGGCATCGAAGATGTTGCTGGGCACGATCTTGAGCGAACCCAGCGAACCGCCGGACAGCAGGGTGCCAATGCGGCCGGCGAGTTCCTGCGGGTCCGCACCGAACGGCGCCAGCACGATCGCGACCGCCAGGATCAACAGCACGGCGCGGGTGATGCCGGACAGCAGGGTGCCGGTCTGTTCGAGCGCGCTGGGAGCCAGTCCGAAGCTGCTCTGCAGACGCGTACCGCTGGGGCCCTTGGGGTCGAACACGGTGTCGAAGATGTCGTCGACCAGATGCATCAGCAGGTACAGCGCGGTGAGGATCACGCCAACCCACAGCATCTGCCGCGCGATGAAGAAAGCAAAGGCGATGTAGCCGGTGATCACGCCGAGCAGGACGATGCCGACACCGACGAACGCCGCCGCGACCACCAGGCCGATCCAGACCGGGCGCGGTGCCGTCAGTTCGCCGGCGGCCAGCGTGGCGCGCCGCGACCGGCCCAACCGCATGAGCGCGCTGCCCAACAGAAGGCCGATCAGCACGGCGAGCAGCCCGCGTGTTGTCACGGTGATCGCCAGGCTGGCGCCGATCGCATTGTTGATGCTTTCGATCACGCCCAGCAGCAAGGCGGCGCTGCCGAGCAGCAACGGGAACGCGCGCAGTCGATGTGCGGCATCGTCGGACAGGGCGGACAGTCGCCAGGAAGGGCGCTTGCTGGAGAGCATGGCGCGACCAAGCCCGGTCATGAAGGCGGCAAACGTCACCAGTCGCACCAGCCGCTTCGCCAGATCGTCCAGGTCATCGTCCAGCAGATCGTTCCAGTTCAGCGCGAGATAGGCGGAACGCGCCGCCAAGCCGATCGCCAGGGTGTAGGCCAGCGTCATCGCCACGACCAGCGCACTGCGGCGCAGCCGGCCCGTCGGCATGTGACGGGTGGTCACTTGCACCAGCATGCGCTCGATCAGCCAGCGCCCCACGCTGAGCAGCAGGATGGCCGTGATCAGGCACAGTACGAACGGGGTGCGATTGGGTGGTTGCCAGGCCTGCCGGATGCTCGACAGCGCATCGCTGCCCAGCTGTTTCGCCCGCTTCATGTCGTCGGGGAATGCCTTGGCCGGATCGACCCAGAATGCGCGACTGAACGGTGTCACTGTGCGCGAGGTGAGCTGGGTCTGGAACTGGTCGCGGCGCAGCTCGGCGACGTGGGCGGCCAGCTGGGTGGCTTCGGTGCCGAGTGAATTGGCCTGCTTGATCTGGCCTTCCAGATCATTCTTGGCCTTGCTCAGTTGCTTGCGTTGCATGCTCAGCTGCGGCGATTCGGGCGGGGCGTCCTTGACCGGTGCCGGGCCGAGTACATCGAGCCGGGCCTGCAGGCTGGCCGATTGCGGCGACAACGTGGATGCAAGTTGTTCGGCCTGCTGCTGCACGTCCAGCGCGCGATTGCGCAGGTCGCCCAGCGGCACATCGGTCTTCTTGGAATCCACCGCCGCCTTGATGTCGTCCAGTTGGGCGCGCAGCTGGGTCAGCGTCTGCGCCGGCGTGGGCGCCGCTGCCGGAGCCGGTGCCGTTGCATCCGGGGTGTCTTGCGCCAGGACGCTGCCGCAGGAAACCGTCAGCAACAGAATGAAGAGGTAGCGGATCAGAGTAGGCATCCGGGCATGATCGGAGCGCGGCTGCGAACGGTCAATCATGCCGATCGCGTTTCGAGGCTGGCGTTCAGTATTGAACCGCTCGCCCAGGGGCGCTTGTGGCGCATGGCGAGATGCGGGTGCCAAAGCGCTCCGGTCGAGCTTCAAGCACAATGTCGGTACACGCAGGCTCGGAAACCCCTGATGATCTTCCGCTGGTTCGAATCCCTCATCGATGCGTTCAAGGACCCGATCGACAGCATGCCGCCGAAGTCGGTGTGGCGCTTCTACGCGTTCTACCTGCGCCAGGTGTGGCCGGTATTTGCCGCGGCGATCGTGGTGGGTTTTGCAGTGGCGATCGTCGAGGTATCGCTGTTCGGTTTCATCGGCAGCATCGTCGACATGGCCAGGGGTGCGCCGGGTACGGCGTTCTTCCACGAGCACGGACGCACCCTGCTGTGGATGGGTTTCGTGGCGTTGGTCGCGCGGCCGGTGCTGGGCAGCCTGCACGACTTGCTGGTGAACCAGGCGATCGTGCCCAGCCTGACCAACCGCATCCGCTGGCAGAACCATCGCTACGTGATCCGCCAGAGCCTGGGCTTCTTCCAGAACGACTACGCCGGGCGCATTGCCAACCGCATCATGCAGACCGGTGGTTCGCTGCGCGCGTCGGCGGTGCAGATCGTCGATGCGATCTGGTACGTCACCATCTACACCGGCAGCGCGATCGTGCTGTTTGCCAAGGCGGATTTCTGGCTCGCTGCGCCGCTGGTCGTATGGGTGTTCGCGTATGTCGGTCTGTTGGCGTTTTTCATTCCACGCGTCAAGCAGCGTTCGTGGAAGGCTTCGGAGGCGCGTTCGAAACTGATGGGTCGCATTGTCGATGGCTACAGCAATGTGCTGACTCTGAAGCTGTTCGCGCATACCCATCGCGAGGAAGCCTACGTCGCCGACGCGATGGCCGAGCAGACCGACAAGCTGCGCTGGATGACTCGCGTCACCACCGCGATGGACGCCAGCATCACCTCGCTCAACGGCTTCCTGATCGTGGGCACCTCGGCGCTGGCGCTGTGGCTCTGGAGCGAGGGCCGGGTGACGGTCGGCGCGATCGCACTGTCGACCGGACTGGTGATCCGCATCAACAACATGTCCGGCTGGATCATGTGGGTGGTCAACGGCATCTTCGAGGACGTCGGTACCGTGCAGGACGGCATCACCACGATCTCGCAACCACGCACGGTGCAGGATCGCGAAGGCGCAATGCCGCTGGAAGTGACCAACGGTGCGGTGCGTTTCGAACACATCCACTTTCATTACGGCAAGCAGGGCGGGGTAATCGCCGGACTCGATCTGGCCGTGCGCGCAGGTGAGAAGATCGGCGTGGTCGGCCCGTCCGGTGCCGGCAAGTCCACCCTGGTCAACGTGCTGCTGCGGTTGTACGACCTCGAAGACGGTCGCATCCTAATCGACGGCCAGGACATCGCACAAGTTACGCAGGAGAGCCTGCGCTCGCAGATCGGCGTGGTGACTCAGGACACCTCGCTGCTGCATCGTTCAATCCGCGACAATCTTCTATACGGCCGTCCGGACGCCAGCGAGGCGCAGATTCTCGAGGCCGTGCGCAAGGCGCGCGCCGACGAATTCATTCCACAACTGGTCGACGGCGAAGGCCGCATCGGCTACGAGGCGCTGGTCGGCGAGCGCGGCGTGAAACTGAGCGGTGGCCAGCGCCAGCGCATCGCGATCGCCCGCGTGCTGCTGAAGGACGCACCGATCCTGGTGCTCGACGAAGCCACTTCCGCACTCGACTCCGAAGCCGAAGCGGCGATCCAGGACAGCCTCGACATCCTGATGCAGGGCAAGACCGTGATCGCCATCGCGCACCGCCTGTCCACCATCGCCCGGATGGACCGGCTGGTGGTGCTGGACAAGGGGCAGGTCGTGGAAACCGGCACGCATGCCGAATTGATCGCGCACGAGGGTTTGTATGCGCGCTTGTGGAAGCGGCAGACCGGTGGCTTCGTGGCGGCGGAAGACGCGCTGGTCTGACCGTGCAGTGTCGTCAGTCGTGTTGAGTCCCAGTGATAGATAACTCAACCTGCGCAGGTTCACGGCATTCTGTTCGCAGTAGTTCCGAGGTCTTGTGAATCATCAAATCGTGATACGACCGGTGCAACGTGAGGACTTTCCAGTCTGGAAAGTCCTCTGGCATGGTTACAACGCCTTCTACGGCCGCAGCGGACCCACCGCGCTGCCGGATGAAATCACGCAGACCACCTGGTCGCGCTTCTTCGATGCCGATGAGCCAGTGCATGCCATCGTCGCCGAGCGTGCTGGCGAACTGTTGGGACTGGCGCACTTCCTCTATCACCGCAGCACCATCCAGCTTGCCCCGAGCTGCTATATGCAGGACTTGTTTGCGGCCGCGGCGGCCCGGGGCAACGGTATCGGTCGCGCGCTCATCGACGCGGTCTACGAGCATGCGAGGCAGGCAGGTTGTCCACGCGTCTATTGGCAGACCCATGAGACTAATGCGGCGGCCATGCAGCTCTACGACAAGGTGGCCGAGAAATCTGGCTTCATCGTGTACCGGAAGCTGCTGTAGAACGCGTCATGCGTCTCTTCGGATGCACATCCTGAGCTTGCGCACGCCGTCCTGGATCTCGCGTACGCTGGCGCCGCCGTAACCGAGGATCAGGCCGCCTCTGGCCGGCGGATTCGCGTAGCAGGGTGACAGCGGCCTGACCGAAATGCCCAGGCTGGCTGCCTTTCGCGACACCGCTACATCGTCGATGCCGGGTGGCAGCAAGGCCACCAGCTGCATCCCTGCTTCGGCGCCGATGACCTCGAGCTGATCGCCCAGGTGTTTGCCAATCGCCTCCAGCAGCGCCGCGCGTCGCTCCATGTAGAGCGTTCGCATGCGGCGGATGTGTCGCGCGAAATGCCCCTCGCGGATGAAATCGGCCATGACGGCCTGGTACAGGGTGGCGCAGAACGTGTCGGTGGCATTGCGCGCGTCGTAAAAGGCAGACACCAGGTCCTTCGGGACCACCACATAGCCCAGCCGCAGGGCAGGGAACACGACCTTGCTGAAGGTGCCGACATAGATGACCCGTCCCTCCGTATCCAGCCCCTGCAGCGACGTGATTGGCTGGCCCCCGAAACGGTATTCGCTGTCGTAGTCGTCTTCGATGATCCATGCGCCGCTATGTGCCGCCCAGTTCAGCAGCTGCATGCGCCGGGTGGCGCTCATCGTGGTGCCCAGCGGAAACTGGTGCGATGGCGTGACATATGCGGCGTGCGCACCACGGCTGCGGCGAATGCCTGCCATCACGTTCAGACCTCCCTGATCGACGGGTACCGGAACAGGTTTCGCCCCGACCATCATCAACGCCTGGCGCGCGCCGGGATAGCCTGGCTCCTCGACCCAGACCGGCGCGCCCGGATCCAGCAGCACGTGGGCGCAGATCTGCAGCCCCTGCTGCGAGCCGGTCGTCATCACGATTTGCGATGCATCGCAGCGTACGGCGCGGACCGTATTCAGGTATTCCGCGATGGCCTCGCGCAGCGGCAGGTAACCCATCGGATCGCCATAGACCATCATGTCGATGGCTGGTTTTCGCGCGTGCCGGTTCACCAGTTTCGACCACACGCCCATCGGAAAATGATCGAGTGCCGGTACGCCGATGCGGAACGCACCCTGGCTGTCCAGCCAGGTCGGCGCCGGCTCGCGCATTGATGCCGATCGCCTGGAAATTCTGCGCGGCGCTGCATGGGCGGCGATCCGCAACGGCGTGATGTGTGGTGTCGCGGCTGCCGACTTCAGGCCCGCATCGGGTATCGACCGCGCAATGCAGGTACCGGCTCCGACGAACGTCTCCAGATAGCCTTCGGCGTACAGCTGCTCGTACGCGCTCAGCACCGGTATGCGGGATACCTTCAGCTCGCTGGCGAGGCTTCTGCTCGACGGCACGCGCTGTCCAGGTCGCAACCGGCCGTCGACGATCGCCCGCCGGAACCATTCGGACAACTGGCGATGCATCGGTACGCCGCTTGCGGCATCGAGCGTGATCGGGGGCAGAAAGCTGGCTGGGATGCGCCGCATGCCGGTACTCCTCAAAGTGGCTATAGCGTATCTCGTCAAAGTGGCTATTTCAGCGAACCACTGCGTGACCTAGTTTCCCTTTACACCACGTCCGAGAAAAGAACGAGTGATGTTGCCATCCAGCAAGACCTTGCTTCGCCATGCACGCCTTTCCTTCCTGGCGTGCCTGTTTGGCTGCTTCCTGCATGGCGCTCCGGTGTGGGCACAAACCGCCACATCCAGCCGGCAGACGCAGGACGACGCCTGGTGGACCGGTCCGATGCTGGCGAATTCGGCCGGCACGCTGCCGCCCGGACATTTCCTGGTCGAGCCCTATCTGTACGACATCTCCAGCAGGCATTCGGACAGCTACGGCTCGCGCACGTACGTGCTGTACGGGCTCGCCAACCGATTGACGGTCGGCGTGATCCCCGTGCTGGGCTACAACACGGTCAGCACCGGACCGGGCAGCTCGCACGTGGGCTTGGGCGACTGGACCGTGCTCGCCCAATACCAGCTCACCCAGTTCCACGAAGGCAGCTGGCTGCCGACGATTTCTGCAGAGGTGCAGGAGACGTTGCCGACAGGGAAATACGATCGTCTGGGCGATCGGCCTGCGGATGGTCTGGGCAGCGGCGCGCATACGACCATCCTGCAGCTCAACGCGCAGACGTACGCCTGGTTGCCGAATGGCCGCATCCTGCGCATGCGGCTCAATCTGTCGCAGTCATTTTCCAGCCACGCCACCCTCGAAGATGTCAGCGTCTATGGCACGGAATCGGGATTTCGCGGAAAGGCCAAACCGGGCAGCATCTTGTATGCCGGCCTGTCCTGGGAGTACAGCCTGACGCGCAGCTGGGTGCTGGCGCTGGACCTGACCTACAGCCACAACAGCAACACCCGGGTGACTGGCTACGCGCCGGATGCGGTACGGCTGGACTCCGGCTCCAGCACGGCATTCGCTCTTGCACCGGCGATCGAATACAGCTGGAACCCCAACATGGGTGTGCTGCTCGGAGTCCGCCTGATCCGGGGCGGCCACAACAGCACCGCCTCGACCGCTCCGGTTGTCGCACTCAACATGGTGTTCTGAGCGGCTCGGTACGTGAGGACGGATCCTGCACCTGCCGAGCCTTGATGGTCATTGCGCTTGACTCTGGACCTTGATCATGGGTCTAGACTTGTCGCATGAACACACCACACGTCTCACTCACCATCGGTGCCGTCGCCAAGCGCGTCGGTGTGGCGATCGACACGATCCGTTACTACGAGCGCGAGGGCCTGCTGCCTGAACCGGTGCGGCGCGCCTCGGGCTATCGCAGTTATGGCGAGGGCACGGTCGCGCAGTTGCGCTTCATCCGCCGCGCCAAGGATCTGGGTTTCACGCTGGAGGAGATCCGCGAGCTGCTGGCGCTGTCGGCGGATCGGCGGCGCGGGGTGAAGGCGGTGAAGCAGCGGGCGCAGCAGCGGCTGGCGGCGATCGAGCTGCGCATTACCGAATTGCAGCGGGTGCGTGATGGGCTGGCGCAGCTGGTCGAGTCGTGTCCGGGGCATGGCAAACCGGAGGAATGCCCGATCTTGCGCGCGCTGAGCGATGAGGCGGTGTCGTGATGGGCGAGCACGCTTCCTGCTGCGATGGTGGCGACAAGACTCCAGGTTCGACGGCGACCGATCCGGTCTGCGGCATGCCGGTGGAACCGGTCACGTCGAAACATCAGTCCATCCATGACGGACAGGTGTTCCATTTTTGCTGTGCCGGCTGCAAAGCGAAGTTCGAGGCGGCACCGGCGATGTATCTGGGCGTGCCGGGTTCGAAGATGGCGTCGACGAGCTGCTGCACCGCGAAGCCTGCGGCGATGGCAGCACATGATCACTCGCATCCCCGTCACGACCATGCCCACACGGTGAAGGATCCCGTCTGCGGCATGACGGTGGATCCACATACCGCTAAGCATCGCGCCGAGCACGACGGTCATGCGTACTATTTCTGCTCCGCGCGTTGCCGCGAGAAGTTCGTGGCCGAGCCGTCCGCTTATCTGGAAGATCGCACGACTCCACCGCGGGCAGCGCCCGGCGCGATCTATACCTGTCCAATGCACCCAGAAGTGCGGCAGGTCGGTCCCGGCGATTGCCCGAAGTGCGGCATGGCGCTGGAGCCGGTGATGCCGAGCCTGGATGAGGGCGACGGTGGCGAGCTGTCGTCGATGACGCGGCGGTTCTGGACGCTGTTGACGTTGACCCTGCCGGTGTTCGTGTTGGCAATGGGGCCGCATCTGTTCGGCTGGCATCTGCCGATGCCATGGGATCGTGTGAGCGGATGGGTCGAGGCGGTGCTGGCGACGGTCGTGGTGCTGTGGGGCGGTGCACCGTTCTTTGCACGCGGCTGGCGTTCGTTGAAACCGTGGCACCCGAACATGTACACGCTGATCGCGCTGGGCACCGGTGTGGCGTGGCTGTACAGCGCGGTGGCGTTCCTGCTGCCGGGGATCTTCCCGCCCGGCTTCCGCGACATGCATGGCAACGTCGCGGTGTATTTCGAATCGGCGGCGGTGATTGTCACTTTGGTCACGCTGGGCGATTTCCTGGAACTGCGCGCACGTCGTCGTACTGGCGCGGCACTGAAGGCGCTGCTGGGCCTGGCGCCGAAGACCGCGTGGCGGATCGCCGCCGACGGTAGTGAAGCCGATGTGCCGCTGGACGAAGTACATGCCGGCGACGTGTTGCGCGTGCGTCCCGGCGAGAAGGTGCCGGTCGACGGCGTGGTGCTGGATGGCGAAAGCCATGTCGACGAGTCGATGTTGACCGGCGAGCCGATGCCGGCAGCCAAGGCAAAGGATGATGCGCTTACCGGCGGCACGGTGAATCAGGATGGCGCGCTGACCATGCGTGCGCAGAAGGTGGGCAATGCGACCGTGCTGGCGCAGATCCTGGCGCTGGTGGCACAGGCGCAGCGCAGCAAGGCACCGCTGCAGCGCGTGGCCGACAGGGTGGCGGCTTGGTTCGTGCCAACGGTGGTGGCGATTGCGCTGTTGGCGTTTGCGCTGTGGACGCTGCTGGGGCCGGAGCCGCGGTTCACGCATGCATTGATCGCGGCGGTGTCGGTGCTGATCATCGCCTGTCCCTGCGCGCTGGGTCTGGCGACACCGATCTCGATCATGGTCGCCAGTGGTCGGGGCGCGCAGAACGGCGTGCTGTTCAAGGACGCCAGCGCGATCGAGGCCATGCGCGAGATCGACACGCTGGTGGTGGACAAGACCGGCACGCTGACCATGGGCAAGCCGGCGTTGATCGAGCTGATATGTCTCGCTGGCCAAGCACGCGAGCGCCTGCTGGCGCTGGCCGCTGCGCTGGAGCGACCGAGCGAACATCCGCTGGCGCGGGCGATCGTGATCGCTGCGGAAACGGAGCGCGTGCCGCTTCTGGCCGCCACGGGCTTCCTTTCGTTGACTGGTCGCGGTGTCAGTGCGACCGTGGATGGCAGCACCGTGACGCTGGGCAACGCGCAGCTGATGGCGGAATCACACGTTGCGATCAACGACGATGTGAGCGCATGCGCCGAACAACGACGCGGGCAGGGTGCCACCGTGATGTTCCTGGTCATCGACGGCGCACTGGCCGCGTTGCTGGTGGTGGCCGACCGGATCAAACCGGGCACGCCGGCGGCGCTCAAGGCGTTGCATGCGGCCGGTTTGCGCATCGTGATGCTGACCGGCGACAACGCCACCACGGCGCAGGCGGTGGCGCGCGAACTGGGCATCGACGAAGTGCATGCGGATGTGTCGCCGGCGGACAAGGCCGCTGTGGTGAACGCGCTGCGTGCTGCAGGTCGCCAGGTGGCGATGGCTGGCGATGGCATCAACGATGCGCCCGCGTTGGCCGCGGCCGACATCGGCATCGCGATGGGCAGCGGCACCGACGTGGCGATGGAAAGTGCACAGGTGACCCTGATGAAAGGCGAGCTGGGTGCCATAGCGCGGGCGCGCACGCTGTCGCAGGCGACGGTGCGCAATATCCGGCAGAACCTGTTCTTCGCCTTCGTCTACAACGCGGTCGGCGTGCCGTTGGCGGCCGGTGTGCTGTATCCCTGGTTCGGCATCACGCTGTCGCCGATGATCGCTGCGCTGGCAATGAGCCTGTCGTCGGTCTCGGTGGTGAGCAATGCGCTGAGGCTGCGGCGTGTGCCGTTGTGAGGCTGGCACTCCTGTGACGAGTGTCACCAGCGATGATTGACGGCTGCTTCTATGGCTGGCCGTGTCACCGGGCGATCATTTCCCTGCACCGTGGTGGTGCGGGAGAGCACACATGAACGTCGTCAATGACACCCGCAGTCCGCTGGAAAAACACATGCCGCTGCTGCTCGGCCTGCTGGTGGCCCTGCTGGCCGGCAAGGCACTGAAGAAAACATTCTGGACCGTGTTCGGCATGTACATGGCGCTGCACTACAGTGGTATTCATCTGTTTGGCTGAAGCAATGCTTTAAACTTTGTGTCTGCCTGTCCGCGCTAATGTGCGGATGCCGTTCGATTCACCCGCACAAAGTCACTGCATGACCCGCAATCTCGCCGAATGGTTGGCGTATCAGGAACACGTCAACGTACGCAGCATCGAGCTCGGGCTCGATCGCGTGCGCAAGGTATGGCAACGGATGGGCGTGCCGGTGCCCGCGCATCGGGTGATTACGGTCGGCGGCACCAATGGCAAGGGCTCGACCGTGGCCCTGCTCGAAGCGATGCTGACTGCGGCGGGTCTGCGTGTTGGCGCGTTCACTTCGCCGCATTTGCTTGACTATAACGAGCGAGTGCGCATCGACGGCGAGAATGTCGATGATGCCGCGCTGATCGCCTCGTTCGAGCGGATCGAGGCGGCGCGTGGTGCAGCTCCAGACGATGCTGTTCCGTTGACGTATTTCGAGTTCGGCACGCTGGCCGCGCTGGATCTGTTTGCCCGGGCCGGACTGGACGTGGCCGTGCTGGAAGTGGGGCTGGGTGGGCGGCTGGACGCGGTCAACATCGTCGATGCCGATGTGGCGATCGTCACCACGGTGGACCTGGATCACATGGACTGGCTGGGACCGGACCGCGACAGCATCGGTCGCGAGAAGGCCGGTATTGCAAGGGCCGGGCGGCCGATGATCGTGGGCGAGCTCGATCCGCCGGCGGGGTTGCTTGATGCGCTGGCGGCATGCGGTGCGCGGGTCGAGCGGGCGGGACTCGATTTTTTCTTTGAACGTCATGCCGATGGCTGGCGCTGGCTGCACCGCGATGGCACCGCAATGGAGCTGCCCGACCCCGCGCTGGCGGCACCGGTGCAGTTCGCCAATGCGGCGGCGGCGATCGCCGCGCTGCATGCGCTGTGGGTGCACGACGTGTCGTTCGCGTCGAAGGATGTCTTCGCCGCGGTCAGTGCCGGCTTGCATGAAGTGCGGGTGCCGGCACGGCTGCAGGCGCTGGGTGGTGATCCGGCGTTGATCGTGGACGTGGGCCACAACCCGCAGGCCGCGCGCGCGCTGGCCGAATGGCTGGATGCGCAGCCACCCGGTCGGGTGCATGCGGTTTACGGAGCGCTGGCCGACAAGGACGTGGCCGGGGTGATCGGCGCACTCGGCGTGCGCATCGACCACTGGCATCTGGCCGGGCTGGATCACGTCACGCCGCGCGGCTTGGCGGTGACGGCGCTGGCCGCGATCCTGCAACAGATCTTGCCGCTGGCGATGTTCGATACGCATGCCGACGTGGCGATGGCGCTGGCCGCGGCCCGCGCGACGGCGCAGCCGGGTGAGCGCATTCTCGCGTTTGGCTCGTTTTTCGTGGCTGGTGCGATTCTCGCTGAACGTAGCACGTGAGGCACCTGGCCGGGCGTCCGGCGCAGGCAGGTATAATCCCGCCGTTGCGTGCCGCGTTTGCCGCCTTGGAGTGAAGTCTTGAAAATACGCCTGCTGGGTGCTGCCGTCCTGTTCGCCTTGGCGATCCTGTTCGTGCCGATGTTCTTTTCCAGTACGCCGCCGGCTTCCGGTGGAGATCAGGCGGTGAGCCTGGCGATACCGCCGGCGCCGGATCGCGACCTGCAGACCAAGACGATGAGCCTGAATCCGGATGCGCCCGTCGGTACTCCGGCCGCCGCAACCTCGGCCGCGGTTTCGACGACACCGACCCCCACGACCACGCCGGTGTCGGGCGACCAGTTGGCTACAGTAAACATCGGCTCGAACCGTCCACGTGACGTCGAGATCGATCCGGAGGCCGGCAAGAAGTCTGTGCCGACGACGGTGACCACCGGCGCAGGCACGTCGCCGAGCCAGCCGGTGATTCCGATGCATGCCACGCCGGTCGCCAGCGCCCCCGCGATCAAATCGCAGCCGGCAGCTGTCGCCACGCCGAAGGTCGTCACTGCCACTCCTCCAGTGATGCCGCCAGCGACTGCTCCGGCCACTGCTCCGGCCACTGCCGGACGCGGCAGTTACACGATCAACCTAAGCGCCTATGCCAGTGCGGCCGGTGCGGCGAATCTCGAGCGCCGCGTGCGCGCGCTGGGTTATCCGGTGGCGGGGCATTCGATTACCCAGGCGGGCCAGCCGCGCACCCTGGTCATTGCCGGGCCCTTCGAGACGCGCGCCGCTGCCGAAGCGGCGCGCCTGAAAATCACCCAGTCGATTCCCGGGGCGCCGGCGCGGCTGGAGCAGGATGCCAGCCACGACGACACCGCTTCCGTCGCAGCCACGCCGGCACCCCACGCTACGACTGCCAAGGCTGGCGGCTGGGCGGTACAACTGGCGGCGATGAGCAGCCAGGCCGATGCGAACGCGCTGCGCGACAAGTTGCGTGCGAACGGTTTCGACGGCTTCGTCGATACGGTGCAGTCCGGTGGCAAGCAGCTGTGGCGCGTGCGTGCCGGCCCGCAGACGCAACGTGCCGACGCCTTGCGCGTGCACGATCAGATCAAGGCCAAGCTCGGCGTCGATGGCAACGTGGTTTCGGTACCCTGAATGACACGCCTCACAGTAGCGGTCGACTGAGATGCCAACGAGGCGGATGAACCGATGAACTGGACGGACGGCATCATTCTCGGCGTACTGGCCCTGTCGGTCCTGATCGGGCTTTTCCGTGGGCTGGTTTCCGAAATACTGTCGCTGGTCATCTGGATTGCCGCGTTCTGGGTGACATGGACATTCGGCCCGGTGGTGTCGGCGCAACTGGAACACACCATCGCATTGCCTTCCTTGCGCTATTTCGTCGGCTATGGCGCTTGTTTTGTCGCCGTGCTGATAGTCGGTGCGCTGATTCGCTTCGCGATACGACGGCTGATCTGGAGTACCGGTTTGTCCGGTATCGATCGGCTGCTCGGCATGCTGTTCGGCTTCGTGCGCGGCGTGCTGATCGTGACGTTGCTGGTCTTCCTGGTGGGCCTTACCGGGTTCACGCGCGATGCGTGGTGGCAGCAGTCGGTGTTGTTGCCGCAGTTTCAGGGTGCCGCGGCATGGCTGGGGCAGAATGTGCCGGCCGGCGTGTCGGCCAATGTGCGCGAACATCTGAAGCCGTCGGCCGTGATGGAGAAGGTCCAGTCGTCCGGTGTGCTCGAGCACCTGCATGACTTGTCAGTACCCCCACACGCCCCTATATCTGGCGCGACGTCCGCACCAGCGGCATCACGCACAGCGTCACCAGCGGCTGCGACCAGCGCAGTCGCCCACCCCACGAATTACTGAAGCAGGCTGCAATCATGTGCGGAATCATCGGCATTGTCGGTACCACCGAAGTGGCATCGGCGCTTTATGACGGATTGACGGTGCTGCAGCACCGTGGTCAGGATGCTGCCGGCATCGCTACGGTAGACGGTTCGCGGCTGCGCCTGCACAAGGGCAACGGGCTGGTACGCGACGTGTTCGGCCAGGCATCGATGAGCGGCCTGCGCGGACGCATCGGCATCGGCCACTGCCGTTATCCGACTGCTGGTTCGGAAGGTTCGGCCGAGGCGCAGCCGCTGTACGTGAATTCGCCCTATGGCATTGCGATCGCGCACAACGGCAACCTCGTCAACACCGAAACGCTGCGCCGCGAGATGTTCGAGGATGATCGTCGCCACATCAATACCGAGTCCGATTCAGAGGTGCTGCTGAACGTGCTGGCACACGAGCTGCAGATCCAGGACCGGATGGAGCTGACCCCCGATCACCTTTTCAAGGCCGTCGCCGGCTTGCACGCGCGTGCCAGCGGCGGCTATGCCTGCGTGGCGCTGGTGCTCGGCTACGGCCTGCTCGCGTTCCGCGACCCGCACGGCATCCGTCCGCTGGTGCTGGGCGAGCGCGTCACCGCGGAAGGCCGCGAGTATGCCGTGGCGTCCGAGTCGGTTGCGTTCGACGTGCTTGGCTTCAAGCGTGTGCGCGACATCATGCCGGGCGAGGCGGTGATCATCACCGACGACGGCCAGCTGCACAGTCGCCGTTGTGCCGAAGGTGCGCTGCATACGCCGTGCATCTTCGAGTACGTCTACCTGGCGCGGCCCGATTCGATGATCGAGGACGTCTCGGTGTACAAGGCGCGCCTGCGCATGGGCGAGAAGCTGGCCGAGAAGATCCTGCGCGAGCGGCCCGACCACGGCATCGACGCGGTGATCCCGATTCCCGACACCGCCCGCACGGCCGCCAGCGCACTGGCTGGCGCGCTCGGCGTGCCGTTCCGCGAAGGTTTCGTCAAGAATCGCTACATCGGTCGCACCTTCATCATGCCGGGGCAGGGCGAGCGGGTGAAATCGGTGCGCCGCAAGCTCAACGCGATCGACCTGGAGTTTCGCAAGAAGAACGTGCTGCTGGTCGACGATTCGATCGTGCGCGGCACCACCTCGAAACAGATCATCCAGATGGCCCGCGATGCGGGCGCGAAGAACGTCTACTTCGCATCCGCTGCACCGCCGGTGCGCTACCCGAATGTCTATGGCATCGACATGCCGTCCACCTCGGAGCTGATCGCCGCCGGCCATACCGAGCAGGAAGTGGAGACGATGCTCGGTGCCGACTGGCTGATCTATCAGGACCTCAAGGACCTGATCTGGGCGGTGCAGGACGGCAACGAGAACCTGAAACAGTTCGACACCTCGTGCTTTTCCGGCGAATACGTCACCGGCCTCGACCAGCGCTACCTGGAGCAGATCCAGATGCTGCGCTCGGATGATGCCAAGGCCGCGCGTCGGGTAGTGTGACTCCTGTCGCCTCCTCTCCCTTTTGGGGAGAGGACTGAGGTTGAGGGGCAGGTGCTCGCAAAAAACTCCATGACCGATCTCCACGCCGCCGCCAAACGCTGCCTCGACGCCACTGACCTGGCCGAGAAACTGCGCCTCACGCATGAAACCTGGCAGGCCTTTCTGGCTGGCGAACTGCGTGCCGACTCCACCTCGCCATCACCCGAGCCGATCGGTGCGCCCGGGCGTCCGGCGAAGCCGCAACTGGTCAATGCACGTCAGGTCCCGCAGCGTGGGCTTGGCAGCGCCGAAGGCCGTGCCGCGCTGGTGCACGCGGTGGCGCACATCGAGTTCAACGCGATCAACCTGGCGTGGGACGCGGTTTATCGCTATCGCGGCAAACCGGAGGCGTATTACCGCGACTGGGCCAGTTGCGCCAACGACGAGGCACGTCACTTCGCGATGTTGTCCGCACGACTGGCCGAGCTCGGACACGCCTACGGCGACTTCGATGCGCACGACGGCCTGTGGGCGATGGCCGAGAAAACCGCGCATCACGACATCGCGCGCATGGCGCTGGTGCCGCGGGTACTGGAAGCACGTGGACTGGATGTCACCCCCGGCATGATCGAACGCCTGCGTCACCTCGGCGACACCGCCACGGTGGCGATCCTTGAAGTGATCCTGCGTGAGGAAGTCGCCCACGTCGCCGCCGGTACCCGCTGGTACCAGTATTGCTGCGAGCGCGACGGGGTCGAGCCGGTCGACACGTTCTTCGCGCTGCTGCGCGAGTACATGGGCGTCAGCCTGCGCGGGCCGTTCAACCGGCCGGCACGGATCGAGGCAGGTTTTGTCGAAGCCGAGCTCGATCGGCTCGCCGGGCTGGCGCTGGAGAGCTGACCACGGAAATAAAAAAGCCGGCGCAAGGCCGGCTTCTTCATCGAACTTGGTCGGGGAGACAGGATTCGAACCTGCGACTTCTACGTCCCGAACGTAGCGCTCTACCAGGCTGAGCTACACCCCGTGGGAAGCCGCGTATCTTAATCGTCGCGTGGGAGCTTGGCAACAGGTTCGATACATTCCGTTGCCGCGGCGGCTGCGGAGAGCGTATGGCGTTCTGCTAATCTTGACGGCTGCCGTCGCGCGGTCAGCGGTCAGACGGAATGTTCCCCATTGTCAGTAGAGGATTCCATGGCGCTTACCCCGGCCCGCACCATGCCCGGCGTGCTCGAGCTGCTGCCGCTCGACCAGATCGCGTTCCAGCGCATGCTCGACATAATCCGTCGCAACTACGAGCGCTTCGGCTTCCTGCCGATCGAGACGCCGGTGATCGAATACTCCGACGTGCTGCTGACCAAGACCGGCGGCGAGACCGAACGGCAGGTGTATTTCGTGCAGTCGACCGGTGCGCTGAACGCCGCCAAGGACGACGAGGGCATGCCCGAGCTGGCGCTGCGCTTCGATCTGACCGTGCCGCTGGCGCGCTATGTCGCCGAGCACGAGCGCGATCTGAGCTTCCCGTTCCGTCGCTACCAGATGCAGAAGGTGTATCGAGGCGAGCGTGCCCAGCGTGGCCGTTTCCGCGAGTTCTACCAGTGCGACATCGACGTGATCGGCAAGGATGCGCTGTCGGTGCGTTACGACGCCGAGATTCCGGCGGTGATCTACAGCGTGTTCCGCGAACTGAACATCGGCGCCTTCACCATCCAGCTCAACAACCGCAAGCTGATGCGCGGTTATTTCGAGAGCCTGGGCATTGTCGATGGCGAGCAGCAGATGCTGGTGCTGCGCGAAGTGGACAAGCTGGACAAGCGTGGCGCCGATTACGTGCGCGACATGCTGATTGGCGAGACGTTCGGCCTGAGTGCCGAGGTGGCGCAGAAAATCCTCGCCTTCGTGCAGGTGCGTTCGACTTCGCTGCAGGATGCGTACGACAAGCTCGATGCACTGGGTGCCGGCCCGGAAGCGATGGAGCAGGGCCGCAACGAGTTGAAGGAAGTGCTGGGCCTGATCCACGCGTTCGGCGTGCCGGAAACGCATTACGTGCTGAACCTGTCGATCGCACGCGGTCTCGACTATTACACCGGCACGGTCTACGAGACCACGCTGAACGATCATCCGCAGATCGGCTCGATCTGCTCGGGTGGCCGCTACGAGAACCTGGCCAGCCAGTACACCAAGTCGCAGCTGCCCGGCGTCGGCATCTCGATCGGCCTGACCCGTCTGTACTGGCAGCTGCGCGATGCCGGCCTGATCAGCACCGCGACCAGTACGGTCGACGTGCTGGTAACCCAGATGGACGCGGCACAGCTGCCGGCCTATCTGGCGCTGGCCGGCGAGCTGCGTGGCGCTGGCATCGCCACCGAGGTGGTGCTGGAGGGTGGCAAGCTCGGCAAGCAGTTCAAGTACGCCGACCGCGCCGGCATCCGCTTCGTGATCGTGCTGGGTGAGGACGAGATCGCCAAGGGTGTGGTGACGGTGAAGGATCTGCGCCGCGAGGATCAGTTCGAAGTGGCGCGCAGCGAATTGATCAAGACCTTGCGGGTGGAACTGGAGCAGGCCGCAGCGATGGGCTGAATGCTCTGCGGTCAGGTGATCAGGAAATGGGCGACGACATTCTTCAGTGAGGCAGCAGTGAGCAAATTCGACACCATCGTTCTCGACGGCAACAGTCTTACCCGAGCCCAGCTGGTGGCGGTGGCACGCAACGGCAGCAAGGTTTCACTGGATCCGGCTGGACTCAAGCGCGTGCAGCGCGCGGCCGATTTCCTCGCCGAGAAAGTCAGTTGTGGCGAACCCACTTATGGTGTCACCACCGGGTTCGGCAGCAATGCGGACAAGCTGTTGGGTGCGCATCGCCTGCGCGACGAATTGCCGGGCGGGAATCCGCACAAGCCGGAGGGCACGCTGCTGGAAGAACTGCAGCACAACCTGATCACCACCCATGCCGTGTGCGTGGGCAAGCCCTTCGGCGAGGACGTGGTGCGGGCGATGCTGCTGATCCGCATCAATACGCTGATGCGTGGTCATTCGGGTATCCGCGTGAGTACGCTCGAAGCGCTGACCGCCATGCTCAATGCCGGCGTGGTGCCGGTGGTGCCCGAGAAGGGCTCGGTCGGCGCCAGTGGTGATCTGGCGCCGCTGTCGCATCTGGCGATCGTGCTGCTCGGTGGTGGCGAAGCGTTTTATCAGGGCGAGCGTGTATCGGGTGCTGAAGCACTGAAGCGTGCTGGCCTCGCGCCGATTCGCCTGTCGTTCAAGGAAGGTCTCGCACTGAACAACGGCACCGCGCAGATGCTGGCGACGGGCGTGCTGGCGCTGGATACGCTGGAACAATTGCTGGATACCGCCGACCTGGCCGCGTCGATGACGCTGGATGCATTCGCCGGTCGCAGCGGCGCCCTGCGTCCCGAAGTGCACGCACTGCGTCCGCATCCGGGTCAGGTCGAGACCGCAGCGCATGTGCGTGAGTTGCTGGTGGGTTCCACCCTGGTCGATATTCCGTATCACCTGGTGCCGCGTTTCAAATCGTGGAGTGCCGAGGCGTGGAGCGAGCCGGACGATCAGGCGCTCAGCTTCGATATCGGCTGGGACTGGGTGCCGGCCAACCAGCGGCATGGTCGCGAGGCGTTCTACAGCCGCTTCCTGCCGTTCAAGGGTGGCAAGAAGCATCAGCCGCAGGATGCCTACAGCCTGCGCTGCATGCCGCAGGTGCATGGCGCGGTGCGTGATGCCTGGGCGCAGGCGTGCCGGGTGTTCGATATCGAACTGAATTCGGTCACCGACAATCCGCTGATCTTTCCGGACAACGAGGACGCGCAGTTCATCGAGGAGCAGGTGATTTCCGCCGGTCACTTCCACGGCATGCCGCTGGCGCTGGCGATGAGTTACGTGAAGGCGGCGATTCCGGTGCTGGCTTCGATCTCCGAGCGTCGCCTCAACAAGCTGGTCGATTCGGCCACCAATGATGGTCTGCCGGCGTTCCTCACCGGCAACGAGGACGGCACCGATTCCGGCTTCATGATCGTGCAGTACACCGCCGCCGCGTTGGTCAACGATCTGGCCACCCGCGCGCATCCGGCCAGCGTGTATTCGGTGCCGACCAGCGCGAACGCCGAGGATCACGTGTCGATGGGCGCCAACGAGGCGCGCCATGTGCTGGAGATGACCGAGGATCTCTCTCACGTACTGGCACTGGAGCTGTATACCGCGGCGCAGGCGCTGGACTACCGCCAGGCGATGCTGAATGCGGCACGTCGACTGGCCAGCCGTGGTGGCTGGCAGGCGCTCGCCGCGAAGATCAGCAACGCGCCGCGCGAAGATCAGCCGCACTACACGCAGTTCGTCGCCGAAGTACAGCAACTGACTGCAGCGCTGGCCAGTGCTGGTGATTTCCATGCCGGTACCAGTGTGCGCGACGCCCATGCGGTCCTGCGCCAGCACATCGCCTTCATGCATCGCGACCGCGCCATGGACGGCGATGTGCGCACGATCTGTGCCCTGGTGCAGCAGGGCGCGTTTCGCTCCGCTGCCTGACCATCATTCCTGAAGGAAACAAATCCATGAGCCTGATCCAGACCCCGGTTTCCTACGGCGAGCTGATCGACAAGATCACCATCCTCGAGATCAAGTCGCAGCGTATCGGCGACGCCGCCAAACTGGCCAACGTGCGCAACGAGCTGGATCTGCTCAATGCGACCTGGGCGAATCACGCAGCTTCGCAAACCGATATCGCCGACGAGCGGTCGCGTCTGTTCGCCGTCAACGAACTGCTGTGGGACATCGAGGACAAGATCCGTCTGAAGGAACGTGCGCAGGCGTTCGATCATGAATTCATCGAACTGGCGCGCGCGGTGTATTTCCGCAACGACGAGCGTGCCGCGTTCAAGCGCCAGATCAACCTCAAGCTCGGCTCGCAGCTGGTCGAGGAAAAGTCGTACCAGGACTACCGCGCGGTGTAATACACGTGTAGCAGCGCATCCTATGCGCGAATACTCTTTTGTCATGTATCGAAAGAGCATTCGCGCACAAGGGGGCGCTCCTACAGTCACGCCAGGCTGAGCTCGCGTGCCGCAGCTTCATAGCGCTCGATCACCTCGTCGACACTGATCAAATCCATCACGCCGGGCCTTTCGATCTTGCTGCCCCAAGGGATCTCGCTGGCCGGCTTGCCGAGATACTTGCGCGCGGCTTCGTCGTACTTGTTCACGCACCAGCGACGGTCGGAGTAGGGGCCGGAGCGATCCGGATTGCTCGCTGCATGCAGGCCCAGCACCCTGGTGCCAACGGCGTTGGCCATGTGCATCGGGCCGGAATCGGGCGTCAGCAGCAGCTGCGCGCGGCTAAGCAGCGCCATCAGCTTCTTCAGCGTGTCCTTGCCGGTGAGGTCGAGCGGCGTACGCCGGCATGCGGCCAGTACCGCATCGGCCATCGTGCGCTCAGTTGCGGAAGGGCCACCGGTCAGCACCACACGCCACCCGCGTGCGGCGGCGTGATCCATCACTGCGGCATAGCGTTCCGGCCGCCAGTTGCGCAGCGCATGACTGGAGGTGGGGCTGACCAGCAGGGTCGGCGTATCGCCGGGCAGTTGTTCGGCGGCCCAGGCATGCACTTCGTCGGGAATCGGGATGTCCCAGCGTACCTGCGTCTGTTTCAGTCCAAGTGGTTCGCAGAAGCTGCCGATTGCATCCAGCACATGTTCGCCACTGCGCGCCGGGATGCGTTCGTTGATGACCAGGCTGTGCAGGTCTTTCGCCCGTGCATAGTCGTAGCCGATACGGCGCTTGGCCTTGATGCCCACACTGAGCAGATTGGAGCGCATGGCGACCTGCATCTGCAGCAGCGCGTCGAAACGTCGTCCGCGCAAAGCCGCATGCACCGCGCGCATGCCGGCCCAGCCCGCGGCCTTGTCGAACGTGACGAACTCCACCCCGGGCAGGTCGCCGACCAACTTGCGCTCCAGCTTGCCGACGACCCAGGTCAGCGTGGTGTCAGGCAACGCCTGTTGCAGGGTGCGCACGAGCGGCACCACATGGGTGACGTCGCCGATGGCGGAGGTGCGCAGCAGGCAGATCGAGGCAGCGGCAGTCATCGGGTTCGGTGTCATGGGGCCTGGGTTAGAATCGAGGACAGTCACTGGGCATGATGATGCAGGAACGAACCCACAAGGATGCCGAAGGCGCGATTCTGTTCGACGCGGCGGTGTCGCCACAAGTCGGGCACGAATGGTTTGTGCCGGATTACTGGCGCAAGCGGGACGCGCTGCGCACGCAAGCCGGTGGTCGTGGCGGCGTGGCAATCATTGCTGCGCCGATAGGTGAGTGTGTGTTGCGGCACTATCGTCGCGGCGGCCTCGTGGCAGCCCTGATGGGTGACCGCTATCTGTGGACCGGCGCTGACCGGACCCGCCCTTTCGAGGAATTTCGTCTGCTGGCCGAGATCGCCAGGCTAGGCCTGCCGGGACCCGCGGTGGTGGCAGCGCGCTATTGTCGATGCGGTCTGGTCTACAGCGCCGACCTGATCACTCGCCGCATCGCCGACGCACGGACGTTGGCCGAGTGTCTTGCGGCAGGGCGCCTGGATGGCGAGCTGGCGGAGGAGGTTGGCGCCTTGGTCGCACGCTTTCATCGCGCCGGCATCTGGCATGCCGATCTGAACGCGCACAACGTGCTGGTGACGTCAGACGAGTTGTACCTGATCGACTTCGACCGTGGCCGGCTGCGCACGCCGGCCGATGCATGGCAGCAGGCCAACCTGCAGCGCCTGCGCCGTTCGCTGCTCAAGCTTGGCGCCGCCAGTCGGGGCGAAGCGGCATTCGAGAAGGATATCTGGCAACCGCTACTTTACCGATACGGGCGTACGCTGACTCCATGAACTGGCATCTGCATTTTCTCGGGGTGGGCGCCGCGCATGCGGTGGAACTCGGCTCCTCGGCCGTGGTGCTGGAGCGCGCCGGTGTGCCGCAGCTGCTGATCGACTGCGGCCCCGACACGCTGGATCGCTACATGGCTGCCTACGACGCCTTGCCACCGGCGCTGTACATCACGCATACCCACATGGATCACGTGGCGGGACTGGAGCGGCTGTTCATCCGGTTATGGTTCGATCCGCACCTGCGCGGCACCACCCGGTTGTTTGCCCATGCGGGTTTGATTCCCTGGCTGCAGGCGCGCGTGGCGGATTATCCCGGCGTGCTTGCCGAGGGCGGCGTCAATTTCTGGGAAGCATTCCGCCTGGTGCCTTGCACGCGCGGCTTCTGGCTCGACGGGCTGTGGTTCGACGTGTTCGCCACCCGCCACCACGTGCCGGGCACATCGTACGGCCTCGCACTGGACGGCAGCTTCGTCTACACCGGCGATACCCGGCCGATTCCCGAAGTGCTCGTGCGTTACGCCGATGGCAATGAAGTGATCGCGCACGATTGCAGTCTGGTCGGCAATCCGTCACACACCGGCATCGACGACATCGAACGTGAATATCCGGACGAGGCGATGCGCTCGCGGCTGCTGCTGTACCACTACGGCAGTGTGGCTGATGGGACCGCCTTGGCAGCGCTCGGCTACCGCATCGCGGCCACGGGCGACCGGATCGCCGTGGGCGAACCAGTCGCGCCACGAGCCGATGCCGGTTGAATCCAGCTGCATCCGCTTGCCTGTATCCGGGCCTGCGGCTATCCTTCCGCCTCTTTGCCGAGCCTTGATGGCCCGACAGAGGCGGTTTCACCCATGCGGAGAGGTGTCCGAGTGGTTGAAGGAGCACGCCTGGAAAGTGTGTATACGGTAAAACGTATCGCGGGTTCGAATCCCGCTCTCTCCGCCAGTGAGTGAAACCGTGCGAGTGCCTTCGAGTTCTCGCTACATGAAGTGCTGCGGCAGCTATCCGCGCTGTTGTGGCAGGGCCTAGCAGCCCACGTCTATGGTGGCCCCGTCGGTCCCCCCGCGACGATAGTTCGCAAACTCCGCCAGGTCCGGAAGGAAGCAACGGTAGCGAATGATTCGGGTGCCGGGGTGTGGCTGGCGGGGCCGCCGCCTTTCTCGTCGCCCGGCCTCGCAGTCCATGCGACAGGCAACCGGCATCGTTGCCGTCGATCACGCGGCGTTTGTTACTGACTTGCCGCCCCCGACTTGGCACAATCGACCTTCGCCCCAAGGTAGTCAGGCATGTCTTATCAGGTACTCGCCCGCAAATGGCGCCCGCGCAAGTTCGCCGAGCTGGTCGGGCAGGAACATGTGGTGCGCGCGCTCACCAATGCGCTGGATACCGGGCGCATGCATCATGCCTACCTGTTCACCGGCACCCGCGGTGTCGGCAAGACCACCATCGCGCGCATCTTCGCCAAGTCGCTGAATTGCGAGCGCGGGCAGTCCGCCGATCCCTGCGGTGAATGTGCGGTCTGCACGGCGGTGGACGAAGGTCGCTTTGTCGACTTGCTGGAGATCGATGCGGCCAGCAACACCGGCGTGGACGACGTGCGCGAGGTGATCGAGAACGCACAGTACGCGCCGTCGCGCGGCCGCTTCAAGGTGTACCTGGTCGACGAGGTGCACATGCTGTCGAAGAACGCGTTCAACGCGTTGCTGAAGACGCTGGAAGAACCGCCGCCGCACGTGAAGTTCCTGCTCGCCACCACCGACCCGCAGAAACTGCCGGTGACCGTGTTGTCGCGCTGCCTGAAGTTCAACCTGAAGCGGTTGCTGCCGGATCAGATATCCGGCCAGATGCGGCACATCCTCGCCGCGGAAAACATTGCCTACGAAGACAGTGCGATCGGCGAACTGGCGCGTGCTGCTGATGGCTCCTTGCGTGATGGCCTGTCGCTGCTCGATCAGGCGATTGCCTACGGCGGCGGTACGCTGCATGCCGATGACGTGCGTACCATGCTCGGCAGCGTGGCGCGCGGGCAGGTACTGGGTGTGCTCGATGCGCTGGCGGCCGGCGATGGCGAGCGGCTGCTGGTCGAATGCACGCAGATCGCCTCGTACTCACCGGACTTCGGCGGCGTGCTGGACGATATCGCCAGCGTGCTGCATCGGCTGCAACTGATCCAGCTGATTCCCGGCTATCGGCCGGACGAAGACAGTGACGACGACAACGCGCTGGCTGCCCTGGCCGAACGGATCACACCGGAAGATGTGCAGCTGTATTACCAGATCGCCACCTCGGGTCGGCGCGATCTGGCGCTGGCGCCAGATTCACGTACCGGCTTCGAGATGACCTTGCTGCGGATGCTGGCGTTCCGGCCCGGCGATAGCGCACCAGGCACGCGTGCGGAACGTCCGGCTGTGGGCAGCCCGGTGCAGGCGCCGCCCTCACCGCGACCATCCGCTGCCGCACCACCACGCCCGGCGGCGGTGGCAGAGCGCCGACAGGATTCTGTGCCGCCAGCGCCTGCAGCACCGACGACATCAAGTCCGGCGATCGCCCCGACTGTGGCTCCGGTGGCACGGGATGCCAGTGGCCTGCCGAATTGGGAAAGCCTGATCGAGCGTGCCGGCTTGCGTGGTCCGTTCGGTCTGCTGGCACAGAATGCGGTCTTGCGCGAGCGTGACGGACAGACTCTGGTGCTCGCGTTGCAGCCGGCGCACATGAGCCTGGCGGTGGAGCCGATGGTCAGCCAGATGGAAGAGCGCATCGGGCAGGCGCTCGGCGAGCGCATTCGCCTGCGCTTCGTCAATCACAGTGATGGTGCGGTGACGGAAACCCCGGCGGCGCGTGCGGCACAGGTGCGCGATGCGGCGCAGGCCGCGGCCGAGCAATCGATCGAAGGCGATCCGCTGGTGCAGTCGATGAAGCGCGAGTTTGGTGCGCGCGTCGTGCCGCAGTCCATCAAACCCTTTGACAACGAATCCGGAGCAGTGAGATGAGAGGACAGATCGGTCAGCTGATGCAGCAGGCCCAGCGCATGCAGGAAGACATGAAGCGTGCGCAGGAAGAAATCGCCAAACTGGAAGTCACTGGCAGCGCTGGCGGCGGCCTGGTTAGTGTGGTGATGACGGGCGCGCATGAAGTGCGTCGTGTGCAGATCGACCGGCAGACGTTCGCCGACGATCCGGAGATGGCCGAGGATCTGGTCGCCGCGGCGATCAACGATGCGGTGAACAAGGTGGCCGAGCTCAGCAAGAACAAGCTCGGCGGCGTCACCGCCGGGATGAATCTTCCGGCTGGTTTCAAGATGCCGTTTTGATTGATCGTGAGCAACGGATCGAGTCTTCTGGCGGAACTGATCGAGGCCCTGCGCTGCCTGCCCGGCGTGGGTGGCAAGAGTGCGCAGCGGATGGCCTTTCACCTGCTGGAGCGTGAGCGCGAGCGTGGCCTGAAACTGGCCGCCGTGCTGGAGCAGGCGATGCAACGCATCGGCCATTGCAGCCAGTGCCGCAATTTCAGCGAGGAGCCGCTGTGCTCGTTGTGTGCCAGCAGCAGTCGCGATCGCCAGGTGTTGTGCGTGGTCGAATCGCCGACCGATCTGGCAGCGATCGAACAGGCCACCGGTTATCGCGGCCAGTATTTCGTGCTGATGGGACGGTTGTCGCCGCTGGACGGACTGGGGCCGGAAGAACTGGGATTGGCGCAGCTGACCCAGCGTCTGGGCGAAGGCGAGGTCGAGGAACTGATCATCGCCACCAATCCCACCGTGGAAGGCGAGGCAACCGCGCATTATCTGGCCCAGCTGGCCCGCGCCGGTGGCGTGCGGCCGACACGGTTGGCGCATGGTGTGCCGCTCGGCGGCGAACTGGAATACGTCGACCGCGGCACCCTGGCACATGCGTTCGGCAGCCGCCAGTTGCTTGATTGATTCATCATGGGAAACAGGCGATGAGCGATACGATTTTCAGCAAGATCATCCGCCGCGAGATTCCGGCCGAGATCGTCTACGAGAACGACGAGGTGCTGGCGTTTCGCGACCTGAATCCGCAGGCGCCAGTGCACGTGCTGTTCATACCGAAGCGTCCGCTGGCAACGCTCAACGATGCGGCGACGAGCGATGCGGTCTTGCTCGGCAAACTGCTGCTGGCCACCGCGTGCTACGCGAAGCAGGAAGGCTTTGCCGAGCAGGGTTATCGCACGGTGATCAACTGCAACGAGGATGGCGGGCAGACCGTGTTTCATCTGCATGTGCATCTGCTGGCCGGCCGGCGCATGCACTGGCCACCGGGCTGACTGCGGCAACATCTCCGCGACCCGCACATGAAAACGCCGGCGTGATGCCGGCGTTTTCATGTGCGATTACGGCTTCGGTGCCGGCGGCGGTGGTGGCCGCACGATGATCACCCGTCGTGGGCCTCCCCAATATCCGGGTCCACCCCAGCCACCGCCCCAATACGGGCCGAAGCCCGGGCCCCAGAACGGGTCATAGAAGCCGGGCGGGTAATCCACCACGATCGGGCGTTTCGGCCACAGATAAACGACGTCGGCTTCCACGCGTGGATAGGCGTAGTCGAACTCGCCGACCTTCTGCGACACGGTACCATGCAGCGTGCCGGTCACGGTCAGCTCGCGTCCGCGGGTGAAGACTTCCGGATCGTAGAAGCCCTCGCGACAGGCGACAAATCGTCCCTGGTTCTCGCCGGCATTGCCAGCTTGCGGACGCGCCTGGCTGTCCAGCGGGCGTGACAGCAGATAGAAGCAGGTCTGCTGCGGACCCGGCTCAGTCTTGATGATCTCGCCACCCCAGCGTACGCGGGTGCCCCCGGCGCCGCCTTGCTGGGCGCTGGCGGTGGAGACGTCGGTGTAGGCACCTTCCAGCGGTTTGGGGATCGTCGCGCAGCCGGCCAGCAAGGCGAGGGCTGCGGCGAGGGTAAGTGGGCGGTACAGGGGCATGGGGGTATCTCCATCATGGACGACGGCATGCGCCATCGCGTCGGCTCTTATTTGACCACGTTGGCGACCCGAAAATCCCGCACGGCGCGTTGAAACACACGCGACAATTCAGGCGACGGTTCGTCATGGGCGTAACGCAATTCCAGATAACTATTCATCAACCTCGCAAGTTCGTCGCGTTGACCGGGCAGTGCACGCGCGGCGCGGCTCAGGTAATGCTGTGGACCTTCGGCAAGCCGGCGCGAGACGCCCATGCGTGCAAGCTTTCGTTCCAGCTCGCGCAGCGCGTCACGCAACGGATCACGTGTCCGTCGACGCAACAAGGCCCACGCCAGCCCGATCGCGATGAACAGCACGCTGCTGATCGCCAGCAACACGCCCAACATCGCGGTGTCGGTGTCGCGGATGCCAAACGGTGTCAGCAGGCCGCGCTGACGCAAGGCATCAAAACCGATAACGCCCTGGTCCCACCAGCGGTTGACGATGTCCCAGTGATTGCGCAGAGCTTGCAGCCAGTCGTTGCGATACCAGGCCAGTTGATCGCCTGCCGCGGCAGCGGCTCCCAGCGAGACCCGCTCCGGGCGTACTGCGCCGGTGGGGTCGACGCGAACCCAGCCGCGCCCGACCAGCCATACCTCACTCCACGCATGCGCATCGGAATAGCGCACCAGCAGGTACTCGCCAAGCTTGTTCCAGTAGCCGCCTTGGTAGCCGGTGACCACTCGCGCCGGGATGCCGGCCGCACGCATCAGCACGGTGAAGGCTGACGAATAGTGTTCGCAGAAACCCTCATGGGTGTCGAACAGGAAATCGTCCACCGAGTCGCGCCCCAGCGGTGCCGGCGCCAGCGTGTAGCGGAAGCCGCCATCGTGAAACAGGCTCAGTGCGGCTTGCACGATCGCGGCATCGTCGCTGCCGTAGCGTTGCCGCCATTGCGCGGCCAGCGTGCGTGTGCGCGGATTGAAACTTGCCGGCAGCCGCAGGCCGAGGCGACGCGAACGCTCGTCCAGCGTGGGCTGCAGCCGATAATGCAATGCGGAGCGCGCGGAATAGCTGAGCTGATCGTTCACCGGCTTGTCGGCCAACACTTCACGGTCAGGCTGCAGGTTGGCCTGCGCCGGTGCCTGCAACGGCACGTCCAGTGTGGGCAGCACGCGTTGACGGGTGGGCTGCAGGCTGATCCGGTACTGGATCGAGCTGGCGGCCTCGAGCGGCGCAGGCTCTCGAGGACTGGCGTACCGGGCATCGAGATGACGCCAGCTGCGACCGTCGAAATTCCACATCACATAGGCACGGAAGTAGCGCAGGTCTGCGGGCGGCGGTGCGCCATCGAAACTGACCCGCATCGCCGGGTGGTCGTCGGTGAGCAGGTCGGTGAAGTTGCCCGGCGACATGCTGTCGCTGAGGCCGGTGCGCGCCTGCTCCGGCGTTGGCGCGCCCCACAGCGGTGAGCTCAATCGCGGCACCAACAGGAACGCCAGCAGGGCCAGCGGCAACGCCGCCGCCGACAAAGCCAGGCTCGGCAGCAGGGCGCGTGGCAGGCTGGTGGGTGCTTGTCCCGGTTCCAGCGCGCGCAAGGTGGCCAGTGCCGGCAGCAGGCCGAGCGCGACCACCACGCTGGCGATCAGCCCCTGATCGAACAACAGCGCGGCCATCAAGGCGAAGCAGGCAAAGCTGATGCCGACACGGGCATCACGGACGGTCTCGGTTTCCAGCAGTTTCAGAATCAGCAGGCCAACCGCCAGCGCGCTGCCCGGTTCACGACCGAAGATGCTGCTGTACTGGACGATCACCGCCAGCGTCAGCAGAGCCAGCAGCGGCAGCTTGAGCCAGCGTGGTACGCGACCGACTTGCTGACGTCGTTGCCACCAACGCCAGCCAAGCGTCAGCGCCAGCGCGATGCTGAGCCACCAGGGCAGGTGTGGCGAATGCAGGCCCAGCACCAGGGCCATGGTCAGACTCAGCAGATCGAACGCGCGTGTGTCGATCGGCAGCTCGACCGCTTTCCTGCGTGGTGCTGGCGACGTCATGGCAGTTGCGCCAGCGCGCTCATGCAGCGCGCGTAATGCAACGGGCCGCTGCTGCTGGCGATTTCGTTGCCGGGCAGCCACAGGCTGTAGCTGCAGCGTTGGGTCTGCGCTTCGTTCAACCAGCGCGCGAGGCGGGCAATGCGTGCCTCGTTGTCCAGCGCACCCAGTTGGCGCCAGTCCAACTGCCATTGCGGACGGCTTTGCGGCTGCTCGAAATCCTTCACCAGCAGATGGTCGTGACGGGCACTGGCCTTCCAGGCGATGTGCCGTTGCGGATCGCCGGCGCGATAGTCGCGCAACGCAGCCAGCTCGTCGCCGTGATGCAGGCGCATGTGGCGCGCGTCATCGGTGGGTGCGTGGGGCGACGGTCCGGCGACTTCCGGCCGCGGCCATACCAGCATCGATTGATCGGGATGCAGCCAGCTCCATGCGCGGAACAGACCCAGCGGCCAACTGCTCCAAAGGCGCAGCCGCGGCAGCGGTTGCCAGCCGCGCTGCACGGTGGGCAGCAGCACTTTCACTTGCGCGGTGGCGTTGGCATCGATCGCGAAGGCGACGGAGCTGCTTCCAAGATCAAGACGAATGGCGTTGCGCAGGCGGCTCGAGTCGAAGGCCAGGGTGAGTTCGATGGCTTGTCCGGCAACGGCGTGACCAGCGCGGATATGGCTCAGGCGCAAACCGTCCAGACTGCGAAATGCCACCAGCATGCTGGCCGCGCTGGCCGCGCCGAGCAGGCAGGTGAGCAGCAGCGCCGCGTTGTTGGCGTAATTCAGCGCACCGACCAGCATCACCAGCAGCAACACCGAAAAGCCGATACCGAAACCGCTAGGCACGATATAGATGCGTCGCCGATGCAGTTCGATCGGCAGGCTCTCGGGGCGACGATAGCGGGTGAGTGCCGGCAGCCGTTGTTCGGCCCATCGCTGGATGCGCTGCAGCGAGCTACGCATCAATCCACCGCAACCTCGGCCAGCAACTGCCGCGCCAGCGTATCGCCATTGGCACCGCGTGCCGGCAGCAGGCGGTGCGCAGCCAATGGCACGAACAGCGCCTGGATGTCTTCCGGCAATACATGGCTGCGACCGCTGAGCAGCGCCCACGCACGCGCCGCACCGAGCAGGGCCAAACCGGCACGTGGCGACAGGCCCACACGGACGTCGGCGTGGCGGCGGCTGGCGGCGAGCAACGCCTGCAGATAGTCGAGCAGGGCGGTGCTGGCGGTGATCGACTGCGCTTGCCGGTGCAGCGCGATCAGCGCATTGCCATCGAGTTGCGGCATCAGCTGCGCCAGCAGGTCGCGGCGATCGCTGCCGGTGAGGAGGGCGCGTTCGGCGGTGGCGTCCGGGTAATCCAGCGACAGCCGCAGCATGAAGCGGTCGAGCTGCGAATCGGGCAGCGGGAAGGTGCCATTGAGGTCGAGCGGATTCTGCGTGGCGACGACGAAGAACGGTTGCGCCAGCGCGTGCGTCTGGCCATCGATGGTGACCTGATCCTCGGCCATCGCTTCCAGCAGCGCGCTCTGTGTCTTCGGACTGGCGCGGTTGATCTCGTCGGCCAGCAGCAGGCCAGTGAAGATTGGGCCGGGATGGAAGCGGAACTGGCCGGTCTCGCGCTCGTACACGCTGACACCGATGATGTCCGACGGCAGCAGATCACTGGTGAACTGCACGCGCTGGAAGTCGAGCGAAAAAGTGGCCGCCAGTGCGTGCGCCAGCGTGGTCTTGCCCACGCCAGGCACGTCTTCCAGCAGCAGATGGCCGCCGGCGATCAGGCAGGTGAACGCGAGTTTCACCTGGCGTGGCTTGCCCAGCAGCACGCAGTTGACCTGGGCCATCGCGGCTTCCAGGCGCAGTTGTAGCGGTTCTTCGTGTGGCTGGGTGATGGCGGACATGATTCTTCTGTAGTGGCCGGATCGAAAAAGTGAAGTGCTACGTGTGCCTGACTGCGGCAGTGTAGCGATCTACGGCAGAGCAATACCTGCGTCGCGCAGCATCCGCGCCAATGCAATCAGCGGCAGCCCGATCAGGGCACTGGGATCACGGTTGTCGATCGACTCGAACAGACTGATCCCGAGTCCCTCGCACTTGAAGCTGCCGGCACAGTCGAGCGGTTGTTCGCGTTCGATGTAACGCGCGATTTCCGCCGCGTCCAGTTCGCGAAAGCGCACGCAGGTGTGATCGACATGGGTTTGCCGATGTCCGTCGCGGGTATCAAGCAGGCACAGCGCGGTATGAAAGTGCACTACGCGACCGGAGCTGGCGCTGAGCTGGGCGCGGGCGCGTTCAACCGTACCGGGTTTGTCGAGAATCAGGCCGTCGAGTTCGGAGACCTGATCGGAGCCAATCACTAGCGCATCTGGCCAACCGCTCGCCGCCGCTACGGCCTTGGCGATGGCCAGCCGCAGGGCGCGTTCCGCGGGTGTTTCATGCGGTAGCGGGGCTTCGTCAGTGCCTGGGGCGGATTGTTCGAAATTCGCAACCAGCCGGCGCAACAGCTCGGCGCGGTAGCGCGAGGTCGAGCCCAGTACGATCCTGCGCGATGCGGAGTGGGGAGCGGTCATGTATCCGAGTCACGCCGGATGTGTTCGCGCATGGCGCTGTTCAGGTCGTTCTGGGCCTTGTTGAGTGCCTGCAACAGCGGTTGCAGGCGATCGCGGGTGCTGCGCATCGAGGCGGCGGCCTCGTCCAGCTCCGACTGGCTGGCCTGTGGCGATTGGTCGCGGATCCACAGGCGCTGTTGCAGCAGCCCGCGCAGGCCGGCGTCGATCGCATGTTGGGCGTCCTGCTCGCTGGCGGCGGGCAGGTCGGGATTGAGCGACATCACCGCGTGCGCCTGCTGCAGGCCGGATCGGCAGGTCTTGAGGTCCGCTTCCAGCCGGTCGGCCAGGTCAAGCAGGTTTTGCAGGCTGGCACCGCGTTGTGCCTGGCGTCGGCGCAACAGCCATGCCGCGCCCAGCAGGGCAATCAGCAGCGCCAGCAGCACGGCGGTACCGAGCGTCAAATAGGAGTTCAAGGGCAGCGGCTCAGGCAGCAGGGAGATTCAGTCTGCCGCATTGGGACCGGATCAGGCAAAATAGGCAGCTGCCGGGACGGTTTGATGCTGCTCCGGCGTCGTGCCAGTTGACTTCGCGCGGCTTGGAACCTAACATTTCGCGATTATGTCCGTGACACTGCCAGAGTCCGTGGACGCTTGGCGCATGGTCTCGGCGCGGCGTTCGTTCGAGGGAACGCTACCCATCGCGACCATGTCGCGCCTGTGCGAGGCGCTGGCGAGTGCGGATGGGTTGGTGCATTTCGAGCTGGATTTCGGGCGCGACAGCCTCGGCATCAGCTATGTCGATGTTCGAGCGCAGGCTTCGCTGGCACTGGTCTGTCAGCGCACGCTGGAGCCATTTGTACTGCCGGTCGAGGTGAACACCCGGCTTGGCCTGATCAAACTGGAGCGCGATGAGGCTGGCTTGCCGCCTGATTGCGAACCGCTGCTGGTGGCCGAGGATGGTCGATTGAATCCGGCGGATGTGATTGAAGACGAATTGTTGTTGGTGCTGCCGCTGGTTCCGGTCAACCCGGACAGCAGCCTTCCCGACGAAGTGACAGGCTACGAGCCGGAAGACGATACCGCCGGTGATGAGCGCTCCGAAAATCCGTTCGCGATACTGCGCGAACTGAAGAAGTAACCACCGATCCGGTCATCCGATCCGGGTCATGTCGCAACAGATCATCAAGTTTCCGTTGGAGAATTACCATGGCAGTTGCCAAGAGCCGCCGTACCCCGTCCACCCGCGGCATGCGTCGTTCGCACGACGCGCTGAAGACCGTGCAGCTGTCCACCGATCCGACCAGTGGCGAAGTACATCTGCGCCATCACGTCACCAAGGATGGCTTTTACCGCGGCAAGAAAGTGATCGAAACCAAGGCTGCGGTGTCGGTCGAGGATTGATCGGTTCTGCCGAATCCCCCTGGGATTCCCGGAATGTGGTCATGCGAGACGGCGCGGCGACGCGCCGTTTTGCATTCAGGGACGCCGGAACGTAACGTTGCGGTGTTGCGCAGACGCCGACCATGGCGTTCGATCCTCTGTATTCGTTGATGGATAGCTGAATGTCCCAGATCTACTCCCGCATCATCGCCACCGGCAGTGCGCTACCCGAGCGCGTGGTCACCAACGCCGATCTGGAAAAGATCGTCGACACCAGTGACGAGTGGATCCATACCCGCACGGGTATCCGTCAGCGCCATATCGCTGCCGATGGCGAAACCACCGGCGATCTGGCTTTCCTGGCCGCGCAGCGTGCGCTGGAAGCGGCCGGCGTCAAGGCCTCCGAACTCGATCTGATCGTGCTCGGCACCACCACGCCGGACATCATCTTTCCGTCGACCGCCTGTCTGGTGCAGCACCGGCTTGGCGCGAACGGCTGTGCCGCATTCGACGTGAATGCCGCCTGTTCGGGTTTCGTCTACGCGCTGGGCATTGCCGACAAGTTCATCAAGAGCGGGCAGTCGAAGAAGGTGCTGGTGATCGGCGCCGAGACGCTGACCCGGATGGTCGACTGGACCGAACGCGAAAGTTGCGTGTTGTTTGGCGATGGTGCCGGTGCCGTAGTGCTGGAGGCTTCCAGCGAGCCGGGCATTTATGCCACCTGTCTGCATGCCGATGGCGGCTTCAAGCATCTGCTGTACAACCCGGTTGGTGTGTCGGTCGGCTTCAAGGACGAGCCCAATCACGGCGTACGCATCAAGATGGCAGGCCGCGAGGTGTTCAAGGTCGCGGTGAAAACGCTCGACTCGCTGGTCGATGAAACCCTGCAGGCGGCCGGCATGGTCGAGTCGGACATCGACTGGCTGATTCCGCACCAGGCCAACTTGCGTATCATCGAGGCGACCGCCAAGCGGCTGAAGATGTCGATGGATCGGGTCATCGTGACGGTCGACAAGCATGCGAATACCTCGTCCGGTTCGGTGCCGCTGGCACTCGACTACGCAGTGCGTTCTGGCAAGGTGCAGCGCGGCCAGAATCTGTTGCTGGAAGCGTTCGGTGGCGGCTTCACCTGGGCTTCGGCGTTGCTGCGTTACTGAGCCACGCTGGTTCGAGTCTCTCCACGATGCCGCCTTCGGGCGGCATCGTGTTTTCCGCCCCGCAAACCGAATACAGCTGCGTATGGGCGACGATACTGGCACCATGGCGGTTTTCGTCGATGGGATCTGCGCATCCATGAGTTCAACTTCAGCCTCGCTCGCTTTCGTTTTCCCCGGTCAGGGCTCGCAATCGGTCGGCATGCTGGCCGAACTGGCTGCCGCACATCCCGAAGTGCAGGCGACGTTTGCTGAGGCCTCGCAGGGCGCCGGACTCGATCTGTGGAACTTGAGCGCGCACGGACCGGAAGGCCAACTCAACCGTACCGAGAACACCCAGCCCGCCTTGCTGGCTGCCAGCGTGGCGGTGTGGCGGGTATGGCAGAAGCTGGGCGGCGCGCAGCCGGCACAGTTGTCCGGTCACAGCCTGGGTGAATACAGCGCGCTGGTGTGTGCCGGCGCATTGTCGTTGCACGACGCGGCGGCATTGGTGGCCGAGCGTGGTCGGCTGATGCAGGCAGCCGTGCCGGCTGGTGTCGGCGCGATGGCGGCGATCCTCGGTGGCGACGACGCACAGATTGCCGCCGTGTGCGAGGAAGTGGCGCAAGGGCAGGTCGTGTCGCCGGCCAACTTCAACTCGCCCGGCCAACTGGTGATTGCCGGCAATGCGGAGGCAGTCGAGCGTGTTTTGGCGAAGCTCGCCGAGCTGGGCGTGAAGAAGGCGATCAGGTTGGCGGTGTCGGTGCCTTCGCATTGCGCGCTGATGCGCGAAGCGGCTGATCGGCTGGGCGAACGCATGACTTCGATCAGCTGGCAGTTGCCGTCGATCCCGGTCGTGCAGAATGCCGAGGCGCGCAGCTACGGCACGATTGATGAAATTCGTGGCGCGCTGCAGCGCCAGCTGTATCTGCCGGTGCGCTGGACCGAATGCGTGCAGGCGCTGGTCGCCGGCGGTACCAACCGCGTCGCCGAGTGCGGTCCGGGCAAGGTGCTGACTGGTCTGGTCAAGCGCATTGACAAGGCGATCGAGGCGCGCGCCATCGGTACACCGGCAGAACTGGACGCCACGCGCGCCGAATGGGCGTGATCTTTCCGCGGCACGCATCATTTCCTCTTTTGAATGTCAGGAACCCCTACAGATGAGCAATCCACTGCAAGGTGAAATCGCGCTGGTCACCGGCGCCAGCCGCGGCATCGGCGCGGCGATTGCCGACGAGCTGGCGGCGATGGGCGCCACTGTGATCGGCACGGCGACCAGCGAAAGCGGTGCCGCCGCGATCGGCGAGCGACTGGCTGCGCATGGTGGCCATGGTCGTGTGCTGAATGTCACCGACAGCGCTGCCGTCGACGCACTGGTCGACAGTATCGCCAAGGAATTCGGCGCGGTGTCGATCCTGGTCAACAACGCCGGCATCACCCGCGACCAGCTGCTGATGCGGATGCGCGAGGAGGACTGGAACATCATCCTCGACACCAACCTCAGCTCGGTCTACCGAACCTCCAAGGCCGTGATGCGCGGCATGATGAAGGCACGCAAGGGCCGCATCATCTCGATCGCCTCGGTGATCGGCCTCACCGGCAATCCGGGCCAGGCGAACTATGCGGCGGCGAAGGCCGGCATCATTGCGTTCTCCAAGTCGCTGGCGCGCGAGATCGGTACCCGTGGCATCACTGTCAACGTGGTGGCGCCGGGCTTCATCGACACCGACATGACCCGCGCACTGCCGGAAGAGTCGAAGCAGGCATTGCTCGGCCAGATCGCGCTGGGCCGGCTCGGTGACGTCGCCGATATCGCCAAGGCGGTGGGTTTCCTGGCTTCGCCGGCGGCGGCCTACATCACCGGTGAAACCCTCCACGTCAACGGCGGCATGTATATGCCGTAAGGCTTGTGGAAGCAGTTGTCGCCAGCGGGCTCGTTTTAGGCGACAATTGCGCTTTCGCGTCGGTCCACAGGCACTGCGTCCTGGTCCTGCCGGCGAATCGTGGCGGCCTCGCGGTTTAGCCACTACAATGCGCCGGCTTTTGCAGGCATTACGCCGGCACAAACAAATCATTTACTCCTTGAGAGGTATGGGCAACATGAGCACCATCGAAGAGCGCGTCAAGAAAATCGTCATCGAGCAGTTGGGCGTGAAGGAAGATGAAGTCACGGCGAACGCTTCGTTCGTGGACGATCTGGGCGCAGATTCGCTGGACACGGTGGAACTGGTCATGGCGCTCGAGGAAGAGTTCGAGACCGAGATTCCCGACGAAGACGCCGAGAAGATCACCACCGTGCAGCAGGCCGTGGATTACATCAAGGCCCACTCCAAGGATTGATTGGCAGGAAATCGATTGATCAGGCATCGATCGATTCGGGTTGAATGCCTCTTGCCGGACTGGCAAGCCTTTCACCGGCCAGTCTGTCCATGTGGCGATATCGAACACTGCGCCTTCTTGGCGCAGTTTTCGTTTCTGCATTTTGTAACGTCCGACCCCGTATGGTGCGCGGGATGCGTCCCTGCCGCGGTGGATGACGTATCTGCGATTCGGAATAGCGAAGTACCCGTCGACGGTGGTTTTGCGGAATCACGTAAGGAATAAAGCATGAGCAAGCGTCGAGTAGTAGTGACCGGCATGGGCATCATCTCGCCGGTCGGCAACGATATCGTCACCGCCTGGGAGCGTGTTCTCAAGGGCGTGAGCGGGATCGGCCCGGTCACCCATTTCGATACCTCCGCTTATTCCACGCGTATCGCCGGTCAGGTCAGCGGCTTCGATCCGGCGCAGTGGATGCCGGTCAAGGACATCAAGAAGATGGACCCGTTCATCCACTACGGCGTGGCGGCAGGTACCCAGGCCTTGCGCGATTCCGGGCTGGAAGTGACCGAAGAGAACGCACCGCGTATCGGCGTAGCGGTCGGCGCTGGTATCGGCGGCTTGTACACGATCGAAGCGACCACGCTCGAACTGGCCGCCAAGGGACCACGCCGGGTGTCGCCGTTCTATGTGCCCAGCTCGATCATCAACATGGTGTCGGGCCAGCTTTCGATCATGTTCGGACTGAAGGGCCCGAACATCGCCTGTGTAACGGCCTGCACCACGGCCACCCACAACATCGGTCTGGCTGCACGGATGATCCAGTACGGCGATGCAGACGCGATGATCGCAGGCGGTACCGAGTTCGCCACCACGGGCACCGCGATGGCCGGCTTCTGCTCGGCCAAGGCAATGTCCACCCGCAACGACGAGCCGACCAAGGCCAGCCGGCCGTGGGACAAGGATCGCGATGGCTTCGTGCTGTCCGACGGCGCCGGCGTGCTGATGCTGGAAGAATACGAACATGCGAAGGCGCGCGGCGCCCGGATCTATGCCGAGCTGGCGGGCTTCGGCATGAGCGGCGATGCCTTCCACATGACCGCGCCGAGCGAGGGTGGTGAGGGCGCGGCGCGCTGCATGCAGAGCGCCTTGAACGATGCCGGTCTCGACCCGGCGCAGGTGCAGTACGTCAACGCACATGGCACCTCCACGCCGCTCGGCGATCTGGGCGAAGTGATGGCGGCGAAGAAGATCTTCGGCGATCACGCCTACAAACTGGCGATGAGTTCGACCAAGTCGACCACCGGCCACCTGCTGGGTGCGGCCGGCGGCGTCGAGGCGATTTTCACCATTCTGGCGCTGCGCGATCAGGTGTTGCCGCCAACGATCAACCTGGACGAGCCGAGCGAAGGCTGCGATCTGGACTTCGTGCCACATACCGCGCGCGAGGCGAAGCTCGACGCGGCCATCTCCAATTCGTTCGGCTTCGGCGGTACCAACGGCACGCTGGCATTCCGTCGCGTCTGACCGATCGATCAGGCGTGACCTGCCATCGGCGTACCCTGGCCGGCCGGCGCGATTTGCTCGCGCCGGCCGCTTCGTTTCCGCAGCGCTATCCGTGCCTGCTGGAAAGCGTGGTGCGCGGGAACGCGCAGTCGCGTTACGACATCCTGTTCGCGTTTCCGGGCGATCGGCTCACGCTGCATGCGGACGGTCGGCTTTGCGATGGTGCGGGCAACCCACGCGCAGGGCGTTTTCTCGATGCGCTCGACGCAGCCTGGCAAGCCGAGCGATTGCCGCCAGATGACGACGAGCTGCCATTCCATGGCGGCTGGGTCCTGCTGCTGGCGTACGAACTGGCCGGCGAGATCGAGCCGAAGCTGAACTTGCGAGCGCCAGCGGCATTGCCGGTGGCGCTCGCCATGCGCTGCCCTGCCGCGGCGATCGTCGATCACGCCCGCGACTGCACGATCCTGATTGCCGAAGCGGGTCATGAGCATTTGCTCGATGCACTGGAGTTCGATCTCGCGGCAACTCCGTTGATTCCGTCACTGGTTGCGCCGATGGCGTGGGAAGAGGATGTGCCGCAACGCTTTCTAGACGGTGTGACGCGTATCCACGAGCATCTGTATGCCGGCGACATTTTCCAGGTGAACCTGTCACGCGCCTGGCATGCGCGCTATGCACAGCCACCCACGGCAGCCTCGCTGTATGCCGTATTGCGCCAAGCCAACCCGGCGCCATTTGCCGGTCTGCTGCAGCAGCGGGAGTGGGCAGTGGTGAGCTCCTCGCCGGAGCGGTTGGTCGAGGTGCGTCGGGGCGTGGCACAGACCCGGCCGATTGCCGGCACGCGGCCACGGCTGCCCGGCGATGACGAGCTGGCGCGCATCCGCGAATTGAGTGCGCACCCGAAGGAACGCGCCGAGCATGTGATGCTGATCGACCTGGAGCGCAACGATCTCGGCCGTGTCTGCGTGCCGGGTACGGTCGAGGTCGACGAGTTGATGGCAGTGGAAAGTTACGCCCACGTTCACCACATTGTCTCCAATGTACGAGGTCGTCTGCGTGCCGAGGTGACACCCGGTGAAGTCATCGCTGCCACGTTCCCCGGCGGCACCATCACCGGCTGTCCCAAGGTGCGCTGCATGGAAATCATCGCCGCACTGGAAGACGCGCCGCGTGGTGCCTATACCGGCGCGCTGGGCTATCTCGATCGCAATGGTGACCTCGATTTGAACATCCTGATCCGCACCCTGACTCTGACCGGCGATGAAGTCAGTCTGCGCGCAGGTGCCGGCATCGTTGCCGATTCGGTGGCGGCGCTGGAGCTGGATGAAACCCGCGCCAAGGCTCGCGGTCTGCTGCGTGCGCTGGGAGTGCCGGATTGATGACGGTGCGCATGCTGATCGACGGCGAAGCAGCCGACCAGGTTCCCGCACTGGATCGCGGCCTGGCTTATGGCGATGGCCTGTTCGAAAGCATCCGTTTCGTGGGTGCTGCGGCGCCGTTATGGTCCCGCCACATGCAACGGCTCGGCGAAAGCTGCGAGCGTCTGCGGATACCGGCGCCGGACATGGCGCAATTGTGGCGCGAGGCCCTGGAAGTCACCGTTGGCATGCCGCAAGCGGTGGTACGCATCACCGTGACCCGCGGTATCGGCGAACGTGGTTACGCGATGCCAGCATCGCCGCGACCGATGCGTGCAGTGGCAGCCTTCGCGCCACCGCAGGTCGCGGACTCGGCGTATGTGCAGGGCGTGCGCATGCGCGTCTGCGATATCCGTCTGGCCGAGCAGCCGCTGCTTGCCGGCATGAAACATCTGAACCGGCTGGAGCAGGTGCTGGCGCGCGCCGAGTGGCACGATTCGGCGATCGCCGAAGGCGTGCTGCGCGATAGCCGCGGCCGGGTGATTTCGGCGACCATGGCCAACCTGTTTGCGGTTGTCGACGGTGTGCTGCTGACGCCAGCGCTGGACCACTGCGGCGTGGCCGGGGTCGCCCGGGCCGAAGTGCTGGCGGTGCACCCGCAGGCGCAGGTCCGTGAGCTGATGCTGGATACTCTGCTTGGTGCGAGCGAGATCTTTCTCAGTTCGAGCGTGCGCGGCATCCTGCCGGTACATTCACTGTGCGAGCGGTCGTATGCACGAGGCGTACTCACGCGCCAGCTGCAGCTGCATTGGCACAATCTCGGTTTTTCGATGGAGCAGGGCGGATGAGTCACCAACCGATACGCAGGCGTGCATGGCCGTGGATGCTGGTCGCGCTACTGGCGATCGCCGGCGCGCTGCTCTATGGCTGGCACGACTTCAGCCGTTTCAGCAACGGACCGCTGCATGTGACCACGCAGGGCGACAGCATCGACGTCGGTCGCGGCGCCAGCTTCAGGAATATCGTCGGCGAGTTGCGTCAGCGCAACCTGAGCACGGCCAACCCGTGGTACTGGCGCCTGCTGGCCGAGCAGATGCACGTGGCCGGCAAGCTGCACGCCGGCGAGTACGCCCTGGATATCGGTATCACGCCTCGCCAGCTGCTCGCCAACATGGCTGTCGGCAAGGTGTTGCAACGCAATTTCACCATCGTCGACGGCTGGACTTTCGGCGAGTTGCGCCAGGCGCTCGCCAAGGCCGACAAGCTCGGTCACGACAGCGCCAACCTTGACGATGCAGCCATCATGCAGAAGATCGGTGCTCCCGGCGAGGCGCCGGAAGGGCGTTTCCTGCCGGAGACCTACGCCTATGTGAAAGGCGACAGCGACCTGGACATCCTCAAGCGTTCGCATGGCGCCATGATCAAGACGCTCGACGCATTGTGGTCGACGCGCGCCAGGGATCTGCCGCTGGCAACCCCGTACGACGCGCTGATCCTTGCCTCGATCGTGGAGAAGGAAACCGGTCGCCCCGATGAACGCGCGCAGATCGCCGGCGTGTTCGTGCGGCGCTTGCAGAATCACATGCTGCTGCAGACCGATCCCAGCGTGATCTACGGCATGGGCGCGAGCTACGCCGGCAATATCCGCAAAAGCGACCTGACCACCGATACGCCTTACAACACGTACACCCGGCCCGGCCTGCCGCCGACGCCGATTGCGCTGCCGGGCAAGCCGGCACTGCAGGCGGCACTGCATCCGGCCGCAGGCGATGCGCTTTATTTCGTTGCCCGCGGCGATGGTGGTCATGTTTTTTCCAGCACGCTGGAGGAACACAATCGCAACGTCGACTGCTACCAGCGGAAACATTGTTCATGAGCGCGACGCGTGGAAAATTCATCAGCCTCGAAGGTGGCGAAGGTGCCGGCAAGAGCACCTTGCTCGCCGGCCTGCGCGCATACATCGAACAGTGCGGCATCGCGCTGGTGCAGACGCGTGAGCCTGGTGGCACTGCCGTCGGCGAGGCCGTGCGTGCGATCGTGCTCGATCCGGCCCAGCACGGGCTGGCAGCCGAGACCGAGCTGCTGCTGATGTTCGCCTCGCGCGCGCAGCTGGTGCGCGAGCTGATCGAGCCGGCCTTGAGCGCGGGGCACTGGGTGCTGTGCGATCGTTACGCCGATGCCAGCTACGCCTATCAAGGTGGCGGCCGTGGCCAGCCAGCCGAACGGATTGCCGGGCTGGAGCGCTGGGCCTGTGCTGGCGTGAAGCCCGACCTGACCTTGCTGCTCGATCTGCCGGTGGCGACCGGGCGTGCCCGTGCTGCGGGCCGTGGCGATGCCGACCGCATCGAAGCCGAGGCGGATGCCTTTTTCGAACGCGTGCGCACGAGCTATCGTGAACGTGCTGCGGCCGAGCCGGATCGTTTCCGGGTGATCGATGCCAGTCAGTCACCCGCGACGGTGCTGCAGGCGGCGACACAGGCACTGGCTGTACTGGTCGGAGCATCGCAGACATGAACCTGCCGCCCTGGCACGCCGAACACTGGGCGCGGCTGCAGGCGCGCCGCCAGCGCGATGCATTGCCGCACGCGTTACTGCTGTGCGGTGCGGAAGGCCTGGGCACGCGCGCATTTGCCCAGCGTTTCGTACAGGGCTTGTTGTGCTCGGAATCTGCCGGCGGCGATCCCTGTGGCCATTGCCGCAGTTGCCTGCTGGTCGCCGCCGGCACGCATCCGGACGTGATCTCTTTGAGCTTCGGCCTGCGCAAGGATGGCGTGCTGCGCAGCGAGATCGTGGTTGACCAGATCCGCGAGCTGTCGGCGCGGCTGGCCATGCGCAGCCAGTTCGGCGGCTGGCAGGTCGCTACCATCGATCCGGCCGATGCGATGAATCCGGCCGCTGCCAATGCGCTGCTGAAAACACTGGAAGAGCCAGCCGCACAGACCATGCTGATCCTGCTGGGCGACGCGCCGTGGCGTTTGCCACAGACCATCCGCAGCCGCTGCCAGCGGATCGAATTCCATCTGCCGGCTGCCGCCGACGCTTTGGTGTGGCTGCAGACCGAAGGTGTGCGCGATGCGGCTGCCGCACTCGACGCTGCGGGCGGCAATCCCGGTCTGGCCCGCGCCTGGGCGCAGGGAGGTGCGCTCGACCGACGACTGGAAGTGCGCAAGGATCTGGCTGCGCTTGCTGCAGGTCGTGGTCAGCCGCTGGACGTGGTCAAACGCTGGCTGGACAACGAGCCGGCGCAGCGGCTGTGGTTTGCTGCCCAGGCCACGGCCGACGAGATCAAGGCGCGCTCGACCGAGCGCAACGGACCGCTGGCCAGCGCGATGGACGTCGAGGCATTGGGCCACTGGTACGGCGCGGTCAACCGCACCCGCGAGAGCCTGCGCGGTCCCTTGCGTGGCGACCTGCTGCTGCTGGAACTGCTGGCACAGTGGCGTTGAACGAATCCGTCGCGAATCCGTCCCCGGCGATTCCTGCGAGCGGATTGCCGGCGTTTTCCGCGCAAACCCGCTTGCTGGTGGTAGCACCCCATCCGGACGACGAAACCATCGCCACCGGCCTGCTGATCCAGCAGGTGCTGGCGGCAGGTGGCGAGGTGCGCATCCTGCTGCTGACTGCCGGTGACAACAATCCCTGGCCGCAACGCTGGCTGGAGCGGCGTGTGTGGATTGGCGCCGCCGATCGGCAGCGCTGGGGCCGTCGCCGTCACGCGGAAATGCTGCAGGCGCTGCAGTGCCTCGGCGTGCCGGCACAGGCGCTGCACACATTGGGCTGGCCGGACATGGGCGTCACCGACATGCTGCTGCATGCGGCAGCCACGGCGGCGCCCATGCTGGCCGCGGCAATCCATCAGTTTCGCCCCAGCCTGATCGGGCTGCCTGCACTGGACGATCGTCATCCCGACCACGGCTCGGCCCACGTACTGGTGCGGCTGGCCCTGGCGGGGCAGTCCGATCCACCCCGGCTGCTGGCCTATCTGGTGCACGGCCATGCGTGCAATGGCAGCTTCATCGAAATCCATGGCTCGGCCGCGCAATCGGCGAACAAGCGCAAGGCACTGGCGGCACATCGCAGCCAGATGGCATTGAGCGGCAATCGCATGCGCCGGCTGGCCGCCATGCCGGAACGCTATCTGGACCTGTTGGCGATGCCGGCAGGGTCTTCTTTGCCCTTGCCATGGCAGCCCCCGAGATGGTTGTGGCCATGGCTGCGACTGAGCGTGGTCAGTGAGGGGGGAGCGCAGAGCTGGCGCTGGCGGCAGGCTCCGCTCCAGCGCGACAGTGACGGCGCCTATCATCTGACTGCTTCGGCCGACATGGCAGGCGCTCCGTGTTTCGCGAGGCTGGCGCTGGCTCTGCCCACGGTATGGATATTCGACCGTTGGGGCTGGTGCGTGCTCTGAGTCGGGCGTCATCGTTGACGCCGGTCTTGCGCAGACCGATCGACAGGGCTAGCTTCTGGCGTGGGGGAAAATGATGATGCGGGTGCAGCCTTGGGTTGCACCGTTACTGCGCCATCATCGAAACCGGTTGTCGACCCAGGCTGCGATGTCAAAGCAAGCCACTGTTTCCGTCTACCCGGCTGATCAACTGAATGCGTAACCCGGATCTGAATTCGTTAGATGCCAGTCCAGCGCCGGAAACTGCGTCCAGCGAGCATTTCTACGCCGCGCTTTTCGACATCAGCCAGTTGCTGGTTCGCTCACTCGATCCACCCGCACTCTACGAGGCTGTCATCGAGGCGCTTGAGCACCGGATCGGCGCGTTGCGGGTAATGGTGGGGGAGGTCGATCGCAGCACCGGATGGTTTCGCCGGATTGCGCCCGCCCATGTTACACCGGGTATGGCCGATATCTACCCGGAGCACATGCCGTTTTCGGTCGCGCAACTGCCGTTCTGGCAGGGCGCGCCACAGCTGGAAAACGACATCCGCCATAAGCCTGGCCTGGAGATGTTCCGTCAGGCATATGTACGGCATGGCATAGTTTCTATCGTTGCCGTGCCAGTTATGAAGTTTGGCGAGGTATGCGCCGGGCTGGTGATACGGTCCGCGCATCCAGACTACTTTTCCCCGCGGATGATCGAGCTGTTGCAGCAGGCTGCCGCCACTATCGGTCTGGGGCTGGAAGCACACGAGCAGCGCAACTTGCTGTTGCAATCAGTGCGGGAGGAGGCTTGCCAGCGACGCGCGTTGCGCCTGTTCAGCGAGATGGTCAAGGTGGTGACGCACAGCCCGGACGAGCAGACATTGCTGACGGATGCGTGTCGGGTCGTGCGCCGAATGGACGGCTACCAGGCGGCCCGGATCGCCTTGCTGGAGGGCGATGACGGGCAGACGCTGCGCTTGCATGCACAGGATGGTCAGGCAGGTGAACACGGGGCGGAACCCCGGCTCGACCTGAAAGATGCTGCACATGCCGATGGTGCAGCCGTCATCGCGATGCTGACCGGGCAGGCCCACGTCAGACGCCTGTCGTCGTCGGATTGTACGGACTGGCCGTTTGCTGGCGACCTGCCGGGGCCGCGTGCATTGCTGGCTCTCCCTCTGCTGGTGGAAGAACGCATCGTCGGCGTATTCGTCATCGCCGCAATTGAAGCGGATGTGTTTGCGCCGATCGAGGTGCAGATTTTTTCGGAGATGGCGATCGAGTTGGGGTTGGGCATCCAGATCCAGCGTGCGCGCGCCGCACGCATTGCCGCCGAGCAGGATCTGCGATTCAACCTGCAGCATTTCCGGACAGTGTTGTCGAACCAGTACTCCGGCGTGCTGGTGATGTCCGAAGACAACCGCGTGAAGTTCGTCAACGAGGCGTTCTGCGAACTTTTCGGGTTGTCCGAAACACCTGCCGAGCTGGAAAACCTGGCTTCGGCCACGATCTACGAGCGCTTGAAACAAACCCTGGAAGATCCCGAGGGTGAGTGGCAGCGGATCCAGGACATCCTGGCCAGAAACGAGCCGGTCAAGGGCGACGAGGTCGCCATCAGGGGTGGCCGCACCTTCCTGCGCGACTTCATCCCGATCACGATCGACGGTGTGCCGCAGGGGCGGCTATGGCATCAGCGCGAGATCACCGAACAGAAGTTGCATGAAATCAGGGTCGAGCGACTGGCCTTCTACGATGTGGTTACTGGCTTGCCGAATCGGCGCCTGCTGTTCGAATTGCTGGAGCAGGCACGGGCGCAGGCCACCAGGGAGCGCTCGCTGCTGGCCGTCGGCGTACTCGATCTCGACCGCTTCAAGAGCGTCAATGACACGATCGGACACGGTGGTGGCGATCATGTGCTGGCGGAAGCTTCGGCACGGATTCTCGGCATGCTGCGCGAAGCCGATGTGCTGGCCCGTTTCGGTGGCGACGAATTTGCGCTGGTGATCTCGGGGCTCGACAGCCGCGAGCAGCTCGATGTCATCAGCCGCTGCATCCTGCAGGCCTTGCGGGCACCGTTCAATCTGATGGGCGAACAGCTGTACCTGTCGGCCAGTATCGGCTGGACCCTGTTTCCGCTCGACGAGTCCGATGCCGAAGGCCTGGTTCGCCATGCCGATCTGGCGATGTATGCGGCGAAGGAAGAGGGCAAGGATCGTGGCTTGCTGTACGAACCGGCGATGGAGCTGGAGCAATTGCGGCTGCAGGCGATGCGCGAGCGGATCGCCCAGGCGCTGCAGCAGTCGCACCTGCAACTGCTGTTCCAGCCGATCGTGTTCATCGACGGGTTGCCCGGCCGGCACGGAGTAGCCGGCATGGAGGCGCTGTTGCGGCTGAGCGACAGCGAGGAACTGGTCGAGCCGGCCAAGTTCATGCATGTGCTGGACGATCCGCAGCTGGCCCGTCCGATCGGTCGTTATGTGCTGGACGAGGCGCTGAGGTGTTGCCAGTCCTGGATGCGGGCGGGCATCTCGATTCCGGTCTCGATCAACATCAGCACCCGCCATCTGCTGCATCCCGCGTTCTTCACCGATATCGACGCCGTGCTCGAGACCTATCCAGACGTGATGGATGTGGGTTTCGGCATCGAGGTGACCGAAACCGGCCCTTCGATGGACCATGCCCGCGCCAAGGTCGTCATCGAGGAATGCCGCCGGCGTGGCATCCGCGTCGGTCTGGACGATTTCGGCACAGGCAGCGCCTCGCTGAGCCACATCCAGCAGCTGGATATCGAACACATCAAGCTCGATCAGAGTTTCGTGCGCGATATCCTCAGCGATGAACGCAATATGGCGATCGCGGCGGGCGTCATCACCACGGCCCGCATGCTGGCCAAGACGGTGATTGCCGAAGGTGTCGAGACGGCAGCGCAGGGCGATCTGCTGGCTTCGCTGGGCTGCCATCAACTCCAGGGATTCTCGATTTCACGGCCAATGCCTGCCGCGACTGTGCCGGGATGGGTTGCCGGTTGGGTGCCTCCCGCGTCGTGGGGAAACCTGGTCAACGAGCGCCAGTCGCTGCTGGCCGGTCAGCCGGATGGTGGATGAGATTAGGGTTGCGGTCACAGATGAGGCATGCGGCATGCCGCAACAGTGGTGCGCGTGCGGCGCAGCCTCTAAGATCGGTGCCATCGATCGGGCGGTTCAAGCGTCCGGCAGGAGTGCAGCATGAAACCCATGGCGGCCCGTCAGGGCATCATTTCACTGAAAATCAAGGACGCGGCGTCGCTGTACAACGCGTACATGCCGTTCCTCAAGCATGGCGGATTGTTTGCGGCGACCGCGCAGTCCTATTCGCTGGGTGACGAAGTGGTGCTGCTGGTGACCCTGGCCGAGGAGACCGAGCGGCTGTCGGTGGTCGGCAAGGTGGTCTGGATCAGCCCGGTCGGTGCGCAGGGCAACCGCACCGCCGGCATCGGCATCCACTTCAATGAGTCGGGCGATGCCGAAGCCGCCCGCAGCCGGATCGAGAACATCCTCGCTGGTACGCTGACCTCGGAGCGCGCTACCCACACCATGTGAAATCCATGGCGATAATCCGCACGCCGTCGGCCGTCAAGGCTTGTTGTACCCATGCGCACTGATACAATGGCGAGATTCGCGAACTCATCTCGCGGAACGTCGGACGCTTGCGGTTTCAGACCTGCAGGCGTGTTGCGCAGCCCATGGTTGTGTCGACCTGCCGAATCGAAGTCGCCGGACCGTGAGTTACTGGGTTAGTCCCCGCGGTCACTGATGCGCCTGATGGCGCGGAGGTAAGTTGCATCGTGCTTGCCGAATACTGGCCCGTTCTGTTGTTCATCGGCGTTGCCACCGGCCTCGGCCTGGTCTTGCTGGCCGTCGGCCTGCTGGCCGGCCCGAGTCGCCCCGAGGCGGAAAAACTTGCGCCCTACGAGTGCGGTTTCGAGGCATTCGAGGACGCGCGCATGCGCTTCGACGTGCGCTATTACCTGCTCGCCATCCTGTTCATCATTTTCGATCTGGAAATCGCCTTCCTGTTTCCGTGGGCGGTGGTGTTCCAGCAGATCGGCATCATCGCGTTGATCGAGATGGGGCTGTTCCTGCTGCTGCTGGTCATCGGTTTTGCCTACGTGTGGAAGAAGGGAGCACTGGAATGGGAGTGATCTCCTCCATCGACAAGGTGATGCATAACCCGCAGCCCTTGAACCTTGTCGACGATATCCTGCGCCCTGCCGGCGACAATCCGGTGGTGCAGCGTGGCTTTGCCACCACCAGTGTCGATGCGCTGATGAACTGGGCGCGTACCGGTTCGATGTGGCCGATGACGTTCGGCCTGGCCTGCTGTGCGGTGGAGATGATGCATGCCGGTGCGGCGCGTCTGGATCTGGACCGCTATGGCGTGATCTTCCGTCCCAGCCCGCGCCAGTCCGACGTGATGATCGTCGCCGGCACGCTGGTCAACAAGATGGCCCCGGCGTTGCGCAAGGTCTACGACCAGATGCCCGAGCCGAAGTGGGTGATCTCGATGGGCAGCTGCGCGAACGGCGGTGGTTATTACCACTATTCCTATTCGGTGGTGCGCGGTTGCGATCGCATCGTGCCGGTGGACATCTACGTGCCGGGCTGCCCGCCCACGGCCGAAGCATTGATCCACGGCATCCTGCAGTTGCAGAAGAAGATCCGCCGCACCAGCACCATCGCGCGTTCGTGAGGCCCTGATATGTCCGACACACCTGCGACCTCGCTGGCCGAACGCCTTGCTGCGCGATTCGGCGATACGCTGACCATCAGCACCCAGCGCAACGAAATCACCGCCGAGCTGGCCGCTGCCGACCTGATCGTGGTGGCCACCGCGCTGCGCGACGAGCCGGGCTTCCGTTTCAGCGAACTGGTCGACCTGTGCGGCGTCGACTACCTCGGCTATGGCCAGACCGAGTGGGAAACCAATACCGCCGGTGGCGACGGTTTCTCGCGTGGTGTGGAAGGCCAGGCGATGGGTCGCTTCGACTGGGCCGGGCGTCCGCGCGGCCACGACGAGCCGCGCCGCTTTGCCGCGGTGATCCATCTGTTGTCGATCGAACACAACCGTCGCCTGCGCCTGCGCGTGTTCTGCGCGGACGACAGCATGCCGGTGGTGCCGTCGCTGACCCTGGTGTGGCCGGGCGTGAACTGGTTCGAGCGCGAAGCATTCGATCTCTACGGCATCATCTTCGATGGCCATCCGGATCTGCGCCGTATCCTGACCGACTACGGTTTCGTCGGCCATCCGTTTCGCAAGGACTTTCCGCTGATCGGCAATGTCGAGGTGCGCTACGACCCCGAGCAGAAGCGGGTGATCTACGAGCCGGTGTCGATCGAGCCGCGCGTGCTGGTACCGCGCACCATCCGCAACGACGCCGACCTGATGCAGGCCAAGGCCGAAGCCGCCGACCACTGGCGGGAGAATTGAGCATGCAGGAAATCCGCAACTACACGATGAACTTCGGCCCACAGCATCCGGCCGCGCACGGCGTGCTGCGCCTGATCATGGAGATGGACGGCGAGACCATCGTCCGCGCCGATCCACACGTGGGCCTGCTGCATCGTGGCACCGAGAAGCTGGCCGAGTCCAAGCCGTTCAACCAGTCGATCGGCTACATGGACCGGCTCGATTACGTCTCGATGATGTGCAACGAGCACGCCTACGTGAAGGCGATCGAGAACCTGCTCGGGATCGAGGCGCCGGAACGCGCGCAGTACATCCGTACCATGTTCGACGAGATCACCCGCATCCTGAACCATCTGATGTGGATCGGCTCGAACGGCCTCGATCTGGGCGCGATGGCGGTGTTCCTGTACGCGTTCCGCGAGCGCGAGGAACTGATGGACGTGTACGAGGCGGTGTCGGGCGCACGCATGCATGCGACCTACTACCGTCCCGGCGGCGTCTACCGCGACCTGCCGGCGCAGATGTCGCAATACCGCGAATCGCCGTGGCACAAGGGCAAGGACCTGAAGCGCATCAACAGCTGGCGCGAAGGCTCGATGCTGGATTATCTCGAGGCGTTCACCGCCGACTTCCCGTCGAAAGTGGACGAATACGAGGAACTGCTCACCACCAATCGCATCTGGAAACAGCGCACCGTCGGCATCGGCGTGATCAGTCCGGAGCTGGCCCAGCAGTGGGGCATGACCGGCGTGATGCTGCGCGGTTCGGGGGTTGCCTGGGATCTGCGCAAGAAACAGCCGTACGCGAAGTACGCCGAGATGGATTTCGACATCCCGGTCGGCGTCGGCGGCGACTGCTACGACCGTTACCTGTGCCGCGTCGAAGAGATGCGCCAGTCGAACCGGATCATCCAGCAGTGCGTGAAGTGGCTGAAGGCCAATCCCGGCCCGGTGATGGTCGAGAACTTCAAGGTTGCGCCGCCGTCGCGGGTCGAGATGAAGGAGGACATGGAAGCCATGATCCATCACTTCAAATTGTTCACCGAAGGCTACTGCGTGCCTGCTGGCGAGACCTATGCCGCGGTCGAGGCGCCGAAGGGCGAGTTCGGCTGCTATCTGGTTTCCGATGGCGCCAACAAGCCGTTCCGCGTGCACCTGCGCGCACCGGGTTTTGCCCACCTGTCATCCATGGACACCATCGTGCGCGGTCACATGCTCGCCGACGTGGTGGCCATGATCGGTACCTATGACCTCGTGTTCGGCGAAGTGGATCGCTGAGCCGGCACGACGGAGAAACGCATGAAAGCCACCGGACATTTCGAGCAGGTCAGGAACGTCGATCCGCTCGTCGTACTCAACGACCATACCCGCCATCACATCGATGAGTGGGTGGCCAAGTTCCCGCCGGATCGCAAGCGCTCGGCGCTGATCCAGTCGCTGTTCGCCGCGCAGGAACAGAACCAGGGTTTCCTCACCGACGAGCTGATCACCGCCGTCGCGAAGTACCTCGACCTGCCGGCGGTGTGGGCCTACGAAGTTTCCAGCTTCTACTCGATGCTGGAGACCAAGCCGGTCGGCCGCAACAACGTGGCGATCTGCACCAACATCTCGTGCTGGCTCAATGGCGCGGAAGGTCTGGTGCGCCACTGCGAGAAGAAGCTCGGCATCAAGACCGGCGAAAGCACGCCGGACGGCCGCGTGTATCTGAAGCAGGAAGAGGAATGCATCGCGGCTTGCGTCTACGCGCCGGCGATGACGGTGAACGGGCATTACCACGAGCGGCTCACCACCGAGAAGCTCGACGAAATTCTGGATGGGTTGAAATAATGGCCGTCGGACCCGCACCCCAGGAACACCAGGTCGTCTACACGACGCTGCATTTCGACACGCCGTGGGCGATGGACAGCTATCTGCAGGTCGATGGCTACAAGGCGTGGAAGAAGATCCTCGCCGAAAAGCCCGACCCGACCGCGCTGATCGACGAAATCAAGAAGAGCAGCCTGCGCGGCCGTGGCGGCGCCGGTTTCCCGACCGGGCTGAAATGGTCGTTCATGCCCAAGGGCGACATGCAGAAGTACATCCTGTGCAACTCGGACGAGTCCGAGCCGGGCACGGCAAAGGACCGGGACATCCTGCGCTACAACCCGCATGCGGTGATCGAGGGGCTGGCGATCGCCTGCTATTGCACCGGCTCCACCGTCGCCTACAACTACCTGCGTGGCGAATTTCACCACGAGCCGTACGAACACCTCGAAGAAGCGCTGAAGGAAGCGTATGCGGCCGGCCTGCTTGGCAAGAACGTGCAGGGCAGCGGCATCGACGTGGATATCTACAACGCGCTCGGCGCCGGTGCCTACATCTGCGGCGAAGAGACCGCCTTGATGGAGTCGCTGGAAGGCAAGAAGGGTCAGCCGCGCTTCAAGCCGCCGTTCCCGGCCGGTTTCGGCCTGTACGGCAAACCGACCACGATCAACAACACCGAGACTTATGCCTCGGTGCCGGCGATCCTGCGCAACGGCGCCGACTGGTTCCTCAATCTCGGCAAGCCGAACAACGGCGGTCCGAAGATCTTCTCGGTGTCCGGTCACGTCAACAACCCGGGCAACTTCGAGGTTCGCCTCGGCACGTCGTTCAAGGATCTGTTGGCGATGGCTGGCGGTGTGCGCAATGGCAACCAGCTGAAGGCAGTGATCCCGGGCGGCTCCTCGATGAAGGTGCTGCCGGCCGACGTGATGCTGGAAAGCACGATGGATTACGACTGCCTGCAGAAGGCAGGTTCGGGCCTCGGTTCCGGCGCGGTGATCGTGATGGACGAGACCACTTGCATGGTCAAGGTCTGCCATCGCATCTCGCGTTTCTACATGGCCGAGTCCTGCGGTCAGTGCACGCCGTGTCGCGAAGGCACCGGCTGGATGTACCGCGTGCTCTCGCGCATCGTCGAAGGCAAGGGCACCCAGGACGACCTGCACCGCCTGAAGGCGATTGCCGGCCAGATCGAGGGCCACACCATTTGCGCATTCGGCGAAGCCGCGGCATGGCCGGTGCAGGGTTTCCTCGCGCGTTTCTGGAACGAATTCGAATACTTCGTGCAGCACGGCCGTTCGATGGTCGATGACCAACTGGCCGAAGCCAACCGGGGAGTCGCTGCATGAGTGCGCAGCCAACCAACAATGCTGCACTTGACCTGATCAACGTCGAGGTCGACGGCAAGTCCACGCAGATCCGCAAGGGCGCGATGATCATCGAGGCGGCCGACGCGATCGGCGTCGCGATTCCGCGCTTCTGCTACCACCGCAAGCTGCCGATTGCCGCCAACTGCCGCATGTGCCTCGTCGACGTGGAGATGGGTGGCAAGCTGATGCCCAAGCCGCAGCCGGCCTGTGCCACGCCGGTGGCCGAGGGCATGAAGGTGATGACGCGCTCGGACAAGGCGCTGAAGTTCCAGAAAGACGTGATGGAGTTCCTGCTGATCAACCATCCGCTCGATTGCCCGATCTGCGATCAGGGCGGTGAGTGCGAACTGCAGGATGTGGCGCTGGGTTACGGCCGCAGCGTGTCGCGTTATACCGAGCGCAAGCGCACCATCGCCGACGAGAATATCGGGCCGCTGGTCGCCACCGAGATGACCCGCTGCATCCAGTGCACGCGTTGCGTGCGGTTCACCAGCGAGATTGCCGGCACCTATGAATTGGGCGGCATGAATCGCGGCGAGAACCTGCAGATCGGCACGTATATCGGAAAAACGGTAGAAACGGAGCTGTCGGGCAACATCGTCGACATCTGCCCGGTCGGCGCGCTTACCAACAAGCCGTTCCAGTTCCAGGCCCGCGCCTGGGAACTGATTGCGAAGCCGTCGATCGGTTATCACGACGCGCTCGGCTCCAACCTGTGGCTGCATGCGCGCCGCGGTGAGGTGCTGCGCACGGTGCCGCGCGACAACGAAACGATCAACGAATGCTGGCTGTCCGATCGCGATCGCTACAGCCACCAGGGCCTGTACGCGGCCGACCGCATCCATGCGCCGGAAGTGAAGCGCAACGGCCAGTGGCAGACGACCACCTGGGAAGATGCGCTGCAGTTTGCCGGCGAAGCGCTGAAGAAGGTGCCGGGCAGCGAGCTGGGCATCCTGGTGCATCCGGCCAGCTCGAACGAGGAGGGCGATCTGCTGATGCGTCTGGCCCGCGGTCTGGGCAGCGCACATGTCGATCATCGTCTGCGCCAGCTCGACTTCGCCGACAATGCGGTGGCCAGCAGCTTCACGTTGCCGGTCACCGAGGTGGCACAGGTGAAGGCCGCCTTGCTGGTCGGCTCCGATCTGCGTCACGAAATGCCGTTGCTCAATCATCGCCTGCATCAGGCGGTGAAGAAGGGCGCTAAGGTCTACACGGTCAATCCGGCGAGCTTCGATTTCAACTACAAGCTTGCGGGCGAATCGATCGTCGCGCCGCAGGCGCTGGTCGACGCGCTGCTGGCGCTGGCCAAGGCGGCCGTGGCCGCCGGGGCATCGGCTCCGGCGCTGTTGGCCGATGCGATCAACGCCGCGACCAGTGATCAGGGTGACAGCGATGCGATCGCTGCGCTGAAGTCAGGCAGTGCGGTGGTGATACTCGGCGAAGCCGCGGTCACGCATCCGCAGGCCTCGTGGCTGCGTGTGCTGGCTCGCTTCATCGCCGACGCCACCGGCGCCGGTTACAACGAACTGCCGGTGGGCGCGAATGCCGTGGGTCTGGCCAGACTTGGCGTGCTGCCGGGCAACGGCGGACTCGACGCGCAGGCGATGCTGGCGCAGCCGCGCAAGAGCTACGTGCTGTATGGCGTCGAGCCACCGCACGATTTCGCCGATGGCGCGGCAACCCTGAAGGCGCTGCGCAGTGCGGAGCAGGTGGTGGCGTTCAGTGCCTACGCCAGCGCTGCGTTGCGCGAAGTGGCCGACGTGATTCTGCCGATCGCGCTGTTGCCGGAAATCGACGCGACCCTGGTCAATGTCGATGGTCTGGCGCAGGGTGTCAGCGCCGGTGCCAAGGCACCCGGTCAGGCTCGTCCGGGCTGGAAGGTGTTGCGTGCGCTGGGCGGCGCGCTGAAGCTGGCCGGTTTTGAATTCGATGATCTGGCGGGCTTGCGTGACGGCATCAGCGAACGTGCGGCGACGTTGCGAAGCGGTCTGGCAACGCGCGCGGCTGCCGCTGGCCTGGCCCGTCTCGCTACCTGGCCGATCTATCGTGGCGATGCAGTATTGCGTCGTGCCACCGCGCTGAATGCACATCCGCTCAATCGTGCCCCGGCGGTACGTTTGAATGTGGCTGAGGCACAGCGACTCGGTCTGACCGATGGCGCGCAGGTACGCATCGGCGACGTGTTGCTGCCGTTGGTGATCGATGTGGCTGTGCCGGATGGCGCGGCATGGATCGAGGCTGCCCAGGATCTCACCGCCACGCTGCCGCCGTATGGCGCGGCCATCACCTTGAGCAAGGCATAAGCATCATGGCTGATCAACTTATCAACCAGCTCTTGTGGCCGATCATCTACATCCTGTGCATCACGGTGCCGCTGATCATCGCGGTGGCGATGTTCGTGTACTGGGAGCGCAAGGTCATCGGCTGGATGCACGTGCGGCTGGGGCCGAGCAAGATCGGTCCGTTCGGTTTGCTGCAGGCATTCGCCGACGTGGTCAAGCTGCTGATCAAGGAAGTGATCCTGCCGACCAAGGCGAACCGTTTCCTGTATTTCATGGCGCCGTTGCTGGCGTTGATCCCGGCGTTGGCGGCGTGGGCGGTAATTCCGTTCAGCAGCAAGATGGTGCTTTCGAACGCCAACGCGGGCGTGCTCTATCTGCTGGCGATGACCTCACTCGGTGTGTACGGCATCATCATCGCCGGCTGGGCTTCCAATTCGCGTTACGCGCTGCTCGGCGCGATGCGTTCGGCCGCGCAGGTGATCTCCTACGAGCTGGCGATGGGCCTGTGCCTGGTTTGCGTGCTGGTGCTGGCGGGCAGCTTGAATCTGACTGACATCGTCAATGCTCAGGCCGGTGGCAAGGGCCTGTTCGACTGGTTCTGGCTGCCGCTGCTGCCGGTGTTCGTGATCTATTTCATCTCCGGCGTGGCCGAGACCAACCGCGCGCCGTTCGACATGGCCGAGGGTGAATCGGAGATCGTCGCCGGCTTCCACGTGGAGTATTCCGGCTCGGCGTTCGCGATCTTCTTCCTGGCCGAATACGCGAACATGATCCTGGTCAGCTTCCTGGCCTCGATCCTGTTCCTGGGCGGTTGGCTCAGCCCGTTGCAGGGCTGGATCCATGCCGATGCGCCGGCATGGATCAACTGGATCTGGACCGGCAGCTGGGTCTGGCTGTTCATCAAGGCGTTCGTGATGAGCTTCCTGTTCCTGTGGTTCCGCGCCACCTTCCCGCGCTATCGCTATGACCAGATCATGCGGCTGGGCTGGAAGGTACTTATCCCGATCGCCATCGTCTGGGTGATGGTTGCCGGCTGCATGAAATTTTTCGGCTGGGTCAGCATCGGCGTGGGGGCATAACCAATGAATCGCATTACCGGTTATTTCAAGAGTCTGCTGCTGATCGAGCTGATCCAGGGCATGGGCCTGACCATGCGCTACATGTTCAAGCCGAAGTACACCGTGCGCTATCCGATGGAGCACATTCCGAAGTCGAACCGCTTCCGCGGTCTGCATGCGCTGCGTCGTTATGCGAACGGCGAGGAACGTTGCATCGCGTGCAAGCTGTGTGAGGCAGTATGTCCGGCGCTGGCGATCACGATCGACTCGGCGCCGCGCGAGAGCGACGGCCAGCGCCGCACCACGCGCTACGACATCGACCTGTTCAAGTGCATCTTCTGCGGCTTCTGCGAGGAGAGCTGCCCGGTCGATTCGATCGTCGAGACCAGCATCCACGAGTATCACTTCGAGCATCGCGGCGAGAACGTGGTGACCAAGCAGCAGCTGCTGGCCATCGGTGATCGTTTCGAACAGCAGATTGCCGCCGACCGTGCGCAAGACGCGGCGTACCGCTGAGGCCAACGATGAATCCCCAACTGTTCCAACTCATCTGTTTCTACAGCTTCGGCTTCGTCACCGTGGCCGCCGCGCTGTCGGTGATCACGCTGAAGAACACCGTGCACGCGGTGCTCGCGCTTGTACTGACGTTCTTCAGCTCCGCTTGCCTGTGGATGCTGATCGATGCCGAGTTCCTGGCGCTGGCCCTGATCGTGGTCTATGTCGGTGCGGTGATGGTGCTGTTCCTGTTCGTGGTGATGATGCTCGACATCGACCAGGAGAAGATGCGCGAGGGTTTCGTGAAGTTTCTGCCGGTCGGCCTGATCGTGGCCGCGGCGATGCTGGCGGAGATGCTCGGTCTGATCGGCGTGCGCGCGATGCATGCACAGGTCATGGGTGCCAATCCGGCCACCGCCGCCGGCCTGTCCAACACGGCGTGGCTGGGGCAGGCGTTGTACACGAAATTCCTGCTGCCGTTCGAGATCGCCGCGTTGATCCTCACCGTGGGTGTGGTGGCGGCGGTGGCGCTGACCCTGCGCACGCGTGGTGACGCACGCTACGAATCGGCCAGCCAGCAGGTCAAGGTCAACCCGCGTGATCGCGTCCGTATCGTGAAGATGGCGGCCGAGCGTCCCATCGACGAAACGCAGGCACCGCCGCAGGAGTCCACACCATGATCACGCTCTCGCATTACATCGTGCTCGGCGCGGTGCTGTTCTGCATCGCCGTCGCCGGCCTGTTCATCAACCGCAAGAACGTGATCGTGCTGCTGATGTCGATCGAGCTGATGCTGCTCGCGGTGAACATGAACTTCGTGGCGTTCTCGCGCTTCCTTGGCGACGTGTCGGGGCAGGTGTTCGTGTTCTTCATCCTCACCGTGGCCGCGGCGGAAGCCGCCATCGGCCTGGCGATCCTGGTGCTGCTGTTCCGCAATCGCAGCACGATCAATATCGCCGACATCGACAGCATGAAGGGTTGACCCGATGCAGCTTTCGACATCCATTCTGCTGACGATCGCGCTGGCGCCGCTGGTCGGCTGCCTGCTGGCCGGCTTCCTCGGCAAGCTCGTCGGCCGCGCCGGCTCGCATACGGTGACCATTCTCGGCGTGGCGATCTCCTGCGCGCTGTCGTTCTACGTGCTGTACCAGCTCACCCTGGGCGGCGCCGGGACGTACAACCAGAATCTCTACACCTGGTTCCAGATCGGCCACTTCAACGCCAGCGTCGGCTTCCTGGTTGACCGCCTGACCGCGATGATGCTGGTGGTGGTGAGCTTCGTGTCGCTGCTGGTGCACGTGTACACCATCGGCTACATGGCCGACGACGACGGCTACAAGCGCTTCTTCAGCTACATCTCGCTGTTCACCTTCTCGATGTTCATGCTGGTGATGAGCAACAACTTCATGCAGCTGTTCTTCGGCTGGGAAGCGGTGGGTCTGGTGTCGTACCTGCTGATCGGCTTCTGGTACAAGCGGCCGACCGCGATCTTCGCGAACCTGAAGGCGTTCCTGGTCAACCGCGTGGGCGATTTCGGTTTCCTGCTCGGTATCGCGGCGGTGCTGTATTTCCTGGGTACGCTGGATTACGCCACCGCGTTCGGCTCGGCGCCTTCGCTGATCGGCAAGACCTTGCAGATCACCGCAGGCACGCAGTGGGATGCCGCTACGGTGATCTGCATCTGCCTGTTCATCGGTGCGATGGGCAAGTCGGCGCAGGTGCCGCTGCACGTGTGGTTGCCGGACTCGATGGAAGGTCCGACGCCGATCTCCGCGCTGATCCATGCGGCGACGATGGTGACCGCCGGCATCTTCATGGTGGCGCGCATGTCGCCGCTGTTCGAACTGTCCTCGACCGCGCTCAGCTTCGTGCTGGTGATCGGTGCGACCACGGCGCTGTTCACCGGCTTGATCGGTATCGTGCAGAACGACATCAAGCGGGTGATCGCGTACTCGACGTTGTCGCAGCTTGGCTACATGACCGTGGCGCTGGGCGTGTCGATGTACTCGGGCGCGGTGTTCCACCTGATGACACATGCGTTCTTCAAGGCGCTGCTGTTCCTCGGCGCCGGCTCGGTGATCATCGCGATGCACCACGAGCAGGACATGCGCTACATGGGCGGCCTGCGCAAGTACATGCCGATCACCTGGATCACCATGTGGATCGGTTCGCTGGCACTGGTGGCGGTACCGTTCACCTCGGGCTTCTACTCGAAGGACGCGATCATCGAGGCCGTCGGCGAGTCGCATCGCTGGGGTGCGCATTACGCGTACTTCTGCGTGATGGTCGGTGCGCTGGTGACCGGCTTGTACACGTTCCGGCAGATGTACCTGACCTTTCATGGCAAGGAACGCTTCACCGTCGTCGCGCCTCATGGTCACGCACATCACGATGCACATGATGATCACCACGACGATCACGGTCACCATGAGCCGGGCGTGCTGGAACATGCACCGAAGGAATCGCCGTGGGTGGTGACGCTGCCACTGGTGCTGCTGGCGATCCCGTCGCTGCTGGTCGGTTTCTTCACGGTCGGCCCGGTGCTGTTTGGCAACTGGTTCGGCAGTGCCATCCATGTGGACGAGGCGAACAACGTGCTGGCCGAACTGGGCCAGGAGTTCCACGGCTCGCTGGCGATGGCGCTGCACGGGTTCACCCAGCTGCCGTTCTTCCTGGTGCTGACGGCTTTTGCGATCACCACCTACATCTACCTGTTCAACCCGGCGATGGCCGGCAAGATCAAGTCGACATTGAAGCCGTTGTGGACCGTGCTCGACCGCAAGTACTGGGCCGACGACGTGTACTTCGCGGTGTTTGCCCGTGGCGGCGTCAAGCTCGGTCGCCTGTTCTGGAAGGCCGGCGACACGGCGGTGATCGACGACACCATGGTCAATGGCTCGGTGAGCCTGATCCACCGTATCGCTGCGATGGTGCGTCGTCTGCAGTCGGGTTATCTCTATCACTACGCCTTCGCGATGATTCTCGGCCTGATCCTGCTGCTTGGCGGGTATTGGTTGATGGGCTCCGGACTGGCCGGGCATTAAGGGAAGCAAGCACACATGTTCAATCACTTGCTCAGCCTGCTGATCTGGCTCCCCGTCGCCGGTGCGATTCCGGTGCTGCTTGCCGGCTCCACCCGTCCCAACCTGGCCCGCTGGCTGTCGCTGCTGGTGGCGGTGCTGACCTTCGCGGTCAGCCTGTTCCTGCTGGTGCAGTACCACCCCGACGCGGGTGGCATGCAGCTGACCGAAAGCTATCTGTGGATCGCCTCGTGGGGCGTCCATTACAGCCTCGCGGCCGACGGCATCTCGGTGGCGCTGATCCTGATGACCACCTTTGTCGGCATCCTGGTGATCGCCGGCGCGTGGGAAGTCATCCAGGACAAGCCGCACCAGTACATGGCCGCGATGCTGATGCTGGAAGGCCTGCTGATCGGCGTGTTCTGCGCCACCGACGCGCTGCTGTTCTATGCGCTGTTCGAGGCGATCCTGATCCCGATGTTCATCCTGATCGGCATCTGGGGTGGCCCGCGACGGGTGTATGCGACGCTGAAGTTCTTCATCTACACGTTCTTCGGCTCGGTCTTCATGTTGATCGCGCTGCTGTACCTGTACCAGAAGGCGCACACGTTCGACCTCGCCACGCTGGCGGCGCTGCCGCTGACGATGCAGGAACAGACCTGGATCTTCTTCGCGTTCCTGATCGCGTTCGCGATCAAGGTGCCGATGGTGCCGGTACACACCTGGTTGCCGGATGCCCACGTGGAGGCGCCGACCGGCGGCTCGGTGGTGCTGGCGGCGGTGATGCTGAAGGTCGGTACCTACGGAATGCTGCGCTTCATCCTGCCGATCGTGCCGGACGCGGGTGCACATTTCGCCTGGCTGATCATCGTGCTGAGCCTGATCGCGATCGTCTACATCGGCTATGTCGCGCTGGTGCAGGAGGACATGAAAAAGCTGGTGGCGTATTCCTCGGTGGCCCACATGGGCTTCGTCACGCTGGGCATCTTCATTGCGTTCCTGCTGGTGCGCGAGTCGGGCAATACCGACATGGCGCTGCTCGGCATGCAGGGCGCGATGGTGCAGATGATCTCGCACGGCTTCGTCTCCGGCGCGATGTTTACCTGCATCGGCGTGATGTACGACCGCATGCACACGCGCCAGATCAAGGACTACGGCGGCGTGATCAACGTGATGCCGTGGTTCGGTTTCTTCTACGTGCTGTTCGCGATGGCGAACTGCGGCCTGCCGGGCACCAGCGGCTTCGTCGGCGAGTTCATGGTGATCCTGGCCAGCTTCGCGGCGAATCCGTGGATCGCGCTGTTTGCCGCGTTCACCCTGATCATCGGCGCGGCGTACACGCTGTGGCTGGTCAAGCGCGTGTTGTGGGGCGACATCACCAATCCGCACGTGGCCGAGATGAAGGAAATCAACGGCCGCGAGACGTTTGTGCTGGTCTCCTTTGCCGCCGCGGTGCTGGCGCTGGGCGTCTGGCCGCAGCCGCTGGTCCATCTGATGGACAGCTCGGTGTCGCAGCTGGTGCAGCAGCTCGCCATTCACAAGATTTGATCGGGACCGAACATGCCAACTTTGAATGACATCCTGATCATGTTGCCGGAGTTCTATCTGGTAGCGGCGGCGTGCCTGCTGTTGCTGCTGGATGCCTTCATGAAGCCCGAGCAGCGCCCGGTGCTGCACTGGCTGTCGATCGCCGTGCTGCTGGTGGCGATCTACCTGCTGGTGATGGGACAGCCGCCGCGGGCGGTGGCGGCATTCGGCGGCATGTTCGTGCGCGACGTGACGGCCGAGATCCTCAAGGTCTTCGCGCTGCTCACCACGGTGCTGGTGTTCGTCTACGCGCGGCCGTACCTGATCGACCGCAAGCTGCTCAGTGGCGAGTTCTACACGCTGATGATCTTCGCGGTGATCGGCATCATGCTGCTGGTGTCGGCCGGCAATCTGCTTACCGTGTATCTGGGGCTGGAGCTGCTGTCGCTGTCATCGTATGCGCTGGTGGCGCTGAATCGCGACGCGAAGCTGCCGTCCGAAGCGGCGATCAAATACTTCGTGCTGGGTGCACTGGCCTCGGGCATGCTGCTGTACGGCATGTCGATGGTCTACGGCGCCTCCGGCATGGGTGGCACGCCGAGCCTGGATCTGGCGCAGCTGCATAACGTGATGAGCTACACCACGGCGCCCAAGCTGCTGCTGTTCGGGCTGATCTTCATGATCGTCGGCATCGGCTTCAAGCTCGGTGCCGCACCGTTCCACATGTGGATTCCCGATGTGTATCAGGGCGCGCCGACACCGGTCACCACCTTCATTGCCTCGGGTTCGAAGCTGGCGGCGTTCGGCATGGCATTCCGTTTGCTGGATTCTGGCATGGGTGATCTGTCGCAGCACTGGCAGCTGATGCTGGCGGTGCTCGCGGTGCTGTCGCTGGCGATCGGCAACCTGGTCGCGATCGTGCAAACCAACTTCAAGCGCATGCTGGCCTATTCGACCATCTCGCACATGGGCTATCTGCTGCTGGGCCTGGCCGCGGCCGGTCCGGAAGGCTATGCCGCCGCGATGTTCTATGCGATCTGCTATGCGCTGATGGGCGTGGCGGCATTCGGCGTGATGCTGGCGCTGACCCGCGCGGGTTTCGAGTGCGAGGAAATTTCGGATCTCAAGGGACTCAACCAGAAGTCGCCGTGGATGGCGTTCCTTATGCTGCTGGCGATGTTCTCGCTGGCCGGTGTGCCGCCGCTGTTCGGTTTCTGGGCCAAGGTGCTGGTGCTGGAAGCGGCCATCCACGCGAACATGCTGTGGCTGGCGATCGTCGGTATCGTGTTCGCGATCATCGGCCTGTACTACTACCTGCATGTGATCAAGGTGATGTACTTCGACAAGCCGGCCGAGGGTAGTGAATTGCAGGCCAAGCCGGATGCGTCCCTGCGCGTGGTGTTGTCGCTGAATGCGCTGTCGCTGCTGGTGCTGGGTCTGTACTGGGGTCCGCTGCTGGGCTGGTGCCGATCCGCGTTCGGGCTTTGATGCCGGGTGCGCGGGACGACCGTGGCAAGGTCATCGCGGGCGAACTTTGTTTTGGATTGTTGGTGTTGAGGCTTGCAAGAAACCGGCCACCCCGCTAAACTCTTCGGACTCTGATGCGGGGTGGAGCAGTCTGGCAGCTCGTCGGGCTCATAACCCGAAGGTCGCAGGTTCGAATCCTGCCCCCGCTACCAGATCTTTCTTGGTGCAAGAAAGCCTCCTCGTGAGGCTTTTTTGTTGGGCGCACGGATGCGTCCTGCCGAGTCACCGCGAGTGGCGCCGGCGCCGGAAGGAGCTGCAGGAGAGGGACATCGGCGAGATAAGGAAATGGGCCGTTGGAGCCCATTTTTTGTTTCTGCTGTTCTGAAAAAGCGATCTGGGAAGGCGAACCCATGGATACACAGGCACTGACGCAACGCTTCACCGAGGTACTGGCCGATCTGGGCCTGGAATGCCTTGGCGTGGAGTTCAACCCTTCGCAAGGGCAGAGTACCCTGCGCATTTACTTGGACTTGCTGGACAAGACCGGGCCTGACGGCGAGCGTCGTGAGGTCGGTATCGAGGATTGCGAGACTGCCAGTCGCGAGCTGTCCGCGTTGCTGGATGTCGAGGATCCGATCCCCGGCAATTACGTGCTGGAAGTTTCCTCGCCTGGTATCGATCGACCGCTGTTTACTGCCGCACAATTTGCGAAAGTCGGCGGGCAGGAAGTGAAATTGCTGCTGAAGTCGTCGCTGGAAGGGCGTCGGCGCTTGCGCGGCAAGCTGATCTCGGTGGAAGGCGAGCACATCGTGCTGGAAACCGAAGGCAAGACATTCGAATTCGATCATGCGCTGGTGGAAAGTGCGCGTGTAGTACCAAATTGGGAGGCGCTGGGATATGCGCCGCAGCCCAAGCGCGGTGGCAAGACTGCGGCCCCCAAGGCCCCGAAGTAATCAGTACGAATAATTCATCAAGATCGATTGGCCGCCGCTGGGCGCCTATGGAGTTGCTGCAATGAGCAAAGAACTTTTGCTGGTCGTCGACGCGGTCGCCAATGAAAAGGGCGTGCCGCTGGAAGTGATTTTCGAAGCGATGGAGGCCGCATTGGCCTCAGCCGCGAAGAAACGCTATCCGGACGAGGAACCCGACATCCGCGTGTCGATCGATCACAACACCGGCGAATACCAGACATTCCGCCGCTGGGAAATCATTGCCGACGATGGCGAGATGGAATCGCCGTCGTATCAGCTGCGTCTGATGGACGCACTGGACGAACGCGCCGACGCCGAAGTGGGCCAGTACATCGAGCAGCAGGTCGAGAACGCCGAATTCGGCCGCATCGCCGCGCAGGCCGCCAAGCAGGTGATCGTGCAGCGCGTACGCGAAGCCGAGCGTCAGCAGGTGGTCGATGCGTTCGCCGATCGTGTGGGCGAACTGGTCACCGGCATCGTCAAGCGCGTCGAGCGTGGCAACATCTACCTCGACCTGGGCAGCAATGCCGAGGCATTCATTCCGCGCGACAAGACGATTCCGCGCGAATCGGCTCGCGTCGGTGACCGTGTGCGCGGTTATCTGTACGAAGTGCGTTCGGAAGCGCGTGGCCCGCAGCTGTTCGTGTCGCGCGCCGCACCGGAATTCATGATCGAACTGTTCAAGCTGGAAGTGCCGGAAGTCGGCCAGGGTCTGGTCGAGATCAAGGGCTGTGCCCGTGATCCGGGCGACCGCGCCAAGATCGCCGTGCTGGCGCATGACAGTCGTACCGATCCGATTGGCGCCTGCATCGGCATGCGCGGGTCGCGCGTACAGGCCGTGTCCAACGACCTCAATGGCGAGCGCGTCGACATCATCCTGTGGCACGAGAATCAGGCGCAGTTTGTCATCAATGCGATGGCGCCGGCCGAAGTGCAGTCGATCATCATGGACGAGGAAAAGCACTCGATGGACATCGCGGTGGCCGAGGACAAGCTGTCCCAGGCGATCGGTCGCGGTGGCCAGAACGTGCGGCTGGCCAGCAAGCTGACCGGCTGGCAGCTCAATGTGATGACGCAGGATCAGGTCACCGCCAAGAGCGAGTCCGAGCAGGAGGCTGCACGCCAGCTGTTCATGGACAAGCTCGAGGTGGATCAGGAGATTGCGGTCATCCTGGTGCAGGAAGGTTTCTCCAGCGTCGAGGAAATCGCCTACGTGCCCAGCGCGGAACTGCTGGCGGTGGAGGGCTTCGACGAGGATATCGTCGAGGAACTGCGCGCCCGCGCCCGCGATGCACTGCTGACCGAGGCACTGGCGGTGGAGGAGGGTGTCGACGAACATCAGCCGTCTGCCGAGCTGTTGGCGCTGGAAGGCATGGATGAAACGACGGCCTATGCACTGGCTGCTCGTGAAGTGAGCACGGTCGACGATCTGGCGGATCTGGCGGTGGATGACCTGATCGATATCGATGGCATGAACGAAGAGCGCGCTGCAGCACTGATCATGGCCGCACGTGCGCCGATGATCGCGCGGCTGGAGAAAGGCGGCTAACCGCGGACGGCTGCACCCTGGAGGGGTGTGCCGAGAAAGACTTTACGGAGTCTTTCACCAGGGATGGAGGTGGCGGCATGGATAATGTCGCACTGACGATAAGCGCGGGAACGGCGGAGCAAAGAACACGATGTCGGACGTCACGATCAAACAACTCGCCCAGGTACTGGGCATGCCGGTCGACCGGTTGCTTACGCAACTGGGCGAGGCAGGCATGAAATTCTCCGATCAGGAGCAAGTCATCAGCAGCACCGAAAAGGTGAAACTGCTGGGCTTCCTGCGTCGCACGCACGGCAAGACTGAAGCCGCCGCCGAGGTCGATGACAGCGCGCCGCGCCAGATCACCCTCAAGCGACGTACGGTCGGCGAGCTGAAAGTGGCTACGCCAGGCGGCCGCGGTGCCGCAGGTGCAGCCAAGACGGTCAACGTCGAGGTTCGCGCCAAGCGCACCTACGTCAAGCGCAGCGTGATTGCCGAGGAAGCCAGCGCCGAGCCCGAGCGCGAGGATGCCGTGCGCAAGCTGCATGAATCACAGCAGCAGCGCGAGCAGGAAGAACAGGATCGCCTCAGTGCCGAGCATCGCCGCCAGGAGGAAGCGCAGCAGCGCGCCCTTGATGAACAGTCACGGCAAGCTGAAAAGGCGCACTCCAAGGTTGAGGCAGCCCGTGCAGCCGAACCGGTCGTGGTCGACCATGCCGAGGTCGAGACGGCGGCGGAGCCAGCAGTCGAGGTCGCCTCGTCGGACACTGGCGAGGATGCCACCGGCTCCGTCCAGCGCATGGACCAGCGCGATCTGGGCATGATCCTGCCGCGCATCCATGAGCCGCGCAAACGCGAAAAACTGGTCAAGCCCGTGCCGCCACCGGCCCCGGCCCCAGCGCCCGCTGCCCCTGCGGCACCGGTGGCTCGCGTCGCCGCAGCTGGCGGAGCGGCCGCTCCGGTTGCTGCCGGCGACGCCAACCGCAACAAGCCCAAACATGCGCGCGAGCGCAATGACAGTGCAGGTAATGGTGCTGCTGGCAAGGAAGGTCGCGAAAGCGCCGGCAAGCGGTTTGCCGGTGGCCAGATGCATTTGAGCGAGGCCGACCGGGCTCGCCGCTCCTCCTCCAGCAACAAGCGTGGCAAGCCGGGTCGCAGCAGCGGCCGCGAGATGCTGTCGCGCGGCAACAGCGCTCCGCCGAGCGGTCCGCATGGCTTCTCGCGTCCGACCGCGCCGGTGGTGCGCGAAGTGGTCGTCGGCGACACCAATGTCGTCGCCGAGCTGGCGCAGAAGATGGCGGTCAAGGGTTCCGAGGTGGTCAAGGCGCTGTTCAAGATGGGCGTGATGGCGACCATCAACCAGACCGTCGATCACGATACCGCGGTGCTGGTCGTCGAGGAGCTTGGCCATGTGCCGGTTGCCGACAACCAGAACAACGCCGAGGAGACGCTGGCGGCACATACCCAGAACGTCGAACTGGAAGGCGAGAAGATCTCGCGCCCGCCTGTGGTGACGATCATGGGCCATGTCGATCACGGCAAGACCTCGCTGCTCGACTACATCCGTCGCACCAAGGTCGCCTCCGGCGAAGCCGGCGGCATTACCCAGCACATCGGCGCGTATCACGTGGAAACGTCCAAGGGCGTGATCACGTTCCTGGATACGCCCGGCCATGCCGCGTTCACCTCGATGCGTGCCCGTGGCGCGCAGTCGACCGACATCGTGATCCTGGTGGTGGCGGCCGACGACGGCGTGATGCCGCAGACGGTTGAGGCGGTGAAGCATGCGCGCGCCGCCAAGGTGCCGCTGATCGTCGCGGTCAACAAGATGGACAAGGACGGCGCCAACCCGGACAACGTCAAGCAGGGTCTGGTGCAGTACGAGGTGGTGCCGGAAGACTGGGGCGGCGACGTCCAGTTCATCCCGGTGTCGGCCAAGACCGGCGCGGGCATCGAGGATCTGCTCGACGCGATCTCGGTGCAGGCCGAAGTGATGGAGCTGAAGGCGGTGGCCGATGGCCGCGCCTCCGGCGTGGTGATCGAATCCAGTCTGGATCGTGGTCGCGGCCCGGTCGCGACGGTGCTGGTGCAGCAGGGTACGCTGCGCAAGGGCGATTTCATCGTCTGCGGCATCGAATACGGCCGCATGCGCGCCCTGATCGACGAAACCGGCAAGCAGGTGCTGGAAGCCGGTCCGTCGATTCCGGTACAGGTGCTCGGTCTGTCCGGCGTGCCGGAAACCGGTGACGATTTCGTCTGCGTCGAGGACGAGCGTCTGGCCCGCGAGGTTGCGCAGGAGCGTGAGCTCAAGCGCCGCGAGACGCGCATGGTCAGCAAGAGCAACCGGCTCGAGGACATCATCGCCAAGATGGGTCAGGGCGTGGAGCAGCAGACGCTCAACATCCTGGTCAAGGGCGACGTGCAGGGTTCGGTCGAGGCATTGCGTGAGTCGCTGACCCAGATCGGCAACGAGCGGGTCAGGGTCAACGTGGTCTCGTCCGGCGTCGGCGGCATCAACGAATCCGACGCCACGCTGGCGGCGGCTTCGAAGGCGCTGATCATCGGCTTCAACGTGCGCGCCGATGCGTCGGCCCGCAAGGTGATCGAGACGGCTGGTCTGGACGTACGCTACTTCTCGATCATCTATGACGTGATCGATCAGGTGACTCAGGCAGCCACCGGTCTGCTCGGCATGGAAGTGCGCGAGGACATCATTGGCACGGCCGAGGTTCGCGACGTGTTCCGCAGTTCCAAGTTCGGCGCCGTGGCGGGTTGCATGGTCACCGAAGGTACGGTCAAGCGCAGCAAGCCGATCCGTGTGCTGCGCGACAACGTGGTGATCTTCGAAGGCGAGCTGGAATCGCTGCGTCGCTTCAAGGAACTGGTCGACGAAGTGCGCAACGGCATGGAGTGCGGCATCGCGGTCAAGCAGTACAACGACGTGAAGCCGGGCGACCAGATCGAATGCTTCGAACGCACTGAAGTGGCACGTACGCTTTAACGTCAACAGCGGGAACAGGGAACAGGAAACAAAGGCTGAGAAGCTTCCCGTTCCCCGTTCCCCGTTCCCCGTTCCCCGTTCCCTTATCCTTATTTCGATTCCCAGTCCTATGCCATCCCGTGATTTCAAACGTACCGACCGCATCGGTGCCGAGTTGCGCCGCGAACTGGGTTTGCTGGTGCATGCGGCCGTGCGCGATCACGGGCTGCCGTCGGTCAGCGTCTCGGACGTGGAAATCACCCGCGACCTGGACTGGGCCACCGTATGGGTGACCGCCATGCTGCCCGAACAGGGTCTGCCGGCGGTGAAGGCACTTAACGAGATCGGTCACGAGATCCGCCATTCGCTGGCACACAGCGGCATGCGCATGCGGCGGGTGCCGGAATTGAAATTCAAGTATGACGACTCGGTCGACAAGGGCGAGCGGATTGAAACCTTGCTGCGCGAACAGGCGCGCAAACTGACGCCGCCCAGCGGCGACAAGCAGGATTGAACCGCAACGTTGGGTGCTGCTGAACCGATGAGTCGTCTGCCGCGTATCCAGCACCGTGACCTGCACGGCATCGTTCTGCTCGACAAGCCATTGGGCCTGAGCTCCAACCAGGCGCTGCAGTCCGTGCGCAAACTACTGCGTGCGGCCAAGGGCGGTCATACTGGCGCGCTAGATCCGCTGGCTACCGGCCTGCTGCCGCTATGTTTCGGCGAGGCAACCAAGCTGGCCGGCAGCCTGCTCGGTGCGCGCAAGGCCTATGTGGCGGAATGCCGGCTTGGCATCACCACCGACAGCGCCGACAGCGAGGGCGAGATCGTTCAGCAACGCTCTGTGCCGGAGCTGGATGCCGCCGCGATCGAGACGGTACTGGCCAAGTTGCGTGGACGCATCCTGCAGGTGCCGCCGATGTATTCGGCGCTCAAGCAGGATGGCGAGCGGCTATATGCCAAGGCACGTCGTGGCGAGAGCGTCGACGTGCCGCCGCGCGAGGTGGATATCCACCGGCTGGATCTGCTGGCACGCACGGGCGACACACTGACCCTGCAGGTGGAATGTGGCTCCGGCACCTATGTGCGCTCGTTGGCGGTAGATCTTGGTGAGGATCTGGGCTGCGGTGCGCATCTGACCGCACTACGCCGGCTGTGGGTGGAGCCGTTCCGTGAGCCGCGCATGGTGACGCTGGAGCAGTTGCAGCAGGCGGCGGAACAGGGCGACGAGGCGTTGCTGGCGTGGTTGTTGCCGGTGTCGGCCGGATTGTCCGATTTGCCGGTGCTGCAGCTCGACGAGCAGCAAAGCATGGCGATCTCGCGCGGCCAGCAGATTCCGCTGCCGCAGGCTCCGTCAAGCGGCCGCTGTGCCGCGTATGCCAGCGATGGCGCGCTGCTGGCGCTGCTGGAACTGGATGATGAAGGTCGTGCCCGCATCTTGCGCGGCTTCAACCTGCCGCCCGACTGAAGAAATTGCGCCGATACGCCGCTTCGCACTTGTTGTAACACCACTCCCATCAGTAGAATAGACAAGTTATTTCAACGCTTTCATTCATCTAGGCGAAGCTTGTGCTTGCGTCATCGCGATGATGCAAGCACAAGCTTCGCATCGCCTTTCCAAGGAAACGTATACCCATGTCCCTTACCGCAGAACAGACCGGCAAGATCATTGCTGATTTCGGCCGCGTGCCGAACGACACCGGCTCGACCGAAGTCCAGGTGGCACTGCTGTCCGCCCGCATCGACCACCTCACCGGCCACTTCAAGGACCACAAGCAGGATCACCATTCCCGCCGTGGTCTGCTGAAGCTGGTCAACCAGCGCAAGCGCCTGCTCAGCTATCTGAAAGATCGCGATCTTGCGCGCTACCAGACCCTGATCGAACGCCTCGGCCTGCGCCGTTAATCCACTGGACGAGGAGTAGAACAACGTGGCAAAAGTAACCAAGTCATTCCAGTACGGTAGTCACGAAGTCACGCTGGAGACGGGCGAAATTGCCCGCCAGGCGTCCGGCGCAGTGATGGCCAGCATGGGCGGCACCGTGGTGCTGGTCACCGCGGTGGCGGCCACCAAGCAGAAGGAAGGGCAGGATTTCTTCCCGCTCACCGTCGATTACGTCGAAAAGTTCTACTCCGCCGGCCGCATCCCGGGCGGTTTCTTCAAGCGCGAAGGCCGTCCGACCGAGAAGGAGACGCTGACCTCGCGCCTGATCGATCGCCCGGTGCGCCCGCTGTTCCCGGAAGACTTCAAGAACGAAGTGCAGGTCATCGCGCAGGTCGTCTCGCTCAACCCCGAGATTGACGGCGACATCGTTGCCTTGCTCGGCGCCTCGGCCGCGCTGTCGCTGGCCGGTATCCCGTTCAAGGGGCCGATCGGCGCCGCCCGCGTCGGTTACGCCAACGGCAAGTATCTGCTGAACCCGACGACCACCGAGCTGAAGACCTCTCAGCTGGACCTGGTCGTTGCCGGTACCGCCGGTGCGGTGCTGATGGTGGAATCCGAAGCCCAGCTGCTGTCCGAGGACGTGATGCTCGGCGCGGTGATGTTCGGTCACCAGCAGATGCAGACCGCGATCCGTGCGATCGCCGAGCTGGCCGCCGAGGCCGCCAAGCCGTCGTGGGACTGGAAGGCCCCGGCGCGCAACGAGTCGCTGGTCGCCGCCCTCAAGGGCGCCGTCGGCAGCAAGCTGGACGAAGCGTTCCAGGTGCGCGACAAGCTGCAGCGCCGCGACGCGATTTCCGCGATCAAGGCCGACGTGCTGGGTGAGCTGAAAGCGCAGGCCGAAGCGAACGGCTGGGCTGCTGCCGAGCTGTCGAAGGAATTCGGCGAGCTCGAATACCACACCATGCGCGACAGCGTGCTGAAGACCAAGGTGCGTATCGACGGCCGTCAGCTCGACGACGTCCGCGCGATTACCGCCCGCGTCGGCGTGCTGCCGCGTACCCACGGCTCGGCGCTGTTCACCCGCGGCGAGACGCAGGCCCTGGTCGTCATCACGCTGGGTACCACGCGCGACGCGCAGATCATCGATGCGCCGGGTGGCGAGTCGAAGGATCCGTTCCTGTTTCATTACAACTTCCCTCCGTTCTCGGTGGGTGAGGCTGGTCGTTTCGGTGCGCCGAAGCGTCGCGAGATCGGCCACGGCCGTCTTGCCAAGCGTGGCGTGCAGGCAGTGAAGCCGAGCATCGAGGAATTCCCGTACGTGGTGCGCGTGGTCTCGGAAATCACCGAGTCCAACGGTTCCTCGTCGATGGCCTCGGTGTGCGGTTCCTCGCTGGCGATGATGGATGCGGGCGTGCCGTTGAAGGCGCCGGTGGCCGGTATCGCAATGGGCCTGGTCAAGGAAGGCAGCGACTTCGTCGTGCTGTCCGACATCCTGGGCGACGAGGATCACCTCGGCGACATGGACTTCAAGGTGGCCGGCAGTGCCGATGGCATTTCCGCGCTGCAGATGGACATCAAGATCGACGGCATCACCGAAGAGATCATGAAGGTGGCGCTGGAACAGGCCAAGCGCGGTCGCCTGCACATCCTCGGCGAAATGGCCAAGGCGTTGACCACGGCCCGCACCGAAATGAGCGAGTACGCTCCGCGTCTGATCACCATCAAGATCCATCCGGACAAGATCCGCGAAGTGATCGGCAAGGGTGGCGCCACGATCCGTTCGATCACCGAAGAGACCGGCACCACGATCGACATCAGCGACGACGGCACCATCATCGTCGGCTCGGTCAATCGTGAAGCCGGTGAAGCAGCGCGCAAACGCATCGAGCAGATCGTCTCCGACGTCGAGCCGGGCCGCATCTACGAAGGCAAGGTCGCCAAGCTGATGGACTTCGGTGCATTCGTCACGATCATGCCGGGCAAGGATGGTCTGGTGCACGTGTCGCAGATCTCCGATGAGCGTGTCGAGAAGGTTTCCGACAAGCTCAAGGAAGGCGACATCGTCAAGGTTAAGGTGCTGGAAGTGGACAAGCAGGGCCGTATCCGCCTGTCGATGAAGGCAGTCACCGAAGACGAACGCGCCAGCGACGCTACCGCCTGAGTTTCAAGGTCAGCGTGATTCCACAAGGCCCGGCTCATGCCGGGCCTTGTGCGTTCTGTCGTCGGTGATTTTGTGCAATACGTTTTTGCTAGGATGCTTGGTAACCACGCATGAGGACGCACCGATGGCTGACCCGGCGAACGATTTCATCAGGGACTATCAAACCCTGGCGCAGCAGTCATGGGATGCCTGGACGCGCCAGCTGCAACAGCAACAGCCTCAGCCCGTAGCGAATTCATTTTTCACGCCGCCGACAGCACCTGCCTCAGGCAACGACACGCTGGAACGCACCCTGGCCGGCCTGAAGGGGTACTTCGACTGGATGCAGGGCGCCGCCGCCAGCGGTGCCGCGGCCCAGCCGGTCGATTGGCGTCAGCAACTGCAGCAGCTGTTCGGTGGTGCCAGTCAGCCGTTTGCGCAGGCGTTCGGCGGCATCGACAGCGCGGGCGCCGGCGCGGAAGGCTTTGCGCGGCAATGGCAGTCGTGGATGCAGGCGACGCAGCACGGCGGCTTTGGCGATCTGCCCGGCGCACATGGGCCGACGCCGGCGTTTGGCCAGGATCGCGAACAGCAGATGAAGCACCAGGCGATGGCCGCTGCCGTGCTGGCATCGTTGCAGGCTTCCGCGCGTTATCAGGCGTTGATTCAGCGCTCCAACGCGCAGGCGATGCAGCGCCTGCAGGACAAGTTGGCAGAGCGCGCCGAGCCGGGTCGCCAGGTCGATTCGCTGAAGGCGCTGTACGACATGTGGATAGACGCTGCCGAAGAAGCCTATGCCGAGATCGCGCTGACCGATGAGTTTCGCGAGGCTTACGGCGAGATGGTCAACACGCAGATGCGCGTGCGCCAGATGCAGCAGCAGCAAACCGAACAGTTCTGCCAGCAACTCGGCGTACCGACGCGCAGCGAAGTGTCGAGCCTCGGCGAGCGAGTGCAGGCCTTGCGTCGCGAATTCCGCGCCAGCCGGGCGCCGACACCCGCAGACCACACTGACGAGATCATGGCGTTGCGTAGCGAACTGGCCGCGCTGAAGCGCCAGATGGCCAGTGGCCCAGCGTCGCCTGCAGCGAAGAAGGCTGCGCCCGCCAGACCGTCGACTTCGGCGGTAAAGAAGTCCGTTTCGAAGGTCCCGGCAAAGGGGGCGCGTACGACGACGGGCGGCACGGCCAAGCCTGCTGCCGTAGCCAAATCCGGCACCAGCCCGCGCAAGCGCAAGTAAGGAGAGATCGTCATGTACACGCCATTGCGCATCGACCCGACCAAGGCCCTGGGCGATATCGCCGCGTTCCAGCGCAAGCTCGCCACCGGCATGGGCCACCTGCGCAGTATGCGCGAGCCCGAGTACGCCAACACGCCGCGCGAACTGGTCTACAGCGAAGACAAATTGAAGGTGTGGCACTTCACCGGTCACGGCAAGACCACCTCGAAGACGCCACTGCTGATCGTCTACGCGCTGGTCAACACGGTGTGGATGACCGACCTGCAGGCCGACCGTTCGATGGTGCGCAACCTGCTGGAGCAGGGCGAGGACGTTTACCTGATCGACTGGGGCTATCCCGATGGCGCCGATCGCTGGCTCACGCTGGACGATTACATCAACGGTTATCTCGACCGTTGCGTCGATGCCGTGCGGCAGCGTCACGACCTCGATGCGATCAACCTGCTCGGCATCTGCCAGGGTGGTGCGTTCTCGCTGTGCTACACGGCACTGCATCCGGACAAGGTAAAGAACCTGATCACCATGGTCACGCCGGTGGATTTCCACACTCCGGACAACATGCTGTCGAGCTGGTGCCGCAACATGGATGTGGACCTGTTCGTTGACACCATGGGCAATATCCCCGCCGGGCTGATGAACTACGTCTACCTCACGCTGAAGCCGGTGCGGCTGAACCAGCAGAAATACATCGGCATGGTCGACATCCTCGACAACCCGACCGAACTGGAGAACTTCCTGCGTATGGAGCGCTGGATCTTCGATTCGCCGGATCAGGCCGGCGAAGCGTTCCGCCAGTTCATCAAGGATTTCTATCAGGGCAACAAGCTGGTCAAAGGCACGCTCGAGATCGGCGGCCAGCCGGTGGACCTTGGCATGATCACCCAGCCGGTACTGAACATCTTCGCCGAGCAAGATCATCTGGTGCCGCCGGATGCCTCGCGCGCACTGGGCAAGCATGTCGGCACCACCGACTACACCCAGCTCGCGTTCAAGGGTGGCCATATCGGCATCTACGTCTCTGGCCGCGCGCAACGCGAGGTTCCGCCGGCCATCCACCAGTGGCTGCATGCGCGCGATTGATTTCAACGCGATTGATTTCAGATGGGGATAGACAAGTGAGTACGGATAAACGTTTGTGCCGCTCCCGCAGCAATCGGACACTGGCAGGGGTCTGCGCCGGAATCGCCGAGTATTACGGCTGGGATCCGACCCTGGTACGGGTTGCCTGGATCGTGCTTACCTTGCTGGGAGGGTCCGGCATCCTGCTTTACCTGATCATGTGGCTGGTGATGCCCGAGGCGTCTTGACCGGTGCCCATTCGATATCGCGTGTCACGGGTATCGGCAGGCAAAAGCACCATCCATGATTTCGCATGCTGCTGTCGTTGCCTGCGCCTGCTTCGGCGATAATGCGCGGATGACTACGCACATCGAAACCCACGATTCCATCCGAGCCGTGCAGTGGCAGGGCGACCATCTGCGACTGCTCGATCAGCGTCTCCTGCCTGGCGAAGAACGCTGGATCGATTGCCGCGACGCGACGCAAGTAACGCAGGCGATCCGCGATCTGGCCGTGCGCGGTGCCCCGGCGATCGGCATTGCCGCCGCTTGGGGGGTGGCGATGGCTGCGCAGCAACATGCTGCGCTGGATGAGGTGCTGGCGATGCTGCGTGCGGCGCGGCCCACCGCGGTAAACCTGATGTGGGCATTGGACCGCATGAAGAAGCGCCTCGCTGCCGGCGCCGATGCCGAAGCGCTGGTGCGCGAGGCACAGGCGATCCAGGACGAGGACCTGGCTGCGAACCGGCACATGGGCGAACTCGGCGCATCACTGATCACTGCGGGCTCGGGAGTGTTGACCCACTGCAATACCGGTTCACTGGCTACTGCTGGTTACGGTACCGCGCTGGGCGTGATTCGCGCCGGTGTGGCGGCGGGGCGGATCAGCCGGGTTTACGCCGGCGAAACCCGACCGTGGCAGCAGGGTGCTCGCCTGACCATGTGGGAGCTCGTGCGCGATGGCATTCCGGCGCAGCTGATTGCCGATTCCGCCGCTGCGCACCTGATGAAATCCGGTGCCGTGCAATGGGTGATCGTGGGTGCCGACCGCATCGCCGCGAACGGCGATACCGCGAACAAGATCGGTACCTATCAGTTGGCGATCGCCGCGAAATACCACGGTGTGAAGTTCATGGTGGTGGCACCGTCCTCGACGGTCGACATGGCCACCGGTACTGGCGAAGAAATCGAGATCGAGCTGCGCGATCCGGCCGAGCTGCTCAGCACCGCGGGGAAACGCACCGTGGTTGAAGGCGCGCAGGCGTGGAATCCGGTGTTCGACGTGGCGCCGGCCGAACTGATCGATGCGATCGTGACCGAGCGCGGCGTGATCGAACGGCCCAACAGTCTCGCGATGCAGGCGATGTTCGGGTGGTGAAGCTGTCGTCCTGAGATGGTTTGCAGGGTCTGCGCACGGTTGTTGTCGAATTTTTCAGGCTTGAATCGATGGCCGGTGCGGGCCATTGCTGCGGGTTTGGCGGCCGCCGCGCTGGTCAATTTTTCGACAGCTCGCAGAGTGTATTTCAAGTGCCCCAAGACGTCGTCATAAATCATTGATTCATAACAATTAAATCCTGACGTCTTGATGTCATTCGTGCTACACTTCGCAGGTTGATTTCGGGTCGCTTGCGCATGCGCTGGAGGCGCGGCGCCAGCGTCCTTTTCTCGTTATCAAGGAAGCCGATTCATGGCAGAACTCGCCAAAGAAATCATTCGCGTCAACATCGAAGACGAGATGCGCCAGAGCTACCTCGACTACGCCATGAGCGTGATCGTGGGCCGCGCCCTCCCGGATGTCCGCGATGGTCTGAAACCGGTGCATCGCCGCGTGCTGTTCGCGATGAATGAACTGGGCAACGTCTGGAACAAGCCGTACAAGAAATCGGCCCGCGTGGTCGGTGACGTGATCGGTAAATACCATCCGCATGGCGATCAGTCGGTCTACGACGCGATCGTGCGCATGGCGCAGCCATTCTCGCTGCGTTACCTGCTGGTCGATGGCCAGGGCAACTTCGGCTCGGTCGATGGAGACAACGCCGCCGCGATGCGATACACCGAAGTGCGCATGTCGCGGCTTACACACGAATTGCTGGCCGACATCGACAAGGAAACCGTCGACTTCGGGCCGAACTACGACGAGAGCGAACACGAGCCGCTGGTGTTGCCGGCGCGCGTACCGAATCTGCTGATCAATGGCTCGGCCGGCATCGCCGTCGGCATGGCCACCAACATTCCGCCGCACAACCTCAACGAGGTGATCGCGGCGACGATGGCGCTGATCGAGGATCCGTCGCTCGGCATCGATGATCTGATGCAGTACATCCCGGGGCCCGATTTCCCGACCTACGGCATCATCAACGGCTCCTCCGGCATCATCGAGGCCTACCGCACCGGTCGCGGCCGCATCCTGGTTCGCGCCAGGGCAGAGATCGAGACCGAGCCGAACGGTCGCGAGACGATCATCGTCCACGAGCTGCCGTACCAGGTGAACAAGGCGCGGCTGATCGAGAAGATCGCCGAGCTGGTCAAGGAAAAGAAGCTCGAAGGCATCAGCGAGTTGCGCGACGAGTCCGACAAGGACGGCATGCGCGTCGTCATCGAGATCCGCAAGGATGCGATGGGCGATGTGGTGCTGAACAACCTGTTCCAGCAGACCCAGCTGCAGGTGACGTTCGGCATCAACATGGTGGCGCTGCTCGATGGCCAGCCGAAGCTGATGAACCTCAAGGACATCCTCGAGGCATTCATCCGCCATCGTCGTGAAGTGGTCACCCGTCGCACCATCTTCGAACTGCGCAAGGCGCGTGCCCGCGCGCACATCCTCGAAGGTCTGACCGTTGCGCTGGCCAACATCGACGAGATGATCGAGCTGATCAAGACCTCGTCGTCGCCGGCCGAAGCGCGCGAGCGCATGGTCGCCCGGCGCTGGGAAGCCGGCATGGTGCGCGCGCTGCTTTCGGCTACCGGCGCGCATGCGTCGCGTCCGGAAGAAATGGATCCGCGCGACGGCCTGAAGGAGGATGGCTACCAGTTGTCCGAGGCACAGGCGCTGGAAATCCTGGCGATGCGTCTGCACCGCCTGACCGGGCTGGAGCAGGAAAAGCTCTCCGACGAATACAAGCAGATCCTGGAAACCATCCGTGCTCTGATCGAGATCCTGGAAAATCCCGAACGTCTGCTTGAGGTGATCCGCGGCGAACTGGATGCGGTCAAGGCCGAATTCGGCGATGCGCGTCGCACCGAGATCCAGCATTCGCAGGAAGACCTCAACGTCCTCGACCTTATCGCGCCGGAAGACGTGGTGGTCACGCTGTCGCATACCGGTTACATCAAGCGCCAGCCGGCCAGCACGTATCGCGCGCAGAAGCGTGGCGGCAAGGGTCGTTCGGCGTCGGCCTTGAAGGACGAGGATGTCGTCGAGCAGTTGTGGGTGGTCAACACGCACGACACCTTGCTGACCTTCACCAGCACTGGGCGCGTCTACTGGCTCAAGGTCTATCAGATGCCGGAGGCCGGTCCGGGCGCGCGTGGCAAGCCGATCATCAACCTGCTGCCGCTGGGCGAGGGTGAGAAGGTGCAGGCGGTGTTGCCGGTGCGCGAGTACACCGATGACCGCTTCGTGTTCTTCGCGACGAAGCAGGGCACGGTCAAGAAAACTCCGCTGGCCGAATTCGCGTTCCAGCTGCAGAAGGGCAAGCTGGCGATCAAGCTCAGCGAAGGCGACGCGCTGGTCAATGTCGAGCTCACCGACGGCAACAGCGACATCCTGCTGTTCGCCTCGAACGGCAAGGTCAACCGCTTCGACGAAAACACCGTGCGCTCGATGGGCCGTACCGCCACCGGCGTGCGCGGCATGAAGCTGGCCAAGGATGCGCAGGTCGTCTCGCTGATTGTGGCGGCGGAAGGCGACATCCTCACTGCGACGGAACGCGGCTATGGCAAGCGCACCCAGCTGGTCGAGTTCACCAAGAAGGGTCGTGGTACCCAGGGCGTGATCGGCATCCAGTGCTCCGAACGCAACGGCGCGCTGGTCGGTGCCGTGCAGGTCACCGAGGCGCACGAACTTATGCTGATCTCCAACCAGGGCACGCTGGTGCGTACCCGCGTGGCGGAAGTCTCGCAGCTCGGCCGCAACACCCAGGGCGTCACGTTGATCCGCCTGCCCGCCGACGAAACGCTGGTCAGCATGATGCGGCTGGATGCGGAAGAGGACAACGGCGAGGAAGGCGTGCATGTCGATGTTCCGGAGCCGGTCGATGGCGAAGGTTCGGACGCGATTGAGCCGACTGCTACGGAAGAATGAGTCTGATGTTGGTTTGAACAAAAACCCCGGCATGCCGGGGTTTTTGTTGTTGGGACGTTGCATGCGCCTTGTATCTGTTTCAGATATCGGCTGCGGAAATGATCAGGGCTACATACGGCAAGTGCATTCACAGCGAGGTAGCGTGGTGTCAGTCCACTACGCCCTCTAGATAGCAGCCTTCATATGCGACTGGAGGGGGCACTATTCCGGTTGAATGAAAGAGGCCGTCCGAACCGAGTCGCACTTCGAGCGGGTAGGTGGCCTCATCGCTGCCATTGACTGCCATGTCCTTGATGCACAGGAGCTTGTTGTTACCTCGATCATGGATGACGCGGACAGCAAAAAACCAGCTTCCCCCGTTTGCATACGCACCTGCCTCGCCCTTGCTTCCAATCGGTTTGAAGTCGATAAAGCCGTAATCCGTCGGAATATGCGCACCGGTCCGGGCACGGCTTTTCATTGAATTAGGGAAGGACAGCACGTCGAGATGGTGAACCATGTAGAACGCTGCTTCAGTGGGTGTTGTCTCAGTGACAGTTGCCGCTGGCTCATGCTGTCGAGCGGCAAGGAGCAGGGCGAGCGCGAGTCAGGTTTGCATGTCAATGCTCGATCGCTGCCAGCATCGCCTCGGCACTGGAAACCCGCAGCTCGCCGGGTGCCTCCGCCTGCAGCAGACGCACCACACCATCTTCCGCGTAAAGCGCAAAGCGCCTCGTGCGTAGCCCCATGCCGAATGCCGTGCCATCCAGTTCCAGTCCCAGCGCGCGGGTGAAGCTCGCGTTGCCGTCGGCAAGCATCAGCAGACCGGCGGGAACCTGTTGCGTCGCGGCCCAGGCCTGCATCACATACGCGTCGTTGACGGCGAGGCACATGACGCTGATGCCGCGTTGCTGGAATTCGGTGAAGTGGCTGATATAGCCTGGCAGGTGCTTGTTGGAGCAGGTCGGGGTGAACGCACCGGGTACGCCGAACAGCACGGCCTTGCGCCGGGCGAACAGCTCGCCGGTATGGCCGGGCCTTGTCGCGCCGTCGATGACCTGAATGGTTGTGTCGGGAAGAGTATCGCCAGGTTGAATGCTCATGCAGGACTCGCTTGCGAGGGGGTGGCTGGACGCCATGCTAAACCGTCGCGGCGCCGCTGGCGCCTTGAAACCGTTCCAGTCGCACCTATTTTCGGTGCGGTCGGCAATGGTGCCGCGAAACCATCGAGGAGGCAGTGATATGAATCCGAGTCGTCAATCCATCTGGAGTCATGATCTGGCGCCGTCCGAGGACTTCCGTCGGGCCCTGGGGCGCTTTTTCAGCGTCGATGACAACGACCAGTCCACCGTGGAAACCAGCCAATGGGCGCCGCGGGTGGATATCAGGGAGGGAGACAAGCGTTTTGTGATCCTCGCCGATGTGCCGGGTGTCGATCCGGCCACGATCGAGGTGAGCATGGACAAGAGCATTCTTACCATCAAGGGCGAACGCAAGGTAGACAGCGAGGAGAACGGTGGCAAGTTGACCCGACAGGAGCGTGTTTACGGAACGTTCCATCGCCGATTCGCGTTGCCGGAAAGCGCCGATGCCGACAGCATCAGTGCGCACGGCAGGCATGGCGTGCTCGAGATCTCGATCCCGAAGAAGCCGGAAACCACGCCGCGACGCATCACCATCAATACCGCCGGGTAAGCACAAGCTTGTATCAAAGTCCGATCCGCCATGGATAATGATCCACGGCGGATCGCGGCTTTGTGCTGGGCGGTACCGGTGATCAGGAGCTTGCGTGGAATTCAAAGACTATTACGAGATCCTGGGTGTGAAGCCCGATGCCAGCGAGGCCGAGATCAAGGCGGCGTATCGCAAGCTGGCGCGCAAATACCATCCGGACAAGAACAAGGAAGCCGGCGCCGAGGAGAAATTCAAGGCGGTCAACGAGGCCAACGAAGTACTCAAGGATGCCGAGAAACGGCGTTCCTACGACCAGCTGCGCGCCGGTGGCTATCGGCAGGGCGAGCAGTTCCGCCCACCACCAGGCTGGCAAGGGCAGGGCCAGGGTTTTGGTGGCGACGGCGATGGTGACTTCAGCGATTTCTTCGAGAGTCTGTTCGGCCGTGGCGCGGGTGCGCCTGGCGGTCATCGCGGCCAGCCGCGCCCACGGCGTGGCCAGGACGTGCAGGCGTCGGTGCGGATCGATCTGCAGACGGCATTCGACGGCGGCCGCACGCGGCTGGCGATGCACGATCCGGCTGGTGGCGAGCGTGTGCTGGAAGTGAAGATCCCTGCCGGTATCAACCCCGGGCAGGTCATCCGTCTTTCCGGACAGGGACAACCGGGCATGGCCGGTGGACCGAATGGCGATCTGTTGCTGGAAGTGGGTATCCACGACGATGCACGTTTCCGCCTGGAGGGCCGCAACGTGGTGCATGTATTGCCGATCGCACCGTGGGAAGCTGCGCTTGGCGCGACGGTACCGGTACCGACCCTGGCTGGTACGGTGGACCTGCGCATTCCGACCGGCTCGCAGTCGGGACGCAAGCTGCGCCTGAAGGGCCGTGGCATGCCGGGCGCGCATCCGGGCGACCAGATGGTGGAACTGTCGATTCGCGTGCCGATGGCGGACAGCGATGAGCAGCGTGCAGCCTACGAAGCGTTGCACGAGCACTTCAAGGATTACGATCCGCGCCGGTAACAGGTTTCCCTTTGGCCAATGGAAAACGGCGCCGAAGGGCGCCGTCTGCATGAGCGTGATGTGTTGCCAGACCAGATCAGTGCGGCAGAAACTCGTTCAATGCCTTGACCAGCTCTTCTTCCTTGATCGGCTTGGTCACGTAGGCCTTGGCGCCCTGGCGCATGCCCCAGACCTTGTCGGTCTCCTGATCCTTGGTGGTCACCAGGATGATCGGGATATGCGCGGTGTCCGCGTTCTTGCTGATCGTGCGGGTGGCCTGGAAACCGTTGAGGTTGGGCATCACCACGTCCATCAGGATCAGGTCGGGCTTTTCCGCCTTTGCCACTTCGACACCGGCTGCGCCGTCTTCGGCGGAAAGCGTCTCATGCCCGAGTTTTTCGACGATCCGCTTGATACCCAGCAATTGTGACGGGGAGTCGTCGACGATCAGGATGCGTGCCATAAGGTGATATTCCCCTGCGAGTTTCGTTGATTCTAAGTCGTGGCGAGGCTACTTCCAAGCGCGGTTTCGTCAAATCCATATGCGCTTTCGTCAAACTGTGCCGCCGATCCGCACAAGCGTGCGACCAAAAGAGTCGCCCGCAAGCATACGCGCAAACACTTCAGGCAGTTCATCGAGTGCGATTTCACGCGTCGCGATGCGCTCCAGATGCAGCGGCTTCCAGTCGCTTGCCAGATGTCGCCAGACCTCGTCACGGATGTCACGCGCGGTGCCAGCCGACGCAATGCCGAGCAAGCTGGCGCCGCGGATGATGAACGGCATCACGGTACTTTCGAAGGCCATGCCACCGGCATTGCCGCAGATCGCCACGTTGCCGCAGGGCGAGATCAGTGGCAGCAGCCCGGCCAGCATCGCGCCGCCGATGTTGTCCAGCGCGCCACCGAAACGCACTGAATCCATCGGTTTGCCACTGAAGGCGAGGGCATGGCGATCGACGCATGCTGTCGCGCCCAGGCTGCACAGGAAGTCGAAGTGATCGGCCTTGCCGCTGATCGCATGCACTTCGTAACCAGCGCGGGTGAAGATATCGATCGCGAGCTGACCCACGCCACCGCTGGCGCCGGTTACGGCAATCGGGCCGAGTGCCGGCATCTGCCGGTTGTCCTGCATGCGCAGCAGCGCCAGCGCAGCGGTGAAGCCGGCGGTACCCAGGATCATGCTTTCGCGCAAGCTCAGGCCTGCTGGTAGCGGAATCGTCCAGCGCGCGTCCAGCCGCGCGTATTCGCCGTAGCCGCCGTCGCGCGTTTCGGACAGGCCGCTGCCGGTGCACAGCACCGTATCGCCTTCCCTGAACGCCGGATCGGTGGAGGCGACCACGTGGCCCGCCACGTCGATGCCGCCGTTGAGCGGAAACTGCCGCAGGATCTTGCCTTTGCCGGTACCCGCCAGTGCATCCTTGAAGTTCACTGACGAGTACGCAGTCTTGACCAGCACTTCGCCCGGCGACAGCGCATCGGCGGTCATGCTCTCGATGCCGGCGCGGTAGCCGGCGTCGTCGTTGTGGATGCGGAAGGCGCGGAACGTCGTCATCACAAATCTCCGGTTTCAGGCCTTGATGCTGGACGGTCCGATCACGCGCGACGCGTTGCCGCCGTCGTAACCGTCCATCCAGTCGAACAGCGCGACCATCGAGTCGCCGAACCAGACACTGTCGCGCTGGCCAGCATGCACGAAGCCTTCGCCGACCATATGGTCCATCATCGTACGCAGGGTGCCGTAATAGCCACGTACGTCGAGGAACGCGCAGGGATAGCGATGCAGGCCGAGTTGCGCCCAGGTCAGCATCTCGAACATCTCGTCCATCGTGCCGAAACCGCCGGGCAGGGCGACGAAGGCATCGGACAGCTCATACATGCGCGTCTTGCGCTGGTGCATGGTTTCGACCACGACCAGTTCGCTCAGGCCCGGATGCGCCACTTCGAGTTCCACCAGCTGACGCGGGATCACCCCGATGACCTTGCCGCCACCGGCCAGCACGGCATCAGCCACGGTGCCCATCAGGCCGACCTTGCCGCCACCGTAGACCAGGGCAATGCCACGACGGGCCATTTCGGTGCCGAAGGCACGGGCTTGCCCGGTGTAGTCGGGATGATTGCCGGGGCTGGATCCGCAATAGACGCAGAGCGAGGTAACTTTGGCCATCTATATCTCCAAAAGCGCGAAACCCGTCCTTGGGAGACGGGTCGCGTGTCGTGCGTGGTTAGTTGGTGTCACGGATCGATGCGCATGCATGCGCTGCCCGGGATGAGGTCATGTCGACCTCAATTGCCCTTGTGGATCGCGCGCTTGTCGACCGACAACGCCGCTTCGTGCACGGCCTCGGACAGGGTCGGATGTGCGTGGACGATGCGCGCCAGGTCCTCGGACGAGCCCTTGAACTCCATCGCCACGACGCACTCGGCGATCAGCTCGGAGACGCCCGGGCCGACCATGTGCACGCCGAGGATGCGGTCGGTTTCGGCGTGGGCGATCATTTTCACCTGGCCGATCGCTTCGTTCATCGCGACGGCGCGGCCGATCGCGGCGAACGGAAAGCTGCCGACCTTGTATGGGATGCCGGCGTCCTTCAGTTCCTTCTCGGTCTTGCCGGCCCAGGCGATTTCCGGCTCGGTGTAGATCACCCACGGGATCGTGTCGTAGTTGACGTGACCGGCCTTGCCGGCGATCCACTCGGCTACCGCCATGCCTTCTTCGAAGCCCTTGTGCGCGAGCATCGGGCCGCGCACGGCGTCACCAACGGCCCACACACCATCCACGCCGGTGTGGCAATGCTCGTCAACGATGATGCGGCCGCGTTCGTCCAGCTTCACACCGGTGTCGCCGGCCAGCAGGCCGTCGGTATAGGCACGGCGGCCCACGGCCACCAGCAGCTTGTCGACTACCAGCTGCTGCTCGCCATCCTTGTCGGCATAAGTGAGATGGACACCGTCCTTTTTCACCTCGGCCTTGCTGAGCTTGGCGCCGAGCTTGATCTCCAGGCCCTGCTTCTTGAATTCACGCTGGGCAACCTTGGCGATGTCCGCGTCGGCGGTGCCGAGGAAATCGGGCAGCGCTTCGAGGATCGTCACCTGGGCGCCGAGCCGGTTCCAGACACTGCCCAGTTCGAGGCCGATCACGCCGGCGCCGATCACACCCAGCGTTTTCGGCACCTTGTCGATGTCCAGCGCGCCAGCATTGTCGATGATGTTCTTGCCGTCGAACTTGGCGAACGGCAACTCGATCGGCACCGAGCCTGACGCCAGGATCACATTGGTGGCGGAAATGGTCTGCTTCTTTCCGTCGTTGCCGGTGATCTCGACCTCATTGCCCTTGAGGAGTTTGCCCTTGCCGAAGAAGCTGACGATCTTGTTGGTCTTGAACAACTGATCGACGCCACCGGTGAACTGCTTGACGATCTTGTCCTTGCGTCCGATGAAGGTCGCCATGTCGACCTTGGCGTTCTCGACGCTGATGCCGTGCGCGGGCAGATTGTGCGACAGGTTGAAGAACTGCTTGGACGAATCGAGCAGCGCCTTGGACGGGATGCAACCCACGTTGAGGCAGGTGCCACCCAGCGCGGCCTTGCCATCCTTGCCGACGAACGCGTCGACCACGGCACTTTTCAGGCCCAGCTGCGCGGCGCGAATCGCGGCGTGATAACCGGCCGGGCCGCCGCCGATGACGATGACATCGTATTTTTCGCTCATGGTTTTGGTGTCCTTGAAAGCGGGAACAGGGAACGGGGAACAGGGAACGGGGAACGGCAAATGCCGTCCCTGTTCCCTGTTCCCCGTTCCCGCGTCATTAGAGACCCAGCAACATCCGTTGCGGATTTTCGAGCTGGTTCTTGATGTCGACCAGGAACAGCACCGCGTCCTTGCCGTCGATGATGCGATGGTCATACGACAGCGCGATGTACATCATCGGTGCGGCGATGATCTGGCCGTTCTCGACGATGGCGCGTTCCTTGATCGTGTGCATGCCGAGGATCGCGCTCTGCGGCGGGTTGACGATCGGCGTGGACAGCAGCGAACCGAAGGTTCCGCCGTTCGTGATGGTGAAGGTGCCGCCCTGCAGGTCGTCCAGCGACAGCTTGTTCGCGCGCGCCTTGACGGCGTAGTCGGCAATGCCTTTCTCGACGTCGGCGAAGCTCATGTCCTGCACGTCGCGCAGCACCGGCGTGACCAGGCCCTTGTCGGTGGATACGGCGATCGAGATGTCCTGATAGCCGTGGTAGATGACGTCGTTGCCGTCGACCGAGGCGTTGACGAACGGGTAGCGCTTCAGCGCTTCTGCCGCGGCCTTGACGAAGAAGCTCATGAAGCCGAGCTTGACGCCGTGTTCCTTCAGGAACGCCTCGCCCAGCGACTTGCGCATCTTCGTCACCTCGGCCAGGTTCACCTCGTTGAACGAGGTGAGCATGGCGATCGAGTTCTTCGACTGCATCAGGCGCTCGGCGATGCGCAGGCGCATGCGGGTCATCGGCACGCGCTCTTCCGGACGCGAGCCCGGGGTCGGCTTCGCAGCCGGTGCGGCAACTGCAGGAGCGGGTGCGCCCTTGCCGTAGTTGACCAGGTCTTCCTTGGTCACGCGGCCATCGCGGCCGGTGCCGGCGACCTTGGAGGCGTCGATGTTCTGCTCGGTGGCCACGCGCAGGCCTGCCGGGGACAGATCGTCGGCACCCTTGGCCGCCGCCTGCGGTGCGGAAGCCGCAGGAGCCGCCGCGGCGGCCTTCGGCGCTTCGGCAGCCGGGGCCGGAGCGGCGGCAACCGCGCCTTCCTCGATGATCGCGATGACCTGCTGGCTGTTTACCGTGTCACCGACCTGCTGGCGGATTTCCTTCAGCACGCCGTCGACCGGTGAGGGGACTTCCAGCACCACCTTGTCGGTTTCGAGATCGACCAGGTTCTCGTCGCGCTTGACCGCATCACCGGCCTTCTTGTGCCAGCTGGCGATGGTGGCGTCGGAGACGGACTCGGGCAGAACGGGGACTTTGACTTCGATGGACATGAGGGATCCTTGGGCCTTTATTCTGCTGAGTGGTCGGTGCCGACCGGCGCAACCAGCGCCTGCTCGACGAGCGCCGCCTGTTCGACGACATGGGTATTGAGGTGACCGGCGGCCGGTGCCGGCGAGCGTGCGCGTCCCGCGTAGGAGAGACTGCGCTTGCTGCCGGTGCAGGCCTGCAGGTGGTGACGGATCTGGAACCAGGCGCCCTGGTTCATCGGCTCTTCCTGGCACCAGATCACTTCCTTGGCGGAAGGATACTTGTCCAGTTCGGCGGTGACTTCGGTGCGCGGGAACGGATACAGCTGCTCGACGCGCACGATGGCGACATCCGTCAAACCGCGCTTGTCGGATTCTTCCAGCAGGTCGTAGTAGACCTTGCCCGAGCACAGCACGACGCGCTTGACCTTCTTCGCCGGCAGCTCGCGATGCTCGCCGATCACCAGCTGGAAGCTGCCGTTGGCCAGCTCGTCCAGCGACGACACGGCCAGCTTGTGGCGCAGCAGCGATTTCGGCGTCATCACGATCAGCGGCTTGCGCACCGGGCGTAGCATCTGCCGGCGGATCATGTGGAAGTCCTGCGCCGGCGTGGTCGGCACGCAGACATGCATGTTGTCGAACGCGCACAGCTGCAGGAAGCGCTCCAGACGTGCGGAGGAATGTTCCGGGCCCTGGCCTTCGTAGCCGTGCGGCAGCAGCAGCACCAGACCGCACAGACGGTTCCACTTCGCTTCGCCGGAGCTGATGAACTGGTCGATCACCACCTGCGCACCGTTCGCGAAATCGCCGAACTGGCCTTCCCAGATATTGAGCGTGTCCGGATCGGTGGTGGAGTGGCCGTACTCGAAGGCCATCACCGCTTCTTCGCTGAGCAGCGAGTCGATCACCTCCACATCGGCGCCGGCGCGGATTGTCGCCAGCGGCATGTAGGTGTGGCCGTCCTTCTGGTCATGCAGCACGGCATGGCGATGGAAGAACGTGCCACGACCGGAATCCTGGCCGACCAGACGCATGTCGTGGCCGGCATCGATCAGGGTGGCGTAGGCAAGGTTCTCGGCAAAGCCCCAGTCGGCCGCCAGTTCGCCGGTGGCCATCTTGCGCCGGTCGTCGTAGATTTTCGCCACGCGCGCCTGCAGCGTGATGTCGGCAGGCAGGGTGAGGATCTTGCTGGAGAGTTCCTGCAGCTTCTGCTTCGGCACCGTGGTGTCGGTCGGCGTCGACAATTTGCCGCCGATGAATTTCGCCCAGTCGACATGGCCATCGCGAACCGGCGACGGGTCGAGCTCGGTCATCGGAGCGCCGGCTTCGAGCCGGTCGCGGTACGCCTCGAACTGCTTCTGCGCATCGCCCTCGGCCAGCACGCCTTCTTTGACCAATTGCTGCTGATACAGGTCGCGCGTGGTCGGGCGGGCGCGGATGATCTTGTACATCACCGGCTGCGTCGCCGCCGGTTCGTCGGCCTCGTTGTGGCCGTGACGGCGGTAGCAGACCAGGTCGATCACCACGTCACGGCGGAACTGCTTGCGGAAATCATAGGCGAGGCGGGTGACTGCAATCACCGCTTCCGGGTCGTCGCCGTTCACGTGCAGCACCGGCGCGTTGACCATCTTGGCCAGGTCGGTGCAGTACATGGTGGAACGGGCGTCCTGCGGATTCGAGGTAGTGAAACCGACTTGGTTGTTGATCACGATGTGCAGGCTGCCGCCGATCTTGAAACCACGGGCCTGCGACATGTTCAGCAGTTCCATGTTCACACCCTGGCCGGCGAACGCGGCGTCGCCATGGATCAGCACGGCCATCGACTGCGTGTGCATGGTGTCGCGGCGGCGGGTCTGGCGCGCATGCACCGAGCCGCAGACCACCGGGTTGACGATTTCCAGATGCGACGGGTTGAACGCCAGCGCCACGTGCACGCCGCCCCTGGGCGTCTTGACGTCGGCGGAGAAACCCATGTGGTACTTCACGTCGCCGGAGTGGGCCGGATCGTCCGGATGTTCGAACTTGCCTTCGAACTCGTCGAACAGGGTCTTCGGCGGCTTGCCCAGGATGTTGACCAGCACGTTGAGGCGGCCACGATGGGCCATGCCGATCACCAGCTCCTTGATACCGTTGTCGCCGGCGGCGCGCACGACGTCGTCGATCATCGGGATCATGCTGTCGCCGCCTTCCAGCGAGAAGCGCTTCTGGCCCACGTACTTGGTGTGCAGGTAGCGCTCGAGACCTTCGGCCGCGGTCAGGCCGTCCAGCACGCGCTGCTTGCCAGCCTTGTCCAGCGTGCTCTTGCCGGCGGCCTGTTCGAGCCGGCTGTAGATCCAGTTGCGCTGCTCGTGATTGCTGATGTGCATGAATTCCGTGCCGATCGTGCTGGCATAGGTCTTCTGCAGGCGGCTCAGCAGGTCGCGCAGTTTCAGGCGCTGGCCACCACCGGCGTAGTTGCCGGTGTCGAATTCGGTGTCCAGGTCGGCATCGGACAGGCCGTGGAAGGCGAGGCCGAGATCCGGCGCCGGCATCTTTTCGGTGAGACCAAGCGGATCGAGGTCGGCGGCGAGATGGCCACGCGAGCGATAGGCGGTCAGCAGGCGCAGCACGCCAGCCTGCTTGCGCGCGTGCTCGTCGCTCATCGGCGCGGCGGCACCATTGCCTACGTGACGCTGCTTCTGCGCAGCCTCGATACGTGCAATGGCCGCGGTGTGGGAGACGTCCCCCGACTCGCGACCCTTGAAGGATGCAAAGTACTTGCTCCACTCGGCGGGTACCGACGAGGTGTCGGCCAGCCAGGCGTCATAAAGCGATTCGACATAATCGGCGTTGCCGCCAGCGAGTTGGGAGGATTCGAAGAACTCGCGGATCAGGTTTGTACTCACGTCACCACCGGCAGGGAAGGGATGCTTGCAGCCATCCGTGTGACCAAGAAAGTCGCGGTTTTTGGTGGGTTTTCAAGCCCGACCGACCGCTGAAACGGATGACTGGAGAGAATCCGGACAATTATAGCCTTTGGCTGCCGCGAGGCGGCAACCCGCAAGGCGTCCGAAACGGGCTGCCGGCATGCCATTCGAGACGATGGTCTAACGGACTACCGTCGCAGGCAGCGGTTTTCAGGGGCTTTGCCGATGACGTGAGCGATCGACGGGAAAAGTTGTCGGGCCAGCTGGTGTTCAGGCGATGCCACGAGGTCGGTCAGATATCCAGTGGCTGCAGGATGCTGGCGCGCTCGGCGCGCTCCCACACTTCATCGAAATGCTGTTGCAGCGGCGCCTGGCTCGCGCGGTCGTGAAGAGCGGCACGGCCTTGCGGGCGATCCGCCTCGGGCAGGAACAGATAACCGCCGGCGTCGTTGAGCAGATAGGCCGAGACATAGGCCAGGTCGGCTTCCTCCACCGGCATGCGGATCTGGATCGCGCTGGGCAGGCGCTGCGCCAGCGCGATCAACCGATGGTCGTTGCGCAAGGCTGCCGCGGGATCGTGCAACAGGATGCGGATCTGCGCACCGCGACCGGAGATCGCGACACGCCGCAGCTCGGCCAGTTCTTCCGCGCTGGCGTAGCTGTCGTTGCCGAGCAACGGCATGTAAATGGCCAGCCGATGGCGCGTCTCGCCCAGCAACTGCCATCGTGCGGCGGCGGTTTCGTTGCGCGAGCCGACCGGCAGCGCAGCGATGTCGCGCAGCGGTGGTTCGTCATCCGCCAGGGCAGGCAAGCTCAGGCGCATGGCCCGATGCGCCAGTCCGGCATCCTCGAATTCCGCGCCATACGCGATGAAGCCTTCGCGTTCGTAGAAACCGATCGCACTGACCTGGGCATCCAGCGCCACCTCCGGCCAGCCTTGCGTGCGGGCACGCGCGATCAGTTCACGCAGCAACGCCACACCGACACCGTGGCCGCGCCATTCCTGCAACACCGCCATGCGGCCGATCTTGTGTGCCGGGGTGAGCCGGCCGCAGCCGATCGGCTGGCCGGCCTCGTCACGCGCCAGCACATGCCAGCAGTCGCCATCGAGCCCGTCACGTTCGCGCTGTTCGGGTACGCCCTGTTCCTGGATGAACACGACGTCGCGCAGGTCGAGCAGGGCCGCGCGCCGATCTTCGCGCGACCATTCGGCGACTTCGACGTGGAAGTTCTGCAGTTTCATCGGCGGCGGGATTTTCTCGGCAACAGGTGACCGTCATTGACCAGCGCCAGCAACAGCGCGCGTTCGGTGGCGTTCGGTTTGCGGGACAGGCTGAGCGCACGTTGCTCGCACAGCTGCTGCGCCAGCGCGGGCGTGGCCGGGTAGGCGTGACCGCTGACGTACAGCGTGCAGCTGGACTTGCCGCGGCTCCAGGCCAGCCGCGACCATGGATGGCGCAGCAGCTGCGCGCCGGCATCGAGTTGTTTCGCCAGCGCGGCGTCGCTCAGTGGCTTGTCCAGCGGTGCCGGCACCTGCGCGTTGCGGTAGCGGGTGATGAAGCAGCCGAACCAGTCGCGCAACATGTCGTCGTTCAAGGCTGCGGCAAACGGCAGGGCGGTCTTCAGGCGATCGATCGCGGCGCGATCGATCTCGCCGGTGGCGGTGGCCGGCTTCAGGTCCGGATCGGCGTAGCGCAATTCTTCCGGCAGGTGCTCGGCGATGAAGTCGGCCAGGTCGCCGGTCAGTTCGGCCTGCGATGGTGCGCGCATGCCGATCGAGAGCGTCATGCACGGGCCGCCGAAAGCCACGCCGTCATGCGGCACACCGGGCGGCAGGTACAGCATGTCGCCCGGTTCCAGCAGCCATTCGTGGGTGGGCTCGAACTGGGCCAGCTGCTTCAGTTCGACGTCGTGACGGAATTCCTTCGGCGCCATCAGATCATCGCTGATCGCCCAATGGCGCTGGCCCAGGCCTTGCAGCAGGAACACGTCGTACTGGTCGACATGCGCACCGACGCCGCCGCCCGGCTCGGCGTAGGAAACCATCACGTCGTCCACGCGCCAGCTGGGCAGGAAATTGAAATGCTGCAGCAAGTCGGCGACATCCGCGTCCCACTTGTCCACGTCCTGCACCAGCAAGGTCCAGTTGGTGCTGGGTGTTTTCGCGAAGTCGGCTTCATTCAACGGGCCGGGATTGACGTGCCAGCGGTCGCGTTTCTCGTCGTGCACGATCAGCCGTGCCAGGGCACCTTCCTCGCAAGCGAGTCCGGCCAGATCGTCCGGCTGCAGCGGCGGCTGGAAATCGGTGAAGGCCTGGCGGATCAGCAGTGGCCGCTTCTGCCAGTAGTCACGCAGGAATCGGGCGGGAGACATGCCCAGCGGCTGCTTCGCTGAACCGCGGACTTCGATCGGAAAGGGGGCTGGTCTGGTCATCCGCGCATTGTAGCGGCGACAGGCGGGGTCAATGTCAGTGCAGCGCCTTCATGACATTGTTGAGTCCGAGCACCAGCGCCGCGACGGCGGCCAGCAGCGTCGCTGTCCGTGCCGGCATGTGCCGGGCGAACAGCGCGCCGAGCGGAGCGGCCGTCACACCACCGGCGATCAGTCCCAGTACCGCGGTGCCGTGGGTGGCGCCGACATGCAGCAGGAAGCTGACGCTGGCGGCCGCACTGACCACGCATTTGGCCAGATGCACCGTGCCGATCACGGTGCGTGGCGTGGCGCCGCGCGCGACCAGGGTGGTCACGGTCAGCGCGCTCCAGCCGCCGCCGGCCACCGCGTCGGCGAAACCGGCGATCAATCCCAGCGGGCGGGCGGCGCGTGGCACGCTGTCGTCATGGCCGCTGTTGCGCCGCGCGCCGCGACACAGCAGGAAGACGCCCATACCGAGCAGGTAAGGTGTCAGCGCCAGCCGCATCCACGTCGCCGGAACATGGCTGACCACATAGGCGCCGATCACCGCGCCGATGACGCCGGGAATGGCCAGCGTCCAGAACAGCCGTCGCCGCACGTTGCCGGCGGCCAGATGGCTGAGGCCGGAGGCGCCGCAGGTGAAGGTCTCCGCGTAATGCACGCTCGCGCTGGCCACGGCTGGCGGCAGGCCCAGCCCCAGCAGCATCGCCGCGGAGGCCACGCCGTAAGCCATGCCCAGTGCGCCGTCGACCAGCTGGGCGAACGCGCCGACGGCGGCGAAGGTGAGGAATTCGGAGAGCGGCGGCATGGAGCGGGCATCTGTACGCTGTGCGGGAGTGTGCCGAGTATCGACAGCCGGTTTCATGCGCGGAAATAAGGCCTCGGCATAAGCAAATGCCGACGCATCCTTTCCCATATGTCTGGTTAAAAAATAATTTGGACGTCAAGAAGTCTAGACGTCCAAATGGTGATACCGTGAATTCTGTCGTCGTGCCGAACCTTCCCGCAACCAGTCTGGATGCGGAAAAACTCGCCCAGCTGGCACGGGCAGTGGAAGGTCTGACCGCGGCGCAACTGTACTGGGTTGCCGCCTGGAGCGCCGCGCAGGCCGTGCAGGCGCAACGCGGCGGTCCCGCGGTTGTCGCGGTGGCAGGCAAGGCGGCCGAGCGGCTCACCATCATCTACGGCAGCCAGACCGGCAACGCGAGGCGTATCGCCGAACAGCTGGCCACGCGCAGCGAGGCCGCCGGCCTGCCGGTGCGGTTGCTGCGTGCCGACGCCTACCCGCAGCGCGAGCTGGTGCAGGAACGGCATCTGGTCATCGTGATCAGCACCCAGGGCGACGGCGAGCCACCGGACGATGCCCGCGGCCTGTTCGAGTTCATCACCGGCAAGCGCGCGCCGAAACTGCCGGCCCTGCGGTTCGCCGTGCTGGGGTTGGGCGATTCGAGCTATCCGCAGTTCTGCGTGATCGGCCGCCAGCTGGATGCGCGGCTGGCCGAACTGGGTGCTTCACGCTTTGCCGCGTTGGGCGAAGCGGACGTGGAAGTCGAGGCCATTGCCGAGCCGTGGGCGGAGCAGGCGCTGGAACAGGCACGTGAACTCCTGAAACAGACCGGCGCGCCCGCGCGGGTGACCTCACTGCATGCGGTGCCGAGCCGCAGCAGCCATTCGCGCGAGCAGCCGTTCGCCGCCACCGTGCTGGCCAACCAGCGCATCGTGGCGCGAGGCAGCGAACGCGACGTGCGGCATATCGAGCTGTCGCTGGAAGGTTCCGGGCTACGTTATGAGCCCGGCGACGCGCTGGGCGTGTGGCCGCGCAACCCGCTGGCGCTGGTCGAACAGTGGCTCGAAGCGCTGCGGCTCGATGGCTCGCAGGAAGTCACACATCAGGATCGCACGCTGGCGCTGCGGCAATGGCTGGGCCAGGAGCGCGAGATCACCCGGCTCAATCGCCCCTTCATCGCGGCGCTGGCCGCCGCCAGTGGTGATGACGAGTTGCTGCGTGTGCTGCAGCCGGAACAGGCCGCGGAGTTCGCTGCGCTGCTGGCCAGCGACCAGCCGATCGATCTGCTGCGCCGCCATCCGGCGACGTGGCAAGCGGAAGTGCTGGTGGCCGCATTGCGACCCTTGGCGCCACGGCTGTACTCGATCGCCTCCAGTCCGAAGGCGGTGGGCGAGGAAGTGCACCTCACCGTCGCTGTAGTCGATTACGAGGTACATGGCAGCGCGCATTGGGGTGCCGCATCCGGCCTGCTCGCCGCGACCGATGAAGACGGCAAGCTGCCGATCTTCATCGAGCCGAACGAGCGCTTCCGCCTGCCGGCCGACGGCGCGCGCGACATCATCATGATCGGTCCGGGCACCGGCGTGGCGCCGTTCCGGGCCTTCGTGCAGGAGCGCCGGGAGAGCGGCGCCAGTGGCCGCAACTGGCTGTTCTTCGGCAACCGCCACTTCGCCAACGACTTCCTCTACCAGGTGGAGTGGCAGCAGGCGCTGAAGGACGGTTCGCTGCACCGGCTCGACCTGGCGTTCTCGCGCGACGCCGCCCATAAAACTTACGTCCAGCAGCGCCTGCGCGAACAGGGCGCCGAACTGCATGCATGGCTGAAAGCCGGTGCGCATATCTATGTCTGCGGCGATTCCACCCACATGGCTCGTGACGTCCACGCGGCGCTGATCGACGTGGTCGCCACTCACGGCAACCAATCGCCTGACGAGGCGAAAGCCTGGCTCGACGAACTCCTGCAACAGGGCCGCTACGCCCGCGACGTGTACTGACATGACAACCACACACTCCGACCTTGAACGCATCAAGATCGAAAGCCGTCTTCTGCGCGGCACGATCGTCGAAGGACTGGCCGATCCGGTCACCGGCGCGATCAGCGACGACGACAACAAGCTGCTGAAATTCCACGGCAGCTACCTGCAGGACGACCGCGACCTGCGCGAGGAGCGCCGCCGGCAGAAACTGGAACCGGCCTACGCCTTCATGCTGCGCGCGCGGTTGCCCAGCGGCGTGGTGACGCCGGCGCAATGGCTGGTGTTCGACCGCATCGCCCGCGACTACGCCAACGGTTCGCTGCGCATCACCACGCGGCAGACGTTCCAGTGGCACGGCATCATCAAGCGCAAACTCAAGCCGACCATCGCCGCGATCCACGATGCGCTGGCCAGCACCATCGCCGCCTGCGGCGACGTGGTGCGCAACGTGGTGAGCACGGCCAATCCGATCGAATCGTCCGCGCATACCGAGGCCTGCGCCTGGGCCACGCGGCTGTCCGCCGAACTGGCGCCGAAGACGCGGGCGTATCACGAGATCTGGCTCGACGGCGAGCAACTGATCGGCGAGGAAGCCGCTGCCGCAGAGCACGAGCCGCTGTACGGCGCTACCTACCTTCCGCGCAAATTCAAGATCGGCCTGGCGATCCCGCCGCTCAATGACATCGACGTGTTCGCGCAGGACCTGGGCTTGATCGCCATCGTCGAGCAGGGTGTGCTGCGTGGCTTCAACATCGCCATCGGTGGTGGCATGGGCGCCAGCCATGGCGATGCCACGACCTATCCGCGGCTGGCCAGCGTGATCGGCTTCGTCACGCCCGAGCAACTGTTCGGTGTGGCCGAGGCGGTGATCGGCGTGCAGCGCGACTGGGGCAACCGCGTCGAGCGCAAGCATGCGCGATTGAAATACACGCTCGATCATCGGGGTCTGGATGCATTCAAGGCGGAACTGGAATCGCGCCTCGGCTACACGCTGGCGCCGGCGCGCGACTACCTTTTCGCGCACAACGGCGACCGCTACGGCTGGGTCGAGGGCCATGATGGCCGCTGGCATCTCACTTTGCATATCGAATCCGGCCGGCTGGCCGATGTGGGTGAGCGGCGCTGGCTCAGCGGTCTGCGTGAGCTGGCGCAGGTGCATACCGGCGACTTCCGGCTCACCTGCAACCAGAACGTGATCGTGGCGAACGTCGCCGCGCACGAGCGCGCCCGCATCGACGCCATCGTCCGCGAGCACGGTCTGGACGTTCATGAGAAGCAGAGCGGCATCCGCCGCCACGCCCTCGCCTGCGTCGCGTTGCCGACCTGCGGCCTGGCGATGGCCGAGAGTGAACGCTACCTGCCGGCGCTGCTGCCGAAGCTGGAAGCGCTGCTCGCGCGCCACGGCCTCGCCGACGCACCGATCCTGCTGCGCCTGTCCGGTTGCCCCAACGGTTGCTCGCGTCCGTACCTGGGCGAGATCGCGCTGGTCGGGCGTGGGCCGGGTCGTTACGACCTGCGCCTCGGTGCCGATTTCATCGGCCAGCGGCTGAACCAGGTGCATCGCGAGAACGTGGACGAGGCAACCATTCTCGACACGCTCGATCCGCTGTTCGCACGTTACGCAGCCGAACGCGGCGAAGGTGAAGGCTTCGGCGACTTTTTGCTGCGCGCCGGCATCCTCACGCCGATACCATCGCGGCGCATTCCGGTCGAGGTGGTCGCATGAGCGCCGAGCTGCTCGATCAGGCACTGCACGAGCCGCAGGCGCTGGCCGAGTTGAATGTCGAATTGGCCGGGCTCGCGGCCGAGCAGCGCGTGGCCTGGGCGCTGGAGCACATTCCCGGCGAGCATGTGCTGTCGTCCAGCTTTGGTGCGCAGGCCGCGGTGTCGCTGCATCTGGTGACGCAGCAGCGGCCGGATATTTCGGTGGTGTTGATCGACACAGGTTATCTGTTTCCGGAGACCTATCGCTTCGTCGACGAGTTGACCGAACGGCTCGCGCTGAACCTCAAGGTTTACCGCCCGCTCATCGGCATCAGCTGGATGGAAGCCCGTCACGGCCGGCTGTGGGAGCAGGGCATCGAGGGGCTGGATCGCTACAACCACATCCGCAAGGTCGAGCCGATGCAACGCGCACTGGCTGAACTCGGCGCCGTCGGCTGGTTCGCCGGCTTGCGCCGGAGCCAGGCGCGCAGTCGCGCCGAGATCGACTTCGTCGAGCGCAGAAACGGCCGCTGGAAATTCCACCCGCTGGCCGACTGGAGCGATCGCGACGTCGGGCACTACCTCACGCGTCATGGCCTGCCATATCACCCGCTGTGGCAACAGGGCTACGTATCGATCGGCGACACCCACACCAGCCATCGCTGGGAGCCGGGCATGGACGCCGAGGACACCCGCTTCTTCGGACTCAAACGCGAATGCGGACTGCACAGCATCGCGTAAACCACTCGCCATCGCACCGCGACGGCCTTCTTACCCCGACTGGAATCTCGCCACCATGAGTCACACCGCGCTTGCCTCGAACCCCGAGCTTGTTCCCGATGAAACCCTGATTGCCCCGCACGGCGGCGTGTTGAAGGAACTGTACCTGCCGCCCGCCGAGGCGGAGGCGTTGAAGCAGCGCAGCGCCCAGTTGCCCGGCGTGGATCTCAATACGCGCCAGCTGTGCGATCTGGAGTTGTTGCTGAGCGGCGCGTTCTCGCCGCTGGAAGGTTTCCTCGGCCGCCGTGACTACGACCGCGTGGTGGAAGAGTTGCGCCTTGCCGACGGTACGCTGTGGCCGATCCCGATCACCCTCGACGTCGACGAGGCGTTCGCTGCACAGCTGTCCACCGGCAGCGAGGTCGCGCTGCGCGACAGCCAGGGCGTGCCGCTGGCGGTGCTGGAAGTGCACGACGTCTACTGGCCCGATCGCCTGCACGAAGCGAAACGCGTCTTCGGCACGACTGATCGTCTGCATCCGGGCGTGACCGAGCTGCTCGACCGCACCAAACCGGTAGCACTGGGCGGTCGCGTGCGCGGCATCCAGCATCCCGCGCACTACGACTTCGGCGAGCTACGCGACACCCCGCGCAGCCTGCGCGACTGGTTCGCGGCGAACGGCTGGAGCCGCATCGTGGCGTTCCAGACGCGCAATCCGATGCATCGCGCGCACCGCGAGCTCACCCTGCGTGCCGCGCAGCAGGTCGGTGCGAAGCTGCTGATCCAGCCGTCGGTGGGACGCACCAAGCCGGGCGATGTCGATCATTACACCCGTGTGCGCTGCATCCGTGCGCTGCTGCCGCACTATCCGGTCGACAGCGTGAAACTGTCGCTGCTGCCGCTGGCGATGCGCATGGGCGGCCCGCGCGAGGCGCTGTGGCACGCGATCATCCGCAAGAACTACGGCGCCAGCCATTTCATCGTGGGCCGCGACCATGCCGGCCCCGGCAAGGATTCGAACGGCCAGCCGTTCTACGGACCGTTCGATGCGCAGACGTTTCTTGAGCAACATCAGGACGAACTCGGCATCCGGATCGTGCCGTTTCCGGCGATGGTTTACGCGGCCAATCGCGACAGCTATCTGCCCTCGAGCGAGGTCGCGGCCGACGACGACGTGCGCGACATCTCCGGCACGCAGCTGCGCCAGCACTTGCACGAGGGCAGCGAGATCCCGTCGTGGTTCAGCTTTCCGGACGTGGTGAAGATCCTGCGCGAGCGCCATCCGGTGCATGCACCGCGCGGGTTTGCGCTGTTCTTCACCGGCCTGTCCGGTGCCGGCAAGTCGACCATCGCGCAGGCGGTGATCGCGCAGCTGCTGGAGCACACCAGCCGGCCGGTGACCGTGCTCGACGGCGACGAGGTGCGCAAGCACCTGTCGCGTGGACTGGGTTTCTCGCGCGAGGATCGCTCTGCCAACGTCACCCGCATCGGCTACGTCGCCAGCGAGATCGTGCGTCACGGCGGCATCGCGGTATGTGCGCCGATCGCCCCGTATGCCGATGCCCGTGCGGAATCCCGCGCGCTGGTCGAGGCCCACGGCGACTTCGTCGAGATCCATGTCGCCACCACGCTGGAGGTATGCGAAGCACGCGACCGCAAGGGACTCTATGCGCAGGCGCGTGCCGGCAAGATCACCCAGTTCACCGGCATCAGCGATCCCTACGAAGCGCCCGAGCAACCGGAACTGCGCATCGATGGCAACGCCGCCGAGCCAGCCGTGCTGGCCCGTCAGGTGCTGGCGCTGTTGCGCAACAAGGGATTCATCGAGGGCTGAGGCATCGAAGCGTCGCCGGGACGTCTAAAGCTCCCGGTGGCGTCATTTTCACGGCGTGCTTTCAACAGCGAAGCTGGACAAACGGGAATTCCCGTCATCGTCATTCCGGCGCAGGCCGGAATCGCATTGGCTTGGCACGTTGGCGGTGGCACCGATCACGCGACTTGAAGTCGCGATAACCGCCTTCGATGCTGAAAAGCGATTCCGGCCTGCGCCGGAATGACGATACGAGGGAGTGTATGCGGCGGCAGGGTCGGTCAGGCCGTGTCGGGCAGCGAAACCGTCGGCCGTTCCCGCCAATGCGGCACGGCCGACCACTCGGCCGGCACCGTATCGGCGGCCAGTGCGCGCACCACGTCGCGGCGATCCAGATGCGGTGCGAACTGGGCGATGAACTCCAGCACGTACTCGCGCAACACGCTTTCCCGGCGCAGCACGATCCAGGTCGTGCACTGCGGAAACAGGTGGTCGGCGGGCAGCGTTTCCAGGTCGGTGTCGCTGTCCAGCATCGCCATCTCGGCCAGTACGCCGATGCCCAGGCCGGTGCGCACATAGGTCTTGATCAGGTCGGCATCGCCGGCAGTCATCGCGATGTGCGGGCGCAGGTCGATGGCATCGAACGCCCGACGCAGCGACGAGTCGGCTTTCAGCGAGGATTCGTAGCTGACCAGCGGCAGCGCCGCCAGCTCGTCGAGCGACGGCGGCTGGCCACTGCTCGTCAGCGGGTGGCCTTGCGGTGCCACGATCACCCGATGCCAGCGGTAGGCCGGCAACGCGATGCCGATGTTCGGGGGTGCGCCGGCGCTGCTGATCACCGCGAGATCGACGCGACCGGCTTCCAGCTGGGCCAGCACTTCCGCATCGCGGCTCGGTTGCAGGTGCACGCTGACCTGCGGATAGCGCAGACTCAGTGCGCCGATGGCGGCTGGCAGGGCGAAGCGGGCCTGGGTATGCGTGGTGGCGATGCGCAGTTCGCCGCGCGCCTCGTTGCGCAGGTTGGCGGCGATCGAACGGATATTGGCGGCCTCGGCGAGGATCGTGCGGGCGCGTTCGAGCACGTGCCGGCCGGCGTGGGTCACCGAGTCGAGACTCTTGCCCTTGCGCACGAACAGCTGGAAGCCCAGCTCGTCCTCAAGCTGCCGCAGCTGCTTGCTCAGGCCGGGCTGGGTGGCGTGGACGCGTTCGGCGGCCAGCGTGATGTTGAGGCCGGAATCGGCGATGGCAATCAGATAGCGCAACTGGATCAGCGTCATGGCGATGGGCTCGTGAGCGGTCGGGATCGTTGGATTGAGGCGCGAACGGAGCACGGCTACATCGCATGGAATGAACCGGAATCATGTCTGGCGCATGCATATGGACGGCTGAAGTGCTGCCGCCTTGAGTCTCGTCGTTGTGGATGATGTCAGTCATGATCAGACGTCTATACGTCTATTTGATAATAAGGTCAAGGTTTGCGTGGCGCGGGTCGTGTCATAACGCGATGGCATATGCGCGCTTGCGCAAATCATTTGCCGGGGTGGATTGCGTTGCGTAGCGTGACTTCGTCGCCACTGCATGTGAATCCAGGCCCGCCCGAATGAAGCTCTATCCGCTGTTCGCCGATCTGTCCCGCCGCGCCGTGCTGGTCGTGGGTGGCGGGCCGGTGGCCGAGCGCAAGATCGCTGCCTTGCTCGGCGCGCAGGCGCAGGTCACGGTGAACGCACCCACGCTGACGCCGCAGCTGCAGCGCTGGGTAGCGGAAGGGCACATCGCCCATCTTCGCGATGCGTTCCAGGAAAGCTGGCTTGACCGGGTCTGGCTGGTGGTGGCGGCTACTTCCGACATCGAATTGAACCGGCTGATCGCCACCTTCGCCGAGCTGCGGCGGATCTTCGTCAACGTGGTCGACGATGCGGCGCTGTCGAGCTTCCACGTGCCGGCGGTGGTGGACCGGGCGCCACTGACCATCGCGATCTCCAGCGGTGGCGAGGCGCCGATGCTGGCGCGGCTGCTGCGCGAGCGGCTGGAGACGTTGCTCGATCATTCGGTGGGCGCGCTGGCCACGCTGGCGGCGCGCCTGCGCAAGCGCATCCGCGTGCAGCATCCGGACATGGCGGCACGCCGGCGTTTCTACGAAAGCCTGTTCGCCGGCCCGGTCGCCGCGCTGCTGCGCCAGGGCCGGCCGGATGCGGCGCAGCAGGCGGTAGAGCAGGCCTTGGCGTCGTCACAGCTCGCATCGGCCGGATCGGTCGTGCTGGTGGGTGCCGGCCCAGGCGATCCGGGCCTGCTGACCTTGCGCGCGCTGCGCGCGCTGAATGAGGCCGATGTGATCCTGCACGACAGGCTGGTCAGTGCCGAGGTACTCGATCTGGCGCGGCGCGATGCCGAGCGCATCGAGGTCGGCAAGCAGGCGGGCAACCATCACACCACCCAGGATGGCATCCATGCCTTGTTGCTGGAGCATGCAAGGGCCGGGCGGCGGGTGGTGCGGCTGAAGGGCGGCGATCCGTTCGTGTTCGGTCGTGGCGGCGAGGAGCTCGAGTTTCTGCGCGATCACGGGATTCCGTACGAGGTGGTGCCCGGCATCACCGCCGCGGTGGCCTGCGCGGCCTACGCCGGTGTGCCGCTGACCCATCGCGACCACGCGCAATCGGTACGCCTTGTCACCGCGCACTGCCAGTCCTCGCGCGGCACGCTGGACTGGACCGCGCTGGCGCAGGAGCGGCAGACGCTGGCGGTGTACATGGGCGTGGCCGAACTGGGCGAGCTGCAGGCGCGGCTGGTCGAACACGGTCGTGCACCATCGACCCCGTTTGCGCTGATCGAGAACGGCTCGCGCCCGGAGCAGCGCGTCATCACCGGCACCCTGGCCATTCTGGCCGAGCGGGCGGCATTTCATGCGGTGCGCTCGCCGGCCTTGCTGATCCTGGGCGAAGTGGCGGCGCTGGCGACCTCGCTGGCCTGGTTCGGACAGCCGCCGCTGGGGGCTACGGTGCACGAGCTCCATGTTCCGAACGTGGTGCGGCCAGTCCGCGCCGACGTACTGGCGGCGGTCTACCGCGCCTGACGAAAATATTTACTTGCGCGGGAGCATGATCGCGCGACGATTTCCCAAGTCTGCCGGAGCACACACATGATTTACGACAGCATCCTCCACACCATCGGCAATACACCGATCGTCAAACTGCACCGCCTTGCGCCGAAACACGTCGAACTCTACGTAAAGGTGGAGGCGTTCAATCCGGCCGGCTCGGTGAAGGACCGGCTCGCCCTGGCGATCATCCTCGACGCCGAACAGCGTGGCACGCTGAAACCCGGCCAGACCGTGATCGAGGCCACCTCGGGCAACACCGGCGTGGCACTGGCCGCGATCTGCGCGGCACGCGGCTATCCGTTCGTGGCCGTGATGTCGGATACATTCTCGATCGAGCGACGCAAGCTGATCCGCGCCTACGGCGGCAAGGTGGTCCTGACGCCCGGTGCCGCGCGCGGCACCGGCATGGTGGCGAAGGCGGTGGAGCTGGCCCAGAAACATGGCTGGTTCTTCACCAACCAGTTCGAAAACCCCGCCAATCCGGCCTATCACCGTCAGACCACCGCGCCGGAAATCCTTCGCGACTTCGCCGGCCGCCGGCTGGACTACTTCATCACCGGCTGGGGCACCGGCGGCACGCTCACCGGCGTGGGCGAAGTACTCAAGGTGGCGCGTCCCGAAGTGAAAATCATTGCCAGCGAGCCCGCCGCTGCAGCCTTGTTGTCCGGCAAGGAATGGCAACCGCACAAGATCCAGGGCTGGACGCCGGACTTCGTGCCGGGCGTACTCAACCGCAAGGTGGTCGACCAGCTCGTGTCGATCGACGACGTGCTGGCCCGCGACACCTCGCGCCAGCTGGCGCAGCAGGAAGGCATCTTCACCGGCATCTCCTCCGGCGCCACCCTGGCCGCCGCGTTGCAGGTGGCGGCCGATGCGCCGCAAGGCTCGGTGCTACTGGCGATGCTGCCGGACACCGGCGAGCGCTACCTGTCGACGTTCCTGTTCGAGGGTGTCAATGAGGGATCGGACGAGGTGTAAGCGTCACCAGGCAACCGAAGAGCTCCGTGCTCCGCTCGTGGAGCTTGGCCTGTGAGCAAAAGTCTGGACGCCGACATGAACTTGCCCGGCGCGCCAGGCAAAAAGCATAGCTTTCGCGGCGGACGACGACGCAGCAAAGAAGACAACACGATGACCAGCATCGGTCCGAGAGCGCAGGTGCAGAAAGCACAGACCAAAACCCCAGTCACGATAGGCTGCGGTCAATCGCACCAGCCAGTCCGCGATGCGCGCATTCTCCGCGCTCGCCTTGGCCCGGTAGCGGTAGCCGGTCTCACTCAGTGCAAACGTCTGGCAGGCGTGCCGGATGCAAGTGCGCTCGCTCTCCACCACCCATCGGGCCATCTCCCGGCGTTGAGATGGCCTCACCATTTTTTTGCCATCGCC
>CBIHNO010000005.1:0-255451 GCA_966211915.1 uncultured Rhodanobacter sp.
TTATCCCAAAAACCTCCACCCGAAACGGTGGGGGTTTTTTCTTGGCTGACGTCGCAAAAATCCACTCGTGTTGGCTTGCAGAGTGGCGATACCGTGGCTTGTTGGTAATCTTCGCTTCGGTTCAGCTGTAACGCGAAGCGGGTGGGGCGACTTGGAAAAGCATTACATCCTGGCGATTGATCAGGGCACGACCAGTTCGCGCGCGATGTTGTTCGATCGGGCCGGCGGCGTTGCCGGCTCGGCTCGGCGCGAATTTCGCCAGATATTTCCGCAGTCGGGCTGGGTGGAACACGATCCGCGCGAGATTCTGGCAAGTGTGCTGGCGACGATCGCGGAAGTGCTTGCATCCGCAAACTGCGATGCGGGGGCGTTGGCTGGCATCGGCATCACCAACCAGCGCGAAACCACGGTGGTCTGGAATCGGCATACGGGTCGGCCGGTTTACAACGCGGTCGTGTGGCAATCGCGTCAGAGTCTGGCGATCTGCGAGCGACTGGAGGCCGACGGTTACGCGTCCCTGGTGCGCGAAAAGACCGGCTTGCTCATCGATGCCTATTTTTCCGGCAGCAAGATCCGCTGGATTCTCGATCATGTCGTGGGCGCCCGCGACCGTGCGGAACGCGGTGATCTGTTGTTCGGCACGATCGACAGCTGGCTGATCTGGAATTTGAGTGGTGGCAAGCTGCATGTCACCGATGTTAGCAACGCTGCGCGTACGTTGCTGTTCGATATTCATGCGCGATGTTGGGACGACGAACTACTGCGCATGCTGGATATTCCGTGCAGCATGCTGCCGCAAGTGCGCTCCTGCAGTGAGGTTTATGGGCATACCGTGGCGTTGCCTGGTTTGCCTGCCGGTATACCGATCAGCGGCGTGGCCGGCGATCAGCAGGCGGCCTTGTTCGGCCAGGCCTGCTTCGAACCCGGCATGGCCAAGAACACCTACGGCACCGGCTGCTTCATGCTGATGAATACCGGAGCACAGGCAGTGCCTTCGCGACATGGCCTGCTGACCACGATCGCGTGGGAAGTGGGCGGCACCATCGAGTACGCGCTGGAAGGCAGCATCTTTGTCGCCGGCTCTGTGGTGCAGTGGTTGCGCGATGGTTTGCAGATGCTGGAGCACGCCAGCGATTCGCAGATTTGCGCGGAGAGCGTGCCTTCCAGTGAGGGCGTATATCTGGTGCCGGCATTTGTGGGACTGGGCGCGCCGTACTGGCGCAGTGACGTGCGCGGCGCGATATTCGGCTTGTCGCGAGGTACCCGCAAGGAGCATGTGGTGCGTGCTGCGCTCGAGTCGATGGCCTATCAGTCGCGCGATGTGCTGGCCGCGATGGAGGCAGACGCAGGCATTCCACTGAAGGAGTTGCGCGCCGACGGTGGCGCGATCGCGAACGATTTCATGGCGCAGTTCCAGAGCGACATGCTTGGCGTGCCGGTACTGCGTCCGCGCGTGGCCGAAACCACCGCGCTGGGCGCAGCCTATCTGGCGGGGCTGGCGGTGGGATTCTGGGAAAGCCGCGCGCAGATCGCCGCGTTGTGGCAGATCGATCGGCGCTTTGAGCCCGTGATGGACGAAGCTACCCGCGAGCGGCTGTATCGTGGCTGGCAGGATGCGGTGAACGCGACCATCAGTTTTCGCGTCGACTGATGCGAACGAGGCTCCCGTGGTAACGCGGGAGCCTCGAGGTCAAGTCGCTGGCGCAGCGATCAATCCAGTGCGTAACCGAATTGATCGAGGAATTCCGCGGCGAACTCGGCATAGCTGAAACGCTGATTCTGGGTGCCGGGATGCTCCACCTTGAGCGCGCCCATCAGCGAGGCCATGCGGCCCACGGTCGGCCAGTCCTTGCCGCGCATGATGCCGAAGATCATGCCTGCGCGATAAGCGTCACCGCAGCCGGTGGGATCGACGACCTGACGTTCGCGCGCCGGCGGAATATGGTGGGTCTCGCTGTCGACGTGGATGATCGAGCCGCGTGGGCCCTGGGTCACGATATACGCCGTCACCTGAGCGGCGATCTCGGCGGCGCTCCAGCCGGTACGGGCCTGCAGCAACTGCGACTCGTAGTCGTTGACGATCACATAGGTCGACTTGGCGATCATCGAGCGGAATTCGTCGCCGCTGAACAGCGGCATCGCCTGGCCCGGATCAAAAATGAACGGCACGCCGCGCTCGGCAAACTCATCCACGTGCTGCAGCATCGCATCGCGACCATCGGGAGCGACGATCGCAAAATCGATCTGCGGGATGTCGCGCACGTGGTTTTCCTGCGCGCTGGACATCGCGCCCGGATGGAAGGCGGTGATCTGGTTATTGTCCAGGTCGGTGGTGATGAAGCACTGCGGTGTGAACTGGTCGTCGAACTCGCGTACGCACTCAAGCCGGATCCCGCAATGCTCCATGTGCTTGCGGTACGGCGCGAAGTCCTGGCCCACGGCCGCCACCGGCAGCGGATCGCCACCGAGCAGCTTGAGGTTGTAGGCGATATTGCCGGCGCAGCCGCCGAACTCGCGACGCATCCGCGGTACCAGAAACGATACGTTCAGAATATGCATCTGATCGGGCAGGATGTGATTCTTGAACTGGTCCTGGAACACCATGATGGTGTCGTAGGCCAGCGATCCGCAGATGACGGCAGGCATGATATGCGGGAGTCCCCGGGCAAGGTGAAAAGGCCGCGCGTACCCCGCCCGGCGGATGGCCGAACCGGAATGCTGCGATCAAAGGGTGGAATCGTACCGCCATATGCCTGCGTTGGCGACTTTTTGCAGCGACGCGCAGCTCACTTCGGGATGCAGGAAATGCGCTTATCGCAGTGTTGTGAAAGGGTTTCTTAACGTTATTGTCCTTGCGCATGCGGGCCACGCTGACTAGACTGGCGAGCTTACTTTTTAGCCAAGCCGACCCACGGCGGACCCATGTTCAAGAAGTTTCGCGGGATCTTTTCCAACGACATCTCCATCGACCTCGGCACGGCCAATACGCTGATCTATGTGCGCGGTCAGGGCATCGTCCTGAATGAGCCGTCCGTGGTGGCGATTCGTCAGGATCGTGGCCCGGGTGGTCCGCGCACGATTGCCGCGGTCGGCAGCGACGCCAAGCGCATGCTCGGCCGCACGCCGGGCAATATCGCCACGGTGCGACCGATGAAGGACGGCGTGATCGCCGACTTCACCATGACCGAGGCGATGCTGCAGCACTTCATCAAGCAGGTGCACAAGTCGCGTTTCCTGCGGCCGAGTCCCCGCGTGCTGGTCTGCGTGCCGTGCGGCTCGACCCAGGTCGAGCGCCGTGCAATCAAGGAATCGGCCGAAGGCGCCGGTGCGCGCGACGTATTCCTGATCGAGGAGCCGATGGCTGCCGCGATCGGCGCCGGCATTCCGGTGCATGAGGCGCGCGGCGCGATGGTGCTGGACATCGGCGGCGGTACCTCCGAAGTCGCGGTGATCTCGCTCAACGGCATCGTCTATTCGCAGTCGGTGCGCGTCGGCGGCGATCGCTTCGACGAGGCGATCATCAACTACGTGCGGCGCAACCACGGCACCTTGATCGGCGAGTCCACCGCCGAGCGGATCAAGCTGCAGATCGGCTGCGCGTTCCCGCAGAGCGAAGTGCGCGAAATCGAGATCTCCGGCCGCAACCTCGCCGAAGGCGTGCCGCGCATGTTCACGATCAACTCCAACGAAATCCTCGAAGCGCTGCACGAGCCGCTCGCCGGCATCGTGGCGGCGGTCAAGTCGGCGCTGGAACAGACCCCGCCGGAGCTGTGCTCCGACGTGGCCGAGCGCGGCATTGTGCTCACCGGTGGCGGTGCCTTGCTGCGTGACCTGGACCGGCTGATCTCCGAAGAGACGGGCCTGCATGTGCAGGTGGCGGACGATCCGCTGACCTGCGTGGCGCGTGGTGGCGGCAAGGCGCTGGAGCTGATCGATCAGCACGGCAGCGATTTCTTCGCGCCCGAATAATCCACGCTAGGCAGGGGCGGCCATGGCGCGCACGCGCGACGAATCATCGCCTCTGTTCGCCGGCAATGCGGCCGGCACACTGCGGCTGATCATCTATCTCGCGCTGGCTGTGGTGCTGATGGTGCTCGACCAGCGCAACGGCTGGCTGTGGCGCCTGCGTTACGGTGCATCGGCGGTGGTGGAGCCGGTGTATCGGCTGGCGGGCTTGCCGGCCGTGGGCGTGCGCACCATGAGCGTGGCGTTTGCCGACCGCCAGCGGCTGACCGAGCAGAACCAGCGGCTGCGTGAAGACCTGCTGCTGGCCAACGCCAAGTTGAACCGGATGGCTGCGGTCGCCGAACAGAATCAGCGACTGAAGGAATTGCTCGATACCCAGCACAGCCTGGAGCTCAACGTGCAGTTGGCACGCGTGATCGGCGTGGACCTGGGCGCCTACCGCTATCAGCTGACCTTGAACGTGGGTGGCCGCGATGGCGTCAAGCCGGGCCAGCCGGTGATCGATGCGCACGGCGTGATGGGCCAGGTGAAGGAAGTGCTGCCGACCACCGCGGTGGTGATGCTGATCACCGACCCGGCGCACGCCATTCCAGTGGTGATCGAGCGCTCGGGTCTGCGCACGGTGGCTTACGGCTCGCGCGATGGCGACCAGCTCGCCTTGCCCAATATCCCCTTGGCGGCTGACGTGCACGCCGGCGACAAGCTGCTTACCTCTGGCCTCGGCGGGCGCTTCCCGCCGGGCTTCCCGGTGGGCGAGATCGTCTCGGTGGCGCCAGCTGCCACCGGCATGTTCCAGGTGGCGCAGGCACGCCCGGCGGCAGACCTCGACCGCAGCGAGGATGTGTTGCTGCTGCACGATCAGGCCGAACCGGACGGGCCACCAGCGCCGGTGAAGCCGATGGGGCCACCAAGTGACCTGGCGCCAGTCACGGGTGCTGCGCCCGCCGCCAGCGCGGCCGCCCGGCCAGCAGCGACGCCGGCGACCAGCGGGATACCGCGATGAACAAGCAGCGTCTGAGCCTGTGGTGGTTCATCGGCACGCTGGTGTTTGCGCTGGTGTCGATGCTGGTGCCGCTGCCCGGCGTGCTGGAGCCGTTCAAGCCGTACTGGCCGGCACTGGTCCTGCTGTACTGGTCGCTGGAGTCGGAGGACCGGGTCACCCTGGGGCTGGCCTTCATGGTGGGATTGGGTGCGGATCTGCTCAATGGCGTGGTGCTGGGCGAGCAGGCCTTGCGTCTGTGCGCGCTGGTCTTCATCGCGCTGCGCTTCCGCTCGCGACTGCGCTTCTTCCCGATGTGGCAGCAGGCGCTCGCGGTGCTGGCGCTGCTGTTGAACGACCGCATCTTGTTGCTGATCGTTCGCGTGCTGGCCGGCGGGACGCTGCCGCCGGCGAGCTGGTGGATCTCGCCGTTCGTCGGTGCGGCGCTGTGGCCATTCCTGTTCCTGCTGCTCGATGACCTGCGCGCACGTCTTCGGATTCAATGAAACATGAACCAGTGACATGAAGCTCCGGCGATCACTCAAGGACCCGCGCGGCGAAAGCCTGCTGTTCCGGCGTCGTGCGCTGGCGGGGTTCGTGCTGATCCTGCTGGGTCTGATCCTGCTGGTCAGCCGCTTCGTGTTCCTGCAGGTGACCCATCACGACGAGTTCGTCACCCGCTCGACCAACAACCGCGTCAAGCCGCGTGCGATACCGCCGGCGCGCGGGCTGATCTACGACCGCAACGGTGTGCTGCTGGCCGACAATGTGCCGGCGTTCAGGCTCGAAGTGGTGCCCGAGCAGATCACCGACATGCCCGCCTTGCTGGAGCAGCTTGGCAAGGTGGTGCCGCTGGGCCAGGACGACCTGGATGCGTTCCGCAAGCAGCTCAAGCAGAGCCGACGCTTCGACAGCGTGCCGTTGAAGATGCACCTGACCGAGGACGAGATCGATCGTTTCGCGGTGAACCGCTGGCGCTTTCCCGGCGTGGACGTGGTGCCCTACCTCACCCGGCGCTATCCGCTGGGTGGGCTGTTTGCCCATGTGGTGGGCTATGTCGGTCGTATCGATGCGGAAGATGTCGAGCGGCTCGACCCGAAGCGCTACCAGGGCACCAGCCATGTTGGTCGCAGCGGCATCGAGCGCTCCTACGAGGATGTGCTGCATGGCACGCCGGGTTACGAACTGCTGGAAGTGAATGCCGATGGCCGCACTCAGCGAGTGCTGGAAACGCATGCGCCGATACCTGGCAGAAATCTGTACCTGAGCATCGACGTGCGTCTGCAGAAAGCCGCTGAAGCCGCGTTTGCCGGCCGGCCCGGTGCGGCGGTGGCGATCGATCCGCGCAACGGCCAGGTGCTGGCGATGGTCAGCGTGCCGACGTTCGATCCGAATCTGTTCGTCAACGGCATCAACCACGTCGACTACAGCGCGTTGACCAACGATCCGGACAAGCCGCTGTACAACCGCGCCTTGCGCGGGGTGTATCCGCCCGGCTCCACGGTGAAACCATTCCTTGCGCTGGGCGGGCTCGAATACGGCGTGCGCCGGCCCGAGGACACCGTGTTTTCCACCGGCCAGTTCTGCCTGCCCGGACATGGCGGCAGCAACTCGACGGGACGGGGCGGTTGTTATCGCGACGATACCCGCGGCGGCGACGGCACGGTGAACATGGTGCGTGCGATCGAGAAGTCGACCAACACCTACTTCTACAAGCTGGCGCTGGATCTGGGCATCGATCGGCTGAGCGAGTGGATGAGCCGCTTCAGTTTCGGCAGCAAGACCGGCATCGACCTGCTCGGCGAATCCGAGGGCATCCTGCCCTCGCGCGAATGGAAGGCGGCGCACAGCAAATTCGGCTGGTTCCCCGGTGAAACGGTGATTGCCGGCATCGGCCAGGGTTACTGGGCGGTGACTCCGCTGCAGCTGGGTCATGCGATCGCCACCTTTGCCGGCCATGGCGTGCCTTACGCGCCGCGACTGGTGATGGCCACCGCGGCGGTGGCCGATGCACAGCGGCGACCGTTGCCGAATCCACCCAGTGGCCCCTCGCTGATCCGCAGGCCGGCCGAGTGGGACGTGATCAACGAAGGCATGCGCGCGGTGATCGTCAGCGGTACCGGCAAGCTTGCGAAATTGAACGATGGTTTTCCCTATCTGATCGCAGGCAAGAGCGGCACCGCCGAGCGTTTCTCGCGCACCTCCTCGGCGTACGACACCAACAAGAGCACGGCCTACCTGGCGACACGCCATCGCGCATGGTTCATGGGGTATACGCCGTCCGATGATCCGCAGATTTCGGCCGCGGTCGTGTTGGAAGCCGGCGCGTGGGGCGGTACTGATGCGGGACCGATCATGCGCAAGATTTTCGATGCATGGGTCGTCGCGAAAGGCGGCGCCGCACCGCGCGATGTGCCGCTGCCGGCGCCGGGTGAGTCCAATCAGGGCGTGCCAGATCAGAGTGCGCCCAACGAGAGCACGGCACCGATTGAAGACATCCCGGTGGAAGACAACCCGGCACAGGCATCCAGCAGCGACGGAGCCACCCCATGATCGCCACCCTCAACGTGCGCCTGCGTCGATTCCTGCGGCGCACCCTGACCCGGCCGCGGATCGATCTGCCGCTGGCGCTCGGCCTGTTCGTGCTCGCCTTGATCGGCCTGATCACGCTGTACAGCGCCAGCGATGGCAGCCTCGGCATGGTGGGCGGCCAAGCGGCGCGCTTCGTGCTCGGTGGTGTGTTGCTGCTGGTAGTGTCGCGCATCTCGCCGTCGGTGTTGCGCAGCTGGACGCCATGGCTTTACGCCGGCAGCACCGCGCTGCTGGTGGTGGTGGCGATCCTTGGCGAGGGGCGTGGATCGGTGCGTTGGCTGGATCTGGGCGTGATGCGCTTTCAGCCGTCCGAATTGCTCAAGCTGACGATGCCGATGATGGTGGCCTGGTATCTGCACCCACGCCAGTTGCCGCCGAGCTGGAAGGATATGGCGGTGGTCGGCGTGCTGATCGCGATACCGGCCGGGCTGATTGCCGAGCAGCCGGACCTGGGCACCGCCGTGCTGGTGACCGCCGCCGGTGCGTTCGCGCTGTTCCTGTCCGGTGTGGCGTGGTGGCGCATCGGCCTGCTGATCGGTGCGGTCGGCGGGATGATTCCGGTCGGCTGGCACTTCCTGCATCAGTACCAGCGCGATCGCGTGCTGACCCTGCTCAATCCGGAGTCCGATCCGCTCGGCAACGGCTGGCACATCATCCAGTCGCAGATTGCGGTCGGTTCCGGCGGCATCTTCGGCAAGGGCTGGCAGCACAGCACGCAGTCGCGGCTGGACTTTCTGCCCGAGCACACCACCGACTTCATCTTCGCGGTGTTTTCCGAGGAGTTCGGCCTGGTCGGCGTATGCGGGTTGATCGTGCTCTACGCATTCATCATCGGCCGCTGCCTGTGGATCGCGATGGAGGCGCGCGACACATACTCGCGCCTGCTCGCCGGTGCAATCGGCATGAGTTTCTTCGTCTACGTGTTCGTCAACGGCGGCATGGTCGCCGGCATGCTGCCGGTGGTCGGCGTGCCGATGCCGATGATCAGTTACGGCGGTACGTCGGCAGTGTCACTGCTGGTCGGCTTCGGCGTGTTGATGTCGATCCACGCCAATCGCAAGGCGCACCTGTGAACGCAGCCAGTGCAGCGCCTGCGCACGGCCCGAAGTTGCGCCGGCGTGCGTGCTAGGCTTTCGGTGACATCAGTTTTCTGCGAGCGGAGCCTCCACATGACAGCCACTCCTGCGCCGCGCGCGGCCCCTTATCTCGCGGTCCTCGCCATCCTCAGTCTGCTCTGGGTGATTGCGCCGACACCGGCGCTGGCAGCGACGCATCCCGGCCAGACCGAGCTGGTGAACGAAGTGGCGCGCGATACCGGCAAGAGCCCGCAGGCACTGAACGCGCTGCTCGATGGCGCGAAGATGCAGCAGAGCATCCTCGATGCGATCAGCCGTCCGGCCGAGGCCAAGCCGTGGAAGGATTACCGGCCGATCTTCCTGACCGACAAACGCATCAACGACGGCATCGCGTTCTATCGCGAGCACCGTGCGCTGCTGGAGCGGATCGGCCGGCAGTATGGCGTGGCGCCGCAGTACATTGTGGCGATCGTCGGCGTGGAAACCAGCTACGGCGGCAACACCGGCAAGTACAAGGTGCTCGATGCGCTGGTGACGCTGGGCCTGTATTACCCGCCGCGGGCGAAGTTTTTCCGCGAGCAGCTGAAGGAGCTGCTGGAGATGCCCGCCAACCATCTGGCCGGGCCGATCGACACGCTCACCGGCTCGTATGCCGGCGCACAGGGTTGGGGCCAGTTCATGCCCACCAGCATCCGCGATTTCGCGGTGGACGCGGATCAGGATGGTCGCATCGACCTGAAGAATTCGCTGCCGGACATCTTCGCCAGCGTGGCGAACTACTTCGCGAAGCACGGCTGGGTCAACGGCGGTCCGGTGGCGGCGCGGGCCCAGCCGGATGCGGCATCGCGACCGATCGTGGCGAAGGACGCCACGCCGCAGTGGCCGCTGGAGCAGCTTGAGGCGTGGGGCTATGCGCCGCTGCAGCCGCTGTCGCCGGCGCAGCCGAGCAGCCTGCAGACGCTGGATGGTCCGAACGGGCCGGAGTACTGGTTCACCTTCCAGAATTTCTACGTGATCACCCGCTACAACCGCAGCCCGCTGTATGCGATGGCGGTCGATCAGCTGGCCGGCGCCATCGCCGCCGGCGTGGCGCAGGCGGACGCCGCGCCATGAGGTTGGCGGGCGTAGTGGCGCTGCTGCTGGCGATGATGTTACTGGCTGGCTGCGGCGGTGCCAGGACGAAACCCTCTCATGCCGGCAGCAGCCGGTCGCAGCCGGGCCGGGCCGGCGCCACAGCCGGCAGCGACAGCTTCCGCGATGACCTCAGCAAGTCGCAGGGCAGCCGTTACCGCGACGGCAGCGACAGCGTGCCGGGCGACGTGCCGGATGTCAGCAAACTGATCGAGCCGGTGCCGAAGGTCGAGCCGCGTTCGCTGTACGGCAACAAGTCGCCCTATACCGTGCTCGGACACACGTACAACGTGCTGCCCAGTGCGCGCGACTATGACCAGCGCGGCATCGCCTCGTTCTACGGCAACAAATTCCACGGCTACAAGACCTCCAGCCTGGAAACCTACGACATGTATGCATTCAGCGCCGCCAGCACCACGTTGCCGCTGCCCAGCTACGCGCGCGTCACCAACCTGGAGAACGGCAAGAGCGTGATCGTGCGGGTCAACGACCGCGGCCCGTTCCACCAGAACCGGGTGATCGACCTTTCCTACGCGGCCGCCGTGAAGATCGGCATCTGGCCCAAAGGCACCGGGCTGGTCGAGGTGCGCGGCATCGACCCGGGTCATCCGGCGCCGGAACTGCCGCCGCCGGCTGTGGTCCCATCCGGACACCCGGGTATCTACTTGCAGGTGGGCGCGTTCTCGGATGCGGACAATGCAGAGCGGCTGGCCCAGCGTCTGCGTCAGGCCAACCTTGGCGAGGTGCAGGTAATGGCTGCCGACGTCAACGGTCGCCGTGTGCGTCGCGTACGGGTCGGGCCGCTGGCCGACGTGGATCGTGCCGACCAGGTCAGCGCCCGGATCGAAGGCATGGGGCTGCCACGGCCTCAGGTCGCGGTAGACTGAGCAGGATTTGCGTACCCTTTTTTAATCACTCGGCATGTTTTTGCTGCCGACATTCAGAGACTGGACTGAACAACCCGATGAATTTCTTCCGCCGTAGCCTGATTCCGTTCGCCGCCGCCGTGATGCTGGTCGGCGTTGCCGTTGCCCAGACGACACCGCCGCGTCCGTCGCCGGTGCCGCGCCCGGTGGTGCCTGAAGCGCCGGTGCCGCCGCCGCCGGATGTCGACGGCAAGAGCTGGGTGCTGATGGATTACGCCACCGGCCAGATCCTCGCCAGCAAGGAGCCCGACCTGCGCGTGGAGCCTGCCTCGATCACCAAGATCATGACCGACTACGTGGTCTCCGCCGAGGTCGCCAATGGCAAGGTCCACATGACCGATCCGGTCACCATCAGCGAGAACGCCTGGCGCGGTGGCGGCGCGGGTACCGACGGGTCCACCAGCTTCCTCAAGCTCAACAGCCAGGTACCGCTGAAGGATCTGCTGTACGGCCTGATCATCCAGTCCGGCAACGACGCCGCGATCGCGCTGGCCGAGCATACCGCCGGTTCCGAGTCGGCCTTCGCCGGCCTGATGAACGCGTACGCCAAGCAGCTCGGCATGGTGAACTCGAACTTCCAGAACGCTTCCGGCTATCCGATCGAGAACCACTACACCACCGCGCACGACGTGGCGATCCTGTCGCGCGCGCTGATCCACGATTTCCCCGAGGACTACGCGATCTCCGCGGTGAAGGAGTTCGAGTGGAACGGGATCAAGCAGCACAACCGCAACACTCTGCTGTGGCGCGACCCGAGCGTGGACGGCATCAAGACCGGCCACACCGCCGCTGCCGGCTACTGCCTGGCGGCGTCGGCCAAGCAGGGCGAGTCGCGCATGATCGCGATCGTGATGGGCGCCAGCAGCGAGAAGGCACGCGCCGATTCGGCGATGGCGCTGCTCAGCTACGGCTTCCGTTTCTACGAGACGCACAAGCTGTATGACGCCAGCAAGCCGCTGGCCACGCCGCGGTTGTGGAAGGGCGAGACGAACCAGTTGCCGCTGGGTGTCGCCGACAATGTGCAGGTCACGGTCAAGCGTGGCGAATACGACCAGCTCAAGGCCACCATGGACATTCCAGCCACGCTGATCGCGCCGTTCAAGAAGGGCCAGCAGGTCGGTACGCTGCGCATCACGCTGGCCGGCCAGCCGGTGCAGAGCGTGCCGCTGATCGCCATGAACGATGCGCCGCAGGGCGGCTTCTTCTCGCGCCTGTGGGACAGCATCATGCTGTGGTTCCATGGCAGCAAGGGCAACACCGAACAGGCGCCGAGTACCAAGTAATGCAACCGATCGACTTCACCAAAGCGAAGCAGGAAGGCAAGGGCTTCCAGTTCCCTGGCGAGTTCGAGATCACCGCGGTCGGCAGCGCCAGCGCGAACCTGCCGACCCACGTGCCGCAGCTGCTGGAGCGCGCCGGCCTGCATGTGCTGCACGAGACTGTGCGGCACCGGCATTCCGGCGCCGGCAATTTCGTCTCGGTCACGGTGAGCTTTCGCTGCGAGAACCGCGAGCAGTACGAGGCAGCCCATGCCGCGCTGCGCGGAAGTCCGGATATCCGCTACACGATGTGAAGTGCGGGAAACGGGAAACAGGGAACGGGGAACAAGAACATTTCCGCGCCGCCTCTCCCGTTCCCCGTTCCCCGTTCCCCGTTCCCCAAGGTTCTCCATGTCGTTGCCCCTGAAAATTCGCCGCCTTGGTCGCCAGCCGTACGCGGCGACCTGGAAGGCGATGAGCGCGTTCACCGACAACCGCACCGCCGATACCCCCGACGAACTGTGGCTGCTGGAGCACGACCCGGTGTTCACCCTCGGCCAGGCCGGCAAGATGGAGCACGTGCTGGCGCCGGGCGATATTCCGGTGGTGCCGGTCGATCGCGGCGGCCAGGTGACCTATCACGGCCCCGGCCAGATCGTCGGCTATCCGTTGATCGACCTGCGTCGGGCCGGGGTGGGCGTGCGCGAGCTGGTCAACAGGATCGAGCAGTCGCTGATCGATACGCTGGCGCATTGGAACGTTGTGGCGGCGCGGCGCGATGGCGCGCCCGGCGTGTACGTGGCCGACGCCAAAGTCGCTGCGCTGGGATTGCGCGTGCGGCGCGGCTGCAGCTTCCACGGGCTGGCCTTCAACGTGGCCATGGACCTGGAGCCGTTTCACCGAATCAACCCCTGCGGTTACAAGGGTTTGGCGGTCACACAGCTGCTAGACTTGGGCGGCCCGTCGCAGTTGGCCACGGTCGAGGACGCGCTGGTGGAGGAGTTCTGCCGCCAGTTCGGCTTTGCCGCCGAGCCAGCTGCCCCTGTCTTACCCGAACTACCCGCTCGTGCAGCGGTCTGAGCTGTCTACATGAGCGAAATTTCCTCCTCTTCCGCCAAGGTCATCCCGATCACCGTCGTCAGCGGTGCGCCGGCCGGTGAAAAGCAGGTCGGCAACGACAAGATCGCGCTGAATCGTGCCGGTTTCGATACCGCCGTACCGACCCTGCGCAAGCCGTCGTGGATCCGCGTGCGACTGCCGCAAGGCAACGCCGTGGCGCAGCTGAAGGCGCGCCTGCGCGAGAACGCGCTGGTCACCGTGTGCGAAGAGGCGTCGTGTCCGAACATCCACGAATGCTTCAGCAAGGGCACCGCGACGTTCATGATCCTCGGCGAGGTCTGCACCCGCCGTTGCTCGTTCTGCGATGTGGCGCATGGACGTCCATCCGCACCCGATCCGCTGGAGCCGGCGCGGCTGGCCGAGACGATCCGCGACATGCGGCTGAAGTACGTGGTGATCACTTCGGTCGACCGCGACGATCTGCGCGACGGTGGCGCCGAGCATTTCGCGGCGTGCATCCGCGCCACGCGTCACGCCAGCCCGAACATCAAGATCGAAATCCTCACGCCCGACTTCCGCGGCAAGGGCCGCATGGAGCGCGCGCTGGAAGTACTCAAGGATTTCCCGCCGGACGTGTTCAACCACAACCTGGAAACCGTGCCGCACCTGTACCGCGAAGTGCGCCCGGGCGCCGACTACCAGTGGTCGCTGGACCTGCTCAAGCGCTTCAAGGCGCAGCATCCGCAGGTGCCGACCAAGTCCGGCATCATGCTGGGCCTGGGCGAAACCTGGGATCAGGTGATCGAGACGATGGGCGATTTACGCGCCCATGACGTCGAGATGATCACCATTGGTCAGTATCTGCAGCCCACGCCGCACCATCATCCGGTGGTGCGCTACTGGACTCCCGAAGAATTCGAGGCGCTGCGCGAAGCCGGTGAGGCGATGGGTTTCCATCACGTCGCCTCCGGTCCGCTGGTGCGATCGTCCTATCACGCCGACCTGCAGGCCCATGCAGCCGGTGTCACCGAGTCAGCTTGAGAGCCTCCATGAAATTTCGTCCCGCGCTGGTCCTGTTGCTTGCCCTCACCGCGACCTGTGTCTTCGCGCAGTCGGCAGCCGATCTCGGTGCCGGCAGCACAGGCCGCAAGGCGGCCAGCTGGCCGCTCACCTCCACGCCCAGCGAGGCACAGGCCGCGCAGCTGTCGGCGCGCTTCCTGACCCGCTTCCACTACGACGCGCAACCGCTCGACGACGCGATGTCGGCGCGCATCTATGCCGCCTACTTCAAGTTGCTGGACAGCGAGAAGGTGTTCTTCACCCAGGCCGACATGGCGAAGTTCGCGCCACTGAAGACCAAGCTCGACGACGCGATCTGGAACGAGGATCTGTCCGCACCGTTCTCGGTATTCAACCTTTACGTGCAGCGCGCGGTCGAACGCATGACCTACGCACGCGGCCTGCTCAAGCAAGGCTTCGATTTTTCCGTCGACGAGAACTACACGTTCGACCGCGACCATGCCGACTGGCCGAAAGACCAGGCTGAGCTGGACACGCTGTGGCGCAAGCGCACCAAGAACGACTGGCTGCGCCTGAAGCTGGCCGGCAAGAATGACGATGACATCCGCAAGACGCTGGACAAGCGTTATGCCGGCTATATCGAGCGGGTCAAGCAGCTCGATGGCGAGGACGCGTTCCAGACCTTCATGACCGCGTATGCCGAAACCACCGATCCGCATACCGACTATCTCGGCCCGCGTGCGGCGGAGAACTTCGACATCGCGATGAAGCTGTCGCTGGAAGGTATCGGCGCCCAGCTGCAGGCGCGCGACGATTACACGATGATCTTCACCCTGGTGCCCGGCGGTCCGGCGATCAAGTCCGGCAAGCTCAAGGCCGGCGACCGCATCGTCGCGGTGGGGCAGGGCGACAACGGTCCGCTGACCGACGTGATCGGCTGGCGGCTGGACGATGTGGTCAATCGCATCCGAGGCAAGAAGGACACCACCGTACGGCTGGAGATCCTGCCGGCCGATGCCGGTCTGGACGGCAAGCACGAGATCGTCACCTTGGTGCGCAAGAAAGTCAGCATCGAGGATTCGGCGGCGAAGAAGAAGGTCGTCGACATCAAGGACGGCGACGTCACCCGCAAGATCGGTGTGATCGAGCTGCCCTCGTTCTATTCGGACTTCGGTGCGCGCAGCGAGGGCGACAAGGACTTCAAGAGCGCCACTCGCGATGTCGCCAAGCTGCTCGGCGAACTCAAGGCCGCCGGCGTGCAGGGCATCGTAGTCGATCTGCGCAACAACGGTGGCGGCTCGTTGGCCGAAGCCAATTCGCTGACCGGCCTGTTCATCGACAAGGGACCGGTGGTGCAGGTGCGCGACTCCAAGGGCCAGGTCGAGCAGCAGGGCGACGACGATGCGGGCATGGCCTGGAGCGGTCCGCTGGCGGTGCTGGTCAATCGCGGTACGGCGTCGGCGTCGGAAATCTTTGCTGCGGCGATCCAGGACTACCACCGCGGCCTGATTGTCGGCGAGCCGACCTTCGGCAAGGGTACCGTGCAGAACCTGGTCGACCTGGACCGTTTCTCGCAGAGCGGCGACGGCGAAAAGCCGCAGCTCGGCGAGCTGAAGATGACCATCCAGGAATTCTTCCGCATCAACGGCGGCTCCACCCAGCTCAAGGGAGTGACGCCGGATATCGCGTTCCCGAAGAACGGCGACGACAAGGATTTCGGCGAATCGACCTACGACAACGCGCTGAAGTGGACGCAGATTGCGCCGGCCGACTACCAGCCGGTGGCAAACCTCAATGCCTACCTGCCGCAACTGCTGCAGCTGCATGACCAGCGCGTGGCGAAGTCATCGGCATGGAAACTGATGCTCGACGAACTGGCGCAGTACAAGACCATGCGCGCCAAGACCGCTATCTCGCTGAACTTCGCCACGCGCGAAGTCGAGCGCAAACAGCAGGATGCGATCCAGTCCGACTTCCGCGCGCGGCACAGGGCCATCGATGGTACTGACGCCACGCTGGGCGACGAGCAGAGCAGCCTCGACGACGGCCTCAATGCGAACGAGCGCAGCCTGAAGAGCGAACTCAGGCAGGAAAAGGAAGCGAAGAAGGCAAAGGATGTCCAGCTCAACGAGACCGCGCACATCCTGTTCGACGCCGTCGGCATGATCAAGACCGATCCGAAGCTGGCGGCCGAAGTCCTGCCGTACGGCGGCAAGTTCAGCGTCACCACGGTCGCGGACAAGCCGGCCACTGCCGCTGCAGCGCCTGCAACACACTGAGTCCAGTCGACATCAGCACGGTAAAAAGGCAGCGCCATGGCGCTGCCTTTTTCATGGGGCCACGATTTTCATGCGGTGTAACCGAGACGCTCGATCATCGGACGCAGGATCGGCAGCACGGGCTCGAATTGTTCCCGGTAGGCATGCCAGCGGTTGACGGACTGATGGTTGATGCCCTGGGTGACCTGGGCATAGCTGGGCGTGCTGATGAACCGCTTGCTCCTGGCATGTTCGGCGAAGCGTGCCATTGGCGAGGCGTCGGCGACATCGAGAAACTGCCCCAGGCGCGCGACCTGGTCGTCGAACTGGCTGATCACGGATTCGTAGCGCCACTCCAGCACGTGTGGCGCGAACACCTCGACATGCCGGTACCACTGCTCGAAGGCCTGCACATAACCTTGGGCCAGGCGTTGCAGCGACGAACACAGCACCATGAAAGCGGGTGAGCGGAACGCCTGCATGCTGCAACTGAGCAGCACATCACAAGGGTGGCGCAAACACAGGATGATGCGCGCGTGCGGAAACAGCCGCATGATCATTGGCAGGCACAGCATGTTGAGCGGATTCTTGTCCACGAGGTGACGCTCGCCGAGGTCGGGCAGCACCTCGCCGACCATGCGTCGATAGACGCTGCGCAGTTGATCGGCTTCCTGCTGCGTCAGGCTGGCCAGGTCAGCGGGATACTGCTGGCCAACCAGCTGCATGCCTTCGATCAGATCGTGGATGTAGGCGCGCTCATCCATGGACTGGAAATCCGGATGGGCATCGAGCATCTGTTCCAGCAAGGTGGTGCCGGAACGGGGAAAGCCGACCACGAAGACCGGGCTTTGTCGGCTGCCAGGTGAGGACAGCGGTTTCCAGTCAACAGTGGCGCCGCGCGCGAGGTTGCCGCCTGTCATCTGCAGCGGTCGACTGTCTGACGCCAGCAGTTCCGGTACCACGTTCCGGGCGATGCCGAGTTGTATGGCATGCGCTTTCTGCAGCGCTAGCCAAGCCCCGGGATACTGTCCCTGCCGGTCGCGGGTCGCAGCCAGGCCAAACGCCGCACTGGCCTGGCTTTCGTCGTCGGTGGCGCAGGCGAGCACACGCTGGTACAGCGCGTCGGCGTCGGCATAGGCACCCCTGCGCATTGCCAATGCGGCGTGTGCACGCCAGCCATCGGCGCGGGCCTGTTCTGCACCGGCTGGCAGGGCGTCGAGCACGCTCGGTGGCAACTGCCGCAGTTCGTTTTGCGCTGCGTCGATCTGGTTGTTTCTTTCGTACAGCAAGGCGCGTTGCGCGGCGATGCGCAAACGCATGACCCCGGTTGCCGGGTCGTCGGGTAATCGCGCGCGCGCCAGCGTGCGCAGCGCGGCATCCAGATCGCCCTGGACAGACAGCATGGCGGACAGCACCAAGGCCTGTTCGGCCGGTTGCGCCGGCCAGTCGATGGCGCCACTCAACATCGCTTCCTGCTGAGTGTTGTCACCGCAGACGTAGCAGGCGTAGGCCGCCTGCAGCCGGGCTTCGATGAAATGCGGGGCCACGCGCACCGCGTCGAGCAGACTCTGTCTGGCCATCAGCCAGTGCCGTTGTTGCGTGTGGAGCAAACCAAGGTTGTAGTGGACCTCGGCATCGTCCGGCGCCAGTGATAGCGCCGTCAGCAGTGCCTGCTCGGATGCCGGCAGGTCGCCCGCATGCCGGCAAGCGACCGCCAGGTTGTTCCAATAGGCTGAAACGCCCGGCCGCATCTGTGCCAGCCGACGGAGTGTTGCCACGGCGTGCTGGTGACGACCTGTTGCCTGTTGCGCCAGGCCGAGCAGCAACAGCACGCCTTCGTCTTCCTCCTCGGCCTGCGTGGCCTGTCCAGCGAGGGCAATGACCCGCGCGGTCTCACCGGCGTTCCAGGCGCTGGCCATGGCTTTGGCCAGATCCGTGGTCGGAGTGGACATGACTTCTCCATCGGTCGTCTTCCAAACCGCATTATGCAAGAGGGCCGCGAATGTTCGCGGCCCTCCCGGGTACTCCGGATGTTGCCTGTCCGGTCAGGCGGTCAGAACTTGATCGTGGCCCGTGCCCAGTAATAGCGGCCGAGCACGTCGTACGTGGCGGTATCCACGTTGTAGTTCGCGCCATTCTGGTAGACCAGCGGCGGCAGCTTGTTGCTGAGGTTGTCCACACCGATGTCGAACCGGGTGTGGAATGACGGCAGTGCATAGCCCAGCTGGATCGAGTGGTAGATCACCGAAGCCATCGGGATGTTCACGCCGGGGATCGCGGCGTCGGCATTGAGGGCGGTCAGCTTGTTGATGTAGCGCGACTGCCACTGGGCGTTCCAGTTGCCCTTGTCCCAATTGAGCGTGACCGTGCCGCGCCAGCGTGAGATGTTGCCGAATTGCGGGGTGAAGGTGCCGGCGTAGTTGGTCGTCTTTGCGCCCGGTTCGCCAGGTGTTGGGTCGTTCTTGTACGTCGACGTGTAACTGGTGCTGAGGCCGGCCCGGAAGTTTCCGGGATCCACGCTGCCCAGATCGAAATGCGGGATTTTGTAGCGCAGCGTGTAGTCGATGCCGGTGGTACTCAGGTTGCCCAGGTTGACGACCGGGGTATTGATCAGGAACACCTGACCGGGCTGCCGGCTGGTGTTGTCCTCACGGTGGATGAATGAGCAATACGGGCTGCTGCTGTTGTTGTAGCAGGAGCTGACGACGGTATCGGCCTGGATCGCCGTCAACGTGTCGGACAGGTAGATGTGCCAAAAGTCGAGGCTGGTCGACAAGCCGGGGAGCCAATTCGGGTCGTAAACCAGCCCGAGATCGATGGACTTGCCCTTTTCGGGCTTCAGCTTCGCACCCACCGTGGCGGCGCCGGAGTAGAACGTGTTGACTTGGGCGGGAGAGTTGCCTGCCCAGTTCACCGGGACGAACTGGCAGGCTGCCGCATGCGCCGCCAGCTCGGCCGCTGAGCGTCCGACGCAGGGATCATTCAAGTTGGGCTGGACTAGGGTGCGGCCATCGTAGAGTTCATCGAGGTTGGGTGCACGGAACACCTGGGAGACCGTGCCACGTACCAGCAGGTCTACTGTGGGACGCCACTCGATCGCGATCTTGCCGTTCGTGGTCGTGCCGGTGGTGCTGTAGTTCGAGGTGCGAATGCCGAGGTCGAGGTTCAGCGAGTGGGCCCATGGCTGCTCGGAGAGCAGCGGGATCAACGTTTCGGCATAGACCTCCTTGACGTCGAAGTCGCCACGCCCGGGCGAGCCGCAGGCCTCCTGCAGGATCTGGCAGGTAGTGGTCACCGGATCGAGCACGGCGAACGAACTCACGGTGTAGTTCATGGACTGCTTGCGGTACAAGGCGCCGGCGGACAACTGCATCGGGCCGGCTGGCAAGTCCCACAGCTCGCCGCTGGCATCGAACTGGGCCTGCTTGGTTGACTGGGTAAAGACGTAGATCGGCGTTTTCACACCTCCCTTCAACTGCGCGCCGACGCTCGGGTCGGCCTGGTTGAAGATGTTCGCGCCATTGTCGACGGCTGCCTGCAGCGCCGGTATGTCCACCTCGTTGGTGTCGCGCTGGTCGCGTTTGGTATGGCTGTAGTTGACGGATGCATCCCAGATCCAGCTGCTGTCCTGGCCAAAGTTGCCGCGCAGGCCCGTGTTGATCTGGCCGGTGTTGGTGGTGTAACTGTGCACGCGTGTGCCGGCGCCGGTGAGGCGGGTCTGGAAGTTGTAGCCACTGTTCGGATCGCCGGGGACGGGATTCTGGCTGAAGGTGACGCCAAACGGATTGATCGGGTTGCTGGAGGGGATGATCAGGCCGTCACCGGTGCCGACCGGTGACGGAGCATCCTGGCCACTGGATACGGTGTGGTTGTAGAACGCATCGACGAACGCGGTCAGGCTGTCGGTGATGTTGTAGCTGCCGAGGATAAAACCGTTGGTGCGCTTTTGTGCGGTCTGGATGTAGTTGAGCGCAGCGTAGTTGTAGGTGTCCGAGGCGAGACGGCAACGGTAATCACCCAAGGACGATCCGTTACCCTGCGCCAGGGTCACATTGGCGGTGCCGCTCGAATTGATCGGGCAGCCGTACTGGCTGGCGATCGATGCTGGCAGCTGGATTCTTCCGGTCGGAATCGAGCTGGAGCCGGCTGCCACGACGGAGCCGCTCGACAGGTACAACTGCTGCTTGGAGAACTTGCGCCTTTTGCCGAGTACCGCGTCGTACTTGTTGTAATCGAGACCGCCGGCAATGCTGTAGTTGTCACCCGTGCTGCCCGCAGTCAAATTGAATCCGCGGCGCTGGGCGTCGCCATGGCTGGAGATGCCATCGTTCAAGCTGAACTGGGCACCCTTGAAGTCCTTGCGCAGGATGAAATTGACGACGCCACCGATGGCGTCGGAGCCGTACACCGTGGAGGCTCCCTCGGCCAGCACGTCGACCCGCTCGATCATTTCCGGCGGGATCAGGTTGAGGTCCGCATTGGCCATGCGCTGGCCGTTGACCAGCACCAGCGTGCGATTGATGCCCAGCCCGCGCAGCGAGACGCGCGATGCGCCATCGCCGCCTTCCAGCAAGGGACTGGCCACACCGCCACCATTGCTGTTGTTCTGCGGATTGGTGGCATTGCCGGAGATGCTCGGCATCTGCTGCAGCACATCGCCCAGCACGGGCTTGCCCGAGTTGCTGATGGTCGCGCGATCCAGCGTCACGACCGGACTGGCCGTCTCGACGTCCACACGCCGGATCAGCGAACCGGTCACGACAACCGCCTGCAGGGTTTTGGCCTTGGTCTTGGACGGGGGCGTGGTCAGATCTGACGAGGGCGGGCTATTTGCCTGCGGTACCTGCGCCTGGGCCACGCTCGCAGCCGTGAAAATTCCTGCAGTCAATGCCAGGCGAACGGCCAGTGACAAGTGATTCATGCCGTAATTCATGTGCTCTCCCCAGTGGATGTTGGTATCCGTTTTCCAGCCTTCTAGCGCATCGAGTCCCCCGGACATATCAGGCCACGCGACGATGATCGCCTACGCTGCCCGATCGCAAGAAGATACTCCCTGGAGCGGTCCCGCGTACAACGGCAGCGGCCTCAGCTGCACAAGCCACACCGCCGCTCTCCCGTGGATGGCTGAGGCCGGCGATCAGCCGAGCCCGGTCAGGCCGACGGCTGGAGTAGGGACGATGCCGCAGTCTCGCTGGAGCGATTGAAGTCACCAATGGCGGCGACCAGGTCAGTCACCGCCGCCTGTTCCGCTTCACTGAGATCGGGATTCCAGCTGTCCAGGATCAAGACCACGCGATCCCGCTCACTGTGGTTCCACGCTTCGTGCTCGAACGTGTCGTCGAAAGTGATGCAGCGGCCTTCTTCCCACACATGGGTTTCGCCGCCCACATGCAAGGCGCAGTCTGACGGCACGATGAGCGGAAGATGGGTGACCAGGCGAGTGTTGGTGACGCCGTGGTGCGGCAGGATATGCGTACCCGGGCGCAGCAAGGAGTACAGCGTTTCCGGTGCGTGGTCGCGAACCCGGACCAGCGGCATCGAGTCCAGCACCGCACTGGTGCGTGGGCAGCGCGCGCACTGCATATCGTGGCGTACACCGTGCCGGTAGAAGAAAAAGGCATCCCAGGCGGCCTCTCGGGCGGCGGACGAACCCTGCAGGTGGGCCGCCACGGCCTCGCTTGAATTGGTACCCAGAAACGGCACGAGATCATCCTGCGCGTGCGAGAGCACGGTACGCAGTTCCTCCCGTATCACATCGACCGCAGCTTCCAGCTGTGCGTGTGCCGGAAAACGCCCGCGTGGATAGAACGTCCGGCTGGGAATGCCCGGAAAATACAGGAACTTGGGACGCTGTCGCGGATCAGGCAGCGCGGCAGCTTGCTCGCCGAGGTAGATCGCCAGGCACTGGTCGACGCGAGCCAGCTCCGATCGACCATAGCGTTGCCGCAACGGCTCGATGATCGCGTCGAACAGTTCGCGGCGGCCGGCAGCCACGAAGCGCACGGCATGCTTTACCGCGGCTCGCAGGCCCGGCGCGGTAGTGGCGTCGTCGAGCCACCGCCCTTGTGCTTGCGCGACATCGATCGCACCGATGTAGGCCAGCATGGCCTCGTGCCGGTGTCCCTGCTGCTCGAGCGCGACGCCCAGGCGCAGGCGCGCCACGAACATGCCGGGTGCAACTTGCAGGCCTTGGCTCAAGCTGTCGGCGGCGGCCGCCATATCCCCGGCCAGCATCTGCACCTCACCCAGCCGGTGAAGGACGGCCGCATCCTGCGGTTGTGCACGATGTGCCGTGAACAGCAACTCGATCGCGCGTTCCGTATCGCCCCGACCAAGCTGGCGGGTGGCGAGAAACTGCAGCGCTTCGGCATCATCGGGCTGGATTTCCAACAGGCGCAGGAATGCCTGCTCGGCCATCGCCACGTCGCCGCGCTGCCATGCGGCAAGCGCCTGCTCGCGGCAGCTCGCGGGGGTGGCAGGTGGCGGTTGGTTCATCGGAAAGATTCGCTGTTGAACGTGCCGCTGAGTATAGGGACGCGAGCGGCGGCTGCCCGCTCACGCCGTGGCGGCTATTTCCGCGCGGACCGCGCCGCCCGCTGCTGCTTCATCCATTGCTGGTATTTCTCGATGTGCGGCAGTTCGCGCAGCACCTTCGAGCGCGGGTCGATGATCAGCAGGCTGCCGGCTGGCACCTGCAGCTGGCCGCTGCCGTCGCGCATGGGCAAGGTGTGCACGGTGTTGCCCACTTGCACGTCGATCGGCAGCTGGAACGGCGTGCCGTGCTCGGTCACCCAGCGAAGCTTCAGCGTGTCGCCGTCGCGCTGCTCGTCCAAGCGCGGCAGCGCGGCGTCGCGCAGGTATGCATTGAAGAACCAGTCGAGCTTGCGGCCGGTGACCTTGTCGACGATCGCAATGTAGTCGTCGGTGCTGGCGTAGCGTGGGCTGAAGTTGCCCGGTTTCGGGTCCGGCCGGCCATATACCAGCAGGCGGATGCTGTCGAAGAAATCCTTGTCGCCGATCAGCTGCCGCAGCGTGTGCAGCATCAGGGCGCCCTTGTTGTAGATGTCCTGCCCGGGTCCGGCCGTCTCATCGTAGACCTGTTCCTCGGTCTTGCTGCTGCCGGACACGATCGGATGGTGGTTGCGCAGCATCAGACGCAGGTCGTGCAGCCAGCTGAAGTAGTCCATGTCGCCGTTGAGGTACTGGCTGTAAAGCGGCTGCATGTAGGTGCCGAAACTCTCGTGCAGCCACATGTCGTCCCAGTCGGCATTGGTGACCTGGTTGCCGAACCACTCATGCGCGAATTCGTGCTGCAGCAGCCGGTCGTAACCGTAGCCATCCTGCCGGTAATTGTTGCCGTAGGCGTTGAGGGTCTGGTGTTCCATGCCCAGATGCGGCGTTTCCACCACGCCCATCTTCTCGTCGCCAAAAGGGTACGGGCCGATTTCCTGCTCGAAGAAATCCAGCATCTTCGGGAATCCGGCAAACAGTTCCTTCGCCTGCACCTCGTGTCCGCGCAGATACCAGAACTGCATCGGGATGGTGTTGCCGTAGCGGCTCTTGTAGTCCGCCTTGAGTTCTTCGAACGGACCGACGTTGATCGCGATCGCGTAGGTATCCGGATGCTTGACGCGCCAGTGATAGGTATGCCGGTCGCCTTCCTCGGTGATGCCGATCAGCACGCCGTTGCCGGGCGCGGCAAGGTTCTTCGGCACGGTGACCCAGGTGTCGACCAGGTCGGGTTCGCCCTGCGGCTGATCGATGCACGGCCAGAACAGGTCGCAGCCTTCGCCCTCGACCGCGCTGGCGATCCACGGCTGACCATCGGCGGTGTGGCTCCACACGAAGCCGCCGTCCCATGGCGCGTGCTTCGCCACATGCGGCTTGCCGCCGTAGTGGATGGTTGTACTTACCTTGCCGCCGGTCGCGAGCGGCGCGGGCAAGGCGATCCGCAGACGGCCGTCCGGATTGCTCCAGGCGCTCGCGGCCAGCGGTTTGCCATCCAGTTCGATCGCGCTGATCGGCAGGTTGCGATCCAGATCCAGCAGCAGCACGTCGGTGGCGGATTTCGCGGTGAAGCTCAATGTGGCGCTGGCGTCGATGCTTTGCCCGGCCGGGTCGATCGTGAAGTGCAGCTCGGCATGAGCGAAATGCAGGCGCGCCTGTTCGGCCGGCATCACACCGCCCGAGTTCAGCGTCTGCGCGGTCAGTGCCGGCTGGATGGGGACGTCGGTCTTGGCGACTGTTCTGGCGACCGGTACGCCGGTGCAGGCAGCGAGGCCGAGTGCCGTGCTGATGGCGAGCAGGTGCAGGCGATGATGCATGACGGGCTTCTTCCGGCGGATTGAACCGGCAGGATGCAATCTTTCACCCCTCGGCGACAACGCCAGAAGTCATGCCGCGTGGCATGTTGTCGTCGCGACGGCAGCGTCGACGGTGGACAGGCAACAGCTTCGCGCGTAAACACGGTCTGCAGTCGTTTCCTCACGAGAATCCGCATGGACATCTTGCCGAACGTCGCGCTTGCCGGTGGGCTGGCCTGGGCCAGTGGCATCCGGCTGTATGCCACGATCTTCGTGGCCGGCATACTGGGCCGCTTCGGCTATGTGCACCTGCCGGACGGCCTGCTGCCGCTGACCGATACCTGGGTGCTGGTGGTGTCGGGCATGCTGATGCTGTGTGAATTCCTCGCCGACAAGGTGCCGGCGTTCGACAGTGTCTGGGACGCGGTGCATACCTTCATCCGCATTCCGATCGGCACCCTGCTGGCCTGGGGCGTGTTCAAGGATTCCGGTGCCGGCGCGCAATTCGCGGCGGCCCTGCTCGGCGGTGCGCTGGTGGCCGGCACGCATTTCACCAAGGCCGGCACGCGCGCGCTGATCAATACCTCACCGGAGCCTTTCAGCAACTGGGGTGCCAGCGCAGGCGAAGACATCAGCTGGGCTGGTGGTCTGTACCTGATGTGGCAGCATCCTCTGGCGCTGCTGATCCTGCTCGGCCTGTTCGTGCTGCTGATGTGCTGGATGCTGCCGCGGATCGTGCGCGGCCTGCGCGCCTTGTGGCAGCGCCTGCAGCGACTTGACTCGACCCTGGCCGGCTCCGCTCAGCCGCCGTAACGCTGCTGCAGGAACGCGAACAGCGCACGCAGGCCCATCGCCTCGCCACCGCGTGGCCGGCCCGGGCGATCGGCGTCGTTCCAGGCGTAGGTGTCCAGATGCAGCCATGGCATGCCGTCCGGCACGAAGCGTTCCAGATACAGCGCCGCGGTGATCGCGCCGGCATGGCGTGACGGGCCGGCGTTGGCAAAGTCGGCCAGATACGAATCGAGCATCCTGCGATACGGCCGCCACAGCGGCAGCTGCCACAGCGGATCGTTGACCGTCTGACCGGCGGCCAGCACGGCGGCGGCGATGGCGTCGTCGTTGGCGAACAGCGCCGGCAGGTCCGGTCCCAGCGCCACGCGTGCGGCGCCGGTGAGGGTGGCGAAATCGACGATCAGTTCGGGCTGCTGCTCGGCGCCGTAGGTCAGCGCGTCGCACAGCACGAGTCGGCCTTCGGCGTCGGTGTTGTCGATCTCGACGGTGAGGCCGGCGCGGGTGATGACCACTTCGCCCGGGCGCATCGCATTGCCGGCCACCGCATTCTCCACCGCCGGAATCAGCAGGGTGAGCCGCACCGGCAAGTTCGCCTGCATGATCAGCCCGGCCAGCGCGATCGCGTGCGCAGCGCCGCCCATGTCCTTCTTCATCCAGCGCATGCCGTCGGACGATTTCAGGTCGAGCCCGCCGGTGTCGAAGCACACGCCCTTGCCGATCACCACCAGTTTCGGATCGTCGGACTTGCCCCAGCTCAGCTCGATCAGCCGCGGTGCGCGATGGCTGGCGCGGCCGACCGCGTGGATGGTCGGGAAGTTGGCCTTGAGCAGTTCGTCGCCGGCCCACTCGCGCACCTTCGCCTTGTGCGTCTTGCCGAGTTGCTTAACCGCATCGGCGAGCTGCTTCGGTCCCATGTCCTCGGTCGGCGTGTTGACCAGGTCGCGCACTTGCGCGGTGGCCTGCACCAACGGCGCCAGCTGCTGCAGTTCGGCGGCGGCGACGGCAAGCCGTGCCGGCGCGCGTTTCGGTTGGCGATAACGGGTGAACTGATACGCACCCAGCGCCCAGCCCAGCGCGGCCTGGGTCGGATCGGTCAACACGCCTTCGGCGGCGAGGTGATAGTTCGCCTCGGGCAGGCTGCACGGCAACGCGGCCAGTGCGGTCAGCGGGTCACACGGATCGACGCCGACCAGCACGCGCACCAGCTTGCCGGCGGGATCGGACAGCAACGCGAAGCTGCCCGGCGCTGCCGCGAAACCGCTGTCGCCCAGCCAGCGTCGCTGCGCCGCGCTGAGCCGTCGGCGCGTCGCGGCGTAGTGCGCGGCGTCGGTGGTTTCGATGGCGATGCTGTGGCGGGCGCCGGACTGGCGTTCGATCAGGGCGGACATGCGAAATCCTTCTGGCTGGCGGCGGCATGGAGCGCGCCGGACTGGTGACAATCAGTCGGCAATGATGCGCGTTTTGGCGGCGACTTGCCTACTTGCCGATGGCCGGATGCTGCGCATCGAGCCAGTCGGCCAGTGCGGTCATGTCGCGCAGATCCAGCTCGGGCGGTGCGCCCAGTTCGATCGGCCACGGTTGGCCGTCGCGGTTGATCCAGGCAGTGCGCAGGCCGGCGTCGCGCGCACCGACGACATCCATGTGCGGATCGTCGCCGACGTGCAGGATCTGCTCGGGCGCCACGCCGAGCCGCTCGGCGGCGGCCAGGAATATCCGCGCATCGGGCTTGGCCACGCCGCTGTCGCGCGCGCAGATGTGGTGGGCGAAATGCATGTGCAGGCCGATCCGCTGCAGGTCGGCATTGCCGTTGGTCAGGCTGGCCAGCGGCCAGCGGGCGGTGATCCGCTCAAGCGCCGGCAGGCTGTCCGGATACAGCTCCACGCTGTTGCGCGCGGCGAAGTAGATTTCCCACAACGCCTCGACCGGGGCCGCCGCGATGCCGCAGGCGGCAAACGCGTGCTGCATGGTGAGCTGGCGCTGGGTAGTGAAGTCATGCGCCAGGTCGAGCCGCTCGGCGGCGACCTGATCGCGCAACTCGCGCATGGCCGCGATCGGCCATGCGCGAGCGACTTCCGGATGGTGTTGCCACAACCAGGCATCCACGGCCTGGTCGGCACGTTGCAGGGCCGGCAGCACCGGCCACAAGGTGTCGTCCAGATCCAGCGTCAGCGCGAGTATCGGCACGCCGGCCGAACTCAGCGGGTGCTGACGCGCAACACCTGGCCGAGCTTGATCTGGTCGTTCTTCAGGTGGTTCCACTCGCGCAGCTGGGCCACCTCGACGGTGTGCCGCTTGGCGATCGAGGACAGCGTATCGCCCTTGCTTACCTTGTAGGTGGTCGGACCGGTCTGGCTGGCGTCCGCCGTCACCTTGCCGAAATCCTTGCCGTTGGCCTGGCTGACGGTGGTGGCGCTGCCCTTGGCGTAGGCCACGCTGCTGACGGTGGCGTCGCTCACGCTGCCGCTGACACGGTTGAGTCGGGCGGTGTCCTTCTCCTCGGCGCGACGATTCTCCAGCGCCATCTTCGCCGCCAGCGTATCGGGCGAGGTCGGCGCCACCGCGGCGCGGGCCGCATAAGTCGCACCCGGTGCCGACACCGGCGTGATGTGGCTGGCGCGGGCGCCGACTTCGGCGAGGATCGCGCTGCGGCGCGAGCCGTCCATCGCGGTCAGCGCGCTGCCGTCCTGGTACGGCAGCACCCCATGCTTGCGCAGCGCGGCCTTGGCCGGCTCGGTCTGCAGGAAGTCGATGAAGGTCTGCGTCTGGGCCGCCTTCGGGCTGTTCGGGTTGGTCACCAGGTACAACGGAATGAACAGCGGATAGCTGCCGTCGGCGATGTTGGCGACGGTGGCGGGCTTGCCGTTGATCGGGATCGCCTTGAGCTTGGCGTTGCCGCTGATGCCGGCCAGCGTGGCGACGCCGAAGCCGTTCGGGTTGAGCTCGATGCCTTCTTCCAGCTTGCGCGTGTTGACGTACAGCCGGGGTGCGGCGACCGGCTGGTTGCCGCGGCCGAACAGCAGGCTGCGCAGGCTGTATTCCACGCCATCACCGGGGCTGGCCACGGCGTACACGTCGATCGGTGCGCTGTTGCCGCCGACCTCGCTCCAGTTGTGGATCTTGCCGTAGTAGATGTCATGCACCTGCTTCAGCGTGAGCCCGCGGATCGGATTGGACGACTGCGTGATGATCACCAGCGCATCCCACGCCACCGGGGTGAACGTGAGGTTCGTGTTCTGCGCGCTGCCGTCGCCGGCGCGCGCGCTGCCAGCCAGATCGGCCGTGCCGGTGGCCACCGCGTCGATGCCCGAGGCGGTGTTGAACGGCTGCAGTTCGATATGGCCGTGTCCGGTCTTTTCCCACGCCAGGGCTACCTCGTTGACGACACCATTGGCGGTGGCGACGTCGCCGCGCCAGATCAGGGTGGGGCCTTTCGCCGGAGCGCTGGTCTTGGCCTTGGCCTTGGGATGGCTCTTGGCGAATGCCGGAGCAGTGATGAAACAGACCCCGATCAGGGCGACGGACAGCAGGCGGGTAATGCGGACGGACATGATGGTGAGTAGCCCCGGCGTGATTTGGGTGATGTGGAAGGCGCGAGTATGCCGCCTCGAAGGCGCACATAGGGTGAAGTAGAGAGGATATTCCATCGGCCTGAATGCAGAACATCAAGCACTTTCATGCATTTGCGTGAAGCCAATGCGTCAGGCTGTGCGCCGCGACACGACCGGCCGGCGACCCGTGCCACGGTTTCGCCGGCCGGCCCGAATAAATCAGGGCGGCGTTGACAGGTTGTTGTAGAGGGCGGTCGTGCCCGGACTCGGCTCCGACGGATCAAGCACTTGCGCGTTTGATCCGCGAGCGATCCATCCGTGGATCGCCTTGGCAGGTTGTTTCTCAACAATCTGCTAATTGACCACCACGTAGCGGCTGCCGTCGGCATCGGCGACCACCAGCACCAACTGGCGCGGCTTCACACCGGCCAGTCCGCGCAGCATGCGCAGGCTGGTGATGCGCTGGTTGCCCACGCCGATGAGCACGTCGTCGGTGCTCAGGCCGGCGCGCGCGGCGCGACTGCCCGGTTGCACCGCGCTGATCGCCACGCCGTACAAGCCCTGGCTGCGCTGACGCTCGCTCAAGTCGCTGAAGCGCACGCCGTCGAGGCGCGGATCGAGCTGGCCGCCGTCGATGCTGGCCAGTTTCTCCACGCTCAGCGTGGCGCTGACCTCGCGGCTGTGGCCGTCGCGCAGCACACCCAGTTGCACCGTGCTGCCCAGCGGCAGCAGGCCTTCGGCGTTGCGCAGTTCCTGTTCGCTGCGCAGCGGCTTGCCGTTGAGCGTGGTCAGCACGTCGCCCGCCTGCAGGCCGGCGTGCTCGGCAGCGGAGTCGTCGCTGACCCCGGTGACCACCACGCCGTTGCTGTCCTTCAGTTTCAGCAGCTGCGCGATGCGCGGCGTGATCGCCTGCGTCTGCAGGCCGAGGCTGCCGCGCTGCACCTTGCCGTGCGCCACCAGTTGCGCCATCACTTCGGTGGTGATCGCGCTGGGAATCGCAAAGCCGATGCCGACGTTGCCGCCCGACGGCGAGAAGATCATCGTGTTGATGCCGACCAGTTCGCCGCGCAGGTTGACCAGCGCACCGCCGGAGTTGCCGGGGTTGATCGAGGCGTCGGTCTGGATGAAGTTCTGGTAGCCGGTGCCACCGAGGCCCGAACGGCCCAGTGCGGAGACGATGCCGGCGGTCACCGTCTGGCCCAGTCCGAATGGATCGCCCACTGCGACCACATAGTCGCCCACCTGCAGGCGCGAGGAGTCGGCCAGCGGCAGCGCCTGCAGCTTCTGCGCGGGGATCTGCACCACCGCCACGTCGGTGTCCGGATCGGTGCCGATCAGCTTGCCCTTGAACGTGCGCCCGTCCTGCAAGGTCACGCTGATGTCGTCGGCGCCGCCGACCACATGGTTGTTGGTCAGCACGTAGCCCCTGGCCGCATCCACGATCACGCCCGAACCCAGGCTTTGCTCGACCCGCTCGCGCGGTGTGGCGGGCAGGCCGAAGAACTGGCGCACCATCGGATCGTCGAAATACGCATCGCGCACCTGCACGCGGGTCTTGGTGGAGATGTTCACCACCGCCGGGGTCACCCGCGTCAGCATCGGCGCCAGCGACGGCATCGGCTGGCCGTCGACCGCCGTCGGCAGGGTGGCGGCACCACCGGTGCCCGGCGCGATGCTGATGACGGCAGCGGCCAGCAGGCCGGTCAGCCAGTGCAAGAGACGGGACTGCGGCTGCGACATGAAATCCTCCTTCTGATGGTTCATCACGATAAAAGCGGCGCTGGTTCGACCGGGCGTGGCCGCGACGGTTCCATTGCACCGAATGCTGCCGTGGGTACTTTACTTCCGCTGGCGTCGGGGTTAACTTGCCTACCCGATAGCAACCACAACATCTTGTGTTCAAGTGCCAGCGCTGAGACAAGCACTGGTGTCGACCATCGCACTCTTGAGGGGGAGTCGTTGTCGTCGGAAACAAGTGGCACAAGGTCGGGAGGGCAATCCTCACGACCTGTTGGCTGCAGCGGACATAGCGTGAACGACACCGTCGTATCAAATAAAAATCAACGGGGGCCGCAAGGCCACACCGAGAGGTCAGGAAGCCGATGAGCACAATGCGTGCCCCAGCCACAAATTCAGCCACAGGTCGTGATGCCGTCGTGGAAATTCCACTGCAACCCGCGTCGTACGATATCTGGGACAAGAAGTACCGCCTGAAGGCGAAATCCGGCGAGCCGGTCGACGCCACCATCGACGGCACTTATCAGCGCGTGGCGCGCGCGTTGTCCGATGTGGAAATCAACGACGAACTGCGCAGCCACTGGTACGAGCGTTTCCTGTGGGCGCTGCGCCGCGGTGCGATTCCCGCCGGCCGCATCACCTCCAACGCCGGCGCGCTGGCGCACAAGCCGGCCACCTCGACGATCAACTGCACCGTCTCCGGCACCATCCGCGATTCGATGGACGACATCCTGGAGAAGGTGCACGAGGCCGGCCTCACCCTGAAAGCCGGTTGCGGCATAGGCTACGAATTCTCCACGTTGCGCCCGCGCGGCGCATACGTGTCGGGCGCCGGTGCGTATACCAGCGGCCCGCTGTCGTTCATGGATATCTACGACAAGATGTGCTTCACCGTGTCGTCCGCCGGCGGTCGCCGCGGCGCGCAGATGGGCACGTTCGACATCAGTCATCCGGACGCCAAGGAATTCATCCGCGCCAAGCGCGAGGACGGCCGGCTGCGCCAGTTCAACCTGTCGCTGCTGATCACCGACGGCTTCATGGAAGCGGTCGAGCACGACCACGACTGGCCGCTGGTGTTCCCGGTGCACGTCAAGGAAAAGGACGAGATCGACGTCAACGATCCGACCAAGGTGGTCTGGCGCGAATGGCCGACCCACGAGAATTACGTCGATCGCGAAGACGGCCTGGTCGCCTGCAAGATCTACAGCCACATCCGTGCGCGGCACCTGTGGGACATGATCATGGTGTCCACCTATGACTATGCCGAGCCGGGTTTCATCCTGATCGACAAGGTCAACGAGATGAACAACAACTGGTGGTGCGAGCACATCCGCGCGACCAACCCCTGCGGCGAGCAGCCCTTGCCGCCGTACGGCTCCTGCCTGCTCGGCTCGATCAACCTCACCACCTTCGTGCGCGATCCGTTCGGCCCGAAGGCGCGTTTCGACTGGGACGAGTACCGCGAGGTGGTGAAGGTGTTCACCCGCATGCTCGACAACGTGGTCGAGATCAACGGCCTGCCGCTGGAGCAGCAGCGCAACGAGATCATGTCCAAGCGCCGCCACGGCATGGGCTTCCTCGGCCTGGGTTCCACCGTGACCATGCTCAAGCATCGCTACGGCAGCGCCGAAGCGGTCGCGTTCACCGAGGAAGTCTCGCGCGAGATGGCCGTCGCCGGCTGGGAAATGGCGCTGGATCTGGCCAAGGAGAAGGGCGCCGCGCCGATCCTGCTGCGCGACTTCACCGTCACCGGCGACATGCTGCGCAAGCGCCCGGAAATGGTCGCCGACGGCTACAAGGTCGGTGATTCCATCCCCGGCCGCGTACTGCACGCCAAGTACTCGCGCTACATGCAGCGCATCGCCAGCGTGGCGCCGAACCTGGTCGCCGAGCTGGCCGAGACCGGCGCGCGCTTCACCCACCACAGCTCGATCGCGCCGACCGGCACGATCTCGCTGTCGCTGGCCAACAACGCCAGCAACGGCATCGAGCCGAGCTTTGCGCACAGCTACTCGCGCAACGTGATCCGCGAAGGCAAGAAGTCGAAGGAAAAGGTCGAGGTGCTCAGCTTCGAGCTGCTTGCCTACCGCGCGCTGATCAACGCCGATGCCAAGGTGTTCACCGACGAGGCGGACAACAAGCTGCCCGACTACTTCGTCTCCGCCGACGACATCAGCCCGAAAGAGCACGTCGACATCCAGGCTGCCTCGCAGAAGTGGATCGACTCGTCGATCTCCAAGACCGCGAACGTGCCCACCGATTACCCCTACGAAGACTTCAAGGACATCTATTTCTACGCCTACAAACAGGGCCTGAAAGGATGCACCACGTTCCGCTTCAACCCCGCCGCATTCCAGGGCGTACTGGTCAAGGACGCCGACCTTGAAAATACCCTCTACCGCTTCGAGCTCGAAGACGGTAGCGTTGTCGAACTGAAAGGCAATGAGCAGGTGGAATACGACGGCGAAATGCACTCCGCCGCCAACCTCTTCGACGCCTTGAAGGAAGGCTACTACGGCAAGTTCTGAACCTTTGTCTGCGCTTTCGGACAAAGGCTCGCAACTGGTTCTGACCGTCGCACGTCAACCGCGTGCGACAACTCAAGCGGTCCATCGGAGGGGAACATCAGCATGTCCATCGACAACGAATTTGAAACGAACAGCACTACCGCAGCGGTCGTCGACGCACCTGCCGTCGTCCTGCCTGTACTGCCCGACGTGCCGGCCGCGCCCGCGGCTGCCGCACCGGCGGTGAAGAAGCCGGCGGCGAAGAAGGCCGCTCCGGCCAAGAAGGCGGCACCGAAGAAGGCTGCTGCGAAGAAAGCCGCGCCGAAGAAGGCTGCAGCCAAGAAGGCTGCAGCCAAGAAGGCTGCGCCGAAGAAAGCCGCTGCCAAGAAAGCTGCGCCGAAGAAGGCTGCGGCCAAGAAGGCTGCACCGAAGAAAGCTGCCGCCAAGAAAACCGTGAAGAAGGCTGCCGCCAAGAAGGTGGCCAGGAAAGCCGTGAAGAAGGCGGTCAAGAAGGTGGCGAAGAAAGCCGCCGTCGCCAGGAAAGCGGTGAAGAAGGTCGCGAAGAAAGTCGCCAAGGTGGTGAAGAAGAAAGCCGCCAAGGTCGCAAAGAAGGTCAGCAGCAAAAAGTCGGCCAGCAAGAAGGCCGCACCGAAGAAGGCGGCAGCGAAGAAGTCCGCCAGCAAGAAGGCCGTCGCCAAGACGGCCAAGAGGTCCACTGCCAGCAAGAAAGCGAGCGTCAAGTCGGCCAAGCCAGCGATGAAAAAAGCTGCTGCCGGCAAGAAGGCCGCTGCAAAACGGAAGTAAGTGACACCGCATGCGGCCCGGCCACGCGCCGGGTCGCATGTTTCTCGCACCACGCCGCGTCCACTCCGGCACCAACACCCAAGAAGAAGCGAAACCATGGCAATCAAGATCGACAAGAAGATCACGGGCTACAACGTGGTCAAACCCGAAGACAAGGTTGCCGCCAACCCGGTCACCGCCGCCGCGCCGAAAGAACTGCGCCAGGCCGAAGTGATCCAGATGCACGAAAGCGTGGAGCGCCCGGAAACCCTGGTCGGCTCCACCTTCAAGGTCAAGTCGCCGCTGTTCGAGCACGCGCTGTACGTCACCATCAACGACATCGTGCTCAACCAGGGCACGCCGCACGAGTTGCGCCGCCCGTTCGAGATCTTCATCAACTCGAAGAACATGGACCACTTCCAGTGGATCGTGGCGCTCACCCGCATCCTGTCGGCCGTGTTCCGCAAGGGCGGCGACGTCACCTTCATCGTGGAAGAGCTGAAGGCCGTGTTCGACCCGCGCGGCGGCTACTTCAAGGCCGGCGGCGTCTACATGCCCAGCATCGTCGCCGAGATCGGCGCGGTGATCGAGCAGCACATGAAGAACATCGGGCTGATCCACGATCCGGAGATGGATGCGGCCACGCGTCAGTTGATTGCAGACAAGCGCAAGGCGTATGAGGCGGCCGGGGCGAAGAAGGACGCCACAGCCTCGGTATCAGGCGAGAGCGAGTCGTCAGGCTTTCCGCCGGGGGCGACCTTGTGCCAGAAGTGCAATACGCAGGCGCTGGTGCTGATGGACGGGTGTCAGACTTGTTTGAATTGTGGGTATTCGAAGTGCGGGTGATACTGCTTTGATCAGGTGCCTATTAAAGGGTGGCGCTTGCGCCGCCCTTTTTTATCTAAAAGATCATGCGACATTCCAATCAGAAGGAAGGTTTAAGCTTCGTGTCTAGGACAAGGAAATGCTAACCAGACTAAAAGTTGACGGTTTCAAAAACCTCTTAGACGTCGATGTTTACTTCGGCCCTTTTACCTGTATTGCAGGACCAAACGGTGCTGGAAAATCAAATCTCTTTGACGCTGTAGCTTTCCTATCTAGTCTATCGGACAAATTCTTCGTTGATGCAGCCAGAACAGTCCGCGGTGGAGAGGACGTTCGCTCACTATTTTCTGACCCCGTTAATGGGGTCATTGAGATAAGGGCCGAAATGCTCATTCCTCAAGTCGGGGAGGACGATTTCGGTCAAAAGGCTGAGGCAAGTGCTTCATTTGTCTACTATGAGTTGCGGCTCGCGCTCGAGGAGGTCGGTGATGCAGTTGGCGGCGCCAAGATAAGGCTTGAACACGAAGAGCTCAATTACATTTCCAAAAAGGAAGCTCCCAAACATTTACTGTTTCCGCATTCTCGCAAGTGGTTTGAGTCCGTAGTAAAAGCTTCGCCTAGGCGCACAACATTCATACAGACGGACGAAGATGAAAGGCGAGGGCGCATTATTCGCCTTCAGTCTGACAGAATGCAAGGTGATGAAAAGAATCGCAGAGGTGGGGGAGGAGCTGCGGGATTCTTAGCAACTACGTTGCCCCGGACAGTGCTCTCTTCTGCACAAAATGCTGACGAGACAAGGACCGCTGTGCTGGTGCGTCAAGAGATGAAATCTTGGCGGCAGCTTCAGTTGGAGCCCTCTTCATTAAGGTCTGTGGACGACTTCGAGAGTCCTACGAGGATCGATGCATCAGGAAAGCACATACCAGCAGTTCTACAGAGACTTGCGAAAAACGAGCAGAGCGAGTCCGAGATTTACACGAAATTGGCGAATTCGCTTGTGAGCTTGGTTGAGGATGTTCGGTCTGTCCGAGTTGACAGGGATGAAGTTCGTCGAGCTTTAAGGTTCATGATGAAGGATCGAAACGGTTTGGAGCTTCCGGCAAGTTCACTCTCAGATGGAACCATGCGATTCGTGGCCTTATCAGTCATAGAGTTGGATCCAACAGAGGGCGGGGTAATCTGTTTGGAGGAACCAGAGAATGGCATTCATCCGCAAAGAGTCAATTCAATGCTCGATTTACTGTATCGGATCGCTTTTGATACGGATTATGCGATAGGAGTCGATAATCCACTGCGTCAGGTGGTGATATCCACCCATTCTCCGAGCGTTGTCAAGCACTTGAATGCCGATGACGTGGTGTTTGCGGTTTCTAGGTCTGTGCCATTTGGCGGATCAAAAATAAGAGGCGTAGGATTTCTCGGGCTGTCGGGATCCTGGAGGCATCGAATTAGGAATAGCTCCATTGGCGATGGTCAGGCTTTGGCGTATTTAAAGGGTTTGCCACTAAACAGTAGCGATATCGGCACTGAGCAGACTGTGGCGGCCAAGTATCGGGCTCAACTTTCGTTCCCTTTTGAGTCTGCGGATTGATTCGATGCGCTATACGCTGATTACCGAGGGATCCTCGGACAGGTTGTTGCTGAGCCCGATTGAGTGGTTACTGGATCTCCATTGTGCGATTGAATTTAGCGGCGAATGGGTCGATCCTGGTGCGCTAGAGAATAATTCAAGAGAGCTGGCTACCCGGTTGCAACAGGCTCAGCAGTACTATCCTTGTGACTTGGCATTTGTCCACAGAGACGTCGATGTCTTTACCTATGACGTGAGGCGCCGGGAGATTGTTGGGGCTGTGGAAGATTCTCGCTACGCTGCACCCGTTGTTTGCACAATTCCGGTTAGGATGACGGAGGCGTGGTTCTTGTTCTGCGAAGAGGCTATCCGTAGGGCTGCTGATCGGCCCAGTTCACGTATTGATTTGAGACTTCCGACTCCGCGAGAGTTGCAGCGTCGGGCAGACCCTAAGGCGATTCTTAATGCGGCACTTGTGACAGCAAGCGAAACATCGGGACGAAAGGCAGCCGAATTTCGAAGGGATTTGAGTCGTCGAAAGGCATTGGTTGCAAGTTACATAGTTGACTATTCACCGCTGCGCCGCCACGAATCGTTTGTGAGTTTTGAGAGAGATCTTCGCAATATTCTGGACGAATGCGGCTGGGCAAGACCTCTCTAGAGAAAAAGAGAAAACGGGTCAAAAAAACGGGCGTAGTTCATTTACTGGTGAGCGGCCCGTCCCGTCGGCGAACGCGTTCGTGAAGCAATGTAAAACGGGGTCACCATTTCGCCGTCCGGGGCAATAGGCACGCAAAAAACCGTCTCCGAGCTGCGTCGGAGATCATGATGATCCCGTCTTGCCGCTGACCACCAGCCGTTGTGTTTCATGCGGCGCCAAGATCGCGCCAGTCACCGTTCTGGTTAGGGCCGCGGTCGCGGCCCTTGCTGCTTGCCAAACACTCATCGGTCATCGCGCGAAAAAGGTGTCAGGGACAATTTCTGACATTGGTTCGGTGGCTGCGATGAGACGGTTTCCTACCCCGCAGCCCGACATCTAACCTCCACCAGCTGCACCTGGCACGCCGCCCACCAAGCTTCCTGTCCCAACCGCCTGGTCTGGAACACCGAGCTCCGAGCCGTTGCCCTTGTTGGCGTCCTCGCGCAACACCACGCGCAACCCTCAAACCTCCACGCGCAAGGGTTTCGGCCTTGCGTGCAAACCTCGACCCTTGGCGTGCAAGCCTCGCATCCCTGCCGCGGCGAGGGTCAGCGCCTTGCGCCCAAGAGTGTGGGTGTTGCGGGCGGAGGTTTGAGGCTTGCGCGCAACAGGTGAACTCTTGCGTGAGGCCCGGCACCTTCGCGCTTCGATGCTTTCAGCCTTGCACTTCGGAGTTTCCGGCTTGCGCGCAACGGCTCCGGGCTTGCGCGCCGAGGTCGATCGTTCGCGCGCGAAGGTCAAAGGCTTGCGCGCCAGGGTAAGCAAATAGGGCGTCAGGCTCGGTTACTGGCGAGCGGCCTGTCGCCCCCCCCCGACTCACCGTTGCACAGGGGCTCCGGGCAGAGCGGCGGACCATCGTGGCTCGCCCTTTTCAGGGAAGCTTGATCAGGGGCCAGAAGCTGCCGAGCGTCATCACTATCGGCCGCGTTATGATCGCCCCCATGTGATTTCCCCGATAGCCGTCCATTCGGTTGGCGACGAGCTGGAACGCATCGCGAAAAAGGTGTCAGGGACAATTTCTGACATTGGTTCGGTGGCTGCGATGAGACGGTTTCCTACCCCGCAGCCCGACATCTAACCTCCACCAGCTGCACCTGGCACGCCGCCCACCAAGCTTCCTGTCCCAACCGCCTGGTCTGGAACACCGAGCTCCGAGCCGTTGCCCTTGTTGGCGTCCTCGCGCAACAGGTGAACTCTTGCATGCGAGGTCCGGCACCTTCGCGCTTCGATGCTTTCAGCCTTGCACTTCGGAGTTTCCGGTTTGCGCGCAACGGCTTCGGGCTTGCGCGCCGAGGTCGATCGTTCGCGCGCGAAGGTCAAAGGCTTGCGCGCCAGGGTAAGCAAATAGGGCGTCAGGCTCGGTTACTGGCGAGCGGCCTGTCGCCCCCCCCCGACTCACCGTTGCACAGGGGCTCCGGGCAGAGCGGCGGACCATCGTGGCTCGCCCTTTTCAGGGAAGCTTGATCAGGGGCCAGAAGCTGCCGAGCGTCATCACTATCGGCCGCGTTATGATCGCCCCCATGTGATTTCCCCGATAGCCGTCCATTCGGTTGGCGACGAGCTGGAACGCATCGCAAAGGCGGAATTTCATGGAATCGATCGGCGACGATTTGCGAGTCATGCAGCGTACCCCGCTGGCCCCTGCGCACGTGGCCGCGTTGCGTGAGGCGGGTGCGCAGGTGGTCTACGCGGCCGGCAGCTACCTCGCGCGCCCGGGACAACTGGCCGATCGTTTCGTCTATGTCGTCGATGGCGAAATCGAGGTCGTCAACGCCTACACCGATGAACGTCATCTGCCATCGACGCTGGGGCCGACCCAGTTCATGGGCGAGATTTCGTTCCTCAACGGCGGCACCTTTTCGATGCCGATGCGTGCCGTGCGCGATACGTCCGTGATCGAGGTGCCACGCGCCGCGATGCTGACGCTGATGTCACAGATTCCCGAGATGTCGGACATCATCATCACCGTTTTCTCCGCGCGTCGTCGCCGGCAGATCGAGCAACGCGACAGTGCGCTGGTGCTGATCGGCGAGGAGCTCGACCGCGAGGTCCGTTGCATCGCCGAATTCGCCACTCGCAATCGCATTCCCTACAGCTCGTTCGAGCTGGGCAGCGCCGAGGCGGACGCCGTGGCCGCCACGTGTGCGCTGGCGCCGGCTCGTCCCGCGGTCATTTTTGGCCGGAACACGATCGTCGTCGATCCCACGCCGGACAGGGTCGCGCGTCTGCTCGGGCTCAACCTCGATCTGGTCGACGACGAGGATTTCGACGTGTTGATCGTCGGCGGCGGGCCGGCGGGTGTGGCGGCCGGGGTCTATGCGGGCGCCGAGGGGCTTTGCGCGCTGGTGACCGAGGACATCGCGATTGGCGGCCAGGCGGGTACGTCGAGTCGGATCGAAAACTACATGGGATTTCCCACCGGTATTTCCGGTGCCGACCTGGTGTGGCGCGGCCAAGTTCAGGCGATGAAGTTCGGCACGCGCTTCGCCATGCCGCGCCGGGTCGCGCGGCTGGAGGTGCTGGGGGACGGCAGCTTCTGCGCCACCTTCGACAACGGCAAGCGGATCCGGGCCAGGGCGGTGGTGGTGGCGACCGGCGTGCAATATCGCCGTCTGCCGATCGAGCGGCTGATGGAATTCGAGGGTGCGGGTGTCTATTACGCGGCGACCGAAATCGAGGCCCGCTACAGCAAGGGGACGGAGGCGATCATCATCGGCGGCGGCAATTCGGCCGGCCAAGCGGCGATGTTTCTCAGCCGAACAGCGAGCCGGGTACGCCTGCTGGTGCGCGGTCGATCGTTGGCGGCATCGATGTCGAGTTACCTGTCGAGCCGGCTCGAAGCGGAACCGACGATCACCATCGAATACGGTGCCGAAGTCAGCGCGCTGCACGGCAGCGACCATCTGGAGGCGGTGACGATCCGCAACACCGCGCGCGGCAGCGAGGAAACGGTGCCGACCCGGGCGCTGTTCATCATGGTCGGTGCCGCCCCCAATACCGACTGGCTGACGGACCTGGTCAAGCTGGACGACAAGGGTTTCGTGCTCACCGGCGAGGCCGCAGGCGCAAGCTCGCCCTTCGCCGCCTCGCTGCCGGGCATCTTCGCGGTGGGCGACGTGCGCAGCGGATCGGTCAAGCGCGTGGCTTCGGCCGTCGGCGAGGGATCGGTGGTGATATCGAAGGTCTGGGAATTCGTCGATCGTGGCGGCCGCATCTGAGCGGGTGCGACCACGAAGGAAGCCGGGACGGAGGAAGTCAAATACCATCGGAATGGGTTTCGGCTCGCGCCGGGCGTCCGCGCCGACGCGTGCTTACGGGGCGGCCCGGCGTCTTTTTGTCTTGCTCGTTCGTGCGTACTCGACCGACCGCATTAAAATGAGCGCAAACAAAACCACGATGAACAAGGCATACGCATACTGTCCCCGCGCCACGCCGGTTCCATAAGGGAACCATATCCCTGGAAGGCCCAGGGTGTTGAGCTCGGTCGCGAACAGACCGATGCCGACCAGGATCGCGGCAGTCGCTGCCAGATAATTGGAGGGCTTCCCCGACCGCAGCACGCCTGACCCGATGATCCACAAATAGAGTGCGACGAATGCCAGACGCACGCCTTCCACAACGATGTTGGCGACCATCTTGATGCCGTGGGTTGCTTCGGGCACAAACCATGGGCGGCCGATCAAGGCGAAGACAAGGTAGACCACGGCAAGCACGCCGACCGCGTAGCGCAGCCATGGTTTGCCCAGGCGGAACCAGTCCCGCCAAGCCATCGTCCATGCCGCCAGTGCGAGCGGCTTGAGTATCACGGCGGTCGCGATGTCGTAACAGCGAAGACTCTGGACATGCGTCCAGGAAAACGTCACCTGGTTGATGCGCAACAGCGCAAGGAAAAGCAGTGCGGCGCCCAGCCAGCGGTGGGAGTCGTCGGTGCGGGAGGCCATCAGCCCAAGGACCATGAGGGCAAGCAGAACGAATGCTGCTGGTTCGAGCGCATCCACCACGTAACCCTTGAATGTCTCCAGCCATTGCACTTGATGCAGCAGGTCGATGTCGTCCGCATGACCGATCCTCGGCGCGACATGAATGCCGCCGCTGTCCGCGCCCGCATCGAGGGGGTCCATCCACACGCGAAGCGCTATCAGGTGGGTTTGCGTGCCCGCCGAAGATGACGTCGGCAAGGGAAATACACTCGGCCGGACGCTGTACACCACTGGGGCTTTTCCGGTGAACGCGCCCGGGCCGCCGAGCAGCTGTCCGTCCACATAAAGTTGGTAAGTCGAATCAACGAGGGTCGGCCCCGCCAGCGCAAGCGGGACGTCCTTGTCGCTGTCGATGGTGACTTTCAGCCGATACCATGCATAACCCGTGTATCCCGCATGCCCTCGCTTGCTCCATCCGGACACATAGCCCGGCAGCCCGACATCCCCATCATGGGCACCTGGAGCTGGCGTGAGATCGACGGTATCCCACGTGCTGTCATCGAAGTCCGGCAAGGACCAGCGAGGGTCGTCGCCGGTATGGAATCGCCACGGACCATGCAGGGCAGCCGTCGAATGACCGAGCCTTGCGGTTTCGATCTGAGCGGGCTCGGCCGATACCGGACTGCTCCCGCTCATGAAAGCGGAAAACACGCACAGGAAAGCCAGGAATCTCGACAGGTGCACCGGTTCACTCCCTACGAATGATGCGTCGATGCCGATCAACGCGAGGCATGCGGAATTTTTGCAGCGAATGGCAACACTCGACAGCAGAAGTTGGCGTCAGAGTAGTCGAGAGTGCAATTTTCCATGAGGGCCGAATCCGTCGAGCAGCGCCCATGCCCACTCACCGCCGGGCTGCATTCACCCTGTGCGTCTGCGGCAACTTTCCTACTCCACCTTCAACAATGCCAACGCCTGGTGTCTTGCCGATGCACGAAGCGACTTGCGCAGGACAGGATCGTTGGTGGTGCGGGCTAGCACCATCCCGCCGACGCAAAGTGCCACCATGGTTTCGGCACGCCGACGCGCATCGCGCACGCCCTTGAGCGCCGCCTGGTAGATGTGGCCCATGCCGCGGATCAGGTCGGTATACGCCTGTTGCGGCTCCAGTCCTGCCCGGGCGACATCTGACGGCAGTGCATAGAGCGGGCAGTGCAGATCGATGTTGTCCAGCGTTTCATCGCTCAGGTAGAGCTCGACGAGCATCCGTGCGAGTCCGTGCGGGTCGTGGAGGTTCCGTGCCGCACCGGAGGTCTTGATGGCGAAGGGGTTGCAGGTGACGAAGCTGGCGACGGAGGCCGCATACAGTTCGTCCTTGCTGCGGAAGTGATGGTAGAACGCGCCGCGCGTCAATCCGGCGGCCGCCATGATCTGGTCGATGGTGACCTGTTCGAAACCGTGGCGGTTGAACAGGCAGCGCGCGGATTCGATGATGCGAGCGCGCGTCTGCAGGGCATGTTCGGGACTGTAGGACATGGGTGGCGACCTCCGGTTGCCAGATATAGCAGGCCTGCAAAATATGTTCTTTAACATATTTAGCGACTGCGTATTCTTTGCCGCCGAAGGTTCATCCAACGGAGGAAAGGCATGAAGATCTACTGGATCAAGGCACAGGCGCCACGACGCGTGCTGGCACTGGTGAAGCATCTTGGCATCGACGCGGACTGTATCGAGGTCGATCTGCTGGCGGGCGGGCTGAAGACGCCCGCGTACTTGGCGCTGAACCCGAACGGCAAGGCGCCGACCATGGTGGACGGCGATGTCACGCTGTGGGAATCGTCCGCGATCATGGCCTATCTCTGCGTCAAGACCGGCTCGGACATGTGGCCGGTGCAGCGCCCCGCCGAGCAGATCGAGATACTGCGCTGGCTGTCCTGGAACGACAGCCACTGGTCGCGCGCGGTGGGAGCGTTCTACTTCGAGATGGTCATCAAGCCGCGCTTCCACCTGGGCGAGGCGGACCGCTCGGAAATGGTCGCGATGATGCCCGAGCTGAGGCGACTCGCCGCCGTGCTGGACGGCCATCTGCAGGGGCGCGATTTCGTCGCCTGCGATCGGCTCACCCTTGCCGATTTCCAGCTGGCATCGATGGCGTGCGAGTGGCGCGATGCGGAGATGCCGTTCGACGATTACCCGCACATCGCGCGCTGGCTCGATGGCCTGATGGGCGTTCCCGGCTGGGCCGATCCGTGGCCCGCTGAAGTGAACATGCAGAAGGCATCGGCATCGGCGAAGGCCTGAATATGAGATCGGTCCGGCGCAGGCTCCAGGGCCGATACTGTTGCGGAGAGTGAATCATGAAGAACCTTCTCGCTGTCTATATGGGCTCGGAGTCCTCGCTCAAAGCGTCCGCATGGCATGAGCTTGGTGAGGCAGCGCAGCCGGGGCAGCAGCCGGGGTCAGGTTCACTGCATGACCTGACACCGGTTAACTTGCTCGCTCCCATGCCGACAGGGGCGGCACTAAGGCCCCGGCTTCTGGCACCAGCGCTGGTGTGAAGCTGGCATCGGCTTCCACCAGGGCAGGCCGACGCGGCTAACGTGGAGGCGGCGGCTGTCTGACCCGCCGTTTGGCCCGGACGTATACTGATCATCGCTGCTCGGTCGCCGCGATACGCGCTTGTCCCGACCGTTGCCCTGTTCCACTCCGGGAGACCTGCCATGAAATCTTCCCCACTCCCCCGTCTGCTGTGTATTGCCTGCCTGGCCCTCGCTTCCGTCATGGCGCGTGCGGCGACACTGCCGGACAACGTCAGCGTTCGCTACAAGGATCCCCAGCACTTCACCGAGGCGAAGCGCAGCTTCGGGGTGCATGCGATTGACGCCGACGCTTATCTGAAACCGCTCAAGGACTACATCGCCCAGCGTGCCTCGCGCATCCTGGCGCCGGGCCAGCGGCTGGACATCGAGGTGACCGATGTGGACCGTGCCGGCGAATACGAGCCTTGGCACGGCCCCAACTTCAACGACGTGCGCATCATCAAGGACGTGTATCCGCCGCGCATCGACCTGCACTTCACCTTGTACGGTGCCGATGGCAAGGTGCTGCGCGAAGGCAGCCGCAAGCTGCGAGACCCGGCCTTTCTCAGCGGCAGCTCGGCTGTCGATCAGGATTCGCTGCGTTATGAGAAATCCCTGATCGATCGCTGGCTGCGCAAGGGCACCGGGAAGCTCTGAGGGTCGTAGCGGGACGGAGGTAGATATCCGCGAGGCGGACCAGAGTTGCCTTCCAGTGTGTGTAACGGGCGCTGTGCAGATTTTGGAGAGAGTGATGTCCTTGCAGGTGAATTCGAGGTACACCAGTTCTTCGCGAGCGTTCTTCGTCTTCATACTTGTTGTCTGTTTGGCTTTTTTCAGCGCCCCGGAATTTCTCTATTTCGCATTCAATGAGCATGCGCTAGGCCGTCTCGTGTGGAGCGAGGCGTTGTTTGCTCTGTGCATGGCCTGCTTTGGCGGACTGGTTCTTGCGACCATTTTTTGGTTGATGGCGGAGCCGCTGAGGAAGCGACGCAACGCCAGACGCAAGTTAAAGAACGAAACAGTGTCTGGATCGCTTCCTGCCCCGACACCATTGACTCACTCGCTCCCACCCCAACAGGATCCATAGCATGGACCCCGACTTCTGGCACCAGCGCTGGCGCGAAGACCGCATCGGTTTCCACCAGGACGCGCCGACGCCGTTGCTGCTCGAGCACTGGCCGGCGCTGGCACTCGCACCCGGCAGCCAGGTGTTCGTGCCGCTGGCCGGCAAGTCGCTGGATCTGGTCTGGCTGGCAGCGCAGGGTCACCGCGTGCTGGGGGTGGAGCTGTCGCCGCTGGCGGTCGCGCAGTTCTTTGCCGAACACGGCCTGACGCCGCAGGTGCACGACTCGCGCTATGGACGTCACTACCGGGCCGGCGAGATCGAACTGATCTGCGGCGATGTGTTCGGCCTCGATGCCGAAGCTCTGGCCGACTGTGCAGCGGTATACGACCGTGCCGCGCTGATCGCGCTGCCGCCACCGCTGCGTCGTCGTTACGTGCACGAGCTGCATGCGCTGCTTCCGGCCGGTTGTCGCGGCCTGCTGATTACGCTGGAGTATCCGCCACACGAAAAACAGGGGCCGCCGTTCGCCGTGGCAGAAGCCGAGGTACGCGAGCTGTATGGTCGCGACTGGCGGGTGGAAACCCTGGAGCGCCGCGACATCCTCGCGCAGCAGCCGGGCTTCGTCGCCGAAGGGGTGAGCACGCTGGAGACCGTGGTGTACCGGTTGTCGAAGCGATAAGCGAACCAGCACACAGTCCGCATGCTTCGGCCGAAACCGCACGTCTGTACTATGTCAGGCGAATGCTCCCGACAAGCGAGGCTCCCGATGGTTCGTACCGGATGGTTGTGGTTGGTATGCGCAGTACTGATGACGGCCGGCGGCGGCGTGCTGGCCGCTGACGCGGCAGCGGCGAAAGATGCCGCGCCTTCGGTGGCAGCATCCTCCAGCCAGCGCCTACCGAAGCCAACCCACTATGCGGACTGGCCGGCGATCAAGAGCCGACTTCCTGCCGATCCTGCGCTGGAAGCCCGCGTGCGGAAGATTGTGGCGGGCATGACTCTCGCTCAGAAAATCGGTCAGATGACGCAGGCCGAGATCAAGTCGATCACGCCGGCCGAGGTGACGACATATCACATCGGCTCCGTACTCAATGGCGGCGGCTCCTGGCCGGGTGGCAACAAGCACGCCTCGATCGCGGATTGGCTGGCGCTGTCCGACCGTTATTATGACGCGTCGATGGCGACCGACCTGAAGATCAAGGTGCCGATCATCTGGGGTATCGACGCCGTGCATGGGAACAGCAATGTGTTCGGGGCCACGCTGTTCCCGCACAACATCGGCCTGGGTGCGGCGCACGACCCGGCCTTGATGACGGACATCGGCGCGGCCACCGCCAGGGCGGTGCGCGCCACCGGCGTCGAATGGGCGTTCGCGCCGACCCTCGCGGTGGCGCAGAATGCCCGCTGGGGCCGCACCTATGAGAGTTTTTCCACCGACGGCCCGCTGGTTCGCGCATATGCGCGCGCCTATGTCGCGGGACTGCAGGGCGACTTTGGCGACCACAACGTGATGGCGACCGCCAAGCATTTCATCGGTGACGGCGCGACCCAAAACGGAACGGACCAGGGCAACGCCAAGGTCAGCCTGCGAGACATGATCAACGTGCACGGCTCGGGTTACTTCGGCGCGCTCGAAGCCGGCGTGCAGAGCGTGATGGCGTCGTACAGCAGCTGGGATGATGTGGGCGCTGGCATCAACTACGGAAAGATGTCGGGTGCACGCGCCCTGTTGACGGGGGCGCTGAAGGACAAGATGGGCTTCGATGGCTTTGTCGTTTCCGACTGGAATGCGATCGGTCAGTTGCCCGGTTGCACCAATGCCAGTTGCCCGCAGGCGATCAATGCCGGCATCGACATGGTGATGGTGCCGGATGACTGGAAGGCCTTCATCGCGAACACCACCTACCAGGTCGAGCACGGCGAAATCCCGATGGCGCGCATCGATGATGCGGTCAGCCGGATTGTTCGCGCCAAGTTGCGCATGGGTTTGTTCGGCAAGCGGCCTTCGCAACGCGCAGGAGCCGGCGACGCGGGCTCATTGCAGAGTCGCGAGCTGGCGCGGCGCGCCGTGCGCGAATCGCTGGTCCTGTTGAAGAACAACCACGACGTGCTGCCGTTGAAGGCGGGGTCGAAGATTCTGGTGGTGGGGAAGAATGCGGACAGCCTGCCCAACCAGGCCGGCGGCTGGTCGTTGACCTGGCAGGGCACGGACAACAGCAATGCCGACTTCCCCAACGGCGACACGATCCTGGCGGGACTGCGCCACGCCGATGGCGTCGCGAATGTCACGTACAGCGAAACGGCGCAGGGCGCGGATCTGAAGTCCTTCGATGCCATCGTGGCGGTGATTGGCGAGACGCCGTACGCGGAGACCATGGGCGACATCATGCCGTCGGCGACGCTGCGCCACAGCGATCGTTATCCGGAGGACCTGGCCGTCCTGCAGGCGGTGGCCGGGAGCCACAAGCCGGTGGTTACCGTGCTGGTGGCGGGCCGTCCGCTCTACGTCAACAACCTGCTCAATCTGTCCGACGCGTTCGTGGCTGCATGGCTACCCGGTACCGAAGGCGCGGGCGTGGCTGACGTGCTGTTTGCCGGCCGCTCGGACGCGGGTCACTACCATTTCAGCGGGACACTCGCGATGCCGTGGCCGGGTGTGCCCTGTCCCGACGCGGGCGCTAACAGTGCCAAGCCGACACGTTGGCTGTTCGCGCCGGGCTATGGGCTGCGCTATCCCAGCAAGCACGAGGTGGCCACGCTACCCACGGATTCCGCCGTCGACTCTTGCGCCGACGCGTCGGTGCTGTCGGTGTTCCACACGCTGGCCGTGCCGCCGTTCTCGCTCTATCTGGCCGAGGCGGACCTGCAGCCACCGGCGCATGACATCGGTGCCGATCTGAACGCCGTCATCGAATGGCCGGCCAGCCATCCAGCGCTGCGTTTGCGCACGGTGCAAGTCAACACCCAGCAGGATGCCAAGTCCGTCACCTGGCTTGGGGCCGGCCGATTCTTTGCGCGCAGTCCGCAGCCGAGGAACCTGATGCCGCTGCTGGCCACCCATGCGGCCTTGCAGTTCGATGTGGTGATCGCCACGCCCGCCAAGGGGGCGGTGAAGGTGTACATGGGTTGTGGCGACCGCTGCACGACCAGTGTCGACCTGACGCATACCTTCGGCAGCTATGCGAACGGTGCCCGCCACACCGTGTCGATTCCGCTGGCGTGCTTCGCCAGAAATGGCATTGACCTCTCGCACATCGATGTGCCGTTCGGTGTGCTGGCATCGCCGCCGTTTTCCGCCGCCTTTGCCGACGTGAAAATCGTCGCGGGCGCGGTGGCGGGACGCATCGACCTGCCATGCGCGAGCCTGGACGCGCGGTGAGCGCAAGGTTGTCGTGATGAACTGCAACGTGGACGATGGGCCGTGTGTGCACTATGGATGAGCGCAAACCTGCTTTCAGCTGGATGGCCATCGCCTCCATCGCGCTGATCACCCTGCTCGCGCTGGTTGCCCTGTATGTGCCGTACCGCGAGCATTTCGCGGTACGGGCCGAAGTGACCCTGACGCCGCTGCCGGCAACCAACACGGTCAGGCTGTGGCTGAGCACGGCGGATCGCCGGCTGCGTCTGGTGCAGCAGCCTGACATTGCGATGAGCGCCGACGAGTCGTCACCCGCCGATGTGGTCATCGACATCCACAAGACCTTTCAATCCATCGTCGGCTTCGGCGCAGCGCTGACGGACTCGTCGGCGTGGCTGCTGCAGAACAAGATGAGTGAGCCGCAGCGCGCTGCGTTGTTGCAGGAACTGTTTGGCCCACCACCCAACCTCGGCCTGAACATGCTGCGCCTGACCATCGGCGCCTCGGATTTCTCGCTGCAGCAGTACACCCTGGATGATCTTCCGTTCGGTCAGGTCGATCCGCCCCTGCAGCATTTCAATGTCGCCGCGAATCTGCACGAGGTGATTCCGACGGTGCGCGAGATCATGGCCGTCGATCCGCAGCTGCGCATCATCGCGTCGTCATGGAGCGCACCGGCGTGGATGAAGACCAGCGAAAACCTGATCGGCGGGGAGTTGCTGCCGCAATTCGAAAGCACGTTCGCGGACTATCTGGTCAAGTACCTCGACACCTACCGCGGCTACGGCATCCCGATCTTCGCCTTGACCTTGCAGAACGAGCCGGGCTTTGTACCGGTCACCTATCCGGGCATGGAACTGCCTGCGGCCACGCGGGCACGCCTCATCGCGCAGTATCTCGGCCCGGCGTTGGCAAACCGCAAGCCGAGAACACTCATCCTCGAGTGGGACCACAATTGGGATGAGCCGGAGCAGCCGTTGAGCGTCCTGGCCGATCCCGACGCGGCGCGCTATATCGATGGCGTTGCCTGGCACTGCTACAGCGGCAGCCCGTATGCGCAGGGCAAGGTGCATCGTGCGTTTCCCAGGAAGGACGCCTACATCACCGAGTGTTCCGGCGGTGACTGGGAGTCCAGCAAGAACGGGGAGCTGCTCTGGTTTTCGCGCGACTTGCTGCTCGGCGGGCTCAGGCAATGGGCGCGCGGTGTCGTGTACTGGAACCTGGCGCTCGACGAGCAACATGGACCGCATCTGGGTGGGTGTGACGCCTGCAAGGGCGTGGTCACGATCGACTCGCGCACCGGCGAGGTAGCTCGCAACGACGAGTACTACGCGTTCGCCCACTTCAGTCGGTTCGTCCTGCCCGGTGCCGTGCGGGTGGGCTCCAGCGAAACCGGGAAGGGCATCGACAATGTGGCGTTCCAGAATGCCGCTGGCGGATCGGTCGTGCTGGTGATGGTGAACAGCCATCTGGAGGCGCGCCGTGTTTCCGTGACGCAGGAGCAGGCCCATTTCCACTACACGTTGCCACCGCAGAGCGTGGCGACCTTCGTGTGGAACCCGGATCAGACAGGCAAGCCCGCGGATACGGCAAGCTCGCCACCGACCGGGAAGGTGCCCGGCACCACGGCCACAAGCGGGGCGCTCGGCGAGCGCAAGGTGATGCAGTGATACCTTGTTCCGACAACCGCCTTTTCATTATCGACGGATTCGCATGATGTGCTCGATAACCCATTTGCTTCGAAACGTCGTGACCGCGACGCTGCTCCTGGCAGGCAGTGTCGCGCTGCCGTTTTGCGCACAGGCGGCACCCGCCACGCCGCGGCCGAAGGTCGTGGTGATCAGCCTGGACGCCTTCGGCGCGGCCAGCCTGCACGAGCCGCAGCTGCCCGCACCGACGCTGCATGCATTGATGCAGCGTGGCGTCCATGCGGTTTCGATGCAGCCGATCAACCCCACCGTCACCTGGCCGAATCACACGTCCATGGTCACCGGCGTCAACGCGAGCCGGCATCACGTGCTGGTCAACGGGCTGATCGTCGACCAGCGCACCGCCATGCTGCCGAGCATCGACATGAAGGCGCCGAAGTCCCGGCTGGTCGCCGTACCCACCGTCTACGATGTCGCGCACAAGGCGGGCCTCACCACGGCACAGGTCGACTGGGTCGCCATCGAAAGCGCACCCAGCATCGACTGGCAATTCGCCGAACATCCGAATCCCGCCGGCGCCATCGAGCAGGATCTCGTGCGGCAAGGCGTCATCACCGATGACCAGCTCGTGCATTTCGGCGTGCCATCGCAGGCATGGCGCGATCGCATGTATACCCGCGCGGCGGTCGACATCATCCAGCAGCATCACCCCGACCTGCTGTTGCTGCATCTGCTGGCGCTGGACAGCATCGAGCACGAGACGGGCTTCGGCAACAACTCCGGGCGCAATACCATCGCCTTTCTCGACGACTGCGTGAAGGAGGTCGTCGACGCGGTGCGCGCCGCCGGCGACTTCGATCGCACGACCTTCATCATCGTCTCCGACCACGGCCAGCGGAGCGTTCAGCAGGTATTGCACCCGAATGTCCTGCTCAAGCAGGCTGGCCTGCAGGCAGCCTCGGCGAGGCAGCCCAGTTTCAGCGTGCCGGATGACGGTTTCGCGCTGGTCTATCAGCAGCACGCCACGAAAGCTTCGATCGAGGCATTGAAGTCGCTGTTCGCTGGCACGCCCGGCATCCGCTCGATACTGACTCCCGCCGAGGCGGCGAAGGAAGGCTGGCCCACGCCGGCACAGAGCGATCAGGCGCCGGACCTGCTGCTCTACGCCGCAGACGGCTACGCCTTCAAGGAAGGCGACACGGGGGACTATGTGACACCGACCAGGGAAATCGGGGCCCACGGCTATCCCAACTCGGACCCGCTCATGCAGGGCATCTTCATTGCGGCGGGCTTCGGCATTCGGCCGAAGGGTGAAATCCCGGCTTTTCCCAATCTCGACATCGCGCCCACGATCGCGCAGCTGCTGCACATTTCTCTCGGCAAGGTCCAGGGCAAGCCGCTGACGGACATTCTGGAGTCGCCGGGCCGCGTGAGCGAGTAGGCAGGTGTGCTGAAGGTTGGTGCATCGCGGCGGCCGGCATTTCAATGCGGTGTTAAAGTCGCAGGCTTGATATTCATGCAGAGCGAGCCACGAGATGAGCAGCCACGCACCCTATCCGATTGGCACACCCGGACGCCCCTGGGACGAGTCGGAAAGGGCGGAATGGCGATCGCAACAAAAGGTCCGGCGCAGTTACGCGGCGGATGTGCTGAGCGTGATCGAAACCCTGCGCGCGCGCTTCGACGTGTCGGAGTACGGCCAGCTGGATTACGCGCCCGATAGCTACCCGCTGTTCGCGATCAGGAGCCGCGACTGGCGCGACGAACTACCCACCGCGCTGGTGACCGGCGGCGTGCATGGCTATGAAACCAGCGGCGTGCATGGGGCGCTGCAGTTCGTCGACCAGCATGCGGCGCACTATGCGGGGCGGGCCAACCTGCTCGTCGTGCCATGCGTGAGCCCGTGGGCCTACGAGCGGATTCACCGCTGGAATGCGGATGCGCTCGACCCGAACCGCTCGTTCCACGAGAACAGCCCGGCGCAGGAGTCGGCGGCGCTGATGCGTCTGGTCGCGCCGTTTCGCGATCGCGTGCGGGTGCATATCGATCTACATGAAACCACCGACAGCGACGAGAGCGAATTCCGCCCGGCGCTGGCCGCCCGCGATGGTGTCGCTTACGAGCCGGGCGAAATTCCCGATGGCTTCTATCTGGTCGACGACAGCGCCCATCCACAGCCTGAGTTCCAGCAGGCGGTGATCGCGGCGGTAGCGAAAGTCACCCACATAGCACCGGCCGATGCCAAGGGCGAGATCATCGGTTCGCCGGTGGTGGCGCCGGGCGTCATCGAGTACGCGCTCGTAAAGCTCGGCCTCTGTGCAGGCATCACCTGCGCGCCGTACACCACCACCACCGAGGTCTACCCCGACAGCCCGCGCGCCACGCCCACGCAATGCAACGCCGCGCAGGTAGCGGCGGTGTGCGCGGCGATCGATTTCGCGCTGGCACATCCGGCCAAGGCTTTCGTCGAGCGGTAACGAAGCCGGCGCGGTCGGTTTGCATGGGATCGGCGCGCATGCCTCGCCGGGGGGCACTATCGCGCGCGCCACGACTGCAGGACACTCGCGCTCGGTAGCTGGGGGCAAGCGGCTTCGATGCGATGGCACGGCAGGGACAATGGCAGCGCGAGGACGATGGGAACGCTGTTATAGAAGGTTTCGGGCCAGTGGGCGCTATCCAGCACGAGGGGTGCGCGGTGTGCCGCGCGCAGGTGGACGGCTTTGACAGACAGGTGAACCCATGAACGCACCGGTGGCCGCCATCAAGGCGGGCGTTGTCGAGGGTCGGTATTTCTACGTGTGGATGGCGACGGTCTTCGTGCTGGTCGCGTTTGGCGGTTTCGTGCCCACGTACTGGGCGCCGGTGGTGACGCACCGGTTCCATGCGCCGCCGGTGGTGCATATCCACGGCATCCTGATGTTTACCTGGACCTGCTTCTACTTCATGCAGACGGCACTGGTGGCGACCCGTCGCACGCTGGACCATCGCGCCTGGGGTCTGGCCGGCATCGCCCTGTTCAGCACCATCGCGTGCATGATCCTGGTCGGCGAAATGGCCGTGCTGAAGCGCGACGAAGCGCGCGGCATGGGCGAGGCGGCGCAGCATTTCGCAGCCGTTACGCTGTGCGCCTGGCCGCTGATGGTGGGGATGTTCACGCTGGCCATCGTCAACATCCGCCGCCCCGAGGTGCACAAGCGCCTGATGACGCTGCTGATGATCGGCATGATGACGCCGGCGATCGCGCGCGTGTTCCTCACCCTGCTGGCACCGCCCGGCGCCGCGGCCGGTGGACCGCCGCCACCGTTCGTGTCGATACCCCCGGCGCTGGTGGCCGACCTGCTGCTGGTCGTGGCGATGGTGCGCGACTGGCGCCTCTTCGGCCGACCGCACCGCGTCTACGTCATCGGCGGGCTGGTGCTGCTGGCCCAGCAACTGCTGACCGTACCGTTTGCCGCCACGCCGACATGGATGGCCATCGTGCATGCGTTCGAAAGACTGGCGGGCTGAGGCTTGGGTGAAACAAGCAGGGTCAAGACAGCGGGCAGATGATTCAATCAAGGCACGGTACCGGTGAAAGTCAGACTGCTCGATCCCACGGATGCTCGCGCCTATCAGCAGCTGCGGCTGCAGGCACTGCGGGAAAGCCCGACGGCGTTCAGCGCAAGCCATGCGGATGAGGTGGGCCGATCACTGGATGAAGTGGCGGCACGGATCACTCCGGCTGCCGATGGATCGGTCTGCATGTTCGGCATCTTCGAACAGGAAGAGTTGGCCGGGTTCGTGGCGGTTATTCATCCGCAACGGGACAAGCTGCGGCATGGCGTTGAACTTGCTGGCCTGTATGTGTCTCCGTCATTCCGTCGTCGCGGATTCGGCCGTGCGCTGTTGAAGGCGGCCCTGGCTCATGCGCGCTCCCTCACGGGCGTTCGTCTGATCAAGCTTGGCGTCACCGCATCGAACATGGAAGCCAGGAAGCTGTATCAGTCGCTCGGCTTCACAAGCTATGGCGTGGAGCCGGATGCATTGCAGGTCGACGGCATGTTCCACGACGAGGAGCACTATGTGCTTCGGTGGGATCCAGGAGCCGAATAATCCGAAATGAACCGCTCAAATTGGTCTGCTGTCTGAAACGTCACGCTGCCGCTGCAAAGACGAAGCTAGTCTGGGATTTGCTCGACATTCGAACGGGAGTCAGTGATGGAAGAAGCAATGAAGCGATGCCCGGCATGTGCTGAGGTGATCCAGGCGGCTGCGCACAAGTGCCGGTTCTGCGGCACGGACCTCGACAGTTACGTGGCGGCGCACGAGGCGACGGTGGAGAAGGAGCTGTTTTCGGGGCATCCGAACGTCATCTTCACCTTCAGCCAGTATGTGCTGGTGGTGTGCACGCTCGGCATCGCGCTGCTGGTCTACTGGGTGCGCAGCCTGAGCATCAGGTTCACCATCACCACCCAGCGCGTGCAGATCGAGCGTGGCCTGTTCTCCAAGATGAAGGACAATCTCGAACTGTTCCGGGTCGACCACTTCGATGTGCTGAAGCCGCTCGGCATGCGGCTGCTGGGACAGTGCGAGGTGCATCTGCACTCCTCCGACCAGGACATGTCGTCGGTTTCCCTGTACGGCATCCCCGGGCTCGAGGCGATGGCCGAGACGCTGCGCGATTGTTCCCTGCGAGAGCGCGCCCGTCGTCGCGTGTTGCCGGTGGAGCAGATGTAACGCCGTTCGCGGAACGTGCCGGGTTGCGGCTCTGTACCGTGCCGCTGTCCGCAAAACGTCAGGATTTCGCCTGTCGCAGTTCAGGTGCGGCGGCGATGCTGCGCACTTTGCAACGACGGAGTTTTCCCATGTCTTTACGCCTGCTGGCCAGTGCCGTGCTGACGCTGTGCCTGATCCTTCCGACCGCCCATGCGGAACAGCCATCGGCGAAAACTCCGCATGGCATCGATCGCAGCGAATGGAATGCGCCGCAGAAGCCGCTCCGCATCTACGCCAACACTTGGTACGTGGGGCCGTTCGGGCTGTCCTCGATCCTGCTGGACACCGGGCAGGGGCTGGCGCTGTTCGACGGCGACCTGCCGGAGTCGGCGCCGGTGATCGAGGCGAACATCCGTGCACTGGGGTTCCGCGTGCGCGACATCAAATGGATACTCAACTCGCACGCGCATTCCGATCATGCCGGCGGCATCGCCGCGCTGCAGCATGACAGCGGCGCGCAGGTGCTGGCCAGCGCGGCTGGTGCGCGCGCGATGGCACTGGGCGGCGCCGACCGCGACGACCCGCAGTATGGCGACATCCCCGACTATCCGCCGGTGCGCCACGTACGCGTGTTGCGCGACGGCGAGGTCGTGCGGCTGGGCAGCGTGGCGATCACCGCGCACTCCACGCCGGGGCATACGCCGGGAAGCACTTCATGGACGTGGACCTCATGCGCGGAGAATCGCTGCCTGCGCATGGTGTATGCCGACAGCCTCACCGCGATCAGTGCGCCCGGTTTTCGCTTCAATGACGATCCACGTCGCGTCGCGGCATTCCGTCAGGCAATCGCCACGGTGGCCGCCTTGCCTTGCGACATCCTGCTTACCCCGCACCCCGACGCCAGCGACTTCTGGCAGAAGGTCGCGCGGCGCAAGTCGGAGTCGGATGTCGCGCCGTTGATTGATACGGGCGCCTGCCGTGCCTATGCCGCCGCTGCTGCGAAGAAGCTGGATGCGAGGCTGGCGCAGGAGCAGGCCGGGGCAGGAGCAGGCCGGGGCAGAGGCGCGGGGCAAAAAGCGCGGCCAGATCATTGAAATCCGTCCTGACGATCGCATGCTCGTCGAGTAGATCGACAGCGCGTGCTGCGGCAAGGAGCACGATGTGCTTCGGTTGAACCCGTCGACTGACAAGCCGCAATCTTTGCAAAAAAGCTGGGATCTTTGCCAAATCCAGATCAGTTCGGACTGCCCCCTTGGCTCTCAAATCTGCTGCGCGACTGGCCTTCTTGGCAAAGTGCAAGTGTAATAAGCTGGGCAAGGGGTCTACTATCGGTGAGCAATAGTGTAGAGCGTGGCTATGGGACTTGCCGTTTGATTTCGACGTACCCGGAAGCAAACCGAAACGCGATAAATGGGGGTGGACAATGCTTCGAGGAAAAGTTGTTTGTTTGGCGCTGCTTGCTCTTGTTGTTGCCAGTACTTCTCTGGCCCAACAGCAAAATCAGCAGTCGGCTCACGATGCGCAGATGCAACAGACGGCGCAGGGCTACAGTCGGAGCGAAGCTGCCGGAAGTGAATGGGATCGCAGCAACGACCAACGCTTGAACAAGGCGATGGCCGATCTGCCCAAAGTCCGGGCGCATTTGACCCAAGTCTGGCAGCACTTTGGCATGTCAGCAAAAAATGCCGAGATAGTTGCATCAGCCTATCGGGTCCGAGATGCCGACCTCGATCGCGCCTCATCGCTGTCTGGCAAGAGCGACCAGGAGATTGCGTCCATGCTCCAATCTGCTCTTGGTGCAAAGAACTACGCTTTGGCCGACCAGCTGATGATCAACTATGAGAGAAAAAGGGTTCTGCCCACGGCCGGGGCGTCGCATGAGCAGGAAAAATGAGCCTTGGTTCGTGGATGGCACCAGGGCACATAAAGAAAATCAAGGATGAAAGTTGAGGGTTTTCCAGCCTGAGCACCGCGCGCTCGATCATCATGCGGCGCGTGCAGATTGAATGGGCGCTCCTCCCGAGCGCGAGGCAACTGGGATCTGTTCGAGGGGGGGATCTTCGCTGTGCTGAAGCCGCTCCACAAGCAGATGGCGGATGAGCATCCGGTGCATCTCCATGCATCCGGCGTGGGTGTGTCGTCGGCCGATCTATTCAGTATCCCTGACCTCGAAGGTTCAGCGAGTACGTTCTGTGATTGTTCTCCTGTGAACCCGCACATTGCCTTGCGCTGTCGATGAAATAGTTATGGGAACTCGATCCGCATGATTTCGTGAAGGCCGTCTGATGCTTCGAGATGCCACGCCCGCGGATTTTGCCGTCATCCTCGCCCTCAACGAGGCTTTCGTGAGCGTGCTCAGTCCGCTCGATGCGGCACGTCTTGCGCAGTTGCATGCGCATGCGGCGTTGCATCGCGTGATCGAACGGGACGGTCGGGTCGAAGCGTTCCTGCTCGCGTTCCGCGAAGGCGCGGATTACGACAGTCCGAACTATCGGTGGTTTGCGCAACGCCATGCGCGCTTCCTGTATGTGGATCGCATCGTGGTGGCTGGCGACACGCAGGCACGCGGTGCCGGGACGCAGCTCTATCGCGATGTGTATGAGCGGGCGGTGCGTGATGGCGTGCCGTTGATTACGTGCGAGTTCGACATCGAGCCGCCGAATCCGGCATCCGCGCGATTCCACACCAGGCTGGGTTTTCACGAAGTCGGCCGCCAGCAACTCGACGGCGGCAGCAAGACGGTATCGTTGCAGGCACTAGATGTAGCTGCGGACGACACGCCGCTGGGGAAAATAGGCGTCTGCTGACGCAAGCCTCTCCGAGGTGCGCATTGCATCGTCCGTCCGGTTGTCCGGCATCGCCCCGTCCGTTGTCCGCGGACAACCAGGCGACATGCCGCGTGCCGCATGTTCCTTCAAGAATTCAACGACTTGGTCCTTCCGCATGGATTGGCATGGCGATTGCTCTACAGGCAACACAGGGCACAAGCCAATCACGGAGACACGTCATGAAATTCGAATCACTGATCCTGGCCACACTGTTCGTTGCCTGCTTTGGCATCTGCGCACTGGTCATGGGCGCGATGCTGAAAACCACGCCGGCCTCGATTCAACTGGCCAGTGCGAACAAGGTGGCTGCCGTCGCTCTGGTTGCGCCGCCAACCTGCACGTTATCCGGCAATTGCTCGCGCGCCAGCGATTGATACGGCTGATACGGCTGATACGGCGTTATCGCCCTGGCAAAGGCCTATGCTTGCAATGCAATCACGCCAAGAGGCTTCAGCCATGAGCAATGTCTCCGGCAAGACCCGGAATGGGTTCACCTACGAAGGGGACTACCATCCGGCGAGCGCCGGTCGCGTCAACTGGACAGCGACCTTTCGCCATAACGGCGACTACGCTGGCATGCGGCACGGTTGCGTCCACGGAATGCTTGGCGTACCCACGGCGGCCATCGATGACGCAGTGAAGGGCGATATCGAGTCGACGTGGACGGATGCTGCTTGACGGAGTAGACGGCCAAACGCTCAGCGCCCAGTTTCGCTCGCCGCCACCGCCAATCCCGATACCACGCCCAGCGAGGGATCGCCTTGCACCAGCGGGATCTCCGGGAAGCAGGCCTGCACGCGTGCCTTGACCTGCGGTGAGCGCGAGGTGCCGCCGGTGAGGAAGATGCTGGCCGGGAGTGCGTCGAGGTCGTTGCGCACGGTCGCCAAAGTGCGCTCCAACTGGCCGAGAAACGAGGCGATGGCACTGTGGAAGTCCTCGCTGTCGAGTTCGACCGCCAGGCCGTGTTCGATGAAGTCCAGTTCGGCACGATGGAGTGAAGAGGTGCTCAGGGTGATTTTGCCGCGCTCGGCTGCCTGATTGAGCCGGGTGGTGGCGCCGGGTTCCTGCAGGGCGCGCAGTCGCGCGCCGTACGGCTCGTCGACGAGACGATAGTTCTGCTGGCGGAACTCGCGCTGCTTGGGCAGGTTGTGCACGCTGGCCGCATCCACGTAGCGATGCGCAGGCATGCTGATCTGATCCTTGCCCAGCTGCGGCATGAAGCTGTGCAGGCTGACGCTCACGTCGAGGTCGGTGCCGCCCTTGGGCAGGCCCCAGCTGCGTGCAATCCGCGCGGCTTCGCCGCCGCCGAGCCGGGCGTGCGCCACGTCCGTGGTGCCGCCGCCGATGTCCACGATCAGCGCGTACTGCCGTTGCTGCAGACTCTGGTGGTAGTGCATCGCGGCGGCGGCGGGCTCTTCCAGGAACGACACGTGGTCGAAGCCGGCCGCCGCGGCCGCCTCACGCAGGATCTCGATCGCCTGCACCGATCCCTGCGCGCCCATCGAGCTGCGGAATTCCACTGGCCGGCCGATCACCGCGCCGCGCACCGGCACGCCGAACTGACGACTGGCGCTCAGGCGGATGTGCTCGAGGATGTGCGTGGCGATATGCACGATGACCTTGCGTACCTGCGGATCAAGCCGATAGCCGAACATCGATTTGGGCGATTCGATCAGGTTGCCGCCGCCGCTCTCCAGGTAGCCTTCCACCGCTTCCTCGCCGAACAGCGCGTGCTGGAAGCTGGCGACCGAGGCGCTGGCGGCACGGGCCTGTTCCTCCATCCACTGCCGGCGTACCACCCGCAGTGCCTCGCGGCGCAGCTCGTCTTCGCTGCGTGATGTCGGTGCCAGTCCGCGCGCGGTGGCGGCCGCTGCTTGCTGACGCTGCTGGGTCCGCGCCACCCGCAACTGGGTCTCCAGCTGCGCCTCCAACGTGGGAGTCAGGACGAAATCATTGGGATCCGGCACCAGCTCGGGGAAATACACCGCGGTGCGGAACTGCTCGGCGTCGCCGAAACGTACCAGCTTCAGCTCGCCGTCGACGATGGCCGCGGCGGCTGAATAGCTGGTGCCGAAATCGATACCGATGTGCATGAGTCACGCTGTCACTGATTGGCAACCCGACAGTATGACGGCTGCGCTGGCGATGGCCTAGACGTCATGCGTGAAACAAGGGGCCGGCTACACTTGTGCCAATCAGCCATCGACAGGACGTCCATGAATCGTCTCCCCGGCCTCGACCTGCTGCGCGCCATCGCCATCGTCTGGGTCATGCTGTTTCACTCGTTCATCGTCGGCGGCTTGGGCCCTGACTTCGCGTGGCTGTCGCGTTATGGCTGGGCGGGCGTGGACATCTTCTTCGTGCTCAGCGGTTTCCTGATCGGCACGCAGGTGTTGCGGCCCCTGCAACGTGGCGAGCCACTGACGTTCGGCGCGTTCTACGCGCGCCGGGCGTGGCGCATCCTGCCGGCGTTTGCGGTGGTGCTGGCGTTGTATGCGTGTTTTCCGATGCTGCGGGAAGCGCCGGGTCTTCAGCCGTGGTGGCAATTCGCCACGTTCACACTGAACCTGTTGATCGACTACGACAGCAATCAGGCCTTCTCGCATGCGTGGTCGCTGTGTGTGGAAGAACATTTCTACCTGGCCTTCCCGCTGCTGGCATGGTGGCTCACACGGCGACCCGCGACATCGAAATTCGTCGGCTTGTGCACGGTGCTGGTCGTACTCGGCATTGCCTTGCGCACGTCAGTGTGGCTGCACGATGCGGCGATCGATCCGCCGCGCAACTGGTACATCGAGGATATCTACTACCCGACCTGGATGCGGCTGGACGGCTTGCTGATGGGCATCATGCTCGCTGCGCTGCAGGTCTACCGGCCCATGACCTGGGTGCGGCTGCAGGCCCGCTCGAACATGATTCTGCTGGGCGGCGTGGCCGCGTCATGCCTCGCGTTCTGGCTGTTTCGCGATCGCACCGGCCTGCTCGCGAATGCGCTTGGCTGGCCGCTGTTGTCGTTCGGATTCGGTCTGCTGGTATTTGCCGGTGCGGATCGCCGGAGCCTGATCGGTCGTTGGCGTCTGCCGGGCGCCCACTGGCTCGCCGCGATTTCCTACAGCCTGTATCTCAGCCACAAGATCGCCTTCCATGCCGTGGCGACAATATTCGATAAGTTGCATGAACGCGGCATGGTCGCCTTCGTGACGTACGCCGTGGCTGCCCTGCTGCTGGGTGCGACGCTGCACTATCTGGTCGAGCGTCCGTTCCTGCGTTTGCGCGAACGCAGGGAGATCAGGAAGTTTTCGGGCGCGGTGTTCTTCGGAGACGGAAAAAAGATGCCGGCTCCGGCGCAACTGCTGCGCCAGTCGGACCTCTGAAAGAGGGTGGGGATTTCCCCGAGTGGTACGAGCAGCGGGGCAGTCAACTGAAGATGCCTCGCCACACCGTTACCGACTCATGCCTGCGCGCGAAATGGAGGCCGTGCGTTTGCCGGAATCCCGGCGATGGCTGATGCGGGCTGCACTGTCGCGTGAAAGAAGGCATTTCGTGCGCAGGTTGTCGTACGACTCCAGATGATCGTCCAGCCACAGCTTGAACTTCGCGGTGAACAACTCGTCCGTCTTGTTTTCCATGGGTTGCGGAAGGCCACTGACGGCATTGCGCTTCCAGGGTTCGTGTTCCAGATCCGCGATGGTCTGGCTGCAGGCATCCTCCAGCCGGATGTCGGTCCGGAGGCCCAGGAATTGACAGAGCCGGGCCCATTCCTGGTCCGGCCGACGGATCAGATCTTCCAGAAACACGAAGCTGTGATTGGCGCGACCGAGGCAGGCCTGATGAATCTGCATGGCGCGGTTCCAGCGACGCGCCCAGTGCACCGAGCCGCCGCCAAAGGCATCGTCGTTTTCAAAGCGCAGATAGGCGTCCGCCAGCGAAGCAAGCACGTCTGCACCCGGGCGTATGACGTGGATGAAACGGGCATCGGGTGCGCAGGCTTCGATCTCCGGCATGTACAGAAGATGGTTCGGGGTCTTTTCCACCCACAGCGAACAATCGGCCTGCAGCGCAAGCGCGTCGAGCAGGTCGATGAATTTGACGGCACAGGCGTTCGAGCTGAAAGGTACCCGCCTGATCCGCGCGCGTTCGCCATCGAGCGAGTGCAGCAGCGGGACAATCGATGGCCTTGCTTCCTTTCGCATCCATCCAAGACGCTGGCGCCATCGGCGTCGGCGCGGCGTGGCTTGATGATCGCCCCAGCGCCATTCCAGATCAGCGTACAGACGTTCAAAGAAGGCCGTCTCGGGCAGGGTGTACACATCCGGATGCCTGGCCAGCAACGCCTGCACGACCGTCGTGCCTGATCGCGGACAACCAACGATAAAAGTCCGTTGCACGGCTATGGATCTCCATCAACTTGCGCCGGAGGCGACAAGCCCGGCCATCCGAAGTCAAACGTATCGAAGCTCATGTGGTTGACCTGCGAAGGCATCGCAATGCGTGATCCGTGCCACGAAACACAGACGAAGCGGGTCGATCCTTGAAAAATCGGGCCAGCAGGTTGCAGCTGTTGTCCGTGATTACACGGCACGGCCATGCGTCATGGGACGGTGTTGAGCATGCAGTGAATTGCATCCCGCCGATCCACGGGCAGTGGCTGTCGCAGAATCGGAACCTGGGTTGCGACAGCGACAAGGCGCTCAATGAGGGCGAGTGTCCCCGAAGCGCCCGCTGCGCGTCAGGGATGTTGCAGCTGATCCGGTGTATCCGTCGGGGTTGCCGACTTGACGATTTCGCTCTCCACGATCATGTCGAGCACATATGCAGGGGAGGGGGCGTCGGCGGGCGGCTGTTTCAGCGTGTAGCGTTTCACGCGCAGCACGTTGCGCGTGCCGGGCTGGTGCACGTAACCCTCAATGTCCTGCTGCAACGGCTGCCAGGGGCCGGGCTGGCCGCTGTGCAGCCCTTGCGCGTCGTAGTGGCGTTCGCGCACCAGCAGGCATGACTTGTCCAGGATCAGCGGGTGATGGCATGGCGCCGTGTTGGGTGCCACTTCCAAGAATATCGTGTCACCAGGGCCACCGTGGCGTGCCTCCGCTGTCAGTTTGCCAGCGAACGTCAGCGACTGGCCGCTGTCGGCCGCCAGCGTGAGCAGCGGTGTGTTGTCGGCCGTCGTCAGGATCAGCGTGGGCCGACCTTGCAGCACAGCCTTGATGGTGGTTTCGCGCTGCATCAGGGTCGGCTCGGCGCAGGCCATCATGGTCTGCAGCAAAGGCGTCGTGACGAGGTGGCCCTCGACGATGGTGTAGTTGCCATGGATGCCGTTGCAGGCATTGCGTACATTGATCCGGTCGGCGCTGAAGTCGAGCTGCAGCGGATCCTTGTTGCCGAACAAGGCGTCGAGGCGCCGGTTGTTGCTGTCGACGGCATCGCGCAATTGCCAGTGATAGCGCGCGAGGGTGATGGTCGATGTCGGCACGCTGGCCGCAGCCGGCGCGACTGTGGGCAGGCTCGATTCGGGCGCCGACATGCAGGCAGTGAGCGCGAGCGGGAGCAGTAGCAGCAGGCTGGCTTTCATGGCGGGTTCTCCTGAGAGGACGATTCAACAATCTCGTCCGTGAACATGGCTTGACGATGGCGCTGGCAAGGCGACATGTGCACGCACAAAAAAAGCCGCGTCGGGCCTGCGCCGGACGCGGCAAATGTTTGAACCGACCCACTGCCAGTGCATCGGGAGCCAGCCGCGGAAGATTCCGACTGGTCCGGGCCACGTTAGCGATCGCCTGTCTCACGGACTGGGATGGCGCCTGGCCGATGCCGGATTGATTTCGCTCGTCACACGGCCTAGACGGCTCTGGCAGGCACGATGCAGTTCATGTTGGCCAATGCGGCACAACATCCCCATGAGAACATGCCATGTTGATCACTATCCTGATTGTCGTCCTTGTCCTGGCCCTTGTCGGCGGTCTGCCGACCTGGCGGCATTCCCGTTCGTGGGGTTACGGTCCGAGCGGCGGCATCGGCCTGATCCTGATCATCCTGCTGGTACTTTTTCTGCTCGGTCGGCTGTGAGGCCGGCTCTGAGGCGATAACGAGCACGCGCTCAATCCGCTGGCGCGACGCGCGGTTTGCGCGGCCCGGGGGCGGAGTGCCGGCCCTGCGCCGCGTCGATTTCGTCGATCCAGCCTGCGCGCGAGGTCGGAAACGCGTCGGCGTACGGCACGTAAGGCTTGATGTCGAGGATCGGGGTGCCGTCGAGCAGGTCCATGCCGCGCACGCGCAATGCATGCGCCTCGACGCCGACCAGCTCGACCGCGGACAGGCCGATCGCATTCGGCCGGTGTGGCGAACGGGTCGCCAGCACGCTGCGCTTGCCACCGCCACGCGGTGGCCGCACCTCGGCCTTCCAGCCTTCGCTGCGATGGAACACGAACACCAGCCAGATCCGCTCGAAACCGGCGAGGTCGCGAAACGCCGCGGCCGGAAAATCCGCCGTGAATTCGATGATCGCCTCGGCCACGGCGCCAGTCTCGGTGCCTTCGACCACGGTGGGCTGGTGCGGCGCGTCGATGCGTCGTGCATATGGCGAGCGCACGAACGCGATCGGGTGGCAGGAGAACACGCTGGAGGTATCGTTCATGGTGGTCAGCGTAGCGGGATGACGGCATTATCCATCCTCCGCACTCCTTCCCCTGGCTTTACCCATTTTCTCCTGCCGAGGACGCCATGAAATATCTGGTGATGATCTATTGCGACGACACCTTGCTGAACGCGCTGCCGGACGGCGAGTTCGACACGATGATGCACGGCTGTTTCATGCATGCGGACGAATTGCAGGCGCAAGGCCATCTGCACGATGCGCAGCAACTGGAGGCGCCGGCCACGGCCCGGACGCTGCGCGTGCGCAACGGCCGCGTCAGCGTGGTCGATGGGCCATTTGCCGAAACGAAGGAATACCTGGGCGGCTTCAACCTGATCGAGGCCGACAGCATGGACGAGGCGGTGCGGATTGCTTCGGAGTTTCCGTGGTCACGCACCGGTGCGATCGAGATTCGCCCCGTGCGCGACATGGCGGCGGTGCGCCGCCGGGTGGGTGCGTGATGACTGGTGCTTCCCCCGTGGCGGCGGACGCGCCACCATGCGACTCCTGCCCGTAGTGATTCACCCATGAATTCATCCGACGACGACTATGATGCCGAGCGCGAATTCGACGATGTCGACGAAGACTCGGTCGAGGCGAAGGTCTGGCAACTGCTGCTGCTGATCAATCCCGGCGACGAGGAAACCGCGCTGCTGCAGTTCAACGACTACCGCGAGGCGATGGCCGACGTCGATGCCGATGAGGTCGAGCCGATCGAGGTCATCGGCCGGGTGATCGACTGGCGCTCCGGCTTCATCGTGGACGCGCATGACCTGCGCTCGCTGGTGCAGGCGATCAACGAATTGTCCTCGCGCTGGAATCTGTCGGTGGACTGGAACGGCGATCCGGACGATGACGAGTTCTTCGACGACATGGATGCGGCCGAGCTGTTCTCGATTGCGTACGACCGCCTGGCCGAGTTCGGCTATACGTTGTGGGCGTGGGAAACCGACGGCGACACGTATGCCGGCTGGATGACGCTCACCCGCGACGGCGAACCGCTGCGCGAACTGGCTGCCGCGCTGGGCATCAACCTGCGGCTGGGCAGCGAAGTGAGCTGAGCGGCAACCGACGGGTTACTCCGCCACGGCGGTGTCCACCGGCCGTCCGGCCAGCCACAACGCCAGGTTCCTGACATAGCGTTCGATCGAGCGTTGCGCCTCGGGCGAATGCGCCAGGGCGTCGCCCGGCGGTTCGGCGACGAAGCTGGGTGCGCCCAGCTGCGGATTCCAGTTGTAGTCGGCGAAGTGGTGGAAGGTCGACTGCGCGATGGCGGGTCCGCCATCGGCCGAGGGCTCGAACGCCACCACGAGGTTGAATTCTGCGCCGCTGACCGTGCTGCGGCCGGTCGCGATCACCCGCGCGCTCGGATCGTCCGCCGGCTTCCCGACGGCGCCTTCATGCGGATGCGCAGGCAGGCAATGCACGGTGCCGTCGGGCGAGTCCGGATCGGTCAGCACCGGATGCAACGGCGCGCTGATCCGGATGTGCTGGAAATCGCCATTGGCACCGGAATGGTAGTTGGGCCACAGGATGTCGCTGGCGAAGGTATCGTCGATGCAGTGACGCGCCGGGTCGGGCTCGGGATGCTTCGAATGGAAGAAGTGCGCGGCACCGACGCCGCCCAGGGTGCACACCGAACAGCCCAGATCCATGTGGTCGCGCGTCACCAGCAGGCCGCCGCCGCGCTGGCGGAAACGCGAGATGGCGGCGCAGTCTTCCTCGGTGAGTCCGTCGCCGGTATCGACGGCGAACAGCCACATCTCATCGAACGATGACGTGTCCAGTTGCGACAGCACGCTGTCCGGTGCGCCGAGCGGATCGCGGTCGCGTGCCGTCACCTCGAACAGCGGCGTACCGGCCATGTCGCGCAGACCGGCCAGATAGTCGCGCAACAGGCCGAAGCGGCCGATATGCCAATCGTCGATGACGGTGGGAATCGTCGTCTGCAGCAGGATTCTGTTCGGCTGGCTCATCGTCGCGGCACTCGGCAGGTCAGTAGTAACGCGGGATCGGCCCGAGTTGCGGCGTCATGCGGTCGCGCAAATCAAACATCACCTCATCCACATAGCACCAGCCCCAGCCTTCCGGTGGGTCGTAGCCTTCGATGATCGGATGCGTGGTGCTGTGAAAATGTTTGGTGGCGTGACGGTTCGGCGAATCGTCGCAGCAGCCGACATGCCCGCAGGTGCGGCAGAGGCGCAGGTGCAGCCAGAGATCGCCGGACTGCAGGCATTCTTCGCAGCCGCGCGCGCTGGGCGTGACATCCTGAATGCCGTCGAGATGGTTGCATTGCGTGGCCATCGAGAGACTCCATGGAGATCCGGAAAGTCTGCCTATGCATGACGGCACGAGCAGGCTGGGCGTCTATCATAGGCCGACTTTCGGCATCTGTTCCGATGCGGACCACCCATGGATGAAAAGGTTGATGACATGTTGCAACTGATCGGTTTCGATGGCGACGACACGCTGTGGCACAGCGAGGGTTACTACCGGCAGGCGAACGAGGAGTTCGCCACGATCGTGGGGCGCTACGTGGATCTGGGCGACCAGCAAGTGCACAGCACCATGCTGGCGACCGAGCAGCGCAATCTCAAGCTGTTCGGTTACGGCGCGAAGGGCATGGCGCTGTCGATGGTCGAGACCGCGATTGCGGTCACTGCCGGCCGCATCACGGCGGCCGACATCCATCGACTGATCGAGCTGGGCAAGGACGTGCTGCAGCATCCGGTGGAGCTGCTGCCCGGCATCCGCGAGGCGGTCGAGGCAGTGGCGCAGCATCATGCGGTGGTGCTGATCACCAAGGGTGACCTGTTCCATCAGGAAAAGAAGGTCGCGCAATCGGGTCTGGCCGAACTGTTCCGTCGCATCGAGATCGTCTCGGAGAAGAGCGCCGACACTTACCGGCGTGTGCTGGACGAGTTCAAGCTGCAGCCGGCGCAGTTCGCGATGGTCGGCAATTCGCTGCGCTCGGATATCGAGCCGGTGGTGAAACTCGGCGGCTGGGGCATCCATCTGCCGTATCACGTGACCTGGGCGCATGAGCAGGAGCACGATCTCGGTGACGATCATCCGCACGTGATCACGGTGGAAGCACCGTCGGCGATTCCGGCGGCGGTGGCGCAGTTGCGCGAGCGGGCGGCTTGAACCGCGTGCGGCGTGTGAGCAGGTTTGATTGGATTCGGAGCGTTACGCCATGCATGCCTTGTTGTTTGGAAAGTTCGGCGGGCCCGAGGTGTTGCATTGGGGCGAGCAGCCCGATCCGATGCCCGTACCCGGTCAGGCGCTCGTGCGCATGCACAGCGTCGGGCTGAATTTCGCGGACGTCTACCGGCGCAACGGCAACTATCACCTGAGCGGCACGGCACCGTGGATTCTCGGCTACGAAGGTGCGGGTGTGATCGAGCAGTCGGCTGCGGGCGATTCGTTGTTTCCGGTCGGCACCCGCGTCGGGTTTGCCGACATGCCGCATGCGAATGCCGAGCTGGTGGCCGTCGACATCGACAAATTGATTCCGCTGCCGGACGACATCACGTTCGATATCGCCGCGGCGATCTTGCTGCAGGGGCTGACCGCGCAGTATCTGGTGACCGACAGCTATCGGGTGCGCCGCGGCGATGTGGCGGTGGTGCACGCGGCGGCCGGTGGTGTTGGCCAATTGCTGGTGCAGATGCTGAAGACGCTGGGTGCGACGGTGCTGGGTGTGGCGTCCAGCGCCACCAAACGCGCGGCGGTGCTGGCGGCTGGTGCGGATGCTGCGTGCGGCTACGACGAGCTGCTGGCGCAGACGCAGCAGCTCAGCGCCGGTCGCGGCGCCGACGTGGTCTACGACTCGGTCGGGCGCACGCTCGGCGACAGTCTCGCCGCGGCACGCATCGGCGGCACGGTGGTGTTCTACGGCATGGCGGCGGGCGATCCCGATCCGGTCGATCCGCGGCTGCTGATGGATCGCTCGCTGACCCTTACCGGCGGCGATCTGTGGAACGTGCTGACCAGTGCGTCGATCCGGCGCGAGCGTGCGGCGGCGCTGTTCGCGCAGATCCGCGCCGGCCAGTTGCGGCCGGACATCGCGGCGCGCTTTGCGCTCAGCGACGGCGCGAAGGCGCATGCATATCTGGAAAGCCGCGAGGCGATCGGCAAGGTGTTGCTGACGTTGTGAAGTGCTGCGATCCGCCGGGTTATGGCGCCGGGTCGGCCGGCTTGTCGTCATCGAAACCGGTGTAGCCGTCCGGGAAGATCGGCGTGCCGTCGTCCTCCAGTCCCAGCATGTCGGCCAGCGCCTTGGCGGCGGCGGTCTCGGCGATCGTCTTGTCGCGAAAGCTGCGGTTTTCGCAGATCGCGAAATACATCGGGAAGCCGCTCTTGCGCGGGGTCACTGCGAGATAGGCGGTGTAGCGCGAGCCTTCGAGCGTGGCGCCAGAGCGGGCAAGGTAGTTGTCGAACTCGCGCTCGGCCATCGGTGGTCATCCGCTAGAGGGAAGGCCAGTGTATCGCCTGGCAGGCGTGGCGCCGCATCAGCCGGACAGGCTCTCGTCCTCATCCAGCGGCAGCACGTCGTGAAAGACGCTGTAGTCGATGACGTTCACGCCGCTATCGTCGAGGCGGACGAGATCGAGGTAGCGATGGTTCCAGCGCAGCTCCTTGTGGCTCCATTGCTGGCGCGCCAGCATGGATTGCGAGGTCGTCTCGTCGATGCCTTCGAGGCTCAGCAGGAAGGCGGACTGGGTACTTTCCAGGGTCTCCGGCGTTTCGCCGTAGAGCGGGCTGCTCTCGTCGATCACATGCATCAGGCTCCAGCTCAGCACGAAGATCGGGTGGCGATCGCGAACCAGTTTCAGATCGTGGATCTTGCGCAGCCTGAAGCCCTCCGGCGAAGCTTCCAGGCGCAGCAGATGCAATTGGGCCGAGGCCTCGGCGATCACGTTCTGACGGGTGTTGGCGGCACGGATCATCAGGGTTTGCCGGCCATCGATGACCCGCACGACGGGGTGGTTGGCGAAGATGATCTTCGCGCGCGGGCGCGAGAAGCGCGAAAAGATCAGCCCGGTCATCACCGCAATGCACGCCATGCCGGTGAAGATTTCCACCGTGGCCACGACATGCGCATAGACAGTCTGCGGATGCATGTCGCCGTAGCCGACCGTGGCCAGCGTCTCCACGCTGAAGAAGAACGCTCCGGCAAAGCCGCGCGGATACTGGTTCGCAATGGGTTGTGTCCCGAGCTGGTAGATCCCGGCGAAGATCATGTTGAGCAACAGGAAAGCTGCCGCAGCGAGGCCGAAGAACACCGGCCAGCGCATGATCAGCGCGCGATGATAAATATCGTCCCAGATGCGCCGCGACAAGCCCTGGCTGACGAATGTCCGGCCACCGATGTTGAGGATATGGGGCTTGTTGAGGAAGTTCGACATCGGCTGGGCGCTCATCGCCGGCGTGATACGCAAGGATGGCCACCGTCCTTGCGAAGGGCGGCGGCACGCGTCGATTGTAACGCGCCGCACCGGCGTTCCGTGCCGCCCGTCTGTGGCAAGCTGCGTTACCCCTGCTTCGGTGATGCACCCATGCTCACGCCCTTCGACATCTCCTGCCCGTATTGCGGCGAACCGATCGAGATCCTGGTCGATGCCTCGGCCGGCGACCAGCACTACATCGAAGACTGCCAGGTCTGTTGCCGACCGATCACGTTGAGCATCCGGATCGATCCGGACGGTGAGCCGCAGGTGAGCGCGACATCCGAAAACGACACCTGATGGAAGCGCCAATGTTCACACATCGGCCTTGTCCGGCGCAGTTGCGATGACTCGCGTTGACGTGCCCGTGCCACGCATCGTGCTGGATACCAATGTGTGCCTGGACCTGTTCGTGTTCGGTGATTCGATGTGCTCGCATGTGCTGGCGGCCATGCAGAGTGGAGCGGTGCAGGCGGTGACGCGCGACGACTGCCGCGAGGAATGGCAGCGGGTGCTGCACTACCCGCAACTGCCGATCGAGGATCGGCAGCGTCCGGGGTTCCGCAACGCGTTCGACGCGTTGATCCAGTGGCTGCCGCCGGAGGCATCGACGCCGGGCGAGAACGCTATCCCGCTGCCGCGCTGCGCCGATCCGGATGACCAGAAGTTTCTGGAGCTGGCGCTGGAGTCGGGAGCGCGCTGGCTGCTCAGCAAGGACAAGGAACTGTTGAAGCTGGATCGCCGCACGCGCAGCGCCGGACTATTCGCGATCCGCTTGCCGCAGTTGTGGTCGATCGCCGAGGTGCGATCGCACGGAGCACATGAGCCCGGATGACCAGTCGCTTCAGTCTCGCCGCAGCTCACTTGCTTCGGTGATCGTGATGCTCTGCGCCAGCAGCGTGGCGCGGGTCGCCGCATCCGTATCCGGCGTCACCGGGCGGCTGAGATCCCACAGCAGGTGGGCGCGAAATCCGAGTTCAACGGCATCCTGCGCGGTCCACAACACGCAGACGTCGCGCGCCAGCCCACACACGAAGACTTCATCCACGCCACGTTCGCGCAGCCAGCCGGCCAGCCCGGTGCTGGGGCGCGCGCCATCCGGACCGTGGTTCTCGCGAAAGCCGCTGTAGGAATCCACGCCGGGATCGCTGCCCTTGCGGATCACCGCATCCAGTGCCGACCAGTCGATGGCCGGATGCGGCACGGCGCCGGGCGTGCCCTGCACGCAGTGATCCGGCCACAGCGTTTGGGGTTGACCGCACAGGTCGATCCGTTCGAATGGTGTCCGGCCCGGATGCGAGCTGGCGAACGAGATGTGTCCGTGCGGGTGCCAGTCCTGGGTCGCCACCACGTGGCGGAACATGCGCGAGCGCAGCAGTTGGTCGATGCCCGGCACGATCGCATCGCCCTCGTGGCAGGCGAGGGTGCCGCCGGGCATGAAGTCCGGCTGCACGTCGACGATGATCAGCGCGGCATGGGACGAGAGGATGTGGCTCATGCGGAGGTTCGCGGATGGGTAGACGTCCGAGTCTAGCGCGGTGACGCCAGGAGCCGGATGGGCGAGCATGCATAATGCACGGGACAACCTTCAACGGACATCGCGGCACCATGCATTACAACCAGAACTGGATGGGCTACGGCATCATCGGTGGCATCGAGGCCGGCGTGATTTCCGTCCTGGCGGGCCTGCTGCTGTTCGGCGTGTTCCACTGGCTGGGGCGGCGCAACGACTGGAGTTACGGTCCGCAGATCGGCTGGTCGTTCCTGTTGGCGACGGTGCTGACGGCCAGCGGCGATCTGTGGGATCTGTTCTATTTCAACTACGCACGATTGCAGTCGCTGCAGCTGCTCAAGGCCAAGCTGGCGCAGGTGCATGATCCGGACGGCATCGGCACGCGGGTGTTGTGCGAATTGCTGGGTGTGGCGCTGGGCATCTACATCGGCTGGGTATGGTGCAGTCGTCGGCCGCAGGATTCCGACGACCAGCGCAAATCGGTATAAGCGATTATTCCGCGATCTGTATCTCGCCGCTGCAGGCGCCGTCTGTCGGCGCCTGCGGAATCATCACCCGTGCGGAAAAGATTCGCGCCGTGCTGCGGGCTGGCTGCAGCGCAGCATCGCTACAGCAGCGGATCGAACAGCCTCGCCACGTGCATCGCCACCCGCCGCAGGTACGGCGCATCGTGGTATTCGCGCCCGCTCACGGCGAGGGCATGGCGGAAATCCTCGGTCAGCATCGTGGCCACGTCGGCGGCGAAGGCGGGATCGACTGCCAGCGCAGCGACCTCGAAATTGAGCCGGAACGAACGGCTGTCCAGGTTCATGCTGCCGATCGCGGCGGTGTCGCGGTCGATCAGCAGCGCTTTCTGGTGCAGGAAGCCGGGCTGGTAGCGGAACACGCGGATACCGGCGCGCACCGCGTTGTGGGCATGCAGGGTGGAGGCGAGAAAGACGGTGCGGTGATCCGGTCGGGAAGGAATCAGCACGCGCACGTCGACGCCGCGCAACACCGCCAGCTGCAGCGCCGCCCGTACGGCATGGTCGGGTACGTAGTACGGCGTGCTCAGCCACACGCGTTGTTGCGCCGCGTTGATCGCGGCGGCGAAGAACAGCGAGCCGGTTTCCTGCGGATCGGCCGGGCCGCTGGCGACGACCAGCGCACTGGCATCGCCGTCGCCGGGTGGCGTCGGCAGCAGCGGCGGTGGCGCGCCGGTGATCCACTGCCAGTCGTCGGCAAACAGTTGCTGCAGGTCGGCCACGACTGGTCCGTGCAGTTCGAGCTGGGTATCGCGCCATGGCGCCAGCGGCGGTTTCAGGCCCAGGTATTCGTCGCCCACGTTGAGTCCACCGACGAAGGCGCGTGCGCCGTCCACCACCACGATCTTGCGGTGGTTGCGGAAGTTCAGCTGGAAGCGGTTGCGCCATCGATGGGTGGCAAAGCGATGGATCGCCACGCCGCCGGCGCGCAAAGTGTCCACGTACTGCCGCGGCAGCGCGTGGCTGCCGATGCCGTCGAACAGCACGCAGACGTGCACGCCAGCCGCCGCGCGTTCCAGCAGGATCTGCTGCAGGCGGCGGCCGAGCGCGTCGTCGTGGATGATGAAGAACTGCACCAGCAGGCACTGCTCGGCCGCGGCCATCGCCGCCAGCATGACCTCGAACGCGGCGTCGCCATCGATCAGCAGGCGCAGTTGATGGCCGCCGCGGAATGGCCGCCCCTGCAGTGCGCTGATCGCGGCGAAGCGGGCGCAGCCGGGATCGATGTCGTGCGTGTCCGCCACTGGCGGTACTGATCGCGGCGACCGTGGACGATGTCCCACGCGATAACCGAGGAAGCGGCTGGAGCCCAGATACAGGTACGGCAGCAAGGTGATGTACGGCAGCAGCAGCAGACCGATTGCCCAACCGATCGCGCCCTGCGGTGTGCGCGTGTGCATCACTGCGTGCATCGCTGCGAACATGCCGAGCAGGTGCAGCAGGGCGATACCGAGAGTGAGTGCGCTGGCGGTCATCGCGGGCGGCGGCTAGGCGCCCAGCAGCCGATCGGCCAGATTGCGGGCCTGCTGGCGGATTTCCGGCATCGCGGTGGATTCCCACAGCGTGCCGCGCAGCAGGCTGCCGATGGCGAACAGATTCGGCCAATCCTGGCCGTCATGCTGCAGCCGGCCATCCGTGCCGGCCTTCACGCCGAGCCCGAGCGGGTCGGCCGCGATGTGTGCATTGGTCAGCAACTGGCCGATCAGTTGATGGCTGGTGCGGCGTATGTCGGTGTTGAGGCCGACGGTCTGGATCACCAGGTCGGCACTCAGGGTGTGCGTCTCGCCCGCGTGGCTCAAGCTCAGCTGCAGGCCATCGCCGACGACGTCCACCGACTGCATGCGTCCGCGCTGGCGCTGCAGGCGGCCGCTCTGCTCCAGCGCGGCGATCGCCGCATGTACCTGTGGTGGCATGCGGTGACGGACGCGTTCCCACGCCCAGCGTGCGTGGCGCATGAAGCGTGCGCGTTGTTCCAGCGGCAGCTCGGCCCACAGGCCGGGCACGTGGGGTCGCAGGCTGTCGACGACGGTGCGCCACTCATTGCCTTCCTGCACGATCGCCTCGCGCAGCAGGTGCATCCAGCGATGGATCTCCGGCGCATCGCGCATCGCCTCGATCAGTTCGGCGCTGTCGTCGGCGGGTGCGGCGGCCGCGTGCAGATGCGCCTCGGGCAGCAGGCCGTGGCGGGAGACCGCGATGAATTCGGCTTGCGGCCATTGCGCGGAGAGTTCGAGCAGGACATCGACCGCGGTCAGTCCCAGCCCGATCAGCACGACCTTGCGCGGTGGCGGCCGCAACTGGCCAACCGCGGCCAGCAGTTGCCATGGATCCACCACATAACGGCCGCTGGCCAGTGCGTCGCTGCTGACCCCGGGCAGTGGCTGCGGCGGCAACGCGCCGAGTGCCAGCACGGCGGCGTCCACCTGATGGCTTTCCTCGCCGTGGATCACGGTGACACCGTCGTGCTCGGGGACCAGTGCTTCGACCGCGAACGGGATGATGTTCACGTCATGGCCGTGCGCCTTGCCATGCTGCAGCGCGCGCGCCACTTCCGCTTCCAGATAGTCGCCATAGCGACGACGCGGCAGGAAGTCGGTGCCGGCGATTGCCGGGTCGTCGCGCTGCACGAAATCCAGGAAGCCACGCGGCCGGCCGGCGAACATGCTCATCGAGGCCGCCCGTACGTTCAGCAGATGGCGCTCCGACGTGGTGCCATAGGCCACCCCGCGTGCGAGCGTGCCGCCGCCGGTATACCAGTCCAGATGCAGTGACTGCGGCGGCAGGCGCTCCAGCAATTCGCTGAGCAGCGTGGCGGCCGCGGCGCCGCCGCCGATGATGGCGACCCGTCGAAACATGGAATTCCTTGTGTGTGGTGTCGTGCGGATCAGCGATACAGGCGACCGGCGATCGCGCTGCGCTGGGGCTGAGCGATCCATCGTCCGGTCGGCTCCGCCTGCTCGTATGCGAAGTACTGTGCCAGATCGCCACCATAGACGTGAAGTGTGAGCGCCGTATCGTGCCGGGACAGATTGCGACAACGGTGCGCATGGTGCTGATCGCCTTCGAACCAGGTGCCGTCGCCGGGACCGAGCCAGTCGCGGCCGAGCATGCGCAAATCGCCCGAGACAGGGTCGCGGGCGTACGACTGCACCTCCAGCGCGCCATGCAGGGTCAATTCCAGACCCCACAGACCGGCGTGGTCGTGCACCGGGGTGAGATGGTTCGGCGGCCACGCCATCACCAGCACACTGAGTGCCGGCTTGCTGCGCTCGGCCAGCAGCCAGCGCTCGAAGCCGCGCTGGCGTGCGCGCAACGGCGCCAGCCTGGCGGCCAGCGTCAAGGTGTCCTGATGCACCACCCGGCCCAGTTCACGTGCCATCGAGGCGAGGTCGGGCTGCTCGGCGGCGCCATGTTCAAGCGCGATGGCGCGCAGGGTTTTCAAGGTGTTCGAGTGCTTGCCCATGCGTAAAACCTGGCAGGGTGGATGAGCACCAGTGGAGCATGCATATCGTTAAAGACGCGTAAGCCAACGGCGGATTTTCACCACGCTGACGCGGCCAAATGCAGCCACCTGTCGATGGCATGCGGCCTCAAGGATGATCATTGATGCGGAACGCCCGGTCGGAGTATCGACCGGGCGTTCCGGAGCGCCGCTAATCGCGCATTTCGAAATTCACCGGCACCCGCGCCCACGCACGCACCGCCTGCCCATTCACCATCGCAGGCTGGAACCGCCACCCGGCGAGAACCTGGTCGCGTGCGCTGTGATCGAGCAGGGCATAGCCGCTACCCTGTTCCACCGTCACCTGCAGTGGCTTGCCGGTTTCATCCACCAGTACCCGCAGCAACACGGTGCCGTGCATGCGCTGATGCCGGGCCTGCGCGGGGAAACGCAACGGCGCCACGCGGTAGGCCAGGCTGGCCTCGATCGCGGGTGCCGCCACTGCAGGACCGGGAGCGGTATTGCTGGGCAGCAATGTCGGCGGGCTGATCGGCGGCGCGGCGATGTTGCCTTCCACGCTGGGCACGACGACCGGCGGGCTGAGCGGTGTCGGCTGCAGGTGCGCTTGCGGCAGCGTTGGTGGGTGCTGCAACGGTTTCAGCTCGATCGGTGGCGGTGGTGGAGTCACGGCCGGCGGATCGATGATCCGGATGGGTGAAGGCACAGTCAGCGGATTGACCACGTTGAACATGGTCGGGGTGATCGGCCGCGTGGCGATCAGGAGGACGGCAAGGTTGAGTGCAATCGCGGCGCTGAGGGCGGCGATACGTGCACTGTCGGGGTGTGTGCGATGAGCAACGGCCAGGCTTGCGGACGACATGGCGACCTCCTGACATCGGTGGGGATGTTGCGGCAGTCACGCTGCGTGAGCAGGGGGATCGTGCTGCTGCGCCTGCAGCGTATGCCTGTCTGGTGATCTTGCGCAAGCAGACGGCTGGATGGCCATCTGTGGCCGGCAGGATACGCCGTCGGCGGCGCCATCGGCGCGTGACGTGATCATGTGGCGCAGTAGGCAAGCATCGATGCGCCCGCTAAGGTAGGCACGGCGCTGCATGGCGTCGATCGCGTCGCCAGGAGTTCCCCATGTCTGCCACATCCGGCGCGTTGATTCCGCGCTACAGCTTCGGCGACGAACTGGCCAGCAGTGTCATCCACGGCGTCGGCATCGTGCTCAGCATTGCCGGGCTGGCCATGCTGGTGGCGTTTGCAGCGCTGCATGGCAATGCGCTCACCGTGGTTGCCTGCGCGGTGTTCGGCAGCTCGCTGGTGCTGCTGTATACCGCCTCCACGCTGTACCACTCGATTTCCGTCGCCGCCGCCAAACCGGCCTTGCGCGCACTCGACCACATCGCGATCTATGTGCTGATTGCTGGCACCTATACCCCGTTCACCCTGATCGCGTTGCCCGGCGCCTGGGGCTGGAGCCTGTTCGTGTCGGTGTGGGTGCTGGCGCTGGTGGGCAGCGCGCTGGAGCTGGGCCTGCTCAGGCGTTACCACAAGCTGGCCGTGCTGCTGTACGTGGGCATGGGCTGGATCGGCATGATCGCGTTCAAGCCGCTCAGCGAACATCTGCAGAATGGCGGCATGCTGTTGCTGATCGGTGGCGGTGTGGCCTACACCGCAGGTGTTCCGTTTTACCTGTGGCGGCGGCTGCCGTATCACCACGCGCTGTGGCACGTGTTCGTGCTGACCGGCAGCGTGCTGCATTTCCTCGCCGTGTTGTTGTACGTGATTCCCGACGCGCGGGCATGAGCATGCCGGCGGCACTCGATGTCATGCGTGGCGAGCTCGAAGACGCGGCCGCGCATCTGGGCAAGCTGCACGACCTGCGCTTCAAGCCGATGTTCGGCGGACTGATGGCCTGGCTCGATGAAAAGCCGTGTGCATGGCTGACGTCCGCCGGACTGGCGTTGAAACTGGCTCCCGCCGACCAGCCGGCGCTGCTGCAGCTCGCCGGCGCGTCGCGGCTGATCGCCAAGCCGGGGGCGGCGCCGAGCCGGCACTACATCGTGCTGCCCGCTTCAATCAGTCGCGATACCGTGCAACTCGCCGGCTGGCTGGCGAAACATGCGCAGGATGCGGTGGGTCGACGGTCCGCCGCGGTGCCGCCACGGCGTCGTCGCTGACGCCGCACCTTGCCGCGTGGATGGTCAGTGTTTCTGGTGAGCCGGCACGAATTGCGTGCGCACCGCTTCGGCGAGCTGTTCCGGTGGCAGCAGTCCCTGGCCGATCACGAAATCGTTGAATGCCATCCGGTCGAACTTCGGTCCCAGTGCCAGATCGGTGTCCAGCCGCAATTGCTGCAGGCGCATGTAGCCGTAGAAATACGCAGTAGCCTGGCCCGGGGAATCGAACGTGTAACGGTCGATCTCCTGCCGCGCCAACGCCTCGGACAGGCCGACGTCGTGGACGAGGATGTCGTGCGCGCGTTCCGGCGTGATCAAGCCCAGGTTGAGCATCGGGTCGAGCCATGCGCGGGCCGCGCGCATCAGTCGATATTGCAGGGCGACGAACTGCCCGGCCGGCGGTTCGTACGGTAGTGTCTCGGCCTCGGCATACAGCGCCCAGCCTTCCACGTTGACGCTGTTGAACGCGAACAGGCTGCGCGCCAGCGACACGCCGCGCTCGACCATCGCGGCGAACTGCAGCTCGTGGCCCGGGCGCCCCTCGTGTGCGGTGAGCGTCCACGCCGCCGCCTTGAAGGTGAAGTCGTCGTAGGCCTGGCTCTTCTCGCCATCCTTGCCCGGGTTGCCCATGGTCAGCACGAACGTGCCCTGCTCGCCATGGTTGTTGACGAACGGCGGCGGGTCCATGTGCGGCGCAGGAATCTGTGCCGCCTCCGCCTCCGACGCCAGGCGCATCTGCATCTTGCGCTGCGGCAGGGTGACGATGCGTTCGCGGCGGATGATCTGCTCGATCCGGCCAAGCACCTCGTGGTACCACGGCACCACCTGATCCTTGTCGAGCTGCTGCTTCTTCAGCGCCTTCATCACGTCGCGGTAGTCGGTGGCATCGATGCCCTGGGCCTTCGCCACTGTCGGTGCCAGCACCTGCAGCATGCCGCGCAGTTCGACGTATTCCAGCTGCGCCTGCTTCATCAGCTCCTGCGGCGGAATGTCGATGCCGACCTGACGGAGGTTGTATGCGTACAGCGGTTCGGGCAGGCGGAAATCGGTGCGCGCGCGCGGCAGCACGGTGCTGCGTACCCAGCCGTCGTACGCCTTCAGTTGCGCATCGAGCGCATCAAGCGCGGCCTTGCCATCGGCGTTGTCCAGCTTGTATTTGGCGAACAGCTTGCGGATGCCGTCGGCGTAACGCTGGGTGTTCGCCAGCTTCTGCTCCACTTCGCCCTTGAAGGGACCGAGCAGGGCCTTGTCGCCGAGTTTGGCGGTGGTCTGCGCCTTCGCCAGTTCGGTGATCGGCGTGCAGCCGGGTGCCTGGCCGACGTAGCATTGCAACCGCTTCAGTGCGGATGGACGCCGCGTGGCGGCAACATCATCCTTCAGCAGCCCGAACTCGCCGTCGAAGATCAGCTGGCCGACGTCGTTGTACGGCAACATGTATTTGTCGTTGAGGTCGATGCCCTCGATCTGTCCGTCGGCGGCCTTGATCAGGATCTGCAGATCCTGCCGCACGTTGACGTCCTTCTCGGTGGCCAGCAGCGCCTGCAGCTTCGTCTTCGCCGCGACCAGCGCGGCGCGCGAGCGTTCGTCCACGCCAGGCTTGAGGTCGGCCACCTTGTCGTCGTAACCGGTCACGCCCAGTTGCGAGGCCGATTCCGGGCTGAAGCGCACCGTCTCGTCGAGCAGGATTTTCGAATTGGCATCGCTGCGTGTGATCCATGCCGGCGGTGCGGTCTGGGCATGCACTGATCCCGCGGCGGCGAGGGTGGCGGCGAGGGCGACAACGAGGCGTCTGGACATGAAGTGATTTCCTCCTGGGATGGGCCACCCTAGACGGGTGTCGCCAGGTGCGCCATGTGCCGAAGGTCGGGGCGGTCCTCACCTGCGACTGCAGGCCGAACCGCCTAGCCGAACAGCATCGCCAGCCCGAACAGACCCACCATCACGAATGAGAGCACCAGCTTGATCAGCGTGCCGAACAGCAGGCCGAGCCAGGTGCCGACACCGACGTGGGCCGAACGCAGCACGCTGGTGCCGGATGCCAGCTCACCGCCGAGCGCGCCGAGAAACGGCCCGAGCAGCAAGCCGGGGATACCGAAAAACATGCCGACCAGGGTGCCCAGACTGGCGCCCCACAAGGCCAGCTTGCTGGCGCCGACGCGTTTGGCGCCGAGCGTGCTGGCGACGAAGTCGACGATCACCCCCACGACACCGAGCGCGCCAATGATCAGCAACCACCACAGGCCGAGGTGCCGGTAATCGTCCACCGCCGCGACCAGCCAGATCCCGCCGAAGATCATCGGGATGCCGGGTAGCGACGGCAGCACGGCGCCGGCCAGACCGCCGACGATCAGCAGCGTGGCGAGCACGTACAACGCGATATCCATCAAGGAGATTCCTGCCGCCGGGGCATGCCCGTCATGACCGGCAGCATTTCAGGAGTGCGTGGATTGCGCCAGTCCATGCTTGCCGGCGCGATGCTGTTCACTTCTCGACGAATGCCCGCTCGATCACGTAATCACCCGGCTCACGCGTGCGCGGCGAGGCCTGGAAACCGCGGCCGTCGAGCAGGGCGCACAAGTCTTCCAGCATCACCGGGCTGCCGCACAGCATCACGCGGTCGGTGGCGGGATTCAGTGGCGGCAGGCCGATCGCCTCGCTCATCACGCCATCGACGATCGCATCGGTGATGCGGCCGCGATGCTTGAACGGCTCGCGCGTCACCGTGGGGTAATAGGTCAGCTTCTCGCGCACCAGCTCGCCGAGGTATTCGTGCTGCGGCAACTCGCGTTCGAGGTAGTCGGCATAGGCGAGATCGTTGATATGGCGCACGCCGTGGGCCAGCACGATCTTGTCGAAGCGTTCGTAGGTGTCCGGGTCGCGGATGATGCTCATGAACGGCGCCAGCCCGGTGCCGGTACCAAGCAGGTAGAGATGTTTGCCGGGCTTGAGGTCGTTCAGCACCAGCGTGCCGGTGGGCTTGCGGGTGACGATCAGCGGATCGCCGGGCTTGAGATGCTGCAGGCGCGAAGTGAGCGGACCGTTGGCGACCTTGATCGAGAAGAACTCCAGATGCTCTTCCCAGTTCGCGCTGGCGATCGAATAGGCGCGCATCAGCGGGCGGCCATCGGTTTCCAGCCCGATCATCACGAACTGGCCGCTGTCGAAACGAAAGCCCGGATCGCGCGTGGTGCGGAAGCTGAAGAGCGTGTCGTTCCAGTGCTGCACGTCGATCACGTGCTCGGTTGCCATTGCCACCATGGTGGTTGTCGTCTCAAAGTCGTGCCGGATCGGCGGAGGTGTCGCGCGGAGGTCCATCTGGCTGGGTCGAAGGCAGGACTCGCGGGAGGGTGGCATGGCCACGATGCCTTGCGAGTGCCGTTACGGGCGCGGCGACGTATGCGCCAAGGATACGCGAGCGGACGTGGACGCGCTTGTACCGGCGTCGCGCATGCTGGCCGAACTACAGAGGAGCGACGAGCCGTCAAGCCTTACAATGGCAGCATGTCCAGCCAGCTTTCCCCGCGTGTCTTTGCCCTGCCTGTCGACGACTGGCGCATCAGCGTCGCCCCGATGATGGACTGGACTGACCGGCACTGCCGCTACTTTCATCGGCTGCTGTCGCCGCGGGCGCGGCTGTATACCGAGATGGTGACCAGCGCGGCGCTGGTGCGCGGCAAGCAGCTGCGTCTGCTTGAGCACAGTCAACAGGAGCATCCGCTGGCCCTGCAACTCGGCGGCAGCGATCCGCAAGAGCTGGCGCAGGCGGCGCGTTTCGGCGCCGAAGCCGGTTATGACGAGATCAACCTCAACGTGGGCTGCCCGTCGGATCGGGTGCAGTCGGGCCGTTTCGGCGCCTGCCTGATGCTCGAGCCGGCGCTGGTCGGCGACTGCGTGAAAGCGATGCGCGATGCGGTCAGCGTTCCCGTCACAGTGAAATGCCGCATCGGCGTGGACGATCAGGACGACTATGCCGGGCTGCAGCAATTTACCGAGATCATGCTGGACGCTGGCGTCGAGGTGCTTGCGGTGCATGCACGCAAGGCGTGGCTCAAGGGACTGTCGCCGAAGGAGAACCGCGAAATCCCGCCGCTGGATTACGAGCGGGTATATCGGCTCAAGCGCGAATTTCCGCAACTGGTGGTGGTGATCAACGGTGGCATCACCACGGTCGAGCAGGTGCAGGCACACCTGGCCCGGCTGGACGGCGTGATGCTGGGTCGCGCCGCGTATCACGACCCGTACCTGCTGGCACGGGTCGAGGCGGCGCTGTACGACGAGCCGCTGCCGCAGCGCGACGACGTGCTGCGCCACATGCGCCCGTATGTCGAGGCCGAGCTGGCACGCGGTACCGCGCTCAAGCACATCAGCCGGCATCTGCTGGGGTTGTTCCAGGGCGAGCCCGGCGCGCGCGCGTTCCGCCGCACGATCAGCGAAGGGGCGCATCTGCCGGGGGCGGCCTGGGATTTGCTGGAACAGGCACTGGCGCCAAGCTCGGTGGCGGCGTGACAGCTGACGGTCATCCGGTCAGTATTCAGCCCTGATTGCCTACGCTGCACGTTATGGCAGGTGCCGGGCGGAATCTTCACGCATGACAACGCACAAAAACTTCATCCCTGTTCTGTTGGTATCGCTGCTGGTATCCCTGCTGCCGGGCGTGGCAGCTACGGCTTCGGCGCAGTCTCCGGCTGCGCCGGCGGTGACGCTGGATCAGGCAGTGGTCAAAGTACAGCAGGAGACCGGTGGCAAGGTGCTGTCGGCCAAGCAGCGCGGAATCGGGCGCCGGCAGGAATACCGCATCAAGGTACTCACGCCGGACGGTCATGTGCGGGAGATGGTGGTTTCCTCCGAGGCGAGCAAGAATCCGGTTTCGACACCGTCAACCAAGAATCCGCCCGGCAAGAATCCGGGCAGCAAGGAGAAACACTGATGCGCATCCTGTTGGTGGAGGACGAGGCGCCGTTGCGCGAGACGCTGGCGGCACGCCTGAAGCGGGACGGTTTTGCGGTCGATGCGGCGCAGGATGGCGAGGAAGGTATCTACCTCGGCCGTGAGGTGCCGTTCGATCTGGCGATCATCGACCTGGGCCTGCCGAAGATGTCCGGCATGGATCTGGTCAAGGCGTTGCGCGAGGCCGGCCAGCGGTATCCGATCCTGATCCTGACCGCACGCGGCAGCTGGCAGGACAAGGTCGAGGGCCTGAAGTACGGCGCCGACGATTACCTGGTCAAGCCGTTTCATGTCGAGGAACTGCTGGCCCGCATCAACGCGCTGGTGCGTCGTGCCAGCGGCTGGTCGAAGCCGATCCTGGCCTGCGGCATGATCAAGCTGGACACCACCGCGCAGACGGTGACGGTGGAAGGCAAGCTGGTCGATCTGACCAGCTACGAATACAAGGTGCTGGAATACCTGATGCTGCACGCGGGCGAGCTGGTCTCCAAGGCCGACCTCACCGAGCACATCTACCAGCAGGATTTCGACCGCGACTCCAACGTGCTCGAAGTGTTCATCGGCCGGTTGCGGCGCAAGCTCGATCCGGAAGGCACCCTCAAACCCATCGAGACGGTACGTGGACGCGGATACCGCTTTGCCATCCCACGCACTGACGGCGACGACGAATAAGGAGGCGGTGTCGCCGCGTCGTCCGCTGTCACTGGCGGCGCGCGCGGCGATCGCCACCGGCTTCGTTCTGGCCGGCTTTCTGGGGCTGGTCGGGCTGACCCTGTCGCAGGCGAACAAGGAGCGCGCACTGAGCGCGTTGCATGATCGGCTGCAGAATTTCGCCATTGCGTACATCACCAATACCGAGGTCAATCGCTACGGCAACAAACTGCTGCCGCCCAGCGACACCTTGCCGGACCCGAAATTCTCGCAACCCGGCTCCGGGTTGTACGCGGTGGCCGTGGGTGAGTATGGGTACCACTGGCAGTCGAATTCGGCGATCGGTCGCGACTTCAGTTTCCTGAAAATGCTGGAACCGGGGCGGAGCCAGTTCATCGGCCCGATCGACACGCGCATGGGGCGGCTGTACTACTACAGCTACGGCGTGGCGCTCGATACCGATGAGAAGGGCGACAAATGGGTGCGGCTCACCATGACGGTGGCGCAGACCGAAGAGCAGTTCGAAGGCGCGAATGCGGCGTTCATCCATTCACTGGTGATCTGGCTGTCGATCCTCGGCGTGATGCTGATCGTGCTGCAGCTGCTGCTGTTGCGCTGGAGCCTCACTCCGTTGCGCAAGGTGGCCAGCGACATGAGCCGGGTCGAGAACGGCGACAGTGAACAGCTGGACAGCCAGTACCCACTGGAGCTGACCGGCCTGACCGAACGCATCAATGTATTCATCACCAACGAACGCGAGCAGCGCACCCGTTATCGGCACACGCTGGCCGATCTGGCGCACAGCCTGAAGACGCCGTTGGCGGTGATCCGCTCGCAGCTGGAATCCACCACCGGCGATGAGCCGGCGCGGCGCGGCAGCGTGCTGGACCAGGTGCGGCGAATGAACGAGCTGGTCGCCTACCAGCTGTCGCGCGCCGCCACTTCCGGTCGGCAGACCTTTGCCAGTGCGGTACCGATCGCCGGTCACGCCGAGGATCTGGTGCAGAGTCTGGAGAAGGTCTATGCGGCCAAGAACGTGCTATGCGAATTCGACATCGAGGACGGCGCGGTGTTCTACGGCGAGCAGGGCGACCTGCTGGAGCTGATGGGCAACCTGCTGGAAAACGCGTTCAAGTGGGCCGGTCACCGCGTGTTGCTGGTGGTGAAGATGCGGCCGCAACCCGGTCGGCAGCGGTCGGGTCTGAGTCTGAGCGTGGAAGACGATGGTCCGGGCATCGCCGCCGAGAAGATCGAGATGGTGTTGCAACGTGGCGTGCGCGGCGATGAGCGGGTGCAGGGCCACGGCATCGGCCTGTCGATCGTGCAGGACATCGTGCATGCCTATCAGGGCGAGCTGGTGGTCGACCGCTCGCCGGAATTCGGCGGTGCCCGCTTCAGCGTGACTCTGGCGGCAAGCTGAGTCGCCTTGTTCGAACGTTCAGCGCGAACGGCAGAAGCCCGGCGGCTCGCAACCTTCGGCGGGCGAACGACCATAGAAGGCTACCAGCAGATCGGCGATAGCCGGTTCCGCTTCGCGCAGCAGCGCCGGCTGCGAGTAGTGCAACTCGCTGACCACGGCGAAATACTCGCTGGCGCTTTCCGTCGCGTAATGGTCGATCGGGCTGTCGTGGCTGTTCGCGAGGCGGTCATGGGCCAGCTGGAATTGCTCGATCCAGCGTCGCCGCGGAATGTCGACCAGCGGCGGCACGCCATCGGGTGGGCCGTCGAGCATGTCCAGCTTGTGAGCCATCTCGTGCACGACCACGTTGTAGCCGTCCCACGGCTGCTCCAGGTCCAGCTGAACATCGGCCAGTGACAGTACCAGCGGACCGTGTTCCCATGCCTCGCCAATGCGCACCTCGTTGCCTTCGGCGACGACGCCGGTGCGGTCATCGTGATGATTGCGGCGCACCTTGAACTCGCCCGGATAGATCAGTATCTCGCGCCAGCCACGCAGGCTGGCGGCGCCCTGCTGCAGCGCCGGCAGACAGGCCTGCATGGCAATCAGCAGCCGCCAGTAGTCGTCGAGTACGGCACCAGCCAGCGCATGAAAATTTTTGCGGGCGAGGAACAGTGCGGCCAGCCGGCGCAGCTGGGATTGCCGTTCGGGATCCAGTCGACGTGCCAGCGGGCAGCCAGTCAGTGCGCGCCGCCACAATGAGTCGGCAATTGGCGCAGGTTCGAAACGTACCCGCAGCGATTGCCACCACCCCCCGGGCATGACGCCGAGTGCTACTGGATCGATCCAGGCAGCAGCGATTGCCAGCCCAGATGCGGCCGACGGGTTGGCACCGGTGCGGAGGAGCCGCCGCCGGAGTGATCGTTGCCGTTGCTTGACGTGCCGTTGGAGCTGTCGCTGTTGTTGGCCGAGGGGCAATCGCGATTCAGTCCCAGCGCATCGCCGCCACTGCTGGTATTGCCGTCGTGCGGGGTGGCACTGTCGAGCGTCGCGCGAGGGGCCGCGCTGTCCATTTCCTGGGTTTCCAGACTCGTCGCGGCGGCACTGCCGATGCCGGCAATGCACAAGGCGCAACCGATAAACCAATGGGTGGCACGCATGGCGATCGAACTCCCTGACCCGCAAGCGAAGACCCGGATCGTCTCAGAAACACTGGCGCCATGCCAGTGCTGCCGTTTTGACCGTTGCCATGCGACCGTGCATGCCGCACGACGAGCCAGCCGGGCTAAAATCCGCCGATGTCCATGCTGCCCCGCTTCCCCCTTTCTCATTGCCATCGGCTGGCAATGGCCTCCGCGTCTGGAGCTGGCTGATGCAGCCGGCGCAGTTGCTGGCGCTGCTCGCAGCCGGTGAGCCGCTTCCCGGCGCCGGTCTCGCCGCGCAGGCCGGGGTGACCCGCGCGGCCATCTGGAAACAGGTCGAGGCCTTGCGCACCCGTGGTGTGCCGATCGAGGCGCGCGGCGCGGCCGGTTATCGGCTGCCATGGCCGCTGCAGATGCTGGATGCCACGCAGATCCGCGCCGCCCTGCCGGCACCGATGCTGCGTTCGCTGGGCGCGCTGGAGGTGCATTGGGAATTGGATTCCACCTCCAGCGAACTGCAGCGTCGTGGCACCGCCGCCAGGGATTTCAGCATCGTGCTGGCCGAAACCCAAACCGCCGGTCGTGGCCGGCGTGGCCGCGAATGGCTGTCGCCGCCGGGGTTGAACCTGTATCTGTCCTGCCTCAAGCGTTTCGAGCAGGGCTTTGCCGCATTGAGCGGCCTGTCGCTGGCGCTCGGCGTGATCGTGCTGCGCGCGCTGGAGAGTCTCGGTATCGGGGGAGCTGGCCTGAAATGGCCAAACGACGTGCTGGCCATCGCCACGGAGGAGCGTCCGGGCGGCAAGCTGGGCGGCATCCTCGTGGAGCTCAGCGGCGAATATCAGGGGCCTTGCGCGGCGATCATCGGCATCGGCCTCAACCTGCGGCTGACTCCGGCGCTGCAGGCACAGGCCGGGCAGCCAGCCTGCGATCTGGCCACGCTGGCCGGTGGTGCGCCACCGGATCGCAACCGGGTCGCCGTGGTGCTGATCGAGGCGCTGGTCGAGGGCCTGCGGCAATTCGAGCGTGACGGTTTCGCCGGGTTCGCCGACGACTATGCGCGACACGATCTGCTGCGCGATCAGCCATTGCAGCTGAGTGGCGTACTCGGTGCGTTCGATGCCATCGGTGCCGGCGTGGATGCGCGCGGCGCCCTGCAGGTGCGCATGACCGACGGCAGCGTGCGCCAGATCGACAGCGCGGATGTCACGGTGCGTCGCACATGAGGCTGCTGCTCGACCTGGGCAATACGCGACTGAAGTGGGCGCTGCATGCGCCGCCGCTCGGCTGGTTCGCGCATGGCGCCGTGGATTGGCAGCAGGACATGGCGCCGGCGCTGGAGTCGGCCTGGGCTGGCCTGCCGCAGCCGACGACGGTGATCGCGGCGTCGGTCGTGGACACAGTGCGCGAGGCGCAGGTAGCAAACGTCATCGAGCGCCTGTTTGCCTGCGCGCCCCGTTGGCTGCGCACGCCCGCCAGTGCCTGCGGCGTGCGCAACGCCTATGCCGAGCCGCAACGGCTGGGTGTGGATCGCTTCCTGGCGATGGTCGCGGCGCGAGCCGATGGTCATGCGCCCTGTGTCGTGGCCGGTGCCGGCACCGCACTCACGCTCGATGCGCTGGCCGCCGATGGCCAGCATCTGGGTGGGCTGATCGCACCGGGTCCGCAACTGATGCAGCAATCGCTGCTGGATGCGACCGCCCGGGTGCGACCGGACCGGCCCGGCGACATTCTGGAGCTGGCCGACAACACCGCCGATGCGGTGGCCTCGGGCTGCTGGCAGGCGGCTGCTGCGCTGATCGAGCGCTTCGCCACACGGGTGGCGAAGCGACTGGGCGCCACGCCGACGCTGATCCTTGGCGGCGGCGATGCGGCGCGCCTGGCGCCGCTGCTGTCGCTACCAGTCCAACTGAGTCAGGACGGCGTGCTGCGTGGTCTGGCCGTGTGGGCCGATACGCCATGACGCCGGCGCCGTCCGTCTAGAATGGCGGCTGCTGCCGGTTGCTGGGGGTTCGATGTTTCTGCGTTTGCTGTTTGTGCTGTTGAGCGCACTCAATATTGCGGTGGGTGCCTGGCTGTTGCTGGGTCAGCCGTATGCCCGCGGCGGCCGTCCCAGCGACCCGGGCGTCACGGAATTGCGTCTGCTGTCGGAATTGCCGGAAACCCCAACCTCGACCACGGTGGCCGCGCCGGCCGCGGAGACGACAACGACACCACGTGCGCTCAGCTACAGCTGCGTGGCGCTGGGGCCGTTCGCCACTCCGCAGGATTTGCGCAATGCACGGCAGGCACTGACCGCGCAAGCTACCCGCATGCGCTCGCGCCAGGAGCAGGCCAGCCAGACCAGCGGCTGGTGGGTCTATCTGCCGGCCGCCGGCAGCCGCGCACAGGCGCTGGAGAAGGCGCGGCAACTTGGCGCTCATCAGATCGACGATTACTTCGTGGTCAGTTCCGGTGATCAGCCCAACACCATTTCGCTGGGTCTGTTCAAGGATCCGGCAAATGCGCGCAAGCGCCGCGATGAAGTGGTCGCCGCCGGCTTTCCCGCCCGCATGAGCGAGCGCAGCGAAAGCGTGCCCGAGTACTGGCTTGATCTGGTGATCGCCGACAGCAGTCGCTTCGACTGGCGCAGCCGCGTCCATGCCAGTGGCATCGGTTCACACAGCACCGGCTGTTTTTGAGCACGCGCCGTCGCGGGCCTGCTAGAATCCCCGACCTTCGCCGGCATAGCTCAGTTGGTAGAGCAACTGATTTGTAATCAGTAGGTCCCGGGTTCGACTCCTGGTGCCGGCACCAGAAAACCATCGACACAGGCCGTCTTTCAAGACGGCCTGTGTCGTTTCGGGGCAGCCAGACACGACTCAGCGCGAAGTACCATCGTTTGTGGTTTCCTGCCATGCCTGAACCGTTTCGAAGACACTTAACGCGATTATCGCGGCTCATACACTTCGGTGTGTTCACGCTCGCATCCTGAGAAGGTTCGAGGACACATCATGGGAACGCTTTACGTGGTGCAAGGTTTTTGCGAGGTGGACGGGGACATCATCGCCGACAAGCCGATTCTTCACGGCATGGAACAGCTGGCGCGCACGCGTGGCGAGCTGCTGGCTGAACAACGCGATGGCGTGCTGGTGTATGCGCAGGCAGCAGATATTGATCGCGGCGAATATTCGGAACCGGTCATTCTCGCGAAGTACGGTCAGGTGCCGAACCCGGAGCAACAAAGCCTCTGCCAAGCAGGTTAGGCACGCACCAAGTCAGAGCCCGTGACGCGGGCTGCTCGGCCATAGTCCAGTCCGAGCACATCAATCTGAAGATGCGGCATCCCAGGAATCGTTCCCGCCGCCACCTCGGTGCAGCATCTATATCTATCCTGGAAAGTATTCCGCGCAAATCTCATACCGGATTGCGGGGGAGCTATTGCGGACGGAAAAAATAATGTGTACGCAGCGTGAAAGCTAGTACGATCTACTCAACGGCTGCACGGGGGCAGTCGGGAGTAATGACATGCAAACGCTTCTTGCACATTCCGCCTTCTGGCGTGGAGTGTCGCTGTTTGCAGGGATGCTGGTTGGGAAAATCGCGCGTGATTCGGAACTCGGGGTGGCGCCGGTTCGTCGTGACGAACTGGTGTCCTGGAGTTCGGGTGCGCGTTCGCGCCGCGAAGATGAGTTGGCGCGTACTCGTCGGGATGAAGTCCACTAAACGAACGCCTCGATGCCGGCGCGTATTGTGGCGGCCAGCGATGGCCGGAATCGAGCGCTTCGATCTGCCGAGATCAGCCTGGTTTCGAGTTGGGCGGGAGAGCGTTCATGCGCATTGTGCCGACCGTTCATGTCGGTAGCCTGTGCGTGCCCGTGTTGTTCGCCATGTCAGCGCATGCGCTGAGCTGGAAACCTGTGGTCGACGACAGGTCGAGCCACGTTGCATGACAGGAATCATCGGCCCCGCTAGGCATGCGGTTTGCCGCTGGTTTGAACGTGTAAAACGCGAAGTGGCGGACAGCAGCCTGCTGGCGGAGCGCGGCGCCGTGCGAGAGGCTGCGTAACGGCGCGGGCCGGGCCATTCCGGTAAACTTCGACCCATTCGTGATGCCGCAAGTTGCGAATATCTTTCTCACACGGACACCGGCGATTCGCCCGGGAACGGTGGCTTGAAGCTACCTTTCACTGGCCGCCGCACGGACATCGACGGCGCGTGACGACTCTGGCCCGCGCCCGTCGGCGCGCCACAGCCAGGTAAACAGAGCTATGAGCAGACAGACCATTTCACTGATCGGCGCGCCGACCGATATCGGTGCCGGCCACCGCGGCGCCGCGATGGGGCCGGAGGCTTTGCGGGTGGCCAATCTGGCGGAAAGGCTCGAGCGCCGCGGATTGAAGGTGATCGACCGTGGCAACCTTCAGGGGCCGCTCAATCCGTGGCAGCCGCCCGAAAACGGCTATCGTCACCTGGATGAAGTGGCGGCCTGGAACACGGCCGTCTATACGGCTGTTCATCAGGAGCTTCAGGCCGGTCGCTTGCCGATCATGCTCGGTGGCGATCATTGTCTGGCGATCGGTTCGATCTCGGCGGTGGCCCGTCATTGCCATGACGAGGGCAAGCAGCTGCGCGTGTTGTGGCTGGATGCGCATACCGATTTCAACACGGCGCAGGCCACGCCGACCGGAAATATCCACGGCATGCCGGTGGCCTGCCTGTGCGGTACCGGTCCGGCCGCGCTCACCGGCCTCAGCGGTGACACACCGGCGACCACGCCGGATGTGTTCCGCTACATCGGCATCCGCTCGGTCGACGAAGGCGAGAAGCGGCTGGTGCGGGGCGCGAACATGCAGGTTCACGATATGCGTCATATCGACGAGGTCGGCATGAAGCGGGTGATGGAGGAAGCACTGGCCGGTATCGACAAAAACACCCATCTGCACGTGAGCTTCGATGTCGATTTCCTCGACCCCAGCATCGCGCCGGGCGTCGGCACCACCGTGCGTGGCGGCCCGAATTACCGTGAGGCACAGCTGTGCATGGAGATGATCGCGGACACCGGACGGATGGCGTCGCTGGATATCGTCGAGCTGAATCCGGCGTATGACAAGCGCAACCAGACCGCGAAGCTGGCGGTGGACCTGGTCGAGTCGCTGTTCGGCAAGTCCACCTTGATCCGTTGATCGTTCCCACCCGAAGACACCACAAGCGAACCCCATGCAGACTCGTGTACTGACCGGCATCACCACCACCGGCACGCCGCATCTTGGCAATTACGTGGGCGCGATCCGTCCCGCCGTCGAAGCTAGTCGGCGCGACGACGTCGACGCGTTCTATTTCATGGCCGACTACCACGCGTTGATCAAGAGCGACGATGCGGCGCGGATCGAGCGTTCGCGGCTGGAGATCGCCGCCACGTGGCTGGCGGCTGGCCTCGATCCGGCGCGGGTCACGTTTTATCGCCAGTCGGACATTCCGGAAATTCCCGAGCTGACCTGGTTCCTCACCTGCGTCGCTTCCAAGGGCATGCTCAATCGCGCGCATGCGTACAAGGCGGCGGTGGACCGGAATACGGAGGCCGGCGAAGACGCCGATGCCGGCATCACCGCCGGTCTTTACATGTATCCGGTGCTGATGGCGGCTGACATCCTCGCGTTCGACGCGCACGAGGTGCCGGTGGGGCGCGACCAGATCCAGCATATCGAGATGGCGCGCGATCTTGGCCAGCGCTTCAACCATATCCATGGCCGCGAGTTCTTCGTGTTGCCGGAGGCGCTGATCGAGGAACAGGTGGCGACGCTGCCGGGCCTCGACGGGCGCAAGATGTCGAAGAGCTACGACAACACCATCCCGCTGTTTGCCGGCGGCAAGAAGCAATTGCGCGAGACGATCATGCGCATCGTCACCGACTCGCGCCTGCCAGGCGAGCCGAAGAATCCGGACAACTCTGCGTTGTTCACGATCTTTCGCGCATTTGCCAACGAGATTGAAACGGCGGTATTCCGCCAAGCCTTGCTGGATGGTCTGGGCTGGGGCGAGGCGAAGCAGGTGTTGTACGAGCGGATCGAGTCCGACGTGGCGCCGATGCGCGAGCGCTACGAGGCGTTCATGGCCGACCCGGCGGCAATCGAGGTGATCCTGCAGCAGGGTGCGCAGAAGGCACGCGCGATCGCCACACCGAAAATCACCGCCTTGCGTGAGGTACTGGGCCTGCGTTCGGCCACGTCGGCGGTCACGACGACCGCCCCGCCAAAGCCGGTGCCGAAGCAGGGCAAAATGCCGCGCTTCGCCAGTTTCCGTGACGCCGATGGTAACTTCCGTTTTCGCCTGTTCTCTGCGGAAGGCGAGGAGTTGCTGCTGTCGATGCCGTTCGTCGATCCGAAGGCGGCCGGTATGCTGCAGAAACGTCTCAAGGGGTTGGGCGCGGCGGCTGCCGTGTTGCAGGTTCAGTCGTCAGGCATGAGCCTGATGCTGGATGGTGAGCCGGTTGCCAGCATGCCCGACCAATGCGACGAATCGGCACGCAACGACGCCATCGCGCAACTGCACGAGGCACTGGATCAACTCGCCGCGCAGGAATGATGCGCGGCGATTCATGAGTGATTGACCGATGCGTTACCTCGCCATCCTGCTGCTTGCGCCGTGGCTGCTGATCCTGTGCTGGGCCTACTGGGCCTATCCGAAGAGTCTGCCGCGCACGTCGGCCCGCCGCGTGCTGGATGTCGCTGCCTTGCTGCTGGCGCTGATCGCTGCCGTGCAGTGCGCAGTAATCGGTTTCGACGCGGCCGAGTTGCCCGTGGTCGATGGCTTCGGGCGTGCCAGTGGCGCGATCTGGCAGCAGGTACTGCCCGCGTTGTACGGCTACGGCGCATTCACCGCCGTACTGGTGCTGGCGATGCTGCTGCGCCATGTGATCTGGGGACGCCGCCGTTGATCTTCTACTCGATGGCCGTTGCGCTGCCGACGATGCTGTCGCGCGTGAAGCCGTAGCCGTCGATCGTCGCGAACAACGACCTGCCACAAGTCATGCGTGACTTATGGCTGTCGATGAGAGCTAAACGCAAAGGGCAATCTGCGCATCTATTCGACGCGGCGAATTCATCGCGGCGTGGCGCAATCCTGCGCGGCATCCTATGGAAATCCCCACGACATGCGCATGGCAAGCCTGCCGTCTGTGATATTGGTATTTGCAATCCTTGCCGCGCTGTCGGCACCTGCATGGGCGGTCGACATCGACGGCCATATCAAGCCCGATGAATGGAAGGGTGCGCGCCACATCACCGACTTTCGCCAGACCCAGCCGCTCAGCGGCAAGCCCGGTTCGCTGCATACCGAGGCATGGATTCTGGCCACACCGAAAGGCCTCGCGGTGGCCTTTCGCTGCGATCAGCCGGCGGATGTGCCACGTACACGGCAGCGCGTGCAGCGCGACTTCGAGGATCAGGTCGATCGCGTCAATCTGATGGTCGACTTCGATGGCGATGGCCGCACCGGCTACGACTTCGTGGTCAGCTCGACCGGCGGCATCAATGACGCCGTGGTCACCAACGAGAACAACTTCAACAAGGACTGGGACGGCAACTGGCAGCATGCGGTCAGCGAGGACGCCGCCGGCTGGACCGTCGAGATCCTGATCCCGTGGTACATCGCGCCGATGCATACGGCTCTCGACGGCAAGCGGACGCTTGGCGTGTATCTCGATCGCGTCGTCGGCACGACCGGCGAACGCGATGCGTGGCCGGTCGCGAGCTTCACGCGACCGCGCTTCCTGTCCGAGTTCAGCCGGGTCGAGGTGCCGCAGTACAGCCAGTCGCTGCTGGCGGTCACACCGTACGTATCCGGCTTGTACGACAACGTGCGCGGTCGCAGCCGCCTGCAGGAAGGTGCCGACATACTGTGGAAGCCGAACGGCCAGTTCCAGCTGACCGCGGCGCTGAATCCGGACTTTGGCCAGGTCGAAAGCGATGATCTGGTAGTCAACTTCGGCGCCACGGAGACCTACGTCGCCGACAAGCGGCCGTTCTTCACCGAGAACCAGGGCATCTTCGATTTCAGCCTGCTCGACGACAACAGCCAGCTCGTCTACACCCGACGCGTCGGCGGCCCGTCCGACGATGGTCATGGCGCCGCCGACATCAATGCCGCGATCAAGCTCAATGGCAGCGTGGGCACCACCAGCTACGGCGTGATGGCAGCGGACGAGGATGGCGAGGCGGGCCGGTTCTTTGGCGCCGCACGGGTGACCCACGACTTCGGCGACCAGAGCCTGGGCATGTTGCTGACCCGTGTCGATCGACCGTGGCTGGACCGCGAGGCGACCGTACTCGGCGTCGATCACCACTGGCGGCCGACGCCGCAGCTGACCATAGCGACCAACGTGATCGCCAGCGACATCCTGCAGTCCGGTACGCATGCGCGCGACAGCGGCGCGACCCTGGTGGCCAATTACGAAATGGGCGGCGGCTGGCGCCAGCAGTGGCTGGGCATGCATTTCGGCGATCAGCTGCAGGTGAATGACTTCGGCTATCTGTCGCGCAACAATTTCAACTACGGCCACTGGGAAGTGCGCAAGCGCTACGCCGACTTGCCGGCCGACTCGGCGTACAGCTCGCATGATTTGCAGTTCCGCATCGACGCGCTGGACAACGATCACGGTCTGCGCCTGCGCCGCCAGTTGCGTATCGGCGACCTCAGCAACTTGCGCAACGGCGCTACCGACCAGGTGCAGTTCAACTTCAACAGCGCGGGCTGGGACGACCTGCTGACCCGCGGCCACGGCGCGCTGTTCCTGCCACCTTCGGTGGACCTTGCCTACGAACGGATCAGCCCGCGCCACGGCGACTGGGCGTTCAAACTGGATGCGGAGGTTGTCAGCGGCGGTCTCAGCGGGAATCGCCAGATCGGCTACAACGTCAAATTCCTGCCGACCTATTTCATCAGCGACGCCTTCAGCGTGTATGCCGGTCCGTACTATGAGCACGTCCCGGACTGGCTGGTGTGGCAGCACGACAACCTGATCGGCCGTTTCAACGAGCACAGCCTGGAACTCGACGCCGGCTTCGACTGGAACATCGACAGCCGCCAGGAGCTGCGGCTCAAACTGCAGGCGATCGGACTGGATGCACGTATACGCGGTGGCTATCGCGTCGGCGACAACGGCCGCGCCGTCGCCACCGATGACCCGGTCGATGACTTCAGCGTGCGCAACCTGGGCCTGCAGATCCGTTACCGCTACGAACTGGCTCCGCTGTCCTATCTGTATGTGGTCTACGGTCGCGGTGGTTACGCGCAGGACAGCTTTGCGCGCGGCACGACCGACGTATTCGACAACAGCTTCGCGCTGCGCGACGACGAGCAATTGCTGGTCAAGGTCAGCTACCGCTTCGATATCTAGGCTTCAGTCCCAGCGGTTGAGGTGCGGCCCGAATGTCGCGCGCTGCGGCTGCACCACACAGAAGCGATGACCGCTGGGTGCCTCCATCACCCACCAGCGATCGCGTACCAGTGCGACGCGGCGGGCGCCGAGCTTTTCCAGTCGGGCCACCTCCGCATCCAGGTCGTCGGTCTCGATATCCAGATGCACGCGGCTGGCATGTTCCACTTTCTGCAGCAGGATGATCGGCTCGTCCGCGGCAGTCTGCAATTCGGCGTACCTGCCATCGCCATCCTGGTCGGAACTGGCGACCGGCTTGCCGAGCGCGTGGCTCCAGAACGCGGTGGCCACGTCGAGATCGTCGATGTCGCAATCGATGACGATGGTGCTGAGCCGGCTGTGATGCATGGGATACCTCCGCTGGTGCGACGTGCCTGTTCTGCGCCGAAGCGCATGAACCGGTGCGGTGCGAGAATACGCTGCATGATCCCGCTCAAATACCTCCAGGCCTACCCGGTCACCTTGCAGGACAAGGTACGCGAGCTGATTGCACAGGAGCGCCTTGGCGAGCATCTGGCGAAACGCTACCCGGAACGCCATCCGGTGCAGAGCGACAAGGCGCTGTATGCCTACACGATGGATCTGAAGCAGCAGCATCTGAAGAACGCGCCGGGCATCGACAAGGTGCTGTACGACAGCAAGCTCGATGTGGTGCGCAACGCGCTGGGCCTGCACACCGCGATCTCGCGGGTGCAGGGAGGCAAGCTCAAGGCGAAAAAGGAAATCCGGGTGGCCGCGTTGTTCAAGGCGGCCGCACCGGAGTTCTTGCAGATGATCGTGGTGCACGAACTGGCGCACCTGAAGGAATACGATCACAACAAGGCGTTCTACCAGCTGTGCCAGTACATGCTGCCGGACTACCATCAACTCGAGTTCGATCTGCGCGTGTATCTGACCTGGCGCGAGTTGCCGACAACGGCCAATGCAGACAATCGGGAATGATGATGAATAGTGCGGCACTACAGAAATACCTGCTGCGGCTGTTCGAGCGGCACGATATAGAGCTGGATGCGGACGAAGATGGCTGGCTGGTCACCGATGACGACTTCCCCGCGATCCGCGCCGAGTGGCATGAGGGTATCGCCGGTGAGCCAGGTCGTCTCGATATCGACGTGGTGTTGAGCGAGGAGCGCCGCATCGAGGAAAGCTTCGCCGGCCTTGGCGCTGGCGAAGCCGGATGCCGCGATGCCCTGCACGCCTTCGAGCAGAATGCGTTCCACGTCTTGCTGGCCGCCTGCTGGTACGTCACCGACGATCGCCGTATGCAGATTGAGACGTGGGATATCGGCGTGCGCAGCTGGGACGTATTCATCGGCTCGTTCAGCGTGCGCGGCGCGGACAGTGACGCCGTGAGCATTCCGGCCGAGGCGCTGACCGCGATCGAGGCTGCGTTGAAACGCGAAGCACTGACGCCCGAGCTGCATTGGCTGCGGCTGGTGCACAGCCATGCCGCGACAGGAGACGACTCGCGCAGCGAGGCCTTGCTCGACAACGAGCTGTGGACGGCGGGAACTCTGGCGCTGACCGCGGTGGCGTGGCCGCAGGCTGGCGATTACAGCGCACGCTGCTTCATGCTGCTAGACGTGCGCGATTACTGAAGTTGTCCTTCCGATCGATTCAAGTTCAATGAGTGGTGGTTAAAAATTTATGCTTGAACGTAACAAGACAAGTATTTCAGACACAGGTAAACCCATCCGGAAATATCGCGCAGGTGGCTTCGTCATAACGATTGCTGTCGTCCTGGCGATATTTACGGTGGCCATGTTCTTCTTTTTCCAGCAGTCGGGCTGGAACGGGAAAAGAGCTGCATTCGAGGCATTCTTCTGTTTGTTCACAGTCGGCATGATTGCGAGTTGCATATCGCGCCGCGGCTGGGTATTGGTTTCGAGAATGGGGGCAGCTTGCGTCTTTCTCATCTACTTCTATTACTTCATTGATGAGTCTCTCTTCTCTGGCCAAGCTATGCGTGTAAGCAGTTTTAGCAAGCCATCGCCTTACGCGTCACTTCTTGGACTTTTGTTTTGGGGAGTTCCCTGTCTTTTGTATGCGCTATGGGGTAGTCAGTGGGGCAGAATTGGAGTTGCCCCGCGGGAACAGTGGTCCAGAAGAGATATCGTCGTTGCCCGGATTTCATTTCTGGCCAGATGTCTATTTCTGGTCTTGCTATTTGTCGCGATGCTGTGGGAGCTTGCAACATATCTCCACAAGTAGTCGACGGCCTCGGCCTAACCTGAGAAACAAACAGGGCGCCCGAAGGCGCCCTGTTTGTTTTATCTGCTTCTATTTCACATGCGGCAGTCTGCTCAGTTCGGCAGTGCCAGATCGTCGAGCATCGCCTTGAGGAAGCGCGCGGCTTCACCGCCGGTGGCGGCGCGGTGGTCGAAGGTCAGCGACAGCGGCATGCGGCGATGCACCTCGATGCCGCCGATCACCGCGACGACGTCGTGGCTGAGCTTGCCGGCGCCGACGATCGCAACGGTCGGCGGCACCACCACCGGCGTCGCGTAGCGGCCGGCGAACATGCCGAAGTTCGACAGGCTGATGGTGTAGCCGGACAGCTCCGAGGCCGGGATCGAACGATCCTCGACCTGGGTGCGCAGGCGCTTGATCGCGGCGCGGATGCCGGCGCCGTCGAGCACGTCGGCGTTGCGCAGCGCCGGCACGAACAGGCCGTCGTCGGTATCCACCGCGATGCCGATGTCGACATGCGGGTGCAAGGTGCGGGTAAGGTTCTTGCCGTCGAACCACGCGTTCAGTGCCGGCACCGTCTTGCAGGCAAACACGATGGCGCGAATCAGGCGCGCAGTGATGTCCTGCTTGCCGATCCAGGCGTGCAGGTCGGCGTCGTCGACCAGGGTGGTCGGCACGACCTGGGCGTGGGCGTCGGCCATCACGCGGGCCATGTTGCGACGCACGCCCTTCAGCTGTTCCGGCTGACCGCTTGCCTGCTGTGACGGCGGTGCAGTGCGCACCGGCTTGCCGGCGAGCGACACCGATGTGCGAGCGGCTTCAGGCTGCGGCAGCTCGGGGGCCAGGTGGCGACCGGCGGAGGCGGGCACGCCACGCGCCGGTGCGGCGCCGAGCGCGGCCGAACCGTTGGCGGCGGCGTCCTTGACGTCCTTCATGGTGACCACGCCATCGGCGCCGCTCGGACGTACGCGGGTCAGGTCGACCTTGAGCTTCTTCGCCAGCGCGCGTACCGCGGGCACGGCTTTCACACCGCCGATGCTGGCGGCCTGTTCGACGTGCACGTGACTGCCGCTGACCATCGCGCCGACCACGGTGCCTTCGTCTTCGCGTGCTGCGGAAGCCTCTTCGACTTCGCCACCTTCGTCCGAAGCGACCACCTTGTGGCTGTCGTCCGCGGCCGTGCTGCCGACACTTTTCTTCGGGCCATGCTGGTGGCCCGTATCCTGCGATTCGGCGCGCTGCTTGGCGTTCGCATCCGGTTCGAACTCGGCCAGCGCGGAGCCGGTCTCAATGATGTCACCAGGAGCACCGTGCAGCCTGGTCACTTTGCCGGTGTACGGCGAGGGCACGTCGACGACGGCCTTGGCGGTTTCCATCGAGCACAGCGGCGCGTCGAGCTTGATGCTGTCGCCCACTTTCACATGCCACTCGACGATGGTCGCGTCGGGCAGGCCTTCGCCGAGGTCGGGCAGGTAGAACGTCTTGATATCAGCCATGGAATTTCATCCGGGAATGGGAAACGGGGAACGGGGAACGGGTTGGGCTCGCGAGAACTTCATGTTCCCCGTTCCCTATTTCCCGTTCCCGAGCCTGATCAGCTTGCCGCCAGCGTACGCTTCGCCGCGTCGACGACGCGTTCCACGCTCGGCAGGTATTTCATTTCCAGGCGGAACAGCGGGATGTGCGTGTCGAAACCGGTGACGCGCTCGACCGGGGCGAGCAGGTCATACATGCACTCCTCGGCCAGGCGGGCGGCGATCTCGGCGCCGAAGCCGGCGGTCTTCGGCGCTTCGTGCACGATCACGCAGCGGCCCGTTTTTTGTACGGATTCCGCAATCGTGTCGAAGTCCAGCGGAGTCAGTGTGGCGACGTCGATCACTTCGGCGCTGATGCCCTGTGCAGCCAGTTCGTCGGCGGCTTCCAGCGCTTCCTTCACCTGCGCGCCCCAGGTCACCAGGGTCACGTCGGTGCCGTCGCGCAGCACGAAGCACACGTCCAGTGGCAGCGCCTCGCCGTCGTCCGGCACTTCTTCCTTGTACTGGCGGTAGATGCGCTTGGGCTCGAAGAACATCACCGGATCCGGATCGCGGATCGCGGCGAGCAGCAGGCCGTAGGCGCGCGCCGGCGATGACGGCATCACCACGCGCAGGCCGGGGATGTTGGTGAACAGATGCTCGTTCGCTTCCGAATGATGCTCCGGCGCACGGATGCCGCCACCCCAGGGCGCGCGGAACACCGCCGGCACGGTCAGGCGGCCGCGGGTGCGGTTGCGCATGCGCGCGGCGTGGCAGGCGATCTGCTCCATCATCGGATAGATGAAGCCTTCGAACTGCGCCTCGGCGACCGGCTTCATGCCCTGCACGGCGAGACCCACCGTCACACCGGCAATCGTGGTTTCGTCCAGCGGCGTGTCCAGCACGCGCAGCTCGCCGAATTTTTCCTGCAGGCCCTGGGTGGCGCGGAACACGCCACCGTTGAGGCCGACGTCTTCGCCCAGCACCATGACGCTGTCGTCGTGGGCCATCTCATAGGCAAGTGCCTGGGTGACTGCTTCGATGAGAGTGATTTGTGCCATGACTCAATGACCCTTTTTCGATTCGAGCTGGGTTTCCAGCGAGAGGACGTAATCGCGCTGCTTGGCGAGATCGGCGGGGACTTCGGCGAAGATGTAGTCGAACATCGCCGAGACCGGTTGGGTCTTGGTCTCGAGGTAGGCGTTCACCTCGTTGTCCATCCACTCGTCGCATTCGGCCTTCCAGGCCTCTTCTTTCGCGTCGTCCCACACTCCCTTGGCCACCAGCCAGTTGCGCAGGCGTTTCATCGGCTCTTTTTCCCAACCGTCCTTCACTTCCTGCTCGCCACGGTAGCGGCGCGCATCGTCGGCGGTGGTGTGGTCGCCGAGGCGATAGGTCACCGCCTCGATCACGCTGCCGCCCTTGCCGCTGCGGGCGCGCTCCAGCGCGTCTTCCATCGCCTTGCGCACGGCGATGATGTCGTTGCCGTCCACCTGGATCGAGAACAGGCCCGCGGCGATACCCTTCTGTGCCAGCGTCGGTGCACCGGACTGGATCTTGCGCGGCACCGAGATCGCCCACTGGTTGTTGACGATCACCGCGACCAGCGGCAGGTTTTGCGCGCCCGCGATGTTGATGGCACCGTAGAAGTCGCCCTTGGACGAACCGCCGTCGCCGATCGTGCACACCGCCACGCGCTTCTCGCCACGGATCTTGAACGCCAATGCAGAACCCGCGGCATGCAGGCACTGCGTGGCAATCGGCACCGACCATGCGAAATCGTGCCGCGCCGGTTCCTTCTGGTAGTCGTTGCCGCGCTCGTCGCCGCCCCAGTACATGTAGACCTCGCGCGGCTGCACGCCGCGGTACAGCTGCGCGCCATATTCGCGGTAGCTCGGTGCGTACACGTCTTCGGGCCGCATCGCGCTGCCGATGCCGACATGCGCCGCCTCGTGGCCGAGGCAGCTGGCATAGGTGCCCAGCTTGCCGGTGCGCTGCAGGGCGATCGACTTGGCGTCGAACACGCGGGTCGACAGCATCAGCTTGTACAGCTCGACCATGTGGCCGAGGTCCTTCGCGAATTCAGGCAGATCGTCACGGACCTGCTTGCCCTCGGCATCGAGGTATTGCAGGTATTCGATTTCAAACTTGGCGGCGATGGTCACGACTCGCTCCGGGGTGAGGAAGAGAGGGGGAAAGACATGGAACGCGGCATTTTACCGAGGCTCGGCGATGGCCGTATGTCCGGATAAGACCGCCTTTGATAACAGGCCGGCATGTTGCACTGCAAGGTACAGCGCAGCATGCGGGCGCGTACGGGATGACTTGCGACAGCCGCTAAAATGACGACTTTTGCCGGATTGCGTAGCAGCATGAGCGAGAACCAGCGCGATATCGAAGCCGGTATCCAGACCGACCTCAACGGCCAGATGACCTACGGCGGCTACCTGCATCTGGACACGCTGCTGTCCGCGCAGCAACCTTTGAGCCACCCACCCCATCACGACGAGATGCTGTTCATCGTGCAGCACCACGTATCGGAGCTGTGGATGAAGCTGCTGATCCACGAGCTGAAGGCCGCGGTGGCGCATCTGCAGGTCGACGATATCGATGCCTGCCTGAAAATCCTGGCGCGGGTGAAGCAGGTGCAGCGCCAGCTGTTCGAGCAGTGGGCGGTGCTGGAGACGCTGACGCCGTCGGAGTACCTGGAGTTTCGCGGTGTGCTGGGACCGTCGTCCGGCTTCCAGTCGCTGCAATACCGGCAGATCGAATTCCTGCTCGGCAACAAGAACGCCGGCATGCTCAAGGTGTTCGACCACGATCCGGTCGCGCAGGCCGACCTGCGCGCAGTGCTGGAAGCGCCAAGCCTGTACGACGAATTCCTGCGTTACCTGGCCCGGCGCGGCCATGCGGTGCCGGCCGAACTGCTGCAACGCGATTGGACCCAGGCCTATCAGCGCAGCGAGGCGTTGCTGCCGGTGCTCAAGCGCATCTACGAAGGTCGCGCGGATTTCTGGCCGGAATATCACATGTGCGAACAACTGGTGGACGTCGAGGAGAGTTTTCAGCTGTGGCGTTTCCGCCATATGAAAACGGTGGAGCGGATCATCGGCCATCGCCGCGGCACCGGCGGGTCTTCCGGTGTGAGCTTCCTGAAGAAGGCGCTCGACCTGGAGTTCTTCCCCGAGCTGCTGGACGTGCGCACCTTATTGGGCAGCTGAGCTGTGCTGCGGCGCATTTGACGCCGCGCGCGTGCAGCGGTTACACCATCCGACACAAATCACGATGCGGGCCGCGCACATTGCGCTGACCCGGAACCACGCAGGGGAACCCATGAACCAGGCTGTCGAGACAAGCGCCGCTCCGGACTATCCGCAGATGCTCGGCCATCCACGCCCGCTGTGGATGCTGTTCATGACCGAGTTCTGGGAGCGCTTCGCGTTTTACAGCGTGAGCTGGGCGCTGGCGTTGTACATCGTGGCGCACTTCTACAACGGCGACGCCTCCGGCCAGGCCTGGGCCAGCAGCATCTTCGGTGCGTATACCGCACTCATTTACGCCTCCAGCATCTTCGGCGGCTACGTGGCGGACAAGATCATCGGCTACCAGCGTTCGATCCTGCTCGGCGCGCTGGTGATGGCGCTGGGGCTGTTCGTGGTCATGCTGCCCAGTCGCGAAATTTTCCTGGTCGGCCTGGCGATGGTGATCGTCGGCAACGGGCTGTTCAAACCGAACATATCCACCATGGTCGGGCAGCTGTACGGGCGCGATGATCCGCGTCGCGATCGCGGCTTTACCCTGTTCTACATGGGCATCAACGGCGGTGCGCTGCTGGCGCCGCTGCTGACCGGCTGGATGGCCAGCTATTTCACCGATACGCCGATGCAGCAGAACTACCGGATCGTGTTCGGCGCTGCCGGTGTCGGCATGCTGCTCAGCCTTTTGTGGTTCTGGTTCGGACGACGCGGCCTGCAGGGCGTGGGTCGCCCCGCACCGGAGGCTGCCAGCCGGATGCGCGTGGCGTGGGTGCTGCTGGGCATGATCGTCGCGGTGCCGCTGGTGTACCTGCTGCTGGCCTTCGTCACCACCGGGCTGTCATGGATGCTGGGCGTGCTGTTCGCCGCCGTGGCGGTGCTGCTGCTGATCGAGGCAGTCAGGCATGGCCGGGTGCAGGTGGATCGCGTGGTGGCGATGCTGATCATCTTCGCCTTCAACATCCTGTTCTGGATGTTCTATTTCCAGCTCGGCACCTCGTTCAATTTCCTGGCGGAGAACCTGGTCGACCGGCAGATGTTCGGCGGGTGGACGTTCCCGGTTGGCTGGTTCCAGTCGGTGAGTCCGCTGGCGATCATCGTGCTGGCACCGATTGTCACCGTGGTCTGGAGTTTCCTGGCGGCGCGCAGGAGCGAGCCGTCGATCCCGCGCAAGTTCGGTCTGGGCCTGGTCTTCAACGGGCTGGGCTTTGCGGTGCTGATGTACGCTTTGTCGCGACTGCTCGGCGCGTCCGGGCTGATTCCGTTCTGGCCGCTGGTGCTGTGCTACGTGCTGCAGACGGTGGGCGAGTTGTGCCTGTCGCCGATCGGGCTGTCGATGGTGACCAAGCTGGCGCCGCCGCGGCTGGTCGGCCTGGCGATGGGCGGCTGGTTCCTGTCGCTGGCGGTAGGCGGCAACCTGTCCGGCCTGCTGGCCGGGCATATCAGCGGCGACAGCGGCATGACCGCGGTCTCCGCACTGAGCGGTTTCACCTTCAGCTTCTGGCTGCTGGCGGGCTCCGGCGTGCTGCTGTTGCTGATCTCGCCGTTGATCAACAGGCTGATGCACGGCGTGCGGTGAACGGCGCGGAGTTCGGGGCATGCACGATGGCTCTGTCTGCTATTTGCCTTTGCCGATCCGCCAGCAGGCTTCGAGAAATAGCCGTCGTTCCGACTCGCCATCAATCTCCGGGGCGAGGCGCTGCGCGATGACATCCAGATCGCCGCCACCCTGCGCGGCCCGGCGTACCAGGTGCCCGGCCACGGGGCCGATGCATCTGGCGAGTTCGAGCTCCAGCAGACGCAAGTGCGCAGCATCGACGCCCCGGGCCGGATGAGTGGTATCGGCGGGCCCGTTGTCCCGCGATGGCCGGTGTTCGGCGGGGAGATCGCGGGCGGCGTATCTGCCGATGGTCGAATCGAGGTAATCGCACAGGTGATCGATGTGCGGCTCGAGTGGTGGCGGGAACGCATCCATCCAGTGCTGTGCACTGAGGAAGTACTCCAGGCTCCTTGATGGCAGCACATTCTCGATACGGAACGGCAGGATGGCCAGCTGCTTGTGCACGGCCCGTTCGACCTCGCGCCGAACCTGGTCTGAGTCGTTGCTGCTGCCAGAGAAAACCAGAACCATCAGCCGGGCACTGGAAATGGCATCGATGATTTCGGCGGCCCAGTCGGCCGCCGGGGACACATCGCGTGGCGCGATCCATACCTTGATGCTGCGCGCCTCCAGGCGCTGCACAAGAGTGAACGCGGCCTCCCGATCCGGCTGCGAATAGCTGACGAAGATGTCGTGTGCCATGGCTCAGCCACCCAGCATCCGCAGCGCCTTGTCCAGACTCTTGCGCATGCGGTTGAAAGCGGCCGACAGCGCCGTTACCTCGCGTCCACCGCCGCTCGGAAATTCCGCGGCCGAGTTATCGCCGAGACTCACCTGGTCGGCTATCTGTGCGATCCGGCGCACCGGACGGATGACGAGCACATAGAGCGAGGCGTTGACGACCAGCAGCACGCTGACGAACATCGCTGCGATGACGGTCAGCACGTCGCGGCGGACGCGTCCGGCGCTCGACTCTGCGCTGGCGAGCGGCACCGAGACGATTTGCGCGCCAACGATCTCGTTGGGCTGCCAGCCGAATCCGTTGTCGCTGCCATAGCGTGCGAGCATCGTCGCCGGTGCCGCCGCAGGCAGGCTGTGGCAACCCAGACAGCCAGGCTCGACGCGGATCGGGCGTGCCAGGTAAAGGGTTTTGCCCATCGGGGTGTCGCGTGTCCCGCTTACCTGCGTGGTGGTGGCGTCGTTGCGGAAGCGTTGAACGATGTCCGCCTCCCAGTCCGTCGCGCGGTCGCGCGGATTGGTCGGGTTGAGCGTGGCTTCCTTGTAGGAGTAGTCGGGGTGTTCCTTGTGCAGCGTGAGGAAGTTCTGCGTCGCGGCATAGAACGGCACGCTCTGCGGGCGGAACGCGCTGGCCATCTTGTCGTCGAGCAGAGGGCCGATCTCGGTTTCCGTGTAGGAGCGAATTGCTGACGCGCTGTCCAGCATCAAGCCGGCTTGGCCAAGCACCTCGCGCGTCGCGTTTTCCTGCAACGTCGTTGTCACGACCAGCGAGGTCGCGAACATGCCGAGCGCGAAGGCGAGAAGCAGTATCAAGTTGATCCGCAGCAGCACACTCGGACCCCTTGGCGGAGCGCAGGTCCATGGACCCCGACCCGACCGCGTTTATTGCCGTTGGAACTTCGGTGACGCCCGCAGGACGCCACTCCATACCATTGTTGTGATTATGCCCCCAAAGCGCCAAGTCGTTGCTGCCGCCATCGCCGTTGAGGACGTGCGCTGATCCAGGCGCGAGGCATCGACGTCAGAATGGCGATCCTTGGGTCGCCCTTCTGCGTTTTTATCGGGCACATTTCGGTGCGGAATCGATGCGTCGTGCTGCAGTGCATTTGACGCAGGTGGCGGCCAGCGGTTACATCTTTCGCAAGAATTTACGTATCCGCACGTGACGTGCCGACCCGCCAGCAGGGAAATCCATGAGCCAAGCCACCGACACGACGCCGCGCGCCGCGCCCGATTATCCGCAGCTGCTCGGCCATCCACGGCCGCTGTGGATGCTGTTCATGGCCGAGTTCTGGGAGCGCTTCGCGTTCTACGGCATGCGCTGGGCGCTGACGCTGTACATCGTGGCGCAGTTCTTCAATGGCGACAGTGCCGGCCAGGCTTCCGCCAGCCGCACCTACGGCGCCTACCTGGCGCTGGTGTACGCCACCGCCGTGTTTGGCGGTTATGTGGCGGACAAGATCATCGGCTACCAGCGCTCGATCCTGCTCGGTGCAGTGGTGATGGCGGCCGGCCTGTTCATGGTGATGGTGCCGAACCAGCAGATCTTCATGCTCGGACTGGCCACGATCATCGTCGGCAACGGCCTGTTCAAGCCGAATATCTCCTCGATGGTCGGGCAGCTGTATGCGCCGGGTGATTCGCGTCGCGACCGCGGCTTCACCCTGTTCTACATGGGCATCAACGCCGGTGCGCTGATCGCGCCGGTGCTGACCAGCATGCTGGCGACCAAGGTGTTCGGCACGCCCGGCCACCAGAACTACCACGTGGTGTTCGCCGCTTCGGGCGTGGGCATGCTGATCAGCCTGGTGTGGTTCTGGTTCGGTCGGCGCCAGCTCGGTCGCGTCGGCGTGCCGGCGCCGGAAATCGCCAACCCGATGCGCGTGGTCTACGTCGCGCTCGGTGTGCTGGTGGCGGTTCCATTGGTCTATCTGCTGATGGACAAGGCCGGCGCCGTGGTCTTGCAGTGGCTGCTGACCGCGCTGTTCCTCGGCGTGGGCGTGATGCTGGTGGTCGAGGCGATCCGGACCGGTCGGGTGCAGATCCAGCGGGTGATCGCGATGCTGATCATCTTCACCTTCAACGTGCTGTTCTGGATGTTCTTCGAGCAGGCCGGCAGCTCGTTCAACTTCCTCGCCCAGCACATCGTCGATCGCCAGATGTTCGGTAGCTGGGAGTTCCCGATCGGCTGGTTCCAGTCGGTCAATCCGGTCGCCATCGTCTTGCTGGCGCCGCTGGTGACCCTGGTGTGGGCGTGGCTGGACAAGCGTCGCATCGAACCGTCGATTCCGCGCAAGTTCGGACTTGGCCTGATCGGCAATGCGCTGGGTTTTGCGGTGCTGATGTACGCCCTGTCCGGCCTGGTCGGCGACAACGGCATGATCCCGCTGTGGCCGCTGGTGCTTTGCTACGTGCTGCAGACGGCCGGCGAGCTGTGCCTGTCCCCGATCGGCCTGTCGATGGTGACCAAGCTGGCACCGGTGCGGCTGGTCGGGCTCGGCATGGGCGGCTGGTTCCTGTCCACCGCCATCGGCAACAACCTGGCCGGCCTGTTTGCCGGACATGTCAGCGGCGAGAGCGGCATGACCGTGGACTCGGCGCTGTCCGGCTACACCATGGGGTTCTGGATACTGCTCGGTGGTGGTGTCCTGTTGTTCCTGATCGCGCCGCTGATCAACCGGCTGATGCACGGGGTGAGATAAGGCGAAGCGGGAACGGGGAACGGGGAACGGCAAGAGCTTCGCGCGCCGGGGCCCGGCTTTTTCAGCCCTTGTTCCCCGTTCCCCGTTCCCCGTTCCCCGCCTGCAGCTTGTCCAGAATCCGCACCAGCCACGCGCGTTCCTCGGCGTCGAGCTTCGCCAGCACCTCGCGTTCGCGCGCACGCGCCATCGGCGCGACTTCGTCGTGCATGGCCCAGCCAACCTCGGTGAGGCCCAGCACCGAACGGCGCTTGTCGTTGTCGTGGATCGTCCGACTGACACGTCCGGCCGCGACCAGCCGTGCCAGCGCACGACTCACCGCCACCTTGTCCATGGCGGTGCGCTCGGCCACCTCGCGCGCGGACAGCCCGTCGAAACGGGCAAGCACGGCCATCACCCGCCATTCGGTCACCGAGATGTCGTAGCGGCGCTGGTAGTCGTCGGCAATCGTCTGGCTGATCGTGTTGGACAGGATCGACAGCCGGTACGGCAGGAAATGTTCCAGCTGCAGCGGAGCGTGCTCGGCGGTGGCGGGGGCAGGCTGACGTTTGGCGGGCATTGCGGCGGTGTTCCTTGCAAATGGTTTCATATGAAACTATAACGTACGGCTTATCCGGATGGTGGCACGCTCAGGCACTGCCATCGTGCACCGACATACAGGAGAGCGCCATGAACGCCCAGCCGAACCTTGGCATGCAAGTCACCACGTTCGAGAACCCGATGGGCATCGACGGTTTCGAATTCGTCGAGTTCGCCGCGCCAGCCGGTCGTGCCGAAGAGTTGCACGACCTGTTCAAGCGGATGGGATTCAGCGCCGTGCTGAAGCACAAGGCGCGGGCGATCACGGTGTACCGGCAGAACGGGGTGAACTTCCTCGTCAATGAGGATCCGGATTCGTTCGCTGCCGATTTCGCCAAGGCGCATGGCCCGTGCGCCTGCGGGTTCGCGATACGCTTCACCAAACCGGCGGCCGAAGTGCTGGCCACCGTGCTGGGCAACGGCGGCGAAGCGATCGAGCACAAGGCCGCCAGCAAGGCGGTCGATGCGCCGGTGGTGAAGGGTATCGGCGATTGCATGCTTTACCTGATCGACCGTTACGGCAGCGCTGGCAGCATCTACGACGCCGACTACGCACCGATCGAAGGCGCCGCGCAGAACCCTGCCGGCTTCGGTCTGACCTTCATCGATCACCTGACCCACAACCTGTACTTCGGCAACATGCAGAAGTGGTCGGACTACTACGAGAAGCTGTTCAACTTCCGCGAGATCCGCTACTTCGACATCAAGGGCGTCAAGACCGGCCTGGTATCGAAGGCGATGACCGCGCCGGACGGCGTCGTGCGCATTCCGCTCAACGAGTCGAACGACCCGAAGAGCCAGATCAACGAGTACCTCGATGCGTACCATGGCGAAGGCATCCAGCACATCGCCTGCTTCACCGACGACATCTACACCACGGTGGAGAAGATGCGCGCTGCCGGTGTGGAATTCCTCGACACACCGGATGCCTATTTCGAGGTGATCGACGTGCGCGTGCCGAACCACGGCGAGGACGTGCCGCGACTGGCGAAGAACAAGATCCTGATCGACGCCGACCTGGAAACCAAGCAGCGCAAGCTGCTGCAGATATTCACCCAGAACGCGATCGGCCCGATCTTCTTCGAGATCATCCAGCGCAAGGGCAACGAAGGTTTCGGCGAAGGCAATTTCCAGGCGCTGTTCGAGTCGATCGAGCGTGACCAGATGAAGCGTGGGTTCCTGTAAAACCCAAAACAGCGAGATGAATTTCCATCCCACTAACTGGGTATCTCAGTGCGGAAGTTGGCGCAGTGCGTGTGCTGCCAGGACAAAATTGGCGGTCAGGAGCGTGAAAATGCTCGCAAACAGAAAGCAAGCAGCCGTGACAATCGCCTGGACGAGGAAAAAGGTCTTCGCCTTGTTCAAGACAAGCTTTAGTGCGGATGCGTCTCCTCGTGTGTGAGCCCGTTCGGCGGAGCTCACGATTTGCAACATCAATACGCTCAAATAGATCGGAAGCAACGCGACCACAATGCCGATGCCAAAGGCGCCGATCCCGCGCAGTACGATGGCGAACATAACGAGGATATATAGAACTGAAAATGCGATCTGGATGATCGCGATTAACCTGATCCAGCCCTTCCATTTGACTAGTGGGGCAGCGATGTCGGCGATATCGCTGCTATTGCTGGTCTCAAATGATGAATACACGTCCGGCGGCACGATGAATTCAGATGACATGATTTTCCCTTTTCATGAAGTCGAGTGAGACCGTTCTGACGGAACGGTACGTCCAATGTAGCAGCAGTCGGAGCGGTATCTTTGTAGGACTGTGCTGCGCGCGTTCGAGTGCTGTAGCAGAAACCATGATGGTGGAATGTTCATGAGCGTAGAGAAGCAACACGATTACCAATCCGGTTTCGGCAACGAATTTGCCAGCGAGGCGATCGCGGGCGTGCTGCCGCAGGGGCAGAACTCGCCGCAGCGCGTGGCGCATGGCCTGTATGCGGAGCAGTTGTCCGGCACCGCATTCACCGCGCCGCGGCACAGCAACCGGCGCAGCTGGCTGTACCGGATTCGTCCGGCGGCCGTGCATGAGCCGTTTCTGCCGCTGGCGCATGCCACGTTCCATAACCGCTTCGACGAAGCGCCGGCCACGCCGAACCAGTTGCGCTGGAACCCACCGCCGATGCCGTCCCTGCCGACCGATTTTGTCGATGGGCTGGTCACGCTGGCCGGTAACGGCGGTCCGGCCGAACAGGCTGGCGTGGGCATCCATGTCTACACGGCGAACCGTTCGATGGAGGGGCGGTTTTTCTACGACGCCGACGGCGAGTTGTTGCTCGTGCCGCAGCAAGGGGCCTTGCGACTGGCCACCGAGCTGGGTGTGCTGGACGTCAAGCCGCAGGAGATTGCGGTGATTCCGCGCGGTGTGCGTTTCCGCGTGGAACTCGTGGACAGCGAGGCGCGTGGCTACGTCTGCGAGAACTTCGGCGCTCTGCTGCGGCTGCCGGACCTCGGTCCGATCGGTTCGAACTGTCTGGCGAACACGCGCGATTTCCTCACCCCGCATGCGGCGTACGAAGACGTCGATGGCGCGTTCGAGCTGATCGCGAAATTCCAGGGCACGCTGTGGTCGGCGAAGATCGATCATTCGCCGCTGGATGTAGTCGCCTGGCACGGCAACTATGCGCCCTACAAATACGACCTGCGCCGCTTCAACACGATCGGCTCGATCAGTTTCGATCATCCAGATCCGTCGATTTTTACCGTGCTGACGTCGCCCAGCGACACCGCCGGTACGGCGAATATCGATTTCGCGATCTTTCCGCCACGCTGGCTGGTGGCGCAGCACACGTTCCGGCCACCGTGGTTCCATCGCAACGTGGCCAGCGAATTCATGGGCCTGATCACCGGCGTGTACGACGCCAAGGCCGAAGGCTTCCTGCCCGGCGGCGCCTCGTTGCACAACTGCATGAGCGGACATGGCCCGGATGCGACCACGTTCGAGAAGGCGTCGGCGGCCGACCTGTCGAAACCGGACGTGATCGGCGGCACCATGGCCTTCATGTTCGAGACGCGCAAGGTGATCCGGCCCACGCAGCAGGCGCTGGATTCGGCGCAGTTGCAGGACAACTATCACGAGTGCTGGCAGGGCATCCGCAAGCACTTCGATCCGTCGCAGGCGTAAGTCGCCGTATCGTTTGGTCTGGAGAAACGCATGAAGCTGGGAAGTCTGAAGGAAGGCGGTCGCGACGGCACGCTGATCGTGGTCAGCCGTGATCTGACGAAAGCCGTGAAGGCCAGCGGCATTGCGCCGACGTTGCAGGCGGCGCTGGATGACTGGTCCAACAGCGCGCCGCGGCTCAACGCGCTGTCGGAAGAATTGAATGCGGGTAACGCCGCCGGCGCGTTTGCACTGGACATGGCCGTGCTCGCCTCGCCGTTGCCGCGCGCCTACGAGTTTGTCGACGGTAGTGCCTACCTGCCGCATGTCGAGCGCGTGCGTCGCGCCCGCGGTGCCGAGGTGCCGAAGTCGTTCTACACCGATCCGCTGATGTACCAGGCGACCAGCGCCGGCTTTCTCGGCCCGCGCGATCCGGTGGTGGTGCCGAGCGAGGACTACGGCATCGATCTGGAAGCCGAGGTGATCGTGGTCACCGATGACGTGCCGATGGCGGTGACGCCGGCACAGGCGTCGGAGCACATCCAGTTGGTCGGGCTGATCAACGACGTCAGCCTGCGCGGCCTGATCCCGGGCGAACTGGCCAAGGGCTTCGGCTTCCTGCAGTCGAAGCCTCGCTCGGCGCTGTCGCCAGTGCTGGTGACGCCGGATGAACTGGGCGACGCGTGGCAGGGCGACAAGCTGCACCTGCCGATGCGTACCTGGTTGAACGGCGCATGGTTCGGCGAGGCCGAGTGCGGCGTCGACATGCAGTTCAGCTTTGCCGAGCTGGTGGCTCACGTGGCGAAGACGCGTCCGCTGACCGCAGGCAGCATCGTCGGCTCCGGCACCATTGCGAATGAAGACACTGGCAAGGGCGCGTCGTGCCTGGCCGAGCAGCGCACGGTGGAAACCCTGCGCGACGGGCAGCCGAGCACGCCGTTCCTGAAGTTCGGCGACCGCCTGAAGATCGACATCACGGATGCGGCCGGGGCCTCGATCTTCGGTTCGATCGAACAGCAGATCGAACCTCTCGCTCGCTGACGTCGGCGTTCATCCGGGCGATTCGAAAGCGCGGCGAGCCGTGGCGAAAGGCGCTTCTCGCCGATGACTTCGGCGACCTGCGCCTGCGGCACGTCGCCGCGGCAGTCGCGCCAATTGATCCGGATCAAGGCGCGCGGCGAGCCACCACGACAGACTCCATCACATGGCCAGTCCTGTCTCCATTCCCGAATTCGATCCCGCGCTGATCGCCCGCTACGACGTGGCCGGGCCGCGCTACACCAGTTATCCGACGGCGCCGCAATTCACCGCCGAATTCGACGAGGCGGCGTTGCGCGCGGCGATCCGGGCGTCGAACGAGGAGCCGATTCCCCGCCCGCTGTCGCTGTACGTGCACGTGCCGTTCTGCATGAGTCCGTGCTTCTACTGCGGCTGCAACCGGGTGATCACCCGGGACATGGGCCAGGCCGATCGCTATCTCGAGCGGCTGTATCGCGAGATCGAACTGATCGCACCGCTGTTCGACCGCGATCGGCCGGTGCGCCAGCTTCATTTCGGTGGAGGCACGCCGAATTTTCTCGACGCCACGCGCATGCGCGAGTTGATGGAATCGCTCGCGCGCCATTTCAGTTTCAGCCACGAGACGGATCGCGAGTACGGCATCGAGATCGATCCACGCTTTGCCGATGGCGAGTATGTGCGCGCCTTGGGCGAGCTGGGTTTCAACCGGATCTCGGTCGGCATCCAGGATTTCGATCCGGCGGTGCAGCAGGCGGTCAACCGCATCCAGAGTTTCGAGCAGACCCGCGAAGTGATCGACGCGGCTCGCGCCGCGCACTTCCGTTCGGCCAGTGTCGACCTGATCTACGGCCTGCCGCTGCAGACGCTGGAGGGTTTCAGCCGCACGCTGGATCAGGTGGTGGCACTGGGGTCTGATCGCGTCGCCGTCTATGGCTACGCGCACCTGCCGGAGATGTTCAAGGCGCAGCGGCAGATCGATGCAGCCGAGCTGCCCGATGCGGCGACCCGGCTGGCGCTGTTTGGTTGCGCGCTGGAGAAGCTCAGTGCGGCCGGCTACGTCTACATCGGCATGGATCACTTTGCCCGCTTCGATGACGAGCTGGCGCGGGCGCAGCGCGCCGGCACGCTGCAGCGCAATTTCCAGGGTTATTCCACGCATGGCGATTGCGACATCGTCGGCCTCGGCGTCAGCGCGATCGGTCGTGTCGGCGACAGCTACAGCCAGAACGCGCGCGACCTGATCGGTTACTACGCGGCGCTGGACGCCGGCCGCCTGCCGGTGGCGCGTGGCCTGCAACTGGACGAGGACGACCTGATCCGGCGCGAGCTGATCGGCGAGCTGATGTGCCACGGCATGCTGGACAAGCGCGCCTTCGGCGCGCGTCACCGGCTGCTGTTCGACGAGTATTTCCTGCGCGAACGGCAGCATCTGGCGCCCTTGCTGGCCGATGGCCTGATCGAGGAGGATGCGCGCGCGCTGCGGGTGACCTCGCGGGGGCGGTTGCTGTTGCGTATCATCGCGATGTGCTTCGACGCCTATCTGGGCGATGCGGCACAGACTTCGCGATATTCGCGCGTGATGTGATCGAGCCTGATCTGATCAGGCTCGATCTGATCGCGAGTGAGCTGACCCACGCCGCCCAACCCGACCCCATCACGATCATGCAATCCAAGCACCCGGCAGGTCGCCTGCCCGAGCCGCCCAATCCGATTGCCGACGACGGCGACGAGACGCGTTTCTGCGGCACCTGCGCGTTTTCCAGCGCCTGCATCGCGGCCGGTTACGACAAGCCGGAGCTGGCCGAACTGCAATGCCTGGTCGAGCATGTCGGGCCGTTCCGCGCCGGTGAGCACATCTTCCGTACCGGCGATCCGTTCCGCGCGATCTTCGCCGTGCGCGGCGGCACCGTGAAAACCCGCATGGTCGACAAGGACGGTCGCGAGCAGGTGCTCGGCTTCTATCTGCCTGGCGAGGTGATCGGGCTCAACGCGATCTATCCCGAGCGTTTCCCGTGCGACGCAGTGGCGCTGGATACCACGTTCTTCTGCCGCTTCTCGTTCCCGGCGATGAGCGCGCTGGCCTCGCGCATCCCGGCCGTGCAGCAGCATCTGTTCCGCATGCTCAGCAAGGAGTTGGGCACCGCCAGCCTGCTGGCCGGCGATCACAGTGCCGACGAACGGGTCGCCGCGTTCCTGATGGACCTGGCCTCGCGCTACGCCGCGCGCGGGTTCTCCGGCACCCGTTTCCACCTCAGCATGTCGCGCGGCGACATCGCCAACTACCTGCGGCTGGCCGCTGAAACCGTCAGCCGCGTGCTCAGCCGTTTCCGCGTCCAGAAACTCATCCAGATCGAGGGGCGCGAACTGCAGGTGCTGGATCCGGAAGGTCTGCGCGCCATCGGGCAGGCACTGTTGCCCGAGTGATGTTGCTGCGCGACGGCTCGACGCCGGCGGCGCGAACGGGCGCCTAGTGCTGCATCAACACCGGAATATCCGCTTCTTCCAGCACGCGCCGGGTAGCGCCGCCGAAGACGCGCTCGCGCATCGGTGAGCGACCGTAGGCGCCCATCACCAGCAGGTCGATCTGCGCGTCGTGGGCCTTCTTCAGCAGAATATCGCCGGCCAGGTCGGACGAGGCACGGATGTACTGCGGCCTGGCGGTGACGTGGTGGCGCAGCAGGTAAATGAACGGATCGAAGTGCGGCAGGCGGCCGCCAACGTCGTTCGAGTCGCGCACATCGCCATCGATCAGGATCACCTGTTTGGCCATCTGCAGGAACGGCAGCGCGGCGTGGATCGCACGGATCGATTCGATGCTGCCGTTGCAGCCGATTACTACCCGTTCGAAGCTGAGTTCGCGGTTCCACCGCGGTGGCAGGATCAGGCATGGCAGCTGGCTGCCCAGGATCGCCTCGCCGAGGATGTCGAGCAGTCCCGACGCCTCCACGATGTCCCTTTCGATCACCGCCAGGTCATGCCAGGCACCGAGATGACGCAGGGTCGCGGCCAGGCTCGTGCTGCTTACCGCCCACATGGCCTCGGGTACGCCGGATGCCTGCGCGAGCGCACCGAACGCGGCATGGGCATCGACGTCAACGGTGGGCGGTTCGACCAGCAAGCCCAGCGCCGTCGGTTCGGCGTCGGCGCCGTGCAGCATGCGCGTCGACGGGTCCACGAAACAGCCGGTCAGGTTGCTGCCCCAGCGTGCCGCGAGCGATATGCCAACCACTGCGGCCGGACTCCATGGACTGGTCGAGGTCACCAGCGCCAGTACGTCGCTGGGGCCTGCGACGGGCGCCACCGGATCGGCGGCGGTATCGATGCGGACGCTCTCGGATCTTTCCGTGTGCATGGGTGGCATCTCGACGGGAAGGGTGGCGATCAGAGATCCAGGGTATGGATGACCTGGGTCGAATCGCCCGGGTCCAGGTGACGACGAAAACCCAGATAGCTGGCGAGGTCGCGCATCGCCTCGTTGTCCGCGGCGTCGAGCGAGAGCATCTGCTTGAAGCCATTCCTGCGGGCGAGATCGATCAGGTGTCGCATCAGCAGCACGCCGAGTCCGCGCTGGCGCCAGTCGTCGGCCACGGTCACCGCGCACTCGCAATGCCCTTGCTCGTCGGTGGCGCTGTAGCGACTCACCCCGACTTCGCGCAGCTTGCCGTTGTCGTGGGCCAGCGCGACAAAGGCCATCCGCTGATCGTAGTCGACATCCATCAACTGGTTGATCAGTTCCGGGCTGGCCTCCTTGAATCCGCCCAGAAAGCGGAACCGGCGCGAATCAGGTGACAGCCGGTGGATGAAGTCTTCCTCGCGCTCGCGATCCTCTTCCCGCAGCGGGCGGATCAGCACCCGCGTGCCATCGGCGAGGGATTCGATCCAGTGCGAGCCACCAAGCTTTTCGAAGTGGATGGCGGAGGCGTCGTCGGCACCGGCCTGAAGATGAAGGGTATTGGACATGGCGGTATTCTCGATGGGGTGATCGTGCGGCTCCGATGCCCGGCAGGCGGACATGGCGACTTGGCTCCCTGCATGGTTTGTTTGTACGCCACCGCCAGTCGCTGCAAGTTGACCTTCGTCAACTGGTTGCCGCATCGCGCCGCTGGGCGCGGCATGGTGTGGGGGTGAAAGGGACGGTCGGCGGCGTGGCGTGAAGGGCTCAGCCGGTACCTTTCTGCTCGATGCGGCCAGACGCGACAGACTTGCCGGATCGGCCTGCAGGCCGCGCTCAGTCGAGCTTGATCGGTTCGTGCAGGCCCGGCAGCTGGCAGCTCACGCCGCGTGCGGCCAGGCAGTCGCCCATGGCCTGCATGCCGCGTTCGTACTCGCCGTGCACCAGCAGTACCTTGCGGCGGGGTGCGTCGCCCAGCCACGCCAGCAGCGCCGGTTGATCGGCATGTGCGGAGAAGCCGTTGATCGTCCACACCTGCGCGCGTACCGCAATCTCCTCGTTGAAGATGCGCACCGTCGCGGCGCCATCGACGATCCGGCGCGCCAGCGTGCCCTGCGCGGCATAGCCGACAAACACCACGCTGCTGCGCTCGCGCCACAGGTTGTGCTTCAGGTGATGGCGCACGCGGCCGCCGTTGCACATGCCGGAGCCGGCCAGAATCACCGCGCCGTCCTCGATGCTGTTGATCGCCATCGACTCGCTGGTGTCGCGGGTGAAGTGCAGGCCGGGCATCGCAAACGGATCGCCGTGCTGCAGTTCGGCGAGAAATTCGTCGTCGAAGCACTCCGGGTGACGCCGGAAGATCTCGGTGGCCGAGATCGCCATCGGCGAATCCAGGAATACCCGCAGGTGCGCGGGGATCGCGCCGTCGCGGATGCCGCGATGCAGGTAGTAGAGGATTTCCTGCGTGCGTTCCAGCGCGAAGGTGGGAATCACCACGTTGCCCCGGCGCGCCAGCGTCTCGCGAATCGCCTGATACATCTCCTGGATGGAATCCGGCACCGAGCGATGCGGGCGGTCGCCATAGGTGGTTTCCATCACCACGTAGTCGGCGGCCGGCGCGGGTACCGGATCGCGCAGGATCGGCCGGCCCGGGTTGCCCAGGTCGCCGGAGAACAGCAGGCTGCGGTGCAACGTGCCGTCGTCGACGTCCAGCAGGATCGAGGCCGAGCCGAGGATATGGCCGGCGTCGAGGAAGCGCGCGGTGATGCCGTCGACGACCGGTACCGGGTCGTTGTAGCCGACATCCGGGCCGAAGAAATCCAGCGCGTGCAGGGCGTCGTCCAGTGTGTACAGCGGCGGCGTCACCGCCTCGCCGCGACGGTTGCCGCGCTGTGCCCGACGCGCGTCTTCCTCCTGCAGACCGGCGGCATCGAGCATCACCACGCGGGCCAGTTCGCGGGTGGCGGCGGTGGTGAGGATGCGGCCACGGAAGCCCCGTCGAACCAGCAGCGGAATCCGTCCGCAGTGATCCAGGTGCGCGTGGGTCAGCAGCAGCACGTCGATGCTGGCCGGATCGAAGCCGAACGGTTCGGCATTGCCGCGCTCCACCTCCGAGCCGCCCTGGAACATGCCGCAGTCGATCAGCACGCGGTAGTCGTTGCAGGTGATCAAATGGCAGGAACCAGTGACCTGCTTGGCGGCACCGTGACAACTGTAGATGATCATGTTCGTTTTGCCCGTGGTTGCAGATGTTCGGTCAGTCTATGCCGGGATGATGGCGGGGCGGCGCTGGAAACGGGTTGATCGGCGTCAACCGCATCGCCTTCGCCCGGCTGCAGAATTCCTTCATTCTGCTCCGTGAAGTGATTCGATCGAGCATTGACAATGGCAGACCTGCTCGCCAGCGTGGTGACCATGATTGAAGTGCCGTTCCATCAGGATTCGCAGGTCGTCCGGGGCTTCATCCGCTTTTCGCGCGTCATCGCCGCGCTGATGATCGCGGTTGCATGGGTCGTGCTGGCGGCCTGGTGGTCGGACGCGCGACTGCTGACCGAAGTGGTGCCCGGGCAGCGTTCCATGAAGATCAATACGGCGCTCGGCTTCGCCCTGTCCGGCAGTGCACTGCTGCTAAGTCATGGCTCCGGGCGCGTGCGCTCGCGGCTCAGCCTCTGGCTGTCGCTGGCTGTGATGGGCATAGGCTTGGCCACGCTGGCCGAGTATGTCTGGTCGCTGGATATCGGCATCGACCACTTGTTGAATGATTCGCTCGCGCGCCAGTCAGATCCATTGTCCGGGCGCATGGCGGAGCTGGTTGCCACGGCGTTCGTGCTGCTCGGTGGTCTGGGCGTGCTGGTATCCGCGCGGCGCTGGCTGTACCTGCGCGAAGGACTCGCGGTCGTCCTGCTGGCCATCGCAATGACCGGCCTGGTCTCGTACGGCTTTGCACTGGCGGGCAGGGACAGCGGGCCGTTCAATCGGGTGCCGATCTACACGACGCTCCTGTTGCTGCTGGCGACGCTGGGCTGGATAGCCTCCACACCCACCATCGGCCTCACCCGGGTGACCACGGCCGACACGCTGGGGGGCGCCTTTGCGCGCCGTCTGTTGCTGCCGGCGCTGTTGCTGCCGGTGGCCGTCGTCTTTGTCTTCGAGATGTTGCAGTTCCGGCTGGGCCTGTCGGAAGCGCTGGCTTTTTCCTTCGTGGCCTTGTCCAGCGGCGGCGCGGTGGCCTGGCTTGTGTGGTGGGTGGCGACCTTGCTCGACAAGCTGGAGCGCCAACGCCGGAAATCGGCGTTGCTGCGCAACGATGCCGACACCGACATTTTGACCGGGCTGGCCAATCGGCGCGCGTTCGACGACGCACTGGCCAACCTGTTGCGCGGGCAACGCGAGCACGATGCGATGTTCTCGCTGCTGATGCTGGACCTGGACAGATTCAAGAGCTACAACGACGATTTCGGTCACCTCGCCGGCGACGAGGTCTTGCGCATCACCGGGCATCTTCTGGGGGCCGCGCTGCGCCCGTCGGATCTGGCCGCGCGCTACGGCGGCGAGGAGTTCGCGCTGCTGCTGCCCGATACCGATGTGACCCGGGCCGGCGAGGTGGCAGCGCGCATCCTCGACGCGTTCCGTGTTTTTGCGTGGCCGCAGCGCGCGGTCACCATCAGCATCGGCGTGGCGCAGTCCGCCCCTGACGACGGCGCCACGGAGCTGATCCGGCGCGCCGATGCTGCCTTGTATGACGCCAAACACGCGGGGCGAAACCAGGCAGCCACCGCGACGGTCGGTCTGCTGAGCGCCTCAGCCTGACGCAGTGCGCCATGTCCCGATGCGCCGCGCGACATGTCGCCAGCCTTCCAGCCAGCCGACCGTGGCCAGCAGCATGGCGGCGGCCCAGGCCAGTGCCGTGGTATCGGGCAGCGTCAGCGCCATCACGCCGCGGAAGAACGACACGCCGATCACCACGACCAGCATTGCCGCGACGCCACCGAACATGCGTGGCAGCCATGGGTTGCCCATGCGCGCCAGCAGCGAACGTGACAGGTTGCGGTTGGCCAGGACCAGCAGGAACAGGCCGATCACCAGCGCGATGAACACGCCGGTGCGGGCCTGCACCGCGCTCATGCCCCGGTCGAGCATCCAGCCGTACCCGCACAGCAGGATGGCGGCGAACCCGAGACCCTGGATCACCCCGTGTTCGAGATTGGCGCGGGCAAACGGCGACGACGTCCGTGCGCGTGGCGGCCGGCTCATGATGCCGTCGGCTTCGGGTTCCGCCTCGAACACGATCGAGCAGGCCGGATCGATCAGCAGCTCCAGCAGCACGATGTGCACCGGCATCAACAGCACCGGCCAATGCAGCAACGCAGGCACCAGTGCCAGCGCGATGATCGGCATGTGCACGGCGAACACGAAGCCGGTGGCCTTGGTGATGTTGTCGTAGATGCGCCGGCCCTGGCGGATCGCCGCCACGATGCTGGCGAAACTGTCGTCCAGCAGGACCAGCGCGGCGGCCTCGCGTGCCACGTCGGTGCCGCGTTCGCCCATGGCGATGCCGATATCCGCGGCCTTGAGTGCGGGCGCATCGTTGACGCCGTCGCCGGTCATCGCCACCACGTCGCCGCCGTCGCGCAGCAACTGCACCAGCCGCAGTTTCTGCTCCGGCTTCAATCGCGCGCACAGGTCGATCTGGCGCAGGCGCAGGCGCAACGCGTCGTCGTCGAGCGCATCGATCTCCGGGCCGGTGATCACCTCGGCGCGTTCGCTCAGCCCGACCTCGCGGGCGATCGCGCGTGCGGTGGCGGGGTGGTCACCGGTCATCATGATGATGCGCACGCCTGCGTTGCGGCATTCGGCGATGGCGGCAGGAACCTCCGGGCGCGGCGGATCGACGAAGCCGACCAGGCCCAGAAAGCGGAAGCTGAAATCGTGCTGGCTCTGCGGCCATGCGCTGTCCTGCCACTCGCCGCGGGCCACGCCCAGCACGCGCAGGCCGCGCGCGGCCATCGCCTCCACCCGGGCGAGGATCGTCGCAGCGTCGGCGGCAGCCAGGTGGCACAGGTCGATCACCGCTTCGGGTGCACCCTTGGTCGCCAGCAGGTGCTGCGTGCGGGCGTCGCCGCGGAATACGCGGGTCATCGCCAGGATGTCGGGCGACAGGCCGTACTCGATTTCGGGCGACCACTCGGCATGTACATGCTCGGTGTCGGTGAGCCAACGCAGCCCGAAGTTCTGGATCGCCTTCTCCATCGGATCGAACGGATCGGCCGGCGTCGCCAGCATGGCGAACTCGACCAGTTCGTGGAATGACTCGGGCAGATCCTGTGCGCCCGCATCGCGATACACGACGTCGGCCAGGCCCAACTCGGCTACCTGCATGCGGTTCTGGGTCAGCGTGCCGGTCTTGTCCACCGCCAGCACCGAGATTGCGCCGAGCGCCTCCACCGCCGGCACGCGTCGGGTCAGCACCTTGTGCTTCGAGATGCGCCACGCGCCCAGTGCCAGGAACACGGTGAGGATCACCGGGATTTCCTCGGGCAGGATCGCCATGGTCAGCGCGATGCCGGCGAGCACGCTTTCCAGCAGGGCATGCCCGTCCCACAGCCAGTCCAGCAGGGCATACGCGCTGGCCAGCAGCAGGCCGCCGATGGTCAGGTTGCGGATCAGCCGGCGCGAGGCCTGCTGCAACTGGGACACCGGCTCGGTGGTCGCGGCCAGCGCCTGGCCGATACCGCCGACCGCGGTGGCGGCCGCGGTGGCGCAAACCTCGGCGATGCCCACGCCCTTGGTCACCACGGTGCTGGCAAACAGCAAGTTGCGGTTGTCGCCGGGCAACTTGGTGACCGGCACCGCCTCGCCGGTCAGCAGCGATTCGTTGACATCCAGATGGCCCTCCAGCAGCACGGCGTCGGCCGCGATGCGATCGCCTTCATGCAGCACCAGCAGGTCGCCAAGCACCACGTCGCGGCCGGGAATGCGCAGTTCCTGTCCGCCGCGCACCACCAGGGCGCGCGGCGCGGAGAGCTCGCGCAACGATTCCAGTGCGCGCTGGGTCTTGCGCTCCTGCGCCAGCGTGATGCCGATCACCACGAACACGAACGACAGCAGGAACGACGCCTCGGCCAGATCGCCCAAGGCCAGATACAGGCCGCCAGCCACCAGCAGCATCAGGAACATCGGTTCCAGCAGTACGCCGATGACCATCTTCCACAGGGTCTTGCGCGCGCTGCCCGGCAACAGGTTGGGACCTTGCGCGACCAGTCGGCGTGCTGCCTCGGCCGGATCCAGTCCAGTCAGGCTGGCAGGTCGGGGCGGTTTCACCATGCTCATGCGATCTCCCGGCGTGTGCAGATGCCGTCCGCATCAAGTGGCCGGCGATGGCTCACCCGGCCGCGGTCCGGCGTGGCGTGTTGACCGCGGTTGCCATGTCCCTCAACGACAGACCAGCACCGGCACTTCGGCCAGCAGCAGCGTCTTCTGCGTCACGCTGCCCAGCAACAGCTTCTCGATGCCGCGCCAGCCATGCGTGGCCATCACGATCACGTCGCAGTGGTATTTCGAGACGGCGGCGGCAATCGCGCATGCGGGGCGGCTGTCGATCTCGTGACTACCCGTGCAGGGAACCCCTGCGGCCTCGGCGCGGCGTTGCACCTCGGCCAGCACGCGCTCGGCACTGGCCACCGCACGCTCGACGTACATCGCCTCATTGGCCTGGGCGATCGCCGCGAAATACGTGACCGCCGGAAACGGCGGCAGCACGTGCAGCGCATGGACGCGGGCACCCAAGGCAGCCGCCAGCGCGATGCCGGTGTCGACGGCGCGGTTGGATAACTCGGACCCGTCTACGGGTAGCAGGATGTGCTTGAACATGAATGACTCCTTTGAACCCATCGCAACCGCTGATTGCCTCTGACGCCGAGCGGCAAAGGCTCAACGGCAAACCAGCACAGGGATCTCGCTTTCCAGCAGTACCTTGTGCACCTCGCTGCCCAGCAGCAGCCGGGTGATGCCGCGCCAGCCATGCGATGCCATCACGATCAGGTCGCAATGCTGTTCGTGCGCAGCGCGGATGATCGCCTCGTGCGGGTGATCGTCGCTCACGTAATGGGTGGAGCATTCCACTCCGGCCGCCTCGGCCATGCGTCGCACATCGGCAACGTATTGCTCGGCATGCGTGGTGGCCTCCTGGGTATAGATGGCTTCGGTGGCTGCCAGCATCTCGGCCACGTAGGAAATGGTGTGGAACGGCGCCACCACATGCAGCACATGCACGCGTGCGCCACAGGTTCTGGCCAGTTCGATGCCGAGCTTTGCCGCGCGCAGCGACAGGTCGGAGCCGTCGGTAGGCAAAAGAATGTGCTTGAACATGGCTGGTCCTGGTCAGGGGTGCTGTTTCAGCGGCAGGTGTAGCCGCCATCGATGACCAGCTCGCTGCCGGTCATGAACTTCGACTCGTCGGAGGCGAGGTAGACCACGCCCCATGCGATGTCGTCCGGCTCGCCCATGTGGCCGAGCGGGTGCAGTGCGCCGACCTCGCGCCGGTGCTGCTGCACGTCGCCGCCCATGGCGCCCAGATGCTGTTCCACCAACGGCGTCCAGATGAAGCCGGGGTGGATCGAGTTGACCCGGATGCGGTCGGCGGCATAGATCAACGCGTCAGTCTTGCTCATCAGCCTTACCGCACCCTTGGAGGCGTGGTAAGGCGGCAGGTCGGGTGCGCCGACCAGGCCGTAGATCGACGACAGGTTGATGATGCTGCCGCCACCGGCCGCACGCAGCGGCGCGATTGCATGCTTGGTGCAGAAGAACACGCCCTTCACGTTGACCGCCTGCACCCGATCCCACTCGGCCTCGGTGAGCTCGTGGGTGGGCTTGTTCGCGCCGGCGATGCCGGCGTTGTTGACCAGGACGTCCAGCCGTCCAAACGCCGCCACCGTGCCGGCGATCGCCGCCGCCACCTCGGCTTCCACCGATACGTCGGCGCGGAAGTAGCGGGCGTTCTCGCCAAGTTGCGCAGCCAGCTTTCGCCCGGTGTCGTCGTGCAGGTCGACGATGGCCACCCGCGCGCCGGCCTCGATCATGCGAACGACGCAGGCGGCACCGATGCCCACCGCGCCGCCGGTCACCAATGCCACCTTGCCGCTCAGCCTGCCCATGGTCGTGTCTCCGTGATGTCAGGGTTGCAGCGTGCGCGGTCCGGCGTGGTCCGGTGTTGATCGGGATCAATGGAATGCCACGCTGCGTTTGCGGGCGTGGCGGCTGATGCAGGTCATGGTTCCGGTTCCGTAAACCGTGCCACCATGGCGAATCGTTCTCATTCGGGTCGGCTCATCATGGCGGAATCAACCACATCCACCGCCAGGCCGGCGACCTTTGCCGAACTGCCGGGGCTGCTCGCCTCGGCACCGCACCGGTTGCTGTTTCTGGCCGGCTCCGTCGCGGTACTGCTGAGCATGGCGTGGTGGGCGGTGGAGTTGACCTGGATGCGCTTCGGGCTGGGCGCCTGGCCGCAGCCGACGATCTCGCCGGCGTATGCGCATGGCATGCTGATCCAGTACGGCATGTTTCCGCTTTTCATGTTCGGCTTCCTGCTGACGGTGTTTCCGCGCTGGTTGAACCAGCCTTCGCTGCCGCGTTCGCGCTATGTGCCGGTGGCCGGCCTGGTGTTCGGCGGCTATGTGCTGGCCAACGTGGGCCTGCTGGATCTGCCGTGGCTGCTCAAGCTGGGCTTCGTGATGATGCTGGGCGGTTACCTGATCGGCCTGTTCACGCTGGCGTCGGTGCTGCGGGCATCGCGCGATCGCAACGATCACGCACGCTCGTGCGTGCTGGGCATGGCGCTGGGCACGCTGGGTCTGGTCGCATTCATCGCCTTTCTGTTCGGCGCTCCGGACGAGTGCGCGCAGCTGGCCGTGCGGATCGGCACCTTCGGTTTGCTGCTGCCGATCTTCTTCTCGGTGACGCACCGGATGCTGCCGTTCTTCAGCGGCAACGTGATCAAGGGTTACACGGTATGCCGCCCGCGATGGAGCCTGCCGGTGGTGTGGGTGCTGCTGCTGGCGCACCTGCTGCTGGACTGGCGCGGCGCGCTGGGCTGGCTGTGGCTGGCCGACATTCCGCTGGCGCTGGTGTTTGCCTGGCATGCGCTGGCGTGGCAGCCGTGGAAGGCGATGCGGCCCGGCGTGCTGGCCGTGCTGCATCTGTCCTTTGCATGGCTGCCGGTGGCCTTCGCATTGTATGCGGTGCAGGACGTGATCTATGCCACGCGCGGCGAGATGCTGTTCTTCCGCGCGCCGCTGCATGCGCTGGCGATCGGTTACTTCGGCTCGATGCTGGTGGCGATGGTGACGCGCGTGACCCAGGGCCACTCCGGCCGGCCGATGCAGATGGGTGCGGTGCCGTGGCTGTGCTTCGCACTGCTGCAGCTGGTGGTGCTGGTACGCATCCGCGCCGAGTTCGGCGGCGACGTCTACCTGTGGCTGGTGATCGCCGCGTACGGCTGGCTGCTGGCGTTCCTGCCGTGGGTACTGCGTTCGGCGTGGATCTACCTGACCCCGCGGGTGGACGGCAAGCCGGGCTGAGGCAGGGCGAGCCGATGGCTGTGGCAGGGTGACGCAGTGACGCGCCGAATCACTTCCATCTGACCCAAATCAAGTGAGCCATACTGCGTTCTCATAGGCTGGCAGCAGAACCCAGGGAGAACGTTTGATGACACGTCCGCACCTTTACCTCGCCGCCGCCGCGATGCTTGCGCTGGCGGCGTGTTCCGGCAAGCCGTCGGCCTCGTCCGGTCCGGCCGCCACCACACCCACCGCCAGCACCTCGGTCGCTTCCGAACGCGGCGACTTCGGCCCGCCGCAGGGCGAGCCGATCCATGCCGTGCTGACCAGTCCGCCGCACGTGCCGCCACCGATCCATCGCAACTATCCGGCCAAGGTCATCGTGGAGCTGGAGGTGGTCGAAAAGGAAATGCCGATTTCCGAGGGCGTGAGCTACACGTTCTGGACCTTCGGCGGCACCGTGCCGGGCAGCTTCATCCGCGTGCGCCAGGGCGACACGGTGGAGTTCCATCTGAAAAACAACCCCAACGACAAGATGCCACACAACATCGATCTGCACGGCGTGACCGGGCCGGGTGGCGGCGCGGCGTCGAGCTTCACTGCGCCGGGGCACGAGTCGCAGTTCACCTTCAAGGCGCTCAACCAGGGCATCTTCGTCTACCACTGCGCCACCGCGCCGGTCGGCATGCACATCGCCAACGGCATGTACGGCCTGATTCTGGTCGAGCCGCCGGAGGGCCTGAGCCCGGTCGATCACGAGTATTACGTGATGCAGGGCGACTTCTATACCACCGGCAAGTATCGCGAGAAGGGCCACCAGCCATTCGACATGGAGAAGGCGATCGACGAGCGTCCGACCTATGTGCTGTTCAACGGCAGGGAAGGCTCGATCACCGGCGACAACGCGCTGACCGCCAAGACCAACCAGAACGTGCGCCTGTTCGTGGGCAACGGCGGCCCCAACCTGGTTTCCAGCTTCCACGTGATCGGCGAGATCTTCGACAAGGTGCAGCCCGAGGGTGGCACGGTGGCCCAGCACAACGTGCAGACCACGCTGATCCCGTCAGGCGGTGCCGCGATCGTGGAGTTCCACACCGACGTGCCGGGCAGCTACGTGCTGGTCGATCACTCGATCTTCCGCGCCTTCAACAAGGGTGCGCTGGGCATCCTGAAAGTGGACGGCCCGGAGGACAAGTCGATCTACTCGGGCAAGGAAGTGGACTCGGTGTACCTGGGTGATCGTGCCGGCGCCAACCTGCAGGCCGTGACTACCGCAGCCGCGGCACACGTTAGCGGCACGCTGACCAAGGAAGACCAGATCGCCGCGGGCAAGCAGCTGTTCGCCGGCACCTGCTCGGTCTGCCATCAGGCCAACGGCGAAGGTCTGCCGAATGTATTCCCGCCGCTGGCCAAGTCCAGCCTGCTGGCCGCCGATCCGAAGCGCGCCATGACCATCGTGACGCACGGCCTGACCGGCAAGGTCACCGTCAACGGCCACGAATACGATTCGGTGATGCCGCCGATGTCGCAGCTGACCGACGACGAGGTGGCCAACATCCTGACCTACGTGCTGAACAGCTGGGGCAACCCGGGTGGCCAGTTCAGCAAGGACGAGGTGGCCAAGGCACGCGCGGCGGCGACACCCGCACCGGCGGCGGCGCACTGAGATGCGCGCATTGGCACTGGTCTGTCTGGGCCTGTTGCTGGCGCTTCCGGCAGTGGCGGCGGATTACGTCGCCCTGCCGGGAGGGCGTTTCACCAGCGTGTTGCCGGCGGACGGCAAGGCGGCCGCGGCGCAGGTCGCACCATTCCGCCTGCGCGCCGAGCTGGTCACCAATGCCGAGTTCCTGGCCTTCGTGAAAACCCACTCGCAATGGCGGCGCGACAAGGTCGCGCGCATCCTCGCCGATGCGCGTTACCTCACGCAGTGGGCCAGCGCCGATGCACTGGGTGGCGACGTGCTGCCGCGCCAACCGGTGACGCGAGTCAGCTGGTTTGCCGCGCAGGCCTATTGCGAAAGCGAGCAGGCGCGTCTGCCGAGCTGGTACGAGTGGGAGTTTGCGGCGGCGGCCGATGCCACTCGTCGCGATGCGCGTGCCGACCCGGCCTGGCGTGAGAGCATCCTGGGCTGGTACTCACGGCCCTCCGGCACGGCGCTGCCGGAGATCGGCGGCGCCGCCAACGTCTACGGCGTGCGCGACATCAATGGCCTGGTGTGGGAGTGGGTCGACGATTTCAATGCGCTGATGGTCGCCAGCGACAGCCGCGACCAGGGCGATCCGGATCTGCTGAAGTTCTGCGGCGCCGGCGCACTCAGCATGCAGCAGAAGGAGAACTACGCGGTGCTGATGCGCATCGCGATGCTGTCTTCGCTGAAGGCCGCCGACACCACCAACAACATGGGCTTCCGCTGCGCGAAGTCCGATTGAGGAACCCGTCATGAAACGTCTGCTGTCCTGTCTTGCGCTGCTCCTGCTGCTGGGCGGCAGCGTCCACGCAGCCCAGCCGCTGCCCGGTGATTCGGTCTATCAGTTGCCGGTGCAGCTGACCGGCCAGGATGGCCGGCAGCAGATGCTGTCGGCGCGACGCGGCCGGCCGCAGCTGGTGACGATGTTCTACACCTCGTGCCAGATGGTCTGCCCGCTGATCATCGACAGCATGCGGCTGACCCGCAATGCGCTGGATCCGTTGATCCGCTCGCAGATCGACCTGCTCGCGGTGAGTTTCGATCCGGGTCGGGACGATGTCGCCACCCTGCGCAGCTACGCCGACAAGCGCAAGCTTGACCCGCGCTTCTGGACCCTGGCACGTGCCGAACCGGCGCAGGTGCGGCAGTTGTCGGGCGTGCTTGGCCTGCAGTACCGGCAATTGCCGGATGGCGAGTTCAACCACAGCAGCGAGTTGATCCTGCTTGACGCCGAAGGCCGCATAGCGGCGCACACCAACGTGATCGGCAGGCTCGACCCGGCCTTCGTCAAGGCGATCACCGAGACCGTTTCCAGACACTGAGCCTCCCGCGATATGGACGTCTGTACGTCCGCCTAGCATTGAAGCGCCGCCGTCATGGCGGCGTTCTCATGTACGTGGCCGTGGCGTGTTGTCACAGCAGGCCTGTTCATCGCGCCGGCCTGACCGCGGTCAATTTGTCGGTGCCCTTGTGTGCGCAGACTGCGCACATCCACAAGGGGACACCACGATGAAAACGACACGCAGATTTCTTTCCGTTGCATGCCTTCTGGCCACGGCGATGGTCGCGCCATCGGCGTGGGCCGACGGTGCCGGCGGCAACCTGCAGACGACACCCGCCAATGCGCCACTGCAAATGGAATGGGATGCACGCCTGCGTCACGAGCAGGTCGACGACGACGCCTTCAACCGGAATGCCAACGCCGACACCCTGCGCCTGCGACTCGGCCTGCGCGCGAACTTCGGCGATGGCTGGAGCGGACTGCTGGAAGGCGCCGGCGTGGCCAGTGCCGGCGAGCACTACAACAGTGGCGCGAACGGCCGCACGCAGTATCCGGCGATCACCGATCCGCATGGCGGTGAGCTCAATCAGGCATGGGTGAGCTGGCAGGGCGACGCATCTGGCGTGACTCTGGGGCGTCAGCGCCTGCAACTGGACAACCAGCGCTGGGTCGGTAGCAGCAGCTGGCGCCAGCTTGAGCAGACGTACGATGCGTTGGGACTGCAATGGCGACCGCTGACGGCATTGACGCTGTGTTATGACTGGCTCGATCGCGTGCACCGTGTGGCTGGCGACGATGCGCTCAATCTGCTGGCGCGCGAGCGGCGGCTCAACACCCACCTCTTGAACGCAGCGTGGACGCAGGGCGCACAGCAATGGGTGGGTTATGCCTACCTGCATGAGGACCGCGACGTGGCGAGCGCCTCCAGTGCGACCTATGGCCTGCGCTGGACCGGCAACGCGGTGCATGATGGCAATGGCCCGGGCTGGACGCTGGAAGCGGCGCGGCAAACCGACTATGCCAACAACCCGTTGCACTTCGCACACAGCTACTGGCTGCTCGAACCGGCATGGACGCTGCAGGCGATCACCGCAAAACTGGGCTGGGAACATCTGGGCGGCAACGGGCAGCATGCCTTGCAGACGCCGCTGGCCACGCTGCATGCATTCAACGGCTGGGATGATCAGTTCAACGTGACGCCTGTCGGCGGCCTGGAAGATCGCTATGTGGGCGTCAGCGGCAACCTCGGCCGCTCGGGTCCTGCCAGCAAGCTGGGCTGGGTGGTGTCGTACCACGACTACCATGCCGATCGCGGCGGCCGTTACGGCAGCGAGTGGAATGCGTCGTTGAGCTTTCCGCTGGCGACGGGTCTCAGCGGCTTGATCAAGGTGGCGGACTACCACACCGATGGCTTCGGCCGCGACAGCGCCAAGCTGTGGCTGCAACTGGAATGGAAAGGGCGGCAGGCGCTGGTGAGCACGCGTTGATCGACGCGCGTGCCACTGTTGCGGACGCGTTGACCCAGATCAGCGCGCCCGGGCCTCGGCCGGGTTGAGATAGCGCCATGCAAGTGAACCCGTCGTTGCACCTCCACGTCGATGACAGCGCACGGCCCGAACTCGACCTGCGTCATCTGCCATCCCCTGAACCGATGCTGCGCGCGCTGGCGGCAGCCGACGCGCTGCGGCCGGGGCAGTGGATGCACGTGCTCACGCCACTGCTGCCGATACCCTTGCTCGACGCACTGGCGACGCGCGGGCTGCACGCGTCGGCGGTCACGCTGCCGGGCGGCACCGCACGGGTGCTGATCCGCCGCCGAGATGATGATGGCCCGGCTGGCGCTTGATCAGGCACCCGCGGTCTCGTTGCCGCGCCGCTTCCTGCTGAGTGCGCCGCTGTGGGGCATGCTCGCCGGCGTGTTGTTGTTCGTCGACGGCGATGCCGCGCTGCGTTCACGCTGGCATCCGGCCACGCTGGCACTGGTGCATGTGTTCACACTCGGCGTGCTCGGCAACGTGATGTTCGGCAGCGTGCTGCAGTTTCTTCCTGCGGCTGCCGGGGTGCGCGTGCGTGGCAGCGGCCTGCTCGGGAAACCGCTGCATGTCCTGTTCAATCTCGGCGCGCTGCTGCTGGTGGCGGGGCTGCATCAGAGCTGGCGTCCGGCACTGCTTGGTGCCGCGGTGCTGCTGCCGCTGGCTTTCGTGCTGCTGGCCGCGATGACCTTGCCCGGCCTGCTGGCAGCGGTCGGGCAGCGGCTGCTGCGCGCGGGACTCGGCGTGGCGCTCGGGTTCGGCGTGCTCACTGCGTTGCTCGGTGGCGCACTGGCGCTGACTCTTGCTGACGGGTGGGCCTGGCCGGTGGCGGCGCTTGTCGACGTGCACGCCAGCTGGGGCGTGCTGGGTTGGGTGGTGGTGTTGCTGGCCAGCGTGGCGCGGGTGGTGATGCCGATGTTCCAGGGCACCGGAACACTTCCCGCACGGGTGCAGGGGCTGTGGCTCGGCAGTGCGCTGGTGATGCTGTCCGGCACAGCGTGGTGGCGCTTGACTCACGCCGATGGCCGCTGGCTGGCCGGTACGGTGGCGTTGCATGCAACGCTGTTTGCATGCGCCGCCCTGTGGCTGCAATGGCGCGCGCCGCGGCAACGCCGCAGCCCGCTGCTGTGGAGCTGGCGCGCCGGTTTGATCGTGCTGTTGCTGGCGGCACTGGCACTGGTCGTCGGGCCCGATGGCGGAATGCTGGCCGCGGTGCTGGGGCTGGGCATCGCGTTGCCGCTGCTGTTGCTCGGCATGGCGCTGGAGATCGTCGCCTTCATCGGCTGGATCGAGTTGCATCGGGTGTGCGGTCGCGGCGTGCAGTTGCCCGGTGTGCAGCGGCTGCTGCCCGACAGCGAAAAACTCGGTGTGCTGCTGGCGCAACTGCCATTGCTGCTGTTGCCGGCCGCGGCGCTGTGGCCCTCGGCATGGCTGGTGCGCGCCGCCGGGTTGGCGCTGCTGTTCGCGTGGCTGGGCGTGTGGTCGGCGCTGCGCGGCGTGCGCAGGCGCACGAATGGCTTTCTGTTGACGCTGGAGGATCGCCAGTGAGCGCGAGGTTGTCGCTGGTCTATTCCTGTTCCGGCTGTTCGAGCGCGGCGCAGATGGCCAACCATCTGGCGCTGAAGCTGGATCGCGAAGGTATCGCCGAGATGTCCTGCATCGCCGGCGTCGGCGGCGGCGTCACCGGTCTGGTGCGCACGGCGCAGAGCGGGCGTCGCATTCTGGCGCTGGATGGCTGTGTGCCGAAGTGCGCCTCGGCTTGCCTGGCCAACGCAGGCGTGGTTGCCGACACGCATCTGGTGCTTTCCGACTACGGCGTGCGCAAGCGCCAACACGCCGATTTCAATCTCACCGAGGCGCAGCAGGTGTATGCGGCCGAAGTGCTGCCCGCGGCGCAGGCGCTGCGCGATGCGCTGGCCGCGGGCAACCCCACCGGATCAACCACGGAGTCTGCCGATGCGCCTGCCCACGCCTGAACGCCTCATGCTGATGCGCATGCGCAGCGCGATCGATCGCGTCGACGATGGCCTGATCGTGCTGCTCGCCGCACGCCGCCGGCTGGTGCGTGCGGTGGCGGCACTGAAGCCGCGTGCCGGCGTGCCGCCGCGTGACCTGGCGCGCGAGCGGCAGGTGCGCACGCGCACGCAGTCGCTGGCACATCGACTGGATCTGCCGGCGGATACCGCGGCGGGTCTGCTGGATCTGGCGATCGTCGATGCCTGTCGTCAGCAAGGCATGGCGATTGACCTTGATCAAGGCACGCTTCCGCCGTCTCCCGCCATGATGCAGCCCATCATGCCCGACACGCTTCGTTCCGAATCCCGCGCACTGCATTGGTTGCGCCTGCTGCCGCCGCCGCGCCGGCTCGCACCGCTGCTGCGCGCGCTGCCACAGCGCTGGCAGCGCAACCTGCTGGAGCGCGCGATGGCGCGCGTGCTTGCCGTGCCGCTGCACGACGGGACACTGGATTTCATGCGCGGTCGCCGGCTCGGGATCGAGGTCAGCGACCTTCAACTGCGCTGGGTGCTGGAGCTGCGCGATGGGCGCCTGTGCGTCGGCGATGGCGTGCCCGAGGCCAGCGTGCGCGGCAGCGCCACCGATCTGCTGTTGCTGGCCAGTCGGCTGGAAGATGCCGATACGCTGTTCTTCCAGCGCGCGCTGGAACTCACTGGCGACACCGAGCTCGGCCTCACCGCACGCAACCTGCTCGAACGGCTGCCATGGGAATCGGTGCCGCTGGGTTTACGCATCGCACTCAATCGCGGCGCGCGCTTCGCCCGAGCCGCCCGCGCCGCACACCGCGGCGAAGCCGTCTGAGCCATCCCGTTTCCCCTCACTGAAAAGCGATCACGATGACCGCCTCCGCAACGCTGCCCTTGCCGGTCTGGCGCGACGAACTCGAACACGAGTACGCCGCGCTGGCCGAGCGCCTGGAACCGCTGGTGCCGTGCCTGGAGATCTCGCTGCACCTGCCGTGGATCGACGCCATCAACAAACTGAAGCAGCAGCGTGGCGCGGTGATCATGGCGCACAGCTACCAGTCGCCGGAGATCTTCCACGGCGTGGCCGACATCACCGGCGATTCGCTCGGCCTGGCGCAGGCCGCCGCCGATTGCGACGCCGACCTGATCGTGGTGTGCGGCGTGCACTTCATGGCCGAGAGCGCAAAGATCCTGGCGCCGGAAAAGATCGTGCTGATTCCCGACCTCGAAGCCGGCTGCTCGCTGGCCTCGTCGATCACTGCCGCCGACGTGCGTGCGCTGCGCGCGCAACACCCCGGCGTGCCGGTGGTGAGCTACGCCAACACCTCGGCCGCGGTGAAGGCGGAGTCCGACGCGATCTGCACCTCGGCCAATGCGGTGCAGGTGGTCGAGGCGATGGGCGCGGGCAAGGTGATCTTCCTGCCCGACGAGTACCTGGGCCGTCACGTCGCCAGCCAGACCAAGGTCGAGCTGGTGCTGTGGAACGGCCGCTGCGAGGTGCACGAGAAGTTCACCGCGCAGCAGGCGCGGCATGCGCGCGAGCAATTCGACGCGATGCTGGTGGCGCATCCGGAGTGTCCACCGGAGGTGCTGGCCGAAGCGGATTTCGTCGGCTCCACCACCGCGATGGGCAAGTGGCTGGAACGCGAAAAACCGGCGCGGGTGGCGTTGATCACCGAGTGTTCGATGGCCGACAACCTGCGCGCGCAGTTCCCGGCGACGCAGTTCATCAAGCCGTGCAACCTGTGTCCGCACATGCAGCGGATCACCTTGCCGAAGATCCACGAAGCCCTGCGGGACATGAAGCATGCAGTGGAGCTGCCGCTGCACGTTGCCCTGCGTGCCCGCGCGGCGCTGCAGCGGATGCTGGCCGTGGGCCGGCGCGAAACCGTGTGAGGCGCGAACGTCGTCCCATCGTGGTGGTCGGCGGTGGCGTGGCCGGCATGGTCACGGCGCTGGCCGCGGCGCCGGCGCCGGTGCGCCTGCTGTGCCGTGCGCACGACGGCAGCGGCAGTGCCAGCGCGCTGGCGCAGGGTGGCATTGCTGCCGCGCTCGATCCGCACGACAGCACGGCCGCGCACGCCGGCGACACCATCGAGGCAGGCGCGCATCACAACGATGCCACGGCAGTGCAGTGGTTGACTGGCGAGGCGCCGAATGTCATCGCCTGGCTGCAGCAGCAGGATGTGGCATTCGATGGCGCGGCCGGTGGCGCACTGCAGCTGGGTCGCGAGGGTGGCCATGGTGCCGCGCGCATCGTGCATGCCGGCGGCGATGCCACCGGCGCGGCGCTGGTGCGTGCGCTGCGCGCACGGGTGCGGGCAGCGGCGCATGTGCAGTGGCGTGGCGGCGTCGATGTCGACGCCTTGCTGCTGCGCGACGGTAGCGTGGTCGGTGTGCGCACCCGCGATGAGCGTGGTCGCCAGCAGCACATCGAAGCCGCCGCGGTAGTACTCGCCACCGGCGGCATCGGCGCGCTGTTTGCGCATACCAGCAATCCGGCCGGCGCGGACGGTGCCGGGCTGGCGCTGGGCCTGGCCAGCGGCGCCGCGTCGCGCGATCTGGAGTTCATGCAGTTTCATCCCACCGCTCTGGACATCGGCGGCCATTGTCTGCCGCTGATCACCGAGGCGCTGCGCGGCGCCGGTGCGCGCCTGCTCGATGCCGCCGGGCAACCGCTGATGCGCGGCCTGCATCCGCTGGGCGATCTGGCGCCGCGTGATGTGGTGGCGCGACGCGTGTGGCAGGCGCAACGCGAAGGCGACAAGGTGTGGCTCGATGCGACGGCGGTGAGTGGCGACTGGAACCTCCGCTTTCCCACCGTGCTGGCAGCGTGCCTGGCGCATGGTTTCGATCCGCGACAGGTGCCGCTGCCGGTGACGCCCGCCGCGCATTTCCACATGGGCGGCATCGCCACCGATCTGGATGGGCGCAGCACGCTGGCCGGCCTGCACGCGGTGGGCGAAGTTGCCTGCAACGGCGTGCATGGTGCCAACCGGCTGGCCAGCAATTCGCTGCTGGAAGGGGTGGCGTGCGGTCGCCGGCTCGGTGCCGCGCTGGCGCATGCCACGGCGGTGCACGGCGGGCAGGGCAGCCATCGCTGGGTCGAGCGTGGCGACGGTCTGCCACCGGCATCACTGGCCGCGTTACGCACGCTGCTGTGGCACGCCGCTGGCCCGGTGCGCGAGGCATCGTCGTTGCGCGACGCATGGCGTGCCTGCGCCGCCGCCGCGGACGCCGGCTGGCAGATGCGGCTGGCCAAATCGCTGCTGCGAGCGGCCGTGCTGCGCCGGCGCAGCCTCGGCGCGCATTGCCGGCGCGATCGCGGCTGTCCCGGCTGAGCCGGCGCGCTGCGGCGATATGCCCCACGCGGCAGCCGCCTGCCGCGGCCGCGTTCGCAATGAAGGTTGACTCTCGTCAAGACGGATGCAGACTCGGATGGGCACACTCCCCCTTCCTGACCCAGTGAGATTTCCATGACACGTCCCTCCTCGTTCGATTACGAACAACTGCGTGCCTGCGGCCGAGGCGAACTGTTCGGTGACGGCAATGCACGACTGCCATCGCCGCCGATGCTGATGTTCGACCGCATCACGCAGATCGCCACTGAAGGCGGGGCGTATGGCAAGGGATTGATCCACGCCGAACTGGACATCCATCCGGAGCTGTGGTTTTTCGGCTGCCATTTCATCGGCGATCCGGTGATGCCCGGTTGCCTCGGGCTCGATGCGATGTGGCAGCTCAGCGGGTTCTTCCTGCCCTGGCTGGGTGAACCTGGCCGCGGTCGCGCGCTGGGCGTCGGCCAGGTGAAATTTTCCGGGCAGGTGATGCCGAGCGCGAAGCTGGTGCGCTACGAGATCGATATCCGCCGCGTGATGCGCGGCAAGTTGCGCATGGTGATCGCCGACGGCAAGACCTTCGTCGACGACCGGCTGATCTACGAGGCGAGCGACATGCGCGTGGGCCTGTTCCAGTCCACCGAGGGCTTTTGAGATGCGCCGCGTCGTGGTGACCGGCATGGGCATCGTGTCGTGCCTGGGCAACCAGCCGGCGACGGTGTCGAGCGCGCTGCGCGAAAGCCGCAGCGGCATCCGCGCCATGCCCGGCTACGCCGAGCTTGGCCTGCGCAGCCAGGTGGCGGGCGTGCCGGAGATCGACCTGGACGCCGAGATCGACCGCAAGTTGCGCCGCTTCATGGGTGACGCCGCCGCTTACGCTTACGTGGCGATGCGTTCGGCGATCGCCGATGCCGGGCTCACCCTCGAACAGGTGCGGCATCCGCGCAGCGGCGTGATCGCCGGCTCCGGCGGCGGCTCGCCGCGCTGGCAGATCGAAACCGGCGACCTGCTGCGCAACAAGGGTGTGCGCAAGGTCGGCCCGTTCATGGTGCCGCGCACTATGTGCTCCACCGTGTCGGCCACGCTGGCCACCGCGTTCGGCATCCTCGGCCTGAGCTACTCGATCGCCGCCGCATGTGCGACTTCGGGGCATTGCATCGGCGCCGCGGCCGACCTGATCCGGCATGGCGCGCAGGACGTGATGTTCGCCGGTGGCGGCGAGGAAGAACACTGGGGCATGACTGCGCAGTTCGACGCGATGGGCGCGTTGTCCACCGGCAGCAACGACACACCGGAGCGGGCATCGCGCCCGTATGACGTCGCCCGCGACGGCTTCGTCATCGCCGGTGGCGGCGGCATGCTGGTGCTGGAGGAGTACGAACATGCCCGCGCGCGTGGCGCCCGCATCCATGCCGAGCTGGCCGGCTACGGCGTCACTTCCGATGGTGCGGACATGGTGGCGCCGTCCGGCGAGGGCGCGGTGCGCTGCATGCAGATGGCGCTGGCGCAGGTGACCGCGCCGGTCGACTACCTCAACACCCACGGCACCGCCACACCGCTGGGCGACATCGTCGAGTTGCAGTCGGTGCGCAACGTCTTCGGCGATGCGGTGCCGCCGCTGTCCTCGACCAAATCGCTGACCGGTCATTCACTCGGTGCGGCCAGCGTGCACGAGGCGATCTACAGCCTGCTGATGCTCAACGAAGGTTTCATCGCCGGCTCGGCCCATATCGACGAGCTGGACCCTCGCGCCGAAGGGTTCCCGATCGTGCGTGCGAGCCGCGATGCGCAGCTGCAAACAGTGATGTCCAACAGCTTCGGCTTTGGCGGCACCAACGCCAGCCTAGTGTTTGCCAAGGTGTGACGGCCTCCGACGCTGCTGCTGTTGCAACAGCAGCAGCGCCTGCGCACATTCATCCTTCGTTCCTCGCCCATCTTCCGGAAAAGCCCATGTCATCCATCTCCGTGTCACGCCCATCGACCTTTGGCGAGGAACTTGCCAACAGCATCAGTCACGGCCTCGGGGTGTTGCTGGCCATCGTGGGTCTGCCGATCTTGATCGTCAATGCGGTACGCATCGGCAGCACCGCGGCGATGGTGGGGGCGGCGGTATTCGGCGGCAGTGCGATCCTGTTGTACATGGCCTCGACGCTGTATCACGCGGTATCGCATAAGCGGGCCAAGGCGTGGCTGCAGCGGCTGGACTACGGCGCGATCTATCTGCTGATCGCCGGTACCTACACGCCGATCGCACTGGGCGTGTTGCGTGACAGCTGGGGGCTGGCTTTGCTTGGCGTGATCTGGAGCCTGGCGCTGCTGGGGCTGGTGTTCAAGCTGGTGGTGGGCGCGCGGTTCGAGCGGCTGTCCACCGCGCTGTATGTGGCGATGGGCTGGATGGCGCTGATCGCGATCCGCCCGCTGTGGCAGCACATGCCGGCGGCCGGGTTGATCCTGCTGTTCGGCGGTGGCGTGGCGTATACGCTGGGTGTGGTGTTTTTCATGCTGCACGAGCGGCTGCGCTACAGCCATTTCATCTGGCACCTGTTCGTGCTTGCCGGCACCGGTTGCCACTACGCCACCGTACTGCGTTACGCGTACTGAGCGGCGGCGCTCACGCCGGCGCTTCGGTCATGCGCATGCCCGGCTCGCCGTGCCAGTAGCCGTTGCGCGCGCCGATCCGCGGCGGCGCCACCGGCGAGCGGCGGGCGAGGTGGTAGTGCGCCACCATCTCGGCCATGCCTTCGGCCTGCGGATACAGCCGCAAGATGTCCACGCCCAGTTCGCGCAGCACCGGCAGCTCGGGGCCGAGGTCGGTGATCTCCTCGCCCTGGATCTGGATGCCGTTGATGCGCAGAAACGGTCGGCCTTCGCGCGTGGCCAGCGGCATGCCGTCGGGGTATTCGATGCAGCGGAAGTCGCACTGGTCTTTCGCCACGTCGAGCGCGCGGGCGGTGAAGCAGCGTGCGGAGAAAGCCAGCGGCAGCCGGCCAAAGGCGATCACTTCCAGTTCGGGCATTTCGCGTTGTTCGGCCTGCATCGCCTCGCGCAATTCGCGCAGCAAGGTATGGCCTTGCTCCACGCCGGGCACCCAGCGGCGCAGGCCATCGTCCATCAGCATGGCGAGCGCGTGGTGGTTGTAGACGTTGAGCGTGGGGCCGGCGACGAACGGCACGCCGCGCTCGCGACACAGTTGCACCGCAGACAGGTCGTTCGCCTCGATCCAGCAGTCGCCGTGGTCGACCAGCCGCTGCAGCGCGCCCAGTTCGGACTCAGCCTCGATCAGCGCCAGCGATGACAACACGATCTGCTTGCCGCTGAGGGCCAGCTCCCTGGCCAGCGCGATCCAGTCGCGCGTGCCCAGTTCGCGGCGCTTGCTGCACACCGTCTCGCCCAGATAGATGATGTCGACCGGCCAGTCGGCGGCCTCGCGGTAGAACGCCAGCGTGCGTTCGCGCGGCCAGAAATACTGCAGCGGTCCGAGGCTCAGTTTCATCGTCGTCATCGTCAATGCCAGGAGCGGTGATAGGGGCCGAGCGTGGTCTGGTGACCCTCGGCGTGTTTCGACAGCGACTGCTGCCAGCCGGGCTGCAGGGTCCAGCTGGCGGGAGCGTCGCGGTAGCGATCCAGCGCCGCGCGCCAGGTGCGGGTGACCGAACCGACATAGGCCACGCCGCGCTGGCGGCCCTCGATCTTCAGCGCCGCCACGCCGGCCTGCGCAAGTCGCGGCAGCAGTTCCAGCATGTTGAGGCTGGTCGGTTCTTCGAGTGCGTGGAAGATCTCGCCGCCAACTTCGAAGCGGCCCTTGCACACGGTCGGGTAGCCCGCCGGTTCGGCTGGCTCGAACTTGTCGATCAGCACCTGGTTCAGGCGCACGCTGCGGCGACCGTCGCCGTGTTCCTCCCAGCGCACGAAGCTGGCCGGCGAACACACACCATGGCGATTCGGTGAGGCACCGGTGACGTAACTGGACAGCTGGCAACGGCCCTCGACCATGATGCACAGGCTGCCGAACGCGAACACCTCCAGCGGCACTGGCGAGCCTGCGCAAAGGCGCTCGACCTGCTGGATCGACAGCACCCGCGGTAGCACCGCGCGGCTGATGCCGAAGCGCTCGTAGGCATAGCGCAGCGCCGGCGCGGTGGTGGCCGAACCTTGTACCGACAGATGCCGCTTGAGTGATGGATGCGTGCGCGTGGCGTAGTCGAGCACGGCCATTTCGGCGGCGATGATCGCGTCGCAGCCGAACTCGGCGGCCTTGTCCACCGCGCTGTACCACTGCGGCAGGCGCGCGCTGTCGGGATAGGTGTTCAGCGCCAGGTAGACCTGCCTGCCGCGCTGGTGCGCATAGGCAATGCCGTCACGCAGCTCCGCGTCGCTGAAGTTGAGGCCGGGAAAGGCGCGCGCATTGGTCTGGTCGCGGAAACCCGCGTAGACCGCATCGGCGCCGGCGTCGATCGCCGCTTGCAGCGCCGGCAGGTTGCCGGCAGGACAGACCAGTTGCATGGACACCTCGCGGCAGGGATTTGGCACGCATCGTGGCTGCCGTTGTCGATGACCGCGTTGACGTGGATCAGGTATGCCTGCGATCGCTGTCGCTACGATGGACAGCATCAGCAACCGACGAGGTTGCTTCTGTCCGAGGAGTCGAGTCGATGAAACGCCGTCATGCCATCACCACCGTCCTGTTGTGCGCGTTCTCGCTGGCGCCCTGGGCGCCAGCGATCGCCAAGGACCATCACCACGGCGCTGCCGCTGCCGCTGCCGTTGCAGCACCCGCACAACGCTGGGCCCCCGATGCGTCACTCCGCGACGGTATGCGCCGCGTGCATGCCGCGGTGGACGAACTGCGCCACTACGAGATGGGACACATGAGTGCGCCGATGGCAGTGGATCGCGCCACCACCATCGAGGAGGCGGTGACCTTCATGTTCACCCACTGCAAGCTGGCGCCCGCGCCCGACGCCGCCCTGCACGGCATCCTGGTGCCCTTGCTCGGCGCCGCGCAGGCGCTGAAGCATGACCCGCAAAACCTCAAGGCCGTCGCGGACATGCGCGCGGCAATCGCGCAGTATCCGCGCTATTTCAACGCTCCGGGCTGGGACACGGCGGCCCCGGCCATGCATGAGATGCACGACGAGCCCTGAGCGGAACTGACCGCGCATGACCGACTGGATCCAGGCCTGGCAATGCATTGGCTGCGGCAAGATCGAGGCGCCGCAGCCGTGCATCGGCGTCTGTCGCGACCGCAAGATACTGATGGTGGGCAAGGACGAGCACGAGCAGGCGCTGCACCGACTGCACCAACTCGAGGGAGAGATCGACGCCATGCGGGGCTTGCTGGTGCAATTGGCATGGTCTTCTCCTAACGCGGATGCATGGGAGCGTTCCTATTGTGTATTGCAGTTGAAAGCGAAGGCACTTCTCGCCGGGACGACAACCGGTTCGGACCAACGCTTTGGCAGCGACGTGCCAGACGACGGCTAGTTGATCTCACGCAGTGAAATTGTTCAACCGTGGCGAGCGCGGAAGTCGGCAAGAGCGACTGCAACGCACTCATGCACCGCAGGGAGTTTTGTTCACGTCGTTGTCTTCGACGAAGTGGGAGGCCTCTCTGTGTTTTGCGAAGCGCCGGTTGATCTGCGACGCCCGCATCGAATGGCAGGAAATCACCTGCCGTCAACAGCATATGGCTTCGCTGCCGTAGGCACGCCCGTGGCCGAAACATATCCCTTGGTGTGGCGTTCGGCCGCGGGCCAAGGGCGCTTGGAATTGACCAACGTCAAGAACAGACGCGCCATGGTCGCGCAAACTTCTACTCAATGTGGTGGATTCGCAAGAGACATGTATTGCTAATGAGCAAAAGGTCGATCAGTACGGATGCGGTTATCGTTGGAGCTGGACCTGTAGGGTTGTTCCAGGTGTTCGAGCTCGGCCTGCTCGGCCTCAGCGCGCATATCGTCGACTCGATGCCGCAGGTGGGTGGTCAGTGCATCGAGCTGTACCCCGACAAGCCGATTTACGACATCCCGGCCGTGCCGGCATGCAGCGCGCGTGAGCTGATCGAGCGGCTACAGGCGCAAATTCAACCGTTCGCCCCGCAATTCCACCTGGACGAGACGTTGACCACGGTCGATCGCCTGGAGAGTGGCCGCTTCAATGTCACCACCAGTGCCGGAACCTCGTTCGACACCGGAGTACTGATCATTGCTGGCGGTCTGGGGGCATTTTCGCCGCGCAAGCTCTCGCTGCCTGACATCGAGGCCATGGAGGGTCGCTCGGTCCACTACAAGGTGGTCGACGCCAGCAAATTCGATGGCAAGGACATCGTGATCGCCGGCGGCGGCGACGCCGCACTGGATTGGTCACTGGCTCTGGTCGATCGTGCAAACAGCATCGTGCTGGTGCATCGCTCGACCAAGTTCCGGGCGGCACCTGCCCACATCAAGCGCATGCAGGAGCTGTGCGATGCCGGTCGCATGCAGTTCCTCGAAGGCGACATCGTGGGACTGGATGCGCCGCAGGACGAGCTGCAGTGGGTACGTGTACGGGTACGCAGTGGCGTGGTGCAGCGGATCGAGGCGGAACAATTGCTGGTTTTCTGGGGATTGCATCCGGCACTTGGGCCGATCGCGGAATGGGGTTTGCAGCTCGATCACCAGCAGGTCGCGGTCGATACGGCCACGTTCCAGACATCGACGGCCGGCATCTACGCGGTCGGCGATGTGAGTGCCTACCCCGGCAAGAAGAAGCTGATTCTGTCTGGCTTTCATGAGGCAGCGATGTGCGCCTTCGCCGTAAAGGAACACCTCAATCCGGGTGAAAAGGTGAATCTGCAATACACGACTACCAGTCCGATCATGCACAAACGCCTTGGCATCGTGGTCGGTTCGGATGGCGAACCGGTCAAACCCGTGCCGGGTCGGGGTAGTGCAGACAATACAAGTGTCGCGGTCAGCAACCCGTGAGACACGTGCCAGCACTCGGCATGTATGTGTGAAGCGAAACAACCAGAGCCCCCAGGAGAAACTCATGAAGAAGAATGTTGTTGAATTTGATGCCAGCCGTCGCACCTTGCTGAAGAGCGGCGCCACCATTGCGGTGATCGGTGCAGTAGCTGCCACCGGTCTGCTGAAGACCACGCCGGCACGGGCGCAGGCCGGCAAGGCCCCCCAAGCCGTCGCGATGTATCAGCCCAAGCCACACGGCAAGGACCAGTGCGACAACTGCATCCATTTCATCCCCGGGAAAACGCCGAAAGATGCCGGTACCTGCAAGGTCGTCGACGGAAGCATTGCGCCACAGGGCTGGTGCGTCATGTACGCGCGCAAAGCCTAAGCAAGGCTGCAACAGCCTCGCCTGAAAAGCTTGTTTGAATGGTTTGCAGCCGCGGAGGCTGATGTCATGCATGTTCCGGCAACAACGGAGGAACCGCGCTCGCCCGGCAGGCGCAAGCTGCTCAAGGCAATCGCCGGTGTGGCGGCGGCTGCCGGAGTAGTTGGCGGATCAGGCTGGTTCGTGCTTAGGCGCGAACACAACCTGTTCGAGGTTCGCCGCGAACAGACGCTGATGGAGACTTCGGTGGCGATCACCTGTCTGGCCGACGATGTCGACAAGGCAGGGATCGCCATTGATAACGCATTCCGGCGCATGGCGGATGCGGTTGCCGTGCTCACTCGGTTCGATCCGGCCAGTCCGGTGGCGCGCTTGAACCGCGATGGCCATCTGGAGCATCTGCCACCGGAGCTGAGGGACGTCTTGCAGCGTTCATTGGCGATTTCAACAATGACGGACGGCGATTTCGATATCAGTGTCTTGCCGGTGCTGGAGTACTTCGAATCGATGCGCCAGCCTGCCATGCTCGCCATGCATGACCGCGTGCAACTCGGGCAGCGGGACCTGCTGATCAACTACCGCCGCATCGCGCTGGACGCGCAGGGCGTGCGGTTCACGCAACCGGGCATGGCGGTCACGCTGGACGGGCTGGCCAAGGGTTACGTCATCGACCAGGGTATCGCTGCGTTGCGGGCATCGGGTATCGAGCATGCCCTGGTGGATGCCGGCGGCGACGTGCGTGCGATCTCCGGCAACGATTTCCAGCATCAGTGGCACGTGGGCATCGTCGATCCCGGCAACATCAGCCAGATCGCATCCGTCGTGACCTTGCGCAATGCCGCGCTGGGCACTTCCGGCAATTACCGAGTCTTCTTTTCGTCCGACAAGAAGCTGTTCCACGTGATCAATCCACATACCGGCTATTCCCCGCTGAACTATTCCAGCGTCACAGTCATGGCCGAAACCTCGGTGGATGCCGATGCCATGAGTGTGGCGGCCGCCTCGATGCCGCTGCCGCGGTTGCGCGAAGTGATGGCTGCGCAGAACGATCAGTGGCTGGTCTTTTCCAGGGGCACCCGCAAGAGCTGGCGTTCCCGTGACCTGCCGCAGGTATCGGGCCAGGCCGAGGTGGTCTGAGATGCGCGCGCTGCTGTTCAAGAATCCTGGCCGTCGTTCGGGCGATCTTGCCAGCCGGCTGCTGCTGTTGTTCATGGCGTGTCTGCTGCTGCTCGTGTCGATGGATGCCGTTGCCGGCATCGATCAAAAGTTTCCCGAGGTGAAGGGTTATTTCCCCACCGCGACGCGTTTCGACGACATCACCGGCAAGCCGCCGGCGGCCGCCGTCTACAACGGCGACAAGGTCATCGGTTACGTGTTCGAGTCGGTGATGGTGGCACCCGTCCCGGCGTATTCCGGCGATCCGGTGAATATCCTGGTGGCGATCGATCAGAACGGAAAGATTCTCGGCACCAGGGTACTTCAGCAGAACGAGCCCATCCTGCTGGTTGGCATTCCGGTACAGCGGCTGTATGACTTTGTCGCGCGCTATGTCGGCCACAACGTCAAGGACCAGATCGTCGTGGGTGGCAGCAGTGCGCCGGGGTCGATCAAGATCGATGCCATCAGCAGCGCCACCGTGACATCGATGGTGGTCAACGAGACGATCATGAACGCCGCGCTGGAAGTGGCTGTGTCGCGGAATCTCGTCAGCGGTCGCAAGGCTACCGCCAGCGCACCGGCGACGATCAGAACGGACTACTTCAGGCAGGCGGACTGGACACAGCTGACCGGCAATGGCGCCTTTCGCCGTTTGCACCTTGATCGCGGCATGGTCGCTGATGCGTTCAAGGGCCAGCCGGAGAGTGGCCTTATCGATGATCCCACTGCGCCGGTAGCTGGCCACGAGAAAGACGAGTTCATCGATCTCTACTACGCGGATATCACGCCGCCAACGGTGGGCCGGAATCTGCTGGGTGCTTCCGGTTACGCCACCTTGATGCACGGCCTCAAGCCCGGTGACGAGGCCGTCGCGGTTGTCGCCAACGGGCTGTACTCGTTCAAGGGCGTCGGCTATGTGCGCGGCGGCGTGTTCGACCGACTGCATGTCATGCAGGCGGGCAAGCTGTTCCTGTTCAAGGACAGCGACTTCGTGGTGTTGGACCAGCCGGATCTGGCGGGGATGTCGTCGTTCAACGAGAAGGGCATCTTCATCCTGCGCCACGGACAAGGCTTCAATCCCGGCGCCCCGTGGACCCTGCAGCTGCTGGTGAACCGGCAGGTGGGTCCGCTGAAAAGTATCTACAACACGTTTTCGAGCAGCTATCAAATACCGGCCGATTACGTCAACCAACCCACGGTCAGTCCAATCCCGGATGACGCACCGCTATGGGTGAAGATCTGGTACGCCAAGCGCTTCCAGATTGCTGTGCTGGTGGCCGGACTGTTCTTCCTGTCGCTGATCCTGGTTTTCCAGGACTGGGTGGTCAAACGGCCAAAGCTGCTGGAACGCGTCCGCGTCGGCTTCCTGATCTACACCGTCGTGTTCATCGGCTGGTATGGCCTGGCCCAGTTGTCGGTGGTCAACATCCTCACCTTCGTCAATTCGGTGATGCACGGCTTCCACTGGACCACGTTCCTGATGGATCCGCTGATTTTCATCCTGTGGACTTTCGTGGCGGTGTCGCTGCTGCTGGTGGGCCGCGGTGTGTACTGCGGCTGGCTGTGTCCGTTCGGCGCCATGCAGGTGCTGATCAACAAGTTGGCGGTGAGGTTCAAGGTGCCGCAGCTGGAGCCACCCTCGTATGTGCATGAACGGCTGTGGGCGATCAAGTACGTGATCCTGCTGTTCCTGTTCGGGCTGTCGCTGCAATCGGTGGGACTGGCCGAACGCTTTGCGGAGATCGAGCCGTTCAAGACCGCCGTCACCTTGCACTTCATGCGCTCGTGGGGCTACGTGCTGTTCGCCGTTGGCCTGCTGGCAGCAGCAGCGTTCACCAACAAGGTCTATTGCCGCTACGTCTGCCCGCTGGGTGCCGGCCTCGCGGTCTCGGGTCGTTGGCGCCTGTTCGAGTGGCTGCGTCGGCGCAAGGAGTGCGGCCATCCCTGCCAGGTCTGCGCGGTCGAGTGCGAGGTCAGGGCGATCAGCCCATTGGGTCCGATCAATTACAACGAGTGTCACTACTGCCTGGATTGCCAGGTCACGTACAACAACGATCGCAAATGCCCACCGCTGGTCGACCGTCGCAAGAAGCGCGAGAAGCGCGAGGGCGCATCGCGCCCGCTGCCGACGCCGGTATTCGTGGTGGGTGCGGAAGATGCCGATACGCCGGCGGAAGTACACGAATAGGGCGGCGATCAGTTTGGGGTCCCATCAACTTTTGAGGAGTGACAGCCATGAGCGACAAGACCAACGACCAGAATCCGGAACAACATGCCGGCCAGATCAGGGCACTGACCGAAGACGAGATCGGGTCCTTGCCTGGCCAGCCAGGAAGCGCGTCGCGCCGCAATTTCATGAAAGTGAGTGCGCTGGCGGGGTTGGCCGGAGCGGGCGGTGTACTGCTGGCCGGATGTGGTCGCAGCGCGACGCCGGCGGCTGGAGCACCAGCCACGCCGGACAGTGCCTCTCCCGTAGCCGGCGCAACCACCACCAGCAAGCCGGAGGGTCATGATGTTGCCCCCGGCAAGCTGGACGAATACTACGGCTTCTGGAGTGGCGGTCAGTCCGGCGAGATGCGCATTCTTGGACTGCCGTCGATGCGCGAACTGATGCGCATCCCGGTGTTCAACACCGACTTCGCCATCGGCTGGGGCATCACCAACGAGAGCAAGCGGATATTGGGTGAGAACTTTCCCCGCGGTGGTGACCTGCATCATCCGCACATGAGCCAGACGAACGGTCATTACGACGGACGCTACCTGTTCATGAACGACAAGGCGGGCACTCGCGTCGCGCGCATCCGCTGCGATGTGATGCGCTGCGACAAGATCACCAAGATCCCCAACGTGCAGGCCATCCACGGTATGCGCGTGCAGCGTGAACCGCGTACCGGTTATGTTTTTGCCAACGCGGAATTCAGGATCCCCAGTCCCAATGACGGCCGCGACCTGGATGATCCGAAGAAATACCAGACCATGTTCTCGGCACTCAACGGCGACACGATGGACATGGCGTGGCAGGTCATCGTCGACGGCAATCTGGATAACACCGATTGCGACTACGAAGGCAAGTATGCCGCCTCGACCTGCTACAACAGCGAGGATGCGGTGGACCTGGCCGGCATGATGCAGAGCGAGCGCGATTGGGTCGTCGTGTTCAACATCGCGCGCATTGAGGCGGCGGTCAAGGCCGGCAAATTCAAGACCATTGGTACGTCCAAGGTGCCGGTAGTGGATGGACGCCATGGTTCGGAACTGACCATGTACATCCCGGTCCCGAAGAGTCCGCACGGCCTCAATGCCAGTCCGGACGGAAAATATTTTGCCGCCAACGGCAAGTTGTCACCAACGGTCACCCTGATGGAGTGGAGCAAGGTGGACGACTACTTTGCCGGCAAGCTCAAGGACCCGCGCGAAGCCGTGGTAGCGGAACCTCAGTTGGGGCTGGGGCCATTGCACACGGCCTACGATGGTCGTGGCAATGCCTACACCACGCTGTTCATCGACAGCCAGATGGCGAAATGGAACATCCAAGACGCCATCGACGACTATGCGGGCAAGAAGACCAACTACCTGCGGCAGAAGCTTGATGTCGCCTACCAGCCTGGTCACAACCATACCTCGCTGGGCGAGACACGCGACGCCGACGGCAAGTGGCTGGTGTCGCTGAACAAGTTCTCCAAGGATCGGTTCCTCGCGACAGGTCCGTTGCATCCGGACCTTGATCAGCTGATCGACATTTCCGGTGACCAGATGGTGTTGGTGGCGGATGAGCCGGTCTACTCCGAGCCGCATGACGCGGTGATCATCCCGGCCAAGATGCTGGCGGGGAAAATCAAGCGCAAGTGGGAGCGCAACGATCCGTTCTTCGCCGAAACCGTTGCCCAGGCCAAAAAGCACGGCATCGCCCTGGAGAGCGACAGCAAGGTCATCCGCGAGGGCAACAAGGTCTTCGTCTACATGACCAGTTCGGCACCGAAGTACGGCCTGGACAGTTTCAAGGTGAAAAAGGGCGATGAAGTCACCATCGTGGTCACCAACGTCGACACCATCGAGGACCTGAGCCACGGCTTCTGCCTCACCGACTATGACCTCAACATGGAGATCAGTCCGCAGGAGACCTCCTCGGTGACCTTCGTCGCCGACAAGCCCGGCGTCCACTGGTACTACTGCACCTTCTTCTGCCACGCACTGCATCTGGAGATGCGCGGCCGGATGCTGGTGGAGGCTTGATGAATTGTGCGCCTTCCGCCGGATCCCCGGCTGCGGCGGAAGGCGCACCTTCCCGGGACGACTTGAGGCACGCTTTGAGCCATCGGGGCAACTGGCTGTGCGTGATGATGCTTGCTGTCGCGTCTATCGTCATGACGCTGCCGGCGCATGCCGAAGACGGTCTGCAACATGCCATTGCTACTGCGGCATCGGGTGCCGTGCTGAGCGTCGCTCGCGGGGTTCATCACGTGCATCTTGTGCTTGACCACCCGGTGACGCTAGACGGGCAACCCGGTGCCATTCTCGATGGCGATGGGCAGGGAGACGTGGTGCGGGTCCGCATCGCCAGGGTCACGCTGCGCAACCTGACCATCCGCAACTCAGGCCGTGACCTCACGGCCATGAATGCGGGGGTCTATGTCGAGAAAGGCGTGGACGGCGCGGTCATTGAAGACAACCGGATCCAGGACGCCTTGTTCGGCGTGTACCTGGATGGTCCGCAGCACGTGCAGGTCATCGGCAATGTGATCACCGGTATCGCCGAGCTGCGCGTGCCCGATCGCGGCGATGGCATCCACCTGTGGAACGACGCCTGGTGCGTGATCAAGGGCAATGATGTGTCCGGTACGCGGGATGGCATCTACGACTACGTGAGTCATGACGATCTGATCGTGGATAACCATATCCATGAAGTCAGGTACGGCGTGCATCAGATGTATACCAAGCGCGAGACCTTGCAGGGCAATATCAGCTGGAACAACGTCGCAGGCATGGCGTTGATGAGCTCCGATCACCTGCGGGTCACCGGCAACCAAATCTTCAACAATTCCTCTTACGGCATTCTTTTCAACTACGTCACCTACAGCGACATCAGTGGCAACGAAGTCCACGACATTGCGCAGGAACGCAGCGCGGACAGTCAGGTTGTCGACGGTGGCGAAGGCAAGGCGCTGTTCGTTTACAACTCCGAATTCAACCGGATCCACACCAACTATCTAGCTGATTCGTCAATCGGTATCCATATCACCGCCGGCTCGCAGGACAACCATGTCTACGGCAATGCCTTCGTGGACAACCGCACGCAGGTGAAGTACGTGCAGAACATTGCCGAAGAGTGGTCGCTCGATGACAAGGGCAACTACTGGGACAACTACCTGGGCTGGGATCTCGATGGCGATGGTATCGGCGACGTGCCTTTCCGGCCCAACGACGGCGTCGATGTGCTGCTGTGGAAATATCCGAGTGCGCGGGTGCTGATGTCGAGCCCGTCGATACTGCTGTTGCGCTACGTACAGCGCGCATTCCCCGTGTTCACGCCGCCCAGCGTGCAGGACAGTCACCCATTGATGAGCGTCCCTGAAACATTGCGAGCGAGAGCCCATGACCAACGCCATTGACATGACCTCGCTCGGCAAGCAGTACAAGGGCGTCGCCGCCCTGGTCGGCGTTTCGGCGACGGTACCCATGGGCAAGGTGATCGGCTTGCTCGGGCACAACGGCGCCGGCAAGTCGACCCTGATCAAATTGATCCTGGGACTGATCGAGCCCACCAGCGGTCAGGTCGAGGTCCTGGGCCAATCGCCATGGGGGAGCCAGGCGGTGGCGCTGCGCCGTCGCATTGGCTATCTGCCCGAGAGCGTGGCGTTTTACGGCAACCTGACCGGCACCGAGGTCATCGACTATCTGGCGAAACTCAAACGCGCACCCCGGCAACAGGTGGGCGAGCTGTTCAAGCGGGTTGGTCTGGACTCCGCCAGAAATCGCCGTGTCTCCACTTATTCGAAAGGCATGCGGCAACGCCTTGGACTGGCGCAGGCGTTGCTGGCATCACCGGAACTGGTGGTGCTGGACGAACCCACTGCCGGTCTCGATCCCCAGGCCACACGTGAGCTGTACGACATCGTGGGCGAATTGCGCGCCGAAGGACACAGCGTGCTGGTGTCCTCGCACGTGCTGGCGGAGCTGGAACCGCATATCGACAGTGCGCTGATCCTGCGCCAGGGCGATCTGCTCGCCGCGGGAAGCATCAGCGAATTGCGTCGGCAGTCGGGCCTCCCGGGCGTGGTCGTGGTGCAACTGAAGGACGCTGCCGATGCGCCCGCGTTTGCGCAGGAGTTGCGTGGACTTGGCCTGGTGCATGCACTCAGGCACGACGGTCGGTTCGAGATTCAGATCGCCGAAGGCGGCAAGCTGGATCTGCTGCAACGTTTGGCCGCCCATCCGGCGGTCGAGGACATCGTGATCCAGGAGGCCTCACTGGCGCGCCTGTATGACTATCTTGGCGCGGGTACGAAACGTGAACTGGGGAACGCCGTATGAGCACGATCACCATCATCGCCGGCAAGGAGTTTCGCGACGACTTCCGCAATCGCTGGACGATTGCCGTGGCGATCTTGTTCGCCGTGCTGGCACTGAGCATTTCATACTTCGGTGGCGCGGCGGCCGGCAAGCTCGGCTTCACCTCGTTCGACGCGACCCTGGCCAGCCTGACCACGCTGGCTGCCTTCGTGATCCCGCTGATCGGCCTGCTGATCGCCTACGACATGGTGGTGGGTGAACAGGACAACGGCACCTTGCTGCTGGTACTCAGCTATCCGATCTCGCGGATCGAACTGGTCGCCGGCAAGTTCCTGGGCCACTGCGCCGCGCTGGCCACCGCGACTCTGGTGGGTTTTGGCGCCGCGGTCGTGATCATCCAGATCATGCAACCCGAGGCGCGCACTGGCGGGGCGTGGCTCAGCATCGGAAATTTCGTGCTGAGCGCCTCGATGCTCGGGGCGAGCTTTGTCGGACTGGCCAGCGTGATCAGCGTGACCACTGCCGACAAGGCGCGTGCCGCGGGTCTGGCGCTAGTGACCTGGCTGGTCACGGTGATCATTTTCGACTTGTGCCTGCTGGCGATCCTGGTATTCAGCGGCGGCAACGGGTGGGAGCAGTCGGTCTTTCCCCGACTGCTCTACCTCAATCCCATCGACGTGTTCCGGCTGATCAACCTGACCACGCTGGGATCAGGCAGCGGCAACGAGCTGTTCATGGGGATGACCACGAGCCATGTGTATCAGCCCTGGGTGCTTTACATGGCCATGCTGCTCTGGGTCGTCGTTCCCTTTGCCTTGGCCCAGTTCCTGTTTCGGCGGAAGGAAGTATGAAAATACACACCTCATATCGGCGTAGCGAACGTGATCGCTTTAGTACGTCTGCCCGGCTGCTGGTGGCACTGGTCGCGTTGTTGCTCACCGATTGCAGTGCCAGTCAGGCACCGCCGCCGCAGGCAGCAGTCGACATCCACAAGGGCGACGCCTGCGCCGTCTGTGGCATGTATATCGACGCCGGGCCCGGGCCTCGCGCCGAGGCGTGGGTCCAAGGCTACCAGGCGCCGCTGAAATTCGGCTCGACCCGCGATTTCTTCGCCTATGTGCTGGACTCGGAAAACAAGACGCGGCTGCAGCAACTGCTGGTGCAGGACAGCGCCACGATCAATTGGCAGCACCCCTCGAACGAGGCGCGGACGTTTGTCGACGCACGCACCGCCTGGTACGTGGCATGGCAGCCGTTGAGCGGCGAGATGGGACCGACGTTTGCGTCGTTTGCCTCCAGGAAGGAGGTCGAGGTATTCGTTCGCACGCATGGCGGCGAGATATTGAGTTTCTCCGATGTGACTCCCGAATTGACCTCAATGCTTGGCTCTGGCTGTCCAACCCGGGGCTCGCCGGCATTTGCCTTGGCCAGGGCTTGCATGACGGCACCTCGTTCGGCTGATTCGCAGTCGGTAACGCAGGACGAACGTCCTGATCTGTTCCACGTTTCGCACTCTGTCCCGCATGAGATTGACCCGGGACTGCGAAGCGCTCAGCGCACTCAGCTTGACGGGAAACGGCCCTGACATTGGGCGGAATCCCTCGATCAGCCAATTCATGAATTTTTCAACCTGAAGTTGCATCAGGAACACATATGAGCATTTGGCATCTAGTCATCCTTGTAGTCGTGGCTGTAGTGGTTTTTGGTACAGGCAAGTTAAGCAGCATCGGGCCAGATTTGGGATCGGCCATCCGTGGGTTCAAGAAAAATCTGAATGGCGAGGAAGACCGAGATCCAAAGGCGGAAAATAAGTTGACGTCAGAGGCTTCGTCGTCTGAAAGCCGTGTTCGGCAAGACGCTCGCGAGCGCGTCAGCAAGCCCTAGGGATATCCGATGATTGATCTCGATATCGGAAAATTGATTTTGCTTGCGTTGATTGCGCTGGTCGTTCTTGGCCCCGAAAAGCTGCCAGTCGCTGCGCGCACGGCAGGTGCGATCATGCGTCGGATGCGCGGTGGCTGGAACAGCGTTCGTGCCGAGGTAGAGCGCGAACTGCAAGTCGCCGAGATAAGGCAGGCGGCACGCAATGCTTCAGAGCACGTGGCGTCGGCGCAAGCTGGACTTAACACAACCCTTGGCCAGCTCCGCGAGCCGCTTGATACCCGGGCGCTAAACACGCTGATGCCGTCGCCGCCGTCACTTGATAGCGCCCCACAGGGCTCATCCGGCCAGATTCCGCCGAGGCCAGCTTCCACGGCCGCCGCCTCCAGCGAGCCGTCTTGGCATGGCAATACCACCGAGCATGTCGTGCATGACGTTACATGAACAAGGCGGTGCCGCTGAGGCAGTACAGCTGGGCCTGTTTTCGCATCTTCTCGAACTGCGGTCGCGGTTACTCAAGGCGACCGCGTTCGTGCTCCTGGTGTTGCTGGCGCTGGTACCGTTGGCGAACAGACTCTATGCGTTCCTGGCGGCGCCGCTGGTCTCCCGTTTGCCGCCAGGCGCCCATTTGATAGCGACCGAGGTGACCAGCCCATTTCTGACGCCGTTGAAACTGGCGCTGTTCACCGCATTTTTCGTCAGCATGCCGGTGATCCTGTACCAGCTATGGGCGTTCGTGAGACCCGGCTTGTACGCAAGTGAAAAGCGACTGGCCCGGCCATTGCTGGCAGCCTCGCTGATTCTCTTTTATTTGGGATGCGCGTTTGCGTTTTTCCTGGTCTTGCCGGCTGCTTTCAGATTTCTCGCTGCGGTAACTCCGCAGGGTGTGGAGATGATGACCGACATCACCCACTACCTCGACTTTGTGATGTTGGTGTTCTTCGCTTTTGGTCTTTGTTTCGAGGTGCCCGTGGCAGTGGTGATCCTGGCTGCGCTGGGGGTGGTCGATCTTGCCAGATTGCGCGGTAGTCGCCGCTACGCAATTGTCGGGGCATTTGCCATTTCCGCAGTGATCACGCCTCCGGACATAACCTCGATGATCATGCTGGCCGTTCCCATGTATCTCCTGTACGAGTTGGGTGTGCTGGCGGTGAGGTGGCTGATCGTCCCGCGCGTCCCGTAGCCAGACTTGGCGATCCGGTCGTCACGATATAGTTGAACTTGGCGCACTCTTCAGCGGAAAGCCCACGCCGAGAACGATCCGCCGAGAGGGCATGGCCGGCTAGCGCGATCGTTTCAGCTCTTCCCACAAGGTATCCATCCGGCATCCCACCGCGGGATCGGGAACAATCGGTCTGCCCCACGTGCGGGTCGTCTCGGACGGCCATTTGTTGGTGGCATCAATGCCCAGCTTGGAGCCCAGATTCGGCACGGGACTGGAAAAGTCGAGGTAGTCGATCGGGGTGTTCTCCACCAGCATCGTGTCGCGCGCCGGATCGACGCGGGTCGACACGGCCCAGATCACGGCCGACCAGTCGCGCACGTCGATGTCGTCGTCGGTGATGATCACGAACTTGGTGTAGGTGAACTGGCGCAGGTACGACCACACGCCCATCATCACGCGGCGCGCGTGGCCGGCGTACTGCTTGCGGATGCTGACCACGGCGATGCGGTACGAGCACGCCTCCGGCGGCAGATGGAAGTCCACGATTTCCGGAAATACCTTCTGCAGGATCGGCACGAAGATGTCGTTCAGCGCCAGCGCCAGCACCGACGGTTCGTCGTGCGGCGCGCGGCCCATGTAGCTGCCGTGATAGATCGCCTCGCGACGCAGTCGCATGCGCTCGATGGTGAGCACCGGGAAGTGATCCTGCGCGTTGTAGTAGCCGGTGTGGTCGCCGAACGGGCCTTCCAGCGCGGTGTCGCCGGGATGGATGAAACCTTCCAGCAGGATTTCCGCGCCGGCCGGCGCGTCGAGGCCAGTCATCTCGCTGCGCCACACACGCGTGCGCTGGCCGCGCAGCAAGCCGGCGAACTCGTATTCGGACAAGCTGTCCGGTACCGGCGCCACCGCTGCCAGCATCGTCGCCGGGTCGGCGCCGATCGCCACCAGCACCGGAAACGGTTGCTGCGGATGCGCGGCGCACCAGTCCGCGTAGTCGAGCGCGCCGCCGCGATGCGGCAGCCAGCGCATGATCACCCGGTTCGGCCCGATCACCTGCTGACGGTAGATCGCCACGTTCTGTCGCGGCTTGCTGGTGCCGCGCGTGACCACCAGGCCGAACGTGATCAGCTTGCCGGCGTCGTCGGGCCAGCAGTGCTGGATCGGCAGACGCGCGAGGTCGATCTCGCTACCCTGCAGCGCCTCGTGTTCAAACGCGGCTTCGCGTACGCGTTGCGGCGCCACGTGCGCCAGCTGGGCCAGCTCCGGCCAGGTGGACAAGGCCTGCCGCAGGCTGGACGGCCAGCGTGGCTCCTTGATCGCGGCGAGCAGCTGGCCGAGTTCGCGCAACGAGGCCAGCGGCCGGCCAGCCAGTGCCAGCTCGATGCGCCGGCGATGGCCGAACAGGTTGCCGAGCAGTGCATGTGTTGCGCCGACCGGCTGTTCCATCAACAGCGCCGATCCACCCTCGCGCAGCGCGCGCAGGCTCAGCGCGGTGGATTCCAGGTGCGGATCGACCACGGCAGCGACGCGTTGCAGTTGGCGGTCGCGCTCCAGCGATGCGAGAAAACTGCGCAAGTCGTGAAAGCTCACGAGACGACGCCGGGCCGGCTGGGAATGGCGAGGCTGCCATCCACGTCATCGCTGTCGACCAGCAGCTTGCGATGGATCGATTCCAGCGATGCGATCAGCCGTGCGCGAGCCTCGGCGGCATACGGGTTCTCGCGCTGGATCGCGGCGAACAGGTGGCCGGCATCGCCGCGCACTGCCGCCAGCATGTGCTTCAGGCCCTGGAACGACGGCGGTGCCAGCGTCATGTCGTCATCCACGCCCAGATCAACCAGGCCTTTGGCAAGGAAGAATGCCAATGCATGGGTGTTCGCCATGGCGCGGTCATGGCTGTCCGGATCCTGCTCGATCACGTCGCAACCCAGCTCGATGAACAGTTGACGTGCCCGCGCCGCGGCGTGCGGGTGCCGCGTGCTGGCGCAGATCACCGTGCGCAGCGGACGCTCGCCGCGGGCCAGGCTGAGCGGACCGAACAGCGGATGCGTGCCGACATGCGCAATCTCCGCACCAAGCAGTTCGTCCATCAGCGCGCACGGATGCATCTTGACGCTGCCCACGTCGAGAACGGTCTGCCCCGCATGCAGCCGCGGGCGCAGTGCGTGCAGGGCATCGCGCATGTACGGTACAGGCATCGCCAGCACGATCCATGACGCGGCGTCGACCGCGGCGGACATCGACGCGGCGGCCAGCGCGACGGGGACTTCAGCGTGCGGATCGAACGCACATACACGATGCCCCGCCTGCAGCAGCAACCCGGCAAAGGCCTGGCCAAAGCGACCGTAGCCCAGTACGGCGAAAGTCATCGCCGGTTTTGCGACGAGGTGCGGAGCGATGGTGCTCATGCGGTGGGGCTGGTTGCCGTCGGTGTGGCGCCGGTGGCCAGGCTCGCACGCAACGCGGCGTCCCATGGCGCGATGTCGATGTGGTGGGCGGCCAGCCACGACGGATCGAAAAGCGTCTGCGCGTAGCGTTCGCCGCGATCGCACAACAGGCTGACGATGCTGCCGCGCTCGCCGCGTCCGCGCATCGATGCGGCCAGCTGCAGGCAGGCCACGAAGTTGGTGCCGGACGAGCCGCCGTAGCGGCGGCCCAGCAGTTCCTCCAGCAGCCAGGCGGCGGCGATCGAGGCGCTGTCCGGCACTTCGACGACGCGGTCGACCACGTCGAACAGAAAGCCGGGTTCGACCCGTGGCCGGCCGATGCCCTCGATCAGGGTCGGCTGGCTGGCCAAGGCATGCGGATCGCGCGTGCGCCAGCCATGCACGAAGCCGCTGCCGGTCGGTTCGGCCACGCACAGGCGGCTGTGCAGCCGGCGATAGCGCAGGTAGCGGCCGATCGTGGCCGAGGTGCCGCCAGTGCCGACACCGCAGACGATCCATTCGGGCTCAGGTTCCGCCTCCAGCGCGAGCTGACCGATGATCGACTCAGCGATGTTGTTGTTGCCGCGCCAGTCGGTGGCGCGCTCGGCGAGGCCGAACTGATCGAGATGGCAGGCACCGCGTGCGGCATGTTCGGCGGCGCGTGCATGCACCTGGGCGGGATCGTCGACCAGATCGCATTCGCCGCCCAGCGCCTGCACGTCGCGGATCTTGCCCGGCGCCGTGCACGCCGGCATCACCGCGATGAACGGCAAGCCCAGCATGCGCGCGAACCACGCCTCGGAAATGGCGGTGCTGCCGGACGAGGCATCGACCACGGTCTGGCCGTCACGCAGACGCCCGTTGCACAGCGCGTACAGGAACAGCGAGCGGGCGAGGCGGTGCTTGAGGCTGCCGGTGGGATGCGCGGCCTCGTCCTTGAAGTAGAAGTCGATGCCATGGAAGCCGTCGAAATTCAGCTTGAGCAGGTGCGTGTCGGCCGAGCGCGCCGACTCCTGCTGCAGCTTCGCCAGCGCGGTGTGCACCCAGCGCCGTTCGGCTTCGCGTTGCGGGTTGACGAGGCGAAGGACGCTGTCCATCGAAGACTCCGTGATCATAGTGGGGCGTGTACAGCGGCGGTCAGCGCGCGCACGCGGCGACCGAGGAACTCGAAATAGCGGTCGATGTAGCTGATGCCGTTTTCATGGTCGATCAGGTACGGGTTCATCAGGGTGTGGCGCAGGATCAGCAGGCGATCGTCGTCGCCGTCACGCTCCAGCGTGCTGGCGTCCAGTGCCAGTCCGGTGAGGATGCGCGCGGTCTCTGCGGCACCGAGCACTTCCGGTCGCAGGCTGGTCACCGAGCCGAAGAATTCCTTCAGCTGCAGCGGCTGGGCGGGGTCGCAGCGCAGCGTGTCGTGCAGGGCGCGCACGAACGCATTCGCGCCGGCCACCGACGCGTTTCCGCACGGGTTGAGCGCGAGGCAGACCAGGTTGCTGTCCGGCGCGAACGGCACCAGCGCGTGCACGCAGTCGGCCAGTTCCAGTGCGAACCGGCGCGCGCGCGCATGAAACGCCTCGGCCGCGCGCACGGTGGCGCGCGACAAGTGGCCGAAGTGGCGGTGATCGAGCGGCAGCACCTTGTGCGTAACGTACACCGCCGCTGCGGCCGCACCGGATTTGGAACCTTCCGGAATGAACTGGCCGAGGCTGCGGTAGCGTGCCAGATAGCCGGCGGGCGTGGCCGCATGGAACACGTAGTCGGCGCGTTCGGCCAGCAGCGCCATCGGCCGGTGATCGCGGCAGATGAAGGCGCCAGCGCCGTAGGGCAGATAGCCAAGCTTGTGTGGATCGACCGTGGCCGAATCGGTGTCGCCCAGCGCGGCGAACGCCGCGTGCACCGCCGGCGTGGGGAACTGCACGTATTCGGCAGCCACCTCGGCGCGCGTGCGCAGCGAACCATCCTCGTGACGGAACAGCGTGGCCAGGTAACCGCCCCAGGCAGCGTCCACATGCACGGCAAAGTCCAGCCCGCGCCCGCGCGATTCGGCGCGCGTGGCGAGTACTTCGTGGATTGGATCGATGGTGCCGTACTCGGTGCTGCCCAGCACCGCCACGCACATCAGCACCGGCTGCCGCTCGCGCGCGCAGCGGGCGAGCGTGTCGCGCAGCGCGGTCGGGTCCAGCCGCATGCCGTCGGTGGGCAGCAGTTCCAGCTGGTCGCGGCCCAGGCCGAGCAGTTTCAGCCCCTTGCTCCACGAGTAGTGCGCGGTGACCGGTGCCAGCACCAGCGGAACGCGCAGTGACGGATGCGCGGCGAAGAAGCCGACCATGCCGCGCTGCTCGATGCGTTCGGCCTCCACCTGCTGCAGCCAATGCGTACGCGCGGCCGGTGTCTGCGCGGCCAGCCAGTACTGCCACGCCTCCAGCGTGGCGATGCCGTCGGCGTGGGAGAGGTTGAAGGCGGTCCAGTCGTCTGCAGGCAACTCGATCTCGGGCACCTTCGCCGCGCGCAACGCCACCGGAAACGCCTTCAGCGCCAGCGCCAGCCGCAGCGCCTGGTAGTTGGCCAGGGTGCCGCCGGAAGTGAGATGGCCAAACGCGCAGGCCGGCACCGCAGGGTCGTGCGGGTAGCCGAGCATGCGCGCCAGCTGCAGGCCGGCCTGCACCTCCATGTCGACGGTGACCGGCGCGGCATCCTCGCTGACGTTGTTGGGGTTGTACGGCAGCGTCAGCATCTGCGCGGCCAGCCCCGGCAGCAGCAGGTCCGAGGCCATGTGGCCGATGTAGCGCGGGCTGTGGAACGGCACCGATTTCTTCAACGCGGCCGACAGCAGATGCAGTTCGCGGCGCATGCGCGATTCGAACGCGAGGTAATCCGGATGGTGCACGGCGGCGGTGGCGATCGCCGGTGGATCCTCCGGATGGAAGTTGCGCCGCCAGTACACGTGGTCGCGCAGGAATTCGACCATCAGCTTTTCCAGCAGCGCATCGTTCTCGCCGTAGGGGCCGAGAAAGCAGGCGTCCAGCGTATGGTCCCGCGGTGCCGGCGCGGGCAGCGGCACCGCCGCGCTCATGCCAGCCATCCGTGCAGCCAGCCCAGCGGATGGTGCATGCGGGCGACGCCCAGCATGAACACATAGGTACACAGCGCGGTGACGTAGCACAGCTGGCGCGTGCGCGGCGTGCGTCCGCGTTTCAGCGCCAGCGTGCCGAGCACCACATACAGCACCAGCAGGATCAGCTTGGTGGTGAGCCAGCCGTTGGCGAACATCGCGCCGGGCAGGATCGTCAGCAGCATCAGCGCGGCGGTGAGCAGGGCGGTGTCGATGCTGTAGCTGAGCAGCCGCAGCGGCGTCCATTGCGCGGCGCCGGCGTGTCCCAGCTGCACCAGCAGCCCGCGCAGCGCGAACAGCGAGCCGCTGGCCAGCACGCAGGCGATGTGCACCCATTTGATCTGCGGATAGAACTCGAACATCGTGATCCCGTCGCGCGCGTGGTGGCCGGCGGTGCCGGCGAAGAAGGGCGGGGCGCACGGCACGTGCGCCCCGCCAGGACTCACACGGTTTCGGCGACGGCCTCGGCACGGGCCGGCGGCGCACCTTCGGGCCATGCCTGAGCCAGCACTTTCGTCCGGGCCTGCGGCTTCTGCGCCAGCCACAGCGAGGCGACGAACACGCTGATCAGCACGGCGCCGATCGCGAACAGGATGTCGCCGGGCATGCGCATCCAGATCAGCATGTGGATCAGCGGGCGGTCCATGAACTCGGCCGAGCGGGCGAACCAGTAGCCGTGGTCAAGTACCGCGCGCAATTGCAGCAGTCCCAGCGGCAGCAGGGTCAGGATGCCCATCAGCGACAGCCCGATGTTGAGGCTCCAGAACGAACCGCGCAGCAGGCCTTCGCGCCACATCGCCTGCGGCTTGATCCCGCGCAGACAGAACAGCATCAGGCCCATGCCGAGCATGCCGTACACGCCGAACAGCGCGGTATGACCGTGCAGTGCGGTGAGGTTGAGGCCCTGCATGTAGTACAGCGCGATCGGCGTGTTGACCAGGAAACCGAACATGCCTGCACCGACCAGGTTCCAGAAACTCACCGCCACGAAGAACATGATCGGCCAGCGATAGCGCGCCATCCACGGCGCGGAGTGCTGCCGTTTCCAGGTGCCGTAGGCTTCCAGCCCGATCAGCGCCAGCGGTACCACTTCCAGCACCGAGAAGCTGGCGCCGAGTGCGATCACCGCGGTGGTGGTGCCGCTGAAATACAGGTGATGCAAGGTGCCGAGCACGCCGCCGGCCATGAACACGATGGTGGCGAACAGCACGCCGACGGTGGCGGTATGCACGCGGATCAGGCCCAGCTTCATGAACAGGTAGCTGATCACCGCGGTGGCAAACACCTCGAAGAAGCCTTCCACCCACAGGTGCACCACCCACCAGCGCCAGTATTCGACCATCGCGATGTGGGTATGTTCGCCCCACATCAGGCCGGCGCCGTAGAGCAGGCCGATCGCCACGGTGGACATGAACAGCAGGCCGACGATCGAGGCGCTTTCGCTCTTGCTGCGCATCACCGGCCACAGCGCGCGGCCGACCAGGAACACCCACAGCATCAGTCCGATGAACAGGAAGATCTGCCAGAAGCGGCCGAGGTCGGTGTATTCCCAGCCCTGATGGCCGAACCAGAAGTTGTACTGCAGGCCCATCTTGTCCATTACCGCGAACCACTGGCCGGCGAACGAGCCGACCACGATCACCAGCAGGCAGACCCACAGGAAATTCACCCCGAGCCGCTGGAACTTCGGCTCGTAGCCGGAAATCATCGGTGCGATGTACAGGCCGGTGGCCAGCCATGCGGTGGCGATCCACAGCACCGCCAGCTCGGTATGCCAGGTGCGGGTGAGCGCATAGGGCAGGTAATTGGCCAGTGCAAATCCGTAGGCCTGTTGTCCCTCGACCTGATAGTGCGCGGTGGTGGCACCCAGCAGGATCTGCGCCAGGAACAGCGCCAGCACGGTCCAGAAATATTTCGCGGTGGCCTTCATCGATGGTGTCGGTTTCAGGTCGGCCAGCGGATCACGTAGTGGCGGCACCGCCGGCTTTTCCTCGCTGCCGTGCACCGCGTGATGCCACGCCAGCAGGCCGATGCCGAGGATCATGAACAGGATGCTGAAGATCGACCACAGGAACGCGGTCGAGGTCGGCGTGTTGCCGGCGAGCGGTTCGTACGGCCAGTTCTGCGTGTAACTCATGGCCTCGTGCGGGCGCTGTGCGGCGGCCGCCCAGCTGGTCCACCAGAAGAACGCGGTGACCGCGCGGCGATGCGGCATCTCGGCGATGGTGTTCTCGCGCATCGCATAGTCTTCGCGCAGTTTCTTGGTCGCCGGATCGTTGCTGAACAGGCTCATGTAGTGCGCCGCCACCGCTTCCATCGCGTGCGCGCGCAGGTCCGACACGGTGATCGTGTCGGTGCCTGCGTCATACGTGTTGGTGCGCAGCTCCTGCACCACGCGCGCCTTCAGCGCGGCCTGCTGCGATGCATCCAGCGATGCGTACGGCCCGAGGCCTTCGTCGCGCGCCAGCAGCTCCAGCATCGCGGTGGCTTCGCGATGCAGCCAGTCGGCGCTCCAGTCCGGCGCCAGCAGCGCACCGTGACCCCAGATCGATCCCAATTGCTGGCCGCCGATGCTTTGCCAGACCTGTCGGCCCAGTTCCATGTCGGCCTTGGTGTACAGCGTCTGGCCGTCGCTGGTGACCACCGCGGTGGGCAGCGGCGGCGCCTGCTGATGCACCACACGGCCGACCCACAGCAGCACGCTGAACGAGACGATCAGCAGCGCCGCCAATCCCAGCCACAGTTTTCGGGTGGTACTCATCGCGCATCTCCCTTCATTGATGCGCGCATGCTGGCGGCAACGCCGGTCGGCCTTCTTGATGCAGGTCAGCTCATGTGACGTCGACGCTGCACGAATTGTCGCAGGCCATCATGTGGATGCCTGGACCTTCATTCCTGCAAGCGAGGAGCGACAGCACTTGATGCAGGTCATGGCCAACGCGTGGGTTGCGGCGGAACCTGTACTTCTTCCTGCCGTCGAGTTTTGTCGTGTCTGCCTGGTATCCGTGGATTGTCCTGCTGCATTTGTCCTGCGCGATCGTGTTTGTCGGTGCGGTGGCGTTCGAGGTGCTGGTGGTCGAGTCGCTGCACAAGCACTTCGATGGCGTCACCATGCAGCGCATCGAGCAGACGGTGATGGCGCGCGTGCGCCGGTTCATGCCGGTGGTGGTGATCGTGCTGTTCGTCAGTGGTGGTGTGCTGTTCGACATCCGCTGCGACGGGGTCGCCTGCATCGGTTCGCGTTTCGGCAACCTGTTGCTGCTGAAGGTGCTGCTGGCCTTCGGCGTGCTTGGCGTGTTCGTCAATGCAATGTGGGCGATGCGGCACGGCAAGATGGACGTCTGCCGGTTCCGGCATACCCACCGCATCGTGCTGGTCCTGATGATCGGGATCGTCTTTCTGGCCAAGACCATGTTCTACTTGTAGGCGGTTTTTTCCTCACGAGGTGCAACATGTCCAACGTCACGCTCAAGGGCCAACCGATCAGCATCAACGGCCAGTTTCCCGCGGTCGGTACGGCGGCGCCGGCATTCAGCCTGGTCGGTGGCGACCTGTCCGATGTCACGTTGTCGAATTTCTCCGGCAAGCGCAAGGTGCTGAACATCTTCCCCAGCGTCGATACGCCGACCTGCGCCATGTCGGTGCGTCATTTCAACGAGTCGGCGAGCCAGCTCGACAACACCGTGGTGCTGTGCATCTCGGCCGACCTGCCGTTTGCGCAGGCGCGCTTCTGTGGCGCCGAAGGGCTGAAGCAGGTCACCAACCTGTCGCTGATGCGCGGTCGCCAGTTCCTCAACGACTATGGCGTGGCGATAGCCAGCGGTCCGCTGGCCGGCCTGGCCGCGCGTGCGGTGGTGGTGCTGGACGAACACGACAAGGTGATCCACGCCGAGCTGGTCAGCGAGATCGCGCATGAGCCGGATTACGATGCGGCGATGAAAGCGCTGGGCTGAGGATCGTGTGCAGGAGCGCACAGGGGTGCGCTCCTGCAGAGTTTTCTCAGCGACTGATGCCCACGATCGGCACGCCGAACGGGTGTGCCTGCGGACGCAGGCCGAGTCCGAGCTTGAGGCTCTGGCCGATGCGCTGGGCATATTCCAGCATCAGCGCGGCATGGGCTTCGTCCAGTTCCTCGGCGCAGGTTTCGCGCCACAGCGCGAGCCAGTGGTCGAAGTGTTCGGCGCGGATCGGATGCGGCCGATGCGCGGCCATCGGATTGCCGCGGTAGCTGCTTGCGCGCAATGCCACCGAAGCCCAGAACGAGGTCAGCAGGGCCTTGTGTTCATCCCAGTCGTGCACGGCCGCGTTGAACACGGGGCCGAGCTGCGCATCGACGCGCACTTTCTCGTAGAAGCGGTCGACCAGACTGGCAATCGTGCGCTCGTCGAATGGCACCGGTGGATTCATGTCTGACATTGTAGATCGTGTTGGCGGGTGATCCGTGCGGTTGTCCGTCGCGTATCCGGCACGGGGCTGCCGGATATGCGCGACGGTTCGGCAGGTTTACTCGCCCAGGCTCAATGTGCCCTTCATCAACGCGGCGTGGCCGGGGAAGGTACAGAAGTAGGCATAGGTTTCGCCGGCCTTGAGCTTGGCCACGTTGAACGTGGCGGCATCGGATTCGCCGCCACCGATCAGCTTGGTGTGCGCAATGATGCGGGTATCCGCCGGCTTCTCGTAGTTGCTGGTTGCGCCGGCCTTCATGCCGTCGGACACCACGCCGGCTTCGTCTGTGCTGTGGGCGAGTACCCAGTTGTGGCCCATCGCGGTCTTCGGCAGTTTGCCGGTGTGTTTCAGGGTGACCGTGAAGGTCTTGCAGGTCCTCGGTACGGTGATGGTCTTCTGGTTGTACTGCATCGCGTCGTTGGCTTCGACGGTGGTGGAACACTCGGCGGCCATCAGCGGGGTGGACAGCAGGCCGAGCAATGCGATCGCAATCAGTTTGCGCACGATGTGTTGCTCCATGGGGAAGGGTAAGGTGCAGGAGCATTCTGTGGTGTTGGCGCATGATCGGCCCTGATCTGGATCATGACGGCAGCGCCTGTCATCACCGACACTGTGGTCATGCATCGGCTGGCGCCGGGAGGAGACACGATGACGCACGTCGTCACCGACAACTGCATCAACTGCAAGCACACCGACTGCGTCGAGGTATGCCCGGTGGACTGCTTTCACGCCGGCCCGAATTTCCTGGTGATCGATCCGGATGAGTGCATCGACTGCACACTGTGCGTGGAGGAGTGTCCGGTCGGCGCGATCTTCCCCGAGCTGGACGTCCCGGCCGGGCAGGAGATCTTCATGTCGATCAACGCGGAGCTGGCCAGAGAATGGCCGGTGCTGACCAGCAAGATCGCCGCGATGGAGGACGCCGCCAAGTGGGACGGTGTGCCGGACAAGCTGCCGCTGCTGAAGCGCTGAACAGAAAAAGCCGGGCATTCGCCCGGCTTTTCGGTTTTGCAGCAACGGCGGCTTACTTCGCCACCACCCGCACCATCTCCAGGCACTTGTTCGAGTAGCCCCACTCGTTGTCGTACCAGCTGACCAGCTTGACGAAGGTGTCGTCGAGCGCGATGCCGGCATCGGCGTCGAAGATCGAGGTGCGCGCATCACCGCGGAAATCGGTGGCGACGACCTTGTCGGTGGTGTAGCCGAGGATGCCCTTCAATGCGCCTTCGCTCTGCGCCTTCATCTCGGCGCAGATTTCCGCGTAGGTCGCGGGCTTTTCCAGCTCGACGGTGAGGTCGACCACGGACACGTCCGAGGTCGGCACGCGGAAGCTCATGCCGGTGAGCTTCTTGTTGAGTTCGGGAATCACCACGCCAACAGCCTTGGCGGCGCCGGTGGAGGAGGGAATGATGTTCTCGAGGATGCCGCGGCCGCCGCGCCAGTCCTTGTTGCTCGGGCCGTCGACGGTCTTCTGCGTTGCGGTCGCCGCGTGCACGGTGGTCATCAGGCCGCGCTTGATGCCCCACTTGTCGTGCAGCACCTTGGCCACCGGCGCCAGGCAGTTGGTGGTGCAGCTGGCGTTGGAGATGATCGCCTCGCCGGCGTACTTCTTGTCGTTCACGCCGTAGACGAACATCGGTGTGTCGTCCTTCGACGGCGCGGACAGGATCACCTTCTTCGCGCCCGCGTCCAGATGCTTCTGCGCCGTCACCTTGTCCAGGAACAAGCCAGTGGATTCGATCACCACGTCGGCGTTCACGTCGTTCCACTTCAGTGCAGCCGGATCGCGCTCCTGGGTCAGGCGGATCTTCTTGCCGTTGACCACCAGATGGCCACCTTCCACTTTGACATCGCCCTTGAAGCGGCCATGCACCGAGTCGTAGCTGAGCATGTAGGCAAGGTAGTCCGGCTCGAGCAGGTCGTTGATCGCCACGATCTCGATGTCGTTGCCGAAGTTCTGCACGGCGGCGCGCAGCACGTTGCGACCGATGCGGCCGAAGCCGTTGATGCCGACCTTGATGGTCATGAGGGGACGTCCTCCAGAAGGAATGAAAACGTGGCTGCGATCGGCAGCCGGCAAAATCGGAATTTTACAGCCAATCGAAGCCTGGCGCTCACTGCGGCAGGCACCCTACTGTCGTGGCGTGCCATAAAAAATCCGGATTGGCTGTGGCAGACTGCCGCGATTGCCTCGAAGGATCATCCGCATGAGCTTCACTCGCCGCGCCACCACTACCCTGCTTGCCTGCCTGCTGGTCGCTCCGGTACAGGCGTGGGGGCCGCTCGGTCACAGCGTGGTGGCCGAATTGGCACAACGCCATCTGAGTCCGGCGGCCGAGGCCGAAGTCGAGCGCCTGCTGGCGCCGGAACACGCCAGGTCGCTGGCCGATATCGCCAGCTGGGCCGACCAGATCCAGGACGACCCGGCGCAGGACGCGCTGTGGAAGCAGACCCGCAGCCAGCACTACATCAATTTCCGGGGTGGCAGCGATTGCGATTACGTGCCGCCACGCGATTGCCGCGACGATCGCTGCGTGGTGGCTGCGCTGCAACACTATGTGGGCGTGCTGGGTGACCGCAGCCAACCGGATGCCGCGCGCCGCGACGCGCTGAAGTTCGTGGTGCATTTTGTCGGCGACATCCATCAGCCGCTGCATGCCGGCTACCGCGACGACAAGGGCGGCAATACCTATCAGGTGCAGTTCGACGGCAAGGGCAGCAACCTGCACAAGGTGTGGGACTCGGGCATGTTGCGCACCCGCGGCCTCGAATGGCCGGTCTATGCGCAGCAGCTCGACTCGTCGGGCCCGGTCGCGATGCCGACGCCGATTGCACCACTGGACAACCCTTACGCGCAGTGGGCCGAAGAGTCCTGCCGGATCACGGCCAATGCCGGCTTCTATCCCGACGGACACGTCATCGATGCCACCTATGTTCGTACCGAGTTGCCGCTGGCCGAACAGCGTCTGCGCGAAGGCGGTCGGCGTCTGGCCGAGGTGCTGAATCTCGCCTTGACTCCTTGAGATGCCCGGCTGATCCACCGGCATGCCGGCTGGACGAGGGGCCGCGCAGGTATGGCTTGCTGGCCGGATCGACGTGGTTCCAGGCGGATAGACGGCCAGACTTTCATTGCATACGTTTGCAAGACTCGCGCAACGGCTCGCATCTGCTAGCCTCGGTGACATGACCGACACTCCGATACGCCGCACCAAGATCGTCGCCACCCTCGGCCCCGCCACCGACGCGCCGGGCATGCTCGAAAAACTCATCGCCGAAGGCGTCGACGTGGTTCGCCTGAACCTGTCGCATGGCCAGCCGGACGATCACCGCGCGCGCGCCAACGCGGTACGGGTCGCGGCGGCCGCGGCCGGACGCGAGGTCGGCGTGCTGGCCGACCTGCAGGGGCCGAAGATCCGCATCGAGACGTTCGCGAACGGGCCGGTGGAGCTGGTCGACGGCGCCTCGTTCGTGCTGGACTGCCGCCCCGATGCGCCGCCTGGCGACGCCACCCGCGTCGGCGTCAGCTATTACGCATTGCCGCAGGATGTGCATGCCGGCGACGTGCTGCTGCTGGACGACGGCCTGGTCGCGCTGACCGTGTTGGCCGTAGTCGGCGCCGAAGTGCGCTGCCAGGTGCTGATCGGCGGCAAGCTGTCCAATCGCAAGGGTCTCAACCGGCAAGGCGGCGGACTGTCGGTAACCGCGCTGTCGGACAAGGACAAGGCCGACATCAAGCTGGCCGCCGAGATCGGCGCGGATTTCCTGGCGGTGTCGTTCGTGCGTTCGGCCGATGACATGCATCAGGCCCGCCGCCTGCTGCACGAAGCCGGCGGCAACGCATCGCTGGTGGCGAAGATCGAGCGCGCCGACGCGATCCCGGTGCTGGGCGAGATCATCGATGCCTCCGACGTGGTGATGGTGGCGCGCGGCGACCTCGGCGTGGAAATCGGCGATGCCGAACTGCCCGGCCTGCAGAAGAAGATCATCCGCGAATCGGTGCAGCGCAACCGCGCGGTGATCACGGCCACACAGATGCTGCAGTCGATGGTGCGCTCGCCGATCCCGACCCGCGCCGAGGTGCTGGACGTGGCGAACGCGGTGATCGACGGCACCGACGCGGTGATGCTGTCGGAGGAAACCGCGGCCGGTGCGCATCCGGACAAGGCGGTGGCCGCGATGCGCCGGATCTGCCTCGGCGCCGAACGCCAGTTCGAGCCGAAGGAAGACCTGACTACCGGCGGGCACATGCTGGATCGCACCGATCAGGCGATCGCGCTGGCGGCGATGCTGTTGGCCGGCGAGCTGGGCGTGCGCGCGATCGTCGCTCTGACCGAGTCCGGCGCCACTGCGCAATGGCTGTCGCGCTACCGCACCGCGGTGCCGATCTATGCGTTGTCGCCGCTGGCCGATGCGCGTCGGCGCATGCTGCTGCTGCGCGACGTGCAGCCGGTGGCGTTTTCGCATGAGGGCATGAGTTCGGTAGCCACCGCCCGCGCCGCGGTGCAACAGCTGTTCGCACAAGGCCGCCTGAGCGAAGGCGACCGCGTGATCCTCACCCATGGCGATCATGTGGGCCAGGGCGGCGGCACCAACACGCTGAAGCTGCTCTCGGTCGGCGCCGACGGCATGGTCGAGAGCCTGCGCGATCTGTGATGCTGACGCGTGGCTGTCCACTGATCGCCTGATGACTGTCGCCGAACGAAAGGGCGGCTACACTCTGTACTCGCTACATCCGGCCCAGGAGATCGCCATGAAAACCATGTTTCGCCCGTTTCGCCAGACACTGTTGCTGGCCTTGGCGCTGGGCTTCGTCGCACCGGTGCTGGCGCAGTCGCGCAAGGTCGACCAGCAGGATCTTTACCGTTACTGGATCCTGCTCAATACCAAGGTGCAGATGGATGCGCCGAACAGCGGGTTGAATCTGGACAAGCCCGGTTGCGCGGCGGTGACCTATACGATCGGCTCCGATGGCGTGCCGATGGATGTGCAGGTGGTCAAGGTCGTGCCCAAGAGCGATCTCGGCCCGGTAGCGCGCAGCGCGGTATCCCATTTCCGCTATGGGCCGTCGCTGGGCAACCGCATCGGCGAGCCGGTCGCCACCTATTACGTGGTGCCGTTCAATGCGCCAACCGACCCGGCACAGCGCCAGCAGTTGATGGATGCGTGCAAGCTGCCCGGTTACACGCCCTGAATCGGCATTGACGCGGCACCCGCGGGCCGGCGCGGCCGATCTGGCCTATAATTGACGTTTTTAACCATGCCGCTTCGCTCTCGAGGCGGTTTCAACCTTGTGCGGGCACGCATCGTCCTCGCTATACGGAGTCGTCATGAGTATTGAAGATCTCGAAAGCATCGCCCTGGCGATGGTCGCGCCCGGCAAGGGCATCATCGCCATCGACGAGTCGACCAACACCATCAAGAAGCGTTTCGAGGCCGTCGGCATCGAGAACACCGAAGAGAATCGTCGCGCCTACCGTGAGCTGCTGCTGACCACGCCGGGCCTGAACGAGCACATCTCCGGCGCGATCCTGTACGACGAGACGATCCGCCAGTCGACCAAGGACGGCGTGCCGTTCACCCAGTTGATGAAGAAGCTCGGCATCATTCCGGGCATCAAGGTCGACAAGGGCCCGCAGCCGCTGGCCGGCTTCCCCGGCGACGTAGTTACCGAAGGCCTCGACGGCCTGCGCGAACGCCTGCAGGAATACGCCAAGCTCGGCGCGCAGTTCGCCAAGTGGCGCGCGGTGATCAATATCTCCGAAGACAACCCCAGCTCCACCGCGATCGAGGCGAACTGCCACGTGCTGGCTCGTTATGCCGCGTTGTGCCAGGAAGCCGGCCTGGTGCCGATGGTCGAGCCGGAAGTGATCATGGACGGCGACCACAGCATCGAAGTCAGCTATGAAGTGCATGAAGCCGTGCTGCGCAGTCTGTTCAATGCGCTGTACGAACAGAACGTGATGCTGGAAGGCACCATCCTCAAGGTCAGCATGGTCATTCCGGGCAAGGACTCGGACGAGCAGGTCGACGTCGAGGAAGTCGCCGAGGCCACCGTGCGCGTACTCAAGACCACCGTGCCGGCCTCGCTGCCGGGCATCGTGTTCCTCTCCGGTGGCCAGACCGACCTGCAGTCCACCGCGCATCTGAACGCGATGAACCAGCTCGGCCCGCATCCGTGGCCGCTGTCGTTCTCCTACGGTCGCGCCATGCAGCAGGCGGCGCTGAAGCTGTGGGCGAAAGACATGAAGGCGAACTACGCCGATGCCCAGAAGACCGTGCACGCCCGCGCGCGCGACAACGGTCTGGCTGCGCTGGGTCAGTGGAACGGCTGATCGGGTGAATCCGCCGCCGAAGTGGCGGCCGGCAAGACGAAAAAAGGGCGCCTCGCGGCGCCCTTTTTTGTGCGGCCTTGCGACCGGCAGGGTGGATCAGAAGCGGTATTCCGCGCTGGCCGAGACCATGTCGGTGCTCAGATCGATGTTGTGCTTCTTCGCATCGAAATAGTCGTAGTTCACACCGACACTGAGGTTGCTGGTGACGTTGTAGCCCACGCCGGCGCCGGCGTACCAGCTGTTGTCATTCAGACCCTTGCGGACCGGATTGACGTCGTTGCTCAGGCCGTGGCCAGTCCAGCTGTAGAGGCCGGTGCGGCCGCTGAGGTACCAGTTCGGGCTCAGGTCGAGGTGGGCATTGGCACCGGCAGTCCAGCCGTGCAGCTGGGACTTGCCCGGCGCGATCACCGGCTGGCTGTTGAAGACGTTCTTGGCGTGGATGTTGCCCAGATCGTTGTAGCCAACCTCGGCGCCCAGCGAGAAGTTCGGCGCCAGCGACCAGCGATAGCCGCCATTGAGCGCATACCCGGTGTCATGGCCGTCGTACGGGCCGTGGTTGATGGAGGTACGGCCGACGTTGCCGTTGATGAACCAGCCGCCATTGTCGGTCGGCGCGCTCTGCGCAAACACGGCAGGAACGGCCAGCAGGCCGGCGGTGGTGAGGGCGAGGGCAAGCAGGGTCTTTTTCATTTTGAGATGCTCCAGTTGTCATGGCAGTCGGCCCGAAAGGGGGGAGTGGCCGCTGCTGAAGGTGCGCTGCCCAAGGAAGGCGGCGACACCTGTACCCTTAGATGGGGTACTGGCTGAAAGATTCAATACCGATTAGTTCAGTATTAAGCCAAGGTTAATGCGAAGCACAGTGATGACACGGAAACGAGCCTCCGCGTCATCACTGCTTATCGTCAGAAGCGATATTCCGCCGTCACCGATGCGGTATCGGTGGACAGGCTGATGTGATCCTTCTTGGCATGGAAGTAGTCGTAGGACAGGCCCAGGCCAAAGTGCTCGCTGAAGTCGTAGCCCACGCCGGCGCCGGCGTAGTAGTCGACCTTGTCGAGGTTGTGGCGATTGATGCTCTGGTTGTCGTAGCCCTGACCCTTCCAGCCGTACACGCCGGCGCGGCCGCTCAGGTACAGGCCTTGCCACACGTTGATCTTGCCATTCACGCCGGCAGTCCAGCCGCGCAGGGCATTGCGCTGCGAGGTCAGGTTGACGTCGTTGCTGTTGAAGGCGTTCTTCACCTTGAAGTTGCCTAGGTCGTTGTAGCCGACATCGACGCCGAGCCCCAGATCCTGGCCCACTTTCCAGCGATAGCCACCATTGATCGCATAGGTGGTCGGGTGGTCGTTGTACGGGCCATTGTTCAGATGCGCCTGACCGACACTGCCGTCGACAAACCAGTTGCCACTGCCGACCGGCTGGCTCGGCTGATAGTTGCCGCCGGCGGCCTGGGTGCCGCTGGCCGCGGCGTCCGACGCTGCGGGAGCTGCGTCCTGCGCCAAGACGGGCAGGGCAAGCAGGCTGGTGGAGGCGAGTGCAAAGGCAAGCAAAGTCTTTTTCATGGGGTTCTCCTTCTTATAGACAACGAACCGTCAGGCACTTGGGAACGTGCGCAGACGGCAGCGCGCGGAAGCCACGCACCCGTCATTGAACGCATTCCAGCCTGAAGCTCGGCGGTATCCGCTCCGGAGAAATTAAGGATGAGTTAATTCATGGCGCACTATTCGCGCGCATCGAAAAGTAGTGTGCAGACGAGGTGACCGGGGCGACAGCGCCCGGTCGGATCGGCGACAATCGGCGTTTTGCCAAGCCTTCCGGAGATGTGCCGATGACCACCCGCCGCGAACTCGCCAACGCCGTGCGCGCCCTTGCCATGGACGCCGTGGAGGCGGCCAAGTCCGGTCATCCGGGCATGCCGATGGGCATGGCGGATATCGCCGAGGTGCTGTGGAACGACTTCCTGCAGTTCAATCCGGCCAACCCGAAGTGGTTCAACCGCGACCGCTTCGTGCTCTCCAACGGCCACGGCTCGATGCTGCAGTACGCGCTGCTGCACCTGACCGGGTTCGATCTGCCGATGGATCAGCTCAAGCACTTCCGCCAGCTGCATTCGAAGACCGCCGGCCATCCCGAAGCCAGCGAAACCCCGGGTGTGGAAACCACCACCGGGCCGTTGGGACAAGGGCTGGCGAATGCGGTCGGCTTCGCGCTGGCGGAGAAAGTGCTGGCGGCGCATTTCAACCGCGACGGGCATGACATCGTCGATCACCACACCTACGTCTTCCTCGGGGACGGCTGCCTGATGGAAGGCATCTCGCACGAAGTCGCCTCGCTGGCCGGCACCTGGCAGTTGGGCAAGCTGGTCGCGATCTACGACGACAACGGCATCTCGATCGACGGCGAAGTGCATGGCTGGTTCACCGACAACACGCCGGCACGCTTCGAGGCGTACGGCTGGAACGTGATCCGCGGTGTGGACGGCCATGACGCCGAGGCCGTGAAGAAGGCGATTGCCGCCGCTACCGCACAGAGCGACAAACCCACGCTGATCTGCGCCAAGACCATCATCGGTTTCGGTGCGCCGCACAAGCAGGGCAAGGAAGAGAGCCACGGTGCGCCGCTGGGCAAGGACGAGATCGCCGCCGCCCGCGCGCAACTCGGCTGGAATTACGCACCGTTCGAGATTCCGGCCGAGATCTACGCCGGCTGGGATCACAAAAAGCCAGGTAATGAAGCCGAACAGACCTGGAACGACGCGTTCGCGAAGTACGCTGCTGCGCATCCGGAGCTGGCTACCGAGTTCAAGCGTCGTCTTGCCGGCGAACTGCCGCCCGACTGGGCAACAAAGTCGCAGGCGTATATCGCGAAGCTGCAGGCGGAAGGCCCGGAAGTGGCCTCGCGCAAAGCCTCACAGATGACCCTGGATGCGTTCGGTCCGCTGCTGCCGGAACTGATCGGCGGCTCGGCCGATCTGGCCGGCTCCAACCTGACCAAGTGGAAGGGCAGCCTCGATGCCGCCACCGGCAATAGCGCGGATGGCAAGGGCAACTACGTCTACTACGGCGTGCGCGAGTTCGGCATGACCGCAATCGCCAACGGCTTGGCATTGCATGGTGGCTTCATTCCATACGACGCCACCTTCCTGGTGTTTTCCGACTACGCACGCAACGCGGTGCGCATGAGCGCGCTGATCCCGGCACACGCGATCCACGTCTACACGCACGATTCAATCGGCCTGGGCGAGGATGGCCCGACCCATCAGCCAGTCGAGCACATGGCCAGCCTGCGCTACATCCCGAACAACCAGCTGTGGCGTCCGTGCGACGCGGTGGAATCGGCGGCGTCATGGAAGGCGGCGATCGAGCGCAAGGGCGCGCCGTCGTGCCTGATCTTCTCGCGACAGAACCTGAAGCATCAGCAGCGCAGCGAACGGCAGGTCGGCGAGATCATGCGCGGCGGCTATGTGCTGTCCGATCCGCTGGACACGAAGTTCCAGGCGATCCTTGTCGCCACCGGTTCGGAAGTGGAGCTGGCGATGGAGGCTGCACGCGCGCTGGCCCAGCAAGGTGTCGCCGTCCGCGTGGTGTCGATGCCGTGCACGGAGGTGTTCGATGCGCAGCCGCTGGAATACCGCGAAGGCGTACTGCCGGGCTGGTGCCGCGCGCGCGTGGCGGTGGAAGCGGCGACGGCCGACTTCTGGTGCAAGTACGTGGGCCTGGACGGCGAGGTGGTCGGCATGACCACGTTCGGTGCCTCGGCCCCGGCGCCGCAGCTGTTCGAGCACTTTGGGTTCACGGTGGCGCATGTGATCGATGCGGTGAAGCGAGTTATCCGCTGAGCCCCGCGACAGATACAGAAAAAGCCGCGGCCATGCCGCGACTTTTTCATGCGCGACATTGTGTTCAGGCGAGCAGCAGTCTGGCCAGTTCGTCCGGTGTTGCTGCGATCGCGCTGGCCCCGGCCTGTTCCAGTTCCTCGCGGCTGCCGAAGCCCCACAGCACGCCGAAACCGCGTACCTGGTTGGCGATCGCGCCGTCGATGTCGAAGTGGCGGTCGCCGATCATCACCGCGTCGCCCGGCTCAGCACCGAAGTCTGTCAATGCCTCGGCGATCATCGAGGCCTTCTCGCTGTGCGGACTGTCGGGGTGCGGGCCGTACAAACGCAGGAAGGCCTCACCGAACGGCAGGTGCGCGATGATCGGTGCAGCGTGTCGGTGCGGCTTGCTGGTCACCACGGCGAGCTGATGGCCAGCGTCGAGCAGTTGCTCGATCAGCGATTCGATGCCCGGATAGATCTCATGCTCGCGCCAGCCGTGCGTGTTGAAGCGTTCGTGGTAGTACTCGACGGCCGCCTCGATCCGAGTGGTGTCGTGATCCAGCAGCGGTGCAAAGCTGTGCCGCAGCGGCGGCCCGATCCAGCGACGCAGTTCCGCATGCGCCGGTGCGGGAACATCCAGCCGCGCCAGCGCATGTTTCACGCATGCGGTGATGCCGTGCTCGGAATCGATCAGGGTGCCGTCGAGGTCGAACAGGCAGAGCATTACTTCGCGGCCCGCGCCTTCAATGCGGTGACCGCCGGCAGTTCCTTGCCTTCGAGGAATTCGAGAAAGGCACCGCCACCGGTGGAGATGTAGGACACCTTGTCGGCGATGCCGTACTTGTCGACCGCGGCCAGCGTGTCGCCGCCGCCAGCGATCGAGAATGCACGCGACGCGGCGATCGCATGGGCCAGCGTCTCGGTGCCCTTGCCGAACGCGTCGAACTCGAACACGCCGACCGGACCGTTCCACACCACCGTGCCGGCCTTCGCGATCAGTTCGGCGTAGCGCTTGGCGGTCTCCGGTCCGATGTCGAGGATCATCTCGCCGGCGCCGACCTGGTCGACCGGTTTCACCGTGGCCGGCGCCTGCGCGGAAAACGCCGGCGCCACCACCACATCGACCGGCATCGGCACTTCGGCGCCGCGGCGTTTGGCGTCGGCCAGTACCTTCTTCGCGGCGTCGATCAGATCGGGCTCATACAGCGAGTTGCCGACCGAATGGCCCATCGCAACGATGAAGGTGTTGGCGATGCCGCCACCGACGATCAGCTGGTCGACCTTGCCGATCAGGTTGTCGAGCAGGGTCAGCTTGGTCGAGACCTTGGAGCCGGCGACAATCGCCAGCAGCGGATGCGCCGGATGCTCCAGCGCCTTGCCCAGCGCGTCCAGCTCGGCGCACAGCAGCGGGCCGGCGGCGGCGATCGGCGCGAACTTGATCACGCCATGGGTGGATGCCTGTGCGCGGTGTGCGGTGCCGAACGCGTCCATCACGAAAATGTCGCACAGCGCGGCATAGTTCTTCGCCAGCGTTTCATCGTCCTTGCCCTCGCCGACGTTCATCCGGCAGTTTTCCAGCAGCACCACTTCACCGGCAGCCACCTCGACGCCGTCGAGATAATCGGCCACCAGCCGTACCGGCGTACCGAGCTGCTTACGCAGCCACGCAGCGACCGGTGCCAGCGAGGATTCGGCATCGAACTGGCCTTCCTTCGGTCGGCCCAGATGCGACAGCACCAGCACGCGTGCACCCGCATCGCGGGCGGCCTTGATCGTCGGCAACGCGGCATCGAGGCGCTGGGTCGAGGTGATCTGGCCGTGGTCGTCGATCGGCACATTCAGGTCTTCGCGGATCAGCACGCGCTGGTCGTGCAAATCAAGGTCACTCATGCGGATGACTGACACGGCAGAACTCCAGTAGTGGGTCGAGTTCGCCCTGGGTGGGCGGCAACCGTCTATTGTCCGACGCGTTGCCTGTCGACGCAAACGACGGCCGGTCAGGCCGGAGGGCCGAAGAAGACGTTGCGACCGGCCATATGTCGAGGCCACACTGCGGCTAAACTGCGGTTACTCGTCCAAGGGGATGGTTCATGGCTACCGGTCTGGTGCTGTACGGCTACTGGCGTTCCAGTGCCGCCTATCGCGTGCGTATCGCGCTGAATCTGAAGGGTTTGAGTTACGAGACGCGACCGGTGCACCTCGTGCGCGATGGCGGCGAGCAACATGCGGAGGGTTACCGCATGCTCAATCCGCAGGAGCTGATTCCCTGTCTGCTTGATGGCGACCGCGTGGTCACCCAGTCGCTGGCGATCATGGAATACCTCGACGAGATGCATCCCGAGCTGGAGACGGCGCTGCTGCCGGTCAATGCGCGTGGACGTGCGCAAGTGCGCGCGCTGGCGATGGCGGTGACCTGCGACATCCATCCGTTGGGCAATTTGCGTGTACTGCAGCAGCTCGAAGCGCAGTTCGGTGCCAGCGAGGAGCAACGCGCAGCGTGGTCGCGGTATTGGATCGCCAGTGGCTTCAAGGCGATCGAGGCGATGCTGACGGAGAGTGCGGCGACCGGTCGTTACTGCCACGGCGAGACGCCGAGCATGGCTGACGCCTGTCTGGTGCCGCAGGTCTACAACGCGCTGCGCTGGAAACTGCCGATGGACGATTATCCGATCATCTGGCGTATCTACCAGGCCTGCAACGAGCTGGATGCGTTCCGCCTGGCGGCGCCGGAAGCGCAGCCGGATGCGCCTTGAGAGAGAGCTGGAAACGGAGATTGGGGGACGGGGAACAACGGCAAAAGCCGTAACGTTGACGCTCCACCCGTTCCCCGCTTTTTAGAAGCCCATGCCATACGGGTCGTTGCCGACCAGCTCCTGGTCGTTGCTGCCGCCTTCGGCCAGCCGGATCTTCAGCGCCAGACCATCGCGCGAATCGGACTTGCTGAGCGCTTCCTCCAGATCCACGCGGCCCTCCTTGTACAGACGGTAGAGCGACTGGTCGAATGTCTGCATGCCTTCCTGCAGGCTGCGATCCATCGCTTCCTTGATCTCGTGGATCTGGCCGCGGCGGATCATGTCGCGGATCAGCGGCGTGTTCAGCAGCACTTCCGCAGCCGGAATGCGTCGTCCGTCCTTGCCTACCACGAGCCGCTGGCTGATCACCGCGCGCAGGTTCAGGGCCAGGTTCATCAGCACGTTCTTGTGCGCCGATTCGGGGAAGAAGTTGAGGATGCGCTCCAGCGTCTGGTCGGAGTTGTTGGAGTGCAGCGTGGCCAGGCACAAATGGCCGGTTTCGGAGAACGCGATCGCCGCCTCCATGGTGTCGGTGTCGCGGATCTCGCCGATCATGATCACGTCCGGCGCTTCACGCATCGCGTTCTTCAGCGCCTCGTGATAGCTGTGGGTGTCCAACCCCACCTCGCGCTGGTTGACGATGGATTTCTTGTGCCGGTGCAGGTATTCGATCGGATCCTCGATGGTGAGGATGTGGCCGGCGGTATGCGAATTGCGTTGGTCGATCATCGCCGCCAGCGTGGTCGACTTGCCGGAACCGGTGGCGCCAACCACCAGGATCAGGCCGCGCGGCTCCATGATCAGATCGCGGAAGATGCCGGGCAGCTGCAGCTGGTCGATGCTGGGGATCTCGCTCTTGATCGCGCGGATCACCATGCCCACTTCGCCGCGCTGCTTGAACACGTTGATGCGGAAGCGGCCGGCCTCCTTCACCGCCAGCGCCATGTTCAGCTCGAGATTGCGCTCGAACTGCGGCACCTGGCCCTCGTCCATCAGCGAGTAGGCGATTTTCTTGACCATGCCGCCAGGCAAGCCGGTATTGCCCAGTGGATACAGCTTGCCCTCGACCTTGATGTTCACCGGGGCGCCGGTGGTCAGGAACATGTCCGACGCGCCCTTGTCTACCATAAGCTTGAGGAAGTAACCGATATCCACGTATGTCCCCTGTTTCTATGCGCGTTGCAATGATGGATTATGCCTGTCCACAATACGCCGCGACACACCATGAGGAATGTGATGTACATCTTTTCCCCGCTGGCCGGATCCCTTGGCCGCATCCGTACAGCAACGGCTGTTCTGGCACTGACATTGGCACTGGCCGGTTGCGCCACGGTACCCCCGCCCGATGATTCGATGAATCTGGCGCAGACGCAGCTGCAGGCAGCGCGCGATGCCGGCGCCGCCGACTATGCGCCGGTCGATCTGGGCTTCGCGCAGGACAAGTTCCAGCAGGCGCAGGCGGCCATGGCCGAGCGCAAGTACGCCGATGCGGCCAATCTGGCCGAGGAGTCGCGTGCGGACGCCGAACTGGCACGGGCCAAGGCGCGGCTGGGCGCGGCACGGGCGCAGATCCAGGGCAAGGTGCAGGAAAATTCCCGCCTGCGCAGGCAGGACGAGCAGGCCGCCGCTGCCGAACAGCAGCAGGAACAGCAGGCAGCTCCGGCCGCAGCGTCTTCCAGCCCGGTGCCCACCCAGGACATGCCGGCACCAGATCCCTCCGAATTGTCTGCGCCGTCATCCGGCGCGGGTTTCCAGACCCTGCCCGAGAACGGCCAGCCACCCGCCTCCAGCTCCAGCACTCAGGAGGTGCAGCCATGAAGCGACTCAGCATCATCTTCGCCTCGATGGCATTAGCTCTGGTGGCGGTGGGATCCGCGCATGCGCGCCAAGACGATATCGACATCAACCGGTTGACCGGCAGCCTCGACCAGCTCGCCAACGACCCCAGCCTGGGCGGTTATGCGCAGGCCGAGCAGGCGCGCGCGCGCGATGCGATCAACCGGCTGGCGCAGGCGAGTTCGCGCGAACGCGCGCACGACCTGTATCTGGCCGAACGCCGCGTGGATCTGGCCAAGGCGGCCGCCCAGTTGCAGGATGCCCAGCTCAAGCTGACCCAGCTCGATCGCGAACACGACCAGATTTTGCTCGACAACAGCCGACGCGACGTGGAAATGGCGCGCCGTGAACTGGAGCGCCAGCGCCTGCAGAACCAGTTGGCGCAGGAAGAGGCCGCCCGGCTGCAGCAGCAGGGGCAGGAATACTCGCAGGCGGCCGACCAGGCGCGTGCCGAAGCCGAGCAGGCGAAGAAGCTGGCGGCGGCGCAGAGCAAGGTGGCCAATGCGGCACGCCGCGAGGCCGCACTGGCGGCGCAGGCGGCCAAGGCGATGCGATCGCAGATGCAGGATGGCGCCTCAACCGAAGCGGCTCCGGCCCCGAAGAAAAAGACTGCCAAAAAGCACACGGACCAACCCTGATCTGTCGTCGACAAGTCAGCTGAAGACTGCCGCCGAGTGCTTGCCGGCGGATGGGCTGCGGGCCGCCGCGGCTTCGGTTACGTAAATGTAAAATACTGTTTTGACAGGTTTTTTGTCAATATTCCGGTGATGGCTTGTGCGGCTGACGACAGGCTTGCGCCTCCCGGATCGGGAGAGTAGGGTCAAAGCCCCATGAGGCACCCAGGCCTTGTGGGCCACTGACCTGAACCATGCGCCTATCCCACGTTCCATGCTCTCCCTGCGTCCCGGCAACCGGCGTGGGTCGTGGGTGTGTGCATCGTTCAACCGTCTGCGGATGCCCACTGTTGCGGCATCCGGAAAGTCCACTCGCGAGGAGGTCGGATCATGTTTGAAAACCAGCAGCGTGATGATGTCGAGGCATTGATGAAGGCCGATGCCGAATTCCGTCGGCTCTATCAGCACCATCGAGAACTCGACAGCAAGGTGCACGACGCCGATATCGGCGTGCTGCCCATCGACGATGTCACCCTCGCCAGCATGAAGAAGGAGAAACTGCTGGCCAAGGCGCGACTCGAGCGCATGTGGCAGAGTCGCGCGCACCTCATTCACTGAGCCTGCGATTTCACGTGAAGCGCGGCCCCGCGCCCTTCCTGCTGCATCGGAAAGGGTGTCGGGGCCGCGGCGTTTCCGGCGTACCGCGGAGTGGCTCGGTTATCATGGCGGTCTTGCCGGATTGACACGCAGCCTGCGTGACCGGCGTTCCCTGCGACGGAGCCCCCATGACGGTCCACCAGAGTGTTCTTGAACTGATCGGACATACCCCGATGGTGCGCGCACAGCGCCTGGATACCGGATTGTGCGAACTGTTCCTCAAGCTCGAGAGCGCCAACCCCGGTGGTTCGATCAAGGATCGCATCGGTCTGTCGATGATCGAAGGCGCCGAGAAGGATGGCCGGATCCGGCCCGGCGATATCCTGGTCGAAGGCACCGCCGGCAATACCGGCCTGGGCCTGGCGCTGGTCGCGCAGCAGAAAGGCTACCGCCTGATCCTGGTGGTGCCGGACAAGATGAGCCGCGAGAAGATCTTCAACCTCAAGGCGATGGGTGCCGAAGTCGTGCTGACCCGTTCGGACGTGGCCAAGGGCCATCCCGAGTATTACCAGGACATGGCCGAACGCATCGCGCGTGAAACGCCCGGTGCCTATTTCATCAACCAGTTCGGCAACCCGGACAACCCGGCCGCGCACATCCAGACGACCGGTCCGGAAATCCTCGAGCAGATGGACGGCAAGGTCGACGCGATCGTGGTCGGCTGCGGTTCGTCCGGCACGCTGAGCGGCCTGTCCAAATATTTCGCCGTGCATTCGCCGCAGACCGAGTTGATCCTGGCCGATCCGGTCGGCTCGATCCTCACCCAGTACATCAACGAAGGCACGCTCTCGACCAAGTCCGCCAGCTGGATGGTCGAAGGCATCGGCGAGGATTTCCTGCCCGGCATCAGTGACTTCACCCGGGTCAAGAAGGCCTATGCGATCTCCGACAAGGAGAGCTTCCTGACCGCGCGCGAGTTGCTGGCGAAGGAAGGCATGCTGGGCGGTTCGTCTACCGGCACGCTGGTGGCGGCGGCGCTGAAATACTGCCGCGAACAGACCACGCCGAAGCGGGTGGTGACCCTGGTTTGCGACACGGGCAACAAGTACCTGTCGAAGATGTACAACGACTACTGGATGCTCGACAACGGCTTCCTCGAACGCGAACAGCACGGCGACCTGCGCGACCTGCTGCTGCGTCCGTTCGCCCAGCGCGACACCGTGGTGATCGGCCCGAACGAGTTGCTGATCACTGCCTACACACGCATGAAGCTGTACGACGTGTCGCAGCTGCCGGTGATGGACGGTCACAAGCTGGTCGGCATCGTCGACGAGTCGGATGTGCTGATGCACGTGCACGCCGACGAAACGCGTTTCCGCGACCAGGTGTCCACTGCGATGATGACCAACCTGCAGAAGCTGCAGGTTGGCGAGGCGATGGAGGCCCTCCTGCCGGTGTTCGAGCGCGGCCACGTGGCGATCGTGGTCGATGGGGACCAGTTTCTCGGCCTGATCACCCGCATCGATTTGCTGAACTATCTGCGCCGCAAGGTGAACTAAGCGGTCCATTCGGTCGTTCGCACCACGAAAGTTTGCAGTAATGCGGCCGGCTCAGAATGGCCGCCTGTGATGGAGTCCCGACTGGCTCCGCGTTTATCAAAGGAAGCCCTGCCGATGTGTGGAATTGTTGCTGCTGCTGCCCAACGCGATGTCGCGCCGCTGCTGATCGTTGGCCTGAAGGCGCTGGAATACCGGGGCTATGATTCCTCCGGCGTGGCCGTGCTCGACCATGGCGCGATCCAGCGCGTGCGGGCCAAGGGCAAGGTGCGCGAAATGGAGGCGCTCTATCTCGCCGACCCGTTCCCCGGCGGCACCGGCATCGCGCATACCCGCTGGGCCACGCATGGTGTGCCGAATGAGGCCAATGCGCATCCGCATATCGCCGGTCGCGTGGCCATCGTGCACAACGGCATCATCGAGAACTACGCCAGTCTGCGCGCCGAACTGCAGGCGCGTGGCCACGTGTTCACCTCCGACACCGATACCGAGGTGATGGCGGCGCTGATCGACCAACGCATCAGCCAGGGCATGAATCTGCGCGAAGCGGTGCTGGCCACTGTGCGTGAGCTGGAAGGCGCCTATGCGATCGCGGTGATCAGTCGTGACGAGCCGGGTCGCGTGGTCGGTGCGCGCCGTGGGGCGCCGCTGCTGGTCGGCATCGGCATCGGCGAGAACTTCCTCGGCTCGGATGCGCAGGCGTTGATCCAGGTCACCAACAAGATGTTGTATCTCGACGAAGACGATGTGGTCGAGATCACCCGCGACAGTGTGCGGGTGTTCGGCCTCGACGGGCATCCGGTCGAGCGTGCAGTGCACGAGAGCGAGCTGTCCACCGACGCGGTGGAGCGCGGCGAATACCGCCACTACATGCAGAAGGAAATCTTCGAGCAGCCGCGCGCCGTTGCCGACACGCTGGAAGCGCGCATCGGCCCGCACGGCGTGCTGCCGAACATCTTCGGCATCGACAGTGATGCGCTGCTGCAAGCCACGCGTGGCCTGCACATCATCGCCTGCGGCACCAGCTATCACGCCGGCCTGGTCGCCAAGTACTGGATCGAGGAATACGCGCGGCTGCCGGTCAGCGTCGAAGTGGCCAGCGAGTACCGCTACCGCGATGCCGTGGTGCCGGCCGACACGCTGTTCGTTGCCATCTCGCAGTCGGGCGAAACCGCCGATACGCTGGCCGCGATGCGCGAGTCGCGTCGGCGCGGCTATCTGGGCACGTTGGTGATATGCAATTCGCCCGAGTCCTCGCTGGTGCGCGAGTCGGATCTGAAGCTGATGACACGCGCCGGTCCGGAAATCGGCGTGGCCTCGACCAAGGCCTTCACCACCCAGCTCGCCGGCCTGGCCCTGCTGACGCTGGAGCTGGCGCGCCGCAACGGACTGGATCCGCAACGCTATGCCAGCTTGTGCGCCGAACTGCACCATCTGCCGCGGGCGATCGAAAGCGCATTGAAGTTGGAGCCGGCGATCGTCGAACTGGCCGCCGAATTCATCCATCGTCAGCACGCCTTGTTCCTTGGTCGTGGTGCGCAGTATCCGGTCGCGCTGGAGGGTTCGCTCAAGCTCAAGGAAATTTCCTATATCCACGCCGAGGCCTATCCGGCCGGCGAGCTCAAGCATGGCCCGCTGGCGCTGGTCGACGAGGACATGCCGGTGGTCGCGGTGGCGCCGAACGGCCCGTTGCTGGACAAGCTCAAGTCCAACCTGCAGGAAGTCCGCGCCCGCGGTGGTCGCCTGATCGTGTTCGCCGACGGCGCAGCCGGCATGGACGACATGACCGGCCACGGCGTGATGTTGCGCGTGGAATCCGGCGGCAGCTTCATCGCGCCAGCGGTGTTCACCGTACCGCTGCAGCTGCTGGCTTATCACGTTGCCGTGTTGCGCGGCACCGATGTGGATCAGCCACGCAACCTGGCCAAATCTGTCACCGTCGAATAGCGGCGAAATTCTCCCTCCCCTGCTTGCAGGGGAGGGGTAGGGTGGGGTGCTCTTTGGCCTTTCGCGCCAGTCCGGATTACCCGCTCACTTGAAATTTCCTTCTGCCACCAATCTCCCTCTGCGACCGAAGGAAGACCAATTTCGGGAAATGTCGGGGAGAGGCGCTGAGTTCAGGCACGACCGTAGACGTCGTCGAAACGCACGATATCGTCTTCACCCAGATAGCTGCCGGACTGCACCTCGATCAGTTCCAGCGCCACCTTGCCGGGATTGCGCAGACGGTGCTTGCTGCCGAGCGGGATGTAGGTGCTCTGGTTCTCGCCGAGCAGGAAGACCTTGTCGTCGCAGGTGACTTCGGCGGTGCCGGAAACCACGATCCAGTGTTCGGCACGATGATGATGCTTCTGCAGGCTCAGGCTGGCGCCGGGCTTGACCACGATGCGCTTGACCTGGAAGCGTTCGCCCGCCTCCAGCGAGTCGTAGCTGCCCCACGGGCGGTGAACCACCCGGTGCAGTGAATGTTCACTGCGGTTGGCGGCCTTGAGCTGCTCGACGATTTTCTTGACGTCCTGCGCAGCGTCGCGATGCGCGACCAGGGTGGCATCGGGCGTGGTGACCACGATCAGGTCGTCGACACCGACGGTGGCGATCAGATGGCGATCGTGCGAACGCAGCAAGGAGTTGTGCGTGTCCACGGTCATCGTGTCGCCTTCGCACAGATTGCCTTGCGCATCCTTGTCGCCGGTCAGCCAGAGCGCCGACCATGAACCGATGTCGCTCCATGCGCAGTTGACCGGAATCACCGCGGCGCGCTGGGTTTTTTCCATCACCGCGTAGTCGATCGAATCGTCCGGCACCAGCGCGAACGCATCGCGATCGATCCGCACGAAATCCAGGTCGGCGGATGCCTTGGCGTGCGCCTCGCGCACGGCAGCGAGCATTGCCGGCGCGTGCGCGGCCAGCTCTTCCAGATAGCGTGAAGCCTTGAACAGGAACATGCCGGAGTTCCAGTCATAACCGCCATCGGCGAGATACGACTGGGCCGTACTCAGGTCAGGCTTTTCGACGAACTGCTCCACCCGGTAACTATCGCTGCCGATCGCCTCGGCGCGACGGATATAGCCGAAGCCGGTTTCCGGCCGATCCGGGCGGATGCCAAACGTGACCAGCCAGCCCTGTGTGGCGAGCGGCATGGCCTGCTTCACCGCCTCGACAAAGGCGCTGGTGTCACCGATCAGGTGATCGGCTGGCAGCACCAGCAGCACGGCGTCGGCATCGCGCTGAAGCGCCTGCAATGCGCCCAGTGCGATCGCCGGCGCGGTATTGCGCGCCAGCGGTTCCAGCACGATGGTGGCGTCTTCGACTCCCGCCTCCAGCAACTGGTCGGCGGCGAGGAAGCGATGGTCCTCGCTGGCCACCACGATCGGCGCGGCGAGGTCCGGCAGCTGACGGGTGCGCGCGATGGTCTGCTGGAACAGTGTGCCCTTGCCGGCCAGCGCGAGGAACTGTTTGGGCAGGTTCTTGCGCGATACCGGCCACAGGCGGGTGCCGCTGCCGCCACTGAGAATGAGGGGTATCAACATGGATCAGGATCCTGAAGTGGCTAGCTGGCGAATGACCTCGCGCAGGCCATGTCGCCAATCGGGCAGCGGAAAATCAAAATGCTGCAGGAAGCCGCGATTGTCCAGCAGCGACCAAGCCGGGCGCACCGCCGGCGTGGGGAATTCGGCGCTACCGATCGGAATTACCCGCGGTTGCCGTGTGATCAGCCCCTGCGCAGCGGCCTGCTCGAAGATCGCGCTGGCAAAACCATGCCAAGTTGTGGCGCCGCTGGCAACCAGGTGATGCGTGCCGTTTAGCTGCCTGCGCTGTGCAGCATCGGCTTGTTGCCAGCGATCGAGTGCCGCCAGGCTGGCGTTGACGATCAGCGTGGTGTCGGTTGGCGCGCCATGCTGGTCGGCCACCACGCGCAGTTCCTCGCGCTCGGCACCGAGTCGCAACATGGTGCGCAGGAAGTTTTGGCCGTGCGCGGCATACACCCACGCAGTGCGGAACGTCAGATGATTCGCGCCGCTGTCACGCAGCGCCTGTTCACCGACCAGCTTGCTGTAGCCATAGGCACCTAACGGGCCAGTCGGTGCATCGACGGCATACGGTTGCGACTGGCTGCCGTCGAACACGTAGTCGGTCGAGTAATGCATCACCAGGGCGCCGTGTGCCGCGGTCCATGCACCGAGGACACCCACCGCTTCGCCGTTGACCCGGTTGGCGAGCGCCTCTTCCTGCTCGGCCCGATCGACTGCGGTATAGGCAGCGGCATTGATGATCACGTCGGGCTGCAAGCGATCAAGCAGGGCGGGCAGACTGGCCGGTGCGGCAAGATCGGCGATCTCGCCGTGGCCACCACTTATCAACGCGCCGTTTCGGCTGGCAGCGATGACTTCGCCGCGTGCGCTCAAGCCAGCATGCTCGAGAAACGTGCGGCCAAGCTGACCGTTGGCGCCGAGCAGCAGGATCCTCACGACACGAAAATCGGCAGTCGCTCGGGTGCGACGTCTTTCAGCAATGGCGTCTTGCCGTCCTTCTCGGACAACAACGGGTCGCTCAATGGCCAATCGATACCGAGGTCGGCGTCGTTCCAGCGGATGCCGGCATCGGCCTTGGCGTCGTACAGCGCAGTGCACTGATAAGTGAAGGTGGCAAATTCGGACAGTACGCAGAAGCCGTGCGCGAAGCCTTCCGGCACCCAGAAATGACGATGGTTGTCGGCGGTCAGCATCACGCCGAACGACTTTCCAAACGTGGGCGAGCCACGGCGGATATCCACCGCCACGTCATACACCTCGCCCTCAAGCACGCTGACCAGCTTGCCTTGCGGATTCGGCCACTGATAGTGCAGGCCGCGCAGCACGCCGCGCGCCGAACGCGAGACGTTGGACTGGGTGAAATGGTGATCGATGCCAGCCTCGCGATACTTCGCCTGGTTGTAGCTCTCGTAGAAGAAGCCGCGGGCGTCGCCGAATACCTGGGGTTCGAGGATCAGCGCGCCGGGCAGTCCGGTCTCGATCACTTTCATCGTACGGGTCCTTGCCGGGTCAATTGCTGCAGATACTGGCCGTAGCCGGTCTTGGCCAGCGGCGCGGCGAGCTGCAGCAATTGTTCGGTATCGATCCAGCCGTTGATGTAGGCAATCTCTTCCGGACAGCACACCTTGAGGCCCTGCCGGTTCTCGATCGTTTCGATGTAGTTGCCGGCTTCCATCAGCGAGTCGTGCGTCCCGGTGTCGAGCCAGGCGAAACCGCGACCGAGCTGTTCCAGGTGCAGCGAATTGTCGTCGAGGTAGCAGCGGTTGAGATCGGTGATTTCCAGTTCGCCGCGTGACGAGGGTTTCAGCGCCGCCGCGTAATCGCAGACGCGACCGTCATAGAAATACAGACCCGTCACCGCGTAATGGGACTTTGGCTGGACCGGCTTCTCTTCCAGCCCGATCACCCGGCCTGCGGCGTCGAACTCGGCCACACCATAGCGTTCGGGGTCTTTCACCCAGTAGCCAAACACGGTGGCGCCGTGATCGCGCGCGGCGGCGCGCTTGAGCCGCTCGGTCAGGCCGACGCCGTAGAAGATATTGTCGCCGAGCACCAGGCAGCTGGGCTTGCCGTCGACGAAATCCCGGCCAATGGTGAACGCCTGCGCCAATCCATCCGGTGACGGCTGCACGGCATACTGGATGTCGATGCCCCACTGCGAGCCGTCGCCGAGCAGGCGCTGGAACATTTCCTGCTCATGCGGGGTGTTGATCATCAGCACTTCGCGGATGCCGGCCAGCATCAGCGTGGCCAGCGGGTAGTAGATCATCGGCTTGTCGTACACCGGCAGCAGTTGCTTGCTGACCGCGCGGGTGATCGGATACAGCCGGGTGCCGGAACCGCCGGCGAGGATGATGCCCTTCTGCGTCGTGCTCATGAGCCGAGGCGCTCCATGCGATAGCTGCCATCGAGCACGCGTTGGCTCCACGGCTGATTGGCGAGATACCAGTCCACGGTCTGCGCGATGCCGGTTTCAAAGGTCTGCGACGGCCGCCAGCCCAGCTCGTTCTGTAGTTTGCTGGAGTCGATCGCGTAGCGGCGATCATGACCCGGACGATCCTTCACGTAGGTGATCAACGACTCGCGGACACGGCCATCGGCCAGCGGGCGGCGTGCATCAAGCAGCGCGCAGATCGTTTTCACCACCGCGATGTTCTCGCGTTCGGCATTGCCGCCGATGTTGTAGGTTTCGCCGATACGGCCAGCTTTCAGCACCCGCCGGATCGCACTGCAGTGATCGCCCACGAACAGCCAGTCGCGGATGTTCTTGCCGTCGCCATAAACCGGCAGCGGTTCACCGGTCAGCGCCTTCTGGATGATCAATGGGATGAGCTTTTCCGGAAACTGGTACGGCCCGTAGTTGTTCGAGCAGTTGGTGGTCAGTGTCGGCATGCCATAGGTGTGCTGGAACGCGCGCACCAGATGATCGGATGCGGCCTTCGAGGCGGAGTACGGCGAATTCGGCGCGTAAGGCGTCTGTTCGGTGAACTTGCCTTCGGCGCCGAGCGAGCCGTACACCTCGTCGGTCGACACATGCAGGAAACGGAACGCGTCGCGCGCGGCGCCTTCCAACCCACGCCAGTGGTCGCGCGCACATTCGAGCAGACCCAGAGTGCCGACCACGTTGGTCTGCACGAATTCGGCCGGACCGTCGATCGAGCGGTCCACGTGGGATTCGGCGGCGAAATTGATGATGGCGTCAGGGCGGTGTTCGGCCAGTAGCTTCACCACCAGTTCGCGATCGCCGATATCGCCCTGCACGAACGTGTGGGCAGGGGCTTCCTTCAGCGAGCTGAGCGTGTCCAGATTGCCGGCATAGGTCAGCTTGTCCAGATTGATCACACGCAGGCCGTCGGCCACGGCTTTCAGCACGAAATTCGCGCCGATAAAACCGGCGCCGCCGGTGACCAGTAGCGTTTTTGTCCCTGTGGATGAGCTAATCATCAAGTGCGTCCATGGTTTGACGGAAAGAGTGACCCAAGTCGCTTGGCCCCCGGCAGACGGCAAATGATGCCCGTTCTTGCCTTGTCGACCAAGCACTGGTGGGCTGCCGGCATGGCCTTCCGGCGTTCGAGGGCCGCAGTTTGCCCATTTCTAGATGAACGCCAAGTTCTTGCGTCAGTCGGCAATGGCCGGCATAAAAGCTAAGATGGTGGACTTCCTAACACGAGACAGTCCGCCAGTCGGGCTGCAAGGATAGCGATGAAAACTGCTGCAAAGCGTAGCCAACAAGGCATGGGAACCCGGGCCATTCATGCCGGCCAACATCCGGATCCCAGCACCGGCGCGATCATGACGCCGATCTACGCTACCTCGACCTACGTGCAGGCGAGCCCCGGCAAGCACAAAGGCTACGAGTATTCGCGCACGCAGAACCCCACGCGCATGGCGTACGAGCGCTGCGTGGCGGAACTGGAAGGCGGCGTGGCTGGCTTTGCGTTTGCCTCGGGTCTTGCGGCTGCGGCGACGGTGCTGGATCTGCTCGATTCAGGCAGCCATGTCATCGCGATGGACGACCTCTACGGCGGTACTTATCGCCTGTTCGAAAAGGTGCGGCGGCGTTCGGCCGGGCTGGATTTCAGCTTTGTCGACCTGAATGACACCGGCGCCATGAAGGTGGCGCTCAAGCCCAATACGCGGATGATCTGGGCCGAAACGCCAACCAATCCGATGCTGAAGCTGGTCGATCTCACCAAGGTCGCCGCGTTCGCCAAGAAGCACAGCCTGATCCTGGTGGTCGACAACACGTTCTGCTCGCCGATGATCCAGCGCCCGCTGGAATACGGTGCGGACCTGGTGCTGCACTCAGCGACCAAGTACCTCAACGGCCATTCCGACATGGTTGGCGGCATCGTGGTCGCCGGCAGCAAGGAGCTCGCCGAGCAAATGGGCTTCCTGCAGAACTCGGTCGGTGCGGTCGCCGGACCGTTCGACTCGTTCCTCGCCATGCGCGGCCTGAAAACCCTGCATCTGCGGATGAAAGCGCATTGCGAAAGTGCGCTGGAATTGGCGAAGTGGCTGGAAAAACATCCTGCGGTGGAGCGGGCGATCTATCCTGGTCTCAAGAGCCATCCGCAGCATGCCTTGGCGAAGCGCCAGATGGACGGCTTCGGCGGCATCATCACGATCGAGGTCAAGGGAGGCCTGAAGAAGGCCCGCCGGGTGTTGGAGCGCTGCGAATTGTTTGCGCTGGCCGAATCGCTCGGCGGCGTCGAGAGCCTGATCGAGCACCCCGCCATCATGACCCACGCCTCGGTGCCGCCGGCCAACCGCAAGCGGCTGGGCATCAGCGATGGGCTGATCCGATTGTCGGTGGGGGTGGAGGACATCGAGGATCTTCGCTACGAATTGTCCGAGGCACTGGGCTGAAGGAGGCGCCACAAAGCTGCCGAAGACCATTCTAAGGAATGTTCCCGGATTTTGAGGTTGTCACAGCAGGAGCGCGAGCATTGGCAGTGGGCGTTTCACTTCTTCGTAAAACAAGGCAATGCATTTGAACAACATGAGTTGGCTATTGAGTCCTGTCGGGGCCCTGCGAGAACATCGGTCACTGACCTTCGAGCTTGCGAAACGCGATGTGCTTGGTCGTTATCGTGGCGCCAGCTTCGGACTGCTTTGGTCCCTGATCAGCCCGTTTCTCCTGTTATGCGTGTACACGTTCGCTTTCGGTACCGTCATGGGAGGGCGCTGGCCGCAAATCGGCAACGGTCATGCCCATTATTCGATCATTCTTTTTGCGGGAATGATTGTTCATGGATTCCTGGCGGAATGCATCAATCGGGCGCCCCAGCTGATCGTTGGGAATCCGAATTTCGTGAAGCGGGTGATATTTCCGCTGGAAATTCTTCCGTGGCCCATGGTCTTTTCAGCCCTGTTTCATGTGTTCATGAATCTGATCGTCTTCATGGCGTTGCGCTGGTTCATGGACGGGGCGTTTTCATGGACGATCATCTTGTTCCCATTGGTCATGTTTCCATTGGTCGTGCTGGCACTCGGCATTTCCTGGTTTCTGGCCTCGGCAGGCGTCTATATGCGCGATGTGGGCCAAGTAACGGGCGTGCTGACCATGGCACTGCTTTTTCTTTCTTCGGCGATGATGCCGATAGCCTCGGTACCCGCATCGTATCGCTGGGTGTTCATTGCCAATCCTCTGACTTTCATCATTGATCAGGCTCGCAATGTGATGCTGTGGGGGCAGATGCCGGACTGGACCGGGCTTGGTATTTATCTCTTGGTTGCGTTAGTCGTGGCTTATTTGGGGCGCGCCTGGTTTATGGCCACTCGAAAAGGATTTGCGGATGTCCTCTGATGCTGCCATCCATGTGCGCGGCCTGTCCAAGGCCTTCCCCATTTACAGCAAGCCTCATCATCGCTTGCTGCAGATGATTGCACCGGGACCGAAGGAACGCTGGTTCCGCGAGTTTCACGCCTTGCGGAATATCGATCTCAACATATCCCGCGGCGAAACCGTGGGTATCGTGGGTCGCAACGGCTCCGGCAAATCGACGTTGCTGCAGCTCATTTGTGGCACGCTCACGCCGAGCGCCGGTGATATCCAGGTCAACGGACGAATTGCCGCATTGCTCGAGCTTGGCGCAGGCTTCAATCCGGAATTCACCGGGCGCGAGAATGTTTTTCTAAATGCGACTGTGCTGGGATTGAAGCATGCCGAGATTGTCGATAAATTTGATGAGATTGCCGCATTTGCGGACATTGGCGATTTTATTGATCAGCCGGTAAAGAGCTATTCCAGCGGCATGTACGTTCGCCTGGCTTTCGCGGTGGCGATCAATGTTTCGCCGGAAATCTTGGTGGTGGACGAGGCGTTGTCCGTGGGCGATGAAGGGTTTCAGCGCAAGTGTTTCGCGCGCATTGATGGGATCCGCGATTCGGGTGCCACCGTGCTCTTTGTTTCCCATTCCGCCAGCACCGTTGTCGATCTGTGCGACCGTGCGATCTTGCTGGATCGGGGTGAATTGTTGACGCAAGGCACACCCAAGCATGTGGTCTCGCGCTATCAGAAGCTGCTCTATGCACCGGCAGATCGAGTGGCACAGATCCGCGAGGAGATTCGCGCATCATCTGTGGAAAGGTCGGATGCGACAAAGCGATCCACCACCGTCGGGAATGACGGAGCCTCATCAACAACGGACTCCGCTCCGGTTGCGGTACTGGAAGAGGAACGCCAGCCCTATTGGGAAGAGGGCATGGTGTCGTCAAGCACCGTTTCTTACGAAAATCGCGGTGCGGCCATCGAGGCCCCTCACTTGCAGACGCTGGACGGGCATAAGGTTAATGTGCTGGTCCCGGGTGGCACTTACGTCTATACATATAGGGTGCGGCTGGAGCGCGCGCTGGTGAATGTGCGGTGTGGAATGATGATCCGTTCCATCACCGGCATCGAAGTGGGTGGTGCGGCCACCTCGCAGCCACATAGTGGTTTGCCGGTGGTCGAGGCTGGTGAGGTGATCAATGTGCGCTTCCGGTTCCGATGCCTGCTTGCACCGGGGACCTATTTTCTCAACGCAGGCGTGCTCGCGACGCTCGGCGAAGGTGAGGAATACGTCGATCGTCAGATCGATGTGGCCATGTTCCGTGTAATGCCTGCCGCGGATCGACTGGCGACGGGCTTCGTCGATCTGGATGTCGTACCGCAACTGTCGATTGCCTCATGAGCGAAGGTATATCCACTGCCATTCTCGTTGCCGGCATGCACCGCAGTGGCACCTCGGCCTTGACGGGTGCGCTGAATGTGCTCGGCATATCGCTTGGCCAGCATTTGCTGGCACCCGGCGAAGACAATCCCAAGGGCTATTGGGAGCATCAGAGCGCAGTTGAGATTCACGAGCGTCTGTTGACGGCGTTGGAGCGTCGCTGGGACGACGTGCGTCCGTTGCCGGCCGGATGGTTGACCGGCGAGGCGGCGCAAACGGCGCTGGCAGAAATCAGTGAGATGGTTTCGCAGGAATTTGCCGGAGCGCCCGTATGGGCGGTCAAGGATCCACGGATATGCAGATTTCTGCCGCTGTGGATCGAGGCACTGCAGACGCTGGGCATCCGACCGGTGGTCTTGTTTGCCGCCCGCAGGTCAAGCGAAGTGGCAGCATCGATCGCCGCCCGAAACCATTGGTCTGCACCCATCAGCGAGATGCTGTGGTTGCGACATGTAGTGGAAGCGGAGGCGGCCAGTCGGATGGTGCCACGCACTGCGGTCATTTACGACGATCTCCTGACTGATCCCGCCGCCACCGTTTCAACTGCCTTGGCGCGGCTGGATATCGGAATTTCGTGTCCGTCTGCTGCTGAGCAAGGCGCCCTTGCAGAGTTCGTGGATAGCGCCGACCGGCATCATGCGCATCGCAAGACGTCAGAGAATCCGACCGCGTTGGCCCAGATGGCTGATTCGGCTTATGCCTCGCTAGCCGAAATTGCCCGTGGCGTGGATGCCTGGCAGTCGCTGCAGCAATGCGCCACCCGTTTCGAAGCGGAATGGCAACACTGCGGATCCAGTATCGAGGCCGTTGCAGACATGGCTCATCGTTTCAGCGTGAGCGAGGTTGCTGCGCGTATCGAAGCGAGCCGACTGGCGAGTGACTTGAATGCGCAAATCCGCTGGTCGGAAGAGGCCGTGGAAATACGCTCCGCTTTGCAGGCGAATCACGACGCGCTGTCGACCAAGGTGCAGGCGCTTGCGCTTGAGCGCCATCAGCTCGCCACCGAGCTTGAGCGTGTGATGGGCGAGGCGGGGCGGATCGGGCAGGAATTGTCGATTTCCGAAACTCGCGTGGCGCAAGTCGAGTCGGAGCTATCAATTGCCCAAGCCGAATCTGCGCGTATTGAGCAAAAGCTGTCGCTTTCTCAGACTCGCGTGGCCCAAGTTGAGTCGGAGTTGTCGCTTTCGCAGGCCGAGGTCAGCTCGCTGGCTGTCGCGATCGAAGAAATGCTGCAGTCCCGCTCCTGGAAAGTCACTCGACCCATGCGTGAAATCGCTCGGGTGTTCAGGCCCAAGGCTCGTAAGCGCTAAATACCTGCAATATCAAGCCGCGGCACGGTGCTTGGATATGATCGCTATCATGGTGGCTCCGGGATGGGGTCGCGTAACAAAATTCTGACTCAAGGTGTCCTCGTGATCTTCTATACCTCGATTTGTTCCAACTACCTGCCCAAGGCGATGGCGCTGGCTGAATCGGTGAAGCGCCATTGCCCCAATGCGTACTTCGTGCTCTGTCTGGTGGAGAGGCAGGTGCCCGAGGTGGCCGCAGCATATCCGCATTTTGACGAGATCATTCTTGCGAAAGACGCGGGTTGGGAAAACTTCGACAGCTTCATGTTCCGTCACTCCATTGTCGAGGCCTCGACCGCGGTCAAGCCGCGTTTCATGCAGCATCTGGTGGAGCGATACCAGGCAGAGTCCAAGTTCGTGTATCTGGATCCCGACGTCCTGGTCTACAGCGACCTGACGGAACTGGAAGCGCTGCTTGATCACCAGTCCATCGTGCTCTGCCCGCACCTGCTGCGTCCAGGCAACATCGACATGGAGATAAGCTCGCTCGCTCATGGCAGTTATAACCTTGGCTTCCTCGCAGTGAGCCGGGCGCAGAATGCCATCGACTTCCTCGACTGGTGGGCGGAGCGTCTGTTCCTCTTCTGCTACGACGACAAAAGCCGCGGTATCTTCACTGACCAGAAGTGGATCGATCTGGTGCCGAGCTTTTTCGACGCGCACATCCTCAAGCACCACGGTTACGATTTTGCTACGTGGTCGCTGCTTGGCAGCGACATGCGCCAGGTGGATGGCCGTTACATGATCAATGGCGATCCGTTGCGTTTCATCCACTTCTCAGGATTGGATTCGGGCACGATCGACAAGGCGATCGGCTGGTGGCTGACCGATGACAACAAGGACACGTTTGTTGCGCTCTACAAGGAATACTTGGGCTTGCTAGCACATCACGGGCAGGAGAAGCTCGGCAAACTGCCCTGGAGCTATTCAACCTATTCGGACGGTCGCCCGGTAGGAAAGGCGACGCGCATTGCCTACCGTAACAGTGAACTCTGGCAGACATTTCCGTCGCCATTCGATGTCGACGATGCGCAGATCCTGCAAGTCGCGGGCGTTGAAGGTGCCATCGCCGAGTCGAACGTATCGTCGGTGGCAGTTGTTTCCGACGGTATCCTCGACCGCTTTGCACGATCAAGCCGACAGATCGGACTGGGTCCCACCATGCTCAAGGCATTCCGGAAGATCACGCGCCCGGGTAGCAGGGCCTGATTGTGCCACGGGTCTCGATCATCATCCCGTGTTACAACGCGGGCGAGCTGCTGACTGAAGCGGTGCAATCGGCCCTTGCACAGACCTGGGAAGATATGGAAGTCGTGATCGTCGATGACGGTTCGACCGATCCAGTTACGCAGAAGATTCTCGAGCAGGCGTCCTGGCCACGGACCCGGATAGTTCACCAGACCAATGCAGGGCCTTCCGCCGCGCGCAATCATGCAGTCGAGATGGCTACGGGGCAGTACATCCTCCCGCTGGATGCGGACGACACCATCGAACCCGAATACGTTGCCAAGGCGGTTGCCGTGCTCGATGCCAGGCCGGAGGTTGGCGTCGTCTACTGCAAGGCTAGAAAGTTCGGAGCGGAGGAGGGGCCGTGGAATCTGCCGACCTATTCATTGCGGGAGCTGGTGGTCGATAACGTGATCTTCGTGACTGCCCTGTATCGGAAGGCGGATTGGGTAGCAGTGGGTGGCTATAACGAAAAGCTGCGCCATGGCGTCGAGGACTACGAGTTCTGGGTGAAGATCGCTCATTTGGGTCGAGAGGTCGTGCAGCTTGACGAGTATCTTTTCAATTACCGCATTCAACAGAAATCAAGAACCACCTCTTTCCAGGACGGCAGGGCGGCCGTCGTGGAGACCTACGCTGAGATCTTTCGTTCAAATATCGGCTTCTATGCAGCGCACGCAGATTTTCTATTTGAGCATCGTTTCGGGTTGTATGACGAATTAGGACATTGGCGTTCGCGCTATGGAAGGCTGGACGAATTCCTAAATCGGCACCCATTGCTTCTGAAAATCGGCAAAAAGCTGAACGCATTCCTAAGTCGGCACCCGAAACTCTTGAGAATTGGCAAGCGGTTGTTCTGATGATTCGGCAAGATCAGGGCCGTTTTGTGGTTGCAGCGGATGTACGAGTGAAGTTTGCGCGCAAGTAGTCGTCCGCAATGGGCATGTTTCTCGATAGCTTCGGATACAACATCAATTGATGGCATTTCTGTCGCTGTCCAATAGGAGGGGAACACGGCGACAGCGGAAGGGAAGATTCATCCATTGGATCCGGATGCACTTGATGCTGCGCAATAGACTGGAGCTGTATGTTCGCTTGATAGCGTTGATGGAAACTATTTCAAGGGTCAGATGAAATTGGTCAGTGGAAAGTCGCATGTGTTCTGTGGGTGGCTGCTGAATGTGGCGAAACAGCCGGCAGGCCAGTTCAGTTTTGTGTTAAAAGGTTTCAGGAATTTTTCAATACCGGTATCGACAGGTGTTGCTAGTGCAGGCGTGGCTGATTTCTTCAAGAATTCTGCGCTAAGTGATACGGATTCAATTTTTCATCGACGCCCACCCCGTGCCTGTAGGGGAGTGCCGCGTAACATTCAGCATTCATGAAGCTGGGCATACATATTTCTGCGATGTAGGTAAAGCGCTGATGGTTAAGTGATGCTCTTTGGGGATTTTTAATATCCTATTATCGGGATAACGTTCGCGTAGTCATAGAGTGAGATTATATATGCAGGTATGCCGCAGGTTGACGTTTGGGGTATTCGCCGCCATCGCCGTGATGTTGGCTGCGTTTCATGCCCCCGGACAAATGTCAGTAGACTCAGTTGCAGCCTTGTACGAGGGTGTGACGGGTAGGGCGGTTGGCTGGGGCCCCACGTTTTTTTCTGCGTTTTTGGCATGGCTAGGGGGCAGTGTCGTCGGATCTAGCGTATTTATTGCCATCAATTGCTATCTGACTTATGGCTGTTTCGCGGTTCTTCTGACGAATCGAAGAGATAGGGTCGTACCACGCTGGCAGGTATTCGTTGCGTTTGTGCTTACGCTAAATCCGCTCTTCATGTTTTACGTCGGCATAATCTGGAAGGATGTCATGCTGACTACGTTCGCCATGGTTGCTGGGACGTTTATACTTCTTGCGGCCAATCGAGAAGGGCGCACACGTTACTTGTTGCTCGCTGGTGCCGTACTTGCGATCGCCAGCCTAACGCTGATTCGACAACAAGGATTCCTGGTGGCGATGCCATTCGCTGTTGTGGCGGCGTGGTTAGTTGCTAGGACATATAGGAACGCGCTGCTGGGTCGCGCAGTAGTGTTTTTCGTATGCCTCGGGCTCGTCGCCGGATTCGCCATGATTCTTGAGAAGCTGGCAAACCACACTGTAACGCCGGCAGCTGCCAGTCCGGTTTCGGTGGGTTTAACGACGATCCGCGCATACGATATTGCTGGAATGATCGCATACGCGGAACCACGCGATGAAGTGAAATGGGCGAATGCACCCGCGACGGTTCAGGCCGCGATCAAGTCGAAGTACAGTCCGGAACGGATTGATACATTCTGGCAAGACCCGGTGATTCGCAATTATTTTAACTCACTAAGTGCCGCGCAATATTCATCTACTTGGGAGCATGGTATCGAGCAGACCCCGAGAGCTTATCTGGAGCATCGCTTCAATGCGTTTATCGCGTTGCTGGGACTTAGCAGCATAAACGGCTGCGTGCCGGCCTACTGGGGCGTTTCGGCGGTTCCTGAGCAACTAGAGGCGCTGAGTCTCAGGGATGAGATGGATGCGCGGGCCAGGGTCATTGGGCGAACTTCGCTGGATTTGCACGAAACGCCGATATTCCGTAACTGGTTTTATGCGCTATTACTGATCGTAGCGACAGTGCTGATCGCTTTAAGAGCGAAAGGTGAGCAAAGGTGGGCGTCGGCAGGGATAGCGATTGCTGCGTGGCTATATTTACTTTCCTTTGTGCCCACCACTATCGCATGCGATTTCCGCTATTTGTACCCGGTGGCTGGTTTGTCAACTATCTTGTGTGTATTTTTATTGACGCATGTTTCGCTTGCAAAACGGGGCGTCGCGTGAAAATACAAGTTTTCTGTTGGCATGACGGGTGGTCGCGGTGCATTCTATGAGTATAGTAAAGCAAGGTGCGAGTTACGGTTTTGTAGGCTTGCTGCAGATCGGATTAGACTCGCTGATATTTATCGTGCTCACGAAATTCGGCATGATCACAGGGGCGGCCAATATCATTGGAAGGGTATCCGGGGCAATCATGGGCTTCTGGCTGAATGGAAAATGGACCTTTTCGAATGGCGAGATGCGGCCCCTTGGGGCTCGGCATCTGGGTAAATTTCTCATTTCTTGGACGTTGACTACATTTGCGAGCACTATGATCGTCATGAGTGCCACGCACCTGGAAGGCCTGCATGTGGCCTGGATCATCAAGCCGGTTGCTGACCTCGCGCTGGCTGCTTTCGGTTTTGCTATCTCCAAATACTGGATCTATCGTTGAGACCGCTGTTCGAACTCAACCTTTGCTTGTCGACTATCCGGAATGTTATGCAGGACGAACAGAAGATCGCTGTCATTATTCCAGCCTATAAGGTCAAAGCGTTTGTGCTGGACGTCATCGCGGCGATCACGCCGCAGGTGTGGCGTATTTACGTGATCGATGATGCTTGTCCCGAGCAGTCAGGGGCGCACGTGCAACAGCACAACAGCGACCCCCGTGTAAGAGTTGTGTTCCACGAACAGAACAGAGGTGTCGGCGGCGCGGTAATGACGGGATATCAGACTGCTATTGCCGATGGCGCGGATATTATGGTGAAGATCGACGGTGATGGGCAGATGGATCCATCACTACTCGATGAATTTGTCGAACCCATCGTCTCCGGCGAGGCTGACTATACCAAGGGCAATCGCTTTTACGATCTCACTAATATCAGTCGCATGCCGAAGATCCGTATCTTCGGTAATGCGGTTCTCTCTCTCATGGCAAAACTTTCCACGGGTTACTGGGATCTATTCGACCCCACCAATGGCTATACGGCAATTCATGCTGACGCAGCCCGAAAGCTTCCTTTTGATCGGATCAGTGAGAGGTACTTCTTCGAGACCGACATTCTTTTCCGCTTGGGTACTTTCCGTGCAACCGTTGTAGATGTGCCTATGGATGCGTTATACGGTGATGAGGTGAGTAATCTGAAGATCTCGAATATCTTCGGTGAGTTTCTTCGAAAGCACGCGCGGAATTTCGCCAAACGAATCTTTTATAATTATTTCTTGCGCGACGTGTCGGTGGCATCACTTGAACTGGTTGGAGGGTTACTGATCACGATTTTTGGTACTGTTTTCGGGATCTACCACTGGAGCCACTCTGCCGGGAGTCAGTCTGCCACTCCTACGGGCACCGTCATCATTGCCGCTTTATCAATCTTGTGCGGGTTGCAGTTGCTGCTGGCTTTCCTCGGTTATGACATTGCTCATGTGCCTTCGCGCGCCATTCATAGGCGCGGCCGGCGGTTTCGAGTATCGACAGGGGAATAGCGAATGTTTACTTTTAAGCCTGTTGAAGTCTCGGTGACATCGCTGCAACAGTACGCCGATCTCTTTAAAGCGTGCTTCCCCAATGCAGATCATCTCAATGTTGAGTACCTGCATTGGTTATATGCCCTCAATCCATGCGGAACGGTTGTTGGCATGGACGCCATGATGGGCGACGTGCTCGCCGCGCACTATGCCTGCATTCCTGTTGATTTGTGGCATTTCGGCAAGAAAGAGAGAGCTTTGCTTTCTCTGAATACCGCCACCCATCCGAGTTTCCAGGGCAAGGGGCTGTTTACGAAGTTGGCCGAACAAACCTATGAGCTAGGTCGCTCCGTGGGTGCCGCTGCTGTGTTTGGAGTGGCCAATGCGAACAGCACACCAGGTTTCGTGCGAAAACTTGGGTTTCAGCTGGTTGCTCCACTAGATGCGCGGATTGGAGTCGGACGCCCGGTAATTGTCGATTGGGAACGAGCAAAACAGATAAGTCAGTTTAGACAGGCATGGTCGGCCGAGCGGTTGAAATGGCGTATGAAAAACCCTTCGAACCCGCTCATTCTTACGCGCAACGAAATTAATGGTTCGACTTTTCTGGCCAAAACAGGCCATGTCGGTATTAGAGCGTGGGGTGATACACCGACGCCATTGGATCCGGGACAGCCCATTACCGTCGCGCCGGTTTCGCTGAAGCTGTTCCTCGGAATGTATCCGCGCGGTGCATATCGATATAATTTTTGTGCACGTATACCAGACAGAATTCGACCCTCTCCTTTGAATCTTATTTATAGGAATCTGGAGTCGGCTGCCATGAAGATGAGTGCCGAATACGTCAGCTTCAATTACCTAGACTTCGATGCTTACTGAAACCTCCGTGCCGCGTCATTGCGTTTTTCTCTTTGCGCATCCTGACGATGAATTTGCATGCTTTGAGTCGATCAGACGTGTCATTGCAGAGGGCAATCATGCGATTTGTCTGTATCTGACTGACGGTGCCTATGGTGGTCAGCCGTTCGAGCCCCGCATGAAGGAAACTCGTGCAGTACTGTCCACGCTTAACGTATTGGAAGAAAATATTCATTTTATTGGTGTTGATAACTGCATCAGCGACGGCAAATTGCTAGAAAGTATCGATTTAGCGTATGCCTGTTTATATCGCTGTCTAGCCGAATACCCGGGGCTCGATGATGTTTATGTGCCAGCCTGGGAGGGCGGGCATCAAGATCATGATGCGGTTCACCTGATTGGACTCTGTTTTGGCTGGGCTGCCAAGATTCACGGTCAAGTTCGGCAGTTCTCGCTCTACCACGGCGAAGGGCTTCGAGGGCCATTTTTTCATGTACTACGCCCACTGGCGAAGAATGGGGCCGTGACTACGCAGGTACTGGGGTTGCGCTTGCGTTTGCACTACGTGCGGCTCTGCCTTGGGTTTCCTTCGCAGTGGAAAAGCTGGCTCGGGTTGTTCCCGCCTGTTGCACTCAGGCTTATCTGTGCGGGCTGCTATACCCTGCAACCCACAAGTATTGGTCGAGTTGCCGAACGCCCTCATCTTGGGAAACTTCTTTACGAACGGAGAGGGGCGTTCAGTTGGGAAGAATTTAAGGTGTTATCGACCCCGTTTGTTCGCCATCATTGCCGGGTGAATTTAGAGAGTTCCCACGAAAAGTAGGCGCCGGCCGATCGCAGCGCCCGCTCGGCATATCCCCATTCTGAGTAGTTCAAACGCAGCATGGGGCCATGCACGGCAGCAACACCACCAGCGAACTCATTCAGTGGTGTGTCGCTGCTGAGTCATCGGTGCGCAACATTGGATGCGTGACATGGAGAATCTGGGGGTACACTTTGACACTCCCACTAGTTATGTCATGCGACGTGCGCTAAAACTGGGGGGACGTCGACTGAGCCAGTCTCCGGGGTGATTGCTCCTGATTTAGCCAACTTCTGCCGTCCCCCGCTTTGATGCAACCGGGGCTCGGTTTTCGGCGCACATCAATAATTACCGGGACACGAGCTGGTATTGTGGCGCGACGAAATGCGCCAACTACAGGCACTAAAGTCGAACGCAATCGGTTGCCGTTTAAGACGGGTATGCGGCGAGCAAGGCTACAAATGTCATGGCGCGACGACTCGGTTCGCCGCGCTCAACATGTTGAGCGATCGGGTCAATACTTACGAATTGCTTCAGCAATGTTCCGTCAAAAGGTCACACATTGCATCTGCTACCGCGATGACTGGTCGGCAGGTTAATTTGGGCGTCACCGTCTCAGAAGAGATCTGTTTAGTGATGGAACCATCCGTTTGCAATTTCCAAGGCAACTGGCATCGACTGGATAACGCGGGTTTGCCTTTGGTCGTATTATTAGGGGCCGCCGCCTGTCTCGGCGCGTTTCTTCTAGAGGGGCGTATTGGCTTCAGTCTGTGGGATGAGGGCTATCTCTGGTATGGCGTGCAGCGGGTGTTGCTTGGCGAAGTGCCCATCAGGGATTTCATGTCCTACGATCCGGGCCGGTACTACTGGGCGGCTGGCCTGTTGAGGCTCTTTCATGCGGATGGCATTGTGGCGGTGCGCGCCGCCACGATGGTGTTCGTTGCGCTCGGAGTTGCTGCCGGCGTCGTGCTGGTGTGGCGCCAATCGCCGGGTCGCCTGATCGCGCGGTCTGGCAAGTGTGCATTGGCCATTGCGTTGCTGGTTCTGTGGGCTGTGCCGTGGTGGAAGGGGTACGACGCTGCGCTATCCATCCTGCTGACCGCGAGCCTGACATGGGTGCTCACGCGCCCCTCTGCCACACGGTTCTTCGTGCATGGCATCGTGATTGGAGTGGCCGCCATAATCGGTCGCAATCATGGCGTCTACGGTGTGATTGCCTGCTTGGTGGCCGCGCCACTGTTGCTCTTGAGCACCAGCAAGCCGGTGTGGCACCAATGCATACCGGCATGGGTGCTAGGTATCGTACTGGGGTTTGCGCCGATTCTTTTTGGCCTGGTACTGGATCATCGTTTCGCCGCGATGTTCTGGGACAGCATTCGATTCATGCTGTTCGAGTACAAGGGCACCAATCTTCCGCTGCCCGTGCCATGGCCGTGGACGGTGCATGACGGAGGTGTGTTGACACTTTCACTGGTCACGCAGTGGCTGACCGGAAGCCTTTTCGTGCTGTTGCCGATTTTCTGTATTGTCGGTCTGGCTATTGTTCTAAATGGACTGCGCCGTGAACGCAGTATTGTCCATGCTGAATTTGTCGCTTGTGTTGCCACGGCCATACCTTATCTCAACGTGGCGTTCTCGCGGGCTGATATTTCCCATCTCGCACAAGCAATATGTCCGTTGTTGATCGGTCTGTTGGTCTTTCCTGTGTGCGGTGTTGCCCGAGCAATGCATCGCTGGTTACTCGTGCCGTTGCTGGTGATTGTTTCTTTGCTGGTCGCGGTTCCGCTGCATCCCTGGTATCAATCGCGAGTGCAATCTGGTTGGCGAGTAGTCGATGTGCGCGGTGACAAGCTCCACATGAGCGATGCCGCAGCGGCTCCTGTCGAAGCCGTCGAAAGACTCGCAAACCGTTACGTGCCCGATGGTAGTGCGCTCCTCGCCGCCCCGGTATGGCCCGGGGCATATGCGTTGCTTGGGATGAAATCGCCGGTATGGGAAATCTATCCATTGTTTCCGCGCAGCGATGGCTTCCAGAACCAGGAAATCGCCCGACTGCAACAAGTGCATCCACCGCTGATACTAATTTACGACATCGGTGTCGACGGGCGTGAGGATCTGCGCTACGCCCATACGCATCCGCGTATATGGGAATACGTGAATACAATTTACCGACAGATCCCAGGGCCGAATAATCTACCGGAACTCCTTGTCTACATCCCGAAGTCATCGGTGGACTGACGGCAGGGGGCGATCATTGCCGGGGGGCGATCTTGGCTCAGCGGTTCCAATAGCGATGCAGGACTAACAGGCAGGCCAGTCCCGCCATGGCGATCAGGGGCGTGAGCAGGCGCAATGCAATCGCGATGGCATCCGCATCGGTAGCGGATGCGCCCAGCCACAGCATGATGCCTCGGCTGCCGAGTTCTGCCACGCCAATCCCGCCGGGGACCATGCTGGCGACGACAGCCAGCATGACGCCGCCAAGCAGGATGCAGACCTGGCTGAAGTCCAGCCTTACATTGATGGCAAGGATGGCGACCCACCACAGGCCGGCATAGAGCATCCAGATCACGATCGTCAACAGGCTGGCCTGAATGATGCGCTGTCTATGGCGTAATGCCTCCAGATAAGGCTGCAGGCGAGATGGCAGCCGGTGCAGATGACTGGTCAGCAGACCGAACAGCAAACCAGCGAGCAGCGGCAGCAACAGGACCAACGGAGCGAGCGATGCGAACCCGAAGTGCATGGCCAAGCCACACAGACCCATGCCAAGCACGCCGCTGAGATCGAGTAGCCGTTCGACAAAGAATCCAGAAGCCCCGAGCCGCCAGGCGCTGCCGTGATGGTCGGGGATCAATCGTATCTTGATGATCTCCCCGAGCTGGAACGGCGTCAGCGCAGCGAGTCCCGCCGCCGCACCATTAGCGCAGAACGATTGCCAGAACCTCCCGCGATTCGGCTTGATCCCGAGCACGACCAGCCAGCGCAAGCCGCGCAACGAGAAGATCGCAAGTAGCAAGGGCAGCGTGCCGGCCAGCAGCAGGCCCAGATGCATGCGCGAAAGTGCCTGGGCTACCGCGCGCCAATCGAACAGCCTGAGCGTAGCGGCCACGCAAACCATTACGATCACCAGCACCAGCAGATAGCGCAAGCGGCGGCGCATCAATGTGCGCGCCGGCGGCAGTCGTGGATTGCGGCGTGACATAGCCGGATTTCTGACCGATGCGGGATCGAAGCCACGATTACTTCATGCCATGGGCTCATGACGTGTCCCGAATTGGCAAGCATGAGCTTCAGACTAGCTCCAAAATGTGCTGTGCGGCCTGCATGACGTGATCCTGCTGATCCTCCAAGCCGACCCAGAGTGGCAGTCGCACGAGACGATCACTGGTGGCGTCGGTGTGCGGCAGCGGCCCAGCTGCACGCCCGTAGCGTTGGCCGGCCGGTGAGCTGTGCAGCGGAACATAATGAAAAACTGTGCCTATGCCGGCAGCACTCATCGTCTCGATGAATTGTGTTCGTGCCTCCAGATCGCGTAGCAGCAGGAAATACATGTGTGCGTTATGCATGCAGTGATCAGGCACGATGGGGCGACGCAGTGTGCCGCTCTTTTCCAGCGGATCTGCCCATGTATGATAACGATCCCAGATCGCCAATCGTCGAGCGGTGATGCCTTCGGCTTCCTCCAGCTGTGCGGCGAGAAAGGCAGCAATCAATTCGCTGGGAAGGTATGACGAACCGATGTCGACCCAGGTGTATTTATCGACCTGCCCCCGGAAAAACTTGCTGCGATTGGTGCCCTTTTCGCGAATCACCTCTGCGCGTTCGATCAGCGCGGGATCATTGATCAGCAGCGCACCGCCTTCCCCGGAGATCACATTCTTCGTTTCATGGAAGCTCAGTGCGGCCAGGTCACCGATGCTTCCTAGGACACGGCCCTTGTAGCTGGACAGAATGCCTTGGGCGGCATCCTCGATCACTTTCAACCCATGCCGTGCGGCGATCGCCATGATCGTGTCCATCTCGCAGGCAATGCCGGCATAGTGCACTACGCAGATCGCACGGGTGTACGGCGTGATTGCCTGCTCGATCAATGTCTCGTCAATATTCAGCGTATCTGGCCGGATATCCACGAATACCGGCACGGCACCGCGCAACACGAAGGCGTTGGCGGTCGAGACGAAAGTGAATGACGGCATGATCACCTCGTCCCCGGGTTGCAGATCCAGCAGGATCGCCGCGATTTCCAGTGCCGCCGTGCATGAATGGGTCAACAGCGCCTTGCGTACGCCGAGGTGCTGCTCCAGCCACGTGTGGCAGCGCCGGGTAAAAGCACCATCGCCGGACAGCTGGCCATTGGCATGGGCTTCGGCAATATTGCGCAGTTCATGACCTGCCAGATAGGGGCGGTTGAAAGGTATGGTCATGCTCGACTTACGCTGATGGAGAGGGATGTGACGGGAGCGCTCATGGCGTTGCGAAACGGTGTCCCCAGATGTACCTGGATGCTTTTGGGCCGGTGTTGCAGAGCAGATCGATGATGCTGACTGTGTGTTCGAAAGGCGGATGTAGTTGGGGATATGGTGGATAGTCTGAGTAGTCTTTGTAGAGCAGTTCGATGCCAGCTTCGCCGAAACGGGCCGGGTCGATATAGTCTCTTGCATTCGGGCCGGAAACGTAGCTGGTGGCACCGGCCTTGATCAGCAAGTCGAGCAGGCGATCGAGTTTCTTTCCCTGTGGCGCATAGTGGCGCGAGTCGCTGAACATCGTGTTGATTCCCAGGAAATCCGTTGAGATATGTCGGATCAAGTGCTGGTTCATCTCTGAAAGAGATGCCCACGTCGCCCCCAGATAGCATTGATCGAGAAATTCGCGGAAGGTGTCGAAGTACGGTGCCTTCGAATAATTCTGGCGAAGGGTTTGCCAGTGCTTCTTCTGCCAGCCGTGATTGTACAAAACGACTTCACTGATAAGCCGGTTGGGGCTTGATCCAGCGGGTACGCTCAACCACTGCACACCTTGTGGCGTCTTTATCCGATTGCGCGTGCGCCAGTCATTTTTGGTGAACTGCACGTCGTCGTAGAAAATGAACTCATCCACATCATTGATGATGTCGAAATACCCCTTCCACGGAATATACGATGATTGAATGATGGCGACCTTGTGTCCGCTCATGGCGCGAGACAGGCATGGCGGGCGGACAGCAGACTGTCCACCATGTCGATCCTGCTGGTTACCTGTGCAGGAATTCGCGCCGCGATACCTGCATGCGGGCTCAGGAAACCGCCCTCGCGCCGGACGATCAGCGCATGCATGTACCCGGCCTGCACCGCACCGACGCCATCACGGAAATAGTTGTCACCAATCATCACCAGATGTTCCGGCTCCGTGGAAAGTGCGCGCGCAGCCTGGAGGAAGCCGGTGCTGTCGGGCTTTTCGTTACCGTGGTCTCGTGCATAAATCACGGCATCAATGCCGCGCAATTCAGGCGCATGCTGCACTTTGGCTTTTTGCGTGGCGGGCGGGTTATCGGTGAGGATAGCCACGGGCAGACCAGCGGCCTTCAATGCAGTGAGCATGGGCACAACATCCGGAAACAGGGGGGTGTCGAACACGATGGCCGCACGATAGGCTGCGATGACGCTGTTACGCAGCGTGGTCGGGAGAGCCAGCAAGGCGAGCAAACGGTCGATGAGAAGCGCCCGCTCACCCTCGTCAATCAGCTGCGTCGCGCACATGAGGAAAGTCGTCTCTTCGACGTGATCGGAGAATATTTCCGGAAAGATCGCCTCGAGCTTTCGCAACATCCATGCCTTGTGATCGACCAGCGTGTCATCGAGGTCGAAAACGATACCCTTCGGCGGATGCGCCAGACGGGGGATCACGATGTCCTTCAGTACGCGGACGGTCTTGCCCATCTTGCGTGCCGGCGCGAGGGTGCCGGCCATGGGGTCGACGGAATCCATGAAGAATCCGGGCAGGTTGATGCCTTCGCTTAGTGCGTGCGTGGCGGACGTGCCGATACGCGGATTGACGTCGGAAACAAATGGCGCTTCAGCGCCGGATTGCAGCATTTGGACGTTGAACAGACCGCGGCCACCTGCGTGACGGATGCTGTTGGCGGTGCGTTGTGCGATATCGCCCAATGCGGCATCAGTAATCGACTCGGAGATCACCGCGAACCCGCCAGATGTTCGCAGCCGTCGACGCAGGACGATCGTCGAGATCTCGCCGCGCATACCGATCGCAAAGTCGGCGGAGAACTCCTCGAATTGCGCCAGCCAGGTTGTCCATACATGTGTCGAAAAGTCGCCGTGATAGGTATGCGCCTCGTCACGGCTGTGCAGCATGACGGTCCCGCGGCCACCCCAGCCATGGCGAGGGCGACCAAATAAGGGTTGGTCGTAACTGAAGGTCAGCGGATCGATCAGTGCGGGTACGGGCAGGCCGGCCGCATGCAGGAACTCATGGGTGGATTGCTTGTCGAGCAGCCGATTCAGCAAACCTTCTTCCGCGATGGCAACAAGCACACCGCGCGCGTGCAGTTGGGCCTTCAATTGCGACAGCGCATGCAGTTCAAGCGCGGTAGCGGGGAAGATTACATCCACCCGTTCACGTGCCACCGTCTCCAGCAGGAAATCGGCGAAGCCATGCGTGTCCGAAAGCGGCGGGGCTACTAGGTAGCCATCGCAGATGTAGCGGGCAATGTTTTCCGGATGAAGGTCGCAGACGAGCGCTCTTATGTCGCTACGTTGTTGCAGTGCGCTGATCAGGGTCAGTCCCTGAAAGCCGCCACCGTTGACGACCAGAGCAGTTTTCATGGAGCGCGTGCGATCAGCAGGATGCCATTGGCGATATCGGGATGCTCGTAACCCACGTCGATGAATGCTTTCTCGACGCGCTCATCCAGCGCTAGCTGGCGCAATTGCGCTGTAGTCAGCGGCTTCAACACCAGGCCAAACTTGTGCAGCACGGTATAGCCGGATTCCTCGACCAGCCGTGTGATCGACTGACTGTCGAAATAGCGTTTGTGGCCGAGCTCCCGATCGAACTGGCTCAAGGCGTAGATATCCTGCATGAATCCCGCCGCCTGACCTAGCAGCCGGTGCAGCGAGCGCGCATTGGGCACCGATGCGAACAGTACACCACCCGGTTTCAGGAAGGTCCGGAAACGGCGCAGAATCAGGCCCGGATCATCGACATGCTCCAGTACGAACCCCATTTCGATGGCATCAAAAGTCTGCTCGAAATGGGCATTCTCGAAATATGTATGATGGATCGTGACCGATGGCGGTGATGAGGTTTCAGCTCGGTATCTTTCGATGATGTCCTGCGAGCCTTCGAGTATGTGGTACTCGGAAATATCGAGTTGCTCAAGCATCGTTCGGCTGACCCGCTGTCCACCGATACCCAAGCTGAGCAGTTTTAGCGACGAGCGATCACACAACTGTTCCACGATCTTTTGCGCATAGGCCATCAATAACAGTTCTTCATCCCAATGGTAGGGGAACTGCTGGGTATAGGCGGCCTGATAGGCGTCGAGATTTTCTTTCATCCGGTCAACCTCAGTCGTGGAATTCGCGAACAATGAACAGCGGCCGGTTCTGTGTTTGCGTATAGATGCGGGCGATATAGAGCCCGACGATGCCGAGTACGGTAATGACCATGCCGGCCATGCCTATCGTCACCAACATCAGGGAAGTGAATCCTTCCAGCACTGCTTCAGGATGCAGCAGTTTTCTGACAAGTAGCACGATCCCGACCGTCATGGCGAGCAGGGTGACGCCAAGCCCGGCCAGCAGCACCACCTTGAGCGGAGCCGTGGAAAACGAAGTGACGGCTTCCAGCAACAGTGAGAGTCGCTTGCGGAAGGAATAGGTAGAGGCACCTTCACGCTGGGTTTTCTGCAACACGATACCCAACTGCCGGAATCCCGACCAATACATCATGCCGCCAAGAAAGACATTGCGATCGCCCAGCGATAACAGCGCCTGCACGTAGCTTCGCTTCATCAGGCGTTCGCTCAACACGTTTTCTGGAATCTTGGTATCACTGAGCAAGTTGAATAGTCGCCAGAACAGCGCTCCGCCGGTACGCTCTACCAGCGCTCCCTTGCGCTTTTCCTGCACGCCGTAGACGACATCCACGTCGGTCTCGTGCAGGGTGTCCAGAAAACGCTGCAGTACGCTGGGGCGCACTTCCAGATCGCAGTCGATAATGAACGTCAGATCGCCTTTCGCGTATGACAGCCCAGCCAGCACAGCCTTGTGGTGACCGAAATTCCGCGACAGGTCGACGATCTTGATACGCGGGTTACCGGCACGCGCGCGGATCAGGTGGGGCAACGATTCGTCAGGCGATCCGTCGTTTACGAAGATCAGCTCATAGTTTTCGATACCTGCCTTTTCGATGGTGGCCACCGTCTCGTCGATGAAGGGGGCAAGGAATCGTTCGGATCGATAGACCGAGGTCACCACACTGAGCGACGGTACCGTACTGGTCGGATCCTGCGGATTGGTTTTGCCGGTGGGTATCAGCATGTGCAGGTTTCCTGCGGGTTGAAACGAGGTGGTAGCCGCTCGGCGGGGAGCTGCTCTGTATTTACCGAACAGGCAAGGATGTCCCGGAGAGGTTGGCTGTTGATAAGTATGCCCCGGATGCAGAGCCGCCCCGACAATGCGGGGCGGCTCTGCAGGATTCTCGCTCTGTATACTGCTCAGCCAAGCGCCTGTTCCAGCTCCGGAATCAACTTGAACAGATCGCCGACCAGGCCGAAATCAGCAATCTCGAAGATCGGCGCTTCACCGTCCTTGTTGATCGCAACGATGGTGCCGGCGTCCTTGATGCCGGTGAGGTGCTGGATGGCGCCAGAGATACCGATCGCCATGTACAGATCGGGCGCGATGATCTTGCCGGTCTGGCCGACCTGCAGCTCGCTCGGCACATAGCCGGCGTCGACGGCGGCGCGAGAGGCACCCACGGCGGCACCGATCCTGTCAGCGAATTTGAAGATGATGTCGAAGTTCTCCTTCGAGCCGACGCCACGACCGCCGGAGACGACCCTGTTGGCGTTCTGCAGGTCCGGGCGATCACTGCCGCCCTGCTTGAGTTCGACGAAGCGCGTATGCGTGGGCAGTGCCGCGTCGATGCTCAGTACTTCGGTCGGTGCGCTGTTGGCACCATTGCTCGCGGCGGCCCATGAGGCGGAACGGATCGTGGCGACCACGGTGTGGCTGGCGTCGGCTTCGACCGTGATGATCGCGTTGCCGGCGTAGATTGGGCGCTTGAAGGTATGCGCGGTTTCCACGCTCATCACGTCGCTGATCTGGGCCACGCCGAGCAACGCCGCGACGCGCGGAGCGACATCTTTGCCGAACGTAGTGGACGGTACGAACACGTGACTGTAGCCGGTAGCGGCCTTGGCGATCTGTGGTGCCAGCACGGCGGCCAGCGGATGGGCGTTCTCGGGACGAGTGACGGTTAGCACGCGACTCACGCCATCGATCTTCGCCGCATCCGCGGCGATCGCGTCGGGAGCGTCGGAGAGAACCAGCACGTCAACGGCTTCGCCTTTGACGGCAGCGGCAGCGGTCACGGCGCGCGCAGTGGAAGAGTTGAGTTTGCCGCCCAGATGTTCGGCGATGACCAGAATCTTGTTCATGGATGTCTCCGGAGTTTCGTGTAGGAGCCCACCTTGTGGGCGATGCTCTTTGGTAGCATGGCGAAAAGCATCGCCCATAGGGTGGGCTCCTACAGGTAATGGGGGTTACAGCAGACCTTTCTGCCTCAGCGCCGCGACCAGCTCGGCGGCATCCTTCACCATCACGCCCTTGCTGCGCCTTGCCGGTGCCGCATAGTGCGTGGTCTTCAAATGATCGTGTGCCGCGACGCCGAGTGAGTCGAACTCGATTGTGTCGATCGGCTTGGACTTCGCCTTCATGATGTCCGGCAGCTTGATGAAGCGCGGTTCGTTGAGACGCAGATCGGTGGTGATTACCGCCGGCAGTTCCGCTTCGATCACTTCGAGACCGGCATCGACTTCGCGGGTCACCGTGGCCTTGCCGTCGGCAATCTCGACCTTGCTGGCGAAGGTGGCCTGCGGGCGATCCCATAGGGCGGCGAGCATCTGGCCGGTCTGGTTGGCGTCGTCGTCGATCGCCTGCTTGCCCAGGATTACCAAGCCCGGCTGCTCCTTCTCGATCAGCTTGAGGAATATGCCGGCGGCGGTCAGTGGCTGCACCGATTCGCTGGTGACCACGTGGATCGCGCGGTTCGCGCCCATCGCCAAGCCGTTACGCAGGTGCGCTGTAAGGTCGGCTGGGCCGATGCCGACAACAATGACTTCCTCGGCGACGCCTTTCTCGCGCAGTCGAAGCGCCTCTTCCAGCGCGATGTCGTCGAACGGATTGGCGGATAGTTTGACGCCATCGGTCACCACGCCGCTGCCATCGGGTTTGACCTGGATACGCACGTTATAGTCCACGACGCGCTTGTAGCCGACCAGAATTTTCATCGGTGGATCCTTGCAGTCTGTACGATAGGGCAATAAAGGTCGCCATTGTAACGTGAGCCCTCTCTTCACGCTGAATGGGCGCTTCACGACCCTGGGGCTGACCTTCCGCTATGCCTTGTGACCGCTGGCGGTGATCACCTCACCACGGCCGGTGTAGTTATCCTCGACGCGAAGCGCGTCGGCCCATGTGCCCAACTGCCACAGTCCAGTCCCGATGCAGCGCAGCGGCTCCTGGACATGGGCGCTGTCGAAGGCGAGGTCGGCTGTCTCTGCACCAGTCACGTTGCAGACATCGTCGATGAACTGTTGTGCGCCGGCCTGGATGCGTTCGATCAGGTTCCACTTGCTCGTGTTCACCGCATTCGGAAAGTGCACGGCGAGGGGAGTGCCAGAGCCGGATTCGAAGTGTGAAAACTGGCCATCCGGAGAAGTAAGGATGGCCTCGAGCATGAGGTGGTACTTCATTACAGGCGATTCGGAGGGGTCGCCGCGGCGCTCATCGAAAAAGCGGGCGCATGCCCAGCCGTCATTTACCTGCACCTGGTCCATGGCCTGTTTTGCAGCGAAGTAGGCACCACCCAAGGTATGGCCTGTCAGTTTCGAAAGTTGGGTCTGGATGGTCCCTGCGTATCCGATGTCGGCGACGATGACATTGGCTTCGCCTGCTTGGGTCTCCCAATATTTCATGTAGAGATCGCGCTCTTCCCTGGCGATGTCGAGAATGATCACAGCGACGGGACGCAGCCAGTCGATAATTCTTGTGCTCATCTGCGGTAGGAATACCTCGTTGGCGACGAAGGGTCTGCCCAGATGTTTGGTTGCGACAGCGGCAATGCGGGCACCGAGCCTTGCATTGAGCAGGTTTTCCAGCGATCCGGTATAGGGCGCGTTGAATATCCCTGCCAGATCCTCGATCGTGCGCAGCGCGGGGGTGTTCACCCCGCGTCGTGAAACCAGCAGGTAGGATGCCTGGACGGAGTTGAGATGGGGGCTTGCCATCTGCAGCTTCTGGAAAGCCCGCTGAAGCAAAAAACCTTCGCGACTGAGGAAGAGAATCCTTCCCGCACCACTGTCCAGCGTCAGGCGAGCTAGCCAGGTGATGTAGTCGAGAACCAGCGGACCTATGACGGTGTAGCCCAACGTCTCCGGCTCTTCGATGATCAGATGCTGACCAAAGGTGGTAGGACGGTTGTCGGCCAGTTCGTTGAAGTGGTTGGCGACCAGCCCAAGCCATAATTGATCCTGCCAGCGGTCAAGCTGTCCTGACTTCGGACGCAGGCTGCGCAGTGCAGGAACAACATCCAGCAGTGAGCTGGAGCGCAATACATGCACGGGGTGAATAAAGCCCATCGCCAATGGAAGTTGAACGTCGGAGTGCTCGTTGTCTCCAACATGGAGCCACTGCCCCGTCGGGACATTCTCCACTTTCGGCAAATGCAGCCATGCCTCGGCGGTGTCCTTGCGCCAGCCGTTTTCGCATGAAACGTGGATTTTCCGGAGAGCTTCCGAAACCACCGGAGGGAGTACGTGGCGCAGTTCTTCTGCGTTGAAATACATGTCGGACACGGCAACGATACGTTTGCCGGAGCGGGCAAGCTCACCGACGGAATCGACTAGGGTTGCCCTTGGCTTCAGTAGGTGCCTTTCAGTGTCGAGTTCCAGCTCGCGGATATCCGCCGCGGAGATCCCTCGCAGTTCGGCCATGTTTGCCATGGTGTCGTAGATGATGGTGCAGTCGACATCGTGCCCAAGCTTCATGCGTGCCACCGTTTCAGCGCGGGACCTGAGAGTGGCGAAGTCCATCAGTCCAAAATTTTTCTCGACAAGGTGAGCGAGGTAATCCCGCGCACCTGACGGATGCAGGAACGGGCGAGTCACCAGGGTATCGAACAGGTCAAACGAGACGATTTTTGCATCAATCGCGGCGAAGCTGATCTTGTGCGCCAGCAGAGCCGTGAAATAGTTCATCCAGTTCCGCTCTCCCTCACTTCTCAACGTCGCCGTGCCATCCGCAGGAATGATGCCGAGCACCATGCCCTGGTGCCGAACGATCAGGCCGAGCATTCGCTCCACAACATGCTGCATGGTGCCGTCGGTCTGGCCCTGCTCTTCCGGGAAGGCATCCAGCGGCAACTTCAGTTCGTATAGCGGGCGCAACGCATCGGTGCGGGCCCAGAACATCGAGCCGGCTGGGTAATCGAGGTACGCCGTGGGATTGATGCCTACGCCAAGGCATGTCCCCAGTTCGCGCGCGGGGCCGCCGTTGGATAGCCATGTATGCGCCCATAGTGGCATCGAGACGAAACTTTCCGGGTAGATCATGCCGAGGCGCGGCATGGCCTGGAACATGCCAAGAATCCAGGTCACCCGGTCGTCGCTACCGAGCAGGGCGTCAATCAGGTAGCGCCGCCACTTTCCCTGTTCGCTGCCGGAGTAGAGCGACTTCTTGGTGTGAATATGGCAGACGAGATCGAGCGCCAGAATCTCTTCGCGGAAGGTCAGCAGGAACGGTGCAATGTCGCGACCACGGTTGGGTACGACGCGGACATGCAAGGTCTGGACGTTCGGAATCTTTCCGAAACGCGACAACGCCGCGATTCTGGTTTGCTCATCGATGACCGAGACCATCAGGACGAACGGAATGGGTACATGCGCGACGTCCTTCGCCAGTTCGTCGAGCAAATCCGCGTAGAAGACATGGATCATGATGCCGACACTGAGTTCGAGCTGGCTCAGCTGGCTGGCTGTCGGGAACGCTACGGCATCGGGTAAGGTGACGGCGCTGGGCTGATCTTGTCGCGATGCACGGATTCGCTGCGTGAAGCCTCTCCAGCCGAGTGCCCGGACGACCCGCAAGCTTCGAGCAGCCACCGAGCGCACCCCTGCCCATCCGCCGCCGTGTCGAACAATGGCGGTGCGGACTAGGTCCACGATGACAGCGAGCTTTCTCATGACTACCATTGGCGCAACGTCATTGGGCTATCCATGAGAGACATTCGCGATCAACCCAGAGCGCGTCGCAAAACGGTAGCCGCGACGTCCGTCGAGAAATGCTCGCGCACGTTCGCCATGCCGTTGATGCTGAGTGTTTCCCATAGCGTAATGTCGTCATGCAGGCGCATTACGGCGGTAACGAAGGCTGCCGCGTCTTCTGCCACCAGTACATCAATCTCATGGTTCAACTGCATGCCTTCGGCGGCGATGGGTGTGGCAACCACGGGCACGCCGTAACTCATTGCCATATTGATCTTGCCCTTCACGCCGGCACCGAAACGCAAGGGCGCCAGCGACGCGAGGCAGCTTTCGAGCCATGTCGCCAGGTCCGGCACCCGCCCATGAAAATCGAGGCCAGGCGAAGCCAGTTGCTGACGTATTGGCTCGGGCACGTCACCCAGTATATGCACGCGGATATCGGGCAGCACTTCGCGCAGTCGCGGCTGGATCTCGCTGGCGATCCAGCGGATCGCATCGCTGTTCGGGGGATGACCGTAACCGCCGATGAAAACCAGATCCTTGCGTTCTGCGTAGGATCGTCGGCAGCCGTGAACATCGTGGATATTGGATAGCACCTCCACTCGGGCTCGCGGCAGCATCTGCGCAAGCAGCGCCTGTTCGTGCGGGCTGACCACGAAGGTGGCATCGCATTGACCGATCAACGACAGTTCGCTGCGACGTGACGCATCGGCCTGACGGGCCATGGCGGAGTTGCAGCTCAGTTCGGCAGCGCGCTGTTCACGCAAAAAGTGCAGATCCACCGTATCGAACAGCAGTTTCGCCTGCGGTGCGTGCTTGCGCACCAGGTCGGCGTATTGGCCGGCTACGGTGTGGCGGCACAGGATCACGGCATGCAGCTCCGCACCGTGCTCACGCAGCCACCCAGGCAACTCGGACACCCACGGCTTGCACAACACCTCGACGCCAAGCGAGCCGAGCGCGGCGATCTCCTGCATGCTGGCGCGGCCATCGTCTGGCAGAAAGCTGGTGGACCAACCCTGTTCGCCGAGCAGGCGCAGGATCGCCGATAACCGTAGCGAACCGGAGTCGCGCGCCGGCTCCGGCGTCATCGTATCCACGACCAGGATGAGGCCGCGTGCACGCCAGCGAACCGCGCGTTCCAGCGGCGCGCCGACGGTTGGTTGCGCGGGAAGCACGGCCTTCCATTTATCGACGAACTTCGCCTGATTGATCACCTGGTGGCGCTTGACGCCGCTGGTGAGGTCGGTGCCTGCCGTGATGCCTTCGCAGTGGATGATGGTGCTGGCCGGCTCGTAATACACGCGCAGGCCGAGCTGGCGCACCGCGAACGCCAGATCGGTGTCCTCGTAGTAGGCCGGCGCATAGCGGGCATCGAACCCACCTATGCGCTGGAACACTTCATGCCGAATCAACAGCGAGGCACCGGAAACGTAATCGGCTTCGCGGCGATAGCGGAATGCGGGCGCATCGCGCAGCTCGAAGCGGCCGGTGGCCCAGCAGCTGCCGTCGGCAAACACCAGGCCACCCGCTTCCTGCAGGCGACCGTCCGGATAGACCAGCCGGCTGCCGGCGATGCCGCAGTCGGCGCGTTCGGCGAAGCAGCGCAGCAAGGCATCCAGCCAGCCGGATGTCACCTGGGTGTCGTTGTTGAGAAACAGCAGAAACTCGCCGCGCGCCACGGCGGCACCGGCATTGCAGCTGCCGATGTAACCGAGGTTATATTCGTTGTGAAGCAATTGCAGGCCAGTGACCTGCGCCAGTATGGAAGCACTGTCATCCGGTGAGGCGTCGTCCACCACGATCACTTCGAACGATGCTTGTGCACCGTGTCGTGCCAGCGAACGCAGGCAGGCGACGGTATAGGCGAGCTTGCCGTGGATCGGGATGACGATGGAAACCTGAGGTTCTTCCGTTACCGGCAACACAAACGGCGCGAACGGTTCGTCCAGCGGCAGCAGCGACAGGTCTTCGTCGTGTTCGGGCCGTGACTGGAACTCCTGACGCATCCGCGCCAGCGTGCCGCGCCAACCACGCAGGGCAACGCTGCCACGGGTACGTTGCAACAGATAACTGAGGCGCTTCAGCCGCCATGACAGATTGCCGATCAGCGGAATGCCCTCGACTGCTCAGAGATTCTGATAATTCGGGCCCGAGCCACCTTCCGGCGTGACCCAGGTGATGATCTCGTACGGGTCCTTGATGTCGCAGGTCTTGCAGTGGACGCAGTTCGCCGCGTTGATCTGCAGCCGTTTGCCCTGGCTCCCATCGGCTTGCACGTCATCGACGATCTCGTAGACGTTGGCGGGGCAGAAGCGGGTGCATGGATTGCCGTACTCGGTGGTGCACTGGTCGATGCAGATGCTGGTGTCGGCCACGTGCAGGTGGATCGGCTGGTCCTCGTCGTGTTCGGTGGCGGCGAAGTAGACGCCGGCAAGGCGGTCGCGCGGGGCGAGAGTACGCTGTACGTAATCGCGCTTTGGCTCCTCCTGCGCGCCGAGCTTGTGCAGTGACGACCAGTCGGCCTTGTTTTTCAATGTCCACGGCGACAGGCCGACGGTGGCGGTTTCCCACGCGGCGTTGAGCATGCCGAACCACAAGCCCTTCTTGAATGCGGGCTTGATGTTGCGCACCTTCTTCAACTCGGCCATGACCTCGGAGGCGCGCAGCTTTGCGTCAAAACCGGCGGCGCTGAGTCCGTTCTCGGCGAGGTGCTCGGCGGCCAGCATGCCGCTGCGAATCGCTTGATGGGTGCCTTTTACCTTGGGCACATTCAGCAGGCCGGCGGTGTCGCCGATGAGCAGCGCACCGGGCATGTCGCAGGCCGGCAGTGATTGGTAGCCGCCAGTCACGATGGCGCGCGCACCGGCGGAGAGGATGGTGCCGCCTTCCAGCAGTGGCTTGACCATCGGATGATTCTTCCACTGCTGGAAGGCTTCCCACGGTTTGTATTCGGGGTCGCTGTAGTCGAGCCCACTGATGTAACCCAGCGCGATGCGATCCTTGTCCAGGTGATACAGGAAGCTGCCACCATAAGTATGTGTGTCGGCCGGCCAGCCGAAGCTGTGCACGATCTTGCCAGGCGTGACGCGCCCGGGCGGCAGTTGCCACAGTTCCTTGATGCCGATCGAATAACCCTGCGGGTCGCTGGCCTGATCCAGCTTGAAGCGCTTGATCAGCTGCTTGGTCAGGCTGCCGCGCGCGCCTTCGGCGAGCACGGTGACCTTCGCCTTGATATCGATGCCTTCGGTGTAGCCGGGCTTGTGCGTGCCATCCTTGGCCACGCCCATGTCGCCGATGCGCACGCCGGCGACCGAACCGTCCTCGTTATAAACGTTGTCGGCGGCGGCGAAGCCGGGGAATACATCCACGCCCAGCGCCTCGGCCTGCGGGGCCAGCCACGCGCACATCGCACCGAGCGAGACGATGAAGTTGCCGTGGTTCTTCATGCCCGGTGGCACCGGCAGCTTGCGCCCGCCGGTTTTCGACAGCAGCCAGAACTCGTCTTCACCAGCCGGCACGCAGATCGGCGGTGGATTGTCGCGCCAGCCTGGCAGCAGCGCGTCCAGTGGCTGCGGCTCGATCACCGCGCCGGACAGGATCTGCGCACCGATGGTCGAGGCTTTCTCGATCACGCACACGCTCACGTCGGGCTTCAGCTGCTTGAGGCGGATCGCGAACGACAGCCCGGCCGGGCCGGCGCCGACGACGACAACGTCGTATTCCATGGTCTCGCGTTCGCTCATGGCGGACTCCGTATTGCGGTGGGCAGGTGCAGGTGTGTGCCGTGCGTGGCGGTATGGATCAGACCGCCATTGTCCGGTTTCAGGTGCCGTGCGGCAACGCGTGCTGCGTTACCGCTTGCAATCGCTTCACCCGACGCGGCGATAATCGCGGCATAAATGAAGGAGTGTTCATGAATTCGATGCCGCCGATCGCCGATCTTGACCTGCGCCGCGCCTCGCTGTGCCAGTTGCTGCACTGGCTGGCAGTGGGCCGCGTGCAGCCGCAGGCGCTGGCGGATGCCTATCAGACGGCGATCGAACGACTCAATCCGGAACTCAATGCCTATGTCGATGTGCGTTACGGCCTGCTGCAGGAGCAGGCGCACATGGCCGATCGCCGTCGCCGCGACGGCGTGATCGGCCGGCTGGACGGCATCCCGCTGGCATTGAAGGACAATTTCGACATGGCCGGCTGGCCGACTCGTGCCGGCCTGCCCGGACGCGAAACGCCGGTGGAGGGCGATGCGCATGTGGTGGCACGGTTGCGTGCATCCGGTGCAGTGCTGGTCGGCAAGACCAATATGGACGAGGGTGCGCTGGGTGCGGCGTGCGACAACCCGCACTTCGGTGCGACCCACAATCCGCATCGCCACGGCTACAGCGCCGGCGGCTCTTCCGGCGGTGCAGCGGCTGCGGTGGCGGCGGGCCTGGCGGTAGCGGCGGTCGGTTCGGACAGCCTCGGCTCGATCCGCATCCCGGCCAGCTATTGCGGCGTATATGCGCTCAAGCCGACCCATGGCGAGATTTCCGCGCGCGGCCTGGTGCCGGCGGCGCGTCGACTCGATGCGGTTGGCCTGCTGGCGCGCAGTGTCGACGATCTCACCGTGCTGTTGCAGGTGCTGGCCGGCTACGACGCCGACGATGCGCGCTCGCGTCGGCGGCGGGTGGCGTTTGCACTGCCGGACTGGGAGCCGGGCAACTTGCGCGCGGGCCTGTTGCCGGATCTGGCGGCGGTCGGTGTGCAGCCGGACGTGATCGAGGTGTTCGAGGCGGCGATGGCGAGGTTGCCGCATGCGCTGGGCGATCGCCGCACCGTCGATTTCGCCGACTGGGACTTCAGCCGCACCCGCCGCGCCGGCCTGCTGTTGATGGAAGCGGAGATGCTGGGCACCTTCGCGGCGGACCTGGCGAACGCGGAACATCCCGTGTCCGACCGCTTCCGCAACATGCTGGGATTTGCCGCCGGCAAGAGCGCGGCCGACTACGCAGTGGCCGATCGCGTGCTCGACGCGGCCACCTTGAAGATGCGCCGCTTGTTCGCCCAGGTCGACGTGCTGGTGCTGCCGACCACGCCGCAGGGTGCGTTTCCGCTGGAGGGTCCGGTGCCGGATTCGCAGGCCGACCTCACCAGTTTCGCCAGCCTGGCGGGTTGTCCCGCGGTGAGCCTGCCGATGGGCAGCTTGCCGAATGGCATGCCGGTCGGCCTGCAGCTGGTCGGTGCGCGCGGTTCGGACTTGCGCCTGCTGGAACTGGCGGCGGTGTGCGCCGCGACGCTGGATGCGGAACCGACGTATCCAGTGATCGCCTGAGGATCGCGTAAGATGTCCAGCCTTGTACGGTGCTTCGCGGCACCGTTGATCCGCCGCTGCGGCAAAAATATTCCGACTCTTCCGGCATGACGACAGCTTCCCTGCCATCCCATTCCCATCTCGACGACCTCGAGGCCGAAAGCATCCACATCTTTCGTGAGGTGCAGGCAAGTTTTCAGCGTCCGGTGATGCTGTACTCGATCGGGAAGGATTCCTCGGTGCTGCTGCATCTGCTGCGCAAGGCGTTCTATCCGGCGCGAGCACCGATGCCGCTGCTGCATGTCGATACCACCTGGAAGTTCCGCGAGATGATCGCGTTCCGCGATCAGGTGGCTGCCGCCGGCGACGTGGAAGTGCTGGTGCACATCAACGAGGACGGCGTGCGTCAGGGCATCTCGCCGCTGACCCACGGCGCCACCGTGCATACCGACGTGATGAAGACGGTGGCGCTGAAACAGGCGCTGGATCAGTACGGCTTCGACGCGGCGATCGGCGGGGCGCGCCGCGACGAGGAGAAGTCGCGCGCGAAGGAGCGCATTTTCTCGTTCCGCAATGCGCAGCATCGCTGGGATCCACGCAACCAGCGGCCCGAGTTCTGGCACACCTACAACACGCACATCCGCAAGGGCGAGAGCGTGCGGGTGTTTCCGCTGTCCAACTGGACCGAGATGGATGTGTGGCTGTACATCCAGCGCGAGAACATTCCGGTGGTGCCGCTGTATTTTGCCAAACCCCGCCCGGTAGTCGAGCGCGATGGCGCACTGATCATGGTCGACGACGACCGCTTCGTGTTGCGCGAGGGTGAAGCCGTGCAGATGCGTGAGGTGCGTTTCCGCACGCTGGGCTGCTACCCGCTGACTGGCGCGGTGGAGTCCTCGGCCGATACGCTGGCGAAGATCATCGACGAAATGGCCAGCTCGCGAAGCTCCGAGCGGCAGGGGCGGGTGATCGACCAGGATCCGACCGCGTCGATGGAGCGCAAGAAGCAGGAAGGTTATTTCTGATGAGTGTATCGACCGCACCCGGCCTGTTGCGCTTCATCACCTGCGGCAGCGTGGACGACGGCAAGAGCAGCCTGCTTGGTCGTCTGCTGTACGACGCCGGCATGCTGCCGGACGATCAACTGGCTGCGCTGGCCCGCGACAGCCGCCGGCAGCACGCCGATGCCGGTGAGGTGCTGGATTTCTCGCTGCTCACCGACGGTCTGGATGCGGAGCGCCAGCAGGGCATCACCATCGACGTGGCGTACCGCTACTTTCATACCGCGCGGCGCAGCTTCATCGTGGCCGACTGTCCGGGCCACGAGCAGTACACGCGCAACATGGCCACCGGCGCGTCCAATGCCGAGCTCGCGGTGGTGCTGGTCGATGCACGCAAGGGCGTGCTGCCGCAGACGCGTCGACATACCTATATATGTGGCCTGCTGGGCATCCGGCAGGTGGTGCTGGCGGTCAACAAGATGGATCTGGTCGAGTACGACCAGGCGGTCTATGCCGCGATTGCGGCGCAGTACCGCGAGCTGGCGCAGGAGATGGGCATCGTCGAGGTGCATTGCCTGCCGGTGGTGGCGTTGACCGGCGACAATGTGGGTACGCGTTCGTCGCGGATGCCCTGGTACCAGGGCGACAGCCTGCTCGAACTGCTGGAATCGGTTGAGGTCACCCCGTTCCGCGCCGCCGATTTCCGCATGCCGGTGCAATGGGTGAATCGTCCCGATCATGCGTTCCGCGGTTACGCCGGCACCATCTGCGGTGGCCGGGTGAGTCGCGGCGATGAAGTCATCGTGCAACCGGGTGGGCAGCTGGCGCATATCGAACGCATCGTCAGCGCCGATGGCGATCTGACCAGCGCGACGGACGGGCAGGCGGTGACGCTGTGCCTGGATCGCGAAATCGACGTCAGTCGCGGCGACGTGATTGCCGATGCGCTGCGTCCGGCGCCGGTGGCCGACCAGTTCACCTGCCATCTGCTGTGGCTGGGCGACGCCACCTTGCTGCCCAACCGCACCTACTGGCTGAAGATCGGCACGCGCACGGTCAATGCGCGGGTGATGTCGATCAAGTACAAGGTCGACGTGAACAGCCAGGCCCGGCTTGCGGCACGCCACCTCAGCCTCAACGAAGTGGGTTACTGCACGCTGGGGCTGGACGACGAGATCGCGTTCGAGGCGTATGGCCGCAACCGCACGCTGGGCGGTTTCATCCTGATCGATCGCCAGAGCAACGCCACCGTGGCGTGCGGCATGCTGGATTTCGCCCTGGGCCGATCGTCCAACGTGCACTGGCAGCACGTCGACATCGACCGGACGGTGCGCGCCGCCAGCAAGGGCCAGCACCCGCTGTGCCTGTGGTTCACCGGCCTGTCCGGTGCCGGCAAGTCCACCATCGCGAACCTGGTCGAGCGACGGCTGCATGCGCTCGGTTATCACACTTATCTGCTCGACGGCGACAACGTGCGCCACGGCATCAACAAGGACCTGGGCTTCACCCCGGAGGATCGCGTCGAGAATATCCGGCGCATCGCCGAGGTGGCGCACCTGATGGTGGATGCGGGGCTGATCGTGCTGGTCAGCGCGATTTCGCCGTACCGCAGCGAGCGACGCTCGGCACGGGAATTGTTCGGAGCGGCGGAATTCATGGAAGTATTCGTGGATACGCCGCTGGAAGAGTGCGAACAGCGCGATCCCAAGGGCCTGTATCGCAAGGCGCGCGCAGGCACGATCCGCAATTTCACCGGTATCGACGCGCCGTACGAAAGGCCCGAGGCGCCGGATATCCATCTGTTGAGCAGCGGACAACGCGCCGAGCAACTGGCCGAGCAGGTCACTGCAGGGCTGCTGGCCAGGCTGGACAACAGCGGCAGTGACGAGTGACGCAGCGGGCCGACCCGTCGCGCAACGCTTGGATTGCCCGGAGCCGGCGGCGATAATACGGGACTTCCCCTGCAAGGCGCCGCCGCGATGACCGAGAAGACCGTACTCAACGCCACCCACCGTGCGCTCGGCGCGCGCATGGTCGACTTCGGCGGTTGGGACATGCCGATCAACTACGGCTCGCAGATCGAGGAGCATCATGCGGTGCGCCGCGACGCCGGCATGTTCGACGTTTCGCACATGACGGTGATCGACCTGCATGGGGTGCGCACGCGCGAGTTTCTGCGTTACTTGCTGGCCAACAGCGTCGACAAGCTGAAAGTGCATGGCAAGGCGTTGTACTCATGCATGTTGAACGAGCAGGGCGGCGTGATCGACGACCTGATCGTGTATTACCTCGGCGAGGAGTTTTTCCGACTTGTCGTCAATGCCGGTACCCGTGCCAAGGATCTGGCCTGGATCGAACAACAGGCCGCCGGGTTCGACGTGCAGGTCAAGGAGCGCCCGGAATTCGCGATGATCGCGGTACAGGGTCCGAACGCGCGCGCCAAGGTGCTTGGCCTGCTGCATGAAGTGGATCGCCCGCGCATCGAGAAGCTCGGCAAGTTCTCCGCCGCCGCCGCGCAAGGCCCGCACGGCATGCCGCTGTTCGTGGCGCGCACCGGCTATACCGGTGAGGACGGTTTCGAGATCATCGTGCCGGCCGAACATGCCATCGCGCTGTGGGAAGCGTTGGCCGCTGCCGGTGTCGCGCCGGCCGGTCTCGGCGCACGCGACACGTTGCGGCTGGAAGCCGGCATGAATCTTTACGGGCAGGACATGGACGAGAGCGTCCTGCCATGGGAAGCGAACCTGGGCTGGACCATCGCGCTGGACGAAGGCCGTGCGTTCATCGGCCGCGCGGCGCTGGAGCAGCAGAAAGCCGCCGGCGTGCCGCGCGTGATGGTCGGCCTGGTGCTGGACGACAAGGGCGTGCTGCGCCATGGTCAGAGCGTGCTCACGGCGAACGGCGCGGGCGAGATTCTCTCCGGCAGTTTTGCGCCGACCCTCAACAAGGCAGTGGCGTTTGCGCGCATCCCGGCTGGCGAGCCGGGCGATGTGCGCGTGGACATCCGCGGTCGCGAAGTGCCGGTGCGGCTGGTGAAGTATCCGTTCGTGCGCGACGGCAAGCCCTGCGCAGGTATCTGAACCACCGAGGCACGACTTACCCCGGCGGTTGTGGCTAGAATCACCGCCTGTACCCTGACTTACACCAAACGACTGGACCCCGATCATGAGCGAGATTCCTGGCGATCTGAAATTCCTCAAGTCCCACGAGTGGGCCCGCGTCGAAGACGACGGCCTGGTTCGCGTGGGTATCTCCGACCACGCGCAGGGCCAGCTCGGCGATCTGGTCTACGTCGAGCTGCCGGAAGTCGGTTCGGCCGTGAAGGCGGGCACCGGCGCTGCCGTGGTCGAGTCGGTGAAGGCCGCCTCGGACATCTACTCGCCGGTTTCCGGCGAGGTCGTCGAAGTCAACGAGCTGCTCAACGACAAGCCCGAGATCATCAACGAGGATGCCTTCGGTGACGGCTGGATCTTCCTGGTGCGTCCCAGCGATCGCGGGGAGCTGGATGAGCTGCTCGACGCGAACGATTACGAAGAGCTGGTCGAGAACGAAGATCACTGAGTCTTCGGTGATTGCGCGATGTTGCCGGCCGCCCAGTGCGGCCGGCTTCGTTTCCGGGGTGGCGATCGGCGAGACGTCGAGCCGTCCGTCCGTCAGGACGGTGGCCGATGTGCATCGTGCCGTCACGTCGCGCATGCAACGCATGCTTCCGCTGCGTCGCTCGTCGATCTGCATCGACAGCATCGGCACAATCCGCGTTCCGTTTTTCGGCGAGATCGTGTTGATGTCGAAGCCGCATGCGCGAGTCATCGTCGATGCCGCCGCACAGAAAAATGTTGTCGCTCCGACCGCCTTCGACAACGAGTGCCGGGGCGCCGGCAATCTCGGTCGAAGTCGTCGCGAGCCAGAGCGCCGAACTTTTTTGCCTGGGTCGGCAGGTCGGCTGAAATAATTTCAGTAGCGTTCCGTTCATCTGATGAGGGTGACGGAATGGTCTGAATTCGAGCTCGTGTCAAGTCGAATTTTGCGATACCTGTTTTTTAATCCGCGATGAATGCAATTGCTCGAAATCGTTGTGCAGCAACGTTTTCAAGGCATATTGCCGTTTTATTGGAAATATTGTTTGGACGTATGGATGTCCAAATCATAATGGCCTCGAATGCCCCTGAAGCCTTGCCGGCACCGGGTTTCGGTCGGTATGGGGAGGGTGCAGTGGTTTGATTTCATGACTAAAATCAATTGACAGCTGAAATCTTCAGGGATAGCTTTCGCAACAGATCACGGGGAATGCGCTTTATGGCGACAGCAAAATTCATCAAGCCTTATGTCGAGCACGGTGAAAAGGCCAATGCAGTACGCAAGATCACTGTCTCGATTCCGCTGCATGTCTTGCGGCGGCTTTCCGATTTGCGCACCCACCGTCAAGTGAACAATCTTCGGCACGCCACCAACAGCGACTTGTTGGTCGAGGCGTTCCTGCACGCTTTTACTGGGCAACCACTGCCAACTGATGAGGAGCTTAGACGAACTATGGCCACTGCCAAGAAATCCGCTGCAAAGAAACCGGCCGCCAAGAAATCGGCCGCCAAGAAATCCACCGTGAAGAAGGTTGCCGCCAAGAAGCCGGCCGCCAAGAAAGCTGCCGTGAAGAAGGTCGCGAAGAAGGCTGCGCCGAAGAAGGCTGCCGCCAAGAAGGCTGCACCGGCCAAGAAAGCTGCCGTGAAGAAGGTTGCGAAGAAGGCTGCGCCGAAGAAGGCTGCCGCCAAGAAAGCTGCACCGGCCAAGGTGGTAAAAGCCACCAAGACCGCGAAGGCCTCCAAAGCCAAGAAGTAAGCAACACGTAGCAAGCGACACCTCCAATAAGACACGTTCATCGATACTTCTCTCCCCGCGGTGCCCAGCGCGGGGAGAGTATTTCGAGAAGCCTTCGTCCCGGCCTGGCCGGGACGCTTCGTTTGTGGGGTCGGAAAGTTTCGTCGCGGAGGCCGCGTGCGGCCCGCAACTGTACCGTTCGGGGCGGCGGCTGGTTCAGCGCAATGCGGGTGTCCAGCCGCCAGGCCCCTGGAGCAAAATCCCGTTTCGTGCCGTGACCTCACACGCGATTTGCCGTGCTGAGTCATTGGAGTTACCTTTCGCACATCCGCGCCGCGGTGAGTCCGGGGGACTCATTCGCTCCTACAGGGGGAAAAAGCGCGGGTATCTATCGACACTCAGTGAGAGACCATGGATACCCGAGACATACTTGATACACGCCGGCATGCGCGTGGGGCCGTCAGGCCCGTAGTCATTGCCATCATCGCCGTCTTCGCCCTGCTTGCCGCGGGTGCATGGTTCCTGATCATCAAGCCGCATCAGGAGCTGATCATGGCCGACACGGGCGGTCATCCGTCCACGCCGGTGTCCACGGCAACCCGGGCAGCGCCACCACCGCCAGCCAACGTGGCGGCGATGGACGTCAACCAGTTGCTGGCCGAGGCGCGCACGGCAATGAACGAACAGCGCTACCTCGCGCCGACCGGCAACAATGCCTTCGAGTTCTATCTGCGTGTGCTGGAGAAGGACCCGGGCAACAAGGTCGCGTCCGATGCGTTGCGCGAGACATTCCCATTCGCCGCCACTTCGGCGGAGCAGTCGATCAATTCGCGCGACTTCAATGAAGCGCAGCGCCAGATCGATCTGCTGGCCAAGGCCGATCCGACCAATTTCACGTTGACCATCCTGCGTTCCAAACTGGATGCCCAGCGCAAGACGCTGGACAAGCAGCAGCAGGATGCCGCCGATCAGCAGAAGGCACAGCAGCTGGCCGCACAGAAGGCTGCGGCGGACAAGCTGGCGGCGGACCAGCTGGCAGCCGAGCAGCAAAAGGCCCAGCTGGCCGCGGCGACGCAGAAAGCGCAGCCGACGCACACGGCACAACAACAGGGCCAGCAGTCTTCATCGACGACCCCGTCGACGGCGGGTGACAACTCTGCAGCTGCCAGCGCGGACAGCGGCAGCGCTGCTGCTCCGACGAGTGATGCGGTGTTGCTGAAGGCAGTCGGGGCACGCTACCCCACGGCAGCGATGCGCGCGCGGCAGGAAGGTTGGGTGCTGGTGTCGTTCACGGTCGACCCGACGGGGCGGACCAGCGACGTCAAGGTCGTTGACGCACAGCCGCACCGCATCTTCGATCGTGCCGCAATGGACGCGGTGGAGCGTTACCAGTTCACGCCGGCGAAGAAGGATGGTGTGGCCGTTTCCAGCATCAAGCAGCAGCGAATCGAGTTCAAGCTCTGATCGTCATGCGCTGATGTGAGAGCAGCACCCGGGCGGCGCATGTTTCCCATGCGCCGTCTTTCGTTTCGAGCGGTTGACGCGGCTCAGCGATGGTGCGTCGCACGGTGCTTGCGCGGCTTTTTTCGTTGCGGCATCACTGTCGCTGGCTTGGCATTGCCTTCGATCTCGGCCCAGTCCACGTGCGGCAGGTTCAGCAGATCGTCGAACACCATCGGCATCAGCCCGCTGGGAACCGGGCCGGTGGAGTTCCACAAGGTGACCACGCCGGCGCGATACTTCGGGAAGAAACCGATCATGGTGCGATAGCCGGCCACGGCGCCGGCGTGAAAGATCAGGGTTTCGCCGCCGTACTCGTACACGCGCCAGCCCAGCGCGTAGTGTGCATCGGTCAGCCGGGCCCTGCGCCATGGTGTGGCATGCAGTTCGCTGGGCGTGGTCACGCCCGGGGCGTGCAGCACATCCAGCAAGGAATTGGGCAGCACATCCTGGCGATCGCCCATCTGGGCAATCAGCCATTTTTCCATGTCGCGCAGACTGGCGTTGACGCCGGCCGCCGGCGCGACGCGGTAGTAGGTTTCACTCGGCTCGAACGGTATCCAGCCGTGGCTGGTCGCACGGTGCGGGCGCGCCCAGTTCTTGCTGGATTCCAGTGCGGCGCGACCGTAGCTGGCGGTAGTCATGCCGAGTGGATAGAAGATGCGTTTGTCGACCTGGCGATAAAAGAAGTCCCCCGTGCGTGCGAGCACCACGTCGCTGATCATGCCGAACGCCACGTTCTGATAGCCGTAGCACTGGCCGACGCCACAGACCAGGTCGACCTCGTCCAGCTTGCGCACCAGCTCCTCGTAGGGGATATCACCCTCGAGCATGTTGTCATAGGTATTGCGCGGCAGGCCCAGTCGTTGCCCCAGGATGTCGCTCACAGTGGCCTGGGATGCGGCCTGCATGTCCTTGAGCTTGAAGTACGGCAGCACGTCGACCAGCTTGGTATCCCAGCTCAGCACGCCATCGCTCACCAACAGGCCCGTGATGGCGGTGGCAAATGCCTTCGACAGTGAAGCAAGCCGGAACACCGTCTCAGGCGTCACCGGTTCTTTTGTGGCGGCATTGGCGTAGCCGATGGTGCCTTCGTAGACCACCTTGCCATCGATCACCATCGCGGTGACCAGGCCGGCCACGGCATGGCGCTGGGCTACCCGGTTCAACCAGCGCTGATAGTCGGCGATGGTCTGCTGGACGCGTGCCGGCGGCAGACTTTCCGTGGTGTTGCGAACATGCACTGCGGGCAAGGTTGTGACGGTGGTAGTGGCGCGGATCGGCGCGCAGGCCAGTCCGAGCACGCCCGCGATCAACAGAAAGATCTTTTGAAACTGCATGGTATTCTGGTGTGGTTCCGGCGTGGGGAAGCGCCTCAGGGTGGAGAGTCGACCGATGGGCCTGATCGTTTTTCTGATTATTGTCGTTTTGATTGTCTTGTACTTCGTGGCGATCTACAACGGACTGGTGACCTCGCGCAACAGCTACAAAAATGCCTTTGCTCAGATCGATGTTCAGCTGACACGCCGGCATGACTTGATTCCGAACCTGGTGGAAACCGCCAAGGGTTATCTCGCGCATGAACGTGGCACTCTCGAAGCCGTAGTGCAGGCGCGCAACGCGGCGGTCAGCGGCCTGGCCGGTGCCAAGGCCAATCCGGGTGATCCGGCCGCGATGCAGCAGCTGTCCAGCAGCGAAAATGCTTTGACACAGACTTTGGGTCATTTGTTCGCGCTGCAGGAAGCGTATCCCGACCTGAAAGCGAACCAGACCATGATGCAGCTCTCCGAAGAGCTGACCTCGACCGAAAACCGGGTCGCGTTCGCGCGGCAGGCCTATAACGATTCGGTGCTGACCTACAACAACAAGCGCGAAGTCTTTCCCGCTTCGTTCGTGGCCAACAGCTTCGGCTTCGTCGCGGCCGAACCGCTGAAGATCGAGGATCCGGCCGTGCGTGACGTGCCGAAGGTTTCCTTCACCTGATCGCCGCTGCATCGCGGCGGTAGTCGCGATGTACACGTTCGGCCGCCGGAGCCTCCATGGATTTCTTTGCGCAACAGGCGCGCGTACGCGGCAGCAGCCGACGGCTGGTCGCGCTGTTCGTGCTGGCCGTGATCGCGATCGTGGCGACGATCGATGCGGTGGTGTGGTTCGCCATGGGCCATCACCCGATGGATGGCGAGCCAGCTCGATCGAATCTGCCGCTGCTGTTCGCCAGCAGTGCCGTCATGCTGGCAGGGATCGGGCTCAGCTCACTGTTCCGCATCATGAGCCTGTCTGGCGGTGGCAAGACGGTGGCCGAGAGTGTCGGCGCGGTACCGGTGCCGCCGGACACGCGCGACCCGCAATTGCGCCAGCTGCGCAACGTGATCGAGGAAGTGGCGATCGCGGGGGGCGTGCCGGTGCCGGACATCTATCTGATGGAAGATGAGTCCGGTATCAACGCATTTGCTGCCGGCTACTCGGTGTCCGATGCGGCGGTGTGCGTGACGCGTGGCTGTCTCGACAATCTCAGCCGCGACGAATTGCAGGGTGTGATCGCGCACGAGTTCAGTCATGTGCTGAACGGCGACATGCGGCTCAACATCCGCCTGATGGGCCTGCTGTTCGGCATCCTGGTGCTGGCGATAGTCGGGCGCCGAGTGATCTGGTTTGGCGGCGGCCGCAGCAGTCGCCGTGACGGTGGCGGTGGCCAGGTGTGGATGATCGGGCTGGCGCTGATCGTGGTTGGCTATATCGGGTATTTCTTCGCGCGACTGATCCAGGCCGCGGTGGCGCGCTCGCGCGAATCGCTGGCCGACGCGTCGGCGGTGCAATTCACCCGCCAGACCGACGGCATCGCCGGTGCGCTGAAGAAGATCGCGATCCTCAGCGAAGGCTCCGAACTGCAAGTGGCGAACAAGCAGGAAGTGGCACACATGCTGTTTGGTGAAGCCGGTACATACAACGCATTGTTTGCCACTCATCCGCCGCTGCTGCAACGCATTCGTGCCCTGGAGCCCGGTTTCCGCGAAGAGGATCTGGCGCGGCTGGCAGCGTCGCTGCAGCAGGCTGCCGAGACGCGGTCCGCTGCGACAGTTGTCAGCAAACCGGTGAGTCCGCCGGGTGTGCCGGGTGTGGCCGTACCGCCGTCATTGTCTGGCGTGCTCGCTGGCGCCGTGTTGGCTCAAGGTGTCGGCGGCGCCACGGGCTCGGCGCGCTTCCAGCGAGCTGCGACCGTGCATCAAGCCATGCCGGTCACGTTGGCGGCTGCCGTGCAGCAGCCGGAGTCGGCACTGGCCGTCGTGCTGGCCCTGGCCACGTCGGCGGAGATGGCGCTGCAGGCGGCGCAGCGCCGGATCATTGCCGATGCCTTTGGTGATGATCTGCAACAAGCGGTGCAGGGGATGACCATCGAGGTCGCCGCGCTGCCGCCGGAAGCGCGGCTGCCGCTGGCTGCGCTGGCGTTCCCCGCCTTGAAGCAATTGTCGGCAGGGCGCCAGCAGACTTTGCTGGCTGCGCTCGATGCGCTGGTGCGGGCGGATGGCCGGGTGGATCTCGACGAGTACTGCCTGGCCCGCTTGTTGCGCGTGCAATTGATCGAGGCGCAGCAGCCGCGGCGTACACCGGTGGACGGACTGAAAAAGCTCCCGGCGTGCCGCGACAGTGTGATGCTGGTCTGCGCGGTCGTTGCCGCGAACGGCAGTACCGACGAAGCCGCTGCGCGTCGCGCCTGGTTGCTGGCGATGCAGCAGGCTTTCCCCGGCGAAGCGCTCGACTGGTCGGCGCCACCGCTGGCGTGGCAGGCGCCGTTCGAGCGCGCGCTGGACGATCTCGACGGATTGATGCCGCCCGCCAAGGAACTGGTGATCCAGAGCCTGGCCAGCGCGATCCACGCCGATGGCGCCGTCAGCGTGGAAGAGGCCGAGTTGCTGCGGGTGATCTGTGCCAGCCTGCATTGCCCGCTGCCGGCGTAGCCGCGTGTTGCCCGGGTGGGAGCGACTTCAGTCGCGATGCTCTGGCGCAGGGGATGAATCAAAAACATCGCGACTGAAGTCGCTCCCACAGCAGGGTGATGTTTCGCGCGATGAGGCTCAGGGTTCACCCCGGGCTGGCATCAAGGATGAAGCAGTCGCCGTCGTTCGATGGCTCGGTGCTCTTTTCCCTGGATGGGCCATCCCTGGACGATCGTGACCGCATGCTAGGCTTGCCGCGCCCCACGCTGGAAGTGCCCGTGAGTTTGCCCCGCCAAACCGTTGTGGAACAAGCCGCCGCGCCGACGCTGTCCGCGCTGGCGTTTTTTTTCGTGATGACCTCGTACTACATCATCCGGCCAGTCATGGGCCAGCTGAGCGGTGCGGTCGGCTCGCAGTCGCTGCCGCTGTTCTACGGCGCGGTGTTTGTGGTGATGCTGCTGTTGACGCCGGTGTTCGGCATGCTGGTGGCGCGCTTCCGGCGCAGGCAATTGATCGGCTGGAGCTACAGCTTCTTCATCCTGTGCCTGCTCGGGTTCGTGCCTGCTTTCATGGCGCAGGACCGTATCGGCGCGCGAGAGCTGGGCGTGGTGTTCTTCGTCTGGGCCAGCGTATTCAACCTGTTCGTGGTGTCGCTGTTCTGGAGCTTCATGGCCGACATCTTCTCAAGCGATCGGGCACGGCGGGTGTTCTCGCTGATCGCGCTCGGCGGCATGGCCGGCGCGATCTTCGGCCCGCTGGTGACCAAGTTGCTGGTGCAGCTGATCGGCGTGGCGCCGCTGTTGCTGGTCTCGGCGCTGGCATTGAGCTTTTCGATGATGCTGTTGCTGCGACTTTCCTCGCAGCATGATCGACAAGCGGGCAGCCGTGCCGATGAGGCGATTGGCGGCTCGCTGTGGGCTGGCATCCGGGAGCTGTGGTCGCGTCCGTTCCTGCGTTACATGGCTTTGCTGATGTTGTTCGGCGACGGCATCGGCACGCTGGCCTATGCGCTGGTGGCCGATTACGCCAAGGCGCATTTCACCAGCACGGTCGCGCGCACGTTGTTCTACAACGATCTGGATCTGGCCACCAACCTGCTCGGCGCGGCACTGCAGCTGAGCGTGACGCCGTGGTTGCTGGTGCGTCGCGGCGCCGGCTGGGGACTGGTCTTGCCAGCGGTGGTGAATGTGGCTTTGCTGGCAGGTGTGGCGTTAATCGGTGGTGGCAGCCTGGTGTTCTTCAGCTACAGCGTGCCGCTGCTGGCGGTGATGCAGGTTATCACGCGCGGCTTCGCCTACGGCATGACCAAGCCGGCGGTGGATGCGCTGTACACGCGGGTGCCGCGCGAGACGCGCTACAAGGGCAAGAACTTCGTCGAGACCGCGGTGTGGCGGTTTGGCGACGTGGTGGTTACCAGCGCCGTGAGCGGCTTGCGCATGCTGGGCTGGGGTATCGGCGGACTGGCGCTGCTGGGTGCTGGGGTCGCCACGTTGGCAGCGATGGTGGCCCGGCGAGCCGGCTGGTCGCCTGACCTGGCACCGGACGAGCATGCGCGAACCGACGACGGTGCTACCGCGCCGCCGGTCTGATGACCGCGTATGCCGTGCTCGGCTGGTGCTGCCTTAACTGGTGATGTAGCGCTGCAGATGCTCGATCTGTTCGGCCTGCGCGTCGATCACCGCCTTGACCAGATCGCCGATCGAGATCACGCCGACGACCCGTTTGCCGTCCACCACGGGCAGATGCCGGATGCGGCTGTCGGTGCACAGGCGCATGCAGTCGAATACGTCGGTATCCGGGCCGACGGTCAGCGGCTCGCTGGTCATGATGTCGGCCACGGCCGTTTGCGACGAGGAGCGGCCCTGCAGGATCACCTTGCGCGCGTAGTCGCGTTCGGACATCACGCCGACCAGTTGGTCGCCGCGCATCACCAGCAACGCGCCAATGCGGTGTTCGGCCATGTGCTTGATCGCTTCGAGCACCGGCGCATCCGGTGAGATGCTGAAGACCGTACTACCCTTGCTTTCCAGCAGATGCTTGACCTGACTCATGCCTGGGTCTCCCACCGACCCGGACGGGTCGTCTGGCACGAGTCTAACGCCGGGGCCGACCGCGCGTGTAGCGAAGTTGTGAAGTCATGCCGCGAGCGCCGCAGGCCCAGCGCGGAGCGGCACGGCAGGCGCTGTTCCCCGAGGAAATGCCGCGCCGCAACCCGCCTTCGACTCGATTCAGTGCCGCGGTCGTGACGGCGCGCGACCGTCGATGTAGGCAGGGCCGCCAAGCTGGTCCATCTGTCGCTGGATCCAGTTGGCGCGACGCTGCACGTACGCGCTAGGTCGATCCGCATGCAGGCGGCGGGGGCTTGGCAGTACCGCGGCCAGACGCGCGGCCTGCGCCGGCCCGAGCTGTGCCGGCGAGGCATGGAAATACGCCTCGCTCGCTGCGTCGACGCCATAGATGCCATTGCCCAGCTCGGCAATGTTCACGTAGACCTCGAGGATGCGCTGTTTCGGCCAGGTCAGCTCGATCAGTACGGTGAAATAGGCTTCCAGTCCCTTGCGCACGAAGCTGCGGCCGTTCCACAGGAACAGGTTCTTGGCCGTCTGCTGGCTGATCGTGCTGGCACCGCGCAGGCGCCTGCCATCGTCGGCCGCATCCATCGCGTCCTGGATGGAGTCGAAGTCGAAGCCATGATGGTAGGGAAATTTCTGGTCCTCGCCGGCCACCATCGCCAATGGCACCCAGGGCGATACCTGTCTCCACGGCACCCAGTGCTGTCGCAGCTGGAAATCCTTCTCGCCATGGACCCACGCGCCGAGCTGGCGCTCCAGCATCACCGCCGACGTCCATGGCGGCACGAAGCGCAGCAGCAGCACCATCAGCCAGCTCAGTGCCAGCCATGCCAGCACGAGGATCGCCAGCGAGCGCAGCAGACGGATCAGCAGAGGGCGGCGAGACACAGGGAACATGGCGATACGCACGGGAGGATGCGGCAGTATAAGGGGCGTTGTCATGACGCCGCCGCGCCCCCATCTGAAGCGCTTGACCTCATCCGGAACGCTTATTGTGGAAACCCAGCCTGTCGACGATGTGCTGCATCGCTTTCTACTGGAACGTGCCGGTGTGCGCGGCACACTGGTACGGCTCGGACCGGCCTGGCGCGAAGTGGCCGGCCGCGCCGACTATCCGCCGGCGCTGCATGCACTGCTCGGCGAGGCGTTGGCTGCCAGCGCACTGCTGACCGGCAACATCAAACTGGACGGCGCGCTGTCGATCGAGCTGAAGAGTTCCGGTGCGCTGCGCCTGCTGTTTGCCGAGTCCAATGACCGGGGCCGTCTGCGCGGGCTGGCACGCTGGAATGAGCCATTGCCCGAACCGCTGGCACTGGACGCGTTGCCCGACGCGATCATGGCGATCACGATCGGCAATGTGGATCGCGACCAGCGCTATCAGGGGCTGGTCGATCTGCAGCATGCCGGGCTGGCCGAGTCGCTGGAGAATTATTTCGTCAAGTCCGAGCAACTGCCGGCGCGGATCGTGCTGGCCGCCGACGGTGAGCACGCGGTGGGCCTGATGCTGCAGAAGATGCCGGACGAGGGCGGGCGTGATGCCGCGCTCGATGATGATGCGTGGAACCGCATCGTGCACCTGACCGCCACGCTGGGTGCCGACGAGTTGCTGAATACCGCGCCGGAGCAGTTGCTGTACCGGCTCTACCACGAAGAGTCGGCGCGCCTGTTCGAGCCGCGTGCGCTGGCGTTCGGCTGCAACTGCAGTCGCGATCGGGTGACGGCGATGCTGCGTTCGCTCGGTCGCGATGAAGTCGAGGCGGCGCTGGCGGCGCGCAATGACGAGATCGAGGTGATCTGCGAGTTTTGCGCGCAGCGCTATCACTTCGATCGTATCGACGCCCAGCATCTGCTCAGTCACAGCGCTGCGCCGGCTGCGCCGGGGACGCCGCAATAAATCGGTGCGGAACGATCAGGTTCGGCGCGGATCAGGCCAGCAGCAGGGGGTTGTCCGCGTTCAGCCAGGTCGACGCCGGCTGCGGTGTGGCAAACAGGAAGCCCTGGCCATAGCGGCAGCCGACCCGCAGCAGGGCCTGTCGCTGCGATTCTTCTTCGATGCCCTCGGCGATCACCTTCATCTGCAGCGAGTCGGCCAGCACCTGGATCGCTCGCACCAGCGCCAGGCCCTGGGTCTCGGTGTCGTCGGGAGGCAGTTCGGTGATGAAGGAGCGGTCGATCTTCAGCGTCTCGAACGGGTACTGGTGCAGGTAGCTCAGCGAGGAATAGCCGGTGCCGAAATCGTCGAGCGCGATGCCGACGCCGTGGCTGCGCAGGTTCTGCAGCATCTGCTTGACCTGGGTCGGGTTCTCCAGCAGCGCGTGCTCGGTGACCTCGATGCGGATGCAGTGCGTCGGCACGGCGTATTGCTCGAACAGGGCGAGCAGCCGCAGGTCGAGGTCGGCGGAGCGGAAATGCCGACCGGAGACATTGATGCTGATGAAGCCCTCATCGCCGATCAGCCGCACAGCCTGGGTGCAGACCTGTTCGAAGATCTGCCAGTCGATCGCCTCGGCGCAACCGCACTCTTCGGCGATCAGCAGGAAATCGTGCGGCGGCAGCAGGCCGCGTTCGGGATGGTGCCAGCGAAGCAGTGCCTCGTAGCCGGTGACGCGGCCGTCGGCGAGTTCGACGATCGGCTGGTAGAACGGTTCGAATTCGTTGCGGCTGAGCGCGTGGCGCAGGTCGCTTTCCATGTCCAGCAGCGACAGTGCTTCGCGACGCAGGCGGTCGTCGAACATCGCTGCGCGATGGCGGCCACCGTCCTTCGCGTTGTACATCGCGGCATCGGCGTCGCGCAGCAGTTCTTCCGGCTGGCGGTAATGCGGGCTCGCCAAGGCGATGCCGATCGACGCGGAGGTGAAGATCTCCTTGGTGCCGAGCCGGAACGGCGTCTGCAACTCGCTGATGATGCGTTCGGCGATCAGCGACGCCTTGCCGGTCTCGACGATGCCTTCCAGCAGTACGGCGAATTCGTCACCGCCCAGGCGCGCGACCACGTCGCGGGTCTTCAGGCAGGCGCGGATGCGACCGCCAACCTGGAACAGCAGGTCGTCGCCGACCAGATGACCGACCGAGTCGTTGATCACCTTGAAGCGGTCCAGATCGATGAACAGCACGGCGAACTGTTCGTTCGGATTCGCGACGTAGCGCTGCATCGCCTGCTCCAGCCGCTGCAGCAGCAGGGTGCGGTTGGGCAGGCCGGTCAGCGAGTCGTGCAACGTTTCGTATTTCAGCCGGCGCTCGACCCGCTCGCGTTCGGCGATCTGTTCGCGCAGGTCGCGGTTGGCCAGTGCCAGCGCACGGGTACGTTCGGTGACGCGACGTTCCAGCCCGGCATAGGCGTGCTTCAGCGAGGTGGCTGCCTGCCTGCGTTGCAGCGCATTGGCGATGTGGTAGCTGACGAAGGTCAGCAGTTCCTGGTCGCGTTCGTTGTAGGTGTGTTCGGGCGAATAGCTTTGCAGCGCCAGCACACCCATCGCCTTGCCGCCCCAGATCAGCGGCACACCGAGCCAGCATACCGAACGTGAACCGAAGTGGCTGATCTCGCCCAGCGCAATGAGGCGGTCGATTTCCGGCATGTCGGCCAGCAGGGGTTTGGCATGGCGCAGCACATATTCGGTCACGCCGCGACCGTGCGCGCGTGGTGGCCGCACGCTGTCGACATCGTCCACCGAGTAGGGGAATGTCAGGTAGCCGTTTTCTTCGTCGACCAGTGCGATGTAGAAATTGCGCGCATACATCAGGCCGCTGATCACCTGATGCATGGCCGCGTAGAATTTTTCCAGGCTTTCCGAGGTATTCGCCAGCTCGGCGATGCGGAACAGTGCCGCCTGCAGGCGTTCGCCGCGCTGCCGCTGCAGCACCTGCTGGCGCAGCACACGGTTGGCCTCGCGCAGCGCGGCGGTACGGTCGGTCACCCGGCGACCCAGTTCGATATGCGCCTCGCGCCGCTCCAGCGTGGTCTGCACATGCTGGGCCACGTAGCTAAGCAGTTCCAGGTCATGCCGCGAGTAATGAGTGTCGTCGCGGTAGCTCTGCATCACGATGCCGCCGACCACGCGGCCGCCGCGCAACAGCGGCACGCCCAGCCAGTGTTCGCAACTGGGCCCGATCGGCATGAAGTTGCCGCCGAACTGCTGCTTCAGCTCCTCGATCGAACCCATCAACGGACGGCCTTCCTGCAGCAGACGCCAAGTCAGGCTGTGCAGCATGTCGTGCAACGGCAAGCTCTGGTCCGGTGACGGCGGGTCGGTGTCGGCGATGTCGACGTAGTAGGGAAAGCGAACAGTGTCGGTGGCTGCGTCGTACAGCACGATGTAGAAATTTTCCGCATACATCAGGCTGCTGACGATGGCATGCAGCGAGCGCATCATCTCGGGCATGTTTTGCTCGGTACCGGCCTGTTCGGCGATCGCATACAGCGCACGCTGCAACCGTTCTGCCAGAGCAAGACGGGAAATCGCCTCGTACAGGCGACTGGTTTCGGCCAGCTGGCGCAGACGGGTGCCGGCCAGCCGGCCCAGCCAGTCCAGTCGATCACGTACGACTTCGGGCGGCGGCAGGTCGGCCCATTCGAGCGTCAGCGTGCGCGGACCCTGGGGATCCTCGGCCAGATCGAGCCGCCCCGCCGGATGGGCGGACTGTTCGTCCATGCGACGCCAGCGCAGCTGACCGTGAATGCCGAAATTGCCCAGCATCTGCTCGCAGATTTCCATCACGCTGGCGGCGTCCGGGGCCTCGAACAATCGCTCGACCGCACCGTGCAAGGCCGCAAGATCTCGCGCCACAGGAAGCGGCGGGGAGGAACGGATCGTCGGTGTGGCACTCATCAGGGTTGTGGTCGGATTCCGGGGCGATCTGGGGGGGCGGCGTCAAGCGCCTTTATAGCGTGTAAGTTGGCCCGGTCGCCAGCCGTCCGGCAGCGGGAACTGCGGCTGTCCCGACCGGTCGAAGCTTGACACAAACCCATCACATTCTGTGATTGGGTAGGGGTTTTCAGGGTGTTAGCAAAACGTAAAACGGGGTATACTCGCGTCCAGTTATTCCACCATTGAACGAGTCGTCGATACCAAGCTCATGCGCCGCCTGTCCGCCCTGTTGCTGATCTCCCTGCTGCCGCTCACCGCGGCCGGGCAGTCTGCGGGCGACAACAACGCCATGGCCCAGCGTTTGCTGGCGCAACCGCCGGATCAGATGACCGAAGTCGAGCCCGGCGTGATGGTGCCGCTGTGGCGCGGCGCCGATGGTCGTCTGCTGGCGCTCAAGGCGGATCAAAGCACGGGCGCCGACGCATTGGGCAAGAATGCGCCGCTGGCGTTGCACGTGGTCGATGCGGCCAGTGTGATGACGACGGGCCTGCAATACGGGCTGGGGCCGAGGCTGCAGGCGCATGCCGAGATCAGTGAACATTCGTGGGCCAACCAGAGCACGCGGGTTCTCGGCAGCGAAGTAGGTGCCACGTATGACGCCGGCCGTTACAGCCTCGGCGTGAGTGTCGGCACCGTCAACACCTCGAACAGCAACAGCATGTTGCCGCGCGTGCTTCCGGGCGCTGCACCGGGCGTCGATGGCCTCTCCAGTTTCGACAGCAGCTCCCAGTTCAACGCGCGTGGTCGATTGGCCTTGGGCGGCAAGAGCGGTATCGATCTGGGTGCCAGTGTCGGCCGGATTCATCTGCTGCCGGGCAACCTGCTCGGCGTCAGCGCGCTGGATCAGAAGGCGCTGAGTTTCGGCATTGATCACGGCCCGCTGAGCGGCGTTCTGACCGGTCGCACCATGCAGCCGGAAGCCGGTATCCCCGGTAGTTTCAATGCAGACAGGCGCTGGAACAGCATTGATCTTGGCGTGACCTGGCGCTTGCCATGGCGCGGTGCGTTGAGCGTCGGTGCGCAGAACTTGTGGTCGTCCGGCACTCCGGCGAATACGCCGGCAGGCCCGGAGCCGGATCAGTCACGTACGCCGTACGTGCAGTATCACCAGGATCTTTAATTCGTCGGCTGCATTCACCACCGGCTGAGTTGAAACGCCGTCGCATTGCGACGGCGTTTTCGTTTGGGCTGTGCTGGTCTGCCCGTCTTCAGTTCTGCTTGCGAACGCGCAGATCGCCACTGAAGGTCTCGACATTGATCTTGCCGCGACCGTCGCCGAGGTGCACGTCCAGTGAGCTGCCGGGGCCGTGCTCGGGTTCCTTCGGCGTACCGAAATCACTGCGCAGGTTGCCGCTGAAGCTGCTGGCGTGCAGGTTGCCCGAAGTACTCGCGGGTAGCTGCAGTTGCACATCGCCACTCATGCTGTCGATACCGATGTTGCCGTCGGTAGCCAATGCGCCAGTCAGTTGCACGTTGCCGGATACGGTGCTGAGCGTAAGTTTCTTCCACGGCCCACCATCGGCCTGGATGCGACCGGAAATGGTCTGCAGCTTTACCTCGTCACCGAGCACGGGGGCAAGGATGTCGCCGCTGACGGTTTGCAGATCGGCCTGTCCGGCATGCCCGGCCAGCTCGATGCCGCCACTGACGCTGTCGACTTTCAATGATGGTGTGCGCGCGTTGATGCGTGTCTTGCCGCTGACTGCATTGACCTCGATGTTGCCGCCATCCATGCCGTCGATGACCAGTGGTGCGCTGACCACGTCGATGTCCAGCGAGGCGGCTTTGGGCACATGCAGTTCCAGCGTGGTCGGCGCCATGTTGTTGTCGCCTTTCCAGTTGAACCAGCCGGAGCCACCCTGCGGCTCGACCTTGATCGCCATGTCGGTATTGCTGCCGGTGATGGCCAGCGGCTTGGCACCATTGCCGAGCTGGCCGCGGACCTGCACTTCATTGCGGTCCCACGCGATCACATTCACCGTGCCAGCGATATTGCTGATGCTGACATGCGCGGTCGGGCTGGCGTCATGACGCAGCTGGATCGGTGTGTCGGCGAGAGCCTGACCGATGCACAGGCACAGCAGCAGCGGAAGATAGCGGGTGGTTTTCATGGTCATTCCTGTAGGTATCAACCGGCCTGGTTGGCCAGTTGGCGCAATTGCGTCTGTTGCAGTTCAGTGCGGTCGAGCAGGCGTTGCAGCGCGGGCGAATGAGGTGCCTGCTGGATCGCCAGTTGCAGCTCCATGCGGGCGGCGTCCAGTTCGATCGCGGCGCCAGCCAGTCGTGGATCAGCCGGTTTCCAGCTCGCTGGAGCCGTGCTGACACGGGTGAGCGAGGTGGCCGTGGACTCCTGCAGCCGATGCCAGCCGATGCCGGCTACCAGCAATACCGACGCGGCGAGGCTGACGGCAACAACCAGCCAACGCTGTCGATGTCCTGACGGATGTACCGGCGAAGCCCGGAGCCTGGGCGCATCCATCCGTTCGGCATCGTCCAGTGCGGCGTCGAGCGAAGCCCACAGGTCGCGCTGTGGTGTGACTGGCTGACGCAGGCCGCGCATCTGCCGGCGCCATTCGAATTCGTTCATGACCTTTCTCCCAATATCTTGCGCAGCAAGCCGCGGGCGCGATGCAGTTGCGCTTTCGAGGTGCCGATCGCCATGCCCAGCTCGCTGCCGATCTCTTCGTGTCGCCAGCCTTCGATGTCGTGCAGCACCAGCACCGCGCGGGCGCGTGGCGGCAACAGACCGATCGCGCGTTCCAGTTCTTCGCGTTCGGCAGCGCAGAATGGAGTCTCGCCGGTATCTGGCAGATGATCGTCGTCCAGCATGCTGACCGGGTCGGCGCCGCGGGCACGGATATCCATCAGCGCCACGTTCACCGCGAGCCGGTACAACCAGGTGCCGAACGCGCTCTCGTGGCGGAAACCCGGCAGCTTCTGCCAGGCGCGGATGAAGGCGTCCTGGGTCAGGTCCTCGGCGCGTGCATGGTCGTAGCCAGCGAGTCGGTACACCGCGCCATGCACCCGGCCCACATGCAGGTGATACAACCGCTGGAATGCGCGACGGTCACCGGCAGCCGCGGCGCGCACGTCATCGGTGTCGTTGGCTCCCGTTGAGGCAGGCGACATGGAACTTCCAATGGCAGGGCAGGCGGCGATCATCTTGCCAACTTGGATGCACCGTCACGCGAAAGGGTTTGAATCGCAACCGCTGTGTCAGCACCATGATGCATCCCGGACGAGCGCGATGGCCCATCCGGGTGCGTTGGCTCAGTATGCGGTTGCCTCGCGGCGCGGCTGGGCGTCCGCTTCATCCAGTGCCTTGGCCACGCGCTGCTGCTCCTGGTGCAGACGCTCCGGCAGACGCGGTAAGAAAGTCTGCAGATACTCGCCAATCGCGGCCAGTTCGCTCTGCCAGCCGGTGTTGTCCACATCGAGCAGCTCATCGAGCTTGGCAGCGTCGAGCGCGAGCCCGTCCAGCTTGAGTTCGCCATCCGCCGGCAGGATGCCGATCGGGGTTTCGTTGCCATCGACACGCCCTTCGACGCGATTGATCATCCATTCCAGCACGCGCAGGTTGTCGCCGAAGCCGGGCCACAGGAATTTGCCATCCTTGCCCTTGCGGAACCAGTTGACGTGGAACACCTTCGGCAGCTTCGCGCCGGGCTGGTCGAGCGACAGCCAGTGCGAGAAGTAATCGCCGTAGTGATAGCCGCAGAACGGCTTCATCGCCATTGAATCGCGACGCAACACGCCGACTGCGCCGGTGGCGGCAGCGGTGGTCTCCGAACCCATCGCGGCACCCATCAGTACACCGTGGTCCCAGTCGCGCGCCTCCATCACCAGCGGCAGCAGGGACGGACGGCGGCCGCCGAACACGATCGCGCTGATCGGCACGCCTTCTGGCGCTTCTGCCTGCTCGGACCAGGTCGGGCATTGCCTGGCGCTGACCGTGAAGCGCGAGTTCGGATGTGCGGCCGGGCCATTGGCCGCATCGTACGGCCGTCCCTTCCAGTCGGTGACCGGCGTGCCGGGCAGGCCTTCCCACCATGGCTGGTTGTCGGCGGTGACCGCGACATTGGTGAAGATGGTGTCGTGCGAGATGCTCTTCATGGCATTGTGGTTGGTGGCGTCGCTGGTACCCGGTGCCACGCCGAAGAACCCGGCCTCCGGGTTGATCGCATACAGCCGTCCATCCGCGCCGGGACGCATCCAGCAGATATCGTCGCCGACGGTCCACACTTTCCAGCCATCGCGCAGATAGCCGTCCGGCGGAATCAGCATCGACAGGTTGGTCTTGCCGCAGGCGGAGGGAAACGCGGCGGCGATGTAATGCGTTTCGCCCTGCGGGTTCTCGATGCCGACGATCAGCATGTGTTCGGCCAGCCAGCCTTCGCTGCGCGCCTGGTGGCTGGCGATGCGCAGCGCATGACACTTCTTGCCCAGCAACGCATTGCCGCCGTAACCGGAGCCGTAGGACTTGATCGACAGCTCGGCCGGGAAATGCATGATGAAGCGGCGCTCGGGGTCGAGTTCGCCGGTGGAGTGCAGGCCCTTGATGAACTTGCCTTCACGCTCGATGCGCGCCTGCGCCACGGCGCCCATGCGGGTCATGATCCTCATGTTGGCGACCACGTACGGGCTGTCGGTGATCTCCACGCCGCAGCGCGCCAGCGGCGAACCGATCGGCCCCATGCAGTACGGGATCACGTACATCGTGCGGCCTTCCATGCAGCCGTCGAACAGCGCGTCGATCTTCGCGTGTGCGGCGGCCGGATCCATCCAGTGATTGTTGGGGCCGGCATCCTGCGCGTCGGGATGGCAGACGAAGGTCAGGTGCTCGACACGCGCCACGTCGGATGGATGGGAGCGGTGCAGATAGCAGCCCGGATGGGTCTGCTGGTTCAGTTCGATCAGGGTGCCGTCGGCCAGCATCTGCTGCACCAGGGCTTGGTATTCGGTATCCGAGCCGTCGCACCAGTGGATTTTCGCGGGACGGGTCAGCGTCGCCACCTCATTTACCCACTGCGCGAGCGCTTCCAGCTTGCTGGCCATCATGTCCCTCTAAAGGCTTTGAGAAAAATTGAACCGGAACGGTAGTTTGCGTGCACTGGTATTGCAAGGTTTCGTGCAACAAAAACGGCGCCATATGGCGCCGTACGGGGAGATTTTGGAGGTGGATCAGGCCGGAATCAGGGTCGCGATCATGTGCTCCACGTAGGCATCGAATTCCTCGTGGTTGATCCGCGGCAGGCCCAGCGTGAAGTTCAACTGCAGGAAACCGACATAGGCGGCATAGGTCAGCCGCGCACGATTCAGTGCCTGTGGCGCGGGCAAGCCGGCTTCGCGATAGGCGGTGGTCAGGAATTCCATGCGCCGCTGCGACACGCGTGCCATCACCGGCACCACCTGCGGATGATCGAGCGCCTTCAGCAACGCGGCATACACGCGATGTGGCTGCAGTTCGTGCGCGACGCGGCGAAACAGTTCGGGCAGGCGTTTGCGCGGATCGGTGATCTGCTCGATCTGGCCGAGTACCTCGCGCTCGCCGTATTGCTCCCAGCGTTCTAGTGCGGCGTTCAGCAAGGCTTCGCGGGTGCGGAAATGCCAGTAGAAACTGCCCTTGGTCACGCCCAGCTGGCGCGCCAGGGCCTCCACTGCCAGTGCGCCGACGCCCTGTTCGGCAATCAGGTGCAGGGCGGCGAGTTCCCAATCCTCGGCAGACAGGCGGGTGCGTTCTGGCTTGCTACTGACATTCATATGCGTATGGTAGCGACACCCTGTGTGTTTGCAATGTGGTGTGGCCAATCTGGCCGAATGCACGGGCTCTGCAGATTGCGCGAGGAGCATCGATGGGGCGGTTGACGGCGCGTGTCGAGGCAATCCATACTCTTCCGTATGGTTTCCGATAATCCATGCCTTCATGCCGCCAGCCGTTTCCCCGTTGCCGATCTGGATCTGGCGGTAGAGACGCGCAATCCGACCGGCCGGCCGACCCTGCTGTTCGCGCATGGATTCGGCCAGACCCGCGGCGCCTGGAACGGCGCGGCTGCGGCGCTGGCCGAGGCCGGCTGCCGTTGCGTGACGTTCGATGCCCGTGGCCATGGCGAAAGCGATCACGCGGGCAACGGCGATTACCACATGGATCAGTTCGCCGATGACCTGCTGCGGCTGGCCGTGGCGCAACCGCAGCCGCCGATCCTGGTCGGTGCCTCGATGGGGGGGCTGCTCGGCATCGTACTGGCCGGCGATGTGCGACCGACGCCGTTCCGCGCGCTGGTACTGGTCGACATCACGCCGCGCTGGGAAACTGCCGGAGTAGAACGCATTCTCGCCTTCATGCAGGCGCATCCGGACGGCTTCGCCAATTACGCCGAGGCGGCCGAGCAGATCGCCGCCTATCTGCCGCAGCGGCGCGAGCGCAAGAGCGAGGAGCAGCTGCGTCCCTTGCTGCGCGAAGGCGCCGATGGTCGCCTGCGCTGGCACTGGGACCCGGCCTTGCTGGCCGGTAGCCTGCTGCAGGAGAGCGAGCGCTATCAGCCGCGCCTGCAAGCCGCCGCGGCGAAGATCGATGTACCCGTGCTGCTGCTCTCCGGCGCGCGCAGCGATGTGGTGTCGCGCGCCACCGTCGATGAATTCCTGCAACTGGTACCGCATGCCGAGCATGTGGAACTGCCGCACGCCACGCACATGGTGGCGGGGGATGCGAACGATGCGTTCACGCGCGAAGTCGTCCGTTTTGTGCAAGGTCTGGATCAACCCGAGGCCCGGCCTTGTGCCGGCGCTGTTCAACCGCGATGAGGTGCTGAGATGTCCGTGATATTGACCCTGCTGGCGGCGCTGATTGCCACCGGCGCCTGTGCCTACCACCGCAGCAGCCTGCGCACCTGGGCGATCGCCACGATTGCCACCACGCTGGTGGTCGGCCTGGTCGCGCATGCGCCCTGGACCATGATCATCTTGCTGATCATCGAGCTGGCGATCGCGGTGCCGTTGCTGCTGGTGGACTTCCGCCGCCGGCAGATCAGTGCGCCGTTGCTGAAGCTGTTCGCCAAGGTCACGCCGAAACTGTCCGAGACCGAGCAGACCGCGCTGGAAGCGGGCACGGTCGGTTTCGAGGGCGAACTGTTCTCCGGCAAGCCGGACTGGCACGAGCTGCTGAAACAGCCCAAGCCCGAGCTGAGCGTGGAAGAGCAGGCCTTCATCGACGGTCCGGTGGAAGAACTTTGCGGCATGATCGACGACTGGCAGATCACCCACGAGCTGGCCGACCTGCCGCCGAACGTGTGGGAGTTCATCAAGAAGAACCGCTTCTTCGGCATGATCATCCCGAAGCAGTACGGTGGCCTGCAGTTCTCTGCGCTGGCGCACTCGGCGATACTGCAGAAGCTGGCGACGATGTCGGCGACGGTGGCCTCGACCGTCGCGGTGCCGAACTCGCTCGGGCCGGCCGAGCTGCTGCTGCATTACGGCAGTGACGAACAGAAGAACTACTACTTGCCGCGACTGGCCGTCGGTGACGAGATCCCGTGCTTCGCGTTGACCGGCCCGTATGCCGGTTCCGACGCCACCTCGATTCCCGACTTCGGCATCGTCTGCAAGCAGACTGTCGATGGCGTCGACACGATCGGCATCAAGCTCACCTTCGACAAGCGCTACATCACGCTGGCGCCGGTGGCCACGGTGGTCGGTCTGGCGTTCCGCATGTATGACCCGGAGCATCTGCTCGGCGACAAGGAAGATCTCGGCATCACGTTGGCGCTGCTGCCGCGTTCCACGCCGGGCCTGCAGATCGGTCGCCGTCACTTCCCGTTGAACGTGCCGTTCCAGAACGGTCCGATCCACGGCAAGGACATGTTCGTCCCGCTGTCCACGCTGATCGGCGGCCCGCACATGGCCGGTCACGGTTGGCGCATGCTGGTCGAGTGTCTGTCGGTGGGTCGCGCGATTTCGCTGCCGTCCAATGCCACCGGCGCGCTGCGCGGTGCCGTGGCATCGGTCGGTTCGTATGCGCGCATGCGCAAACAGTTCGGCCTGGCGATCGCCCGCTTCGAAGGTGTCGAAGAGGCCTTGGCGCGCATCGGTGGCCTGACCTACGCCACCGCTGCACTGTCACGCGCCACCGCCGCCGCGGTCGATCGCGGCGAGAAACCGGCGGTGCCGTCGGCGATCGCGAAATACCACGCCACCGAATGGGGCCGGCAGGTCGCCGGTGACGCGATGGATGTGCTCGGCGGCAAGGGCGTGCAGCTCGGCCCGAACAACTATGCCGGCCGCGCCTGGCAGGGCGTGCCGATTGCGATCACGGTGGAAGGCGCCAACATCATGACGCGCAGCCTGATGATCTTCGGCCAGGGTGCGATCCGCTGCCATCCCTACGTGCTGAAGGAAATGCAGGCGTTGTCGATCACTGATCGCGGCGAGCAGCTGAAGACGTTCGACCGTTTGCTGTTCGGCCACATCGGCTTTGGCATATCCAACGCAGTGCGCAGCTTCGCGATGGGCCTGACCGGCTCGCGTCTCGGCGAGAGTGCCGGCGATGCGTATACGCGCCGCTACTACCGCAAGCTCGATCGCTATTCCGCCGCGCTGGCACTGTGCGCCGACGTGTTCATGGGCGTGCTCGGCGGCAAGCTGAAGTTCAAGGAGAAGCTGTCGGCGCGTCTCGGCGACGTGCTCAGCTACCTGTACATCGCCAGCAGCATGCTCAAGCGCTACGAGGATACCGGCCGCCCGGAAGCGGATCGTCCGTTGCTGGCGTGGGCGTTCCACCAGTGTGTGTGGAACATGCAGATGGCACTGGATGGTGCGATCCGCAACTTCCCGGTGCGCCCGGTTTCGTGGCTGCTGCGTGCGCTGGTATTTCCGTTCGGTCGTCGCGAAGTACCGCCGTCCGATCGCCTGGGCCGCCGTGTCGCCGCGTTGATCACCGCGCCCAGCGAAGCGCGCGATCGCCTGCTCGAATGGGTCTACCTGACCCCGACGGCGAACAACACGGTCGGCCGCATGAATGCGTTGCTGCCCGACGTGATCGCTGCCGAGCCGGTCGACCGCAAGTTCGGCAAGGCGCAAAAGAGTGGCCAGTTCAAGACGCACGACTACATGGACCAGCTGGCCGAAGCCGAGCAGGCCGGTGTGCTGAATGCCAGCGAGGCGGCACTCCTCAAGCGCGTGCGCGAAGGCGTGTTCGAGTTCATCTCGGTGGACGACTTCGAGCCGGATGAGCTGCGCGCGTTCAAGACCCGCGCGGAGAAGTAAGCGGCTGGCAAGTGTATCTATCGGCCTGCGCTCGATGTCGCTTCTCCGGCACCAAGCGCGGGCCGACTTTTTCCGGGAGATCGCCAATGGCTGTGTCCGTGCTTTCGCTGTACCGTCGCATCACGCGCTGGCCGGCCGGCCACTGGATCTTTTCGCGACTGGTCTGTTTCAAGGCGCCTTACTTCGCCACGATCGCACCGCGATTCGTGGCGTTGGAACCGGGGCGTTGCGAAGTACGCATACGCGACCGCCGGCGCGTGCACAACCACATCGGCACCGTGCACGCGATCGCGCTGTGCAACCTGGCCGAACTCAGCGCCGGCGTGATGACCGACGTGACGATCCCGGCCGACATGCGCTGGATTCCCAAGGGCATGACCGTCGAATACCTGAAAATGGCGGTGGGCACCCTGCACGGAATCGCCACGCCCGAGACGACGGTATGTTCTGCTGTCGATGGTCATGAATGGCCGGTCGACGTGCAGGTCACCGATGCCACCGGCGAGGCGGTTTTTCGAGCGCGCGTGATGATGTGGGTGTCGCCGCGCAGGCGCGTCTGACAGGAATATTCAGCCCGCCAGCACGCAGCGGTTCTTGCCGCCGCGCTTGGCTTCGTACATGGCGCGGTCGGCCGCATGGATCAGCTGTTCATCGGCATCCTGACGGTCGTCGGGGAGATAGGGCGCGATCCCGATGCTGGCGCCGACGCGCACATCGACCGAACGGCCGTTGACGCTCAGCGTGTAAGGCTCGCCCAGCGCCGCGCACAGTTTCTGACAGAGTTGCAGCGCCAGTTGCGGCTCCTCGATGTCCTCCAGGATCAGGGCGAATTCATCGCCGCCGAGTCGCGCCACGGTGTCGTTGCCGCGCAAGTGCGTTGACAGCCGCGCGGAAATCTCCTGCAACAATGCGTCTCCGGCCGGATGGCCATGGGTGTCGTTGACGTTCTTGAATCCGTCGATGTCGATGCAGGCCAGCGCAAAGCGGCCATCATGGCGGTGCGCGCGCTGGATCGCCACATGCAGACGGTCATGGAACAGCACCCGGTTGGGCAGGCCCGTCAGCATGTCGTGGCTGGCCTGATGGCGAACCATCGCCTCGATCAGTTCACGCTCGGCGACTTCCTGGGTGAGCTGCTGGTTGCGTTCGGCCAGCTCGTCCATCGCCTGCTTCAGTTCGGCACGCGCCGCATACAGTTCCAGGAAGACGCGCACCTTCGACTGCAGGATCACGTCGTTGATCGGCTTGGCGATGTAATCCACCGCACCGGAGTGATAGCCCTTGAGCCGGTTCAGATCATCGGCGTAGGCGGCGGTGACGAAGATGATCGGCGTCTCGCGCAGTTGCTCGGCCTCGGTCAGCAGCGCGGCCACTTCGAAACCGTCCATGTCCGGCATGTTGACGTCGAGCAGGATCAGCGCGAACCGATGATCGAGGCACAGCGCCAGCGCCTCGTTTCCGCTGCGCGCCTCGATGATCTGTGCGCCGCTGTGGGCAAGCAGCCGACGCATCGCGACCAGATTGGCAGCAGTATCGTCGACGACCAGGATTTTCGGCAGCATCGTGTTCATGTCGGTGGCCGGGCAACTTGCGTCATGACCAACCTTAACTGCTACCGGTACCAGCCGGCGTGAACGGCAGCACCGTCCTGGCAAGCTTGATCGAGGCAGGCCGGTTGCCGCGTCGGTACAGCCGCAGGGTGGCATCGAGCACGCTGAAGTCGGCCGCCGTCGGCGCGAAATCCAGACTCTCGCGCAGCCCAAGGCACAGGTAACCGCCACGCACCAGGCTGTCATGGAACAGCGTCAGCGTGCGGTTCTGCAACGGCGCGGAAAAATAGATCAGCACATTGCGGCAGAGCACCAGATGCGCCTCACAGAACACCTTGTCGGCCACCAGGTTGTGGCTGGCGAAGGTGATGTTGCGGCGCAGCCGCTGGTCCAGCTTGATGAGGTTGTAGCGCGCACTGTAGTAGTCCGCCAGCGAACGGCGGCCGCCCGCTTCCTGATAATTGCGCGACCACAGTTGCGCATCCCGCGCCGGATAGATGCCTTCATGCGCGAGGCGCAAGGCGTCGGGATTGAAGTCGGTGGCGAAGATATGGCTGCGCTCGTACAAACCGGCCTCGTCCAGCAGGATCGCCAGCGAATAAGCTTCCTGCCCGTGCGCGCAGCCGGCCTGCCAGATGGTGATCTGCGGGTACGACGCCAGCATCGGCAACACCTGTTCGCGCAGCGCGCGAAACACCCGCGGGTCGCGAAACATTTCCGACACCGGCACCGACAGCCCCTGTATCACCAGCGCCACGAAGTCCGGCTCGTGCAGCAGGCGCGTGGTCAGCTCGCTGATACTGCCGCAGTGGTGATCGTGCACCAGCTGGCGCACGCGCCGAGTCAGCGAGGCCGGCGCGTACTGGCTGAAGTCGTGACCGTGACGGCGTTTCAACGCCTGCACGAACAGATCCAGTTCGAGCTGTTCCAGTTCACTGACTGCACTCGACGCCGGCATCGCGCTCAACGCTGCAGCCACACGCGCATCATCGACGCCAGCTTGTCGATGTCGATCGGCTTGGACAGATAATCGCTCGCACCCATTTCCAGGCACTTCTCGCGATCGCCTCGCATCGCCTTGGCGGTCAGCGCGATGATCGGCAGGTTGGCGAAATGCGGTTGTGCGCGGATCGCGCGGATGGTTTCGTAGCCATCCATGCCCGGCATCATGATGTCCATCAGCACCAGCTCCGCCGTGTCGTCGTCAGCCAGTATCTTCAGCGCCTTGTTGCCGTCCTGCGCCATGCTCACCTGCAGCCCCCACCCGCGCAGCACCTTGGACAGCGCAAACAGGTTGCGCATGTCGTCGTCTACCAGCAGCACGCGACGCCCAGCCAGCTCGCCGGCAGTGGTCGATTCGGCAGTCACGCGCCGCGGCACACGCTGGATGCTGTGCAGGAACAGGCTGACCTCGTCGAGCAGCCGTTCGGTGGAGCGCGCGCCCTTGACCACGATGGCGTCGGTGTACTGGCGCAGCTTCAGGTTCTCCTCGAAGCTCAGATCGCGGCCGGAATAGACCACCACCGGCGGCACGCCGCTGGTGGTCTCCGCCAGCTGTTCCAGCAATTCGAGCCCGGACATGCCGGGCAGGCCCAGGTCGAGCACGATGCAGTCGTAACCGGTGCGAGCGATCTTCTCCAGCGCCTCTTCCGCCGAGCCGGCTTCGTCGATCTGCACGGTGTCGCTGCGCAGCATGATGTGCACGGCGGTGCGCGAGTCGGCATCGTCGTCCACGATCAGCAGGTGTCGTTGCTGCCCGGCCGCGAAGTGCAGCAGGCGCTCGAGTGCGAGGCCGATCGATTCGCGGCTGACCGGTTTGGTGAGGAAACCCACCGCGCCACGCTCCAGCCCGCGCGTGCCGCCGTCGATGACCGAGATGAAATGCACCGGGATCGCCCGCGTGGCGTCGTCGGCCTTGAGCTGGTCGAGCACGCTCCAGCCGTCCATCGCCGGCAGCGCGACATCCAGAAGGATGCCGGTGGGACGATGTGCACGCGCCAGTTGCAGCCCCGATTCGCCATCGCCGGCGGCCAGCGCGCGATAGCCCTTGCGATGGATCATGTCGATCAGGATGCGCGCAAAGGCGGGGTCATCCTCGATCACGAGGATCGTGGTCTGACCCGGCAGCAGCGACGCGCGCTCGTCGTCGATCGGCTGCCCCAGCAGATACGGCGATGCGGCCCGGCTGAGTCTGGTCGTGTTGGCGCGCGTCAGCTCTGCGGGGATATCGGATGTCGCAGGGGGCGTCTCCGGCAGCAGCACGGTAAAGCAGCTGCCGCGACCGCTCTCGCTACGCAGCACGATGTCGCCACCAAGCAGCTGCGCTATCTTCCGCGAGATCGCCAGGCCCAGCCCGGTGCCACCGAACTGACGGCTGGTGCTTGCATCCACCTGTTCGAACGCATTGAAGACACGCTGGAACTTGTCCGGTGGAATGCCGATGCCGGTATCGCTCACCATGATCGCGATCAGCGGCTGGCCAAGGAGTGCCGCGGGAATCTCGACATCATTGGCGGGGCGGCCGATGCGCAGGCTCACCGCACCTGCGGCGGTGAACTTGAAGGCGTTGCTGAGCAGGTTGTTGGCGACCTGCTCGAGCTTGCTGCCGTCGGTGCGCAGGATCGCCGGCAGCTCGGGGTCGATGTCCAGCGCGAAGCCCAGGCCCTTTTCCTCGGCAACATGCGCAAACGTGCGTCGCAGGCGTTGTCCCAGCTCGGCCAGCGCGAGGTTGTCGATCAGCAGTTCCATCTTGCCGGCCTCGACCTTGGACAGGTCGAGGATGTCGTTGATCAGGTGCAGCAGGCTGTTGCCGGCGTCGTGGATGATCCGCGCCGATTCGATCTGTTCGTCGTCGAGGTTGCCGGTATCGTTGTCGGCCAGGCTGCGCGACAGGATCAGCAGGCTGTTCAGCGGGGTGCGCAGTTCATGCGACATGTTGGCCAGGAACTCGGACTTGTACTGGCTGGCGCGCGCCAGCTCGGCCGCCTTGTCGGCGGTTTCCTGCTGCAGTTCCTCCAGCACATACTTCTGCCGGTTCAGGCTGTCGGTCTTCTCGCGCAGTTCCTCGTTGGACGCCTGCAGTTCCTCCGCCTGCACGCGCAATTCTTCCTCCGAAGCAATCAGCCGTGCGGACTGCTCCTCCAGCTCGGCCGTCTTCGCCTGCAACGCCTCGTTGTTGTCGCGCAGCACCTCCTTCTGCTGGCGCATCACCAGTTCGGACACGCGCAGGTCGTCGGCCTGTTCCTGCGTCTGCAGCAGCAGGTCGTGCGTGCTGATCGCACGGTTGAGGTTCTCCAGGGTCAACGCCACGACCGGCAGCAATTCGTCCAGCAGCTGCCGCTGCAGCACGGTGAGCGGCGTGAAGCTGGCCAGCTCCAGCACGCCGATCAGGGTGTCGCGGTAGAGCACCGGCAGGATCGCGACATGCCGCGGCAATGCCTCGCCGCTGCCGGAGTCGATGTGCAGGTAATCCGCCGGCACGTCGTCGAGGATGATCGCCTTGCGCTCGACCGCGCACTGGCCGACCAGCCCTTCGCCGGGCATGTACTGATCCGCCGAACGGTTGCTCAGGCGCAGGCCGTAGCTACCCAGCAGGTCCAGCCGCTGGCGCGCGTCGTCGAACGAATAGAACAAGCCCACGCCGGCCTTGCACAGCGGCACCAGTTCGCTGGTCAGCCACTGCGCGAAATCCTTGTGCGCGGTAGCCTGCAGCAGCACATGCGAAATGTCCGACACGCTGGACCGGATCCAGGTCCGTGCCTCGGAATCCAGCGACATCTGCTTGAACACCTGCAGCGCGCGGGCAATTTCGCCGACCTCGTCGCGGCGATCGAGCCGGCGGATCTCGAAATCGTGATCGTGAGTCGCCAGCCGGGTCATCAGGTCGGTAAGGCGACGCAGCGGCCGGGTCACCAGCCGTGAAGTCAGTCGGATTACGGCGATGCCGAGCAGGATCCCAAGCAGTATCGCAGCGATATTGATCACCTTGGTGGTGACCAGCGAGCCATCGAGTTGCTGGTTGCGCGTCGTCAGCAGCTGATTTTCCTCGGTAATCATCTGGCCGATGGCGGCGTGCAGATCCTCGCCTTGAACCGTGCGGTGTTCCAGATAGCTCGACTGGATGCGCTGCAGTTCCTGCGCCATCGTTGTCGTATCGGTGACCTTCTGCCCTGCGATCGGGTCGATCGCATTGATCATCACTTCGCGCTGCCACTGTGCCACCAGCTTTTCCAACGAATCGATGCGTAACTGCTGCAGCGGGTTGTCGGTGGTCATCTGACGCAGATTGGCGATGCGCTCATGCAGGTCGCGAATGCCGCTGTCGAACATCGCGCGCTGGTCGGCACGCTGCGTCAGCAGGTAGCCGCGTGCACCGATCTGACTGGTCTGCAGCGCACGCTGCGCATGACCAAGTTCGAGCAGCACCTGAGAGGTGTGTGTTGCCCAGTGACGGTTGCTTTCCTGCTGGCGCAGCGAATGCAGGGTGATCAGACTGGTCAGCAGGAACAGACCCAGCAGCAGGCCGATCGCCAGCATCATCTTGCGCTGCAGCGGCTGATCGGCCAGCCATGAATTTCGTTTCGGTCGGGTAGTTTGCTGCATGCTGGTCACGGCGGTGCGGGAGGTGATCTGTCACGCGATCGCCGGATTGGCGATCGCGCTTTCAACAGGGTAGCCGGTGCCGTCGCCGAACCATAGCCGACCGCGCGCCGTGGTTCAGCGGCGGCTGAACTGCTCCAGCAACCGCTGCCACGGCCGGCACGGCACGATCGAGCCGCGTCGCAGCGCGACAATCAGCAGGCCGAGTGTGCACAGCGAGCACAGACCCAGCGCGATCACCGACGCCTCGGCGCCGAACACGCCGCCACTGAGCCAGTCCGGGCCGCTGCGGGTGGAGACCAGCCAGCCATCGGCCTTGAGGCCCGAAACGGGAACACCGTAGATCGTGCCCTGGGCGAAGTTCCACGCCGCGTGCAAGCCCATGCAGAGCGGCAGCGAGCGGGTCACGTGGTACAGCATGCCAAACAGCAAGCCGGCCTCGATCGCGATGGCGGCTGAACTCCACAGCGTGGCGCCGGGATTGGCGATGTGCGCCGCGCCGAAGAACAGCGCGGAGACGATCAACGCGACCCAGGTGCCGAGGCCTTCCTCGACAATGCGGAACAGGGCACCGCGAGTGATGATCTCTTCGCCGATGCCCGCGCCCAGCCCCACCATCAGCAGAGCCGGCAGCCACTGCGCGTCTATGTTGGTGCCGGTGATGTGGTAGCTGCCCAGCAGGTACAGCACGCCGATCACGGCGCTGAACAGCAGCAGGCCCGCGAGTAGGCCCTTGGCTCCGTCGGGCAGCAGTCGGCGTGGCGCCAGCTCGCTGATCGGGCGGCGCTCCACCAGTTTGACCAGCAACAGGTAGGCGAGCAGGGCCGGTAATGCACGCATCAGGAGCTGCACCAGGGCATGGTCAAGAGCTGGGGCCTGCTTGCCGCCCCAGCCCAGTCCATGCACCAGTGCACCCACGGCGAAGCTGAAGGCGATGAACAGCGCGACGAAAATCACCAGGCGTGCCAATGGCGAAAACACCAGCCAGCGTTTCCAGCGTGGTGCGTCAGTGGGTGTCACGAAAGCAACGGACGCGTCATGCATGGTGCGGTGTTCCCCTGTGTAGTGGGGGCACGCTAGCAGCCGCAGCTGGAGGCGCCTAGTGACGTCTGTCATGACCAGCTCGAACTCCTCTCCCTGCTTGTCCCAAAGGGACTTCCTTCGGTCGCAGGGGGAGGTTGGTGACTGAAAGGAATCCTTTGGGTGAGGGGGTTGCTTGGGGCTTGCACCGAGTTCAAAAGCACCCCACCCCAACCCTCCCCTGCAAGCAGGGGAGGGAGTGCATCGCTACACCTCGACGGAGGCCGCATGCTCACGCGTGTTGGCGAAGCGCACCTGTGGCCAGCGCTCCTGCGCCAGCTGCAGGTTGACCCGTGTCGGCGCGATGTAGACCAGTTCGCCGGCGCCGTCGATGGCGAGGTTCATCGCGTTCTTCTCGCGGAACTCGGCCATCTTCTTCTCGTCGTCGCAATGCACCCAGCGCGCGGTGGTCACGGTCACCGGCTCGAAGCTGGCATCGACGTTGTATTCGTCCTTGAGCCGGTAGGCCACCACGTCGAACTGCAGCACGCCGACGGCGCCCAGGATCAGGTCGTTGCTCATCAGCGGGCGGAAGAACTGGGTGGCACCTTCCTCGGACAGCTGCGCCAGGCCTTTCTGCAGCGCCTTCATCTTCAGCGGATCGCGCAGTCGTGCACGACGGAACAGCTCCGGCGCGAAGTTCGGGATGCCGGTGAAGTTGATCGCCTCGCCTTCGGTGAAAGTGTCGCCGATGGTGATGGTGCCGTGGTTGTGCAGGCCGATCACGTCGCCCGGGTACGCGGTCTCGACGATCTCGCGGTCGCTGGCCATGAAGGTCAGCGCGTTGGCGATGCGGATGTCCTTGCCGGTGCGCGTCTGCACCATCTTCATGCCGGCGGTATAGGTGCCCGAACACACGCGCATGAACGCCACGCGGTCGCGGTGCGCCGGGTCCATGTTCGCCTGGATCTTGAACACGAAGCCGGAAAGCTTCTCTTCCTCCGGCTGCACCTCGCGGCTCAGCGTGCCGCGCGGGCGTGGCGACGGGGCGTGCTCGACGAAGAAGTCCAGCAGAAGCTGCACACCGAAATTGTTCACCGCCGAGCCGAAGAACACGGGCGTCTGCTTGCCGGCCAAGTACTCGTCCATCTCGAACGACGGCGCGGCGCCTTGAACCAGTTCGAGCTCCTCGCGCAGCTCGCGCATCGCCTCGTCGCCGATCTTTTCCAGCAGGCCGGGCGCGTCGAGGCCCTTGAAGATGGTCGAGTCCTGCCGGGTGAAATTCTTGCCCGGCTCGAAGATGTGCACTTCGTCAAGCACCAGGTGGTACACACCCTTCAACCGCTTGCCCATGCCGATCGGCCAGGTCACCGGCGCGCACGCGATACCGAGCACCGACTCCACTTCGTCCAGCAGCTCGATCGGCGAGCGGCCTTCGCGGTCGAGTTTGTTGATGAAGGTCATGATCGGCGTGTCGCGCAGCCGGCAGACTTCCATCAGCTTGATCGTGCGTTCCTCCACGCCCTTGGCGCAGTCGATCACCATCAGCGCCGAATCCACCGCGGTCAGCACGCGGTAGGTGTCCTCGGAGAAGTCCGCATGTCCCGGCGTGTCGAGCAGGTTGACGATCTTGCCCTCGTACGGGAACTGCATCACCGACGAGGTCACCGAGATGCCGCGCTCCTTCTCCAGCGCCATCCAGTCGGAGGTTGCATGCCGCGCCGCCTTGCGCCCCTTCACCGAGCCGGCCATCTGGATCGCACCGCCGAACAGCAGCAGCTTTTCGGTCAGCGTGGTCTTGCCCGCGTCAGGATGGCTGACGATGGCGAAGGTGCGGCGGCGGCGGGTTTCTTGGAGATGGGTGGACATGGGGGCGTGGTCGGTTGGCGCGAACCGGCAATTGTAGCTGGATCGGGGAGTTGGCTTTACTGGAAGCAAGAGCTTTCGTCCTCCTTCGGAGGGCGAGTTACTTCTCTTTTGCTTGTCCAAAAGAGAAGTAACCAAGAGAAAACGACACCCCGCTTGGCGCTTGCCGCCCATCCTTGGGCGGCAAGTCCGTGAGCTGGGGCCGGGCTTTTCGACAGGACTCCTGTCCTGGCGAAAAGGCATCGGCATCCCTGCCGATGCCCCTGCGGGCCTGTTGTCCCCAGCTCACCGCCGCACAGGGGCCCCGGGTAGAGCAGCGCGCCATCGTGGCGCGCACTCGGTGCGCGAGCCGGCAATTGCAGCTTGGATGGGTAGTGAGGCTCCTGCTCCCCCGGCAACGCCGGGGGAGAGGGTTGAGGTGAGGGACGCACTCATCAGGCGCGACCTCATAGCACCCCGGGAATGAGCGCCTTGGTACGGGATTGATAGAGTCGATAGGGTTCTCCAAAGTGCTCAGTCAGCCATACCTCCTCAAGCCGAAGCTTTCGCCAGAACGATGCAAGCACGATGGCGACAGCCAGCAGGCCGCGCCAGTCACCCACCATCACGGCGTTACCCAGAAAGAGGAGCAACAGGCCCGTGTAGATGGGGTGCCTGACAAGACGATAAGGGCCGCTGGTGATGAGCTCATGCTCCTGCTTGAGCTGGACAGTGGCGCTCCAGTTCCGACCGAGCAGCATGCGGGAGAGGATGGCAAGCGCTGCACCGCAGACGGCCACGGCAAGACCCAGCGAATACACGAGCGTCGTGTGGGGCACGAACTGCTCGCGTAGCAGGGAATGGCCGAACCATTCACCTGAGCCCAGCAGCAATGCGGCGATCAGCAGTGGCAGCCAATAGACCAACAGGCGCTTGGCGAAAGGCTCCTGCTGCTGGACTGGCTTGGCCGAGCGCGCCGCCCAAAGCCAATAGCCGAGAACTGCGATCCAGGTGATGCGAAGTGCGTGTTCAAAAAGCGGTGGCATGCGTGTTCCTGTGTGGCGCCTGAGTGTCGCAGCGTCGATTCATGGCGGTTTCCGGTCTGCATGCCATGTTTGCCGCGTGGTGCACCCGATGCACCCGCCAAGTGATGGATGGTGGGCTGCGAGGGACGAATGCTGGGGTGACGGGACGAATGCGTGTGGGAAACGTTGCTGGAGCAATGGCCGCAGCGTGGATGAGAAGTGAGCCTTCTGTTCCCCCCTCCCCCGCGGCAACGCCGGGGAGAGGGTTGCGACCCAAGGAAGTCCCCTTGCGGAAGGGTGAGGGGGAAGCTCCTGCGGTAGCAGCGAATGCCATTCGCGCGGGGAGACGACACAGCGGCAGGCGTGATCCAGCCATGCAAGCCCGATGTCGTCCCTGATCGGGTCACGAGCGAGCCGCGCGGCA
>CBIHNO010000006.1:0-236741 GCA_966211915.1 uncultured Rhodanobacter sp.
GCCGGCGGCGCGCTGAGCTCTGGGCCCCCTCGCCCCCGGGCAACGCCCGGGGGAGAGGGGATTTAAAAGCTCTACGGCATCGCGCCTTTGCTCATCGGTGTCGGCGGTGTTGCCACATTCACCAGTGGCGCCAGTTGGAACAGCCGCAACGCGATCAACAGACCAGCCAGCACCAAGGCGCCAACGAACAGCGCCACACCATTCCAGCCGTGTGACGCATAGAACAGTCCGCCGCTGGCGCCGGCGATGCTGGAACCCATGTAGTAGCAGAACAGATACACCGACGAGGCTTGCGCCTTCGCTGCACCGGCGCGCCGGCCGACCCAGCTGCTGACGATGGAATGGCCACCGAAGAAACCGAACGTGACCGCGACGATGCCGAGCATGATCAGCCATAGCGGCTGCATCATCGTCAGCACCACGCCAACCAGCATCAGCGCAAACGCCGTCCACAACACCTTGCGCCGCCCGAGCTGGCCGGCCAGATGGCCCATCCACGCCGAGCTGAAGGTGCCGACCAGATATATCCCGAAGATCAGCCCGACCACCGCCTGGCTCAGGTTGTACGGCGGCGCCAGCAGGCGGTAGCCGAGATAGTTGTAGACGGTGACGAACGCCCCGAGCAGCAGGAAACCCTCGACGAACAACCACGGCAGGCCGCGGTCGCGGAACATGCCGGTGAAACGCCCCAGCACCATGCGCCAGCGCAACGGCTGCGCCACGAAATGCCGCGACGGCGGCAGCGCGCGCCAGAAGATCAGCCCGGCCAGCACGCCGATCACGCCGACCACACCCACACCGAATCGCCAGCCGAAGAAATCGGTCAGCACACCGGTGATCAGGCGCCCGCCCATGCCACCGACCGCGCTGCCGCTGATATACAGGCCCATGCCCAGGCCGATCGATTCGGCGTCCATTTCCTCGCCCAGATACGTCATCGCCACCGCCGGCAAACCGCTCAAGGTCAAACCGAGCAAGGTGCGCACCACCAGCAACGCCGGCCAGCTCGGCATCACCGCCGTCACCAGCACCAGCAGCGCCGACGACAGCAGCGACGCCACCATCACCGACTTGCGCCCCCACGCATCCGACAGCGCACCGGCAAACAGCATCGCGAATGCCAGCACGCCCGTAGTCAGCGACAACGACAACGCACTGACCGCCGCACTCACGCCATAGTCGTGGCTGAACTCCGGCATCAACGGCTGCACGCAATACAGCAGCCCGAACGTGGCGAAGCCGGCGGCGAACAGCGCGAGGTTGGTGCGGCGGAAGGCGAGCGTGCCGTGATGGATGTATGTCGCCGATGCATCACTTGCCGTTGATGGTGGAACACCAGGTTCCATGCCGTGACTCATCTCATTCGCCTGCTTTGGAATGTTTCGAACCCTGCAAGGATAGCGATCCCGGTTGCGTGATGCCCGAAGCACGTGCCAGATTCCGCAGGCGCTGAATGATGGATCCGACGCCCCTCGCAACCACCGGTCAAGGACCGCCCGCATGAAATTTTCCCGCATCCGTCTACCGATGCTTGCCACCACGGTACTCGCCTTGGCTCTTGCCGCCCTGTCACCGATAGCCGCCGCAGTCGACAATTCGGCAACCGTGAATACGCGTGTCGCGCTGCAAGGAAAGCTGGAGGCGCTGGCTCAGCGCGCTCGACCCGGCACTCTTGGAATCACGGTGCTCGATCTGCCAAGCGGCACTGCCTGGCGCGTCAATCCCGACCAGGCCTATCCGATGATGAGCGTGTTCAAGGCCCCGGTTGGCGCAGCGGTTCTGGCTCGCATTGATCATGGCGAGCTGTCGTTTGACCGGACCATCCGCCTGACTCGTGCAGATCTCATGTCGGGGCCGATCCGCGACCAGTTTCACGGCGACGAAATGACGTTCACGGTGCGCCAGCTGTTGACCGCCGCTGTCAGCAAAAGCGACAACACGGCAGTCAATGCCCTGATCGGGCTCGTCGGTGGCCCCGCCGTCGTGACAAGCTTTCTGCGGACACATGGCATCGAAGGCATGCGGGTGGACATGGACGAAGCCGGGATCGGCCGCGTCTTTGAAGACCTCGGCCCCGGCAACCAGGCACCTGCCAGTGAAACACCAGCAGAAGAGAATCAACGCCTGCAACGTGGCTACAAAGCCTTCCTTGCCGACCCGCGCAATCGCAGCACACCGGATGCCGCTGCAATATTCCTGCGCAAGCTGTGGCGCAATGAACTTGTCTCGCCGGCATCGACGCACTATTTGATCGATTTGATGTACGGGCAAACCGTGCCGTCGCGCCTCAGAGCCGGCCTGCCAGCCGACGTTCGTCTGGCCGACAAGTGCGGCACGTCCTACACACTGGATGGTGTCACTGCCGCATACAACGACATTGGCATTCTGAACTGGCCTGACGGCCACACCGTCATCGTGGCCGCCTTCCTCACTGCCTCACACGCCTCGCAGAAAGAGCGCGATGCGATCTTTGCCGAACTCGGGCGCGAAACAGCTGCAGCACTTCATCCCTGATCGAGCAACGGTGCAACACTCCAGCGATCAACCGTAGCTGACAACGAAAAGGCTCCGCGATATCGGAGCCACCCCGCCTTGTTATTCCAGTATCAGCAACCAGCCCTTGCCCGGCTCGACCGGAATCGCATCGCCGGGCTTGAACTCGGCAGCTGGCTGGAAGCCAGCCACTGTCGGCGCTTTCAACGTGGCGTTGCCGGGCTTCAGCCCGAGTGCCTTCCAGTCGATCTGCAATTTCACCGCGGTGCTCTGCGGCGCCCACGAAGCCAGCGCGATCAGCGTCTTGCCATGACGTATGTAGCTGGTCGCCAGCACGTCGTCGCGACCGGTTTTCACCGGCGCGTCGTGTACCCACCAGCCGATCATGTCGGCCTGTTCGATGCCGAAGCTGTCCCACAGCTGCCACAACGGACGTGGATCGCTGCCCTTGGACCAGCCGAGCCGGCTGGTCATGCCGAACAGCATGCCGCGCCAGGAGTTGCCGTCGTTCTGCAGCATCTCGCCCATCAGGCCGTACGGAATGCCGGACATCTCGGTGAGCCAGTAGCTGGGCGAGGTCTTCTCGTAGTCGAACTCCTCGCCAAACCACAGCCGGTCGATGTACGGGAACAGCTCCATGTACAGCAACGCGCTGTTGATGTGGCCGTCGCGTGGATTGAACTGGTTCGCCGAGTGCAGGTCGATCAGCGGATGCGGCCGATGGGCCTGGAGAACCTTGCGCACGCGCTTCATGGTGATGCGGTCGTAGGCCACATCGTCGAGGTAGAGTCCATCGATGCCGACATTGCGCGCGAGCCAGTCCAGCCCTTCGATGTAGTAATTGTTCCAGCGGCTTTGACCGGAATCGATCACCGCCGCGTCGCGATTCTCCGGCACGTGCCAGGCGGCGATGTAGTCGCCATCCAGATGCTCCTGCAGCCAGGAGAAGCCTTCGCCCTTGCCACCGCTGATGATCTCGTGTCCGAGCGATTCGAGCATCGGCAGTTCCGGCGCGCGGTCGGACAGCTCGCGGATGGTGTCGTAGATCTTCACCTCCATGCCGCGCTGGTGAGCTGCGTCGATGTAGGCGCGCATGGCGTCCGTTTCGAGGAACGGGTAATTGATCCACGGATTGATTGGCGTGGCGTGGTGAATGTTCACCACATTCGCGCCATCGGCCTTGATCGCGTCAAGGTCGGCGTACTTGTGGAAATAGCGCTCGGCGAAATGTTCGGCCGGCTTGATCGTCTTGAACGGGGTGATGCGCATGACCACGTCGTAGCGTAGAACCTGTCCCGCCGTCATCGTGCGCGGGCCGCTGAACGCGTTGACCAGATAGCGCGCACCGTCGCGCTTGAACGTGATGCCACCCTGCCCGCCGTTGTCCCACGAGGTGGGCATGTGCAGCGGTTGCTGGTGGTAGAAGTTGGTGTTGAGCGGGCGCAGGTAATTTTCATCGCGCAGGTGAAACTCCAGCCCGGCATTCACCGCGCCGATCCACGCGCCGTCCTGATTGTTCTCGACATTCCACTTCCAGCTGAAATCTGCAGGCGCGTGGTCGCCGGTGCGTCCCAGGCCCAGCTCGTACTGCGCGGTGTCGCTGCGCAACGGAATCTCCAGGCGGATGTCCTTCAGCGTAACGGCCTGGATGGCCTTCAGCGCAATCGCATAGCTGAGCGTGCCATCCGCTTCGAGGCTGGCTGTCACCTCGCCCTGCAAGGGACCGGCATCGCCGGCGACTTGCCAGTGCACCCTGGCCGGACCGTCGACCTGCACGTTTGGCAGCGTTGTCGCATGCAATGCGTGGGTACCGTTTGCGCCTTGCACCAGCAGTTGCATCGGTGCGGCGAGCAAGACGCGCGACTGCTTCGCGAAGCCGGTCATGCGTTCGTCGAAGCGGCTTTCGATTTGCGCCGGCAAACCGCTGTTGGCCAGCTGCACCTGACGCCCGAGAATGCCGAGCTGTGCACCGTGGACCGTCACCGCGGTGAGCGGCTTCACCAGCGAGTTGTCCTGCGCCAGTGTGGAGTTGAGCCAGCGCAGTCGCGTGAGTCTCGATGGATCGTCATCGCCATGTGCCACGGCTTTGCGGGCATCCACCGTGATCGCCAGCGGTACAGACTGCGCCGGCAGGCCATCGGCGCTGATCGTCACCGCACCGCGATATACGCCCGGCTTCGCATCGGCCGGGATATCCAGCCCCATCCACAGCGGCTGCACGCGCCCCTTCGCCACGTCGACATGGGTACTGAATGACTTGCCGGTGAAATCGACGCCACCCTGGTTGAAGCTGGTCAACGCGCTGGCCGGCAGGATCACGCCGTCCGGACCATGCAGGTCGGCAAACGCCACCTGCACGTGGTCGAGCGCAGCACGCGGTGCCCACAGCCCGACCTGGAAACTCAGGTATTCGCCACGCAGCGCCTGGTCGGCCAGTTCACCGCCCGGTCCGCGCTGTGCCCAGCGCTGTGGCAATTGATCGAACATTCGCACCGGATAGGCACGCGTTTCGGGAAACAGCCATAACGCCTGCGTGGGATGCGCGGCGAGCAGCCGCTGCACTTCCGTCGGCGTCGCCACCCGCTCCATCGCGGTATACGCATCGAAATCGCTGACACCTTCGTAGCGCAGCACCGTGGCCGACGGCAGCGTGCGCCAGTGCGCGGCATCGTGGCCGGCCTTGCTGGCCCAGCCAGCCTCGGCGGTGTCCTTCGGCGTGGCGTAGCTCACCGTCGGGTAATTGCTGCGGCCGTTGCTGAGATAGGGCTGGTAATACACCGCATAGACACCGGCCTGGCGCGCCTCGAACAGCAGCTCGCCGCTGCCCTGGTCGATCGCACCGCGCAACACGTTGGCGACCACGTTGCCGTCCGGCCCAGTGACGATCACCGCCACCTGTTCCGGATGAACATCGCGGCGACGCCAGGGGATGACGACGTGCACCGCATCAGCCGGCTTGTCCACCTGCACGAGGTAGCGATGATTGCCATAGCGATCCGCGTCCCAGCGCAGATGCGCAGCGGAGCCGAAGGTCTGCGGCTGCGCGCACAACGCGGTGCTTGCACCCAGCAACGCACACGCCAGCAGGGATGGAAATCGTTGTTTGCTCATGGCTTGCAGAAACTCTCGTGGTCCTGATCGAAACCAATATGTAACCTGATTGGTCACAATTCACAAGCAAACGAATACAATAGAAACTAACTGAAGTATTTTCAGGCGCTGCGATCGCCGCGCAAGGCACGCACCGCCTCCTCATTACCAGCCGCACCACGTCCGCTGACCCAACCGAACAGCGCGATGCCGGCGATGATCGCCAGCGCGCCGAACAGCGCATAGCCGTGCGGCCATGCCTCGTCGAGAAACATCACGCCGAGCAAGGTGGCAAACAGCAGTTCGGCCGCCTGCATCGACTCGACCGCAGCCAGGGCGGTCGGCTCGCGCCGCACCATGTCGGTGGCGCGGAAGAACATCACCGTGGCGATGGTGCCCGACGACAGCGCCACGCCGCCGGCCAGCAGCGCCTCGCGCAGGGTCGGTGGTCCGATCGTGCACCAGGCGATGATGGCAAACAGCAGCCACAGCGGCCAACTGCACAAGGTCATGCCGAACACGCGCTGCACGGCATTGATATGGCTTTCGCCCTGCTCCAATTGGGCATGCTCCAGATGCAGCAGCAGCTTGCGGTTGCCCAAGGGATAGGCAAATGCGGACAACACCACGGCGCCGATCGCCAGCCAGTCACTCACATGCAGCCGACCCTGCGCATGACCCCATTGCAAAGCGAACACGCCAGCGACAATCAATGCACCGATCGCCAGCGTTCGCCACGCCAGCTGACGACGATCATCGCGATAGATCAGCGGCGCCAGCAGCGGCCCGGCCAGCACGGTGGTCTGGAAGCTGCCGGCGATCAGCCACGATGGCCCGCTGCTGGCCGCCCAGGTCAGCGGAATGCCGAACAGCACGAAGCCGACGCTGCTCCAGAGCAGCCACGTGCGTGGATGCCGGCGCAGTTCGCGCGGCAGTTCGCCGAGTCCGCCCTGCATCGGCAGCACCACGGCCGACAACGGCAGCGTGATCAGGTAACGCAGGATCACCGCCCACGCCCAGTGGCCGCCGCCGGCAACGAGGCTGCGATTGAGCACGTAGGTGAGCGTGAAGAACAGCGCCGAGCACAGCGCCAGCCCCACGGCAGCAAGAGCATTCGAACGCATCGCGACCCATCGGGCAAAGGTTCGAGTGTGGCAAATCACGCGACGCTTGCGTAGCGCCCCACCGCAGCGGCGTGACGCGCTTGATGCATGCCGCCGGCGGCACGCTGTGCGGTCGCGATGCCATCGGTGAACGCCGACCGGCAAGGTTGGCGTTCACCTCGATCAACAGATCCGGAACAGCAAGCCCGTCAGTTCCAGCGGCCGTTGCTGCCGCCCATGCCGAATCTGCCGGCACCCAGCAACGCAATGGCCAGCGCCGCACCGAGATACATGCCCTGCAGCTCCAACGCCCAGCCACCGGTATCGGCCAGCGACATGAGCTGACCCAGATGCACCAGCGCCAGCGCCACGATCATGTTGATCACGATGATCAACGCACCGACCCTCGTCCAGATACCGAGGAGCAACAGGATCGGTGCCACCACCTCACCGATATAGACCCCGTAGGCCAGAATCGACGGCAAGCCGGCCTGGGCCACCACACCAAGCACATAACCGGGCCCGTGGATCAGTTTGGAAACACCGTGGAACAGGATCAGCACACCCAGCACAACACGTAACACCAACTTCCCCAGATCGGTGGAACCTTGCATGGGAATTCTCCAGAGCTGACTCAAAGGAAGACCGTCGTCGACGGCGCGCACTGCCACGACAATCTAGTCCGTTTGCGCGTCGCCGCACAGGGCGACCAACTCAAGCTCGCCGCCAGCACCCACCCTCACATCAACGCATCGGTCGCGGTCAGCGGCAGGCGCAGGCGCACGTCCAGACCGCCGCCATCGCGATTGCTGGCACGCAGCTCGCCACCGTGGATCTTTACCACCCGCTGCACGATGGCCAGGCCCAGCCCATGGCCGTCTGCACGCACCGCGTTGCTGCCGCGGAAGAACGGACGGAACAGCGATTCAAGTTCGACCTCGGGCACACCCGGACCGCGGTCGCGGACCGAGATCTCGGCGATGCCATCGGCCACATGCACGAGCACTTCCACGTCGCCGCCCTCGGCACTGAACTTGATCGCGTTGCCGACCAGGTTGTCCAGCGCCCGCTCCAGCAGCGGCGCACTGCCGAACACGATGACCGGCGTGCTGGGCGACGTCAGCCGCAGCTCGATGTGCCGGGCCTGCGCTTCGAGCCCGGCCTGCTCCACGCATCCGCGCACCAGCTCGACGAGGTCCAGCTTTTCGCAGCTCATGCCGGGAATGCTGCCTTCCAGTCGCGACAGCGCGAGCATTTCGCCGGTCATGCGATCCAGCCGCACGATCTCCAGTTCGGCCTGATGGAAATACGCATCGGCCTCGGCTGCATCGCGACTGCGCTGTGCGAGGTCGAGGATCAGGTGCAGCCGCGCCAGCGGCGAGCGCAACTCGTGCGACAGGTCCTGCAGCACACCGCGATCATGCGCGACCAGCGCCTCGATGCGCTCGGCCATCGCATCGAAATCCTGCGCCAGCTGGGCCAGCTCATCGTGCGCCATGCCACCTTGCCGGCCGACCCGGGTGGAAAGCTCGCCGGCGGCCATGCGCCGCGTGGCATCGCGCAGCGCCTCGACCGGCCTGGCCACGCTGCGCGCCACCCACCAGCCGACCAGCCCGATGAACAACAACGACAGCGTCAGCTGCACGCCGAGCAGGATCTTCGCGCGGGTCTGCGGACGCAGCCGCGTATGCGTGCGGCTCAGCGCCACCAGCTGCCGAACATGCCCGTCATTGCCGACCACCTGCTGCACGGAAAGATAAAGTCCCGGTCGCGGCTGCAGCAGGATGTCGCGTCCGGCATCGAACCAGCCCGGCAGCGATTGCTGGATCGACGAGGGCAACCGCACCGGCGACAGCGCCCGCCCCTTTTCGTAAAGCGTGGCATCGATGCCTTCATGCCGCTGCTGCGCGACCCAGCTGGCAAGCGCGGGTGCACCGCCGCTTTCGTAATTCTGGTTGGCGTCCTGGGCCAGTGCGGTCCAGTTGATCTCCACCGCCGTGGTGTATTCGATGAAGCGCTGGGTCAGAAAGCTGCCGAGAAACAGCACCAGCAGGTTCGCCACGCAGAACCAGATCAGCAGGCGCCAGTAGATCGAGCTCTTGAACGGGTTCACGGCGTACCCGCAATCATCAGGTAACCCGAGCCGCGTACCGACTCGATCCGCGGGGCTTGCTCCGATGCTTCCGCGAGCTTGTGGCGCAGGCGGCTCACATGCACGTCGATGCTGCGGTCGAAACGTTCCAGTTCACGCCCCAGCGCGATGCGGGTCAGCGACGACTTGTCGACCAGTTCGCCGGTGCGCTGCGCCAGTGCCAGCAGCAACATGAACTCGGCGCCGGTCAGCACCAGCTCCTGCTCTCCGATGAAAGCACGGCGATCGCCTGGCTGCAGGCGCAACACGCCGACTTGCAGGTTGGCGGCGCTGGTCGGCGTGTTGCGCCGCAGTTGCGCGCGCACGCGCGCCAGCAACTCGCGCGGCAGGCACGGCTTGGACAGATAGTCGTCCGCGCCCAGCTCCAGCCCGATCACCCGATCCACCGGCTCGCCTTTCGCGGACAGCATGATCACCGGCAGGCGGTGCTGCATGCGCAGCTCGCGCAGCGTGTCCAGGCCATCGCGGCCGGGCATCATCACGTCGAGGATCAGCAGGTCCGGGCGCAAGGCCGGGTTGCGCAGCTGGGTCAACGCCGCTTCGCCGTCATGGGCAAGCTCGACCACGAAGCCTTCGCGCCGCAGGTACTCGGCCAGCAGGGCGCACAGCGCGCGATCGTCGTCGACGATCAATATCCGGGGCGTGGTAGTGGGTTGCATGACTTCCATTCAAGCGGTGCGGCGGAATGAACACCACGAGCTTTACGCATCTTTACCTTCCGGCAAAGAACATACACATCGCCTTGTCGTCAAATGAGTTGCAAGTCCCCCACCCAACGACAGAGGTTCCACCCATGCGCAAGAACATCACCCTCGGCCTGATCCTGACCTCGGCCATGGCCCTCACCGCGATCGCCGTGGCAGCTCCCGCCGGACAGGATGCCGGCATGGGCCATGGCCATCATTCGCACCGGCATGGCCAGGACATGGGCTTCCGGAAGCTCAACCTCACCGATGCGCAGCACGCCAGCATCAAGCAGATCATGCAGAGCAGCTTCGCGCAGAACAAGACGCAGTGGCAGGCATTGCGCCAGCAGCGCAGCGCGTTCGAGTCGATGACGCCGGACCAGGTGGGCTATAAGGCGGCAGCGGCCAGTCTGGCGCAGGCAGAAGCCGCCGCCACACAAGTCCGCGTGCAGCAGAAGGCCACCGTGCGGGCGCAGATCTATGCGTTGCTGACGCCGACACAGAAGGCGCAGATGGCCACGATGAAGCAGGAGAAGCAGGCACGCCGAGCGCAGTGGAAGCAGTTCAAGGCTCAGCACGCAGCGTCTTCATCGAGCTCGTCGACCGCCCAATAAGCCAATGAAGCTGTAACGGGACGGCGCCAGCAGAGATGCTGGCGCCGCTTTTTTTCGAAAATCGGCAGATCAACCAGCGAATCAGCGATAGCGATAGTGGCCGCCCACCCATATGTGGCTCGGCCCCCAGTAGCCGGGCACCCAAACGCGGACATGGCCGCGTGGCGGCACCACCACGCAACCCGTCATCGCGAAACTGCTGCCGATCACGGCAGCGGCGATGAGACAGCAAGAGATGAATCGACGCATGGCACTCTCCATTGAGGGGATGTGCCATGGAAAACGTCAATGCCGGTTGCGCCGATGACCGCAACCGCCAGCCACGATGGCTGGCGTTCATGTTCCAGCAGCAAGGGTTCAGCGTGCGGCCAGCGCACTCACCGTCGCCCGATAGCGCGCGGCGACACGCTCCTCGTCACGATGACGAAAATCGCGCACCACCCACTCGCCACCGCACATCACGTCGCGCACCAGCGGCGTGTTGCCGGCAAACAGGAAGCTGTCCAGCATGGAGCGGGCATCCCGCGCCGCCAGCAACGGCGAGTTTTCATCCAGCACGATCAGATCGGCGCGCGCACCGATGCGCAGCTCGCCGACAGGCAGGCCGGAAGCCTGCGCGCCACCATGCAATGCCGCACGCCACAACGTCTCGCCCACGCTGACACCTTGCGCGCGCGCCGCGATGTTGCGATGACCGCTGGTCAGCCGCTGGCCGTATTCCAGCCAGCGCAGCTCTTCCACCGGCGAGATCGAGATATGCGAATCCGAACCGATGCCGAGCGTGCCGCCGGCGTCCTGATAGGCAGCCAGCGGAAACAGACCATCACCGAGATTTGCCTCGGTGGTGGGACACAACCCGGCCACCGCGCCGCTGCGCGCGAGCTGCAGGGTTTCTGCTTCGGTCAGATGGGTCGCGTGCACCAGGCACCAGCGTGCATCGACGTCGGCATGACCGAACAACCATTCCACCGGCCGCGCGCCCCGTGTGGCGAGGCAGTCCTGCACCTCGCCGATCTGCTCGGCGATATGGATGTGGATCGGGCGGTCTTTAGCCGCGTCGCTGGCAAGTACTTCGCGCAGCGCCTGCTCCGGCACGGCGCGCAACGAATGCAACGCGATGCCGACACGCAGATCATCACTCTCGTGCTTGCGCAATGTTTCCAGCAGGCGCAGATAGCCGTCCACGTCATGACCGAAACGGCGCTGCCGCGCGGTGAGCGCGCGGCCGTCGAAGCCGCCGCTGATGTACAGCACCGGCAGCAGGGTCAGCGCAATGCCGGCTTCGCGCGCGGCCTCGATCAGCGCCAGCGACATCGCCTCGGGTTGCGCGTACGGCGTGCCATCCGACTGGTGATGCAGGTAGTGGAACTCGCAAACCTGGGTATAGCCGGCCTTGAGCATCTCGACGTAGAGCTGGGCGGCGATCGCCTTGAGTTCGTCCGGACCGATCGCGGCAGCGAACGCATACATCGTCTCGCGCCAGCTCCAGAAGCTGTCGTCGTTGCGCCCCTTGCGCTCGGCCAGTCCCGCCATCGCGCGCTGGAATGCATGTGAATGCAGGTTCGGCATGCCGGGCAACACCCAGCGGCCGATCGACTCGCTGGCGCCCTCCGTGGCATCGAGCAATCGACCGTTCGCTGCCACACCCAGAGTCGCATCGACTTGCCAGCCATCGGCACGCCATAGCTGGTCAGCCCTGAAGTGGCGGATGGCGGCGCTGTTGCTCATGGTGCGGCTCCGGTCAACGATAGCGTGCAGTGTAACCGGTGGGTGAAAGCGTCTTCACCCGGATATTCGGTGGCCTATGCATAATCATGCGATGGCCAAGAAACCCCACGAAAATACTCCCAAGCTGCTGCTGCGACAGGCTGTCTCGAGCGACGTGCCACAACTGGCCGAGCTCACCGCACGGATCTACTCGGCGGAATGGGGCCACTCGGCAGAGATGCTGCGCTCGCAGCAGACGCACTTCCCCGAAGGCCAGTTCGTGGTCGAGTACGAAGGTGTGATCGTCGGCTACTGCGCCACGTTCCGCATCGACGAAGCCACGGCGCTGGCGCCGCATACCTGGATGCAGATCACCGGCGGCGGCATGGGTTCGCGCCACAAACCGGACGGCAACTGGCTGTACGGCATGGAAGTGGTGGTGCATCCGGATTACCGCGGCATGCGCATCGGCCAGCGGCTGTACCAGGCGCGCAAGCGGTTGTGCATGGACCTGAAGCTGCGCGGCATCGTGTTCGGCGGCCGCATTCCGGGACTGGCAAAGAACCTCGCGCGCTACGGCAGCGCCGAGGCATACGTGCAGGCGGTGATGGAAGGCAAGCGGCGCGACCTCACGCTGAGCTTCCAGTTGTCCAACGACTTCGAAGTGATCGGCCTGCTGCGCGCGTACGTGCCGTCCGATCATGAGTCGCTGGGCTATGCAGCGCACCTGGTCTGGCGCAATCCGCAATTGCTCGACCAGCCGGACATCCCGCCGATCACTTCGGCGCGACTGCTGCCCGATTCGGTACGGGTGGCCTCGGTGCAATACCAGCAACGCCGGATCACCTCGTTCGAGCAGTTCGCCACCCAGGTCGAATACTTCACCGACATCGCCGCCGACTACAGCGCCGACTTCGTCACCTTCCCCGAGCTGATCACGTTGCAGCTGCTGTCGATCGAGAACACCGAGCTGTCGCCGGTCGAATCCATCCGCAAGCTGAGCCACTACACGCCGCAGGTGAAGGAACTCTTCAGTCGGCTGGCGGTGCACTACAACATCAACATCATCGCCGGCACGCATCCGACCGAACAGACCAACGGCGACATCCACAACGTCTGCTATGTGTGCCTGCGCGACGGCTCGATCCATGAGCGCGAGAAACTGCACCCAACGCCGAGCGAACGCAACGTGTGGAACATCAGTGGCGGCGACAGCGCCGCGACCGTGCTCACCGACTGTGGCCCGATCGGCGTGATGATCTGCTACGACGCGGAGTTCCCCGAAGTGGCGCGGCACCTCACCGACCAGGGTGCGCTGATCCTGTTTGTGCCGTTCTGCACCGACGTGCGCGAGGGCTACTTGCGCGTGCGCTACTGCTCGCAGGCGCGCGCGATCGAGAACCAGTGCTACGTGGTGCTGTCCGGCAACGTCGGCAACCTGCCCGGCGTCAACAACTTCGACATCCAGTACGGCCAGAGCTGCATCCTCACCCCGAGCGACTTCGGCTTCGCCCGCGACGGCATCGCCGCCGATTCCACGCCGAACATCGAGACCGTGCTGTTCGCCGACTTGCGCCTGGAGAGCCTGGCCCGCGCGCGCAACGCCGGCGCCGTGACCAATCTGAAGGATCGCCGCTTCGACCTGTACGAGACGCGCTGGCGGCCACGATGAGCCAGTGGAGAGTGGCTTCTGTGGGGGCGGCTTCAGTCGCGATGCTTCCGTACATTCCCAACCAAGAGCATCGCGTCTGAAGCCGCTCCCACAATTCTGTTGGTGACGTCTGCGATAATTGCGCCATGTCCGAATTGCCCGAACCTGCATCGAAGTCGTCGAGCCCGCGCCTGCAGGCGTTGCTCGGCCATGAATTTTTCGCTCCGCAGCACTGGAAACGCCGCCTCGTCCTCTGGTTCGGTGCGGTGCTGGTGGCGCTGGCCGCGATCCTGTTCGCCAAGGCCAGCACCTCGGCCTACCAGCTTTTTCAAAGCATCCTCGGTCACGGCTCGTGGATTCCGCTGATCCTGACGCCGGTCGTGTTCGGCCTGCTTGCCTGGATTACCGAAGGACGCCTGCGCGCGACCCGCGGCAGCGGTATCCCGCAAGTGATCGGCACCCTGCACATCGAAGACGAAGGCTTTCGCGCCCACATGCTGGCGCTGCCGATTGCCGCCGGCAAGATGGTACTGACCCTGATCGCGCTGGCCGTCGGCGCCTCGATCGGTCGTGAAGGTCCGACGGTGCACGTCGGCGCCGGCCTGTTCTATTCGCTCGGCCGGCGCTTCGGCTTCACCGATCCCAAGGCCGCCTCACGCTTCATCCTTGCCGGTGGCGCCTGCGGCATCGCTGCCGCTTTCAATGCCCCGCTGGCCGGTGTGGTGTTCGCGATCGAGGAACTCGCCGGCACCTTCGAGCATCGTTTCAGCGGCCTGTTGCTGACTGCCGTGTTCATCGGTGGCGTGGTGTCGCTCGGCATCATGGGCAACTACTCGTATTTCGGCAGGGTGCAGGCCGACCTTCCCCTGGGCCATGCATGGCTGGCGGTATTGCTCACCGGTATCATCTGCGGCCTGCTGGGCGGCCTGTTCGCGCGGCTGATCCTGCTCAGCCGGCACGGGCCGCTGGCCCTGGTCGGCCGATTGCGCGCGCACGCACCGGTGTTGTTCGCCACCGGCTGCGGACTGGCCCTGGCGCTGATCGGGCTGTACTCGCACAACACCGTCTACGGCACCGGCTACGACCAGGCTCGGGCGTTCGTGCAGGAAGCAGCGGTCACACCGGGACATACCTTCGGCATCGCCAAGCTGCTGGCGAATGTGGTGTCGTACTGGGCCGGCATTCCCGGCGGCATCTTTTCACCGGCGCTGGCGGTTGGCGCCGGGCTCGGCCACAACATCGCCTATTTCCTGCCGGGCGTACCGGCCAGTGCGGTCGTGCTGCTGGGCATGAGCGCGTATCTGGCCGGCGTCACCGGCGCACCGCTGACCTCGGCGGTGATCGCGATGGAACTGACCGACAATCAGGACATGGTGATCCCGATCATGGCCGCCTGCCTGCTCGCCCGCGCGGCGGCCTCGCTGTTCTGCCCGACGCCGGTCTACAAGGATTTTGCCGAACGGATGGTGCAGGACTTCGAGCGACAACAAGCCGCCCATGCCGAAAACGCCGAGAAGACCCGACTGGAAACCGAGGCTCTGCAACACGCCGGCAGCACCAGCGCCTTCGACGAACCGGCCGCACCCGTCGACGTCATGGACGATGATCCATCCAGCAAGACATGAACGCAGTCATGGAGTCACCGGAAGCATGAGCGAGCCACGCTGGGATCGACTGTTGTTGAACGCCACGCTGGCGACGTTTGTCGGCGACGTGCCGTATGGCCTGATCGAGCATGGCGCGATCGCGCTGCATAACGGTCGCATCGCCTGGATCGGTGGCATGGATGCGTTGCCGGATGCCCCGGATGCGCTGGCCGGCGTGGTCGAATCGCTCGACGGTGCGCTGGTCACGCCGGGGCTGATCGACTGTCATACCCATCTGGTGTTCGGCGGCGATCGCGCGCATGAATTCGACTTGCGCCTCAACGGCGCCAGTTACGAGGAGATCGCGCGCACCGGTGGCGGCATCGTCTCCAGCGTCAACGCGACCCGCGCGGCCAGCGAGGAACAACTGTTCGCTCAATCGATGCCGCGTGCACGGGCACTGCTTGCCGATGGCGTGACCACGCTGGAAATCAAATCCGGCTACGGACTGGATCTCGACAGCGAACGCCGCATGCTGCGCGTGGCGCGGCGCCTTGGCCGCGAGCTCGGCATCAGCGTGCGCACCAGTTTTCTCGGGCTGCATGCACTGCCGCCGGAATACCGGGACCGGCGCGCCGACTATGTGGCACTGGCCTGCGACGAGATGCTGCCCCCGCTCGCCGCCGAAGGTCTGGTCGACGCAGTCGATGCGTTCTGCGAGAACATCGGTTTCAGCCGCGAGGAAACCCGTCGCCTGTTCGACCGCGCGAAGCAGCTCGGCCTGCCGGTGAAACTGCATGCGGAGCAATTGTCCGATCTGGATGGTGCCGCGCTGGTCGCCGAGTACGAGGGCCTCTCCGCCGATCACCTGGAATACCTCAGCGAATCCGGCATCCGGGCGATGGCCAGCGCCGGTACCGTTGCCGTGCTGCTGCCCGGTGCGTTCTACGCGCTGCGCGAAACGAAACTGCCGCCGGTCGCATCGCTGCGCGAACATGCGGTGCCGATGGCAATCGCCACCGACTGCAATCCCGGTACATCGCCACTGTTGTCATTGCGGCTCGCTGCCGGCATGGCCTGCACGCTGTTCCGGCTGACGCCCGAAGAAGCGCTGCGGGGAGTTACCGTCAACGCCGCCCGCGCGTTGGGTCTGACCGACCGCGGCACTCTCGCGGTGGGCCAGCGTGCCGATCTGGTGATCTGGAACGCGCGTCGACCCGCCGAACTTTGCTACTGGATCAGCGGCAGTCTGGCCCGCAAGATCTATGTGGCCGGCGAAACCGTCTCGCGGCGCAAGCCTTCCAGCCGCTTGTCCAGCGCTTCGTAAAATGCCTGCGGCAGATCCGCCTGCACCGGTACCCGCCACCAGTGCGGCTGGGCGAAGCGTCGGCATTTGACGGCGTCCTTGTCGGTCATCAGCACCGGCAGGCCATCGGCGAAATCCAGATCCGTCGCCACGAATTCGTGGTGATCGGCAAAGGCATGCTCGATGGGTTCGACACCTGCGGCACGCAAGCTGTCGAAGAAGCGCCGCGGATTGCCGATGGCCGCCACCGCATGAACGCGCTGACCGCTGAAGCAGGCCAGCAGCTGAGTTCGCCCGTCGTCCAGCGCAACGACATTGCCGCCGCGAAGCTGCATCGGGTATTCGCCGTCTTCGGCGATGCCGCCATTGCAGACGCGCAGATCCACCCGCTGCAGCCGACTCAGCGGTTCGCGCAGCGGGCCGGCCGGCAGCAACCGCCGATTGCCGAAGCGGCGTACGCCGTCGATCACGCAGATCTCCACGTCGCGCGCCAGCCGGTAATGCTGCAGTCCGTCGTCGGCGACGAGCACATTGCAGCCGGCGTCAAGCAGCAGTCGTCCCGCCGCCGGGCGATCGCGTCCCACCGCCACCGGCACGCCGCTGGCATGGATCAGGCAGGGCTCGTCGCCGACTTGCGCCGGATCCGGCGCATCAGCGAGCAACAACGGTTCGCGCTGATTGCCGCCATAGCCGCGACTGACCACACCGGGCCGATAGCCGCGTGCACGCAAGGCGGCAACCACCGCAATCGTCAACGGCGTCTTGCCGGTGCCGCCCACGCTGAGATTGCCGATCACGATGACCGGTACCGGCAAGCGCACGCTACGCAGCCAACCGAAAAAATAAAGACTGCTGCGCAGGCGGATCACGGCGCCGTACAGCGCTGCCAGCGGCCGTGTCCACCACGGTGCGCGGCCATTGCCGTACCAGGCTGATTCGAGCGTGTCGATCAGCGCCATCGGTGATCCTCAGTCGCCAGCCTGTTGATGGGCATGATCGTGGAACTGCATGCGGTGCAGCGCGGCGTAATGCCCACCCAGCGCCAACAATTCGGTATGCGTGCCGCGTTCGACGATGCGGCCCTGATCCATCACCGCGATCTGGTCGGCGCCTTCGATGGTGGACAGGCGATGCGCGATCACCAGCGTGGTGCGGTCCTTCATCAACCGTTGCAGTGCCTGCTGGATCAGTCGCTCGGACTCGGTATCCAGCGCGCTGGTGGCCTCGTCGAGCACCAGGATCGGCGCGTTCTTGAGGATCGCGCGGGCGATCGCGATGCGCTGGCGCTGACCGCCGGACAACATGTTGCCGCCTTGCCCGATCTGGGTGTGGATGCCTTGCGGCATACGCGTGATGAACTCCATCGCGTTGGCCGCCTCGGCCGCGGCGACGATATCCGCCTCGCTGGCGCCGGCCAGTTCGCCATAGGCGATATTGTCGGCCACGCTGCCGTCGAACAGCACCACGCTCTGGCCCACCCAGCCGATCTGCCGGCGCAGCGACTCCAGCGTGTATGTCTCGTAATTCTGGCCGTCCAGCATGATCTGTCCGTCGCTGGGTGCGTAGAAGCGCGGCAACAGGCTGACCAGGCTGCTCTTGCCGCTGCCGGAACGGCCAACCAGTGCGGTCACCGTGCCCGGCGCGCAATGCAGGTCGACACCGCGCAATGCCTCCGCCTCGCTGCGCGGATAGACCAGCCGGATGCCGTGCATCGACAGGTCGCCACGTGTGTGCTCCAGCACCACGGTGCCGTGGTCAGGCTCGGGCGGCAGATCGATGATCTCGAACAGATCCTCGGCTGCAGACAAGCCACGTTGCACGTTGGCCTGCACGTTGGCGAGCCGGCGCAGCGCCGGCAACATCATGCCCATCGCTGTCAACACCGCAACGAACACACCTGCCGACATTTCATTCAGCACTTGTGGCCGTGTACCCATAAACACCAGCGCTGCCAGCGCGCAGGCGGCCACAAGCTGGATGGTGGAACTTGATGCTGCGTTGGTCGCCGCGATCTTCAGATTCAGTCCGCGGGTGCGCCGGGTGACACCACTGAAACGCTGGCTCTCGTGCGGCTGGCCGCCATAAATGCGCACCTCGCGATGTGCACCGACCGATTCCTCCACCGTACCGGTGACCGAACCCATCGAACCCTGAATCCGCCGGCTGATCTGTCGGTAGCGCCGACTGACCACGGCAGCAATCAATGCGATCGCCGGCACCATCACCAGCAGCACCGAGGTGAGATAGACGCTGTTATAGAGCATCACGCCGAGCATGGCGATGACGGTGAATCCGTCGGTCACAACCGTTTTTATGGCATCGGTTGCTGCGGCAGCCACCTGTTCGCTGGTGTAGGTAATACGGGAAATCTGCTGCCCCGACGGTTCGGCACCGAAAAACGCTGCCGGAAGTCGCAGATAGGCATCGAAGACTTCCTGCTGGATCGCCTGCACCACATGGCGGCCCATATACGAAATGCCGTAACTGCTCACAAAGGTGCCAATTGAACGCACCAGGAAAAGAGCGATGATCCAGATCGGCATCCAGAAAATCAGATAAGGATCTTTTTTCGTAAACAGCTCATCAGTGATGAGTTTGAACAGGTCCGTGAAAATCGCCTGGCCGCCGCCATCCGCCAGCATGCCGACCAGCGAGATCAGACCCACTATCCAGTAGCGCCGTGTATAACCGAGCAGGCGCTTGTAGATCCGCCAGGACTCCGCGTCCCAAATCGTGACCTTCTTGTTCGTGTCGCTCACTGCGCTGCGCCCGGCTTGCTCGGCGTGGTGGCGATCGACAGCCTGGTGAAACCGAGCTGACCCAGTGCATCCATCGCGGTGACCACGTCCTGATGCGGGGTCATCGCATCGGCGCGAATCGTCACCTGACGCTCGCGGTCGGTACCTGCGTTGCGCGCAATGGTCTGCTTAAGCGGTTCGATGCCCTCGCCCAGCACTTCATCGCTACCCACGTAGAAGTGGCCATCACGGTCGATCATGATGGTCAGCGCCGGGGCGTTCATGTCGCGATCCTGCGTGCTCGCCTGCGGCAGGGTCACCTGCAGGCGCGAATGCTGCACGAATGTGCTGGTAAGCACGAAGAACATCAGCAGGGTCAGCAGCACGTCGATCAACGGAATCACGTTGATCTCGAAATCGTCCTGGCGGCGGTCGTTGCCAATACGCATCGGTGCGCGCTCAGCCCGCGCCCGGCGCGGTCGGTGCCGGTGTACGACGCGGGCGTACCGGTGCCGGCGCGGCGACAGGGGCGAGGGTCAGATCGTCCAACAAGGCGGTCGCCTGCTTTTCCATCTCCACGCAATAGCCGGCCACGCGCGAACGGAAATAACGGTGCAGCACATACGCCGGGATCGCCACGGTCAGACCCGACGCGGTGCAGATCAATGCCTCGCCGATGCCGCCAGCCATCTTGGCCGGATCGCCGATGCCACCGGCCATCACTTCCATGAACATGCGGATCAGGCCGATCACGGTACCGAACAGACCCAGCAGCGGACCGATCAGCGCGATCGTGCCCAGCGTGTTGAGGTAGCGCTCCATCCGGTGGATCACGTGCCGACCGGTGTCCTCGATGCGCTCCTTGATCAGTTCGCGCGGCTGCCGGCGCACGGCCAGGGCGGCGGCCAGCAATTCGCCCAACGGCGAGCCGTTCGACAGCGTCTCGATATGACCCGAGTCGAGCTGGCCGGATCGCGCCCACTGGCGCACCTCGTCACCCAGGCCCGGCGGCAACACCGACTTGCGGCGCAAGGTCCAGCAACGCTCCAGCACGATCGCCAGGGCAATCGCCGAACAGATCAGGATGGGCACCATCGCCCAGCCGCCAGCCATCAGAATTTCCAGCACTTTTCGACCCACCGCACTGCCTGACAAGGAGCGCGCATGATAGCAGTGTCGACCCACCGTACTGCGGCAGGCGTGGCATTCTCCGCTTCACTCGCGCCAGTAGCGCGGCTGTCGCTGGCGCCAGCCCGGCCCGCGCCGCGGTGGGGTCCCCGCAGGGAAATCCAGCGGGATCGCCCCCTCCACGGCGGTATTGAACAGCGGCACCTTGGCGTCGGCATAACGCGCCAGAACCTCCGGCTTCGGGTGTCCGAAGCGGTTGCGCCAGCCGGCCGATACCAGAGCCAGTGGCGGCTGCACGGCGCGGATGAAGGCCATGCTGGAGGAGGTTTTGCTGCCGTGGTGCGGCACCACCAGCACGGGGCGTATCCCGGGGCCGAGCGCAGCGGCCACCTGCGGCTCCATTTTCGAACTGATGTCGCCGGTCAACAGCAGGCGACCACCACGCCCCTCGACCAGCAGTACACAGGAGCTGTCGTTGTCGCGATCGCCCTTGCCATCGGCAGGACTCAATACACGAAAACGCACGCCATCCCATTGCCACGCTTGTCCGGCGACACACGCACGCATCGGCAACTTCATCCGTGCCATGCGCAATGGCTCGCCGGTATAGCGCTGTGCCTGCGGGAACGCTGCAGCTACCGCCTCGGCGCCGCCGGCATGATCATTGTCGCCGTGGCTGATCATCAGCATGTCCAGCCGCGTGATGCCCAACGCATGAATCGACGGCAGCACCGCGGCCTCGCCGAGGTCGAAACCGGACGGATAGCGGGCACCAGTGTCGTATACCAGTGCATGCTCGCGAGTGCGCAGCAATACCGACAGGCCCTGCCCCACATCCAGCACCCATACCTCGAATGCACCCTCGGCCGGCAACTGGCGTGGCGGCCACAACAGCGGCAGGAACAGCAGCAGACCCAACCAGCGCAGCGGTACGCCGCGCGGCATGAACAGCCACAACGCACCGAGCAAGGCCAGCAGCAACCCGTACGGCTGCACCATCGGCAGATACCAGTGCGCGCCGGGCCAGCTCGCCATCCGTTCCAGCAGCCACCACTGCGCATGAGCCAGCTGCGCGGCCAGCCACAACACCGGTGTCGCCAGCGGCGGGCACAACCCGAGCAGCAGCATGCCGCACAGCGCGCACGGCACGATCACGAAGCTGACCAGCGGTACCGCGATCAGGTTGGACAACGCACCCACCAGCGAGGCTTGTCCGAAAAACCACAAGGTCAGCGGCAACAGTGAGACCGTCATCACCATCTGCCCGGCCGACAGCTCATGCACGAACGCGCGCACCCCGCGCCCGCGCGATTGCAGACACAGCATCAGGAACGCCACGCCGACGAACGACAGCCAGAAGCCGGCGGCCAGCACCGCCAGCGGATCGAACAGCAGGATCACGATCATTGCCAGCGCCAGCGACTGCGCGCCGCTGCTGCCACGCCGACTGCAGCGCGCCAGCGCCACCACCGCGATCATCAACAGCGTACGTACCGTAGGCAGGCCGAAGCCGGCCAGCGCGCTATAGATGCCGGCGACCAGCAATGCAGCAGCCGCCTGCGCCTGCGGTCGTGGCAGCCATAAGCCCAGCCGCGGCCACAATGCATAAGCCAGCATCGCCAGCCAGACCCCGAACACCGCGGCCACACCCACGTGGAAACCGGAGATCGCGATCAGATGCGATACCCCGTTCGCACGCGCCACTTCCCAATCCTGCGGTGTCAGCCCGCGGGTGTCGCCGACCGAAAACGCCTGCAGCAATGCTGCGTCATGCGGATCACGCACGCGCGCCGCGATGCCACGGGTGATGGCATCGCGCACGCCATCGACACACCAGTGCGGGCCAGCCATGAGGGTATTGCCGGGATCGTCGCGCACATAGCCAGCGGCGACGATGCCGCGCTCCAGCGCCGAGCGCTCGCTGTCGGCCACGCCGGGATTGAGCAGGCCGCGTGGCCGTTTCAACCGCAGCAACAGCTGCCAGCGGGTACATGGCTGCAACGTTGACGCATCGGCATACCAGGACACCGTCACCCGACCATGCAGCGCGATCGGATGGCCGTCCAGCGTGGCCCGCTCCACTCGCAGCATGAAGCGGCTGGCGTCGCTGCCGGCCTGTGGCAGACCGATGACGCTGCCGGTCACTGCGATGTCCTGACCTTCCAGTGCACGCGGCAGGCGCGCTTCCATCGCCGTGGCACCATGCCATGCCGCCCAGACGATGCCGAACAGCACACACGCCAGCCAGCGCCAGCGGGGCCATCGCCATGCCAGCAGCAACGCCCCGGACAACAGCAGGCCAAGACACCAGCGTGGCGGCAGACTCGGCAGCCATTGCACCAGCAATACGCCAGACAGCAAGGCCAGTGCTGCCGTGATTGCCGCCGTTCGTGCCATGCCGCGCCCCGTTCCATTGTGGATACGGTCGAGCCTAGCGCGGCCCCTGCGGCATCGAGGATGAAAAGCATGTAGGCACTCGCCTGTGCCTGGGATCGAGCATGCCTTCACCGAATCTACCGGAAGGTATCGGGGCAGCTCCCTCCCCTGCTTGCAGGGGAGGGTTGGGGCGGGGTGCTCTTGACCTTTCTCGCAAGCCCGAAGACCCCCCTCTCAATCTCCCCCTGCGCGCATGGGGAGAAGCCAGCCAGAGAGTCAGCCCTTCGGGCGTTCCTGCAGCACGCCGTTGTGCAGCACCAGGGTGCGATCCATCCGCGCCGCCAGACGGGTGTCGTGGGTGACCAGGATGAAGCTGGTGCCGATCTCGCGATTGAGTTCCAGCATCAGCGCGTAGACCTGCTCCGCATTGCCTTCATCGAGGTTGCCGGTAGGCTCGTCGCCGAGCACGCAGGCCGGCTTGGTCACCAGCGCACGCGCCACCGCGCAACGTTGGCGCTCGCCACCGGACAACTCCGACGGCTTGTGATGTGTGCGACCACCCAGCCCGACCCGCTCAAGCAAAGCTGCTGCCTCACGCTCGGCCTCGGCGATCGGCGTTCCGCGGATCAGCAGCGGCATGCACACGTTCTCCAGCGCGGTGAACTCGGGCAGCAGGTGATGGAACTGGTAGATGAAACCGAGCGAGCGATTGCGCACGCGGCCGCGTTCGGCATCGGAGAGTTTCGACAGCACGCGGCCATCCACTTCCACCTCGCCGGCAGTCAGCGTGTCGAGCCCGCCGATGATATGCAAAAGCGTGCTCTTGCCCGAGCCGGACGCGCCGACGATCGCCATCGTCTCGCCGCGCTTCAGGGTGAAGCTGACGTCGCTCAGCACGTCGGTGCGCAGGCCGCCTTCGTCGTAGGTCTTGGCGACGTGCGTAGCACGCAGCACGTTTTCATTCGTGGGGTTCATGACGGCCTTATTCATAGCGCAGCGCCTGCGCCGGCTGCGTGCGCGAGGCACGCCACGCGGGATAGAGGGTGGCCAGCAGCGAGAACGTGAAAGTCAGCAGTGCAACCCAGCCGACATCGTGCCAGTCCAGCCGGCTCGGCACTTCGCTGATGTAATAGACGTCCGGCGACAGGAAGGTCACGTGGAAGGTGTGCTCGATCCACTTGATGATGCCCGGCAGCTTCCACGACAGCAGCGAGCCGAAGCCCACGCCAAAACCGATCCCGACGAAGCCCACCAGCATACCCTGCACCATGAACATCCCCATGATGCTGCGTGGGGTGGCACCGAGCGTGCGCAGGATCGCGATGTCGGCCTGCTTGTCGGTGACCAGCATCATCAGCATCGAGATCAGGTTGATCACCGCGACCAGGATGATCAGCGACAGGATGATGAACATCACCATCTTTTCCATCGACAGCGCGGCGAACAGATTCGCGTTGGTATCCATCCAGGTCTGCACCCGATAGACCTGGCCCAGCTGGTCAGCCAGCTCGGTGGCGACCGGGCGCGCGTTGAACAAATCGTCCAGGCGCAGCCGGATGCCGGTGGGGCCGCTCAGGTCATTGAGCTTCTCGGCATCGCTCATGTTGACCAGCGCCAGGCCGGAGTCGAACTGCTCCATGCCCAGCTCGAACGTGCCCACCACATGGAAGCTGCGCATCCGCGGCACGCTGCCCAGCGGCGATCCGCGCAGCTGCTGCACCGCCATGGTCACCCGGTCGCCGACACTGACCCCCAGCGTCATCGCCAGCTCGCGACCGAGCACGATATTCCAGCTGCCCGGGGTCAGCTCATCGAGCTTGCCTTCAAGCATGTGCTTGCCGATGTCGACGACCTTCGGCTCCTGCGCTGGCTCGATGCCACGCACCAGCGCGCCACTGGAACGACGCGCCAGCAACATCGCTTCGGATTCGACATACGGCGCGGCACCCAGCACATGTGGATTCGCCTCGGCCATCTTCAATGCGCGCGGCCAGTCCTGCACGCTTTCGCCGACGCCGGAGACGGTCGCATGCGAGATCGCGCCGAGAATGCGCGAACGCATCTGGTAGTCGAAACCATTCATCACCGACATCACCGTGATCAGCGCGATCACGCTGATCGCAATGCACACGATCGACACAGTGGAAATGAACGAGATGAACTGGTTGCGCCGCTTGGCACGGGTGTAACGCAGGCCGATGAAGAGTTCGAGCGGTCGAAACATGGGCGGGTCGCTTGTGGGATCGCAGGGCGGGCCGCCCGGTCATCCATTATCAGGTATTCGATGAGACCGTGCTGCTGCAGCGAAGTTGCCGGCTGCTCGGACCATGCAGATCAGAGCCGCGATACCGCCTCGTCCAGCTGCACCGTCGCCAGTCGCATGCGCAAACGACGACGGATATCGGCGTCGCTGTTGTCCGGTGCCAGCAACAGCACCTGCGCGCCACGCTCCACGGTTTGCAGGCGCAACAGCACGAAGGCGCCGAACACACGAAATGAAGCGAGCGTGGCCGGCACGTCCTCATGATCGATCAGACGCAGCGTCCAGCCGTTGTCGGCACTCCAGCCCGCGGCGGCTATCGGCGCAGCTGCCAGCCGGTGGACTGATTGCCATGTCGCCAGCAGCACGGCGACACCAAGCAGACACTTCAACCACAAGGCCAGCGCACACAGCGCCACGGCCAGCACGGTCATGGTGGCGACGACGAGCAGCAATCGTCGCAGCAGTCGCGATGGTCGGTATTCAAAGCCGATGGCGGGCGCGGATGTCATCAATGATCGCCTGCCAGTCCGCCCGCGCGGGACGCGCGTGGCCCATCACCCAGTCCCACAGATCCGGATCCTGCACGTCGAGCAGTTCGTCGAACGCCAGCTGCTGCGCTTCATCGCTATCTGCAAAGCGCTCGTCCAGCCAGCCGCCGAACAGGACATCCAGCTCGCGGGTACCGCGACGGGTACGCCAGCGCAGGCGCTTGAGACGGGCAGTTTCCATAGGGTCAATGCGCGCAAGCGCCTCCTTGGCCTCTCCTCTCCCCCCGTTTACCAATCTCTATACGGGAGAGAGGATTGAGGTGAGGGACAAATCTTGCGGGACGCCCACATCCAAAGAAAGCTTCGATCAACATCCCTGCGAGCACCCGCCCCTCACCCTGCTCTCTCCCCAAAGGGAAGAGGTTATGCGGTGTCGCCGCGTCGCGGCGACAGCTGCTTCATGCCGAACGCCGCTCCACCATCAGCTTCTTGATCTCGGCAATCGCCTTGGCCGGGTTCAGGCCCTTCGGGCAGGTACGCGTGCAGTTCATGATGGTGTGGCAGCGGTACAGCTTGAACGGATCTTCCAGATCATCCAGCCGCTCACCGGTGGCCTCGTCACGCGAGTCGACGATCCAGCGGTAGGCCTGCAGCAGGATCGCCGGGCCGAGGTACTTGTCGCCGTTCCACCAGTAGCTCGGGCAGCTGGTCGAGCAGCATGCACACAGGATGCACTCGTACAGGCCATCGAGCTTCTTGCGCTCTTCCGGCGACTGCAGCCGCTCACGCGCCGGCGCCGGGCTCTGTGTGCGCAGCCATGGCTTGATCGAGGCGAACTGCGCGTAGAAATGGGTAAGGTCAGGCACCAGATCCTTCACCACCGGCATGTGCGGCAGCGGGTAGATCTTCACGTCGCCAGAAGCGCACTCGCTGATCGCACGGGTGCAGGCCAGCGTGTTGGTGCCGTCGATGTTCATGGCACACGAACCGCAGATGCCTTCGCGGCAGGAACGCCTCAGCGTGAGTGTGGGATCGATCTCGTTCTTGATCTTCAGCAACGCGTCCAGAACCATCGGGCCGCACGCGGCCAAGTCGACCTCGTAGGTGTCGATGCGGGGGTTTTGTCCGTCGTCCGGCGACCAGCGATAGATGCGGAAGGTACGCGGCTTCTTCGCATCCTTGGCCGGGTAGTGCTTGCCCGGCTGGATCTTGGAATTCTTCGGTAGCGAAAACTCTGCCATGTGCTGAACCCTTCAACTTTCTGCAGGAGGGCTTGCGCCCCGACCGTACCACCAATGATGCAACTGCCACGTGGCGGACACAGCCGCCGCGAGGCATCAGTAAACGCGTTTTGCCGGCGGCACGGCCTTGACCTCGTCGGTCATCGGATTCATGTGCACCGGACGCGAATCGAAGCGTGGCTTGCCGGCCTCGTCGACCCACGCCAGCGTGTGCTTCATCCAGTTGACGTCATCGCGTTCAGGGAAATCCTCACGCGCATGACCACCACGACTTTCCAGTCGCTGTTCGGCGCCATACATGGTGGCAATCGCCTGATCCAGCAGATTGGCCAGCTCCAGTGTTTCGATCAGGTCGGAGTTCCACACCAGCGAGCGATCGCTGACGCGGACGTCCTTGAACGATTCGCGCACGGCAGAGATTTTTTCGCAGCCTTCCTTCAGCGTCTTGCCGGTACGGAACACTGCCGCATCGCTCTGCATGGTCCGCTGCATTTCCATGCGGATCTGTGCGGTCGGCTTGCTGCCATTGGCATTGCGCAGGCCGTCGAAGCGGGCCAGCGCCTTGTCCAGCACGTTGGTCGGCAGATCCTTGTGCGCCGTCTCCGGCTTGATCAGCTCGGCGCAGCGATGCGCCACGGCCCGGCCGAACACCACCAGATCAAGCAGCGAGTTGGAACCCAGACGATTGGCGCCGTGCACAGAGACACAGGCTGCCTCGCCGATCGCGAACAGACCCGGCACCACCGCGTCGACGTCGTCGCCGCGCTTCTGCACCACTTCGCCATGATAGTTGGTGGGTATGCCGCCCATGTTGTAATGCACGGTCGGAATGACCGGGATCGGTTCCTTGGTCACGTCAACGCCGGCAAAGATGCGCGCCGACTCGGCGATGCCCGGCAGGCGCTCGTTGATCACATCGGGACCGAGATGCATCAGGTTGATGTAGATGTGGTCCTTGTGCTCGCCGACGCCGCGGCCCTCGCGGATCTCCATCGTCATCGCGCGACTGACCACGTCGCGCGATGCCAGATCCTTCGCATTCGGCGCGTAACGCTCCATGAAGCGCTCGCCCTCGGAGTTGGTGAGGTAGCCACCCTCGCCGCGCACGCCTTCGGTGATCAGGCAGCCCGCGCCGTAGATGCCGGTGGGATGGAACTGCACGAATTCCATGTCCTGCAGCGCGAGACCCGCGCGCAACACCATGCCGCCGCCATCGCCGGTGCAGGTATGCGCCGAGGTCGCGCTGAAATAGGCGCGACCGTAACCGCCGGTCGCCATCACCACCGCGTGACCGCGGAAGAAATGCAGGGTACCTTCGTTCATGTCGAGCGCGAGCACACCACGGCAGACACCTTCCGCGTCGAAGATCAGGTCGATCGCGAAATATTCGATGAAGAACGTGGCGTCATGCGCCAACGCCTGCTGATACAGCGTGTGCAGGATCGCGTGGCCGGTGCGGTCGGCCGCGGCGCAGGTGCGCTGCGCGGTGCCCTTGCCGTAATGCGTGGTCATGCCGCCGAACGGGCGCTGGTAGATCTTGCCTTCCTCGGTGCGCGAGAACGGCACACCGTAATGTTCCAGCTCAATGATCGAGGGAATCGCCTCGCGGCACATGTACTCGATCGCATCCTGGTCGCCGAGCCAGTCGGAACCCTTGACGGTGTCGTAGAAGTGGAAGCGCCAGTCGTCCTCGCCCATGTTGCCGAGCGCGGCGGAGATCCCGCCCTGCGCCGCCACCGTGTGCGACCGGGTCGGGAACACCTTGGTGATGCAGGCGGCCTTGAGGCCCTTCTCGGCCAGGCCGAAGGTGGCGCGCAGGCCTGCGCCACCGGCGCCGACCACGATCACGTCATACAGATGCTGGCGGACTTTGTAGGATTCCAACTTGGAGCTTTCCATGAAACTAAATCCTCGCGTCTTATGGGGTCAGCGCAATGCGCAGCACGGCGAGCACGCTTGCCAGCGCGCCCAGTACCGCGAGGAACTTGATCGCCACCAGCAGGACGACTTCCTTCCAGCGGGTATGCACGTAATCCTCGATCACCACCTGCAGGCCGAGCACGGCATGCCAGAACATGGTGAGCACGAACGCGATCAGCAGCAGCGCGTTCCACGGCCTGGCGACCGCCGCATGCGCGGTGGCGTAGTCGGCATGCAACAGACACAACACGGTCGCGACGAACCACACGCCGAGCAGCACCAGCGCCGCAGCGGTCACGCGCTGGGTCCACCAGTGGCCCACGCCGGAGTGGGACGAACCCAAGCCGCGCGCGGTCTTCAGCGGATTACGCAGATCCTTCGCAGTCATGCCGCACCTCCAGCCGTCAGTACATAAGCCCACACCAGTACGGTAAGCACGATGCTGCCGGCGATCGACAGCCAGCTGGAGCGCACGAACTGGGGAATCGCGTAACCGGCGCCGGTATCCTGGATCAGGTGCCGGATGCCGTTGCACAGGTGATAGAACAGCGCCCAGCTCCAGCCGACCAGCAGGATCATGCCGACCGGGCTGCCGATGATGCCCTTGAAGTGGTCGAAGCTGTCTTCGCCCGCGGCCAGATGCAGCAGGCCTGCCACCACCAGCACGCTGCCGACGGCCAAGGCGATGCCGGTGGCGCGATGCACGATAGAAGTCATCATCTGCACCTGCCGCTTGTAGATCTGTAGATGCGGAGAGAGCGGTCGTTGCGTGTCTGCCATGGCGGCTATCCTGAGTGGAATCGCTGGTGTCCGTGCCGCACCCGCCCCTGTACGCGATCGGCGACGAGCGCCGTTGCGGTCGTTCAGAAGTCGATGCAGCGCCCGTTCTTTTCCCAGTCGCCGTAGCGGGTGGGATCAGGAACCGGCCGTTCCCTCGGCAGCCTGTCCTGCACCGGGCTCACAGGCACGGCGATTGTTTCCGCCGGAACGGAAGCAGATGTGGATTCAGCTGGGGAGGAGGTATCGGACATGGTTTTTTTATAAGCCGATGAAGGTTAATACTTGCGGCATAGCAGCACAACCTTGACTGAGACGCCATGTTGGCGGCGACCCTTTCACTGTCCCTACTTGCGACGGGTTCCTGCTGCCCCAATCTACGACTGCCTATGTCGACATCCTATCCTGCGGAAACCCTGTTGATCGAAGGCCCGGACGCGATGGCGTTTGCGCATGCACAGTTCAGCAGCAACGTCAGTTCACTCGCTACCGGCCAGTGGCAGTTCAGTGCATGGCTCGATCCGCAGGGTCGCGTGCGTGCGCTGTTTCATCTGGCCCGACTCGCCGACGATCGCTATCTCGTACTACTGCGCGGCGGCAGTGCGGCGGCAATGATCGAAGCGCTTCGACGTTTCGTGTTCCGCTCGAAGCTCAGCTTGACTGCGTTGCCACCGCGCGTGCTGGCAACTGGCCCGAGCATGCTGCTGCATGCGATCAGCGATGACACCGAAATACTCTCACTGGGTTGCGACACGCATAGCCTGCAAATCACCGCTGCGGACATTGGCGACGATGCCTGGCGATTGCCGCAACTGCGCGCAGGCTGGCCGTGGCTGCCGACGCAGACGTTGAATGAGTTGTTGCCAGCAGCTTTGTCACTGCAGCGCTTGCAGGCAGTCGCCATCGACAAGGGCTGCTACCCGGGCCAGGAAATTGTCGCGCGACTGCACTATCGCGGCGGTCACAAGCGACATCTGCACAGCGTCACATTGTCGCAAGCCGCAGATGCCGGCGACATGCTGTCTGATGGTGATCGCGAAGTCGGTTGCGTGCTCGATGCAATCACTGCACAGGACTGCATCGCAGCACTCGTCGTGTTGACTGACGACGTTGCTGCACAAGCGCACGATGGTCATCTGCATCCACTCAACGACGACCTCATGATTCATCTCGAGACGTCCTGGCCGGCATGAGTAATGCTTGTCGTCGCAAACAAAATTCGTCATGGCACTTGCCAGCGGATTGTGAGCATCAGTTAAACTTCATTTGCCCGGCACTTGCCAGCGGCGGATACCGCCACTAGGCTTCGCCGATTGAATATCGCGACATCCGGAACAGGGGATGTCGAAGTACGCGACGAACCGGAAGAGTCCGAATCGGCGCGACCCGGCAGCTGCAACGCCGGATGGAATACCGCCTCGCATCCAACGAGCGCGTAGTAGTCGAAGGCAACACGGCCGACGCGGCCGCACAACGCCCGACAACACCCAAACCCCCGATCGGCATGAATTGCCGCTCGACCCCGCCACAATCCCGTGGCAAAACGCCTGACCACAAGTTTCGGTCGTGGCGGTAGATCCAGATGGAACGGCCTGCCCGCCCGTCCATCGCAACGGCGCACAAAGCTTGCAGTCTGCTTTGCGCGTACAGCACGTTGGAGGCAGAACCATGAAACTTTCCATGCTGTTGTGGCTGACGTCATTGATGCCCCAGCCCGTCGCCGACCAGGCCTGCCTGGCCACCACCGTCTACCTGGAAGCGCGCAGCGAGCCGACCAATGGCCAGCTCGCCGTTGCCGAAGTTGCGTTGCGCCGCCGCGACCGCGGCCAGTGGGGCGGCACCGTGTGCAAAGTGGTGACCTCGCCGCATCAGTTCGCGACAACCACCACGCCCGGCTCTTTCGAGGTCAACAATCTCGAAGCCTTCAACAAGGCGTGGCAGGTGGCTGGCAGGTCGCTTCGCAACTGGCAATTGCCGCTGGCGCAACGTCGCATGCTTGTGCCCCGTGCCGATCACTTCGCCACCACCGCGATCTCTCCGGCCTGGTCGCACAACCGCCCCAGCGTGACGATCGGCGAACACGCCTTCTACGCCGTCAACTGATCCACGGCACGCTCAAACTTTCGTCAATAAAAAAGCCCTCGCATGAGGGCTTTTTTTGTTTTGGACGTCCATACATATGGACATCCATACGTCCACGTAAAAATCAACGCGCGTAAACGTGATCGCCATTGACTTCGACATAGTCGCCATTGCGGACGCCAGGGTCTTCGCGCTGAGTGACCGTGGCGTACTGGCCATTGTCCAGCCGCACCACGATGCGCCATGCGGCGCTGCTGCCGTCATTGCGCTTGCCGATCTGGTTGCCGACGACGCCGCCAGCGACCGCGCCAACCACCGTCGTCGCCTTGCGACCATCGCCCTTGCCTATTGTGTTGCCAAGAACGCCGCCGGCAACTGCACCGATGATCGCACCGAGCGTGCCGCCATTGCCGCTGCTGCCGTCGGTATAGACCTGCTGCACATCCTGTACCACGCCGCACGTCTGACAACGACCGTTTCGATTGCCGTAGCCGCCCTGCTGCTGTCCCTGATAGCCACGATTGTAGTTGCCGCCGTTGCCGTAAGGTGCGGTCACACAACCGCCAAGGGCAAGGCCCGCCGCGACCGCTGCGACCAGGGCAAACTTGCTAATCAGTGCATTCATTTGAGTCACTTCCTTTTCAGTGGTTCGATTCAGCGAGCGTCGGAGACTGCCGTCACACCTTCCTGTACCTGCACACGGTCGCCCGGATCGTGATCCATGCGCACGGTACGGGTCACCCCGTTGTACACATACTTCACGTCGTAGCCGACAATCTTGTCGTTGGTGTTGTTGACGGTGCTGCACTTGCGCTGCACCGATGAAGTCACCTGGGCATGCTGGCGACTGGCCTCGATGCGATTGCCGGCATAACCACCGCCGACGGCACCCGCGACCGTGGCCAGCGTATTGCCCTTGCCGCCGCCAACCATATGACCCAGCAGGCCACCAGCGACCGCACCAATCGCGGTACCGGCAATCCGGTGCTGATCCTTCGGCGGCGCGGTCTGTGTCACAGTCTCATCGTGACAGACTTCCCGCGGGGTGTTCGTCGTCGAGCGCACGGGATCGACACTGACCACCTTGGCATATCTGACTGCGGTATCCGCGCCGCCATCCGCATTGGCAGCTGCGCTGAGACCTGCATCAGCGGCGCCGTTGGAGGTGCCCGCATCCGCACTGCGATTGCAAGCCGCAAGGCTTGTGGCTAGCGCCGCTGCGATAGCGACATTGAGTACATTGATCATCAATCTGTTCATTACGATCCTCCCACTGTTTGTTTGTATGCCGCTGCCTTGCCGGGCATGTTTTGCACCAGCGCAATAACCTGCGGCGCCATTGAACCGTTATCCAACTGAATCGGAGCTAGCTCGCGCTCGTAACATTATCTTCACGTCGAAGCCATCGAACTCTCTGCCAGTGCACGAAAACCGCATCATGCCCAAGCTAGTCGACAGCCACGTCCACCTCGATGACGACGCGTTCGCCGTCGATCGCGATGCTGTGATCGACAGCGCAGGCGCGGTCGGCGTCGACACGATGATCGTGCCGGCCGTCGACGCCGACAGCTGGCCGCGAATCAAGGCGCTCTGCGCCAAGCATGCCCAACTGCATCCCGCCTACGGGCTGCACCCGATGTTCCTAGTCAAGCATGTACCGGCAGATGTGGACGCACTGTCTGCATGGCTGGATGAGGATCGGGTAGTCGCCGTCGGCGAGATCGGCCTGGATTTCCATGTCGACGGGCTCGACCATGAGCTCCAGCGGCATTACTTCTCGCGTCAGCTGCAATTGGCGCGCGAGCGCGACCTGCCGGTGATCGTGCACGCACGCGGCGCACTGGAGGAAGTGAGCCTGATCCTGCGCCGCACCGGCGGCTTGCGCGGCGTGGTGCACAGCTTTTCGGGCAGCGAACAGCAGGCACAGCGCCTGTGGGACATGGGCTTCTGCATCGGTATTGGCGGCCCGGTGACCTATGACCGCGCGCAGCGCCTTCGCCGCATCGTGGCGCAGATGCCGATCGAGTTCCTGTTGCTGGAAAGCGACGCGCCGGATCAACCCGACGCGGCTCATCGCGGCGAGCGAAACGAACCGGCACGAGTCATCGAGGTATTGCACTGCATCGCGGAATTACGCAACGAATCGGCCGCAGACATCGCTGCCGCCACCAGCGCCAATGCACGCCGCCTGTTCAGGCTCGACCGCCGCAACAGCTGAGCGCACCCCTTCAGCCCCAGTGCCCATGGCCACTTGCGCCGGCGCTCCCGTGCTTGCTATCTTTTATTTCATCGATGAAATATAAACTGATGAAATGGCACATCTCACGAATTGCATCACGATGATGGACGAGGGCATCGGCCGGGTGAGCCAGATCATCCCGCAGATGCCCGCGCCCGAAGCGCGGCTGTGCCGGCTGATGCTGATGGTCGGCGCCAGCCTTGAGGAAGAGCTCGAGTTCAAGCTCAAGCCGCACAAGCTCAACCACAGCGAATTTCTAACCCTGATGATCCTGTACAGCCGCCCGGACGGCAGCTCGACGCCGGGCGAGCTGTGCGAGTTCGCCACCCAGGGCGCCACCAACATGACCCGCATCGCCAACGCGCTGGTCAAGCGCGGGCTGATCACCCGCGGTGCCAGCAAAGAGGATCGTCGCCGCGTGCTGATCCACATCACACCAGCCGGGCGGCGTTTCGTGCAGAAGATGCTGCCGCCGATGTTTCCCCGCGTCGCCACCATGTTTGCCGGCTTCAGCGACAACGACAAACTCAACCTGAGCCGCCTGCTGCGCAAGCTGGCGCATAACCTCGACCAGCTGAGCGAAACACCACAGCCATGAAGGAAGTTCCGATGAAGCATGCCCTGCTCCGCGGCCGCACGGCGCTGGCCGCGGCGACCCTGCTGATGCTGGCTGCCTGCGCCAGCACACCAGGCAAACTCGGCACGCCGGCGTTGCGCGACGAGGTGCCGCTGGCCGGTTTGCAGTCGCCTACCCGCGCCGGCTGGCCGGCTGCATCGTGGTGGCGCCAGTACGACGACCCGCAACTCGACACGTTGATGGACCGCGCCATGCAGCAGTCGCCGGATCTCGCGCTGGCGCAAAGCCGCGTGCAGAACGCCGACGAGTCGGCGCGGCTTGCCGCAGCGCAGCTGGGCCTGTCGGTCAACGGCAGTGCGCAGGTATCGCGCACACGCATGAGCGATTACGGGTTGATCCCGAGCAAGTTCCTCGGCTTCTCCTGGTACAACCAGGCCGACCTCGGCATGCAGCTGCAATACGACTTTGACTGGTGGGGCAAGAAGCGCGCGACGGTGGAAGCCGCACTGGATCAGGCGCATGCCGCCGAAGCGCAGCGCAGTGCTGCCGCCTTGGCGATCCAGTACGCCGTGGCTGATACCTACTTCGGCTGGCAGGCCGATCAGGCACGCTTGCAACTGACCGATCAACTGCTTGCCACACAGCAACAGTTCACCCATATCGCTGAATTGCGCGTGCAGCAGGGCGTCGATCTGCCGGACGAAGCGCAGAAAGCCCGTGTCCAGCTGGCTGCAGTGCGCGAGATGCGCGTGGCGCTTGACGGTTCGTCGAAGATCCGCCGCGCCGCGCTCGCCTCGCTGCTCGGTATCGCACCGGCACAACTGCCGGAGCTCAAGGCTCGTCCGCTGCCGACGGTCGAGCGCGGTGTGCCGGCGGGTGCCGGGCTCGACCTGATCGCACGCCGCCCTGACATCGCCGCCAGTCGCTGGCAGGTCGAGGCTGCGCTGAAGCAGACCGATGTGGCGCGTGCCGAGTTCTTTCCCGACATCAGCATTACCGCACTGGCCGGCCTGTCCAGCATCGACATGGGCAAGCTGCTCACCGCCGGCAGTCGCACGTTTGCACTGACCCCGGCGCTGCATCTGCCGATCTTCAACGGCGGCGCGCTCGAGGCCAACTATGGCCTGAGCAAGGCCCAGCTCGACGCGACGGTGGCGCAGTACAACAGCACCGTGCTGACCGCGGCACGCGAAGTGGCGACACAGGCGCTGAGTGCCGAGCAGGTCGCCGCCCGCCAGCACGAACAGCAAGCCCAGCTCGATGCCGACCAGCAGTTGCTGGCGAACGCACAGGCGCGCGCGCATCAGGGCGTGCGCGATGCCCGCGAACGCCTGGGGGCGCAAGCCGAACTGCTGCAACAGCGCGATGCCGCAGCCCAGTTGCGGGCGCAGGCATTGAGCACCGATCTCGCCCTGATCAAGGCACTCGGCGGCGGCTATCGCGACAACACGCAGGCCGCTGCCAGCACCGAATCCTCTTCCTCTTCTGTTACCGCCGGAGCCGCCGACCATGAGCGCCACTGAGTCCGACAAGTCATCCGTCGACGCCAACGAAAGCGGCATGGCCGCAAAAGATCCGGCCAAGCGTCGGCGCGTACTGCTGATCGTGGCCGGCGCATTCATTCTCGCCGGGCTGATCTGGTTCCTGCTGTGGTTGTTCGTGTTCTCCAGCCGCGAGAAAACCGACAACGCCTACGTCGGCGGCAACCAGGTGGCGATCTCGGCGCAGGTGCCGGGCACGGTGGTGGCGATCCTCACCGACGACACCCAGCACGTCGACGCCGGCCAGGTGCTGGTGAAGCTGGACAGCACCGACGCCGACACGCGCCTGCAGCAGGCGCGCAGCGCACTGGCCCAGGCGGTCCGCGGCGTGCGCCAGCAGACCAGCTCTGCCAGCAGTGCGGATGCCCAGGTAATCACCGCCAGGCTGGCCTTGAAGAAGTCGGAGGCCGATCTCAAACGGCGGCTTCCATTGATCGCCGCGCAGGCCGAATCGCCCGAAATCGTGCAGCACATGCGCGATGGCGTCGAACAGGCACAGGCCGCCGTGTCCGCCGCCGAGGCGCAGTCGGCCGCCGCCCATGCCGCCATCGAAGGCACCGACGTGGCACAGAACCCGGTGGTGTTGCAGGCGCGCGCGAACTTCCGCGCCGCCTGGGTCGCGGCACAACGCAACGCGATTTATGCGCCAGTGTCCGGCTATGTCGCCGAGCGCAGCGTGCAGCTGGGCAACAGCGTCGCGGCCGGCCAGCAGCTGATGACCGTGGTACCGCTGCATGACCTGTGGATTGACGCAAACTTCAAGGAAAGCCAGCTGCGGCACATCCGCATCGGCCAGCCGGTGAAGGTGACCTCCGATCTGTACGGCAGCGATGCGGAATACAAGGGCAAGGTGATCGGCCTCGGTGCCGGCACCGGCAGCGTGTTCTCGCTGCTGCCCGCGCAGAACGCCACCGGCAACTGGATCAAGGTGGTACAGCGCGTGCCGGTGCGCATCGCACTGGACAACCAGGAGCTGGACAAGCACCCGTTGCGCATCGGCCTGTCCGCCGACGTGACGGTGGACATCAGCGATGACAAGGGCAGCGTGCTGGCCAATAAGCCGGCGCGGCAGCCGGTGGCGCAAACCACCGTCTACGACCAGATGGCCAGCAAGGCGGATGCGGAAGCCGACCGGATCATCAGCGCCAACCTGTCCCACGCCACCGCCGCGAACTGAGCCGAACCATGGCCGCCACACCCACCGAAGCCACGTCCGACGCCGCACCGCTGAAGCCGTTGCACGGCGGTCCGCTGGCGCTGCTCACCATCGCCGTCGCGTTCAGCACGTTCATGGAAGTGCTGGACATGACGATCGTCAACGTCGCCGTGCCGCACATCGCCGGCAGCCTCGGCGTGAGTCCCAGCGAGGGCACCTGGACGATCAGCTCGTACGCGCTGGCCAGCGCGATCATGCAGCCGCTCACCGGCTGGCTGGCGCGCCGCTTCGGCGAGGTGAAGACCTTCGTCGGCTCGGTATTGATGTTCGTGATCTTCTCGATGCTGTGCGGACTGGCCACCAGCATGCCGATGCTGGTGATCGGTCGCCTGCTGCAGGGCGCCGGCTCCGGCCCGATGGTGGCGCTGTCGCTGACCCTGCTGCTGTCGAATTATCCAAAGGAGAAACAGGGCATCGCGCTGGCGCTGTGGGCGATGACCGTGGTGGTGGCCCCGATCTTCGGCCCGATCCTGGGCGGCTGGCTGACCGACAATTTCTCGTGGCCGTGGATCTTCTATATCAACCTGCCGGTCGGCCTGGCGGCGGCCGTGATCACCTGGGGGCTGCTGCGCAAGCGCGAAACCAGGACCTACAAGGCACCGATCGACATGATCGGCCTGCTGCTGCTGGTGGTCGGCGTCGGCGCGCTGCAGTTCATGCTGGACAACGGCAACGACCACGACTGGTTCTCCTCGCCGATGATCCTGATTCTGGGTCTCACCGCGCTGATCTGCCTCACCTTCCTGATCGTGTGGGAGCTGCACGCGAAGCATCCTGTGGTGGACCTGTCGCTGTTCCGGCAGCGCAACTTCACGGTCGGCGTGATCAGCCTGTCGCTGGGCATGTTCGCGTTCTTCGGCATCAACGTGGTGTTTCCGCTGTGGCTGCAGATCACCCTGGGCTACACCGCGACCTGGGCCGGCCTGGCCACCGCGCCGGTCGGCGTGCTGGCGTTTCTGATCGCGCCGATCCTGGGCAAGAACATGCACAAGCTGGATCTGCGCGCGGTGGTGACATTCGCGTTCCTGGTCTTCGCCGGCACCGCGTACTGGTTTTCCACCTTTGACAGCTCCGCCTCGTTTTCCACCCTGATCGTGCCGCGCTTCGTGATGGGCCTGGCGATCCCGTGCTTCTTCATCCCGCTCAACCAAGTCTACTTATCGGGCCTGCCGGTGGACCAGATCGCCAGCGCGTCGGGACTGTCGAACTTCTGCCGTACCATCGGTTCGAGCGTATCCACCGCAATCATGGTGACGCTATGGCAGCACCGCGGCGAAACCCATCACGCCAGCCTGACCGAGTACGTCAGCCCGGGTCACCCGGCGGCCACCCACTTCATCGATCAGCTGTCGCACACCGGGCTGTCGCACACGCAGAGCCTGGGCATGATCGACCAGTTGCTGACGCGGGAAGCGCTGACACTGGCGGTGAACGACGTGTTCTGGGCCTGCGCGATCCTGTTCGTACTGCTGATTCCGGTGCTGTGGTTCGCCAAGCCACCGTTCGGCAGTGCCGGCGGCGCAGTCGGTCACTAGGGGCGCCCTGGGGAAATGCTGCAGCCGGCGACTGCAGCATAAACACCCCGACCCGGCTGGTGCGCCGCAATATCTTCTGTTAGCGTTCGCCGCATGGCACAAACCAAACGCATCATCAAGAAGTACCCGAACCGGCGTCTCTATGACACGGAAATCTCCAGCTACATCACGCTGGAGGAAGTCCGCCAGCTGGTCCTGGACAACGAGGATTTCGAAGTCCGCGACGCCAAGAGCGGTGAGGAACTGACCCGCTCAGTGTTGCTGCAGATCATCTCCGAGCACGAGGACAAGGGGCAGCCGATGCTGTCGCCGCAGTTGCTCAGCCAGATCATCCGCTTCTACGGCGATTCGCTGCAGGGTTTCATGGGACCCTATCTGGAGCGCAGCCTGCAGGTGTTCCTGGATCAGCAGACCCAGTTCCGCAGTCAGCTCAACAACCTGATGGGACAGACCCCATGGAACACGCTGAATGACCTGACCGAACGCAACATGGCAGCGTTCCAGGCCATGCAGCGGGGGCTGATCGACACGGCCGCCAAAGTGATTCCCACTCCGGTTGCCAGCAACCGCAGCGGCAAGAAATCCGGCTGATACCCGCCCGGCCGACGGCGCGCATCGACGCGCCGTTCGTTTGTCTCATCCTGATCCGATCGCTGCAGCACAACATGTGCTGCCTTGCCGCATGATCGAACCACCGACCGAATTCCATGAACCAGACTGCCGTCGAGAAACCTGTTGCTGGGAAGCCAGCTGTTGAAAAACGTGTCGCACTGGTCACCGGCGGTATCGGTGGCCTCGGCACGGAAATCTGCCGTCAACTGGCCCAGGCCGGACGTCAGGTGGTCGCGGTGGATCTGGCCGCACGCAGCGAACGCGTCGCCGCCTTCCGCGACGAGATAGCCGGCTTCGGTGAAAGCATCACCTTCGAGTCGGCTGACGTCAGCGACTTCGACAGCTGCCAGCAGGTGATCGCCCGCATCGAACAGCAGCACGGCGGCGTCGACATTCTGGTCAACGCCGCCGGCATCACCCGCGACGCCAGCCTGCGCAAGATGTCGCCGCAGCAGTGGCACGAACTGATGCGGGTGAATCTCGACGGCGTGTTCAACATGTGCCGTAACGTGGTCGAGGGCATGACCGCCCGCGGTTTCGGCCGCATCGTCAATATCAGTTCGGTGAACGGCCAGACCGGCCAGTTCGGCCAGACCAACTACTCCGCCGCCAAGGCCGGCGTGCATGGTTTCAGCATGGCGCTGGCACGCGAGACCGCGCGCAAGGGCGTCACGGTCAACACCGTGTCGCCCGGGTATTGCGACACACCGATGGTCGCCGCGGTATCCGCCGAGATCCGCGCGCAGATCATCGCCGACATTCCGGTCGGCCGGCTCGGCGCTCCTGCCGACATCGCACGTGCCGCGAAATTTCTCGCAGCAGATGACGCCGGCTATATCACCGGCGCCAACCTGCCGGTCAACGGCGGCTATTTCATGAGCTTCTGATCGATCCGGCGCTGCCGGGATTGCAGTTGCGTGCTGCTTGCGGAACAGTGGGCGAATTACCCCCACGGATCGCAGCATGGCGCAGCAAACCATCACCCTCATTGGCGGCGGTCTGGTCGGCGCGCTGCTGGCGCAGCAACTGGCGCAACGCGGTTTTGCCGTCGAGGTCTATGAGAAGCGTCCCGATCCGCGCTTGACAGGCTTTCTCGGTGGCCGCTCGATCAATCTGGCGCTGGCCGAGCGCGGCTTGCAGGCCCTGCGCACGGCAGGCCTTGCCGACGACGTGCTGCAACGCGCAGTGATGATGCGTGGACGCATGGTGCATGCCCTCGACGGCAACAGCGGACTGCAGCGCTACGGCGTCGACGACAGTGAGGTGATCTGGTCGGTCTCGCGCGGCGCACTCAACATGCTGCTGCTGGATGCCGCCGAGGCGGCAGGCGTGCAGTTCCATTTCGGGCAGTCGCTGGTCAGTGCCGACTTCGGCGCACAGCGCATCCGATTGGCCGATGACGCGGGTGTGGAACGCGAGTTGCCGGTCGGCATGCTGATCGGTGCCGACGGCGCCGGCTCCGCCGTGCGCGCGGCAATGAATGCGTACAGCCCGCTGGGCGAGCGTATCGAGTCGCTCGGCCACGGCTACAAGGAGCTGGAGATTCCGCCCGCGACCGAGCTGCCTGCCGCCGTACTGCAATCCAGCGGCGGCCACGACCAGTTCGCGCTGGAACCGCACGCACTGCATATCTGGCCGCGCGGCGGCTACATGTGCATCGCGCTGCCGAATACCGAGGGCAGCTTCACCGTCACCTTGTTCCTGCCAGCCCAGGGCGCGGCACCGAGTTTCGCCACCCTGCCCGATGCGACGGCGGCGGCTGCATTCTTCAGCGAGCAGTTTCCGGGCCTGCTGCCGCTGATCCCGCGCTTCAGCGAAGACTTCGACACTCATCCGGTCGGCACCCTGTCCACGCTGTACCTGGATCGCTGGCACCTGGACGGCCGCGCGCTGCTGATCGGCGATGCCGCCCACGCGATCGTGCCGTTCCACGGCCAGGGCATGAACTGCGGCTTCGAGGACACCGTGGTGCTGGCCAACCTGCTTGCCGCCGCGCCAAACGACAGCGCCGAGGTGTTCGCCGAATTCCAGCGCGTGCGCCAGCCCAACGCGAACGCGATCGCCGCGATGGCACTGGAAAACTACGTCGAGATGCGCGACTCGGTCGCCGACCCGCACTACCTGGCCAAACGAGAACTGGGCGCTCTGCTGGCCGCACGCACGCCACATCACTACATGGCGCGCTATCGACTGGTCACGTTCTCGCACGTGCCCTATGCCTATGCGCTCGAACGCGGACGTGCGCAGGACGCCTTGCTGGAACAGCTGCTGCGCGAGTCACCGCGAGTCGCCGATATCGACCTCGATGCGGCAGTAAGGCTGTTCCAGTCCAGCCTGCCTCCCTTGCCGGTACTTCGCCATGGATGAGTTCCTGCTGGAGGCGTTCCACGCCACGGCCTACCACGTCAACCTGGACACGGTGACCTGGGCGACGATACGCGTCGACCTGCTGCTCCCCGCCGAACTCGTGCCCGTGGTCGGCCCGCACCCGTGGGCTTTCATCACGGCGTGGAATCCGCAGGCGCGCAGGCGCCCGCTGGCGGAAAATCTGGCTGCGCAACGCGAATTGCTGGCTGCCCTGCAAGACCAGCCCGACGTGACGGTCTACTCCGCCATCGGGGTCGGCAGCACGGGCTGGGTTGAACCCAGCCTGTTTGTGATCGGAACGCACATCGACGTGCTGGACAGTCTGGCCAGAAAACACGCGCAACTGGCGTATGTGCATGGCCAAGCCAATGGTGTCGCCCATTTGCGTCTGACGGACTGACCCGCTCAGCGGCAGCACGCCGCATGGACAAGCGCCATCGGCATTGCGGACAATCAAGGCAATGACCGCCGCAAATCCCACTGTGCCCCTGCTTGAAGCGCGGGCCCTGAGTTTCCTACGCCAGGACGAACCGGTGTTCGCGCCGCTGGATTTCCAGCTGCACGCGGGCGAACTGGCGCTGGTCGAGGGCGACAACGGCAGCGGCAAGACCACCTTGCTGCGCATGCTCGCCGGCCTGCTGCACGTCGGCGAAGGCGGGCTGCACTGGCGTGGCGAACCGCTGCAGCGCGACCGCTGCGCCGGCGAGATCCTGTTTCTCGGCCACCAGCTCGGTCTCAAGGCCGACCTCAGCCCGCGCGAGAACCTGCGGATCGCCGCCGGCTTGCATGGCTGCCGCGACGGCGCCCGTGTGGCAGCGGTGCTGGATCAGATCGGCCTGCGCGGTTACGAGGACGAGCCGGTGCGCCGCCTGTCCGCCGGCCAGAAGAAGCGCGCCGCGCTGGCCCGGTTGCTGTTGCTGCCAGCCACGCTGTGGTTGCTCGACGAGCCGTATGCGAACCTCGACCGCACCGGCATCGCGCTGGTGAACGACTTGCTGGAGAAACACACTGACGCCGGCGGCGCGGCGATGGTCACCAGTCATGGCACGGTGAGTTTCCATGGCGGCGAGCCACGACGGATTCGCATGCATGATTGATACGTGGAATTCCATGTATTGGCCCCTCCCCCTGCTTGCCCCAAAGGGACTCCCTTCGGTCGCAGGGGACAAATCGGCAGGACTGCCGATTTGCACGGCGGCAGCCGCCCGAAGGGCGAGGGCCATGGATGGCCCGAGTGCAGGTTGGGAGGGGGTAAAGCTCTTGGCGTTCCAATCAAGAGCACCCCTCCCCAGCCCTCCCCTGCAAGCAGGGGAGGGAGCAGATCCATGACACGCGCGAACCTTTCATCCGCCTGCACTGCGATGTTGCGACGCGACCTCACCCTGGCCTGGCGCCGGCGCGGCGACATCGCGATGCCGGTACTGTACGCGCTGATCGTGACGATGCTGTTCCCGTTCGCGCTGGGGCCGGAGGACACCTTGCTGCAGCGGATCGCCGGTGGCGTGGTGCTGGTCACCGTGCTGCTGGCGATGCTGCTGGCGCTGGATGCGATGTTTTCCAGCGATATCGAGGACGGTTCGCTGGAACAACTGGTCATGGCACCGCAGCCGCTGGCGCTGATGCTGGGCATGAAGATCCTGGCCCACTGGATCACCACGGCATTGCCGCTGATCGTGATTGCACCTTTGATGGCCGCGATGCTGCACCTGCCCGGCGCGGTGATTCCAGTACTGCTGCTGGCGCTGTTGCTGGCCACGCCGCTGCTCAGTCTGCTCGGCGCCGTGCTGGTGGCGCTGACGGCCGGCACCCGGCGCTCTGGTATGCTGCTCGCCTTGATGCTGCTGCCTTTGTGCGTGCCCGCAGTGATCTTTGCCGCGGGCGCCGTGGCAGCCGCCCAGCGGGGATTGCCGTGGCTCGCGCCGATCAGCTGGCTCGCTGCCGCACTGGTGCTGGCTGTGGTGTTGGCACCCCTGGCCTGTGCTGCCGCCCTTCGTATTGCTCTGGACGCCTAACGACTCATGTCTAACTGGATTCCGCTCTGGTTGCACAAGCTCAGCTCGCCGCCGACGTTCTACCGTTTCGCCGGCACGCTGCAGCCGTGGGCGATGACACTGGCGCTGTTGCTCGGTGCGATCGCGCTCTACGGCGGGCTGATGCTGGCGCCGGCCGACTACCAGCAGGGCGATGCCTACCGGATCATCTTCATCCACGTGCCCAGTGCCGAGATGAGCATGTTCATCTATGCAGTGATGGGTGTGGCCGCGTTCATCGCGCTGGTATGGCGGATCAAGCTGGCCGAGGTGGTGGCGATGGAATCGGCGCCGATCGGCGCGGCGTTCACCTTCATCACCCTGGTCACCGGTTCGCTGTGGGGCAAGCCGATGTGGGGCACCTGGTGGACGTGGGATGCCCGGCTCACTTCCGAGCTGGTGTTGCTGTTCCTCTACCTCGGCGTGATCGGGCTGTATCACGCGTTCGAGGATCGTCGCCAGGGCGCGCGCGCCGCAGCCTTCCTGGCAATCATCGGCATCATCAATGTGCCGATCGTGCATTTCTCGGTGAACTGGTGGAACACCTTGCACCAGGGCAGCACGATCAACGTGTTCGGCCAGTCGAAGATGTCCTGGGACATGCTGTGGCCGCTGCTGACGATGATGCTGGCAACCAAGTTCTATTACGCCGCCAGCCTGTTCCGCCGCGTGCGCACCGACCTGCTCGCGTTGGAAGGCGGCAAGGACTGGGTGCGCAAGATTGCCGAAGACGAGGCGAAGTCATGAGTACCCTGCAGGCCTTCTTTGCGATGGGTGGTTATGCCATTTACGTGTGGCCGGCCTATGCGCTGTTCTTCATCGTGCTGATCGCCGATACCGCGGCGCCGCGCTTGCGCCGTCGCCGCGTGCTGCAGGAACTCCGCGCACGCCTGGCGCGTCAACAGGCACGACAGGATCGTGTCGGCGGCAACTCCATCTCCACTCCACCTTCCCCCTGACGGGGGCGGCTCCCTACCATGCCCATGAATCCCACCCGCAAACGCCGACTCACCATCGTGGTATCGATCCTCGTCGCGGCCGCCATCGCGGCGGTGCTGGTCGTGCTGGCGCTGCAAAACAACATGAACTACTTGCTCACCCCAAGCCAGGTGCAATCGGGCGAGGCGGGCAGCTACAAGACGTTCCGCCTCGGCGGCATGGTCAAGGCCGGCTCGATCCAGCGCAGCAACGATTCGCTCAAGGTCACCTTCACCGTGGTCGATGCCGGCGGCGCGATGCCGGTCGAGTACACCGGCATCCTGCCCGACCTGTTTCGCGACAACCAGTCGGTGATCGCCACCGGGCACATGGACAATGCGCATTTCATCGCCACCGAAGTGCTGGCCAAGCACGACGAGACCTACATGCCGAAAGAACTGAAGGACGCGATGGCGAAGGCGCACGCGGACAAGAAGATCGAAGAAACGGCAGGGCACGGGGAACAGGGAACGGAAAACCCATGAACTGCGTTCAATCCCATCCTCTTTCGTCCATGCGCAGCCCTGCCTTGCCGACTGCATCGAATCTCCCCGCTCCCTATTCCCCGTTCCCCGTTTCCGGCCTTCCATCATGACCCCCGAACTCGGCCAGCTCGCGCTGATCCTCGCCCTGCTGCTGGCGCTGGCGCAGGGCATCCTGCCGTTGCTCGGCGCATGGCGCGGCAATCGTGCGCTGATGGCCGTGGCGCGACCCGCCGCCGCAGGCCAGGCGGTGTTCGTGGCGATGGCGTTCGGCATCCTCGTGTGGGCCTTCGTGCGCTTCGACTTCTCGGTGCAGTACGTCGCCGACAATTCGAATCTTGCCCTGCCGTGGTACTACCGCATCGCTGCAGTCTGGGGTGCCCATGAGGGCTCGTTGCTGTTGTGGATCATGATCCTCAACGTATGGACGGTGGCGCTGGCCGCGTTCAGCCAGAAACTGCCTGAAGTCTTCGCCTCGCGCGTGCTGGCTGTGATGGGCCTGATCGCGGTGGGCTTCCTCGCCTTCATCATCTTCACCTCCAATCCGTTCGGCCGGCTGTTGCCGATGCCGGGCGACGGCGCCGATTTGAATCCGGTGCTGCAGGATCCGGGCATGACCTTCCATCCGCCGGTGCTGTACACCGGCTATGTCGGTTTCTCGGTGGCATTCGCGTTCGCCATTGCCGGCCTGCTCGGCGGCGAGCTGGAGCAGGCCTGGGTGCGCTGGGCGCGGCCGTGGACGAACATCGCCTGGGGCTTCCTCACGTGCGGCATCGTTGCCGGCAGCTGGTGGGCGTACGCGGAGCTGGGCTGGGGCGGCTGGTGGTTCTGGGATCCGGTCGAGAACGCCAGCTTCATGCCATGGCTGGTGGGTCTGGGACTGATCCATGCGCAGGCGATCACCGAGAAGCGCGGCTCGCTGCGCGCGTGGACGATCCTGCTGTCGATCTTCGCATTCTCGCTGAGCCTGCTCGGAACCTTCCTGGTGCGCTCGGGCGTGCTCACCTCGGTGCATGCGTTCGCCTCCGATCCGCGCCGCGGCATCTTCATCCTGGCATTCCTGACCATCGTGGTTGGCGGCTCGTTGCTGCTGTACGCATTGCGCGCACCGAAGGTGGCCGGCGGCAAGCCGTTCAAGGTGGTCTCACGCGAGACCGTACTGCTGATCGGCAACCTGATGTTCGCCGTGGCGGCGGCGATGGTCTTGCTGGGCACGCTGTTTCCGCTGATCGGCGATGCGCTGAATATGGGCCGGATCTCGGTCGGGCCGCCCTACTTCGGTTTCCTGTTTCCGCTGCTGATGCTGCCGGTGGTATTGCTGCTGCCGTTCGGACCGTTCCTGCGCTGGGGCAAGGGCGACACGCCGGCGCTGAAGCAGGTGCTGTTGCGCGCCGGCATCGCCGCCGCGGCGTGCGCGATCGTGACGGCATTCTACGTCGATGGTCAGCTCAAGGCGATCGCCGGCGTGGCATCGCTGGTCTGGCTTACCGTCGGCGTGCTGCTGTACGCGATCAAGCGCTGGCGTGAAGTACCGCGCGGGCGCCGTTATCCGGCCGAGATGGCCGGCATGCTGCTGGCGCATCTGGGCGTGGGCGTGTTCGTCGCTGGCGTGCTGCTGTCCGAATCGCTCAGCGTGACCAGCGACGTGCGGATGGCGCCAGGTCAGACCCAACACATCGGCGGTTACGACTTCCTTTTCCAGGGTGCGCACCGCACCACTGGGCCGAACTGGCGCGCCGATCAGGGCGTGATCACCGTCACCCGCAACAGCAAGGCGGTCGCCGTGATGCATCCGCAGAAACGCACCTACCTGCGCGGCCAGGTACAGACCGAATCCGCGGTGGACGCCGGCATCTTCCGTGACCTGTACGTGGCGCTGGGCGAGCCGATGGATACCGGCAACATCGAAGGCGCATGGTCGCTGCGGTTGTACTACAAACCGTTCATCCGCTGGATCTGGGGCGGTGGCCTGCTGATGATGCTGGGCGGATTCGTCTGCGCCAGCGACAAGCGCTTCCGCATCAAGCGCGCTGCGAAAGCAGAAGACGCCGTGGCGAACCTGCAGGTACAGGAAACGCAGGCATGAACCGCTTGCTGCCGTTCTTCGGTTTCATGCTGCTGGTGCTGCTGTTCGGCTTCGGCATCTGGTGGAACACCCAGCACGACCAGAACGCGATTCCGTCGCCGCTGCTCGACAAACCGGCACCCGCGTTCAACCTGCCCAAGCTGTACGAGCCGACGCAGACGGTCAGCAAGGCGAGCCTGCTGGGCCAGCCCTACCTGCTCAACGTGTTCGCCAGCTGGTGCGTCGAATGCGGTGTGGAGCACCCGGTGCTGGAAGCCGAAGGCCCGACCCTGGGCGTGCAGCTGGTCGGCTACAACTACAAGGACGCACCGGCCGACGCCAAGCGCTGGCTGGCCGAACACGGCAATCCCTACAGCCTGCTGATCGCCGACGAGCCGGGCCACACCGCGATCGACTTCGGCGTCTACGGCGCGCCGGAAAGTTTTTTGATCGATGCCAAGGGCGTGATCCGCTACAAGCACATCGGCCCACTCACGCCCGACGTGGTGGCGAAGGAACTGAAACCGGCGATTGCGGCCATGGCGCGCGAGGTCCAGCCATGACGCGCGGCCTCATTCGCATGTTGCTGGTGATGTTGCTGGTGTGCGCCGGCGCGGCGCACGCACAGGCGATCGAACCGATGCCGTTCGCCAACCACGCGCAGGAGTTGCGCTTCCAGCATCTCACCCAGCAACTGCGTTGCCCGATGTGCCAGAACGAGACGCTGGCCGATTCCAACGCGCCGATCGCGCGCGACCTGCGCAACCAGATCTTCCAGATGATGCAACACGGCAGCAGCGACGACGAGATCAAGCACTACCTGGTCGCGCGCTACTCCAACTTCGTGCTGTACGACCCGCCGCTGACCGCCGGCACCTGGCTGCTGTGGTTCGGCCCGCTGCTGATCCTGTTCGGTGGTGCCGGCGCAGTACTGGCGGCGATCCGCAAACGCAACCGCAACCGCCGCGGCACCGTCGCCACGGAAGCATCGACCGACAACATGCCGATTGACAGCACGCCGACCGATAACGGGGACGACTGGTGAAAACCGTTTTTTTCATAGCCGCTGCAGTGATGATCGCTGTGGCGCTGGCCGCCTTGCTGCTGCCGATGGTGCGCCATGGCCGCAAGTCCGGCCGCAGCCGTGGCGTCTTTGCGCTGACCCTGGCGATTGCCTTCGTGCTGCCGTTGTCAGCCAGCGGCCTGTATCTGCTGATCGGCACGCCTGCTGCACTCAATGGTGTGTCCGCCGAGGCCGCGCAGCCACTGACCATGCAGCAGGCGCTCGACGAACTGCACACCCATCTGGCCCAGCAGCCGGACGACGTGCGCGGCTGGATGCTGCTGGCGCAGACCCAGGCCCTGCAGCACGATCCGGACGCCGCGCGCGATGCCTACGACCATGTATTGAAGCTCGACGCCAACAACGCCGAAGCGATGGTGGGCTGGGCCGAAAACGATTCGATGACGCGCAGCGATCACATGATCGAGAGCCGTGCGCTGGACCTGCTCAAGCGTGCGGTGCTGTTGCATCCGGACAGCCAGCGCGGTCTGTGGCTGCTTGGCATCAGCGACTTCCAGCACGGCGACTACCGGAATGCCGCCGCCACCTGGCGCCTGTTGCAGCCGCAACTGGAACCCGGCTCGAACGTGGCCAAGGCTGTTGCCGAACAGATCGCCGTTGCCGATGCCCGCGCTGGCGGCGCACCGGCTGAAGCCGCGAGCAGCAGCACCGTACCCGCGCCGCAAGGTGCCGCGCTGCAGGTAGAGGTCGCGCTTGCGCCAGCACTGAAGGACAAGCTGGCTGCGGGCGATGTCCTGTTCGTCTACGCCCGCGCCGACAGTGGCCCACCGATGCCCCTGGCCGTGGCCAGACTCGATGCCAGCCAGTTGCCAGTCAGCGTTACCCTGACCGACGCGATGGCGATGACGCCATCGATGAAACTATCCTCGACCACGCACGTCTTCGTTGGCGCGCGGATCAGCCACAGCGGCCAGCCGATCGCACAATCCGGTGACCTGGAAGGCGATGCCGGCGTGGTGGCGGTGGACAGCAAGACACCGATCAAGATCAGCATCGACAAGGTGCATTGATGAGCCACGACGCTCGCCGCTATTTCGCGCTGCCCTCGCCGTTCGCGATGAAACGTGGCGGCACACTGCACGGCGCACATGTCGCCTACGAAACCTGGGGCACGTTGAACGCCGCACGCGACAACGCGGTACTGGTGCTCACCGGTCTGTCGCCCAGCGCGCACATGATGTCGTGCGAGGAAGATCCCACGCCCGGCTGGTGGGAGGACATGGCCGGCCCCGGCAAGGCGATCGACAGCACGCGCTGGTTCGTGATCTGCGTGAATTCGCTGGGCAGCGACAAGGGTTCGACCTGCCCCGCCTCGATCGATCCAGCAACCGGCGAGCCGTATCGGCTGACGTTTCCCGAGCTCGCACTGGAAGACGTTGCCAACGCCGCCCACGCTGCCGTCAGCGGCCTCGGCATCACCCAGCTGGCCTGCCTGATCGGCTGCTCGATGGGCGGCATGAGCGCGCTGGCCTACATGCTGCTGCACCCCGGCAGCGTACGCGCACATATCAGTGTGGACACCGCGCCGCAGGCGCAGCCGTTCGCGATCGCGATCCGCTCGCTGCAGCGCGAGGCGATCCGGCTCGATCCGCAGTGGAACGAAGGCCGTTACGACATTCATGCCGAGACGGGCGGCAGCTACCCCGACATGGGCATGAGCATCGCGCGCAAGCTCGGCGTGATCACCTATCGCTCGGCAATGGAGTGGAACGGTCGCTTCGCGCGCATCCGGCTCGACCCGGAGCAGCGCGACGAGAATCCGTTCGGTCGCGAGTTCCAGGTCGAGTCCTACCTCGAAGGCCACGCCCAGCGCTTCGTGCGCAACTTCGATCCGAACAGTTATCTGTACCTGTCGCGCGCCAGCGACTGGTTCGACATCGCCGAATACGGCCACGGCAGCGTGCTGGAAGGACTCAAGCACATCCATATCGAACAGGCCATGGTGATCGGCGTCAGCACCGACATCCTGTTCCCGCTGCAACAGCAGGAACAGATCGCCGAAGGTCTGCAGGAAGCCGGCGCCGAGGTGGAATTCGTGGCGCTGGATTCGCCGCAGGGCCACGATGCGTTTCTGGTCGATATCGAGAACTACAGCCGCGCGATTGGCGGCTTCCTGAACCGATTGCCGGCCGCTTGACCGAGCCGCTGCTAAGATAGCCGGCATCACGCACCACCCGAGACCATCATGCTTACCCTGGATTTCCCCGGCAGCCGCACCCTGATCGACGCGATCGATGCCGCCGTGGCCAAGCCGAACACCCACGAACTCACCGACAGCCTGCGCAACAGCCTGTGCAAGCTGATCCGCGACAAGGCAGTTACCCTGCCCGACTGCGTGTTCGAAGCGAATCCCGAACACTACGCCCGCCGCGAGCTGTACCGCAGCGACGAACACGGCTACTGCGTGGTGGCGATGACGTGGGGCCCGGGCCAGGGCACGCCAATCCACGATCACGACGGCATGTGGTGCGTCGAGGGCGTGTGGAACGGCGCGCTGGAGATCGTGCAGTACGAATTGCTGGAACACGACGCACAGCGCTACTGCTTCCAGCCGGTCGGATCGATCCAGGCCGGCGCCGGGTCGGCCGGCAGCCTGATCCCGCCTCACGAGTACCACAGCATCCGCAACCCCAGCGACAGCGCGGTCACCGTCAGCCTGCACATCTACTCCGGCCCGATGCTCCGCTGCGCGGTGTTTCAGCCGCTGCCGGAAGATCGCTGGTACGGCCGCGACGTGCGCCAGCTGGGTCTCGACCGCGTGCACTGAACCCGGCATAATGCGCAGCTCACACATGCCGGTGTGGCGGAATGGTAGACGCGGCGGACTCAAAATCCGCTTGTGGTGACACAGTGGAGGTTCGAGTCCTCTCACCGGTACCAAGTGGAAGGTTTTGGCCACTACCAGCTAGAACCATGAAATCCCCGAAGCCCGCATCACAGCGGGCTTTTTCATGCCTGAAGCCTTGCGGCGGCTCACCGACAGGCAGGACACGGCGCTATTTCAGGGCGCTTCCGTCTCAGCGCTGAGTTCATCCGGCATGCATGCGGAGATTGCACGGCAAAAGTCCGCTCAATTATTCCTGGCGCCTTGATCGACCCATGTCGCGATCAGTTCCACGTCCCGTAAAGGCAGCTCGCGCGCATCCGCCCCTGGCAGGACGATATTGTCGTGTCGGGTCAAGTCAATCGTGTAATTCTTTGGCATGTTGATCGTCTTGTCAGCCTGGTGCCTCACCAACCTGACCAGGGTGCTGCTGACGCTGCTTCCCGGGTGGACGACCGGGCCATACTTGGTGCCCTTCATAACGTCCTCGTAGGTCGCCACGCTGAAACCGCTCTGCTGGAAACCGGCACCTCCCGGGCTGTGACAAACCGAACAGTTATCCTGAAATATCGGGTTTATGTCCCGACTGTAGCTGACTGTGCGCTGGCCGCAGCCGGCGATAAATAAAACAGTCAGTGGAACCGCATAGATGGATTTTTCGAAAGACATGGTTGCCTCCTGCCGTGTGACCGAGGAAATCGGGAATCCCCGAGCCACGAACAGCACGGGAATCCGTATCCGGAAAGCAGCCATCCATGGCGCGTAACCCTGCTGTGCGGGTTTCTCGCCAGATCAAACCGTCATGGCCCGCCATCTGCCCGCTACCGTCAGTTACGTGGCGCAAAATCGCCCAACCCCTTGGATCACCTGCACGTGCATCCATCCGTGCCGGCAAGTCCATTCGTCCAGCTACGCATTTTTCTCCGCAGCGGGAAGAAAAATTATCTGGTAGAGCGAAACGAATATCTGGATGCCCCAGGCACTTCCTAATATCAAACCGGAAACAACCACGGTGTAGGCAAAAACCGGATCCCACTTGGTCAGATACCAAGTGGCGATGTCTATGACCACTGCAAAGAAAGGCGCGACGATGACGACATTCTTGAACCAGGCCGGGAGCGTGGAAAAACAGAAGACGAAGCCCAGCACAAAAGTCACCAGGCCAATGCCAAATAGGTGGATATGGGACAACTTCACCAAGGTCTCGATCGACATGCCATGGTCGACCGTGGCCACCGGGATGATGCCTTCGTAGGTCGTGTAATCCCTGAGGTTCTTGCCGGATTTGGCACTGTGGCAACTCGCACAATCCTTCATGATGATCGGATAAATCGTCTCGTCATATTCGTCTTCGGTCGAGCCGGATTTCAGCCAGGCAACCACCCGGTCCATTTCATCGGGGCTGATCTTGTCCCGCATCTGACCTCGCAGCATCAGCTCGAGTCGGGTACCGCTTCGATTGCCGTAATACGTGATGGCGATATCCTGCACGGAAATCCCGGGCTTGCCGTTGAGACCTGCGTGGGTCATATACAGATAGCCCAGCGCCATGCAGTAACCCAAGCCAAGAACGCAAATCACCAGACCATACAGCGTGCGCTCGCTGCTCGAACATTCCCGAAAGGTTCGCCCTTTCACCACCGGCCGGTCCTGCGGAATGCGCCCGAACATCCGCCGTATCCAGAATATGGAGACGACAATGCCCGCCGCACCGAGAATGAAGTGCATGATGGATACATCCTTTGCCGCCGAACTCAGCGTGTCGGGGGCGAGGATTATCCATACCGTGAGCAGGAAGAACGCCCATGCGGGCCAGAGTGCGTGGCGCCAGATCAACGCGACGATGGCGACCGTCGCCATCAAGACGCCGGTGATGACATAGGTCCAGAAAATGCCGCGATTCATCGTGGCCAGGGGCCCACTTATATACCAGGGCGCGAAAACCGTCAGCGCACCGATGACCAATGCGGAAATTCGGGCCGCCAGTTTTTTTTGACCGGGCATATTGCTGTCATTCATTGCCAACTTCCTGGAATTCTTCTGAAAAATGATGGCCTCTCACAAGCCGAGTCCAAGACATGCCGTCGAGGCATGCCAGGCTGGTCCGCGTTACATGAAGCTGTAGCGGTAGGCCACGAACGCCACATTCTCGGTGTAGCTCGGGCTAAGCTGATTGGTCGGCATCGTGGTGGTGCCAGTGGAGCGCAGCTGGTAGTAGTTGTAGTAATAGTCGTTCGAGTTCAGTTTCTCGAAGTAGTAGCCGAGCGTGACCGTGCTTCGCCTGTCGATGTGGTAATTGGCGGTCAACGACGCCCGCAGCAATTCGCTGATGACATTCGGTGTGGAACCACAGTTGTAGCCAGCGTTTCCGGGCGTCGTCGCACACACCACACCAGGGATAGCCGCGGTGGTGTAGCTCTGGGTGTTGTAATGCGTCCGGTCCAGCGAGTACGAGACGTCGGCCCTGAGATCGAGCTTTCCATGCATCAAGCCGCCGTGCGTCAGATTGGCACCGAAGGCCGAGCCCTTGTCGATCAGGTTGTTCGACCACCCGGTGAGTTCGGCGGTGCCCACCGAATCGCGCCCGGTGGCGCTGACCATTTCGCGCGATCGGTATTGCCAGTTGGCGTAGACCGACGCCGTGGTTTTCTCCGAGACCTGGTAGGCCGCGTCCAGATTGACGCTGGATGATTTGCCCTGCTGCACACCCATGACCGAATCGTAGTATTCGTCTTTCGTGCCGCGCAGGTCCATGCTCAGGTTCAACTTGTCCGTCGCCTGAAAATTGACGCCCGCCTTGACCAGCTGTTCGCGGCGCGACCCGTCGAAGAATGCCTGGTAGTTGTAGTTCTCGAAGCCTTCGCTGTTGGCTTGCAATGGGCTGTAGAACGCCGAATTCACGGTGGAGCTGCGATCCGAATAGGCGTACCCCGCATTGAAGTTCAGCGCATCGCTGGCATTCGCGCGGTAGTTGACCACGAACTTGTTTTCTTCCGCCTTGGGCACCTCGACGCAATCGAGTACCGAGACGGCCTGGTAATAGCGGGCATTCGTCGCGGAGACGCGCGCGCCCACAGGAAGGCCGGTCGCGGGATCGACGGGTAGAACGCTATTGCACCAGCGCTTGGTTTCCTTGTACTCGTAGCCGAAGTGCAGCCGCTGAGCGCTAGTGATCCGGTAATCTCCACCGAGCGTCCCCTCGGTGATCTTGTAACTCAGCGGGATGCTGACCGATGTTTCGGGACCGGAGCCAAGATCGAAAAAGCGGTAGGTGTATGCCGGCGTCTGGTTGTCATGTTCGTTGTAGTTGATGCCCGCCGACAGGCTGAGATCCCTGGTCGTCTGGTTGGTGAGCTTCAAGTCGACATGCGTGGCGATGACCTTGCCATGCAGCGAGTTGACGGGCAGGCCACCAGGTTGCATCTGGTCCTGGTTGACGAACCCCGTGTTCTGCGTGTTGCGGCCGTAGGAGTAGCCGCCGACCAGGTGGGTTGTCGGCGTCAGGCTGTAGCCGCCGCTGAAATTGACCTGATTGAAGTCATTGCTCGGAGGCGTGCTGAGCGCGTCGACCGGGTACGGTGCACCCAGCAGTGAACCATTCGGCGCCTTTCCGCTGTTGTAGGGATTGGAAAAACTGACGCTCGAGTAGTTGTCGACGAAGTGCGAGCCGTAGTAGCTCGCGGTGAAGAACGCCTTGGCCCCGGCCCAGTTCAGCGCCAGATTGAAATTGTCCGTCGTGTAGTCCGTCGGATTCATCAACATCTGGATGGCTTCCTTCCCTGTGCTGTAACCGGCCAGCGTCGCCCCGAAAGCCTTGTTGTTGCCGTCGGTGCCGGAAGAGACCAGCTTCGATCCGGACTGTTCGATGTGGTTCCAGTCCAGCTGGACGTTCCACTGTCGATCGATGTTGTAGCCAAAGGTGACACCCGTGCTGTAACGGTTGGTGTGCACGTTGACCTTGTGGAAGTATCCGACCTGGGTCGGTGTAAGAGCTTGCGTTCCGTAGGGGATCGCGGCGGTCGCGGTGCTGATCGTGCCGAACCCCTGCGGCAGCCTAAAGACATTGCCTCCCATCGATCCCTGCATCGGCGTCCAGAAGTCGGCGATGTCGTGATGCTGCTGGGCGACGTTGAGGCCGAACATCCAATGTCCCTGGTCCCGGATCGAGGCATCGACCGCCCGGATGTCCGTTCCCAGATTCGTACCGTCAATCGACCAGCGGCGTGTGCCCAGGCCCTGCCCGTAGGCATCGCCGCCCTGCACGCTCAGGCTGCCGATCCCGAAGATGCCGGACCGACCCAGCCCGTTGTATTGACCAAAACCGTAGGAACCATTCGGTACATTGCCCAGACCCATTTCAACAAAATTGGTGGGCTTGGTCAGGATCGAAACGTCATCATCACCCTGGGCGAAGACAACCAGCGGCAATGCCCAGAGGATCGCTAACACCAGTGACTTGACGGAAAGCACTCCATTTACGGATTTCATATCACGTCCCTAATAGTTAACGATGCAGGAAGGCACCAGCGGGGCTGTTTGAGCCATGGACCATCACATGGCAATTCAGGCACGCGCGTCCGGCGCCGCTTGAGCTCGGGTTTGGTGCGCGACCGCCGCTGGGGGCAAAGTTCGACATGGTCGATTGCAAACCTCCAACATTCGAGCCAAAGGTCGACTGGCTGTTGTGCGGACCGTCGTGGCATTCGGCGCACAGGAAGGGCGGACGCGACTTCAGCAGCGGCGAGATGTTCGAGCCATGCGGTGTATGGCAATTCGTGCAATCTTCGGCCACCGGCTGGTGCTCCCACAGGAACGGTCCGCGCTTTTCCGCGTGACATGTCGTGCAGGTCTCGTTCACCGTGGCCTTCTTCAGCAGGACCGGCCCGGTGGATCCGTGCGGGTTGTGGCAGTCTGAGCAGGCCACCTGGCCTTCGCCAACCGGGTGGTGCGATATCTTCAGCAAGTCGGCCTTGCGGTCCTTGTGGCAGGTTTCGCAAACGGTGGCCTGGGTCTCCTTGTTGCGCACTGGGTCGACGGCGTTGTGAACCTTGTGGCAGTCGTTGCAGGCAAGACCGTTGGTCTGATGGGCGCTGCCATCCCAATGAGTGCGCTGCGTACCCTTGTGACAGGTCAGGCATACGCCAGCGCGGTCGCCGGCATCCGACATTGGGTAGTCATGTTTGTTGAACATCACATCCGGCGGCGGAATCCCCTTGCCACTCTTGTCTCCGGCCAGATGCTGCTCGCTCATGCCATGACACGACTGGCAGGTCGGTGTCCTCGCATCGCCCTTGACCCCGTGCGGCGTCTGGTAGATCGAAAGAATCGGCTTCGATTCATTCTCGTCATGACACCGGGTGCACTTGGCGTCATCGGCCAGCGCACGCTTGGCTGTTTCAGCAGTTGATTGATGCAGTACCGCCTTGCTGGAACCCAGATCGGGTAGCTGGATGGGTGGGTTGCCCGCTAACGCTGGAACGAGCCAGCTCGCCAAGATAAGGGTGGCCCCCAGAATGAGTTTCTTCATGAGATTCATTTATCAGGTCCCTTTCTGCTTTTTCAGTGTGTGTAACCAAGCGCGGCTAGAGAGGCCTACAGCGAAAGGATCCAGTCCACCAGATTCTTGATTTGCGCCGCGTCGTTTGCTGGATCCGTCTTGACGATCGCATGGTGCACCTGGCTGCCATCGGCGAGCTTCACCATCTCGCCCGAGGTCAGGTGGTGGATCAGCTTTGCCTCGGCGCCCGAATTACCCTTGTACTTCTCCGCCACCTTGTTCCAGGCGGGGCCATCTTTGTCGCGCGAGATGGCGTGGCACTTGAAACAATTGTTGGTCCTCGCCAGCGTCTTGGCTGCATCCGCATCGGTAGCGTGAGAGACGGGAGCAAGCGCGAGGATGGCGATACTGGTGACGATGCTTGCCAGTACAGAGCGAGAGATATTCGTCATTTCTATTTCACCTTGTTGGATGATTTTCCCGAGTAGCGGCCTGTGGTATCGCCTGAAGCGCACCAAAAGGCATGAGCAAATTATGGTCGTGGCCCTTGAGGCCAACCATCGGAGGGGAGATGAAAATTGTCATAGGATTTGTCCTATGGCGGGTAGGAAGAAATGATCGCTTCCAATGTGGACGACGGGTACACACACCGGTAAGCGATCGGCCACGCGAGAGTCCTGCTCTGTCTGTGGACCAGCTGACGAGTCCGACAGCGCCAACGCCGTCAGACTTGGCGTGTCTGACGGCGGCCCGGGCTTCAGGTCCCGCCGAAAACCAGTCCGGATACCCGCGATCCGACGATTCCTGTTCGCGTCGAGAGCTTCTGGTTGACCTGCATCAAATGACGCCGCAGCCCGCCTGAGTACTCTGTGCGACAACACCAGGGTCGGTCCGGATCTCGGACAGGGGTACAAAAGGCCGGAAGCAAAGCCATCAATCTTCGTGATCGCCCGTGTTCACTGTGTCGGGGTCCCATCGCGCCCCCCGGACATGATGACCGCCCGAGCGTTCGCCAAGTCTGCCATCGTGCGTGCGTCCATCCCTTCGCATCCGAGCCGGGCCACCTTCGAGAACTCGAGCATGTCCAGAAAATTCCGTCCGGCCCGACCGATCTATCTGCTGGCTGCGCTCACGATCATCGCCATAGCCATGCTGGTGACCTCCTTTCTATTCAATCTGCGCGCTCGCGACCTGACGCGTGCGCATCAGGAGAACAACAGCCTCGCCCGCCTGCTTATGGAACAGACCGAGCAGTCGTTTCGCAACGCCGACCTTGCCCTGCGAGGCGTCCAGGACCGATTGCAGACTCCGTACGGAATCCAGCTGGGCTTGGATGGCCCGCTGGTTCGGCTGTTGCTCAACACCCGGATCGCCGGATCGCCGCAAGTTGCCGAGATATTCGTCGTCGATGCAAACGGCCTTGTTGCCAATTCATCTGGCCCCGAGACGACGCCGCACAGAGCGGTGTCGGACGAGGAATATTTCAAGCTTCTTTCCCAGGGTCGGGAAACCGGACTTTTCATCAGCCGTCCCACGAAGAACCAGGCCAAGGGCAGCTGGCAACTCCACCTCGCCCGCCGCCTCGATGATCCGAACGGCACGTTTCGCGGCGTCGTGGTCGCCGCCATCGACCTCAATCACTTCGAACAGTTCTATGGCTACCTGGAGCAGGACTTCCCGCGACCGATCGGGCTCTACATGAACGATGGCACGTTGATCGCCAGCCTGCCCCATCGTGAAGCGGACATCGGCAAGCCGGCGCCCGAACTGCAAGGCATACGCTTCGAGTCGACGAATGAGGACTTGCGGCAATTCAGCCACAGGAACGCGGACGACAGCCGAAGGGTATTCGCCCTCGGTTACGTCAAGGGCTTCCCCTTTCTGGTGAGCGTCACCAGCAATGACGCGGAAACGCTGTCGGCCTGGCGGGAGAGCGCCATTACGGTCGTGGCCGGCACCTTGCTGGTGTCGTTCTTCATCCTCGTTGCGGCCGCCCTGCTGGCGATCGAACTGCGACGGGAGGCCTTGCTCAACTCCGCCCTGCAAGAGGCGGACGATCGCTATCGACTCACTTTCGATTCGGTCATGGATGCGATCGTCTCGGTGGATGAATCGCAAAACATCGTCATGTTCAATACGGCGGCGGAACACATGTTCGGGGTGTCTGCCGCCGACATCATCGGCAAGCCGCTGGCCAGCCTGATGCCGTTGCCACGGCGCGACACGCACACCGGGCACGTACGCTTGTTCACGAACTCGAGAGTGCCCTCGCGGGGAATGGGAGAGCAGATGGATATCCTCGGGCTCCGCGCCGACGGCAGCGAGTTCCCGCTGGAATCGACCATCTCGCAGACGATGATCAACGGCAAGCCACAGTTCACCGCCGTCCTGCGTGACGTCACCGAACGCCATCGCAAGGATGCCGATCTTCGCAGGGCCAACTCCGAGCTGCGCCAGCTGTCAATCTCGCTGCAATCGGTGCGCGAGGAAGAGCGCACGCGCATTTCCCGTGAATTGCACGACGAGCTGGGCCAGCAGCTGACCGGACTCAAGCTGGAATTGACCTGGCTCAGCGCGCGACTGCGGGAAGGGCGGCAGCCGGAGCCCGGCATGCTGAATGCCATGCGCGAGATGCTGGACGGTACGATCCTCTCCGTTCGTCGCATCTCGACCGAACTGAGGCCGCGCATCCTGGACGATCTCGACCTGGCAGAGGCCGTGTGCTGGCAAGTGGAGGAACTCACCAAGCGAAGCAACCTGCAGGCCGTGTGCAACCTGCCGGCCGCGGAGCTCGTCAGGGAAGACACCCTGGCGACAGCGCTTTTCAGGATCGTGCAGGAAGCGTTGACGAATGTAGCGCGCCATGCGGACGCGAATCATCTGGAAGTAAGTTTCGTCCGGGACGGTGACGAGCTGGTCCTGAGTGTCCGCGATTCGGGCAACGGTTTTGTGCATGACGAAAACGGCAGTGGCATCGGACTGGTCAGCATGCGCGAACGCGCCATAGCCGTCGATGGCAAGTTCACGATCGTGAGTGCACCTGGGCATGGCACCACGATCGAAGTACGTGTCCCCTTCAAAATTCCGATACCGGTGGGAGACAACACATGACCAAGGTGCAGGTACTCGTTGCCGATGACCACGGGGTAATTCGCAACGGTCTGAAGAAAATCCTCGACGACACTCCGGACCTGGAGTTCGCCGGCGAAGCCTGCGATGGCAAGTCAGTGCTCGAGAAGGTTCGCGAGCGCAGCTGGGACATGCTTATCCTCGACCTGTCGATGCCGGGACGCAACGGACTGGAGCTGATCAAGCTGATCAAGGAAGCGCGAGCACAATTGCCCATACTTATCTTCAGCATGCACCAGGAAGAACAGTACGCGGTGCGCGCACTGCGCGCGGGCGCCTCCGGCTACCTCACCAAGGAATTTGATGGCGATCTGCTGCTGTCGGCAATACGCAAAGTGGCCTCGGGCGGCGTCTATGTCAGTGCCAAGGTCGCCGAACTGCTCGCCAGCGACGTTTCCAGGCCACAACAAGCTCCGCCGCATACCCTTCTGTCCAATCGCGAGTACGAAGTTTTCAGCCGACTCGTCCGTGGCATAAGCCTGACCGCGATCGCGTATGAGTTCTCGTTGAGCATCAAGACGGTAAGCACGCACAAGTCGCACTTGTTCGAAAAAATGGGGATGACCAACCAATCCGATCTGGTGCGCTACGCCATCAATCACGGGTTGTTGGACCAGGAGCCGGACAATCTGCGGACGCAGCATTCCTCGACCATCTAGGGATGCGGTGAAAGCTGACCGGATCACCCGGCATCAATCAGGCTGGATTGCACAACTATCGGTCGCGCGGTTTTCACTGTATGCACAGCCGCCGCAGCGGTTGCTCTAAAGCTCACGCACCACACGGAAGCCAACACGACCGCTGCGTGCATCGCCGTTGGCGCCCTGGCGATAGGCCGAGTTCACCTGCTCCGGTGAGCTGCCCCAGGAGCCGCCGCGCAGCACGTGGACACGGCAACCGGGGTTGAGCCAGGCGCTGCCGTCGACCGGCGCACGCAGGTAGCTGTCGTGCCAGCAGTCCTGCGCCCACTCGGACACGTTGCCGTTGATGTCGTACAGGCCAAACGGGTTGGCAGCGAAGCTCATCACCGGGGCCGGTCCCCAGTAGCCATCCCGATAACCGCGGAAGGCATGGCTCCAGCGCCGGCCGCTGCGCGACCGGTCGCCGGCACCGGTCAGGTTTTCCACCGGTCGGGTCGGCACGCCGTTGCCCCACCAGTAGCGGCTGGTGGTGCCGCCGCGCAGGGCGTATTCGAATTCGGCTTCGCTGGGCAGCCGGTAGATCTTGCCGGTGCGCTGGCTGAGCCAGTCGGCGTAGGCCTTGGCGTCATTCCACGAGATGTTCACCACCGGCAGCTTGTCCTCGGCCTTGTGGCCGGCGTAGTCGTCCTGCCAGGTCGCGTCGGAATCATCGCGCAAGGCGCCGCTGCGCTCGTCGTACACGCTGGAGCCGCCCAGTTTGACCGAATCGGGCACATAGCCACTGGCGCGCACGAACTCGCGGAACTCGCCCACCGTCACCGCCGTGCGCGCCATCGCGAACCCCTTGTCGATAGTGACCGCGTGCTGCGGCATTTCCGCGTCGATGTGGTCGTCATCGTCGGCCGACACGCCCATCTGGAAACTGCCGGTGGGAATCACCACCATCGCCGGCGTCTTGCCCGGCAGGTCGACATAGCGATCGCTGAAGACCTGGCCGGGTTTGTAGCTGGCGTACAGCCGCGCGTTGGTCAGCTGCTCGTCGAAATCCTTCAGCGTCGCCAGGCCGGGATCGGTTGCCCGGGCCTGCGTCGCCAGCTTCTTCGCCAGCTCGATATTGCCGGCGTCCAGCGCCGAGCGCGCCTGTGCCAACACGCCGTTCGCGCGCTGTTCGCGCATGTCGTCAACCCGCTTGTGCACATCGAGCATCTGCTGCGAGCCGGGGCGAATGGTCTGCGCTTCGGCCAGCTGCTGGTCCGCACCGGCAAAATCGTTCTGCGCCACTGCCGCCAGCGCGCGATCGAGCACCGCGCGCTGCACCTGGAAGATGCCCTGCTCGGCCACCGCATTCTGTGGATCGAGCTGCTGCACCTCGCGGTACATGTCCAGTGCGCTGCCACCGTGCGGCTGATCCACCTTGCCCTGCTGCAGCAGACCGGCTGCCTTCGCCAGCATCGGCCGTACCTTGACCAGGGTCTTCAGGCTGGCTTCCAGTTGCGTTACATCGGCTGCAGCGTCCGGCAGAGGGCGCAACGCATCGAGCAGATCCTCCGCGGCATCGGCATCGCCCACCGCAATGTCCTGATCGATTTCCGCCACCAGCCGTGCACGCACGTCGAACAGGCCCTGCGCAGCGCGACGGCTGTCCGGCTTCTCCTTGAGCGCCTGCGCAAACAGGGCGGCAGCGCTGTTTGCGTCACCAGCCAGCTGGCCGGCATGCAGTGCCTTGGCCGCGCGTGCCAGCAACGCCTGCACCGCCGGCGTATCCGCGCTCATCTGTTCGGGCAGATTCGCATTCTTGCTGCTGTGCGCGGCGATCACGGCGGCGGGTGCCAGCGTCAGCGGCGGGCCGGCATCGATTTCACTGATCGCCGACACGCTCTCCGGCTGCAATCCACTGGTCGGCGCCTGGGCGCCCATCGACATCGAACGACGTGGCGCCCGGGTCGGATCGACGTGGAATACCCGCGGAAAAAAATGATACGTCAGCGCGAACCCCAGCACGATCACCCCCAGCGCTCCACCAAGAGTGCGCTGACGACGCAGGGTTGCATTACTCGGCATAAATGGGCGTCCTCGGTGCGGCCTGTTATCGTGCGCCGTCCACCATAGGCACAAACCGCCGACAGGGCAATCCGCGCCCTGCGCTTTCCAAGGAGTACCGATGTCACTGCCCGAAACCGCCGCCGCCGAGTGGATCGATCATCGCGACGCGCTGCAGGCGTGGCTGGCCACCGTGCCCACGGATGCTGCGGTCGGCCTGGATACCGAGTTCATGCGCCGCAATACGTTCTATCCGCAGCTGGCACTGCTGCAGCTGGGCTGGAATGGTCGCCACGCGCTGATCGATCCGCTCGCCTTCGAGATCGGCGACGCGCTGCAGCCGCTGCTCGGCGCCGGCCCGGCCGTCACCGTGATGCACAGCGCCAGCGAGGATCTGGAAACCCTGGCACCGTTGCTGCCGGATGGCCCGCACATCCTGTTCGACACCCAGATCGCCGCCGCCTTCGTCGGCATGGGCCTGGGCATCAGCTACCGCGCGCTGGTCGCCGAACTCACTGGAGTGGAACTGGATAAGGGCGAGACGCGCTCGGACTGGCTGCAGCGCCCCCTCACCGCTTCGCAATGCAGCTACGCCGCGCTGGACGTGGTCTATCTGAAAACCATCCATGAACAGCTCAGCGAGCGCCTGCAGCAACGCGGACGCAGTGCCTGGCACGCCGGGGATTGCGCGCGCCTGAAAAGCCGTGCCAGCCATCGCGACGGCGACCCGCAACCGCAACGCATGATGCGCGGTGCCGCCGAATGGCCAGCCGCACAACAAGCCCTGCTGCGCCGTCTGCTGCTGTGGCGCGACCGCAGCGCGCGCCGCCTCGACGTACCGCGCCCGTGGCTGCTCGACGACACCCTCGCGCTGAGCCTGGCGCAGCAACCACCGGCCAGCCTCGCCGATCTCGAACAACGCAGCCGCGGCCAGCGCGCACTGCGCTCGGCGCAGCGCAGCGAATTGTTCGAGCTGCTTGCACCTGCCGTCGGCGCCGAGGAGATCGCCGGCACCGCACGCATCCCCGGCCACCCCCAAGGCGAGGCGAAGAAAGCGCTCGGCGAGATGAAGCAGCTGGTCGACAGCCTCGCCGGCGAACTCGACCTGCCACCGGGTCTGCTGTGCCCGCGCAAAGCATTGGAGGAATACGTGGTCACCGCCGAATGGCCCGAGTTCCTCGAAGGCTGGCGCCGCGACGTACTGCACGATCGTCTCGTTGCCTTGCTGCCCGGCTGAATTGCGCAGGTGGAGCTTGGCGAACTCCCGTCCACGCTGCTAACATCCGCAGCTTCCGTGGGGCGGTAGCTCAGCTGGGAGAGCGCCACGTTCGCATCGTGGAGGTCGTGGGTTCGATCCCCATCCGCTCCACCACGGAATGTTTCACCAGTGTCACGCAATACCCCTGAAACCGCGCTCCGGCGCGGTTTTTCTTTGGGCTGACCTACAGGAAGGCTCCCCGCCGCGGCAACCTAAAACGCCAACCTCTCCAAATCCGCGCAGCACATGGATCCACAGCGATTGTTCGATGGACATCCGCCCAAGGCCCCCGGCATTGCCGGGGGCTTTTCGTGGGCAGTGGCTGCCGTTCGGATCGCTGTTTGCAATGGCGGCACCGGCCTGCATCAACCTGCTTCAGGGTGCTTGCCACGCGGATGGCGCGGGTCGGCCAGTCCGGCGGCCACTGCGCCGGGGCGCAAACGAGCTAACGTCACCACCGCGATCAGCGACAGCAGTGCCGCCAGCGAAAAGGCATAGGCAGGTGCCAGCGTCCACAGCGCCCCCGCTGCCAGGGAAGCAGGCAGGTACAGCACGCCGGTGATGAAGTTGTACGCACCCATGGCGGTGGCACGGCGATCGGGCTCGATATCCGCGATGAACGCGTTGCTCTGCGAGTCTTCGGCGGCATAGAAAACCCCGTAGAGCGCGAACAGCACCGTCGTCGACCACATGCTGCCGGCCAGCATCAGTCCCAGATTGATCACGCCATGGAGGGCATACGCCAGCAGCATGATCCGCTGGCGTCCGATGCGGTCACCCAGTCGCCCCACCAGCGGAGCGGTGATCACGCACACACCATTGAACAAGGCATACAGCAGCACGGTGTCGGTGATGCTGAAACCGGTTTCATGCGCCCTCAGCAACAGGAAGCCGACGCTGTAATAGCCCAGCGAAAAGATGCCCGCCGGCAGCAGGAAGCGTTTGAACCCGGCCGAAAGTTCATGCCAGTGGCGGCCGATGCTTTCACGCTCGTGCCGCACGCCGGGCTGCTCGCGGATGAATGCCAGCACCAGCAGGCTCGCCACTGCCGGCAGCACCGCGATCCAGAACAGCAGGCGGTAGCTGCGCGCCGACTCACCCAGCCACGACAGCAGCGCATAGGCCGCCAGCGGGCCGATCACGGCACCGGCCTTGTCCAGTGCCTTGTGCACGCCGAACGAATATCCGCGGATCGCCGGTGCGGCGATCGCGGACAACCACGCATCACGCGGTGGCCCGCGAAAACCCTTGCCCAGCCGTTCGATGACGCGGAACGCGCTCAGCCCGGTGATCGAACTGGACACCAGCAGGATAATCTTGGCCAGGGTCGAGAAGCCATACCCGGCGACCACCAGCAACTTGCGCCGACCGCTCCGATCGGCAAGCCAGCCGGCCAGATAGTTCAGCGAGGATGCCGAGAAATCGGCAAGTCCCTCGATCAGGCCCAGCAACGCGCTTGAAGCGCCGGCGATGGTGGTGAAGAAGATCGCGAATACCGAGAAGATCATCTCCGAGCTGATGTCGGTGAGAAAGCTCACCAGGCCCAGCTTCAGCACGTCCGGGTGCAGGCCTGCGCCCTTGCCCGCCGGATCAGGCGGTGAACGGACAGCGCCAACACGGAATTGGGTCATGCCAGTCTCACGCCAGCGGCTGCGATACTTCCCATGCTACGTCAGCGCGAAGTCACCGGGTGAGCGGAGCTGCGCGAGCCCAGGGAGGGAGACGGTGGACCACCTCAGTGGTTGCCGATCGGCGCAACCCCGCACAGCTTCTCCAGCAGCTCGGCCTGGACGTTGCGGGCAACGTCGCCATCGGCAACGGCAACCCGCTGGTATTGGCCGTCCGGTTGCAGCAGCGAGGAACTGGTGTTGTCGATGAGGTACAGCTCCAGCGCGTTGCGCACGCGTTGCTGCAGCTTCTTGCCGTCGATCGGGAACGCCGTTTCGACACGGCGATCGAGATTGCGTTCCATCAGGTCGGCGCTGGACAGATACAGCTGCGGCTCGCCATCGCTGGCGAACCAGTAGACGCGACTGTGTTCGAGGAAGCGACCGATGATCGAGCGCACGCGGATGTTCTCGGAAACGCCTGGCACGCCGGGACGCAGGCAACAGACACCGCGCACGATCAGATCAACCTGCACGCCGGCGATGCTGGCCTTGTACAACGCACGGATCACCTTCGGCTCGGTGAGCGCATTGACCTTGATGACGATCTGCGCCGGCTTGCCGGCGGCGGCGTGCGCGGTCTCGCGCGCGATAAGCTCGAGCAGGGCCTTCTTCAACGTGAACGGTGCATGCAGCAGCTTCTTCATGCGCAGCACCTTGCCCATGCCGGTGAGCTGGCTGAACAACTTGTGCACGTCCTCGCACAGCGCTTCGTCCGAGGTGAGCAGGCTGTAGTCGGTGTACAACCGCGCGTTGCCGGTGTGGTAGTTGCCAGTGCCCAGATGCGCGTAACGCACCAGCTCATTGCCTTCGCGGCGCTGGATCAGCATCAGCTTGGCGTGCGTCTTGATGCCGACCACGCCGTAGATCACCATCGCGCCGGCCTGCTGCAGGCGCGAGGCGAGCGTGAGGTTGGATTCCTCGTCGAAGCGCGCGCGCAGCTCGACCACCGCGGTCACTTCCTTGCCGGCGCGGGCGGCGTCGACCAGCGCGTCCACTATTTCCGAATTCGCATTGGTGCGATACAGCGTCTGCTTGATCGCCAGCACCTGCGGGTCCTTCGCCGCCTGGCGCAGCAAGTCCACTATCGGCGAAAACGATTCGTACGGATGCAGCAGCAGCACGTCCTGCTTGCCGACCACCTGGAACAGGTCATCGGCATGCTTGAGCGCCTTCGGCAACACCGGGGTGAACGGCGGGTACTGAAGCTGCGGATAACTCACGTTGTTGGCGATGCGGAACAGCCGCGCCAGGTTCACCGGGCCGTTCACTTCGTACAGCTCGGACTCGGTGAGCCCGAACTGCTTGAGCAGGTAGTCGATCAGATCCTTCGGGCAGTTGTCGGCCACCTCCAGCCGCACCGCGTCACCGAAGCGGCGCGAGTACAGCTCGCCGCGCAGTGCAAGCGCCAGATCCTCGACGTCTTCCGGGTCGAGCGTCAGATCGGCGTTGCGGGTCAACCGGAACTGGTAGCAGCCGAGCACCTGCATGCCGGGAAACAGTTCTTCGGCATGCGCATGGAGGATCGAGGACAGCAACACGTAGTTGTCACCCCCCTCGCAGATCTCCAGCGGCATGCGGATCAATCGAGGCAACACGCGCGGTGCCGGCACGATCGCCAGGCCCGAGTCGCGACCGAACGCATCCACGCCCTCCAGCCGCACGATGAAGTTGAGGCTCTTGTTGACCAGCAGTGGAAACGGATGGGTGGGGTCGAGCCCGATCGGCGTCACCAACGGCGCCACCTCCTCGCGAAAATAACGACGCACCCAGAGCTTCTGCTTGTGCGTCCACTGCGTGCGACGGACGATGCGGATGCCGTGCGCAACCAGCTCCGGCAGGATGCGTTCGTTGAGGATCGCGTATTGCCGCTCGATCTGCTTGTGCGCAATCTCGCTGATCTCGGCCAGCGCCCGCCGCGGCGGGATACCGTCCGGCCCGATCATCTCGTGATCCAGCGCGACCTGCCCCTTCAACCCAGCCACGCGGATCTCGAAGAATTCGTCCATGTTGCTGGAGAAGATCAGCAGGAACTTCAGGCGCTCCAGCAGAGGCGTGCGTTCGTCCAGCGCCTGGTCCAGCACGCGGATGTTGAACTGCAGCTGCGACAGCTCGCGGTGGATGTACAGCCGGCTATCGGTGAGATCCACCGACGCTGCCGCCGGTAACGCATCGTTGGCGGCCGGCACGGAAGTATCGGTCGGCGAAGTCTCGCGAATCAGGCGGCTGTTCATCGGTACACCAGCTCTGGCAGGGGACGACTGCATTCAATCACGGTAGCGCGCCGCGGGTGACGGCGGGATCAGCGGCCTGCAATTGCAGCATTGGTCAGTATGCTGCAGTTTTCTGACCGGCAGATGACACGGATTTCCCGGATTTCATGCGTCTATGGCGCCGCGGCGCCATCGCTCGTCCGATGCCAGGTAGCGGCTGGGCGCGGCACCCAGCACACGCCGGAATGCTGCAGTGAACGCGCTGGCGCTGCTGTAGCCGAGATCGACCGCTACCTGGGTGATCGAATCGCCGCCACCCAGCCGGGTCAGCGCGGCGAGCAGGCACGCCTGCTGGCGCCACGCGCTGAAACTCATGCCGGTCTGCTGGCGAAACAGCCGGGTGAAACTGCGCCGGCTCATGCCGGCCTTGTGCGCCATCGCATCGATATCGATCTCCAGCGCCGGCGCCGCGATCAGCGCACGACACAGACGGGCCAGCCGCGGATCGCGCGGCAGCGGCGTGTTAAGCGCCAGCGCCGGCATCGCGGCGATCTCATCCAGCAACAATGCCATCACCCGGCCGTCGCGCCCGTCCAGCGCGTATTCGGCCGGCAGGTCCACCGCTTCGAGCAGCAAGGCGTGCAGCAGCAGCGACACCCCGATCACCCGGCAATGCGCCGGCAGCAGCGCAGAGGCTTGATCCCGGACGTAGGCGCTGCGGGTGGATACGGCACCGCTCATGCGCACCTCATGTGCCACGCCGGCCGGAATCCACAACGCGCGACGCGGCGGCACCACCCAGCTGCCTTCGTCGGTGGCCACCGTGACCACGCCGGTGACGGCGTACAGCAGCTGGCCGCGTTTGTGAGCATGGCGCGGCAACACGTAGTGCGGCGGATAGTCGTTGCCGGTAATGACGACATCGCGCGGCGTGTCTTCGTAGTGGGTGACGCGGGTATTGCGCATGACGAACGGAATCTTGGCCCGAATTCGACAACATTTGACCCAGCAATGCATGCGGGCCGAGACCGGCCACTCTAGAGTGACGTTCCTGGCGATGCAATGCGTGCCACCTCTTCCCCATCCCTGAGAGTTTTCCATGGATACCCGCGTCGACGAGGCGAGCCTGCCGGCTCTGCCAACGACCCAGCCCATAGCAATCCCGGCGCGGCATGCCGAAGGCACTGCCTTCGCCGTGCTTGGCGGCATCAGTTTCGCGCACATGCTCAACGACATGATCCAGTCGCTGATCCTGGCGATTTATCCGGTCCTGAAGAACGACTTCCACCTGAGCTTCGCCCAGATCGGTCTGATCACGCTGACCTACCAGCTCACTGCGTCGATGCTGCAGCCGCTGGTCGGCATGGTCACCGACCGCCGGCCGATGCCGTACTCGCTGCCGGTGGGCATGGGCTTCACCTTGTGCGGCCTGCTGCTGCTGGCGGTGGCGCCGAATTTCCCGATCCTGCTGGTCGCTGCCGCACTGGTCGGCACCGGTTCGTCCATCTTCCATCCGGAATCCTCACGGGTGGCGCGGATGGCCTCGGGCGGACGGCATGGCCTGGCGCAATCGCTGTTCCAGGTCGGCGGCAACACCGGCGCGTCGCTGGGGCCGTTGCTGGCCGCGTGGATCATCGTGCCGCACGGGCGCGGCAGCGTGGCGTGGTTCTCGCTGGCGGCGCTGCTGGCGATCGTGGTGCTGCTGCAGGTTGGCCGCTGGTATCGACAGCATCACGTCGCGCGCAGCAAGTCGGCCGCACGCCACCTGACCGTGGTGACGCTCACTCGCAAGCAGATCATCGGCGCGCTGGCGATCCTCGGTCTGCTGATCTTCTCCAAATATTTCTACCTGGCCAGCCTGAGCAGCTATTACACCTTCTACCTGATCCACAAGTTCGGCGTGTCGGTGCAGAGCGCGCAGGTGCACCTGTTCGTGTTCCTGTTCGCGGTGGCTGCCGGCTCGCTGATCGGCGGCCCGATCGGCGACCGGATCGGGCGCAAGTGGGTGATCTGGGTATCGATCCTCGGCGTCGCGCCGTTCACCCTGCTGCTGCCGCACGCGGACCTGATGTGGACCGGGGTGCTGACCGTGGTGATCGGCCTGATCCTGGCCTCGGCGTTCTCGGCGATCCTGGTCTATGCGCAGGAACTCATCCCCGGCCGCGTCGGCATGATCTCCGGGTTGTTCTTTGGTCTTGCCTTCGGCATGGGCGGCATCGGCGCCGCCGTGCTCGGCGGCCTGGCGGATACGCACGGCATCGAATACGTCTACCGGCTGTGCGCATATCTGCCGTTGATGGGGTTGATCACGGTGTTTCTGCCGAATATCGAGAAGCGGGCTCACGCTTGATGCTTTTGTGGCGAGCAACTGCAGTCGCGATGCTTTGCGCTTGGTTGTGTTTGAAGCGAAGAGAGCATCGCGGCTGAAGCCGCCCCCACAGGAGACTCAGCGCTCGCCGATCACCACCGGCTCCGGCTCCAGTTGCACACCGAACTTCTCGCGCACCCCTTGCATTACTTGCTGCGCGAGCGCCCATAGCTGCGGCCCCGTCGCGTTGCCATGGTTCACCAGCACCAGCGCATGCCGGTTGGAGATGCCTGCATCGCCTTCGCGGATGCCCTTGAAACCGGCGGCCTCGATCATCCAGGCAGCGGATATCTTGCAGCGACCGTCCGGCTGCGGCCATGTGGCCATGCCGGGATGCTCACGCTTCAGCGCATCGGCCAGCGCGGCATCGACGATCGGGTTCTTGAAGAAGCTGCCGGCGTTGCCGATCACCGCAGGATCGGGCAGCTTGCTGGTGCGCAGGTGCACCACCGCCTCGGCGACATGGAACGGTGCAGGCTTGTCCACGCCCATCCGCGCCAGCTGCTCGTTGATGCCGGCGTAGTCGGTGCGCAGCGGACGGCTGCGCGGCAGCACGAAGCGCACGGCCGTGACGATGTAGCGGCCGGGCTCGTGCTTGAACAGCGAGTCGCGATAGGCAAACGCGCAGGTCGCATGATCGAGCGTCACCACGCGGCGTTCGCGGGTGTCCCACGCTTCCACACTTTCGACGAATTCGGCCACTTCGCAGCCATACGCGCCGATGTTTTGGATCGGCGCCGCGCCGACGGTACCGGGAATCAGGATCAGGTTTTCCAGTCCGGCGTAACCGTGACCCAGGGTCCAGCGCACGAAATCGTCCCAGCGCTCACCAGCGGCGACGGCAATGCGTGCGCTGTCGCCGTCACTCTCCACCTGCACGCCGCGGGTTTCCATCGCCAGCACGGTGCCGTCGAAATCGCCGGTGAACAGCACGTTGCTGCCTTCGCCCAGTACCAGCAGGCGTCCGTGGCGCACGGCCGGAAAATCAAGCAGCTCGGGCAATTTGCTGGCGTCGCGGATTTCCGCCAGCAGCGTCGCATGCGCGTCCACACGCAACGTATTGCGGTTCGCCAACGAGGCGTTTTCGATGAGCGTGTAGCCGCCCATGTCGGTGCGTTCAGACAGCATTGGCATCCTCGCGCTGGCGGCGGATTTCGTTGACGCATTCAGCGACCAACTGCGGCCCGCGATAGATCAGCCCCGAGTAGATCTGCACCAGCGACGCGCCGGCGTAGAGCTTCTCGGCCGCATCGCTGCCGTCAAGAATGCCGCCCACGCCGATCAGCGGGATGCGCCCCTGCAGGCGCTTGTGCATGCCGGCGAGCACCGCGGTGGAACGCTCGAACAGCGGCTTGCCGGACAACCCACCGGTTTCGCTGCCATGCGGATCGTCGACCACCGCCGCATGGTCGATCGTGGTGTTGGTGCAGATCACGCCGTCGATGCCGGTGCGCAGCAACACTTCGGCGATCGCATCGAGCTCGGTTTCGCTCAGATCCGGCGCGATCTTCAGCAGCATCGGCTTGCGCCGGCCGTGCTGCGAACCCAGCCGCTCCTGCGCCGCGCGCAGCAGCGAAATGAACTTGTACAGCGTGGTTTCCTGCTGCAGGTCGCGCAGCCCCTGGGTGTTCGGCGAGGAGATGTTCACCGTGATGTAGCTGGCATGCTCGTAGACCTTGTGCAGGCAGGTCAGGTAGTCGTTGACCGCCTTCTCGTTCGGCGTGTCCTTGTTCTTGCCGATGTTGATGCCAAGCACGCCGTGATAGCTGGACTGCTGCACGTTGCGCACCAGCGCATCAACGCCGCCGTTGTTGAAGCCGAGCCGGTTGATGATCGCCTCGTGCCGCGGCAGCCGGAACATGCGTGGCTTGTCATTGCCCGGCTGCGGCAGCGGTGTCACCGTGCCCACTTCGATGAAGCCGAAGCCGAGCGCGTTCAGCGCATCGAGGTGTTCGGCATTCTTGTCCAGCCCCGCGGCCAGACCCACCGGATTCGGGAAGGTGATGCCGAACACGGTGATCGGCAGGTCGGCGGGCGGCTTGGCAATCCAGTGCGCGAAGTTGCTGCGCTGGGCCACACCCAACCCGTACAGGGTAAGGTGATGCGCGGTCTCTGGATCGAGCTTGAACAGCAGCGGGCGAAGGTAGTCGTACATGGGTCAGGCCAGGTGTCCGGCAAAGATGCGGGTGTCGTAGTCGAAGCTTACCGTGCCGTGTTCGGCGCAGTTGTCGAACAGTTCGCGTAGCGCGCGCAGCATCGGCTCATGCTGCGGATGCCCGGCCTGCGGTGCATACGACGACGACATCAGGCGTCCGCGCAGCGCCTCGAAATCCAGCCGCTGGGCGTGTTCGAAACTGGCGCTGCCACGAAAGCCGGTGCCGAACCAGTGGCGCATCCGCGCATCGTCGGCGTAGCGCTCGGCCACGCTGGTGTAGTCGGTGCCGAACTGTTGCAGCAACGCCTCGTAACCTTCGAGAAAACGCGTACCGGTCAGCCGGCGCGAATTCCACCAGATCGCGGCCAGTCCCCCGGGGCGCAGGATGCGCGCGAACTCGCGCCGCGTGGTTTCCTCGTCGAACCAGTGGAACGCCTGCGCCACGGTGACCAGGTCCACGCTGGCGTCGGGCAGCCCGGTGGCATCGGCTTTGCCATCGATCGCGTCGAAATTTTTGTATGCCAGCAGCCAGCGTTCGGCGGCGGCGCGCATCGGCGCATTCGGCTCCACTGCGGTCACGCGATAACCTGCGTCGAGAAACATCTTCGACGAGATGCCGGTGCCGGCACCGACATCCGCAACCCGCCAATCCACATCGACGCCCTGCTCTCGCTGCAACCAGTCGAGCAAGGCCGGCGGGTAATCGGGACGATAGCGCACGTAGTCGTCGACACGATCACTGAAACGCGCCGTGGAATGCAGCTCGCTCATCTCATCGACTCCGGTTCTTCTCAGCCATTGAGCATCTGGCCGCCATCAACCACCAAAGTCTGCCCGGTTATCCAGCCAGCCCACGGCGATGCCAGGAACAACGCCGCATGCGCGATCTCCTCCGGCTTGCCGAAGCGGCCGAACGGAATCTTGGCCAGGGTCGCGTGATAAGCCTCGGGAGCCTCGTGCTTGCGCCGGTCCCACAGACCATCGGCAAATACGATCGAGCCCGGTGCGATCGCGTTGACGCGGATGCGATGCTTCGCCAGGGCGAGCGCCTGCGACGTGGTGTAGTGCCCCAGTGCTGCCTTCACCGCGGCATACGGCGCACCACTGGCGCGCGGGCGGAGCGCGGCAATCGAGGTGGTATGCAGGATGCATGCGCACGTCGAAGCCTGCAGGAACGGCAAGGCGGCACGCGAAGCACGCACGGCTGCCATCAGGTCCACGCTGATGCCGGCAGCCCAGCTGTCCTCGTCGTCATCGAAACCGAAACCGGTGCCATTGTTGATTAGCACGTCGATACCACCGAGCGCCGTCGCAGCACTCGCGATATAGCTGTCGATCGCCGTGGCGTCGGCCAGGTCGCACGCCTGGGCATGGGCGATCGCGCCCTGATCGGTGATCGCCTGCCGGGTCTGTTCGAGCGCTTCCGCACCACGTGCGCAGATCGACACCGCCGCACCGGCCTGCGCAAACGCCAGCGCGATGCTGCGGCCGATACCGCGACTGCCGCCGGCAACGACGACACGGCAGTCATGAAAATCAAACGGCGGAGGCGATGACGTAAGAGCCATGCCGATCAGAACCAGTGCAGACCGGTGCCCAGGAACAGCACGCCAATCACCACCATCACGACGATCAACCAGAAGAACAGATGCACATAGCCGAGCACGAGTCCGGCGATCGCCAGGCCATCGCCTTCCATCCGGGCATCCATCGGGGCACGCCGGATTTCACCGCGCGCCATATGGCCGCAGATGATCGCCACGATCGCGCCGATGAAGGGCAACAGGCACCAGGAGAGGATGCCGAACACCAGGCTCACGACCGCCAGCGTGCTGGTGCGCGAAGCGGCCTGGTAGGAAGGTTGATAACTCATCGTCGCTGCACTCGCTGTAGGAATCCGGAGTTGCCGACACATCCTGCCCACGGTCACGGGCAGCGAACCGCCCGCGACCGGATCACATCGCTTACAGATCGAACTTGATGCCCTGGGCCAGCGGCAACGCATCCGAATAATTGATCGTGTTGGTCTGGCGGCGCATGTAGACCTTCCACGCGTCCGAACCCGACTCGCGACCACCGCCGGTTTCCTTCTCGCCACCGAACGCGCCGCCAATCTCCGCACCCGAGGTGCCGATGTTGACGTTGGCGATGCCGCAATCGGAACCGGCTGCCGACAGGAACTGTTCGCCCGCGCGCAGGTTGTTGGTGAAGATCGACGAGGACAGGCCCTGCGGCACGTCGTTCTGCATGTCGATCGCCTCGTCCAGCGTCTTGAACGGCATGACGTAGAGGATCGGCGCGAACGTTTCGGTCTGCACGACTTCGTGCGAATTGGCGATACCGGTGACGATCGTCGGCAGCACGAAGTTGCCCTTGCGATCGGTCAGCGCCGCGCCGCCAGTGGCGATCGTGCCGCCCGCCGCCTTGGCCTTCTCGACCGCGGAAAGATAGCCCTGCACCGCCTCTGAGCTGTTGAGCGGGCCCATCAGCGTGGTCGACAGGTTCGGATCACCGATCTTGCCTTCGACCTGCTTGTACGCCTTGACCAGGGTCTCCAGCACGTTCTTGTAGATCGACTCGTGCACGAACAACCGGCGCGTGGTGGTGCAGCGCTGGCCGGCGGTGCCGACGGCGCCGAACACGATGCCCGGAATCGCCAGCTTCAGGTCGGCGCTCTCATCGAGGATGATCGCGTTGTTGCCGCCCAGCTCCAGCAGCGAGCGACCCATGCGCTGCGCCACGCGCTCGCCGACCATGCGGCCGACCTTGGTCGAACCGGTGAAGCTGATCAGCGGAATGCGCTTGTCCTCGACGAAGCTCTGCGACAGATCGGTGCCGGCGTCGTTGAACAGGAAGAACAGGTCCGGGAAACCGCCGGCCTTCAGCGCCTCGTTGCAGATGCGGATGGTGGCGATCGCCGACAGCGGCGTCTTCGGCGACGGCTTCCAGATGCAGATATCGCCGGCGATGGTGGCGAGCATCGCGTTCCACGCCCACACCGCGACCGGGAAATTGAACGCACTGATGATGCCGACCAGGCCCAGCGGATGGTACTGGTCGTACATGCGGTGGCCCGGGCGCTCCGAGTGCATGGTGGCGCCGTACATCATGCGGCTCTGACCCACTGCGAAGTCGGCGATGTCGATCATCTCCTGCACTTCGCCGTCGCCCTCGGGCTTGATCTTGCCCATCTCCAGCGCGACCAGCGAACCCAGCGCATCCTTGTGCTTGCGCAGCGCTTCACCGCACAGGCGCACGGCTTCACCGCGTGCCGGTGCGGGCGTCGTGCGCCACACCTTGAACGCGGCCTGCGCGCGCTTGACGATCACTTCGTAATCGGCGGCGCTGGACGCATGCACAGTGCCCAGCACTTCGCCGGTGGCCGGGTTCACCGGCTGCAGCGCGCCGGCGTCGGTGGTCTTGGACCACTCACCTTGACCGAGGTAACTACCTGACTGCTCGCCGTGGAGGCCAAGTGCGGTGAGAATGGCGTGGGACATGGATGTCTCCTGAACTTGGGTGGCGCCTGCCGGCACCGTGAATTGAAAGCGTATAAAACGGCAATTCTAGCAGGCTGCCAGCTCCTGCCGGATCGCACCAGCGCGGGATCCATGCGAAAATCCCGCCGCTGCCCTCGTAGCTCAGTTGGATAGAGCGGCCCCCTCCTAAGGGGCAGGTCGGACGTTCGAATCGTCTCGAGGGCACCATTTGTGGAAACCAGAGGCCGGCTTTTGCCGGCCTTTGTGCTTTCCAGATCACGAACTGCACGACAGCATCGAGCAGCCGGCCTTGTGCCGCGCCCAGTCCGGGCGTTTCTGCGCGTATACCTCGCGACCGGGCTGGTCGTCGTAGGGATGGCGCATCACGTCCAGCAGTTCGACGATACCGCTGGGGTCGCCCTGCTCGGCCCGGTCGATCGCCTGCTGGGCCAGGTAGTTGCGCAACACATAGCGCGGATTGGCCGCACGCATGCCCGCTCGACGCTGCTCGGTCGATTGAGGATCGGTGGCAAGACGCGCCGCATAGCGCGCCAGCCAGTCATTGAGCGCCGGCTCCGCCTCGCGCCGTTTCGTTTCGTCGTAAAACGCATCATTGAACGGTTCAAGTGTCGGCGCCTGTGCGTCGACATCTGCCAGCGCACGGAACCATAACGTCATGTCGATCTCGGCCTGCTGCATCAGCGATAGCAGCGACTGCATCAGCGCCACGTCGTCATCGCGGCATTCGCTGAGGCCGAGCTTGGCGGCGATATTCCCGCGATCGGCGGCTGCATAGGTCGTCGCATAGCGATCCAGTCCGGCCTGCAACGGCTCCACTCCGGCAAACAGCGGTGCCAGCGCGCCAGCCAGACGGCTCAGGTTCCACCATGCCACGTTCGGCTGCTGGCCGAAGCGGTAGCGGCGACGTTGCGCGTCTGTGGTGTTCGGCGTCCATTCCGCGTCGAAGTTGTCGACCCAGCCGTAGGGGCCGTAGTCGATGGTGAGGCCGAGGATCGACATGTTGTCGGTGTTCATCACGCCATGCACGAAACCCACACGCATCCAGTGCGCGATCATCATGGCGGTGCGCTCGCACACTTGCGCGAACCACTCCGCATACAGTGCTTCGCCCTGACCGCCCAACTCCGGAAAATCGCGGCGGATGGTGAAATCGACCAGCTGCTGCAACAGCGCGGTATCGCCACGCGAAGCGGGCAATTCGAAGTTGCCGAAGCGGATGAACGATGGCGCCACGCGGCAGACGATCGCGCCCGGTTCCGGCTTCGCGTTACCGTCGTAGAACATGTCGCGCAACACCGGCTCGCCGGTATCGACCAGACTCAACGCGCGCGTGGTCGGCACGCCGAGGTGATGCATCGCCTCGCTGCACAGAAACTCGCGCACCGACGAACGCAGCACCGCACGGCCATCCGCGCCACGCGAATACGGCGTCAGCCCGGCGCCTTTCAGCTGCAGTTCCCAACGCTCGCCGACGGCATTGATCGTCTCGCCTAGTGAAATCGCCCGTCCGTCACCCAGTTGGCCGGCCCAGTTGCCGAACTGATGGCCGCCGTAATTCGCCGCGTACGGCTGCATGCCGTCGAGCAGCGCATTGCCGCCGAACAACTGCGCGAATTCCGGCGTGGCGACCTCAGCCTCGCTGAAACCCAGTGCCGCGGCCATCTCGACCGAATGCGCCAGCAAGCGCGGCGCCGTCACCGGCGCGGGTTCGACGCGCGAATACAGCGCACCTTTGACCTGGCGCAGCCGAGCACCCTGTTCGGGGTCGCCGGACAGCTCGCGCACGAACGCATTGTCGAATTGCAGGGTGAACATCAAAGCGCGTCGGCGGAGATCAGTACAGCCTATATCCGGGCGCCATGGATTCTATGCAAGGTCGGTGCTGAATCTACCCGTGAGACGGCAGGCGATGCATTGCCTTCAGCCGCTGGTAGACCGTCAGCACGGCGGTACCATAATCCCTGGCCAACGCTGGCGTGTGGCTGTGGTAGTAGCCCACGCCAAGCACCCGGTCGTGGGTCTCGTGCATGCCGTCACGCAGGATTTTCGCAGCGACGGTGATGTTGGTGCGCGGGTTCAGCAGGGTCAGCGGATCGCGCACGGCGTCCCGGTGCATCGGGTAATAGACCTGCATGATGCCGACGTCCTGCACAGCTGAACCGAACTGGCTCGCCGCTGCCATCGCCAGCTGCACGTCATGGCGATTGCCACGCACCAGATGATCGTTGACGCGAAAGAGCCATGGTGTGGGCGCAATCTTGCCGTCCGGATACAACGCCTTCGATTCCACCAGGGCGACGCTGTACAGCAGCAGCGGATCGACGCCGGAGGCGTTGCCGATCTGTGACCACAGGCTTTGCCGGGAGGCGATGTCCAGGTCGGGCTCCGCGATCGGCATCATCAGGTCCATCGTGCTGACGTCCGCCAGCAGGTGGCCATCGGTTTCCACCGGCACGCTACGGGCAGTGGATGAAGCTGTCGACACACTCCGCGGAGTCAGAGCGGCAACGGCCGGCGCTGGCGGTGATGCGATCAACAAAGACAATGGATGGACGGCAGATGTGGCCTTTGCCGGCACGACCTTCAGCACCCGGTCTGACGCAAGCGGCACAACGGCCTGCGGCATGCCGACACGCAGCGACACGAGGACAATGGCAGCAACCGCGCTCATGGCTGCGGCCGCCGCGAGCATATACTTCCATGGACGCGCCAACGCCTGCCTGGACCGCATTCGGGTGCGCATCCACGGCATGATCCGGACGTCGATGACATGACGCGCATCGGCCGGTGTCATGCGCCATCCATCCAGCGGCCATGCCGGCGGCAACAGCCAGGCTTCCGCCACTGGTGTGCTCGCAGCCAACTGGCTGGATACCGGCCGTGCTCGCCTCCACTTGGCAGGTGCCGGCACCCGCACCGCCTGATCGGCGCGACGACGCCCCGATCGGTCAGCAGATTTCCAGCAAGCCGGCGCGACCAGATGGACAAGCCCGGAGTCGGTGACCACAGACTTGCGCAACTCCGCCTGGGGATCTGCATCGGCAGGCCGACGATGCCGGGCGCAACGGATCTTTTCCCGGTATTCCAAGCGCGCGGTCGACAGGCATTCATGCCCGCGTACCGGCACGTCGCACACGCCGGACGCGATCGGGCGATGCGCATGGAGGCGCTCGCGCCGGATCGAATTCGCCCCATGCTGCATGATCGGAGAACCGCCAACCGGCGAGCGCTCGCGTCTCTCGCCGTGCAAGGCATCTGCGGTCGTCGGAGTCAAACCATCCACGAGGGCATCCTGATCAAAGCCGTACTGCGGCAGACATCACGACCGCATCGGGGGTCGCCATTAAAGCAGCTTTCCCCGGCGCACGTTCTTGCACGAGGTACCGTGGCAGGCCGCGAACCCGAGGGACGGGTCCGGCAGCCGTTATAGTCGGTGCCCACCCCGCTCCCGCGAAAACCGCATGAACGACACGTCGCCGCCCACCAGCCTCAATGCCGATGCGCTGCCCGGGGATGCCCCGTACATCGCCGCCACCACACGCTGGCTGGAGCGTGCAGTGATCGGGCTCAACCTGTGTCCGTTCGCCCGCGCGCCGCATGTGCAGGGCAAGCTGCGCATGCGGGTCAGTCAGGCGCGCGACACCGATGCACTGCTCGACGACCTGTGCGGCGAGTTGCAGTCGCTCAACGCGCTGACGCCGGACGAGTGCGAAACCGGCCTGCTGATCCATCCGTTCGTGCTGACCGATTTCCTCGACTACAACGACTTCCTCGACGTGGCCGATGCGGCCGTACAGACGCTGGGACTGGAAGGCGAATGGCAGGTAGCCAGTTTCCATCCCGACTACCAGTTCGCCGACAGTGCGAAGGACGACGTCGAGAATTTCAGCAATCGCTCGCCCTTCCCCACCCTGCATTTGCTGCGCGAATCGAGCATCGAGCGTGTCATGGACGCGATGAGCGATACCGACAGCATCTATCGGCACAATATCGAGACGCTGCAACGCCTCGGCAACGGTGGCTGGCAGGCGCTGTGGTGCGACGAAGACAGCTGAGCACACCGCCTTCACAGCAGACGGTTCATGTGTGCAACACCCGATCCTGTCATGCTGACGAGTGAACAATCTCCCCGATCCCTACGCGGAAAGCGTCGACCCGAGCGTGCAATGCACGACCTGCGAAGCCGTGTGCTGCCGCCTCACTGTGGTGTTGATGCCGGAAGACCATGTGCCCGCGTGGCTGGTCGATCGCGACACCCATGGCATGGAAACCCTGGCCAAGGGCGAGGACGGCTGGTGCGTCGCGGTCGATCCGAATACCTCCGGCTGCACGATCTATGACGATCGCCCGACCATCTGCCGCAAATACGCGATGGGCAGCCCGAGTTGCCGCGACGAACGACACAAGTGGTTCGGCGCGGCCATTCCCACCGCGGTGCATCTGCTCTAGCCGCTTGCCTTGGCCGTGGCGCGCTTCGTCGGCGCCGCATCGGCCGCGAATCCCGCGGCATCCAGCTCACGTGCCGCGGCATCCAGATCGGCGCGCATCGCCGGGCTGGCCAGGAAATCGCGCCCCAGCGCCTGGCCGAGCACGCGTCCGGCATAGATGTCCTGCGGCGTGTGCACGCCACGTATCACTCGGCGCCAGCCCACTTCGCGCGCGTAACGATCAAGTGCCTCGGCACGCTGTGGCAGCAGGTGACCGAGCAGCATCGCAAATACCGTGGCGCGCGTACTGTGCCCGCTAGGGTATCCGTAGTCGCGGTTCTTCCAGTCCTGCGCGTCGCCTTCAGGGTTCCACTGGCAGGAATTGACCGGACAGGGCCGCTCGCGTCGAAAGCTCTGCTTGGCCTCGTTCTTGGCCTTGTTCGCCTCCTTCTTCACTTCATCGAACAGCGCTGCGACATGCGGCAACCGTTGCGCGGTGAAATCGGGACCGAGCACCGCCGCAAACGAGAACGCACTGAACTCCTCGTCCGCTTTCGCCTGCGCCGCATCTTCCGCGGTACGCGTGGTGTAGGCGTGGAACGTCGTGCTGCGATCGGCGATGTCCTCGGCCGTGCCCAGCGGCGAAGGTGCCGGCAGCATCGCCACCGCGGCGTGCAGCTGGGCAGCGTCGAGATAATGCTCGGCTGCCATGGCCTTGCCGCCGCACAGCAGCAGCAAGCCAAGCAGCACGCCACCAAGTCGTGTCGTCATGTGAGTCATGTGCAGGGTTCCGGTCATGGTCAGAGGGCGAGCGATACCGAGGCGAACCAGCTGCGCCCCGGCAATACCAGGTAATAGGTGTCCTTGCCCTTCTGCGAATCGGCTACCTGCTGCTGCGCGTCGAACAGGTTGTCCACCTGCAGGCGCAGCTTGTAGCTCTTGATGAACGAGCCCGAGAGGTTCTGCCCGTAGCCGAGACTCATCGCCGCGCGCCAGAAACCGCCAGTTTGACCGACGCCGGTGACCGAGCCGGCATTGTCGGGATTGAGGCTGCCGTCATACACCTTCTGTCCGCCGATGTACTTCTCGCCCAGCGACGCGAAGAAACCGCTGTGATCGAACATCATGCCCAGCGCTGCGGTGCTCGAAGGCACGTTCGGCAGGTCGAGCCTGGAACGCTTGAACTTCGCGTCGATCACCGAACCATTCGCATACGCACTGAAGCCGTCACCAAGGTAGTACGTGGCTTCGCCCTCGATGCCTTTCAGGCGGGCGCCCTTGGCCAGCGCAAAAGTGTCTTCGTGGGTGACCGGGTCGGTGCCGACCAGCGGGAAGTTTTTGTAGTCGATCATGAACACGTCGGCGTCGGCATTGAAGCGGTCGGTCTTGTAGACCGTACCGAACTGGTAGTTCATCGTCTGCTGCGGCGAGGTCTGGTTGCGTTCCGGGTGCGGCACGTAGAACTGGTTGAGGTTGGGCGCGAGGAAGCCCTGTGCGACCTGCCCGTAAACGCTCCACTCGCTGCTCAGCATGTAATTGGCCGACAGGTAACCGAGCGACTTGCCCCAGGTCTTGCTGTAGTCCAGCGGAAGCTTGGTGGTCTGGTTGCGCGGCGCGTTGATGTAGCGAGTGAAACTGAGGTACTTCACGCCCGGCGTGATGGTCAGCCCCTCGGTCGCATGCCAGGCGTATTCGGCGTACAGCTGGGTGGTGCGCAAGCGGTCCACCATCGTGTACTTGTAGGCAGTCAGGTCGCTGCTGCCCGGCTTCACGTCATGGATGCCACCGAGGCCGTAGTCCAGCGCCACGCTGTAGCGGTCGTTGTGGGTGAACTCGTACCAGCCGCCGGTGTTGAACTGGCCGTTGTCGTCGACATGCGAGAGCGACAGCACGTCGCCCCAGGCGCGGTACGTATTGACCTTGTCGTAGCCGCCCATGTTCTTTTTCGACGCTTTCGTTCCGATGTACGGGCTCTCGTGGCTGTCGTTGTCGTAGGCGTAGGTATAGGTCTTGTTGTCCAGCTGCCAGGTTTCGCTCAGCGCGCTGTGCACACCGAAATACTCCAGATCGGTCTCCTTGGTCTGGTAGTTGTAGCAGTAGCAGTCGGTGCTGGTGCGATCGGTGTTGAGGCCGAAGTTGCGGCCCAGCGTGTCGATCTGGGTCTGGGTCAGCGTGGTCTTGTCCGGGTTGTTGAAGCGGATGTAGTTGTAGTTGCTCAGGAAGGTCAGTTCGGTACTGCTGCCCACCGGTTGCACGTACTTGATGTAGCCGGTCTTGCGCGACATCGGCGAGTTCGTGCGTGCGGTGTCGGTGTCGTTGTATTGCGCGCTGGCGATCAGCTTGCCGCCATTGAGGCTGTCGATGCGGCCGCTGTCGAGTTCCAGGTGGGTCAGCGTGGTGCCGTAGCTGCCGGCACTGATGGTGGGAATGAACGAGAACGTGTCCAGCGCATCCTTCGAGCGCAGCGCCACGGTGCCGCCGAAGGTGGCTTCACCGATCTGGCTGGCGCCGCCGGGGCCGCGGTCGATGGTGACCTGACCGATCATCTTGGCGGGAAAGTAGCTGCTGGTGTGATGGCTGAAATCGTTGGTGTCGCCAAACGGAATGCCGTCGTAGGTGACGTTGTACTGGTTGTCGTTGAAGCCGCGCAAAGTCATCTGCTTGGACTCACCCAGACCCGGGCCGCTGACGCTGATATTCGAGACGGCCGGAGCGATGTTCGCGATCGCCGCGTAGTCGGCGGTCGGTGCGATGTGGTTGCTGATGTAGTCGAGCCCGATCACCGACTGCGGCTGCGTGATGTTCAGTTCCGCCTGCACCGGCGCCTGGGTGATCGCCGAATTGGCATCGGCGCGCACCTCGACTTCCTGCAATTGCTGGGGCGCTGTCGCCTGGGGCGCCGGCGGCACCACGGGCGCGTCGGTGGCTGCCGCGTTCGCACTGATGGTGAGCGCTGCTGTACACAGGAATGCCGCGTGATGAAACTGGCGGATCGCGCTTGCGAGCGGGCGCACATTTGCGAGTGCGCGCCGTGCGGTGGAGGGTGACGTCATCTGTATCGTCCTTTGCAGATAAGCCCGAGGGGCAAACTGCAGCAGCCTAGAAACACAGATTGACTTTTTTGTTACCGTTTCAGTGATGCAAGATGTTGCGCATCAGCCATCCTGGAAAATCAACGCGACCTCGTCGACACCGATCGCTCGCCATTCGCCCAGCGGCAACTCGCCCAAGGTGAGCCCGCCGACCGAAATACGTCGCAGCGTCTCGACGTGATTGCCGGCGGCGGCGAACATGCGGCGCACCTGGTGATAGCGGCCTTCGGTAACGGTGAGCCGCGCATGCCGTCGCCCCACTACGTCGAGCACGGCCGGTGCCAGCGGCTCCTTCTCCGTCTCCAGCATCAGCGTGCCGCTGGCGAACAGCTCGCCTTCGTCGCCGCGCAGATCCTGCGCCAGCGTGGCCTCGTAGACCTTGGTCACCTGCGCCTTCGGCGAGATGATCCGGTGCAGCAGCGCACCGTCGTCGGTGAACAGCAGCAGACCGGTAGTGTCGCGATCGAGGCGACCCACGCTGGACAGCACCGGCGTGCGCACGTTGTAGCGCGGTGGCAGCAGGTCATACACGACCCGGCCCGGATCCTTGCGCGAACAAGTGACGCCCAGGGGCTTGTTCATCATCAGCACCAGGCCGGGCGGCGGATCGAGCGGCTCGTCGTCGACACGGATGGTTTCGTACGGCACCACGTCGTCGGCGTACAGCACCTCACCATCGGCATCGGTGATGCGGCCGGAGCGAAACAATTGAGTCACGTCCTTGCGGCTGCCATAGCCGAGGTTCGCAATGAGTTTGACCAATTTCATTCACGCACTCCGACCGCTTCGATCACCTTGAATCCCTCATGCGTCACCAGCGTGCGCACGTCGCGAAAACGCGCTGCCAGTATCGCCTCATACGGCAGATGCCGGTTCGCCACGATCAACAGACGGCCATCCGGCACCAGCGCCTCGGCCGCGCTGACGATGAACGCGCGCCCCAGTTCCGGCAGATCGGCACGACCCTGATGAAACGGCGGATTGCTGACGATGGCGTCGTAACGCTGCAGCAGCCCGCGCGTGACATCGTGCCAGTGCACGGACACCGCCAGTTCGTGGCCGCATTCGCGTTGCGCCCTGGCCAGATTGACCCGCGCCGGCTCCAGCGCGCGTGCCTCGGCCTCGTACAGATCGATCGCGCTGACCCGTGGGCAACGCGCGACGACCTGGCTGGCGAGATAACCAAAGCCGGCACCGAGATCGGCCACGCGACCGTGCAGGTCGCCCGGCAAATGTGCAGCCAGCAGCGCCGAGGCGCGGTCGATGCGATCCCACGCGAACAGGCCGGGACGGCTGACGTAGCCGTCGACGATTGCGCGCGGCGCATCCAGCGCCAGCCATTCGGCCAGCAAGGCCCGATCGATGTCGGCGGCGTCCGGCGTGCTCCAGAACACCCGGCACTTGTGCTTGGACTGGTGCTGCACGTCACCGGCCAATCTCGCCAGGTCGGCCTCGCCCGACTTCGCGCCCTCGGCATTCGGCATGCTGGCCAGCACGGTACCGCCCGGCGCCAGGTGCAACAAGGCACGGGCGAACAACGCACGCGCCTCGTCGCGCTGCCGCGGCGGCAGCACCAGCACCCGTGGAAACACTTCACCGGCAGCCGGCTCACCGACGCGCAGACCATTGCGGGCCAACTCGTCGGCAAACGGCATGAAGCCCTGTTCGCACAACCAGCCAGGCCGCGCCATCTCGCGCAGCCGCACACCGGCACGCGCGCGCAGGAACAGCACGCGGCCGTCCGCCGGCAGACGCAACTCGGCCGATTCGAACGGCACAAACAGCGCCGCCAGCGCCGCATCCGGCGCGGCCGCGAAAAATCCGGCAGCAGTCACGTCATCTCTTCAACCATGAAACAGTGGCGGCATTGTACGTGGCTGCTGCCCCCATGCCGACTTGATCGCGTCGTATACCTGTCAGCTCAACCGCCGCTGTGTGCGCTTACCGCATCCATCACCCGCGCCGAATACACCATCGCGGCGCCGGCATTCATCGCCACGGCCACACCGAGTGCCTCGGCGATTTCCTCGCGGGTGGCGCCGTGCTTCAGCGCCTCGCCGGTATGCACGGTGATGCAGCCATCGCAACGGGTGGTGACGGCCACCGCCAGCGAGATCAGCTCGCGCGTCTTGGCGTCCAGGTGGCCGGTCTTCTCGCCGGCGCCGGACAGGGTCTGATAACCCCTCAACGTATCCGGGCTCAGCTTGCCGATCTCGCCGATGCGCCCGATCAATTCCTTGCGGTAACCCAGCCAATCCAACATGGAAGTCTCCTCGCTGACGTGGCGGCCAGACACCGCGCCCGACCGTGGGCGCCCATAGTGCGCCATCGGATCAGCAGAGGGGTATCAGCCACTCAGTGGATGCCGTCGGCCTTCGAGGCAGCGGCCGGCAACTCCTGCAGCATCTGCGCGGCCAGCGGCTGGTAACCGCCATCGAAATGATGGCCGCCCTTCTTGGCGTGGACCGTCACCCAGGCCGGCAGGTTAGGCTCGTCGCAGAGGGCGTCGTCGCTGTCGTCCAGACCGTAGTAGCAGACCGTCGGCGGCTGACCCTGCAGAGCCTGCAGCGGCGGCAGCGTATCGTAATGCCGGATCGGATTCACGTGTTGCAGCAGCGTCTTGACGTGCTCCTTGAACCAGCCCTGCTTGATCATGTAGCCCTCGAGTTCGATCTCGAACGTCGTATCCCGGCTGGGCGACAGCAGTACCAGCTGGGTGATCCGCGCACGGTTGGCCGGGCTGAGCTTGTCGATGATCGTTGGCAGCACATCGGCACCAAAGGAAAAGCCCACCAGCCAGACACGTTGCTTGCCCCAGACGCTGGTGTATTTCGTCATCAACGCATCGAGCTGCCGCGCCGATTCTTCCGGCGTGCGCTCGCGCCAGTAGTACTTGAACGTGTTGACGCCGAGCACCGGAATGCCGCGATCAATGAACGCAATGCCCAGCCGCCGATCCAGATCGGCCCAGCCGCCGTCGCCGGAATAGATGATCGCCATGACGTCGCTTTTGCCGGCCGGCGGCGCCGTGCTGACGCTGCTGACCGGCAGCACCACGCTGGCCTGCTCCAGACTGATCCGCGACCACGGACTCCAGACCAGCGCGATACCCATCAGGCCTGCGCCCACCGCTGCCAGCATGATCCAGCTCCTGCGCTTCATCGGCGCACCACGCCGGAAAGTCCGCCGGAGATCAGGCTGGCCACATTGGCCAGGATCATCGGCAAGGCGATGCCGCCGGGTACCGCCATGTAGCGCGGCTCCCATTCCGGATCGAATTTGTCCTTGTAGCGCTGCAGCCCGCGGAAATTGTAGAAGCGCTCGCCGCGACCGAACACCAGCGCACCGAAACGGTTCCACAGCGGCGCCTGGCGCCGGTTCTGCAAGCCGGCCAGCGGCGCCATGCCGAGGTTGAACCAGCGGTAACCCTCGGCCTGCGCCCACTGCATCAGTTCCACGAACAGGTAATCCATGATGCCGGTCGGGCCATCGGGCAGGAATCGCATCAGGTCCACCGACGCCTCCTCACGGGTATCGTTGAGGAACAGGTTGGCGAACGCCACCAGCCGGTCGTTCTGCCACACCAGCGCCATCGGATTGCGCACCAGATAGTGCGGATCGAACGCGCCGAGCGAGAAGCGCTTCTCGCGCACGTTCTTGTCGTGCAGCCACGCGTCGGAGATCTCCTTCAGGCGCGGCAGCAGCGGTGCCACCGACTCGGCCGGCACGATCTCCAGTCGCAAGCCCTCGCGGGTCAGCTTGTTCACCGTATTGCGCAACACCTTCTTCGACTTGCCGTCCAGATTGAACGCGTCCAGCCGTACGCGCGCCTCCTCGCCGATCTTCAGCAGGTTCATGCCCACTTCCAGATACAGATCCAGGTCGGCCGGACTCACCTGATAGAACACCGGCCAGCCACCGGCATACTCGCACTGTTCAAGAAACGCCCAGACCAGCTCGCGCCGCACGTCGTCATCGCTACCCACCGGGTCGCCCATGGTCACCCAGCTGCGGCCTTCGACGCCGTACATCACGAAAGCCTGGTGCGCAGCATCGAACAGCAGGCTCTTGTCCCCCATCAACGCCAGATGCGCCTGTGCGGAGGGAAACCGCTTGATCAATGGCAGCGCGCGGTCCAGATCTGCCTCGCTCGGCGGCTCGCGATGCAACTGCACCGGTCGGATCAGACTGGCCAGCGCAAACAGCATGCCGGCTGCCGCCGCGGCCACCAGCGCACGCAAGGCACGCGGCGCACCGCCCTGGTGGAAGCTGAATTCCCACCACAGGTCGGCGCTGTAATCGACGTGCTTGTAACTGAACAGCACCAGCCAGGTGGCACAGCCGAGCACCGCCAGGATCGCTCCGATCCAGCCGATCGAGAAGCTGGTCGTGAACAACGAGGCGCGCCGGTAGAACAACCGGTGTGCCGGTGCCAGCGCCATCGCCAGCAAGGTGAGCAGGGTCGCCTCTTCGTAGTCGATGCCTTTCAGCAACGAGAACACCGCGCCGGCCAGCAGCAGCACCAGGGTCAGCCAGTAGGCTGCATCCAGTCGACGCTGCAGGCCGCGGGCCAGGATCAGCAGCAGCATGCCGATCACGCTGGCCAGCAGATGCGAGACCTCCAGCACCGACAGCGGCAGCACGTCGCGCAGAATCGCCATGCGTCCCGGCAGCGCGCGCGTCGCACCGGAAAACAGCAGCACCGCACCGGAAACCAGGGTCAGTCCGGCGAAGAACGACGGCAGCAGTCCGGTGAACCACGGCGTCAGCAGGGATTTTTCGCGCAGGCCACGCGCCTCGCGCTGCAACACCAGCACGGTCGCCGTACACAGCGGCAGCAAATAGTAGATAACCCGGAACGCGGCCAGTGCGCCGAGGATCGGGGCGGCCAGCGCCTCGTTGCCGGTGGCGCCGAAACCGGCCAGCATCACCGCCTCGAACACGCCGAGGCCGCCGGGCACGTGGCTGATCAGGCCGATGATCTGGGCAATCACGAAGATCGCCAGGAAATGCCCGAAGCCGTTGTTCAACTCGTCCGGCATCAGCACGTAAAGCACGGCCGCAGCCAGCCCCCAGTCCAGCGCGCCGACCAGGATCTGGCGCAACCCGGTGGTCACCGACGGCATGCTCACGCGCCAGCGCCAAACGCGCAGCGGCCGGCGAATCAGCCCGCCCGCCAACCATGCCAATGGCAGCAGGGTCAGCAAGACGCCCAGCGGCCGGCTGTACTCCGCCAGCGGAAGACCGGCCGGCAGCGGTATGCACAGCAAGGTCACACCCGTCAGCGCCAACAGGCCCAGCCAGAAACTGACCGTGCAATACAGCACCACCCTGGCCACCTCGCCGGTGGACAGGCCGTTCTGGATATAGAAGCGATAGCGGATCGAACCGGATACCAGCAGCGACATGCCCACCGCGTTGCTGAAGGCATAGCTGATGAACGAGATCAGGGTGACCCGGCGCCATGACAGCCGCCGCCCGATCGAGGCCAGCGCAAAGCGGTCGTACAGCGTCATCACCGCATAGCCCAGCAAGGTGAACAGCGCCGCCAAGAGCAGGCGCGCGTGCGAAATACTCTGGACGTAGCGCCGAACCTGGTGATAGTTCACCTCGCGGGCAAGCAGGTGCAGCGCCCATAGCGCCAGGCACAACATGGCCACCGACAGCAGTGGTCCGGCGAGCCGACGCAGCAATACGGTGCGCTGGCTCGGCGGCGTCAGGACTTCACCGACGTCTTGAACCTGCTCGACTTTTTCCTGCTCCACGCGACCAACGCCCCCTGTAAAGACCCACTAGGTTGCCACACTGAAGCTGACTGGCAATCTGCAGCGAGCTCGGGAACCGTCGCTACCGGTCGCTGCGCGCCCCCGTCGGCCCTCGCACAGCGGCCTGGCTACAGGCGCTGGCGGGCGTGCGCTATCCGTTCGTCGAACCCTGTCCCAGCCTGCCCACCCAGCGGTACAGCAACAGCATCACCACGATGAACGCAGCGCCACCGACCCACAGTGCCGGGCCGTGTGCGAACGCATCGCCGACGAGGTCGAGCGGATAGTCCTTGCCGGAAAACGCGACGAAGGCGGCGATCACCACACCGAGCAGCCCTTCGCCGACGATCATGCCTGAGGCCAGCAGCACGCCGAGTTGCTTGGTCGCTTCGGGATTCTTCGAGCTGCGGTCGGCGCGGCGGTCGAACCACCAGCCGGCAACCGCACCAACCACCACCATCAGCGTGCTCTGGGTCGGCAGGTAGATACCCAGGCCCACCGCCAGCGGCGACAAATGCGCGGACTTGGTCGTGCGGCGCAGTACCTCGTCGATGATGATCATCACCACGCCGATCGCCGCACCGATCTCGATCAGGCTCCAGTCGATGTTGTTCTTGATCACGCCCTGCGCCAGCGCCGAGATCAACCCGGCCTGCGGTGCCGGCAACGCATTGGCCCGTTGCGGGCCCGGCGCACCGACGAAGCCGTAGGCGTGGTTGAGCAGGTCGAGAATCGGCGGAATGATCGCGGCGCCGGCAATCACGCCGACCACCAGCGCCCATTGCTGCTTGGACGGCGTTGCATCGACCAGCTGCCCGGTCTTGAGATCCTGCAGGTTGTTGTTGGCAATCGCGGCGGCGGCAAACACGATCGAGGTGACGAACAGGGCGAATGCGACCAGCGCATTCTCGCTGCCGGCCGGCAGCGCCGAGCGGACGCCGAACACCAGCAGCAGCGCCGCGCAGATCACCACGATGATGCCGATGCCCGACAGCGGACTGTTCGACGAGCCGATCAGGCCGGCCATGTAGCCGCATACCGCGGACACGAAGAAGCTCATCAGCACGATGAAGATCAGCCCGCTGGCCACCAGCGCCATCACATGGTCGCCCAGTCCATGGCCGGCGGTCATCGCGAAGTTCGCGATCAACCAGCCGATCGGAAACAGGCACACCAGCGAGATCAGGCCGACCTGACCGATCGGGATGTCATGCTCGGTACGTGGCAGCGACGCGAGATTGCCGGCACCGCGCACGCGCGAGGCGGCCATGGCGGAGGTCAGGCCGGTGATCACCGGCTTGACCAGCTTGGCCAGGGTCCAGATCGCAGCCACGCCGATGGTGCCGGCGCCGACGAAGCGAACCTTGTGGCTCCAGGTCGCGTTGGCCAGATCCGCGATGGAGCCGGTCATCGGCACCAGCGCGGAGAAATGCGGCACGCCCCAGCCCCAGCCAACCAGCGCACCCACCAGCATCGCGATGCCAACCCACAGGCCGACCAGATGGCCGATACCGAACAGCGCGAACGAAAGGAAGAAGTCGAATCCGGTCACGCCACCGGTGTCGCCACGGACGCGAAAGTAATGCACCACGTCGCCCGCGAATACCCGCGTCGCAACCACCACCGCGAACACCGCCGAAACAATCGAGCCCCACAGCACCGCGAGCAGGCCGGCACGATTGGATTCGGCAGCCGCCTCGGCGCTGACGCCCTCGCCGCCGCCAGCACCGACCCTCAGAACTTCCGCGCAGGCCACGCCTTCGGGATATGGCAGGTCGGAATTGGTGACCAGTGCGCGGCGCAGCGGGATCGAATACATCACGCCGAGGATGCCGCCCAGTGCGCAGATCGCGAACGAGGTCCAGTAATTGAAGCCGGTCCACCAGCCAATCAGGATCAGGCCAGGCAGTACGAAGATGATCGAGGACAAGGTGCCGGCCGCGGAGGCGACAGTCTGCACGATGTTGTTCTCCTGCATCGTGGAACCCTTGAAGTAGCGCAGGATCGCCATCGAGATCACTGCCGCCGGAATCGAGGTGGCGAAGGTCAGGCCGGCCTTGAGGCCGAAAAACACGTTGGCCGCAGTGAACACCACGGTGATCACGATACCGATGATCATGCCGCGCAAAGTGAACTCGGCGCGCGGTGTGGTGCTGGATAAGGGTTGTGCACTCACGTTTGTTTCTCCCCCGGACGGATGCTGCGGTGGAAGATAGCGTGGAATGGCTGCCGATGGTTACCCCATGCGCATCGGCGCTTTGGGCATGCCATGCGTCACAACGTCAGCCTGCTCCCGAATCGTCGCGGCTCGCCGGAAAGGGGATCGACAAACGCCAGGCTGTGCGCCAGCAGCTTCAAAGGATGCTGGTAATCGTCGTCGCCCTTTTCGGCCAACGCCGGGTACAGCGTGTCACCCACGATCGGCGCGCCCAGCGCGGCCATGTGCACGCGCAGCTGATGCTTTTTGCCGGTAACTGGAAACAGCGCATAGCGCCAGCTCTTCCCGCCGCGCTCGAACAGCTCGATTCGCGTCTCGCTGTTCGGTTCGCCATCGACCTCCTGCATGCGGAAGAACGGTTCCCCCGCGACGATGCGCGAGCGCCGCAGCAGCGGAAATTCGAATGCCGGCAACGCTGGCGCCAGCGCCTGGTAACGCTTGTCGATCCGCCGTTCGCGGAACAGCGCCTGATACGCGGCCCGGCTGTCCCGGTTCGCCGAGAACAGCACCAGTCCCGCGGTAAGCCGGTCGATCCGGTGCAATGGCACCAGCTCGGGATTGTCCAGCCGACGGATCAACCGCCGCAGCAAGGTCTGCTCGACGAAGCCACCGGCCGGCGTCACCGGCAGGAAATGCGGCTTGTCTGCCACCACCAGATGCTCGTCCACATGCAGCACGGTTTCGGTGAACGGGATCGGTGGCTCGTCCGCTACCTCGCGGTAATAATGGATGCGCAAGCCTTCCCGATACGGCGTATGCATTGTGACCGTCACACCCTGTCCGTCCAGCACGCGCCCGCGCGCGATACGGTCCAGCCATTGGGCGCGGTCGATCGTGGCGAAATGCGCGCACAGGCAGTCGAGCACCGTCGTCCATGCACCGGACGGCAGATGCACGGTGCTGGCGTGGGCATCGCGAAGGAATGATGTGACGGATGGGCTCATGACAGTCCCCAGTCTAATGCGGGTCCGCAGGCTGCCTGTGGTGAGGAACGCGTAGAATGGTCGGCTGTTGTCTCTAGGCACTCCCATGGCACTCAACTCCACCATCTACAAAGTCGAACTGCAGATCAGCGACATGGATCGGCATTACTACGCCACCCATGCGCTGACCCTGGCGCGGCATCCGTCGGAAACCGAGGAACGCCTGATGGTGCGGCTGCTCGCGTTCGCGCTGTATGCGGACGAGCGGCTGGAGTTCGGCAAGGGCATCAGCGACGAGGACGAACCGGCGCTGTGGCGCAAGGCGTACACCGACGAGATCGAGCTGTGGATCGAGGTCGGCCAGCCGGACGAGACGCGCATCCGCAGGGCCTGCGGCCGTTCGCGCCAGGTGGTGGTGATCAACTACGGCGGCAACGCCGCGGAGATCTGGTGGAACAAGGTCGGTGCGACGCTGGGCCGCAACAAGAACCTCACCGTGCTCGACATTCCCGCCAGCACCGTCGCCGAACTGGTCGCGTTGCTGCAGCGTGGCATGCGCCTGCAGTGCCTGATCCAGGACGGCCAGCTGCAGATGATGAATGATGCCGATGCGGTCGCCATCGATCCGCTGCGCCGTATGGCTCCCACCGAAACAGTGAGCTGAGTGACCGTGCCGATGACGGTGCATGACACAGCGCTACGCCGCGTCGTGAGCCTTGTGGCCTTGCTCAACCTGGCCTATTTCGGCGTCGAATTCGCGGTGGCGCTGGCGATCGGCTCGGTCTCGCTGTTTGCCGACAGCGTCGATTTTCTGGAAGACGCCTCGGTGAATCTGCTGATCCTGCTCGCACTCGGCTGGAGCCTGAAGGCTCGAGCGCGCGTGGGCATGGGGCTGGCTGGCATCCTGCTGGTGCCCACGCTCGCCACGCTGTGGGTGCTGTGGAGCAAGTTTCAGCTGCCCGCACCACCGGCACCATTGCCGCTGACCATCACCGGCTTCGGTGCAATGTTCGTCAACTTCGGCTGCGCGATGCTGCTGATGCGTTACCGCCATCACGGCGGCAGCCTGACCCGCGCTGCGTTCCTGTCGGCACGCAACGACGTCTTCGCGAATATCGCCATCGTGATCGCCGGCGCAGCCACCGCGATGACGCATGCGGTCTGGCCTGACATGGTTGTCGGCGCGGGCATCATGCTGATCAACGCCGATGCGGCACGCGAAGTCTGGCAGGCGGCGCGTGGCGAGCATCGGGACGCGGCCGCCGATCTGCCCGCCTGAGCCATACCAGTCGCGACGCCGCACCCCGTTTGCCGGATAATCGCCGCTTCGTCCACGTTTCCACGGAGTCACCCATGCGCTGGTTGCTGTCTCTCTTCGCCGTCTGCGGTCTAGCCGCCTGCACCGCCTCACCACCGGCCCATGCCACGGGCGCCGTGGACAAGCTCACCACCATCGACCAGAAAGTCGGCACCGGTGCCGAAGCCAAGGACGGCATGCAGGTGACCGTGCATTACACCGGCTGGCTGTACGACGACAGCGCCAAGGACAAGCACGGCAAGAAGTTCGACAGCTCGCGCGATCACGGCGAGCCGTTCTCCTTCCTGCTCGGCCAGGGCAGCGTGATCGCCGGCTGGGATCAGGGCGTGGCCGGCATGCGCGAAGGCGGCAAGCGCATCCTGCTGATTCCGGCGGCACTGGGCTATGGCGCCCGCGGCGCCGGCGACGACATCCCGCCGAATGCCTCGCTGGTGTTCGAAGTGGAGTTGTTGAAAGTCGGCAACTGATCGGGCCAATCAGGCCGCGGCGATCAATCTTCCTGCGCGGCCGCTTCGCGGCCCTGTTGGCGGATGATCGCCTCTTCGCGGGCGTCGATGATCGACTGCATCACGCTATCGACATCGGCGATGCTCTCGTCGAACTCGAAATGGCCGGTGAGCTCGCTGTCCGGGTGCAGCTCACCCAGCTCGTACAGCGCCCACATCTCCTCGCCGTAGTACGTATCCAGCAACTCCGGCGCAAAACGCGACAGACTGATCGTGATGTTGCCGACGTCACGCCGCAGCATCGCCCGTGCCGAATTGTTGCCGGAGGCGCTGACCGCCTGCGGCAGATCGATGATCACCGGGCCTTCGGGCCCCACCAGCACGTTGTATTCGGACAGGTCGCCGTGGATCAGCCCGACGCACAGCATCCGCGCCACCTGCTGCATCAGGAAACGGTGGTACTCGCGTGCGGTATCCGCTGACAGTTCCACCTCACCCAAACGCGGTGCGGAATAGCCGTCCGCATCGGTGACCAGTTCCATCACCAGCACGCCATTGAAGTAGCCGTAGGGTTTGGGCACGCGCACGCCAGCAGCGGTGAGCTGGTACAGCGCATCGACCTCGGCATTCTTCCAGGCGGCCTCGGCCTCCTTGCGGCCAAACTTGGTCGCCTTGCCCATCGCGCGCATCTGCCGGCTGCCGCGCACCTTGCGCCCTTCCTGATACTGCACGCGCGCCTGGAAACTGCGCTGCGCCATGTCCTTGTAGACCTTGGCGCAACGAATGTCCTCGCCCGAACGGACGACGTAGACGGAAGCTTCCTTGCCGCTCTTCAGCGGTCGCAGTACCTGATCGATAACGCCCTCCTCGATCAGCGCCTGCAGGCCCTTGGGTGTTTTCATGCGTGGGGAAGCTTCAACAGTGTGTGGAATAACGCCCATTATGGCCGATCGGCGGCCCTGCCCGTTCTTTCGCTGCAGTGCCGGTCAGCCCGCCGCCATCAATCGTTCCCGCGCCGCCGCCGCAATCTCGAACGAATGCCGTCGCGCCGCATGCTCGAACACATTGGCAGTGATCAGCAGTTCGTCGGGCTTGTGCCGGGCGATGAAGGCCTCGATGCCATCCTTCACGGTGTCCGCCGCCCCGACCACCGCGCAGGCCAGCGCGCGCTCGACCATCAGCTTTTCCGGTGGCGTCCAGTACGACTCGATATCGTCGATCGGCGGCGGAATCAGCCCCGGCCGGCCACGGCGCAGGTTGATGAAGCTCTGCTGCTGGGTGGTGAACAGCCGGCGCGCCTCGACATCGCTGTCGGCGGCGACCACGTTCAGGCCGAGCATCGCGTATGGCTGCTGCAGCCGTGCCGATGGCCGGAAGTCGCGCCGGTACAGCGCCAACGCCTCGTCCATCGCATCCGGCGCAAAGTGCGAGGCGAACGCGAACGGCAGGCCGAGCTGCGCCGACAACGTGGCACTGAACAGGCTGGAGCCGAGCAACCACACCGGCACCTCGATGCCCGCGCCGGGCACGGCACGCACCTGCTGGCCCGGGACAGCCTCCTCGAAATAGCCAAGCAGTTCGACCACGTCGCGCGGGAACGCATCGGCACTGTCGAAATAGCGGCGCAACGCCTTCGCGGTGGGCTGGTCGGTACCTGGCGCACGGCCCAGGCCCAGGTCGATGCGCCCGGGATACAGCGACGCCAGTGTGCCGAATGCCTCGGCCACCTGCAGCGGTGCGTGATTCGGCAGCATGATGCCGCCGGCGCCGACGCGGATGGTCGAGGTCCCGCCGGCCACGTGGCCGATCAGCACCGCCGTCGCCGCGCTGGCGATGCCCGGCATGTTGTGATGCTCGGCCAGCCAGTAGCGCCGGTAACCCAGCCGTTCGCCCAGTTGAGCCAGATCCAGCGTGTTGCGGAACGCCTGGGCGGCATCGCTGCCAGCAGTGACCGGCGCCAGGTCGAGGATGGAAAACGGAATCATGTTTGGGTCTCGCCATGACGAAGCTCCCGATCTGGGGACAATCGTGCCAATTGCCACCACGGTGGACATCTTTTTGTGGGGGCGACGTCAGTCGCGAGCGCCCTTCCTGCAGCAAGAACGAAGAAGCATCGCGACTGAAGTCGCTCCCGCAGGCGTCTACAATGACCCACCCTCGCTCAACGGCATCTCGATGACAGAACCGGTTCGCCTCGCCAAACGTGTCGTCGCGCTGACCCAGTGCTCGCGGCGCGAGGCCGAGCAATACATCGAAGGCGGCTGGGTACGCGTCGACGGCATCGTGGTGGAAGAGCCGCAGTTCATGGTCGACACGCAAACTGTCGAGCTCGATCCCGGCGCCAAACTGATTGCCACCGAACCGGCCACCCTGGTACTGCACAAACCGGCCGGCTACGACGCCGGCGACGGTCCGGACCCGGCCAGCGGCCTGGTCACGCCGGAGACGCGCACGCCCGACGATGCCTCCGGCGTGCGTCCGCTGAAACGGCACCTGCAACGACTGACCACGCCGTTGCCGATGCCGACCAGCGCCAGCGGCCTGCTGATCTTCACCCAGGACTGGCGCGTCACCCGCAAGCTGACCGAGGACATCGAGCGGGTCGAGCAGGAGTTCGTGGTCGACGTCGAAGGCACGCTGATCCCGAACGGATTGGCCCTGCTCAACCACGGCCTGCGCTTCAACAACTATGCAATGCCACCGATCAAGGTCAGCTGGCAGAGCGAACAGCGGCTGCGCTTTGCGTTCAAGGTGTTGCAGCCGACCCAGATCGAACCGATGTGCCACGCGGTCGGCCTCAAGGTGCTGGCGATGAAGCGCCTGCGCGTGGGCCGCATTCCGCTGGCGAAACTGGCACCGGGGCAATGGCGTTACCTGGCTCCGCACGAACGCATCTGAGGATCTTCCGTTCATCGCCCGATTCCGCCCAACAACCCTCGGAACGGCTTAGACTTGCCTGCGCGTCACGTGTCGCAACTACCCATCTTACGGAGAGCAGCATGAGCAAGGGTCTTGATTCAAAAAAGAGCGAAAAGAAAAAGCCGGCCAAGACGATGAAGGAAAAGAAGGCCGCCAAGCAGGAAAAGAAGAAGAACAAGTAATCCGCTTGCACTGCCCTATCCAACGGCTACCGCTGCGGCTGCATCATGGCAGTCCGCGGCGGTCGAACGGATATCAACAGAGCCACTCGCAGTCATTGCGGGCGGCTCAATTTTTATCGGCGGCGGCCGATGTAGAGAGTCGAACGGGCGGAATCGGCGCGCAGCAAGAAAGGACACCGTATGGTGGTGAACATGTGGCGGCACCTTTTTCGCAGCCGGAAGGTAACAATCAGCCGTACAGGCTCCCTCGTTGCCGGGCGGCCGACCGCGCGCGCTCCAGCATCGGATGCCGCCCGCGTGTCACCCGTGCTGTCGCTGACAGAGATCGGCGATCGCTTTCATCGCTTCGTGCTGGGCCTGCCCGGCGCGGAAAGCAGCGAACCCAGTGCTGCCGAGCTGGCCACGCTGAAGCGGTTGGAGCTGCTCAGCACGCGCTTCGACATGCGCAGCCTGCCGCGCCTGCCGGCCGTGTTGCCCCAGCTGCTGCGCACCCTGAAGAACGACAATGCCGCCGGTGGCGAGCTGGCCAAGCTGGTGGGCCGCGATCCCATGATGGTCGGCGAGGTCATGCGGGTGACCAGCAGTGTTTTCTATCGTTCGGCGCAGCCGATCACCAGCTTGCAGCAGGCAGTGGTGTTGCTTGGTCAGGACGGACTGCGCCGGGTGCTCACCCAGCATGTCATGAAGCCGATTCTGCAGGCCAACGCGGGCACGCTGGGACATGTCGCGGGCGAGCGTCTGTGGGATCACGCCGAACGCTGCGCGCATGCCTGTGCCTGGCTGGGCCGCAGCAGCGGCTGTGACGCGTTCGAAGCCTATCTGGCTGGAATCATTTGCCATACCGGCACCGGCGCCGTGGTGCGCCTGCTGGATCAGCTGATGCCTGTCGAAGCCGACACCCCCCCGCTTTCGTCCGGTTTCCTCAGCGCCTGCTCGCAACTCGCCGCCCGGCTGTCGCTTCAGGCCAGCGAGCATTGGGAGCTGCCGGTGCGGGTGATCGAGGCGATGACCGAATGCCAAGGGGCGGCAACCCCGGCGGGTTCGGCCTTGGGCAGGACGCTATCGGTCGCCGACACATTGGCGATCGCACAATTGCTGGGCGAACACGATCAGCTTGCGGCTGATCTCGACCTCAGTCACAGCTGGCCGGATATCCTGCCGCCGCCCTTGCTGGCGCGTTGCCAGCAGGACCTTCGGCGGCAGTTTCCGGTCGAAAAGAAACAGATCTGAGCCGGCAGCAAACCACCCATCGCTCACGACGCGCTTCGCTTTGCTCAGTACTGGCCCATGTAGTCGCGCTTGCCGATTTCGACACCGTTGTGTCGCAGCAGGGCATAAGCCGTGGTGACGTGGAAGAAGAACTGCGGCAATCCGTAACTGAGCAGGTATGCCTGGCCGGTGAAACGGCGCTCCTTCGGCGTACCCTGCCGCAGCACGATCTCACGCTGCGCGCTGCCCTCGAACTGTGCCGCCGCCAAGCCATCGATGAAGCCGATGGTACGGGCAATCAGGTCGCGCAGTTGCGCAAAGGTCTGCTCGTCGTCGTCGAACTTCGGCACCTCGGCGCCGGCCAGCCGCGCCGACACGCCCCGCGCGAAATCACAGGCGATCTTCACCTGCTTCACCAGCGGGAACATGTCCGGGAACAGCCGTGCCTGGATCAGCGCCGCTGGCTCGATGTTCCTCTCGGCCGCATGCGTTTCGGCCTTGGCCAGGATCGACGCGAGAGCGCCGAGCATCTGCCGGAATACGGGGATGGAACTGGTGTACATGGGATCGGTCACGGGCTTTTCCTTCTATCGACGAGGTGTGGACCGACCTAGCCTAACCGGTCGGCGGTACAGCCTCGCGGCAAGCAGCCATCGGCGATCACTCCGGCAACCGCCCGAAGGCGATTTCTCACATCTGCGTTACGGCAGATCGAGATGCATCGGCTGGGTAACCAGACCGGTATCGCTGACCAGCAGCGGACCACTGGGCCGGAAGCCGAAGTGCAGGTAGACCGGCACCGCCATGGCCGAGGCCTTCAAGGTGAAATGGCGCGTGCCGGCGCGGCGTATCGCATCGCGCATCGTGCGCTGCCACAGCTGACGCGCAATGCCATGGCCGTGCAGGCGGGTGCTGACGAAGAACTGGAACAGGTGGGTGTCGTCGCGCATGGCCGCCACACCGACCAGATGATCGCCATCCCAGGCCAGATGAAAACGCTGGCCGTCCAGCATCTTCTGCCGAATCATCTTCGCGCTCATGCCGGAGAGCAGTGGACCGGCAGCACTGGCCGGCTGCCCCGGCAGGATCCAGCGGCGGGTCACGCGGCGCGCAAGCACACCGATGGCGAGCGCATCCTGGGAATCACCGAGACGATAACGAATCTTCATCGACTCACTCGTTCACGCGGAATACCAGGCTGCAGCAGGTCACCGCACCTTCGGCCTTCTGCAGTTCGGAAACGTCGACGGCAGTCACGTGGAAACCGGCGTCGACGAGCCGTTGCCGCGTGCGCGGAAAGCTGGCCGGCATTACCAGTGCGTCGCCGATGCGCAGCACGTTGGCGGCATGTGGTTCGGCAGCGTCGATCTCGATCACGCGGAAGTCAGCGAACCGATCGCGGTCCACCCATTCGGGTTGCAGCAACAAGGTGTGATCATCGAGCTGGGTCACGGCAGATTTCAGGTGCAAGCAGCCATGGGTCGGCACGCCATGCACCGTATAGCCATGACCGGCCAGCAGCTGGCGCAGCTGCGCAATACCTTCTGCATTGCTGCGAGCGGACTCGCCGACGTACAGTGCGCGACCGACCCGCAGCACGTCGCCGCCATCCAGCGTACCCGGTGCCTCGATCGCCAGCACCGGCCGATAGCGACGCAGTACCTCGGCGACGCTGGCCACTTCAGTACGACGCGACAGTGCCCCGGGCCGGGTCAGCACCGCGACCTCGTCCAGCATGATCGCCACGTCCTCAACGAAGACCGAGTCGGGCAGATCCGGCTCGGCCGGCAGGGTCGACACACGGCAGCCGAGCGCTTCCAGCGCACGCTGGTAATCGCGATGCTGCACGCTGGCGCGTACCACGTCGATCGCCTCGCGCGGCACACAGGAGAGCTCGCAGTTGCCGAGGGCCGGACTGACTTCACGGGTGACGGCAATCCACATGGCGATTCCTTGGACCGTACAACTCAGGGGTGGCGGGCGCGCCACTCGGCCAGCGCAGCCTGGTAGCGTTCGAGCGCGTCCTCGTAAACGTCGTATACACAGCGCACGCAGCCTTCGCCGCAGCAATCGGCGGCGTCCGGCTCGACCGGGCGCACCGGTGGCGGATCAGGGGGATCCGGCGCTGGCGAAGTGGATTCAGTGGGACTCAAAGCGTTCCTGTCGGCATCGCGCCTGCGACGGGAATCCCGCCGCGATGACCGATGGTGCAGCCAATCGCCGTCACGGCTCAAGCAGGCCGCGTGGTGAGTACGCGCGGCCTGCGTCGGTTCCGACTGTTACTTCGCCGCCGGCTTGCGGAAGCGGTAGATGAACTGGTCGGTGTGGCCGCGTATCGACTTGTCGAATACCTTGATGGTGTGCGGATCGGCCGGATTGCGCAGCGCACTGCTCTCGCCGTCGAACACGAAGCCGGCCGCCACCACCTGCTTTTTCACGATCGCCGGATCGATCCGGTGCAGCGTGTCGGTGTCGGCCATGCCGGAGCCGGCCGGTGCCACGTGATCGATGATCACCCACAGGCCGCCGGGCTTGAGCGCGTCGAACACCTGCTTGTTGAGCACGGCGGGATCGACCTTGCCCATGAACTTGTCGGGATAGTCGTGATAGTTCTGCGAGGTGAACACCAGGTCGACCGGTTCCGGCGCGCTCAGCTGGTTCGCCGGCTGGGTCAGCACGCTGACGTTGGCGTAATGCGGATCGGAGGCGAGCTTCTGCGAACCGGCCACGTCATCGGCGTCCTCCTTCGCGTACTCGTTCGGCCACACCGTGTAGACGTGGCCCTGCGGCCCCACGATCGCGCTGAATACGCGGGTGAAGTAGCCGCTGCCGGGAATCAGCTCGACCACCTTCTGGCCCGGTTTGACCTCGGCAAAGGCCATCACCTGCGCCACCTTGCGGCGGGCATCGTTCGACTTGTCGGCCGCGCGGGCCGGATCGTTGACTCCCTTCTGCACCGCGGCGGTGATCGCGCCGCCGTGCGGATTCGAAACCTGGGCCAGCGCAACCGCAGGAAGCGCGAGGGCCAACAACACAGCAAGCACAGTCTGGCGCATGACGTATCTCCGCAGTGGGCAAGGTGCCGCCAATTGTGCGCCCGAGCGACCGCCGCGAACCTGTGCCGCTTGGCATATTGGCTCGCGCCGTATGCCCGCCGATCTTCACCCACCTGCCGCATGCGCGTATAACGCGACAGGTATGTCGTCCGGATGGGACGCCATCCCACCGACAGGAAACCATTGCGATGATCCACGGAAAAGCACAGCTGATAGTGGCCATGGCGCTGGCTACCTTCGGCACCAGCGCCACCGGCAGCAGCCACGATGAGGCGATATTCGGCTTCAGTCGCGACGGTACCGCCGCACAGCTCAGCCTTGAGCAACGCTTCGATGCCCAGCTCGATCCCGCCGACCAGCGCAACTGGCTCAAGCAGATGTCGTCCGAACCCAACCAGGTGGGATCGCCGCACGACAAGGCGAACGCCGAGTTCATGCTGGCGAAGTTCCGCGAATGGGGCTGGGACGCACATATCGAGACGTTCAGCGTGCTCTATCCCACGCCGAAGAAGGTGGCGCTGGAGCTGCTGGGACCGAACCCTTATACAGCCGTGCTGAAGGAGCCGGCTATTGCCGGTGATGCCACCTCGGACCTCTCGGGCGCGCTGCCGCCGTACAACGTCTACGGTGGCGACGGTGACGTCACCGCGGAATTGGTCTACGCCAACTACGGCATGCCGGACGACTACAAGGAACTGGCTCGGCGCGGCATCGACGTGCGCGGCAAGATCGTCATTACCCGTTACGGCGGCGGTTGGCGCGGCCTGAAACCGAAGCTGGCGCAGGAACACGGCGCGGTCGGCTGCCTGATCTATTCCGATCCGCACGACGACGGCTACGCCCAGGGCGATGTCTATCCGCAAGGCGGCTGGCGTCCGGCGCAGGGCGTGCAGCGCGGCTCGGTGGCGGACATGCAGCTGTACCCCGGCGATCCGCTGACGCCCGGCATCGGTTCCACCCCGGGTGCCAAGCGGCTGGCGATCAAGGATGCGAAAACCATTCTGAAAATCCCGGTGCTGCCGATTTCCTACGCGGACGTCATGCCATTGCTGCAGTCGCTGAGCGGCCCGGTGGCACCGGCCGGCTGGCGCGGCGCGCTGCCGCTGACCTATCACGTCGGTCCCAGCACGGCCAAGGCGCACCTCGCCGTGCTGTCGGACTGGGGCCAGAAACCGGTCTACGACGTGATCGCCGTGCTCAAGGGCTCCACCGTGCCGGACCAGTGGATCGTGCGCGGCAACCACCACGACGGCTGGGTGTTCGGCGCCTGGGATCCGCTTTCCGGCAACGTCGCGCTGATGGCCGAGGCCAAGGCGATCGGCGGCCTCGTCAAGCAGGGCTGGCGGCCACAACGCACCCTGGTCTATGCCAGCTGGGATGGCGAGGAGCCGGGCCTGCTCGGCTCGACCGAATGGGCCGAGACACATGCCGCCGAACTGCAGAAGAAGGCCGTGCTGTACCTCAACTCGGACACCAACGGCCGCGGCTTCCTCGGTGCCGGCGGCAGCCATTCGCTGCAGCACCTGGTCAACCAGGTCGCCGAAGGCGTGACCGATCCGGAAACCCACTCGAGCGTGCGTGAACGCCTGCGCGCGCACATGCTGGTCGACGGCTACGCCAAGAACGCAAAGCCCGAAGCCAAGGCAGACGCCGAGCTGGCGGCAGCGGGCGGTGACGTGCCGATCCAGGCGTTGGGCTCCGGTTCCGACTACAGCGCGTTCCTGGAACATCTGGGCATTGCGTCGCTCGATCTCGGCTTCGGCGGCGAAGACGACAACGGCGGCATCTACCACTCGCGCTACGATTCGTTCGACCACTACGCGCGCTTCGGCGATCCCACGTTCGAATATGGCGTGGCGCTGTCCAAGGTCGCCGGCCATGTCGTGTTGCGCACCGCCGATGCCGACGTGTTGCCGCTGCGTTTCGGCGATTTCAGCAGCACGCTCGATCGCTACGTGGGTGAACTGCATAAACTGGTCGACGACACCCGCAAGGCCACCGAGCAGCAGCACCAGCTTCTGGACCTGCACGCGTACACGCTCGATGCCGATCCGACCCGCCCGCTGGCAGCGCCCGCGCGTGACTCCGACATGCCCGCGATCGAGCTGGCCCCGTTGGACCACGCCGCGAAACAGCTTCGACAGAGCGCGCAGGCGTATCAGGCGGCCTACGGTAACCGCGCCGCCACAGGCTTCAACATGCCGACCCCGCAACAGCAGCAATTGAACCAGCTGATCGGCAGCATGGAGCAGACCCTGACAGATCCCGCCGGCCTGCCCGGCCGCGCCTGGTTCAAGCATTTCATTTACGCACCCGGCATGCTTACCGGCTACGACGTCAAGACCGTGCCCGGCGTGCGTGAGGCCATCGAGGCACGCCGCTGGGACGAGGCCAACCGTTACGCCGTGGTCACCGCGAAGGTGCTGGATCGGTATCGGGCGCAACTCGATCGGTTGACGGCGTTGTTGAACAAGTAGCCCGGGAATACAGCATCGCGTTCGATCCAAAGGGACTGCCCAGGCCCGGGCAGTCCCTTTGAGGGGTCTTCGTCCCGTACCCTACCCAACCGATGGGCTACGCGCAGGTTTCCGCGTTCTGGCAGAGTGCAACGCTCAGCTGTCACGCGACTCCAGGGGAACCCACATCATGCACGTGTCCATCCGGCTTTCATTTGCCACCCTGCTCGCGCTCAGCACCTTCGGTGCGTTTGCAGCGACTGAAATCGGCAGCTCGAAACCGTATGCGCGCGATCCCGCCCAGCCGATCGATCAGGCCTATACCGACCAGATCCTGAAGTTCACCACCGATCCCTCGTTCAACTCGCCGCTGACCGACTACCTGCCCGCCTCGGCCAGCGTGCCGACGCCGGAGAAAGTGCTCGGCCATATTTCCGGCGCACCGAACTACCTGCCCTATTCGGCCGACATCTATCGCTACTTCCGCGCGCTGGCCGCGGCCACTCCGCGGGTGAAGGTGTTCTCGATCGGCAAGAGCGAGGAAGGCCGCGAGATGATCGCTGTGGCCATCGCCGACGAAAGCCTGCTGACCGACCTCGACGCCAACAAGGCACGCCTGGCCAAGCTGGGCGATCCACGCAGCATCAACATGGACGACGCCACCGCCGACCAGCTGATCGCGCAGTCCACCCCGGTCTATTACATCACCGGCACCATTCACTCCACCGAGACCGGCGCACCGACCGCGCTGATGGAGCTGGCGTATCGCCTCGCGGTAGACAACGCGCCGTACATCCAGCACATCCGCTCACACGTGATCACGCTGATCACACCGGTGGTCGAGGTCGACGGCCGCGATCGCATGGTCGACCTGTACAACTGGCACCTGGCGCATCCGGGCGAGCACTATCCGCCGCTGCTGTACTGGGGCCATTACGTCGCGCACGACAACAACCGCGACGCGATGGGCATGACGCTCAACCTCACCCGCAACGTGGCCGACACCTATGTCGGCTGGCATGCGCAGGTGCTGCACGACCTGCATGAATCGGTGCCGTTCCTGTACGACAACACCGTGGGCGACGGCCCGTACAACGCGTGGATCGATCCTATCCTCACCGGCGAATGGCAGCAGCTGGGCTGGGACAACGTGCAGCAGATGACCACGCTCGGCATGCCCGGCGTGTTCACCCACGGCGACTTCGACACCTGGAGCCCGGGCTATCTGATGTTCATCGCCGCCATGCACAACGGCATCAGCCGGCTCTATGAAACTTTCGGCAATGACGGCGCCGACACGGTCAAGCGCACGCTCGATCCGGCCGACTATCAGCGCACCTGGTACCGGCCGAATCCGCCGTTGCCCGAAGTCGTCTGGTCGCAGCGCGACAACAACAATTACGAACAGACCGGCCTGCTCACCGCGCTGAATTATTTCTCGGGCAACAGCCAGCTGTTCCTGAAAAATTTCTACCTGAAGAGCAAACGCTCGATCGAGAAGCCGCTGCAGGCCGGCCCGGCGGCTTATGTGTTTCCGGCCGACGACCGCCGCAGCGGCTCGCAGGCGCAACTGCTGCGCGTCATGCAGTGGCAGCACGCGGAAGTCAGCCGTCTCTCCGCGCCGGTCACGGTGACGTTGCCCGGTGCAAAGGACGATGATGGCAAGGCAACCAAGGCAACCTCGCGCACCTTCGCGGCCGGCAGCTACGTGGTACGCATGGACCAGCCGTATTCGCGCATCGCCGACACCCTGCTCGATCGCCAGTACTGGTCGCCGAAGGACCCGCAGCAGCATCCGTACGACGACACCGGCTGGTCGATGGGCGACCTGTTCGACGTGCAGGTTGTACGTGTTACCGACAACGCCATCCTGAAGGCGCCGATGACCCTGGTCAGCGAGCCGATCGTGGTGCCGCAGGGCCTGGCCGCGATCGACATGCCGGCCGCGAAGCTGCCGCGCATCGCGCTGATGCACACCTGGCTGGATACCCAGACCGAAGGCTGGTGGCGGATGGCGCTGGACAAGCTGCACGTGCCGTACGACTACATCAGCACCCAGGACGTGGCGAAGGGTGGCGACCTGCGCGCGAAGTACGACGTGATCCTGTTCGGACCGATCGGCGGCACCAGCGCACAGCAGATCATCGACGGCCTGCCGATGTGGGGCAATCCGATGCCGTGGAAGACCACCGCGCTGACGCCCAACCTCGGCCATATTGACTCCACCGACGATATCCGTCCCGGCCTCGGTGCCAACGGCGTCGCTCACCTCAAGCAGTTCGTGCAAGCCGGTGGCCTGCTGATCACGGCCGAGGACACCGCGAAATTCGCGATCGACATCGGCATGGCGCCAGGCGTGTTCGTCACGCCCAGCAGCAAGCTGAAAGTCGTCGGCAGCGTGCTGCAGGCGAAATTCGTCGATCGCCGCAGCCCGATCGCCACCAGCTACACCCGCGACGAACTGGCCCTGTACAGCGCGGCCGGCCAGTCGTTCACCGTCTCCAACCTGGTCACCGGCGACAAGGGCTTGCCGAACGCGAAGGACTTCCAGCGTCCGACCGGGCGCGGCGGCCCGCGAGACACCGATACGCCGGAAGGACGCGCCTCGATCGATCCGCCCGCACTGCCCGACGTCAAGCCGTGGCAGGCACTGCCGCTGAACGCCGAGCAGATGCGCAACAACCCGTGGGTGATTCCGGACGGGCAACGGCCGCAGGTGATCCTGCGCTATGCCGACGCCGCACACCTGCTGATTTCCGGCCTGCTCGACGGCGGCGACGAAATGGCCGAACGCGCCGCCGTGGTCGATGCCCGCTACGGCAAGGGACACGTGCTGTTGTTCGCCAGCAACCCGATCTGGCGCGGCGAAACCATCGGCAGCTACCCGCTGGTGCTCAATGCCATCGTCAATTTCGATCGGCTGGATACGCCGTCGGCGAAACCGCAGGGGGAAAAGAAGGCCGAATAGCCGCCGTGCCGCCATCGCCATTCCGCGATTCCTCCACACCACCAAGCCGTCATTCCGGCGCAGGCCGGAATCGCACTACGCTCGACAATCCCGCGAGCTTTCGAGATTTCCCTGCGCAGCATGAGCTTCGTTGTTGAAGTGCGATGACCAGCTTCGCTGTTGAAAAGCTCCTCCGGCCTGCGCCGGAATGACGAGGCAGGAGGTTTTCGTCGACAGGAAAAGATTTTCGAAGCACGCTTACGCGCGATCGGTTGCCACGCCAGCAACACGCCGGCGCGGCTGCGTGTCGTCGCACACGCTGACCCGGTTGCGACCTTCGCGCTTGGCCCGATACAGCCCATCGTCCGCATCGATCAGCAGCTGCCGCAGTTCGTAACCCGAGCGGACAATCGAGGCCACGCCAAAACTGGCAGAGATCGGAACGCCGAGCGCATCTTCGCCGCTGGCCGCCGTGGCGATCGCCAGGCGGATCTGTTCGGCCCGACCAAGCGCCTGATCGAGCGTGCACTCGGGCAGCACGATGCCGAACTCCTCACCACCGAGGCGCCCGAAGATATCGGTGGAGCGCAGATGCTCCTGACACGCCGCCACGGCACGTTTCAGCACGCGGTCACCGACCGCATGCCCATGCGTGTCGTTGACGACCTTGAAGTGATCCAAGTCGATCAGTACCAGGCAGGCCTGCCGCGCCGATTTCTTGCAGTACTGCAACTGCTGCTCGGCTGAACTGACGAAATGCTGCCGGTTGAAGATGCCGGTAAGGCCATCGCGACGGGCCAGCTTCATGAAACGCAGCTGCGAGCGCTTGATGCGGTAAGTCCACAAGGCAATGAAGGCCAGCACGGTCAACAACAGGATGATGTAGAGCCGGTTCGTTTCCGACGCGCTCTTGTCGAGCGATTGCTGCAATTGCAGGATCTGGTTCTGCTTGTTCAGCGTATCGATCTGCAGCTTTTTCGCCGCAACCTGCTGCTGCACCGTCTGGAACGCGAGCGCTTTCGCGCTGACCTCGTCCAGGTAGCCCTTGTCGGCGGCCATGTATTGCTCATGGTAGCCAAGCGCAGCGATCCATTGCTCTTGTTGCTTCGCTACCTGATACAGAATCCGGTAAGCCGTGCTGATGGCTTCGGCATAGCGGTTGTGGGTGCCGTGCGCGATTGCGGCCAGTGCCGATTCACGAGCCAGATCCAGCTGCCCGGTTTCACTGTAAGCGGTAGCCAGCAATGCATCGAACTGCGCGAGCTGCGGCGCATAGCCATCGCGCTGCACCGCGGGGTAATTTTTTCGGAGCAACGCAATCGCCTGCTCGGGGTGCCCGTGGCGCAGATCCAGTTTGGCCGCGAAGTAGCGGATGCCGTTGGCGTAGAGGCTGTTGCGCTCCTTGAGGCAGACCTCGATGCCCTGCGTAATCAGCGGCTCGATGCCTTGCCACTTGCCGCCGCCGAACAGCGCCGCGATCCGGGTATGGTCGTCCACGCAGATATAGCCGGCGCTCGTCAGACCCCGCTTGAAAATTTGCTCGGCATAGTAGGAAGCCAACTCGTATTGCCCAGCGTCCGCATACAGCGCAGAGGCCACCACAAAACCTTGTCTCCGGACACCCGAAGTAATGCCCTTCCCCTCTTGCATTGAAACGACCAGCTGGCTCAGCTGGCGGAAAGCCTCCTCGAAACGGGATTGTTCCGACAGCGAGTTCACTCGCAATATCGCAGCCTTGAGGCGCAGGCTCGCATCCTGCGATTCATCCAGGATGCTATTTATCAGCGCGTCGGATTTCGGATAGTCACCATCGAGAACTGCCTGCCAAGCCTGCAGATAGCGCAGGCGCTGGAGCTGCTCCGGTGCCAACTGGCTTACATCCCGCTCCAACCGATGCAACAGGCTCACGCATTGCTCGGTAAACGATGTGGCACATGCCTGCGTTTCGGCCTGCTGCAACAGCGTCGCTCCACCATCGCCACTTGCCGGCGCAGTCGCTCGAACCACGCCGGCAAGCAGGGCAACGCCGCCGATCGCACTGATCAACACCCTTCGACGCCAGGTGCCAGATACAGACATCGACTAAGTCCGTGGGGGCTCACGCCGGTGCGCCAGGCTTTCGGCGAGACCATCGTGTTCGAAGCAGTCCTTGGGAGCTTCCTCCTCGCCGTCTTCCTCTGGTGACGGCGGCGGTGGTACTGCCGGCCGCATCGGGCTCGGCCCAGTACCTGGCGGTCCTGGCGGCGCCACCAAGACGCACACCGGCTTCGTTCCCAACAGCGCTCCCAGCCCTAATGCATCTTTGGCGAGTACCGCCGATTGCAGCTCGGGTGCAATGTCGGTGGCGGACAAGGCCGCGGCCAACTCGTCCGTCGACGCCAGCGACAGCTGCGCGTCTCCGCCCATCCTTTCCATGAAATCGATTACGTCTGACAAGATTCCCCCTTGACCTACTGTTGATGCATCTGCACACACTCAGGCCCACTGATGGGCGCGTCCGATGACGGCAAGACCGTCATGACCACTCAACCATCAAGTCCACCCAAAACGAACTCTTGCCGTCTGCAGCAGCGCGTCCCTTTCTCCCCGCGGGCGCACTCGCAAGCATAGCGCCCCCGCCATCTGGCGGCTAGCGCACGGACGTGTACATTCAGGATGCCATGCCCACGGCCCGATCCAACGCATCGAGCCGCGCCAGAATCTCGGAATCGACCTGCATCGGACGCGCCGGTGGAATCACCACGGTTTCGGCCATGCTGATCTTCGCCTGCGCCAATGCACCCAGCGCGATCCGCTCGATGCGCGGCCGCTCGATCGGCAACGTGGCGGCACGATAGATGATCACTTCGTGCTCCAGCGGGTAGTCGCGCGCCAGCACATCGACCAGCACCTGGCGATACGCCGCGTTGGTAGAAAAGCGGGTCATCGACTGATCACCGACCACGCCCACCTGCCACAGGATCAAATAGGCGGTCGGATCGATGCGCCGCTGGTAGAACAGCAGCTGGCTGGCCTCGAAATGCTGGCAGCCATAAGCACCCGGGTCGATGCCGAGATCGGCGTACAGGCAGTCCTCGGCGGAAACACCCGGCTCCATGTGCGCGTGGTATCCCTCGTCGCGGGCCATTTCGATCGCCTTGTGCGGTACCCAGGCGAACACGCCGGGATGGCCGTAGAACACCCCGCACACTCGCTTGCCCGCGCGCACCTCGGCGAGCATCGCGCCGACCATATTCCAGTAGGTATCCATGCGCGAGCTGCCTTCGCGGTAATACGGCTGCAGGCTGCGCACGTCCGCATGCATCCTGTTCAGCCACAGCTCCACCACGCCATCGGATAGCGCGGCGAACACCACGTCCGCGTGCTCGATGTGGCTGCGTGCCAGCGGGCCGAGGTGGGCACCCAGGGTCATGCCGAGGCCTACGCAGACCAGGCTTCCGGGTGAATGTGCTGCATCCATCTTGTTTGCTCGTGCGGGTAAATCAGTCTGTTGTACCTGAATCCCGCTTCGACGGAAACGCCTCCATCAACGGCCGGATCAGATCCAGCGGCAGCGGGAACACGATGGTCGAGGACTTGCCGTTGTTGGACATGTCGGCCAGCGTCTGCAGATAGCGCAGTTGCAGGGCCTGCGGTTGCTGCGACAGCATCGCGGCGGCATCGCGCAACTTCTCGGCGGCCTGCATCTCGCCTTCGGCGTGGATCACCTTCGCGCGGCGTTCGCGTTCGGCCTCGGCCTGACGGGCGATCGCGCGCACCATCGTTTCGTTGAGGTCGACATCCTTGATCTCCACGTTGGCGACCTTGATGCCCCACGGGTCGGTGGCCTCGTCGAGGATCGTCTGCAAGGTGTGGTTGATCGAATCGCGCTGCGACAGGATCTCGTCCAGCTCGTGCTGGCCCAGCACCGAGCGCAAGCGCGTCTGTGCCAGCTGGCTGGTCGCTTGCAGGAAATTCTCCACCTGCAGCACGGATTTGTCGGGTTCCACCACGCGGAAATACACCACCGCATTGACCCGCACCGAAACGTTGTCGCGCGAGATCACGTCCTGCGGCGGTACGTCCATCACGGTCACGCGCAGATCGACCCGGATCATCCGCTGCACCGCAGGGATCAGCAGCACCAGCCCCGGCCCCTTGGTGCCGGTGTAGCGGCCCAGCGTCAGCACCACGCCGCGCTGGTACTCCGGCAGGATCTTGACCGCGGAGAACAACAGCATCACGCCAAGGACTACCAGTATTCCGACAAATCCGAACATGATCATCTCCCGTGAAACCGATTTTCAAACCATCGCCAAAACTCCGTTCACCCCCGGATCGAGTCCGGGGCAGGCTCTGAGCGTAGCGCCACAGGCGCGAAGTCGAAGGGCGTCCCGAACCAGCGGACCCAAGTCTCCTTCGACTTCGGCGCAATGCGCCTACGCTCAGGAAGAACGGGTGCTGGAGTCTGCCCGTGGCAACCATCAGGCCGGCTCAACCCACAGTAACAGTCCCTGCCGTCGCACCACACGTACTCGCGCGCCAGCCGGCAATACGCTGTCGCAATGCACCCGCCAGCGCTCGCCGCGCAGCATCATCCAAGCCTCGCCGCCGGCGCTCACCGGCTCCAGCAGTTCGCCGGACTCGGTGATTATCGCGACATCGCCGTTGACCGGATGCGCACGTCGCGACCCGAGCACCAGCCAGACGATCAGCACCAGCAAGGCCGCCGCGCCGGTGGCCAGCCCACCGATCACGCCGAGGTTGACGCCATAACCCGGCACATCAGCCTTCATCAGCATTATCGAACCGATCACGAACGAAACCAGCCCGCCGGCGCCAAGCGCACCCACACTGGGATTGACCGCTTCGGCTACCAGCAGGCCGACGCCGAGCGCCATCAACGCCAACCCGGCGTAGTTCACCGGCAGCAGCTGCAACGCGTACAGGCCGACCAGCAGGCAGATGCCGCCGATGATGCCCGGCAACATCGCGCCAGGATGCAGCGCCTCCAGCACCAGACCGAAGATGCCGGCCAGCAGCAACAGATAGGCAATGGTCGGGTTGGTGATAATGGCCAGGAAACGCGTGCGTGCACCCGGCGCGTAGTCGCGCACGGTCGCGCCCTTGAGCTGCAGCGTGACGCTGCGATCGCCCACCTGCACGCGGCGACCGTCCGCCTTGGCCAGCAGGTCGGCAACGTCCGTTGCCACGAAGTCGATCACGTGCTGTTGCGCTGCTTCGCTGGCGGTCAGCGTGGCCGCCCCGCGCACCGCCTGTTCGGCCCATGGCGCATTGCGCCCACGCAGTTGCGCCAGCGAACGGATGTAGGCAATCGCATCATTCAGTGTCTTGTGCGACTCGGCGTCATCGCCCTCGACCGACTTGTCTTCCACCGGAGAACTGGCCGTGACGGGCTTGTCCGCGGCGTCCGGCATCGGCGTGGTACCGCCGAGCTGGATCGGCGTCGCCGCACCCAGATGCGTGGCCGGTGCCATCGCCGCAATCTGACCGGCATACAGGATGTAGGTGCCGGCCGAGGCCGCGCGCGCGCCACCCGGCGCGACGTAGACCAGCACCGGTAGCCTGCAACTCAGCATGCTGGCGATGATCTGTCGCATCGAATCGGCCAGGCCACCGGGCGTATCCAGTCGCAGCACGATCGCCACCGCACCGTCGGCCAGCGCACGCTGCGAGGCGTCGTCGAAGTATTCCGCCGCAATCGGACCGATCGGGCCATCCAGCGCGATCTGCGCCACCATGTCGGTGGTCGCCGTATGGTCCGCAAGCGCAGTCGGCGGCGTGGTCGAGCCCACTTGCATCGACACCGTGCAGAAAATCGCGAACCCGCCCAACCAGGACCAACGTGCCATCACACCGAACTCCCGGCGACATCAACGTCGATGTCGCCACTGTAGCGCGGACGATGTATATAAACCGATCATTCGCCACTATCGGGATGCGAAGCTTGCCTCATCTTGGTGAGTCGGTGGGGCAAGTCCAGCGCACACTGAAGCAGATCCTGTCCGTTCAACTGGAAACAGACATGCCCAAGATCGACATGACTTCCGTAGCCGAGCGCAGGGGCTCGGGCTATCCGGCGCCATTCGCGCAATACGCCGGCGAGCGCGTCAAGCAGGCACTCGGCCAGGCGGGTGGGTTGACCGATTTCGGCGTCAACCTCACGCGTCTGCCGCCGGGCACCTGGTCGAGCCAGCGCCATTGGCATTCGCGTGAGGATGAATTCATCTACGTGCTGTCGGGCGAATTGACCCTGATCACCGATGCGGGCGAGCAGTTGCTGCGCGGTGGCGACTGCGCTGCCTTTCCCAGGAATGTCCCGGACGGCCACCATCTGATCAATCGCAGCGACACGATGGCCGTCTATCTGGAAATCGGCAGTCGCCGCGACGACGATACCTGCAGCTACCCCGACATCGACCTGCATCTCGAGCGCTCAGATGGCGGTTACACGCACAAGGACGGCACGAAGTACCCGTAGGCACCAATCATTCGTGCAGAGGCCAGCGGGCAAGTACCTGCTGTTGCGGCTGGCCCACCACACCATGGACCAGGACGATTTCATCCACCCGCCAAAACACCGGATCGATCGCCGTGAGTTGCAGCAGCGCGGCATGACTGTAGGCCAGCGTGACATGCGGCGTGAACGTTCGCTCCAGATGGTCGCCCTGTCCGGCCAGCAGCAGCCCGCGGCGCAGGTCCTGCCACAACTGTTGTAGTGGTTCGGGAATCACCGAGCTGCGCAATACGCACGGCGGTTGACGGCCGTGGAAACCCACCGCGTGATCCAGCGTCCACCCAAACGGAGCCAGGCGGATGCTGTCCGCTGCAGTTTTTGCGGCAGCGACAATATCCGGCCGCAGCATCGAGTGATCGCCGAGGAAATGCAATGTGGCGTGATAACGGGCGGGATTGACCCAGCGGGCACGCAGTTCGGGGCACCGGGTCTTCAGTGCGTCCGCCACGGCGGCCAGGCGGATGCGCACGGACTCGTCGGGAATCAGCGCGAGGAACAAGCGATGGACTTCGGCGGGCCTGGCAAGTGCGTCGCCGAGCAGGTCGAGCTGTGAAATATCGGTCGGGGGTTTTCGATTAGCCATGGATGCCATGTAACACGCGTGCAGCGTCGAAGAGCAACCCCACCCAGACCTTCGGAAGGAGCAAAGACCGACTAATGTTGCTTGGCCCTCTGTAGCTTCTGCCGTCCCTTCTTGAGTAATCCACCGGGCACCAACGCACTCAAGCCGGGGAAGCAGCTGGCCAACTTGCTGAAGAAACCGCAGCTGCGCTTATTCCTTCGAAGCGGCCCCTGCAGGCAGCTTCTGCCCGATCAAGCGCGCGCGGATCGCACGCAACTGGGTCTTGATCTTCGCCTCATTGGCAGGACCGACGCGGAGCAGCAGCTTCTGCCCGGCCGACAGCGACTCCAGCGCGGGATCGGCGTAGACGTAGTGCGTCTCCGAATGCACCAGCGCAGGCGGCTGGGTCGGCTCCGGTGCAGTCAGCATGTCGTCGATCACCACGATCAGCCTGTCGTTGAAGTAGCCCTTCGGGTAGCCCAGTTGCCGATAGGCTTCCTGGAACAACGGATACGCGTGCGCGTACCAGGCCACCAGTGCCTGCGGATCGGTGCCTTCGATGATCTGCATATAGGGCGCGTAGCGTGAAGCGTTCTGCGCGCCTATCACCGTCGTGCTGCCGCTGTCTTGTGTGATGACTGCGCCTTTCGGTGGATGCACCGGCAGCATGTAGGTACTCAAGCCGCGACGCGGCAGCGCATCGATGGTCGCCACGATGCGCGCGATGATCTGCTGGCGCACCAGCAGCGATGAAAGGTCACCGCCGTCAGACAGTGCGGCAAGGGCGGATGCCACGCTGGCGTCGCTGTCACCCAGTGCCGGCAACGCGGCGGTCGAGGCGGTCGCCGGCCCGGCTTGCGCCTGTTCGATCGGATGCTTGATCGGCATGTTGGCTGCATTGATGGCAGCCGAGGCCGAAGCGGCGGGTGCACTCGTACTTTGTGGCGCACTCAGATGCATGGCCTTGCGCGCCAGGTACGCGCCTGCCAGCAGAATGCCCAGCACCACGATCACCGCTCCGATCCAGCTGCCCATCGATGCCTGTCTGCTCACGATTTTTCCTGCCTCTATGCCTGACCGTGGTGTTTGACTTGGCTGCGCACGATTCGTTCATCCTGCAGGCCTTTCCTGCCAACCTGAATCAACATGACCGCGCCGTACAGGCATTGCAGATAGGATGGTTGCGCTTGCGCTCCTCTCCGGCGTCCCGACGGTCATCGCCGCCTCGCTCCCCACTCACGCTTCATCCCGCTCGATGTTTGCCGGGACGATGCCCTCACGGGAGTGCCCATGCCGGGCTATACCACTCGCGAACTCGTGGTCCGCCTCGGCGGTCACGACTACCGCATCCGCGCGCTGAGCGACCTGCAGCAGTTTGCCGATCCTCATCAGCTGGCCGATCGCATCGGCATCTCGTCGGCACTGTGGAGCCTGTTCGGGCAAGTGTGGCCGGCGGGCCGCGTGCTGGCCGAGGCGATGTCCACGCACGACATCGTCGGCAAGCGCATCCTCGAACTCGGCTGCGGCCTGGGTCTGTCCAGCCTGGTGCTGCAGCAGCGCCACGCCGACATCACCGCCAGCGATCACCATCCGCTGGCCGAATCGTTCCTGCGCCACAACACCGCGCAGAATCAATTGGCCGCGATCGCCTATTGCGACCTGCGCTGGGAAATTCCGGATACTGTGCTGGGGCGCTTCGACCTGATCATCGGCAGCGACATCCTGTACGAGAGTGGACATGCCGACCTGCTCGCCGCGATGGTGCACCGACACGCCCTGCCCGACGCCGAGGTGCTGATCACCGACCCCGGCCGCGGCAACAGCGCGCCGTTCACCCGCGCGCTCGCCGACCAGGGTTTCACCGTCATCGAACTGCGCAGCCGTTTCGATGCCGCCGATGTCGCGCCGTTTCGCGGCCGCCTGCTGAGCTACCGGCGCGGCGACGTGATGGCGAACGGAGTGCCGACGCGCGCTCACTGACCGGCCGGCCGGCCAACCTCGGTTCGGCAGGTATCTCTCCGATAACAACACGGTCACATGCCGGTGACGCGACCGCGACAAGAATCAGGCATGACCGGCCTGCGCCAGCGCGATAAGCCCGAACCGACGACGCCCCGCGCGACTGATGCCAGGCCGGCACACGGAGGCAGCGCCATGAAAACCCGATGCGTCTTCAGCACGTCCGACCTGACCGCTGCACGAACCGCCATGGCCGCGGCGCAGGAAGCCGGTATCGATGATCGCGACATCTCGCTGGTCGCGCGCGAGGACATCGAGCTGGAAAGAATCCCCGATCACCTGATGCAGGGTCGCAACGACTTCTATCCCGCCGCGCTGCGTGGCGGCGCCTGCGGTGGTGGCACCGGCCTGCTGCTGGGGCTCATCGCCGTAGCCGTACCACCGCTGGGCGTGACTTTCGCCGGCGCAGCGGCGATCACCGTGGCGGGCGCCGTGTTCGGCAGCTGGATCGGCGAACTGGTCGGCTTCGAGGTGCCCGATGTGGTCAGCCGCAAGTTCAAGGACGAGATCGCCGCCGGCCGCATCCTGGTGGTGCTCGATGCCAGCAAGGAGCAGCTTGCGCTGGCCGAGCCCGCAGTTGCGCGCACCGGCGCCACGCAACTGCCGTTCCACGCGCATACCGTGCTGACTTGAGCCTGCTCTCCGCTTATGTCTTCAGGCGATAACCGCTGCGGAAGATCCACCAGACCACGGCGAGGCACACGGCGAGAAAAACCAGAGTCATGCCCACGCTGACGCCCAGGCTGACGTCGGATACCCCGTAGAAGCTCCAGCGGAACCCGCTGATCAGATACACCACCGGATTGAACAGGGTGACCTTCTGCCAGAACGGCGGCAGCATGTGGATCGAGTAGAAGCTGCCGCCGAGGAAGGTCAGCGGCGTCACGATCAGCAGCGGCACCAGCTGCAGTTTCTCGAAGTTGTCCGCCCAGATGCCGATGATGAAACCGAACAGGCTGAAGGTCAGCGCAGTGAGCACCAGGAAGGTCAGCATCCACAGCGGATGCGCGATCTCGAACGTGACGAACAGCCGCGCGGTAACCAGGATGATCAAGCCAAGCAGGATCGACTTGCTCGCCGCCGCGCCGACATAACCGGCCACGATCTCGAACGCGGACACCGGCGCCGACAGGATCTCGTAGATCGTGCCGACGAACTTAGGGAAGTAGATGCCGAACGAGGCATTCGAGATGCTCTGCGTCAGCAGCGACAGCATCACAAGCCCGGGCACGATGAAGGCGCCGTAACTGACCCCGCCGATCGCCGTCATGTGCGAACCGATCGCCGAACCGAATACCACGAAGTACAGCGAAGTGGAGATCACCGGCGAGACGATGCTCTGCAGCAGCGTGCGCCAGGTACGTGCCATTTCGAAAAAATAGATCGCGCGAATGGCGTAGATGTTCATGCGCGCTCCCTCACCAGGTCCACGAAAATATCCTCCAGCGAACTCTGGCTGGTCTTGAGGTCCTTGAAGTCGATGCCCGTCTCGCCGAGCCGACGCAACAGCACATCGATGCCGGTGTGCTCACCCTGCGCGTCGAACGTGTAGACCAGTTGCTGGCCGTCGGCCGACAGTTCCAGTGCGTAGTCAGCCAGCGCCGCGGGAATGGCTTGCAGCGGACTCTGCAGCTGCAGGGTCAGCTGCTTGCGGCCGAGCTTGTTCATCAACTCGGCCTTGTCCTCGACCAGGATGAGCTCGCCCTTGTTGATCACCCCGATGCGGTCGGCCATTTCCTCGGCCTCGTCGATGTAATGCGTGGTCAGGATGATGGTGACGCCGCTGGCGCGCAGCGCACGCACCATCGCCCACATGTCGCGGCGCAGCTCCACATCGACGCCGGCGGTGGGCTCGTCGAGAAACAGGATCTGCGGCTCGTGCGACAGCGCCTTGGCGATCATCACGCGCCGCTTCATGCCGCCGGACAGTGTTCTCAACCTGCTGTCCTTCTTGCCCCACAGCGACAGCTCCTTCAGTACCTTCTCGACATGCGCCGGGTTCGCGCTCTTGCCGAACAGGCCACGGCTGAAACTGACCGTGTTCCACACCGTCTCGAACGCGTCGGTGGTCAGTTCCTGCGGCACCAGGCCGATCTTCGCGCGTGCCGCGCGGTAGTCGCGCACCACGTCGTGGCCATCGGCCAGTACGGTACCCTCGCTCGGATTGACGATGCCGCAGATGATGCTGATGAGGGTGGTCTTGCCGGCACCGTTCGGGCCCAGCAGCGCGAAGATCTCGCCCTGGCGAATCTCCAGATCGATCTGCTTGAGTGCCTGGAATCCCGAGGCGTAAGTCTTGCTGAGCTGTCTGACGGAAATGATCGGCTGCACGCGATCTCCTGGGGAGTGGTGGATGCGGAGGAAGCCGATGGTATGCCCAGACCGGCGTGCGGGCTACCCGTCATCGATGGCTCCATTCTGTCCAGACAAAAAACGGACGCCGCCAGGCGCCCGCTTTCTCGACATCGCCACGCCCCATTCAGTGGGCGGACGAGATGCGCGTCAGCTTATTGCTTGCGCTTGTCCGCATCGCGTCGTGCATCGTCGGCGGCCTTGCCGATTTCCTTCTGGATCTTCCCGGCGTTCTTTTCCAGATTGCCGGCAACTTCCTTGACTTTGTTGCCCGTGACCTTGCCGACCACTTCTTTTACGGCGCCCTTGACCTCGTGCTTGGTACCCTCAGTGCGATTCTTGTCCACGTTGTACCCTCGTTAGCCGCTGCAGGATTGCAGGCGCAACCAGATATAGATGCCACCGGGTCGACGGTCCGTGACTGGAATGTTTGAACCAGGTTCCGCGCAAGTGGCACTCACCTCCGCACCCGGTCCGTTCACCCATCCCCGTGAACGCACTGATACGCTGCGTCATCGCGCGAGGAGAACCGCATGCTCCGTTCACTGCTGCTGGCAGCACTGATGACCACTACGTTGCCCGCAGCGGTGGCCGTCACGCTGCCCAACCAACCGGTGCCTGTGCTCGACCTCCAGCGTTATACCGGCCAGTGGCACGAGATCGCGCATCTGCCGATGTATTTCCAGCGCAAGTGCCTGGGTGCCGTCATCGCCACCTACACGCCGAACCCTGATGGCAGCATCCACGTGCACAACACCTGTCGTACCCGCGACGGCATCGCCAGCGTCGATGGCGTGGCGAAAATCACGCCGGACCAGCCCGCCGCGCTCAAGGTGCGTTTTGTGCCGAAGTGGCTGACCTGGTTGCCACAGGCGTGGGCCGACTACTGGGTGATCGAGGTAGCTGCCAACTACCAGTGGGCCGTGGTCGGCAGCCCCAGCCGGAAGTACCTGTGGATACTCTCGCGCCATGAGGAAATGTCGCGCGAGCTGTTCGAAAGCATCAGGCGCCGGGCGCAACAGCGCGGCTACGCCGTCGACAAGCTGGTGATGATGGCGCCGCTGAATTGAGCGCGCCGCACGATCGGCGACGTGGTGGTGAAGATGCTGTACACGACACTGGCGATGGCCTGAACGGTCAGCTCTCTCGCCGCGTTCACAATCCCGGATGCACAGTGTCGGCGTGCCCGAATCGGATCCAGTCATCGGGCCAGCGTAATGGCGTTTGTGTCCTCACGGGCGCACGCGTGACGCGGTGGCCGTTCTGGATACTGCTTTAAGAGAAGGACACCGATGTGAGAATGCTAGCGCGACGTACGGGCATGATCGCCATCCTGGTGATGAGTGGGCTGCTTGGCGCCTGCTCCGCGCTGCGCACCGACTACGTCAAGCAACCGTCGAAGGCGCTGCCCCCGGCCACCGCCACGCCCAGCGGGCGCTACATACGTGCCGAAGCGAACCAGCATGTCGATGAATCCGGCTTCCGTCTGCTGACGCTGAGCAACAACGCGCTGATGAGCCGTGTCGTGCTGGCCGATCATGCGCAGCACTCGATCGACTTGCAGTACTACATCTTCAACAACGACGCGACCGGCCGGCTGGTTGCGCAGCGCCTGCTGGCCGCGGCGGATCGTGGTGTGCGCGTGCGGCTGCTGGTCGACGACATCAGTGCGACGAACGCCATCGACATGCTGGACGGGCTGGATGCGCACCCGAACATCGAAGTCCGCCTGTTCAACCCGTTCCACACGCGCAAGCCGTCTCTCCTGTCCAAGACCACGCAGTTCCTGCTTGACGCGCACCGGCTCAACCGTCGCATGCACAACAAGTCGTACATCGTGGACGGCAACGTGGCGATCGTCGGAGGCCGCAACATCGGTGATGCGTATTTCGACGCCAGCAACGACACCAACTTCCGCGACCTCGATCTGATCGCGATCGGGCCAGTGGTGAAACAAGCCTCGCATGCGTTCGACGAATACTGGAACTGCGACGCCGCGCTGCCGATCCAGGCCTTTCAGGGCAAGCACGCCAGCCACTACGACCTGGCGCAGCTACGCGTGGACCTGGCCCGCGACGCGCGCAAGTTCGCGCAGAGCGACTACGCACAGGCGACCCTGGACAAGCTGCCCAACGGCCCCTCCGGCGATCGTCCCGGCGCATGGTTCTGGGGCTCGGCCACGCTGGTCGCCGACCAGCCGGCAAAGATCGATGCCAGCAAGGAAGAAACGCGTGCGTTGCGCATCGGCCCGCAGATCAAGTCGATGACCGATCAGGCGAAGCAGGATGTGCTGCTGATTTCGCCCTATTTCATCCCCGGCGACGACGGCACGCATTATCTCACCGACATGGCCAGCCGCGGCGTGACCGTGAAGGTGCTGACCAATTCGCTCGCCTCCACCGACGAGGCCGCCGTGCATGCGGGCTACTCGCGCTACCGTCGCGCGTTGCTCGAAGGCGGCGTGCAGCTGTACGAACTGCGCCCCGCCGCCGGCGTGGAACAGCCAGCGACCTCGAAAGGCACATCCTCTGGCGTCGGCCTGCACGCGAAGGCGATCGTGGTCGACGGGCAGTTGGTCTTCATCGGTTCGATGAACATGGATCAGCGCTCGAAACTGCTCAACACCGAAATGGGCCTCATCGTCGACTCTCCGGCGCTGGCCGTGGCGGTGACGAATTTCTTCGACACCGCCATCCAGCCAAGCAGCGCCTACCACGTGACGCTAAGCGAACCGCACGGCGGTCGCATGCAATGGCAGGACAGCGAAAACGGCAAGCTGGTTAACTACCACCGCGACCCCAAGGCCAGCACGAAACGCCGACTGGAGGTGTACATGCTCCGGTTCATGCCGATCGAGGGCATGCTCTGAGCGGAGCGTGCATCACCCACCAATACCATGCCGACGACACATTACCGTCAGCTACCGAGCAAGCCCATGCAAAGATTGATCGCGACCATGATGCTGTTCGCCCTGCTGGCCCTGCCTGCGTTCGCCCAGCAGGATGTCGAGCAGCAAAAAATCGCCTATCTGATCGATTCGGTGGCCACCTTGCGGGGCGCGACCTTCATCCGCAACGGCACCGAATACAATGCCACACGCGCCGCCGATCACATGCGCCTGAAACTGCGCTTTGCCGGCAGTCGCGTGAAGACGGCCGAAGACTTCATCACGTACTGCGGCACCGGCTCGTCGATGTCTGGAACCAAGTACACGATCCGATTCCGGGATGGACGCGTCGTCGATTCGGCCACATTCCTGCAAAGCCAACTGGCCGAATACGCGATGCGTCATCCGGGTCAGATACTGGCCCTGCCTGCCCACTGACAGGCAGGAACAAGGCAGCTGCCGGGTGTTCGGCCATAGCCAACTTGCTCCATTGGCTTCCGCATGCACCAAACGTCAATCGCTACTTCTTCGTATCCAGCGGACTCGGTGCACAACCCACTTTCCGAACGGTGTAGCTGACGCCCGCGACCCGCCAGCCTTCAGCCGTGCGCACCATACTGAAACTGTCGATGCCGCAATGGGAAAGTTTCCCATCGAGGTGGAAGTCGTACGGTGCCCACACCTGCGCAATATCGCCCTGCACCGTCACTTGCGCGTTCCAGATGCGCTCGCGGAACGCTTCCTTGTGCCTGGCCAGCGAATCCAGGTAGTCGGTGTCGTGCTCCATTGCCACGGTACCATCGGGTTTCACCACCACGAAACTGGCGCCGGGCACGATCAGTTTGCGTGAGGCTTCCACGTCATGTTTCGCCATGGCGTCGAACAGCGAATCCACCGCGCCAAGCACTTCACGCCGGGTGGCGGCATGCGCTGCCCTCGCCTGCACGTTGATGCCGGCAAATACGAAGATCGCTGCGATGGCCAGCTGCAGGAGGGTTTTCATTCGACGATTCATGGACAGACCTCGTGATGGCTGGAAAGAATCGTAACGGACGAACGCACAGGAAAATATTTCTCCAAATAGCTTGCAATTGTATAGCTCGCTATTTAATATGCGCAGCCATGAACACCTCCCGCCCATCGCCGTCGGTTACAGCCGCAGCCACGCCGAAGCTGGATGCACAGCTGTGCTTCGCGTTGTACTCGGCCGGTCTGGCGATGAACAAGGTGTATCGCAAGCTGCTCAAGCCGCTGGGTCTCACCTATCCGCAGTATCTGGTGATGATGGTGTTGTGGCAGGACGAGAGCCAGAGCGTGTCGGAGATCGGCGCGCGACTGTTTCTCGACTCGGCCACGCTGACGCCACTTCTCAAACGCCTGGAAACCGCCGGACTGGTGGCGCGGCTACGTTCTCGTGAAGACGAGCGGCATGTCGTCATCACCCTGACTGCCCGCGGCAGGACCTTGCAGGCCAAAGCCGGCAAGGTGCAGGAGTCGGTGTTCTGCGCCACCCGCTGCACGCCCAGCGAACTGAAGCACCTGAAAGGTGAATTGCAGGATCTACGCAGCAGGCTTTCCAGCGAGGCCTGATCGATTCATCTTTTTGTCCATTTAAATAGTGCGCTATTAAATAGCCAACTATAAACAAGCAACGACACAACCAACCCAAAGCAGGAGATATCCCATGTCCATCGAAAAAGTCCTCTATCGCGCCAAGGCCACCGCCACCGGTGGTCGTGATGGTCGCGCCGCCTCGTCCGACAACGCGCTCGACATCAAGCTGACCACGCCGAAGGAACTCGGCGGCGCGGGTGGCGACGGCACCAACCCGGAGCAGCTGTTCGCCGCCGGCTATTCGGCCTGCTTCCTTGGCGCGATGAAGTTCGTGGCGGCGCAGCAGAAGCTGCAGTTGCCCGCCGATACACAGGTGACCGGCCAGGTCGGCATCGGCCCGATCCCGACCGGCTTCGGCATCGAGGTCGAACTGAGCATCTCGATTCCCGGCCTGCCGCGTGCCGATGCCGAGGCGCTGGTGCAGAAGGCGCACATCGTGTGCCCGTACTCCAACGCCACCCGCAACAACATCGATGTCACGCTGACCATCGTCTGAGGTAACTCAGCGCGTTGTGAGGCAAAGACGGCGGCCATCGAAGGCCGCCGTTTTCATGCCGACTTGCGACCTGCACTCAAAACAGCAGAAGCAGCAGCGGCACGGCGACTCCGGCGAACAGGGTCACGCCGAAAAGCCTGGGCTTGCGACTGAAGCGCCAGGCCATATACAGACCGCTCAACACCGAGATGAGCAGGCCCAACGACACCAGCCCGAAAAATATCTTCATGGGCACCAGGTTCTTTTTCGGCTTCGCATCGGCACGCTCGACCGACTGATTCGACGGCGTGGTTGCCCGCGCTTCGGTTGAAGCGCCGGCCTGCGGCGGGATTATTGCCGCTGCGCCAGAATTCGCTGCAGCGAGCTGCGCTTCAGGCGGACGCTGGCGTCGCACGGGGATCACGATGGTCTGCTTCTTGTGCAGTTGCGCCATGCTCGCCAGCCACGCTGGTGGCGTGTAGCTGCTGCCACGGGTGGTTTCGTGCAGGCTGAAGCTCTGCAATCCGCCGGTGATCGCAAAGAACAACAGCATCGGCGCGGTGAACACGCCGAGATACAGATGAATGGTGCGGATGGACCGGAGAAAATGATGGGACAACGACATAAGACCTGTGCGTGGCAAGGGAGTCCCGTCAACTTTAACCGAGCCACATCAGGGCGACAATGATAATCACTATCATCTTTGACGGCGGATTCGCCTATTTCGCGATCAATGGCCTGCTGTTCCGCCGGCTACGCATCGCAGCATGATGTCACCGAGCGCATCAGCCATTGCGTACGGCAGGATGGATCGGCGACGACAAATTCGTGATGCCGCTCAACGCACTAGCCGGGCGGAGCATGCTTCCGCAGTCGCCGAGAAAATCCACGCCGCGTTCGACCAGCCGTTCGAGCTGGCTGGCCACCGTCTGCACGTACCGTCAGAGCATCGACATGGCCGTCATCCGGAACACGGCGACGGAGGCAAGCAGCTGATGTGGGTCGCACCCAGGCTCCCGAATGGGGGAGCGCGTAACTTTTGAGCTCGAGGAACGTCGCATGATGGCGAAGTGTCCCCGACCAACTTCGTGCCGTTTTCCGAACAAAGCGACCCGATTCCTGACGACCATCGCCGAAGGCGTCGAGGATCAGCTTACCCGGGACATGCTTGCCGGCATGGGCTCGATTTCGACCAGGGCTTCCACCTGGGACGACCGGTGCCAGCGACGGATTTCATCGAGCGCTTCGCTGCTTCCGGGCCGGTGCCGTGACACCGGCCCAGGCCCCACGGCGCAATCGCCGTCAGGCTTTTTTCAGATAACACGCCTTCAGCACGAGGCCCTTGATCTTGTCCGAATTGCCTTCGATGTGCTCAGCATCGCCATCGACCAGGCGGATATTGCGGATCACGCTGCCCTGCTTCAGCGGGATCGATGAGCCCTTCACCTTCAGATCCTTGATCACCGTCACCGTGTCGCCGCTGTTGAGCACGTTGCCGTTGACATCCCGCACCACCACGCTAGCGTCAGCCGCATCCGTGGCCACCGCGATCGGCCACTCATGGCCGCAGTCGGCACAGACATGGTTGTCGCCATCCGGGTAGGTGTTTTCCATGGCGCACAGCGGGCAAGCGGGAATCTGGGGCATCGGTCGATCCTGGCAGTTGATTCGATCAGGCCACAAGTATACGGGCCGTATGCGCGCTAGCCTGAGTCCAGGATGCGCAAGATCGGCGTGCGACGTGGGAAGATGAGGCCGCCACTCCGCCCTTCACGCGCCCGACATCAACAAGGCGCTAAATCTGTATCTGCCACCGCGGAGACTCGTCATGAACGCACATCAGGTTCTCGCCACCGTTGCCGTGAGCGATTTCGCTGCGTCCAGCGCCTGGTATGCCCGCCTGTTCGGCCGCGCACCCGACAATCGTCCGAACGCGTCCTGCGCCGAATGGCAGATCGCCAAATCCACCACCATCCAGGTGCTGCCCAGGCAGGTTGACCAGCCGAACCGCGCAGGCTGGACCTCGGTCGGCATCATCGTCGACGACCTCGACGAGGTGCTGGCCGGGTTGCAGGGGCGACAGATCGACGCTGCATCGCCACAGGTCGCCACCCACTTCATGCGCTTCGTCCCGGTCAGCGATCCGGACGGCAACATGGTGACCTTCGTCGAGTCAACTACCGGTTGACCTGCCCAAGTGGCATCTGCGCTCGTGGATATCGCACCATCCGCTACTCCCCGTCAGGCAGATCGGGCAGCTCCGGCATGTTGGCCATTTCCGCCAGCAGATCATGGGCCTCGGGCTCAGGCTTGATCGCCAGCGGCCAGCGCCCGATCACTTCGTATCTGGACTGACCGAAGAAACTGCGGATCAGCACGAACTCATCTACACGCCAGTAAATCGGCGTGATCGACTCCTCGATCGTGTCGACCGCATGACCCTGCAACAGGGTCACGTGCGGCAGGAAACTGGAGACTCCGCTTACCTGCAGTCCAACATGAGTCTGCGCGGCGGCAATCGCCTTGCGCAGCTGCAATGCCGACTCAGTAGTAGCGGTGTCCGCACACAGCACGAACGGGAACTGACCGTCCTTGGCGCTGAAACGCATCGCCGAATCCAGGGTGGCGACAAAGCCCATGGCACGCACCTCGCCGGCAGCAGCCAGCAAGGCGCTTTCCAGGGGTTGCCGCAGTCGCTCGGGCTTGCCCATCGGGCACAGCGACAGGTGCAAGCCATCGATGCCGACCGGCGACCCGCTGACCCGATGCGACTTGCGGAAACGCTCGCCCGCGCCGACGATCTCGGACCTCGCGTGGTCATCCGGCAGCACGGCAAAGAAGTAGTTGATGCCAGGCGCAAGTTCGGATTGATTCAAAGAGGTAGAAATGGCCTGTGCCTCCCCGGCAAGCACGGCTACGAAAAGTGGCTGTGTCCACGATACTCCACGACCGTGCCGCAAGGGTACGTAACCGTCCGACACCAACTATTCCACAGTCAGTTGCCAGGCAGTGGTCAGCGCCGCTGCCAGCCTTCCCCGTTCATGCAGGCATCGAAGGTGGCATCGCGCGCCTGCCCTTCCGACTGGGCCGCCGCGAGCGCATCGCAATTCTTCCGGGCCGTATCGAATGGCGTGGCATGGTCTCCATGCCGGCCATACGAAGAGCCAGTGGCACAGGCGGCCAGCAGCAGGCACAACGGCAGCAGGAAAATCACCGATCGCAACTTGGCCATACCTCCTCTCTATTGGCTGCCATCGCCGGGCAGTCCATACGCACAAGCTTCCTGCGTGTGAGGTGCCCATTCAAGTGGCAGGCATGATCCACGAATCGCGGCGCCGACTGGCGTGATGCGCCGGTCAATCAGCTGCGACGGCAGGTAAGCTCGAAGCGCACTACTCGCCGCATCATGGATCCGGGATTGCAAGCCCAAGCCCGAATCAGCGCATGCGCAGCCAGTGCACCCGAACACCGCTTGCCTGATCGTCGGTACGCTGTCCCGGCCGACTCGCGAGAACCTCGCCCCAAACGGTTTCCATACCCGATTCCTGCGGCCGGTCCACTCGCACATGCTCGCCTTGCTCCATCGGGAAACATGTCTGGAGCACCATCGCCTCGTCGTTCTGCCAGACCAGTACGGCCGGCTTGGTGACCCCGGCACCCCATCCGAAATGAATCTGCAGGTTCAGTGGCGGAGACGATCCGCGATTGTCGAGTTGCCAGTCTCCGGACTTGTTCAGCAGGGCGCCCAGCTGCGGGTCGTTCCAATCGACTCCGGAAATCGACAATGTCGGAAAAGACTTGTTGTCAGCCATGAACGGAAACCTCCAGTCGGAGAGAAACCACTGAGCTTCCTGCTGCCCCGCGGATCGCCACGTCGGATCGAGACCGCCGAAGCCCGCACGCGTTCCTGTCAATGCGTTGTGTTGGAACCGGCCCGCATGCTGTTCAATCAGGCACGGCGAGATAGTAGCGCAAGGCAAAGTCGACTGACTGAAGCCCACACTGAGAGGAGTAAGCTGACCCTGCCGCGGCTCCCCGTTTCTGCCGGGCATTCCACTGATCGACATCGTCACGTTCACCAGGAGGAAGAATCATGGCTTTCCCTGCTCGTGCTTCCAGTGATGCCATCTCGCAAATCAACGTCACCCCACTTGTCGATGTGCTGCTGGTGCTTTTGATCATCTTCATGATCACGGCTCCGGTCATCACCCACAAGTTGAAGATCGAACTGCCTCAGCCGACAACAGAAAACCTGCAGAAGGCCGAACCCATCCAGCTGGCGATCCACTCGGATGGTTCGATGTACTGGAACGGCATCTCTGTCGACCAGGTCGCCATCAACGCCCAGCTGACTATCGCTGCGTTGCAGAGAAACCAACCAGCGTTGTACATCAATGCCGCCGACGGAACGCCCTACAAAGTGGTGGCACAGGTTCTTTCCACTGCCAAATCGAGCGGCCTTGCCAGCATCAGCTTCATCGACCAGCGATAGCCGCCCGCGGGGCGCGGCGTCCGTCGCGTCCCGCGCGAATCCTCTGGATGCAGTGCCCTTCGGTTACGTCCCGAAGGAAATCCCGTTGGGAGACTGCTCCAAGCAAACGGTTCTTTGGCAGGAGCACGCGAATGAGGCGATGATGACGCGGGCCAACCCTCGGAGTACACATCCATGACCCCTGCTACCGTCCGTGCCGTCACCGGCCCCACGCCATTCACGGTGACACTGACCGACGAGCTCGGACACAGCTGGCTGGCGGACGAGCCCGTCGACGTGGGTGGTGCCAATGCCGGCCCGTCGCCGCATCACCTGCTGCTTTCCGCGCTCGGCGCGTGCACCGCGATCACGTTGCAGATGTATGCCAGACGCAAGCAGTGGCCGCTGACCGGCGTCAGCGTCGAGCTGCGCTTCAATCCCGATGGCACACCCGTTGCCGGCAACGACATCGCACGTGCGATTACCCTGCATGGATCGTTGACCGACGAGCAGCGCGAACGCCTGCTGCAGATCGCCAACCTGTGTCCGATCCACAAGGTACTGACCGGCGAGGTACGCATCGCCACGCGACTGGAAGCGAACTCCTGAGGCAGCTTGGCCGCAGGCATTCTGCCGTAACGCTGCTCAGCGCAGCTGGCTGTCCTTGCTGCCGCGGCGGTTGTAGAGGCCGGCACTGCGGTTCTCTGCGTCATGCGCTTCCTGGCAGGCCACGCACAGACGCACGCCCGGCACGGCATTGCGCCGTGCTGCCGGAATCGGTGCATCGCATTCCTCGCAGCGCATCAGGCCGGGGCCCTTTTGCAGCTGCTGGCGTGCGCGCTGCACCGCGTCGTTGATCGTGGCGTCGATCTGGTCCTGCACGGCGCCATCGCCTGCCCAACCCGTTGCCATGGAAACCTCCGAAAATCTCTGGTCAGCTCAATATGCGGGCAGCGGTCGTGAATATCCACGGCGACCCGCCGGGCATTGTGCTGATGCAAAAAGTACGGCTAATGCCCTTTCTTCGAACCCAGGGCGCCCTGCAGCAAGCTGTTGAGCACATCCTTCTTGCTGTGCGATTTGCCGGAAGTACCGGCATCGGTCGCCGCGGAAGCCTTGTTTTTCGAACCGGCGATACCCGCCTTGAGCAGGCTGGTGACGGCAGTCGGGTCGAGCTTGAAGCTGGGTTCACTGGCGGTACCCGTCACAAGCACGCCGATACCCTGATCGGTAGTGCCACTGAGCACGCCGCCGAGCAGGCGTCCTGCACCGGAGTTGCCGAGCAGACCACCGATGCCCTGGCCGCCCTGGCCGCCGCCGGTGATGGCCTTGTCGAGTTTGACCAGCATGCGGAAGTCGAGCTTGCCGTCCGCTGCCATGCTGCCCTGCCCGGCGATGCTGCCGAGGTCGACAATGTCCGCATGGACCGGGTTGGCGTGGATGCCGGATGGCGCGATATTCAGCGTCGCGTCGGCATGCCGGATCACGGTGTCCTTTGGTGTCTTGATCCCGGCCAGGGTCAGCGCACCGCCGAGTTTCGAACCAAGGCTGAAACCGTTCAGGCGGGAATTGTCCAGGGTCACCGGACCTGTGATCACCAGCGTGTCGAGCGGGCCCTGTACATGCATGTCCACACCCAGGCTGCCGCCGCTGAGGCTGGAGTTCTTCGGCAGCACCACGCCGAAGACCGGCAACAGCGGTTCCAGCTCGTCGACCGGCAACTGCTTGCCATTGATGTGCAGATCCAGTTGCATGACCTTCGGTCGATTGTCGCAGCTGCCGTTGATGGCTAAACGCGTCGCGCCCATGCCAAGTGTGGAATGGTCGATGCTGCCGCGGCCGCTGCTGAGCTCATAGCTCGCTTCATAGTCGATGCGCACCGGCTGCGGTGACGCCGAACCAGCCGCCACCAGCTTGAGCTGGCGCGCCTCGATACTGCCTTTCGATTGCAGTGTCCCCTTGTCGGAATTGATGCGTGTGTCGATGTCGAGTACGCCACCGACGCCACCGCTGCTGTTCATCAGACCGGCACCGACCAGATCCAGGTCGTGCAAGACCAGGTGCGCATCGACCGGCGTCAATACCGCGTTGGTCGCGTTCCATGGACCGAGCTTGCCGTCGAGCTGCAGCGTCCCGCCGCCGGCCATTGCCGCGCTCATCGAGAATGGAAACGCGTCCCCCAGGCCGACGTGATCGGCGCTCAGCTGCACCTTCTGGTAGCTGCGCGCATCGCCGACGGCACGCGTGACATCGATGCGGCCATCCTTGATGCGCAGCTTGTCGACGCTGAACGCAAGCGGTTGGCTGGATGCTTCGGGCGAAGTTGTAGCGGGCGTTGGTGCCGGCGCACCGCTGTCACCGAGCGTGGCAAAGTTCCAGTCGCCGTCACGGTTCTGCGACAGGCTCACGCGGGGCTGATCCAGTGTCAGCGAAGTGATGTGCAGTTCGTGGTGCAGCAGCAAGGGCCACAGACGCACGCCGAGTTCCAGCGAGTGCGCACTGACGAACGGCTGCGTGCCGAACGCCGGATCATCGCCGATGCGGATATCGTCGGCGTCGAGCGACCCCGCCCACACCGCCACATGCAGCTTGCCCAGCGTCACCTCGCGGCCAAGTGCCTTGCCGAGCGTGGTCTGGATCCGCGGACGAAAGTGATTGACGTCGACCAGCAGCAGGGCGCCCACACCGAGCACGACTATCGTCAGCACAACGACGAGAATCCCGATCAAAAGGCGTTTCATGGACATGACTCCCGCACGGTTGACGGCGACACAAGGTCGCCATTCGATACCAGGCCGCCTGTTGTCCTGCGTCGAGCGTCGGGCCGTGCGTAGTCATGTGCGGTCGCGCCTATGCGCTGCCTGGTGAACAACGCAACTGGATCACGAACGCCTTGCCTGGCGTCCCTTCCACACATAGCCCACCGCCAGCAGCACGAACCACAGCGGGCTGACCAGCAGCGCCTGGCGCGTGTCGTCCCGCAGGCTGAGCAGAGCCAGCACGAAGACGAAGAACACCAGGCAGACCCAGCACATGAACACGCCGCCGGGCATCTTGTAGTCTGATGCTTCGTGCAGCTGCGGACGCTTGCGCCGATACGCGATGTAGGCAAACAGGATCAGCGACCAGACGAACATGAAAAGTATCGCGGACAGCGTGGTGACCAGGGTGAACGCGGTGACCAGGTCGGGGATCAGGTAGATCAGGGCCGCACCCAGCAGCAGGCAGAAGCAGGAAAACAGCAGACCGCGCGACGGTACCGCTGCACGCGACAGCCGGGCAAACGCCTTCGGAGCATGATTCTCCTCGGCCAGACCAAACAGCATGCGGCTGGTGGAGAAGATGCCGCTGTTCGCCGACGAGGTGGCCGAGGTCAGCACCACGAAGTTGATCAGGCTGGCGGCGGCCGGAATGCCGGCCAGCACAAACAGTTCCACGAACGGGCTCTTGCCCGGCTCGACCATCCGCCATGGCGTCACCACCATGATCGCGAGCAATGCCAGTACGTAGAAGATGATGATGCGTACCGGGATCGAGTTGATCGCCTTGGGCAGGTTGCGCCTCGGGTCGGCCGTCTCGGCGGCGGTGGTGCCGACCAGCTCGATGCCGACGAAGGCGAACACCGCGATCTGGAAGCCGGCGAAGAACCCGCCCAGCCCCTTCGGAAATACTCCACCGTCATTCCACAGATTGGCCACCGACGCCAGATGCCCCGACGGGGAGCGGAAACCCCACGCGACCAGGCCGAAGCCGGTCACGATCAGCGCACAGATGGCGATGATCTTGATCAGCGCGAACCAGAATTCCATCTCGCCGAACAACTTCACCGTGGCCAGGTTCAGGCTCAGCAGCAACAGCACGCACAGCACCGCCGGAATCCACGGCGCCAGCCCCGGAAACCAGTACTGGGCGTAGGAGGCGATCGCGATCACGTCGGCGATCGCGGTGATGATCCAGCAGAACCAGTAAGTCCAGCCACAGAAAAATCCGGCCCATGGCCCGAGCAGGTCGGTGGAGAAGTCGATGAAGGATTTGTATTCGAGGTTGGACAGCAGCAACTCGCCCATCGCCCGCATCACGAAGAACAGCATCACGCCGATGATCAGATAGACCAGCACGATCGACGGCCCGGCCAGGCTGATCGTCTTGCCCGAACCCATGAACAAGCCCGTGCCGATGGCACCGCCGATGGCGATCAGTTGCAGATGCCGGTTGGACAGGCTGCGCCTGAGGTGCTCGGGGTGATCCAGCGATGCAGTCATGTCGTGCGCCTTTGGCGGATGGGATGCGCCAACATAGAAGAAACACGACCGCACCGCCAATGGCGCGTCTGCCGGACCATAACCGACGACATCGGAATGCAGAGTAAGAAGGCGTTTGGCTCGCCAGCCCGTGAACTGCTGACACCTGTCACTGCCTGAGCCACGATGGATCGGCTAGCTTGGCGTCGACACTTGGCGCACGGGCCGGCAGAATCCTGCCGTTTCATCCGAACACATTCATCGACCACCACATAAAGGAATTCTGTGCCGAAGCGAATGAAAGGAATGATCCGGCTGGGATTCCTCATAACCGTCGCACTGGTGGCTGTGGTGGCGGGACTCATCGCGTGGAAGCGGCCGGATCGGGCGCTGCAGGTCGCCACTGCCAACGTCGCGCAGACGCTGTGTGCCGATGTGTTCGTTTCCGGCCTCGCGCCGGATCGGGTGTTTGCCGAGAACATCGCGCCGATGCAGGGCATGCACATCCTGTTGCCGCACCTGCGCTATACCGTCGATGCCCCAGGGCGAAAAGTGACCGCGCAATGGCATGGCCGCTTCACCAGCATGGCGACCTACTACCCCGGTTACGGCTGCGCGCTGCCCACGATGGCACCGGATGCGGCGATGCTGCAGGCCGCGCGTGAAGTGGCGTCACCTGCAACGACCTTCACCGCGCCGGTCGTCAACACCGACCCGGCCATCGTCGACGCGCTGACGCGTGCCTTTGCGGAACCGGCGAGCGGCCCACGCCGTAACGTGCACTCGATCGTGGTGCTGCACGACGGCAAGCTCATCGCCGAACGCTACGCCGCCGGTTTCAACCCGGACACGCCGCAGCTCGGTTATTCGATGAGCAAGTCGGTGGTGAACGCGCTGCTTGGCATCCTGGTGCGGCAGGGCAAGCTGGACATGCAGGCGCCGGCGCCAGTACCGGCCTGGCGGGCGCCCGACGATCCGCGTCGCCACATCACGCTGGACCAGCTGTCGCGAATGACCTCGGGGCTCGCCCTCACCGAGGACGACAGTGGCTTCGATCCGGTGTCCGCCATGCTGTTCCTGCAGAAGGACATGGCAGCGTACGCCGCGCATGCCGCGCTGCGCATCCCGCCCGGAACGCAATGGGAATACACCAGCGGCAACACACTGATCCTGGGCGGCATCCTGCGCGACACCGTGGGGGGTGGCGCGCCCGGCCTGATTCGTTTCGCCCATCGCGAGCTATTCGATCCGCTCGGCATGCAGCACGTGCTGATGGAATTCGACGGTGCGCAAACCCTGGTCGGTTCCACCCGCATCTACGCCTCCGCCCGCGACTGGGCGCGCTTCGGCCAGCTTTACCTCGACGATGGCATGCTCGACGGCCGTCGCATCCTGCCCGAAGGATGGAGCGCCTACGTCAGCAAGCAGACGCTCGACAGCATCTACGGCGCCGGCTTCTGGACCAATACCGGTACCGAAGCGGACGGCAGCCATATCATCGCCGGCATGCCTGGCGATGCTTACTTCGCCTCGGGCATGAACGGGCAGCGCATCGTCATCGTGCCGTCCAGACGGCTGGTGATCGTGCGGCTGGGTTCCACCCTCGACCCGCCAAACTTCGACATGCGCGGTCTGGTGCGGCTGATCAATGACGTGTCGGCGGCAGTGCACTAGCGCGCCACGCTCATCGCCATTCCGGCATCCCGCGACCCTTTCCATGGCCGATCTTCCCGTGGCACGCATGATCTCTTCTCCGACGACAAATCAGCCATTCGGGACGACAGCGAAAGTTGCCGCAGCCCTGCTTGCGCTGCGGGAAGCCTGCGTGACCATGCTGGCTGCGATCGCCACCTTGCTGTGCGCGTTGGCAATCGCTCCCGGGCCAGGGTCGGCCGTGCTGGCCGTGGTGTTGAGCCTCTCGCTCTCGCGCAGCCATCTCGATCGCGACCTGCGCGGCCGCATCGAGGCGGCGATCGCCCTGCCCGTCGTCGGCCTGGTCGCGGTCGGTGTCGGCATGCTGCTGCATCGCGCGCCGTGGCTCGGCGCGCTGGTCTTCGTCGCCGGCATGTTCGTGTCGATCTGGCTGCGCCGGTTCGGCCCGATGGCGCGGCGGGCTGGCTCGCTGATCGCGCTGCCGTTCGTGGTGCTGCTCACGACGCCGCACATCCGAGGGGATGCGGCCAGCGCGATCCCGGCGCCACTGGTGCCGATCCTCATTGCGTTGCTGGCATTGCAGTGGGTAAGCCTCCTACATGCACTGGCCCGTCGCGTGCATTTTCTGCCGCCGGCGCGCATGCAGGAACAGCCGGCGCCTGCACCGGTGCCGACGCGCGAGGGCTCGTTGCGCCCGATCGCAAGCACCCGGATGGCCATCCAGATGGCCGTCGCACTGGCGGCGTCCTTCGTGGTCGGTTACGTCTTTTTTACCGAGCGCTGGGCGTGGATCGTGCTCACCGCCTTCATCGTCATCAGCGGCAACCGCGGCCGGCTGGATGTCGCGTACAAGAGCGTGTTGCGCGTACTGGGCGCGGCAGCCGGCACCCTGCTCGCCTTGACGTTCACTCTCCACATCGGGTCCCACGACACGACGACCGCGCTGCTGATCCTCACTGCCATCTTCTTCGGGGTGTGGCTACGTCCGCTGGGTTATGCATGGTGGGCGCTGTTCGTCACCCTGGCGCTGGCCCTGCTGCAAGGCTTCGCCGGCTCGTCGGCGCCGCTCGTGCTGTGGCCTCGGCTGGAGGAAATCGTGATCGGGGCGATCATCGGTGTCGCCACCGCCTGGTTCGTGCTGCCGGTGCGCTCGACCGCCGTACTGCGGCGGCGGATCGCCGACGCACTGGCCATCCTCGCCGAGGCACTCGATCCGGCAACACCGCTGCGCCGCTCTGATGATTTCGTTGCCGCCGTCGCGTCGGTGGAACAGATCGCAGCGGCATTCCGGGCCAGCCGTCTGATCATGCGGCACGTCAGTGCCATCCAGCCCGCAGACTGGGTTGATGCGCTGGTGGCATGCCAGGGGGCGGCGGTCGCGCTGATCGATCTGGGCGAAACGCCGAGCTCCGTGCGCAGGGCTGTCAGCGCAGCACGCAAGTCGATGCGCGAGCCCACGGAGATCCTGCCGACCCTGCAGGAACTGCATCGTTCGCTGAGTGACGATCCCGGTGACAAACCGCCCGCGACGTCCTGAACTCTTCAGTCGTCCCTTCCGAGCAAAAAATTCGCGCAATGACAACTTCGATGCCGTCATGCTTCCTGCATCCGCATCATCCCCACCCCAAGGACACGCTGATGACCATGAAGCTGTACTACGCCCCGGGCGCCTGCTCGATGTCCGATCACATCACGCTGGAATGGATCGGCCAGCCCTATACCGCGCAGAAAATGACCAAGGAAGGTCTGAAGTCGTCTGACTACCTAAAGCTCAATCCCGCAGGCGCGGTGCCGGTGCTGGAGATCGACGGCTGGCCGCTGACCCAGAACGTGGCCATCCTCAACTTTCTCGCCGACAGTTTTCCGGAAGCATGCCTCGGCGGCGATGGCACGCCGAAGGGGCGCGCGGAGGTCAACCGCTGGCTGTCCTTCCTCAACGCCGATGTGCATCCGACCTTCCACCCGCTGTTTGGCAGCACCGGCTTTCTCGATGAGGCCGCCGCGGAACAGACCCGGGAACAAGCCCGCGGCAAGCTGCGCGAACTGTTCGGTCGCGCAAACGCCCAACTGCAGGGGCGCGACTGGCTGGCCAACAACACGCGTTCGATCGCCGATGCGTATCTGTTCGTCGTGTTGCGCTGGGCGAAGGCCATGAACGTCGACCTGTCCGGTTACGACAACCTTGCCCGCTTCACCAAGCGCATGCTGGCCGACAGCGCCGTCCAGAAAGTGATGGCGGAAGAAGGTCTCGACCAGCACTGAAACCTTCTCGCCATCGCACAAGGAGAGGCCGCGCGTTGCGCGGCCTCTTGCTTCGTCGAGACCGGAAAAGCCGATCAGTGCTGTGGGACTGGCTTCGCCGCGTCCCACACATGGTCTGGGTAATAGCGTTGCATCATGCGCGCGACATAAGCGATCAGGCACAGATGTGTTTCCGCCGCCAAATCAGGCGCGGAAATCACCAGCAACGACGCCCGATTGCCTCGCGCGAGGCAACCACCGTTCAGTCGCTGGGACCGGTGCATGCCGCGTAGCGCTGGCCCTCCACCCGCACGATCTCGCCGTGGCCCTGCAATGTGATGCTGGCGGTGTAGTGCTCGGCCGAATCAAAATCCACGCGGCCGCGGCCGCCCGATGGCGCGATGCTGCCACAACTGACCGTCCACGCCAGCGCCGTGCTGCTTCGATGCTGCGCGCTGCGCTGGCATGGTGCGAACGCGGGCATCGCAATGTTGGCGAAAGACGCCCACGGATCAGCGCCTTCATCCAGGCAGAACCATACCAGGGTGGATTTGCCCGGATGGCCGTGATCGATAGGCGTCGTCACGACTTTCCACAATCCCGGCATCGCGCCGAAGTCGCCGGGATCGGCAAAGCTGACCCGGCTGGCGAAGGCCGTAGCGATGATCAGCACAAGCGCCACGATGCGGCTGATGACGACAAAGCCGCGGCGCGGGGAAAACGGAATGAAGGTGCTCATGTGGCTGCATGCTCCAGTGCCTGGTCGTCCGGATGGGCTTTCGGACCGAGATGGCATCCGGACACGCGAACGCCTTGCCCGCTTGCGGGCAAGGCCTGATTCGCACGCTGCTCAGTCCTTGATGGCGGCTGTCGCATCCGACCAGCCGTAATGTCCGAAGTCGAACATGTCCATCAGGTTGCCGATGGCCGGTGCGTTGACCGGCACATACGGATTGTGCGGCAGTGCGACGGGGTTCGGCAGGTTGTCGCGGCTGCGAGCCGAAATGGTGGCGCCGAGGCCCCAGTTGGCTTCGACGAATTTGTCGAACGACACGTGGTCATAGTACGTGTGGACCACGCGGCCGCCTTCGGAGTACCTGGAGATCACCAGCATCGGAATGCGCGTGCCGTCGCCGAAGAAGTCGACCGGCTGCACATAGCCCGAATCGTAATAGCCGCCACCTTCGTCGAAGGTCACCATGATCACGGTGTCGTTCCATACCTTCGGGTTGGCCTTGGCCATGTCGACGATCTTCTTGACGTAGCCCTCGAACAGCTCGAGTTTCGACGAAGCAGGATGGCCGTCGAGGATGGCGTCGGGCTTGGCGATGGAGACGGCCGGAAGCGTGCCGTTCTGGATATCGGTGTAGAGGTCGTTGATGTCCTGGTTGTTGGCGCGCAGGGTCGGGTTGGTCATGACCTGCGTGGAGTAGAGGAACGGATTGCATATGTTGCAGTACGTGCCGGCTTCACCGTTTTCCTTGCCGCCGCCCCAGCCTTCGCCGTAGTACTTCCAGCTCACCTGGTGTTTGGTCAGCAGGAGGGCAAGGTTGTCCTGCGTGGTCGGCGGGATGGTGAACTGGGTGCTGCCCAGCGGTGCCGGCGTGCCATCGCCCAGATAGCCCGGGTTGTAGTTGTTGACGAGGTAATAGGCGTTCGGTTTGCAGTCCGTACCCTTGAAGGTGCGGTACGACAAGGACTTCAAATAGCCCTTCACCGAGGCCACGCCCGGCTGCTTGTCGTCCGCGCAGTTGACGTAGGAACCGCCACCGTAACCGTCCTGCACCCACCAGTTGTTGGTGCCCATCTGGGAGTCGGGATTTTCGATCTGGTTGGTCGGCGGCACGGCGGGATTTCCCTGTGCGTCGGCGTACCAGATCAGGTTGCCGTAACCGAGCATGATGTGGTTGGCGCCGGTGCCGCCCATCACGGACTGGTGGAAGTTGTCGCTGAGCGTGTACGTCTCCGCCAGTGTCTTGAAGTACGGTGCATCACCCTTGGCGATGTTGAGGAACTGCATCGCGGTGGAGCCTTCGCCGGTGGTCTGGTCAGTGAAGTTGGCCGGTTGCGTCGCACCGTTGTTGCCGGCGCCCATGGTCGTTTCCACCCATGGGAAAAGGTCGGCGCGACAGCCGCTCGGGTTGCTCGCGGTGGCGGCGCTCACGCTGCAGTCGAGTTGCTGCCACATCTGGAAGAAACGATGCACCGGGCTGTTGGCGTAATCGTTGCGGCTGATCGAGGTGCTCATGTCGACCGGCGCATTGGGCAGCATTCTCGGGAAGCGGGTATCGACCACACCGTTCGGCAGTCCGGTGCCGCCCTCGGCGAGTTCGTCATACGCATCCTGCGGCAACGCCGGCTCGATCGACTGCGCCTGCGCGGCCGAGGCAAACGGTGCCTGCGTCGGCGCACCGCCCGTGTTCATCGCAGGCAGGTTGGTGTAGACGCCGGTGTGCGGAGGGGCAATGTTGAACTTGCCGGTCTGGGTGGCCTGCGACTGCGTTGCCAGCGAGGCGTGAGGGCCCGGCGTGCCATCGGCCTTGATGATGCCTTCGGACAGCAGGTTGTTCACCGTCTGGCCTTTCGGCGGTTTGTAGGTCGCATAGATGTGATCGAACGTACGGTTCTCGCCGATCAGCAGGATCACGTGCTTGATCGGTGTGAGCGTGATGTCGCTGCGATCGCCACCCTGGCCTGAGCGGTGCAGCATGACGATGCCGCCGGGGACGCCCTGCTGATGCCGGCTGCCGGCTGCCGGCAAGCGGGAACGGAACGCCGCATCCTTGTCGGGCGTGGTGGTCTATGCGCTGACGACGCCGGCGAGCGCCGCAGTGAGCACACCGATGATGAGCGGTTTGAGGCGCTCGCGGCCAAACACTGTTCGCATGATCTGGATCTCCTGCAGGCAGCGGCAACGCGGCCTTCGAATGATCCCCCTGATTGACTCGCGTGCTTGCGCAACCTGCGAGCCGGCGGCAGTGTGATGCGTGGATATGACGATCCATTGGCACGCAGGCGACAACGATGACCGCGAACATGACCGTCCTGCGACGATGCGGAATCCTGTGCGCGTGCTCACGAAACATCCGCACGAAATTGCGGCTTCGATCAGCCCGGCAGCAACTCGTACGGCCGCATCATTTCGTTGTCTTCGTGCTCGAGATAGTGGCAATGCCACACGTAGCGACCGGGCTCGCCGTCGAAGCGCATCGCGATGCGCGTGACCATGCCGGGATCCGCGCGCACCGTGTCCTTCCATCCGGCTTCATGTGCTTCGGGCGGTTGCGCGGGACCGGTGTACTTGACCTTGCGGCTGGCATTCCATGCGAACAGGTCGAACGGCCTGCGGTCGATCACCTGAAAGCGCACAAGGTGCAGATGAATCGGGTGCGCGTCGCCGGTGATGTTGATGAAGCTCCAGGCTTCGATGGTCCCCTGCTTCGGTTTTTCGGTGACCGGATCGGACCACATCCTGCCGTCGAGCATCATCATCATCGGGTTGCCGCTCGCATCGTCCTGCTCGCCGATGGTCAGCAGGCGATCGCGCACCGCAGTGGCGGGATCGATGCGTGGCACCTTTCTCAACAAGGCAGGCACAACCGATGTGTCGCTGCGCCCATGATCGCGCACGCGAAATTCCAGGATCGCATCGGAACCCTGCTGCATGTGAACCTTCTGCCCGGCCATGCCACCGAAATCCACCACCACGTCGGCACGCTCGGCCGGGTACAGCACGATGCGTGTGCGAGCCAGCGGCACCTCGAGCAGACCCTGGTCGCTGCCGATCTGATGGAACACGCGTTCTTGCGACAGCGACAGGTCGAAGAAGCTGGTATTGGCCGCGTTGATCAGGCGCAATCGATAGCGTCGCGGCTCTACCTCGAAATACGGATAGAGCTTGCCGTTGCACAGCACGGCGTTGCCGCGGCACTCCGAAACCCACGGCGCCGAAGGATCGTCGGAGACGGGGTAATAGAGCTTGCCGTCCTTCGCGACCAGTCGGTCGCACAGTATCAATGGCAGGTCGCAGTCGCCCGACGGCAGACCGAGCGCCTGCTCGTCGGCATCGCGCACGTTGAATGCACCGAACAGGCCGGCATAGATGTTGAGCCGGGTGATGCCCATCGCGTGATCGTGATACCACAGGCTCGTCGCGTTCTGCGCACCCGGATAGTGGAACAGCGCGGAATGGCCACGCACGTACCAGTCCTCCGGCCAGCCGTCACTGCCGGCCGGCACGCGCGCACCATGCACGTGCGTCACCGTGCGCACTTCGGGCTTCGAGCGTTCCGCGCCATGGACGTTGTGATCGATCGGCAGAAAGTGTTTCACCGGCAACGCATTGACCCACTCGACCAATACCGGCTCGCCGCGTGTGGTCTCGAACGTCGGCCCCGGCGAGCGACCGTCGTAGCCCCATAACGGTGTCGGCGGCAGGTCGCGATGCAGGCGCGCACTGAATGCGCGCATTTCCATCCGGTAATACGGCAGCGTGCGGCCGGGATACGCCGAATGCGCGCGATGTCCCGCGGGGCGCGCCAATGGCGGCACCGGCAATGCATCGACGAAGCGTGCCAGCGTCGCCGGATTCACCAGCGGCACCTTCGGCATAGCCAGCGTCGGCATCGTCATGCGCGCGGGCATCGGCATCGTTTGCGCCGATGCGAGGCGCAACGAATCGGCGAGCGCGACAGCGCCGATCAGGCTGCCTGCTCCGTGCAGGAATTGACGGCGCGAAAAGGTCACGGGATATCCGCCTGTGCGGAATGACTTTCTCTTCCCACAGAACGTGCAGCCGCACGCCGTCTGGGGGAGTCTGACATGCGTTTCATCCAGTCACCCTAGGAAGCATGGATGACAGGCGTGTTGCACTTTTCAGTTGTGGTCGGCTTTTTGAAACAAACACCACTCAACAACATTTTCCCGGGATGTCGATTTCCCGCTGCCCCGTTCGTCATCAGGGAAACCGGCCATTTCTCCACCCGAGGTAACCGCGATGACCTTGAAGCTCTACGCCCATCCTTTTTCCTCCTACAGCCAGAAGGCACTCATCGCGCTGTACGAGAACGGCACGCCGTTCGAATGGCGCCTGTTGTCGGGCGAGCACCCGGACGTGCTGACGGAATTTGCGGCGTTATGGCCGCTGCGGCGCTTCCCCGTGCTGGTGGACGGCGACCAAACGGTGATCGAGGCGAGCATCGTCATCGAATACCTGGACCTGCATTATCCCGGCCCGGTGCGGCTGGTTCCCGACGACGCGAAGGACGCGCTGGAAGTGCGGATGCTGGATCGCTTCTTCGACAACTACATTTCGACGCCGCAGCAGAAAGTCGTGTTCGACAGTATGCGATCGGCAGCGGAGCGCGACGCCCGCGGTGTCGCTGACGCACGCGCGATGCTGGATACCGCCTACGGCTGGCTCGACAAGCACATGGCCAGTCGTGAATGGGCGGCTGGTGACCGCTTCAGTCTCGCCGACTGCGGCGCCGCACCCTTCCTGTTCTATGCCGACTGGACGCATCGTATCGACGCCGCGTTCGCGAATGTGATCGCCTATCGGCAGCGGTTGCTGGCACGCCCGTCGTTCGCGTGCGCCGTCGATGAGGCGCGCCCGTATCGCCCACTGTTCCCGCTCGGCGCCCCTGACCGTGATTGAATCACCGCGATTGACCGCCCTCTGACCGGAGACTGACCATGGCTGCTGCCCCAACTCTCATCCCCGCCGCCGAACTGGCGAAGCGCAACGACATCACCTTCCCGAACGAAAGCGCCGACTACCGCCGCGCACGCAATGCCTTGCTCGCCGAGGAGATCGAATTGCGCCGGCATCTCGAACGCGTCGCCGAACAGCGCCGCGCGCTGCCACCCGGCGGCGAGGTGATCGGCGACTACCGTTTCCAGGGCGAACATGGCCCGATCGATTTCGCCAGCCTGTTCGGCGACCGGCAGTCGCTGGTCGTCTACAGCTACATGTTCGGCCCGCAGCGCGCCCGGCCCTGCCCGATGTGCACGTCGCTGCTCAGTGCCTGGGACGGCGAGGCACGCGACATCGGACAGCGCGTGGCGCTGGCCGTGGTCGCGCGCTCGCCGATCGAGCGCCTCGTCGCGTTCAAGAACGAACGCGGCTGGCGCGACCTGTCGCTGTATTCGGACCTCAACGGCAACTACAGCCGCGACTATTTCGCCGTCGACCAGGATGGCGGCGATGGCGACCAGGCCGCGTTCAACGTGTTCACCCGCCGCGATGGAACCATCCGCCATTTCTGGAGCGGCGAGATGGGCTTTGCGACCGCCGATCCCGGCCAGGATCCGCGCGGCGCCCCCGACCTGATGCCGCTGTGGACCGTGCTGGACTGCACTCCCGAAGGACGCGGCACCGACTGGTACCCGAAACTCGGCTACCCGACCTGATGCTTGCGTCCAGGTCGAGATTATCTGCCGATCAGGACGCGCAACCATTGATGCCCCGGGCAATCCGCAAGATGAGCCGAGTCACGTACTCGGCGACCGAAGCAACTAGTTCGAACAGCGGAGTTCTCAACTCGATGGATGTGTATCCAGCTGGCGCACTTCGCAAGTGATATCCCACTCGTCGCCGTGAACCTTCAGAAAGCGCTCGGTCCAGTGGATCGCCTCTTCCATCGACTTCGTCTCCATCACCGCGTAACCGCCAATCACTTCCTTGCTCTCGGTGAATGGGCCGTCGACCACGCTGATCTTGCCGTGGGAAAACCGTACACGGACGCCTTCCGAGGTCGGCCTGAGCCCTGCGGTATCAAGCATGACGCCGGCCTTGGTCACCTCTTCCAGCAGCTTGCCCATATCGCTCATCAGCTGTTCGCTGGGCTGCAGTCCGCTGTTCTCGTTGATCCTGATCATTGAAAGGAATCGCATGGTTCCATCTCTTGTCGTTGGCTGTCTGGGCCGGGCGCCGGACGATTGCGCATCCTGAAAAGCACCACGGCTATCCATGCAACGAATGGGAGGTGGCCGGATCGACATGTCAGGCAAAATTCATTGCCTTGCCCTGTCCACGCCGCCGGTCTGTTCGTCGGCCAGGACGGGGCTGCGCACGCCTGGATTGGCGCAGCCTCAGCCGCCCTGCTTCCTGGCAGTGGCCTGCTTGCGCCTGGTGGCACGAGTCTGGTCCGCGGACTGGATGCCATGTGCCTTCAGGATCGCTGGAAGCAAGCCCGGGAAGCGCTGCTCGATCTCCACGCAGCGGCTGGTGTTGTGCATTTCCACGCCACGCCGCTCGCTACGCACCAACCCCGCTTCCCGAAGCGCTCGGAAATGCTGTGAAAGCGTGGACTTGGGGATGCTGCGGTCGCTGATCTGGAGGAAGTTCGAGCAGATATTGGTGCACTTCGCGCCTGCCAGTTCCGCATAGATCGCCACACGCACCGGGTCGGACAGGGCATGCAGGATGCCTTCCACGGTGATGTCTTCGATCGATGGGTGAATCAGCGGCCTCATGGTTTTGATGGTAACAGCCCTTGACATCTGGTTTCATAGTTCATAAGTTACGAACTATTGAAGTATAGAACCTTTCCCAACCACCCGCACCACAGGAAACGTCATGAGCAAGCTCACAGGTAAAGTCGCCATCGTCACCGGCGCATCCAAAGGCATTGGCGCGGCCATTGCCAAGTCGCTGGCCGCCGCCGGCGCGTCCGTGGTCGTCAACTACGCTTCCAGCAAGACCGGCGCGGAAAGCGTCGTCGCCGAGATCGGTGCTGCCGGCGGCAAGGCGGTTGCCGTACACGGCGACGTCTCAAGGGCCGCCGATGCACAGGCCATCGTCGACGCGGCGATCAAGCAGTTCGGTCGGCTGGACATCCTCGTCAACAACTCCGGCGTCTACGGGTTCTCTCCGCTCGAGAGCATCACCGAGGAAGACTTCCACCGGCACTTCAACGTCAACGTACTCGGGCTTCTGCTGACGACCCAGGCCGCCAGCAAGCATCTCGGCGAAGGCTCCAGCATCATCAATATCGGCTCCGTCGTCACCCGCATCACTCCGCCGGGCAGCGCGGTCTACACCGGCACCAAGGGTGCGGTGGATGCCATCACCGGCGTGCTGTCACGTGAGTTGGGCCCGCGCAAGATACGTGTCAACGCGCTGAACCCCGGCATGATCGAAACCGAGGGCACCCACGCTGCCGGTTTCATCGGCTCGGATTTCGAAGCAGGTGCCGTCGCGCAAACGCCGCTGGGCCGCATCGGCCAGCCGAACGACATTGCCTCGATTGCCGTGTTCCTGGCTTCCGATGATTCGTACTGGCTCACCGGTGAGCAGTTGCTTGCAGGTGGCGGCGTGCGTTAAACAGCAACGCCCCAAAGGGCGCATTCCGGCAGTGGAATGCGCCCGAGCTGTCAACCGGAATTCAAGGCATTGACGTCGCCCGATCGTCTTCCGCCGCTGCCGTATCCGCACGCAGCAGCGCAGCACCGAGCAGCGCGGCCAGCGCAGCGAAACACGCTCCCGCCAGAAAAGCGGATTGATAGCCGCCAGCTAGTGCGGCGAGCTGCTCACGGCCATTTGCCAGCAAACCTTCGCTGCGTGAAGCCGCAAGGCTGGCAAGAATGGCCAGGCCCAGCGCCCCGCCCATCATGAAGGCGGTGTTGACCACGCCCGAGGCCAGACCGGATTCGGAAGCAGACACATCGCTCATCGCGGCCAGCAGCACAGGATTGAGCGCGATGCCCGCGCCCAGACCGAGCAACACCATGCCGGGCAGGATATCGATCAGGAAATGGCCACCGACCGGCGCTCGCGCGAACAGCAGCAACCCTGCCGCGGCCAGCAGGAGGCCAAGCGCCAATGGGCGACGGATACCGAAGCGCATCACCAGCTTCGCCGAGATGCCCAGCGAGAACACCGCCATGATCAGATTCGCCGGCAAGAAGGCCAACCCGACTTCCATCGGGTTGTAGCCCAGCACCAGCTGCATGTAGAGCGCGGACAGGAAGAACCACGCAAACATCGCCGCCGCCCACAGCACGCCGACGATATTGGACACTGCCAGATTGCGCAGTTTGAACAGCCGCAGCGGCATCAGTGGCGCGCGTACGCGCGTTTCGATCAGCAGGAACGTCGCCAGCAAGGCGATCGCAATGAGCAGTTGTCCGAGCGTGCGTTGCGATGTCCAGCCCAGTTCGTTCCCGTTGACGATCGCATAGACGGCCAGCATCAGCGCCACGGTCACAGTCACGGCACCGAGCACATCCAGATGCCGCGATACCGCCTCGCTCGACACCGCCGGCAGCAACCGCAGGGAGAGCACGACCACGCCGATGCCGATCGGCAGGTTGACCAGGAATACCCAGTGCCAGCTCAGACTGCTGGTCAGCACACCACCCAGCATCGCACCGAGGCTGCCGCCGCCGGCGCAGACGAAACCGTAGACGCCCATCGCCTTGGCCCGATCGGCCGCTTCGGTGAACAGGTCCATGATCAGCGACAACGCCACCGCGGTCACCACGGCACCGCCGAGTCCCTGCACGCAGCGCGCCACGATCAAGGCAGGCTGCGTGGTGGACACGCCACAGCCCAGCGATGCCAGCGTGAACACCACGATGCCGATCAGGAACAGTCGTCGATGTCCGTACAGATCACCAAGCCGGCCGCCGAGCAGCAGGAAGCCGCCATAGGTCAGCATGTACGCATTCACCACCCAGGCCAGCGTCGTCGCGGAGAACTTCAAATCCGTCTTGATCGATGGCAACGCGACATTCACGATCGTCGTGTCGAGCACGATCATCAGGACACCCAGGCACAGCACCAGCAAGGCCAGCCAGCGCCGGTCGTGGCGCGCATGCCTGACTGGCGGTATTGCAGTCGGGCTGTCGATAACTGCCTTGTTCATGCGTGAGTCTCGTAGATGCCGGGTTTGTGCCGCCTTGGCAGCGGTCACACTCTAGCGTCGAACGAACACTCCCGAAATCGACATGCGCCAGGCACCGGAAGAAGATCATGCCGCGCCGATCGCAAACCTGGCGGCCGCCCCACGCTGCGCTGCCCGGGTTGCACTCCCAAATTGCAACCTGCCCCTGCTTTGAGCGTCAGCCAGTCGTTTCGCGACGAGGCAGTTTCCAGTCGGGTCGCACGAAGTGACAGGTATAGCCGCTGGGATAATGCTCGAGGTAATCCTGATGCTCGGGCTCGGCTTCCCAGAAATCGCCGGCGGGAGCCAGCTCCGTCACCACCTTGCCGGGCCACAGACCGGAGGCATCCACATCGGCAATGGTGTCCTCGGCCACCGTTTTCTGTTCCGCGGAGGTGTAGAAGATCGCCGACCGATACGAGCTTCCACGGTCATTGCCTTGCTGGTTCAACGTGGACGGGTCGTGGATCTGGAAGAAGAATTCCAGCAGCGTGCGATAGCTCAACGTCGATGGATCGAAGATGATCTCGATGCCCTCCGCATGGCTGCCGTGATGGCGATACGTCGCATTCGGCACGTCGCCGCCGGTGTAACCCACGCGTGTGGAGATCACGCCGGGATAGCGGCGCAACAGATCCTGCACGCCCCAGAAGCAGCCACCGGCCAGCACCGCACGTTCGGTATTCATCGCACATCCTCCACTTGATCCAGATAAACCCCGTAGCCCTCGGCCTGCATGTCATTGCGATGGATGAAGCGCAGCGAGGCCGAGTTGATGCAGTAACGCAGGCCGCCACGATCCCTGGGCCCATCGGGAAACACGTGCCCGAGATGGCTGTCGCCGTGTGCCGAGCGCACTTCGGTGCGGATCATGCCGTGGCTGCCGTCGCGCAATTCGTTGACGTTGGCGGGCTCGATCGGCCTGGTAAAGCTCGGCCACCCGCAGCCCGATTCGAACTTGTCGGACGAGGCAAACAGCGGCTCGCCCGAGACGATGTCGACGTAGATCCCCGGCTGCTTGTTGTCCAGATATTCGCCGGTGCCGGGCCGCTCGGTGGCGCTCTGCTGAGTGACGCGATACTGCTCCGGCGTGAGTTTCGCGATGGCGTCGGGGTTCTTGCTATACGTGCTCATGATCCTCTCCTGCTGCAGACAACCGTGGCCGGCTTGAACCGATAACCTTGGCCGGACCGACAGCGTCGCCGATAGATTGGGAATAGTGCATAGATTGGGGCAGCCGGGCGAAGCCCAACCTGCTCACAGATGCATTACGCGTCGGGGCGGTCCAGGGTTACATGCAGGACAGCGCGACGACGACACCATTGCACCCCTGGCTCTGGTCAGGGAGAGCGCGCGGTCGACGACGGCGATCACGGATTCCGGCGGCAGCCTGGGATCCGGGCGCGCGGCGCAGACGGTGATGTGGTTGGCCACGATCGACGCAGGATGGCCGATCGACAGCGCCTCGGTGCGGCGGCACAAGTCCACGCCAAGCCTCTGCGCTTCGTCAAGGTCATGCCCCGGCAGCAGCACGAACTCCTCGCCCCCGGAACGCGAGACACGGGCCCGCGAGCCATCGACGATCTCGGCGCACAGGCGTGCCGGCTCATGCAGGTATTCGTCGCCGAACACATGACCGCAGGTGTCGTTGAGTACCTTGAAGCAATCGACATCGAGCAGCGGCATGGCCAGGAACTTCCCTCCTGCGGAACCGCGGGGCAAAAGGTCAAACGGATCAGCTCAGCGCCGGCTCCGCTCCTTCGGCCCGCTTTCAGCGCACATGCAGCCAATACACATGCACACCGTTGGCCTTGTCTTCGGCACGGTGTCCTTCACGCCCCTCGACAACCACGCCCCACACCGTGCGGATGCTGTCGCCCAGGTGACTGTCCACGCGAACATGCTCGCCCTGCAGCAGCGGAAAACGGGTTTCCAGCACCATGGCCTGGTCGCGCTCCCAGACCAGCAAGGCGGGTTTGCCGACAGCGGCGCCCCAGCCGATATGGATCTGCACTTCCTGCGCTGGATAGACGCCACGATTATCGAGCTTCCAGCTCTCAGTCTTCCGCAGCAGCGATTCCAGGTGCGGATCGTTCCAGTCCACACGATTCGCCGGCTTTTGCGTGGGTAGCTTGCGATGGCTCATGTACACGAATGATTCCCTAAGGCAGGTACAGACAACGTGACTGCCGAGACCCGGAAGTAGCATGCAACAGCCTGACGAGCAGTTGCGGCATAGCACAAATGACAGCGCCACACGGAGTCCCGGTGGCCGAAGCGGCTCACTGGTTATCGGCCATGCGGGAGGTTTCTGAAGGGCGTCGAAACAGCGGACTCAAAGCCCGGCGCATGGCGTTTGAGCCCGATGTGCCGAGCAAGCCGCTCGGCGCATCGGGCTGCGGGTTGGGACTTCCGCACTAAAACCCCGACGGATGGAGTTTCTTGCTCGGCTGCCCGAACTCACCCGTTCCGGAGGCCGAGATCCAAGCCAGGCGATCCCGGCAGGTGCGCTGGGCGTGCCGGGTAAAAAATGTAGTTGACGCCAGTTGCTAGTTCGATTGCAAACTAGTCATGACCTGCTGCGCGTCCGCGTGAGCGCCATCCAGCGTCGTAGCCTTCACCCCGTGCTCGGCCTGGGTCAGCGCGGCGTGCAATCTGGACTCGCTGGCGGTATCGCCCTTGGCATCGACAATAGCGCCCTGGCCCTGGCCTTTGCACGGGTTCGCTTCCTGGGCATCAAACCCTTTGCCGGACGGCCCGACCAGACAGTTGATGACGTGGTGCAGATGCGCATGCGCCATCTTCAGATCCGCCGCGCCCAGCGCCATGCCGGCGTGCGCGCTGGCCGTACTGACTTGCTTCGATACCGCCGCACTGTCGGAACCCGCTGCTTGCGCGGCCATCGGCAGCGCGACCGCCAGCAGGAGCGCCGGTAACCACTGAATGAATTTCTTCGCCATGGCACAACTCCCGAACAACGCGGCATTCGCCGCAGTCACCACAGCATAGGCCTGTACTTCTCGGCGAAAAAGGGGAGCGTCGGGCCACCGCATCCGACAGATGCCGAGATAGCAGGCCTGACAAGTCCGGTCCCGAATGGCGCCTCACTGCCCCGGCCACTCCCGTGGGTTACGATGCCGTCCTTTCGTCGTCTTGCGGCCAATCGCCCCTGCTCCTGGAGATCGCCCGTCGTGTCGCATTATTCCGGCCCTCTGCTCACGCGCCCGATTGCCGAGGCCTTGCTGGCCGCGCGCGATGCCGGTGCGGACGAATGGGCCGGCTCGCTGGACCTGGGCCGATCGGACGGCAACGCATCGCTGGAGACGGACGCCTGGCAGTGGCGAGGCCAGCGTTATCCGTATCCACCCCAGCTGAAGGACCGCACGATCTACTACTGGGATGGCTACGAGTTCGCGTCGGTGTCGCGCTATGCCGGCTCGCTGATCAAGCTGGTGCCTACCGAGTGGGGCGCGCCCACCTTCGAGATCGACGGCATCAAGATGCTGCCTACCTCGAAGGAATCGCCGTTCGAGGATGCGCGCCGCAAGGTGGCGTTGGTCGAGCCGCGCGGCAAAGTCATGCTGGATACCTGCGGCGGTCTCGGTTACTTCGCGGCCTGCTGTCTGGAAGCTGGCGTGGCGCGTATCCACTCGTTCGAGAAGAACGCCGACGTGCTGTGGCTGCGCACGCTCAACCCGTGGTCGCCTGATCCTAGTGAGGTTGACCCGGACGCGCCCGCCGGCGGCGGCCGTCTGCAACTCATTCATGCCGACGTGTCGCAGGCGATCACGCAGATCGCCGACGCCTCGGTGGACGCGCTGCTGCACGACCCTCCGCGCTTCGGCATCGCCGGTGAGTTGTACTCGCAGGTGTTCTACGACCAGCTGGCACGCGTGCTGCGCCGCGGCGGTCGCCTGTTCCACTACACCGGCAGCCCGAACAAACTCACCAGTGGCCGCGATGTGCCGCGCGAGGTGGAAAAACGTCTGGAGAAAGCCGGTTTCAAGGCGCAGCTCGCGCTGGACGGCGTGCTGGCAACCCGGCGCTGAAGCCAGACCAAAACCGCGGTCAGCATCAACGTCCCGGAGCAGGTGCACTCCGAGCGTTACTTGGCAACTGGCGCGCCAGGGCCTGGTCGACCGCCTGCTGCGCCAGCGGCGCCATGATGGCGTAGCCGGCTGGCGTGGGATGTACCCCGTCGCTGGCGAGACGCTCGTCCATGCCGCCTTGCGCATTGGCGAGCGCAGTGTAGTAGTCGAGATAAGTCGCGCCACACGAGGCGGCGTATGAGCGCAGCCAGACATTGAGCGCGCGGATCTTCCCGGCCGGCTGCAACCCGCGGAGCCAGGGATAGTCGCTGGTCGGCAGCACCGAGGCGAGGATGACGCGGATATGGCTTGCCTGCGCCAGTTCCGTCATGGTGCGGAAGTTGTCCTCGATCATCGGCAGCGTGGCCAGGCCCGTATTGCCCGCGATGTCGTTGGTGCCGGCGAGAATGATTACTACCGCGGGATGCAGGTCGATCACGTCCTGGCGAAAGCGCAACACCATCTGTGCCGTGGTCTGCCCCGAAATGCCGCGGTTGATGTACGGCTTGCCGGGGAAGAACGTGGTGCCCTTGACGCGCCCCCAGGCATCGGTGATGGAGTCGCCGAAAAAGACCGCGCGTGCCTGGCCGTGTGCTGGTGGTGCAAGCTGGGCATTGTCGGCGCGATAGCGGTTCAACTGCGGCCAGTCAGCCAGTTGCTGCTGCATGGAGGCGACCTGATCCGCGCTGAGCAACGCGGACGGTGCCGTGTACAGCGGATTGATGGCGACAGGTGCCGATCCAGCCACTTGGCCACTGGCATGCAACGCAAGCGGGATGCCAGCGAGCAGAACAAAGGCTGCGACCAAGGATGACGGGAAGCTCATGCTCGAATCTCCACGCGCGACCCGCGCTGCCATCGGGTAGGTGCCGGCAGCGCAAGAGGTGATATCGGAACCTACCTCTACACCGGCAACCTGAATAAGCTCGCCAGCAGCCGCGATGTCCCGATCGAGGTGGGAGGGCGGGAGAAAACCTGTTTCAAAGCGTCGCCCGCGCCGGACGGCGTACTGGTGGCATGGCGCTGAACAATGAGCTCCTCGACCGGTTGCCAGCGCAATCTGGTTCGCCTTGATAAATTTTCTTGACATGATGTTAGAAATGATTAACATCAAGTACACCATAGCTTACTCATAGGTCGAATCATGTCATCACTTGAGAAGCGTGCTTTGCTCGCCTTGTGGAGCATGTGCCCCGTCTATTGCGTCTATTTCGTGATCCAGATCGGGCTTCCGTATCTACAGCCGACCATGCTGGAACGCATCGGCTGCCTCGCCGTGGTGGCCAGCATCCATGCGGTGGCTTACGTCGTCGGCCTGCTGGTGATCAAGCGGCACGAAGCTGGTGAGCCACTGCTCGAAGACGAACGCGACCGTGCCATTGATGGACGCGCGACCCGCACGGCCTATTTCGTCATGCTGACCGGCCTGATCGTGGTCGGCATGGTCATGCCGTTCAACAACAACGGCTGGAAGCTCGTCAATAGCGCCCTGCTTTTCATCGTGCTGGCCGAGACGGTGCGCTACGCACTGATCCTGATCGGCTACCGGAGCCCCCGCCTTGCCCACTGAGTCCATGTCAAACGAGGTCAAGCTTCTGCGCTTCCTCGCGCAGGACATGACGCAGGCGGAGCTCGGCAAGCGCGTGGGCCTCACCCGCCAGACCATCGCCGCGATCGAACAGGGGCGCTATTCACCGTCGCTGGACGTCGCCTTCCGCATCGCCCATGTGTTCGGCAAGGGAATCGACGACGTGTTCCATTGGCAGCCGGGCGGAGATGACCTCAGCGTGGATTGAGAAGGTGTCCGTCAAATCCTGCCCTACTTGCTCAGCCCCCGATTTTGCCACGTGCATTCCCGGCGCGCTCCCGCGCCGTAGTTGTCCTACTATCGGACGATGAACGCGCTGATTATTCCGCCAACGAACGATACCCGACGCGGCAGCCTGGCCTGCGTCGGCATGGGCATGACCCTGGGTTCCCATCTCACCCCGCTGGCACGCAGCCATATCGAACAGGCGGACGTGGTGTTTGCGGCGCTTTCCGATGGCATCGTGGAGCTGTGGCTGCAACGCATGCACCCGGACGTGCGCAGCCTCCAGCCCTACTACGCTGAGGGCAAGTCGAGGATGACCACGTACCAGCAGTGGGTCGAGCTGATGATGACCGAGGTGCGTGCCGGCAAGAAAGTCTGCGGCGTGTTCTACGGCCATCCCGGCATCTTCGCCTGGTCGCCGCACAAGGTCATCGAGGTCGCCCGTGCGGAAGGCTTCGCGGCGCACATGGAACCGGGCATTTCCGCCGAAGACTGCCTCTATGCCGATCTCGGCATCGACCCGGGCCGCTTCGGATGCCAGCACTTCGAAGCCAGCCAGCTGCTTTTCTATGAGCGCCGGATCGATCCCACCGGATACCTGATCCTGTGGCAGGTCGGGCTGGTCGGCGACTTGTCGTTGAAGCGCTTTTCCACCGGGCCAGCATACCGACAGGTCCTGGTGGACGTGCTGAGCCAGGACTATCCGCTCGACCACGAAGTGATTGTGTATCGCGGCGCCACCTTGCCGATCCAGAAACCACGCATCCAGCGTATCGTGCTGCGTGATTTGCCCGACGCTACGTTGACGGCAGAGGAAACGGTGGTACTGCCTCCAGCCGCGCCTTTGAAGCTGAATCTAGCCATGCGTGAACGGCTGGCAGAGCTGGACAAGGCATATTCCGTCGCTTGAAACGAGTAAGTAGAGGTAACGAAGGGGTGCAGCCTTCCATACAAGGCGCATTACAGGGGACAGGGGAAACAGAGTTTCGATGGCGCGCCGTTTGATCGTCAAATATTGATGACCGCCGTTATGATGTTTTATCAAGCCTATGGCCGCATGGCACCGGCCCGCAATCCGCATCAACCAGATGCTTGAAAATCACGGGGAACAGGGGAAAACACATGTCAGACACGATTGAGTTGTTGAATGCCATCGGCCAGGACGCCACGCTGCGCCATGCATCCGCCGACGAGCTTGCGCCCATCCTCGAACAGGCAAAAGCGTCTGAAGCGCTCAAGTCAGCCATCGCTGCCGGCGACAGCTCGCTTCTGTTCGAAGAACTTGGGCACAAGCCGAATCGCGCACCGCAGATCACCAATGCGCCGGGGCATGAGGAGGAGGAGGAGGAGGAGGAGCACCATGACGGCGACCACAAGCCGCATCATCCATCTGAACCCGATCACCACAAGCCGCACAAACAATAGTTTCACGCCCCATGTCCATCGGCCGGCAACGCAGAGGACCGGGAACCGCTTTGGCGGGCCTGCTTCTCTGCGCCCTGATGCAGGCAAACTACGCCGCCGACATTCCCAAGATCACCGACCCGAGCGCATTCCTCAATCAAACCGAGAACCTGCGCATCCAGGACCACCGGCAGTTCATCCAACGGCTGGAGCAAATCCACCGCGAATCGCCCACGCTCAGCACGGTCGACCAATGGCATCTGCGCTACCTCGACGCACTTGAGTCTTCACTGGATGGCAAATACGCTGCTGCGGAGCAGCCACTGCGCGATGTGATCGATCATGCAGGCGACCCGACGCTTGCCGCCAAGGCATCGGCGCTTCTCATGAACAACCTGGCGGTCAGTCATCGCTATGAAGAAGCCTTCAAACTAGCCCAACAGCTCACGCTCGACCTGCCCCGCATCCAGGACAAGACGGTCCGCATCCAGGTCCTCGGCTACCTGTCCCAGATGTTGAATCTGGCGGGACAGACGGATCTGGCGATCAAGTACGCCCAGATGATGGAGGACACCACTCCTTCAAACATGACCTTGTGCTACTCACACTCCAAGCTGGTTGCGGCACTTTGGAGCGCCAAGCGACTGACCTCTTCCAGCTCCGATCTGAAGCAGGCCATCGATGCGTGCGAAGCGGCTCGACAGCCCATCGTGGCAACAGCCATGCAGCTCATCCTCGGCACTCTCAATCTGGAAGAACATCAGCCCGCCAAAGCGTTGTCGCTGCTCGACCGGATAGCACCTGGCATTCGAATCAACCATTACTACCCGCACACGCTGTCCGCACAGGTGCAGCGAGCTCAAGCGTATGAACAGCTAGGTCAAGATGAAGACGCCCGGAAGGCAGCGCTCACCGCTGTAGCGATGGCCAGCCCGGACGACATCAACGATTATCTCAAGGATGCCTATGAGGTGCTCTACCGGGTCGCAAAACGGCACGGCAACACGGCTTCCGCGCTTGCCTACTACGAGCACTATGTCACCCAGGACAAGAGCGCACTAGATGATGCCGCTGCGCAGGCATTGGCTTATCAAACAGTCCAGCAGCAGGTCCTGACCCGCAAGCTCGAAACCGAAGAGCTCAGCAAACAGAACAGCATTCTTCGGTTGCAGCGTGCGCTTGACACCAAGGCCGTCGAGACCAGCCGGCTCTACATCATCCTGCTGCTCATCGCCCTCGCCGCCATCGTGCTGTGGCTTTACCGGCTCAAACGCTCGCAGCTTGGCTTCAAGCGACTATCCCATCACGACAGCCTCACCGGCATCTTCAACCACCAGCACTTCATCACCGAGGCCGAGCACGCCCTGCGCCTGCTGGAAAAGAAGCTGGGCCATGCCTGCCTGGTATCGATCGATCTGGACCACTTCAAGCAGGTCAACGATACCCATGGCCACGCCATGGGCGATGCCGTGCTGAAACGTGCTGTCGCCATCTGCCAGCAGCACCTGCGCCCCACCGACTTGTTTGGCCGCCTTGGCGGCGAGGAATTCGGCATCCTGCTGCACGAGTGTTCTCGCGAGCAGGGTATGGATATCGCCAATCGCATCCGGATTGCCATCGGAACAACCCCGATGGGAGAAGATGGAGGTGGCATATCGATTTCCGCCAGTGTCGGCCTGGCCTCCACCGACAGTGCCGGCTACGAGTTGCAACGGCTTTGCAAGGAAGCGGATGCGGCGCTCTATCGCGCCAAGCGCGCCGGGCGCAATCGGGTCATCGCCGATACCGAGAACGACAGCCTGGTCGAAGCCTGAAACATCGGGCGACGGGTTCACTTCCTGATCCCTGCTCCTCGATCAACGCGGGCCTGTCCCCTGCGCCAGCGCGGACGTTTGCTGGAACGCGTTCACGACCAGCGGCACCAGCGCCGCGGTGAACTTGCGCGCTGCCGGCTCGGACAGGTGCGACCATTCGGGTTGTTCGAGGCCCTGCAACTGCGGGTAATCGGTGAACGATATGCCGGGTACGCCAGTACGCGCGAGCAGGTTGTCCCAGGTACGCGCTCGCGGCGCGATCTTTTCCTCGAAGTCGTAGTACGGACCGATCACCGGTGCACGCAGGAAAACCACTTTCACGCCACGCGCGCGCAGTTTCGCCACCGCTGCAACCGCGCGGTCGATCTGCTTCTGCTCCAGCACTTCGAGCTTGGCCGGCGTATCCATCGCCGGCGGCGGTGGACCGGTGAATTGCTGCGACCAGATGCGCCGCGCCAGATCCCGATAGCCGACGTCGGTCACCAGTTTGCTCCACAGGTGCGTATTGCGGTCGGCGTCGGAATTGGACAGTTTGCGCACCGCCATGCGCGGATGCGTACCCGGTCGTACCGGCCACTCCTGGCGGGCAATTACCGTGGCCAGCGCGAAGTCGGAATTGTCGAAGGCGAAGTACGGCTCCACCAGATGCATGGACAGCCAGTTGCTGATACGCCGCGACGGCCCTTCCTTGTGGGCATTTGCAATCGCGTCGCCGCGATAGGCGAAGCCGGTGAAGAAAAGCGAGGACGTCACGCCCACCAGCACACGCCCTGTGAACTTCTGATCGGCGGCCAGATCCTCCAGCGCCGGCAGCGAGGAAGTGCCCTCCAATGCCAGCTGGATGGGTCGCTCGCCGGTCAGCTGCTGCCACACCGGAAGTTGCACGTCGAACAAGGTGCGCGACGAGCCGACCAACACCGTCGCATTGCCCTCGCCGTGGTCGATGCGTCGCCGCTGCTGCGCCCACTCGCTGTTGGTATTGGCGTAGCTGGGGGTGACCCCGAACGCTCGCCAGTGCAGCTCCCACGCGCCCATCAGGACCAGGGCGAGCAAGGTCGCACCCAGCCAGATCGCTCCCCACGGTCGCTCGGGGATGTCGCGCTCCGGCACCGGCTGCGCCACGCCGGGCCGGTCCGCCGCGGTCAGGCGAACGAAGTCCGGATGCGCCGCACCGTTGCCCGGCGTGCCGTCAGAACTGGAAATAGATGAACGCACTGCCCGACCCCTGCGTGATCACCACCAAGAACGCCATCAGCCCCAGCGCCACCGCCAGCGGAATCGCCGACACGCGCTGCAGCACCGATTCGAGCGTGCGCTGGCGCATCTGCCAGTGCGCCACTACTACCCCGGCGACAATCAGCAGCGTCGTCGCCAGATACATCGTCGGCAGGATCGGCGCCGCGGCGTTGGCGCCCGCCATGCCACGCAACACACTCCACGCCTTGCTGAAGCTGTGCGCGCGGAAGAACACCCAGGTGACGTTGACCAGCATCCAGGTCAGCAAGCCCAGTGCCACCAGGGCCACCGGACCGGGCTGGTAGCCGGGAAAACGCTGACGCAGCTGGCGCTCGACCGAAAGGTAGATGCCATGCAGACCTCCCCAGACGACGAAAGTCCAGCTGGCGCCGTGCCACAGACCGCCCAGCAGCATGGTGCCCATCAGCGCCATGTAGGTGCGCCCTTCGCCGTGGCGGTTGCCGCCCAACGGGATGTAAAGATAGTCGCGCAGCCACGAGGACAGTGTGATGTGCCAGCGTCGCCAGAAATCGGAAAAGCCCACGGCCGCATACGGAAAGCGGAAGTTGTCCGGCATCGCGAAACCCAGGCACATCGCCACGCCGATGGCGATCGTCGAGTAGCCGGCGAAATCGCAGAAGATCTGTCCGCTGAAAGCCAGCGTGCCGACCCAGGCGTCCAGCGCGCCCGGCGCCTGCTCGGCGTCGTAGATCATCTCCGCCGCCTTGGCCAGGAAACCGTCGGCCAGCACCACCTTCTGGAACAGCCCCAGCGTCACCAGCACCATGCCGAACTGCAACTGCCGGCGGCTGGCCTTGCGTGGCGATTCGAACTGCGGCACCAGCTCGGTCGGGCGCATGATCGGCCCCGCGACCAGATGCGGAAAGAACGTCACGAACAGCGCGTAATCCAGGAATTTGCTCGCCGGCAGCGCGCGCCTGAGGTAGACGTCCAGTGTGTAGGACAAGGTGGCGAACGTGTAGAACGAGATGCCCACCGGCAACACGATGTCCCAGGCAGGCGGCACGTAATGCACCCCCACCGACGCCATCAGGTCACTGAAATTCTCGAGCAGGAAGTGGCCGTACTTGAAATAGCCGAGCATGCCCAGGTTGGCCACCACCGACAGCAGCATCCAGGCTCGTCGCACCACCGGCCGTTGTGCGTGCACCAGTTTCTGCGCAGCAAACCAGTCCACCACCGTGGACACCCACAGCAGGATCACGAACGGTGGATTCCATGCCGCGTAGAACAGGTAGCTGGCAACCAGCAAATTGATCTTCTTCGTGGTCCAGGGCAACGGCAAGGCGTGCAGAGCCAACACCACAGCGAAGAACGCCATGAACGCAAGCGAGTTGAAGACCACGATTTTTCCCCGAAGGCCCGCGCCTTGGCCTGAGCTTGTTACCACACTATGGTATATTTCGCAATATTTATTTTCTATTGTTACGTGACTTGCATCACAAATATGTCTAAAAAAATCGACAAAAACCGAAACCGAGGACCGGATTGAGTCAGGTTTACTACCCCATCATGTCTGTGCCCGGCCACGTACCGTCGGCTTCCTGCGCAGGACCGCCTGTCGCACCTTGCTGCCCGAGGTACGGTCCGACGATGACCTTCGGCTCATTCGCTCAGACTCTTTTGGCGTATGTTGTTGCATCCCCGCCGCCCAGGATCGCCCCATGAAGTCTTCGATGAAATTCGCCACCCTCGCTTTTGTCGTTACGGCCACCCTGGCGTCACCGGCTTTCGCCGCCCTGAAGGAAGGCACGCAGGCACCCGATTTTTCCGCGCCGGCCTATCTCGCCGGCAAGCCGTTCACCTTCAAGCTCGCCGACGCCTTGAAGCAGGGCCCGGTGGTGGTCTACTTCTTCCCTGCCGCGCATACGTCGGGCTGCAACGTGGAGGCTCACCTGTTCTCGGAAGCCATCGACAAGTTCAAGGCGCAGCACGCCACCGTGATCGGTGTCACCGCCGGCAACATCACCGAGCTGGCCGATTTTTCGAAGGAAACGGAACACTGTGGCGGCAAGTTCCCGGTCGCCGCCGATGATGGAGCGAAGATCGCGAAGAAATACGACGCCATGCTGTTGCTGAGGCCGGGCTGGTCGGACCGGACCTCGTACGTGATCGCCCCGTCGGGGAAAATCACCCATGTCTATTCGGACCTCAGCCCGAAGAAACATGTGGAAGAGACGCTCAACGCGGTGAAGGCGCTCGAGCAACCGGATGGCACCGCGAAGTAAACCTGGCTCCGATGACAGCCGGCTAGCGCAGGAGTCACTTCTTCGAGAAGTGACTCCTGCAATGTTGTCGCAATGGTGCTACCGACCGTGCCCTACTTGCGCGCCGCGATGATCCGGCTCAGGTAATCCGGCGTGCCCTCGATGCGTACCAGATGCGGATACTGCAGGCCGCCGTGGTAATCCACCGGTACGGTGCGATAGCCGCCCTGGTACTTCAGCAGCAACTGGATCGGCGCCTTGCTGTCCTTGGCCGCCGCGATGGCGCTCTTCAGCACATCGCTCGAATAGGTCTGACCGTTCACAGCGGCGAGGGTGGCACCGGTGCTGACACCGGCCTTGAACGCCGGCCCATCCCAGCGCACGTCGTTGACCTGCCCCTTGTCGTTCATCGTCAGACCGATCGACCAGGCGAAGTTGTACAGATGGCGGGACGGTTCCGGCCGGCTGTTGTACTGCTTCTCGTACCCGCTTTCCTTGTCGGTATAGACCAGCTTCCAGCCGGTAGCCGCGATGCCGTTTTCCAGCGGTGGATTGAGCGTAGCGACGCGCGCGTGCAGGAAGCTCGCCCAGTCGTACTTGGCCACGTCGTTCAGGGTCGCGACCACGTCGTCGAAGGTGTAGGTCCTGGTCACGTAGCTGCCGTTGTCGACGCCGAAGAACGCACTGGCGAAATCGTCCAGCGATTTCTGGTCATGCGTCAGAGCGCGCAGCTTGGCGTCCACTTCCAGCCACATCATCTGGCCACCGCTGTAGTACTCCTCGCTCATCTGCCAGCTGCGGTACGGCAGGCTCGAGCGGCGCGCGGCAGTCGCATCGTTGGTGGTGTCTTCCAGCGTGCGCCACTGGAACCCGGCGCGGTTGCGCTCGTAGTTGGCCGCCGTCATGGCGAGCGCGTCGCGGAACTCCTGCGGCGTCCACAGGCCGGAGCGCGCGGTCAGCACGTAACCCCAGTACTGCGTCTGCCCCTCGTACACCCACAGCAGCGAATCGCCCATCGGCACGTTGAAGTTTGGTGTCCACAGGTCAGCTGGACGGCGGAACTTGCCGTTCCACGAATGCGTGTACTCGTGCGCCAGCAGGTCGCGGCCAGGTGCGGCGTCCTTCCAGGCAGTGAAGTAGTCGGCGCCCATGCCGTCCTCGCTGGACTGATGGTGTTCCGTACCATTGCCGGCCAGCACATCCGACAGCGAGAACAGGAAGTCGTAATGGTCGTAGTGATGCGAGCCGAACAGCTTCACCGCCTGCGTCACCAGCGCGCGATGCACGGTCAACTGCTCGGGTGTCATTTCCAGGTACTTCGGCGCGTCGGCGACGATGTCCAGGTGCACCGGCGCGTCGCCGCCCGGGTTGAGATCGACGCGCTTGAAGTACTGGCCCGCGTAGATCGGCGAATCGACCAGGTTGTTGAAGGTCACCGGCTTGAAGGTGGTGGTGTCACCCGACTGCGAGCTCGTCTCCAGAGCCGTGCCGAGCTGCCAGCCATGTGCCAGCGTCACGCTGGGCGCGAAGGTGATGCCGCGCGAAAAATAGCCGGCCGGGTACAGCGATACCTTGCTCCACTCCATGTCCATCATGCGGTCGGTGATCTCGAACCCCTCGTTGTCGGTGCGGCCGGACATGTACTGGAAGGTCGCATCGACGGTGGAAACGCCTGCGGGCACGTCGAGATGGAACGCATACACGTTGTACTTGTCGCGCTTCCACATCAGCGGCTTGCCGTTCGCGCTGAGCTTGAGGCCGGCGAGCATGGCGATAGGGCCGGTCGGCGAGTGGTCGCCGGGAATCCATTGCGGGTACAGCAGCGTCAATGCGCCCGCCCGCACCGGAATCGTCTCGTGCACGCGGAAGATGCCTTGCGCCGTGTCGCTGGCATCGACGCGAAGCACGATCGTTCCGGGATATGGCGTGTCCTGCGGCGACGGCACGTCGACACTTTGCATCTGCTGTGCGGACGTGACACCTGCTGCGAGCAACATCGACGCGGCGACGACAAGACGCGCCACCGTGCAGCGCTTGCCAGACTGCAACCCGTAGAGAGAAACAACGGACATTTGGAATTCCAGTAATCCGACCTGAGGATTCGCCTAACTTAGCATCACAGACACCGCGCTGGCCAAGGCGAGATGGAAGCCGCGGACCGTGATGCGATTACTCCACTGGGTCTTCGCTGGATCGATCCGGGGCCGCAGGGCACGATCGATCCGAACCGCACGGAAATCCGTTGCGCCAATCTCCACGGTGGGTGAATGATGAGCAACGCGCCCTGCATTGGCGCCCCGCCCGGCCGATTCACGCGGGCTGAAACCGAGGTCGGTGCAGTTGAAGAACGGCACACGTATCAACGCAACCGCAAGCGACCGCCATCGGGCTCCATCGCCTGCTTCATGTAGTCTGTGGGAGTAACGCCAAGCACGTGATGAAACATGCTGCTGAAGGCGCTGCAGCTGGCGTACCCGGCATCCCGCGCAACCGTCTTGATGGAATGCCCCAGGCTCATGCGGCTGAGAGCCCTGGCCAGCCGGACATGCTGACGCCAGCGTACGAACGACATCTGCAGTTCCTTGTCGAAGAGCCGCGCCAGGGTGCGGCTGCTTGCACCGGCGCGCGCTGCCAACTGTTCCAGTGTCTCGGTGTGACACGTTCCGGCGAGCAAGCGTCGACACACGTTCTTCAAACGCGGATCCGATGGCACTGGAATATGGAAGGCCGTTTCGTCTGCCGTGCGCAACTCGTGCAACAGCAGCGGCGTCAGGATCGCCATGCGCCCGTGAAGTTTGTCCGCATGCGCCTGCACCGCAGCGAGAACCAGCTCCCGTAGCAGCGCCGATACCGCCAATACCTTGCAACGCGGCCCGAACAATGCACTCGTGGAACCATCGAGATACAGCATGCGCACGGAAACTTGCCCTTCCATGTGAATCTCGTGCTCCATCCCGATCGGTATCCACAGCGAACGTTGCGGCGGCACGATCCATATTCCTTCGCGCGTCGTCACGTGCATCACGCCCGACTTGGCGTAGATGAGCTGTCCACGGCGATGCCGATGCTTCGCCACATGCCATCCACGCGGGTAATTCTTGGCGAGCGCCGTGATTGGCCATGACGACGGGCGCATGACTTGATGTCTTAAACGCGACACGAGATGACCACCTTTCGAAAGAAAGACGATCTAGGCTACGTCCGAATCCGAGGTGCGGGCAAGCATGCTGCAGCAAGCGGGTTTCCTGAGCGACCGCCACGCCAGGCATTTGTTCTTGTTCACAGCATTCTGGAAAGGCAGAGGCATCCCATGAACACTCCTGCGATTACACGGCGCACCCTGCTCAAGGCGGGTGCTGCCTTGGCTGGCACTCTTGCACTGGGCGGTTTCGATCTGCTGGCGAAAACGCATCGCACTATCGAACGACCGACCCTCGTGGTGTTCTGGTTGAACGGGGGACCTGCGGGCCTGTTCAACAGCGCGGATGCGTTCCTCGCCAATGGCGAATTCGGCGTGACGCAGAACAATGTCCGTTCACTGGGCAATCGACTTTATGTGGATGCCGGTTCACTGGGTGCCCTGCCCGCCAGGGCACTGGCACATATGGCATCGGTGCATTTCAGACACGGGCTCTATTCGCACAATGACGCGCGCGCCGCGGTACTGCAGACAGGTTCGCGCAGCCGGCTGCTGCAGATGGCAGCGGCAATGCCGCATAGCGTGATTCCCTGTGCCATCGTCAACAATCTTGGCCTGCCAGTTGGTGTCTCCCCGAACCCAGCAACCGAGCACGGGGCAGGTTTCGAACACATTGTGAAACTCGACGATGCACGCCGTACTCTTTCGGCGGCACGGCTCAATGAAATCCGCGAGGCTTATGGCGTAGTCGGTGGACATACCGCCGTTGACGACCAACGTTCAACTTTTGCCGCTGTGGAGACACTGGTTCACGAAGGCGCCAACATTGTCTTCGCGCAGCCCGCCTATACCGGGCGGCATGACCGGCAGTTCGACACTCATCACGACGATGTCGGAAAAGTGGCACGCGAAATCATGGCACCGATAACGCCGTCACTGGCGACGTTCCTCAATCGCGTCATGGCGTTGCCGGACCGCAACGTCGTGACTCTACTGACCGGCGAGTTCAGTCGTACGCTTCCGGGCGCCGACCACGCCCAGGGTGGCACAGCCACCGTCGTCGGCAAACACGTCAAGACGGGCGCCATCGGGCGCCAGCGCCCCGATGGTTCGCCACCCGAAAATGCTCCCCCGCCCGAAGCGCTATGGGCCTACGTCGCAGCCGCCCTTCGGCTCGGCGAAACGGCTACCTTTGGACCCAACCCGCATGCGGGTTTGCTGGTATGAGAACGCCTCGCCCCCGGCATCCCCGCAGCTAGCCGCTCGAAGTCGGGTTTGCGGGGTGAGGAATTCGAAACGAGCTTCTCCGGCGGCAATCAAGGCTGCAGGGATCATGCAAGCACCCTACTCCGTCGTCTTCTCGCTCCCGGTCGTGACCAGCCGCAGAAAGGTTTCATGCTGGTAGCGGCTCATGCGCAGCTTCTGGCCGGTATCCATCGTGACGACGTGGTAGCCGTTGAACCACGGATGGATAGCCTGGATCCGGCGCACGTTGATGATGGCCGAGCGGTGGACACGTGCGAAATGTCGCGGATCGAGTCGCGCGGCGAGCGCGCTCATGGTCTCGCGCATTTCGTGGATGCCGTCTGCCAGGTGGATCTGCACCGTGTTGCCGCTGGCCTTGATCCACACGATCTGGTCGACGTCGATGAAGCTGATGTGCTCGTCGATGCGCACTGGAATGCGCTGGAGGTAGTCGTCGCGCTGGCGCAAGGCGTCGAGCGCCTGCAGGATCTGCACCGAGGCGGCCCCGCCCACGCCCTCGCCGGTGGACAGCCGCGTCTTCACGCGCCGCAGCGTGTTCGCGAAACGCTCCCGGCTGAACGGCTTCACCAGGTAATCCACCGCATTCGCCTCGAACGCCCGCACCGCGTATTGCTCGAAGGCAGTCACAAACACCGTCGCCGGCATGCGCTCTGCGCCAATCGTTGCCACCACGTCCATGCCGCTCATTGCGGGCATCTGGATGTCGAGAAAGACCAGGTCCGGCGACTGGCTGCGTATCGCCGCGACCGCCGACACTCCATCGCCACACTCGGCCAGCAGCTCGATGTCGGGATCGTCGCGCAGCAGGCGCACGATGGCATGACGTGCGATCGGCTCGTCGTCCACGACCAGCGTGGCGATGCTCATATGGACGCGACCTCGGGCGCATCGCCAGCTTCCTCGATCTCGCGAAACGGCAGGCGCAGCCGGCAGATCACGCCCTCGGGCCAGATCATGTCCAGCCGTACCTGCGCAATATCGCCATACAGTTCGCGCAGGCGCAGCTCGGTGTTCGACAGGCCGATACCATGCCCCGACGTGGATGCAGGCCCGGCTTCCAGCGAGCTGTTGCGATTGCGCACATCGATGCAAAGCGTGTCGCCCTCGCGCCGGCTTTCGATCTCGATGCAATCCACACCGATCCGCTTGCTGATTCCATGGGTGATGGCGTTCTCCACGATCGGCTGCAGGATCAGGCTGGGCACGGCGCAATCCAGCGTGTCCGGAGCAATGTAAATCTGGGTGGTGAGGCGGTCCTTGAAGCGTATGCGCTGGATGCCGAGGTAGAGATCCAGCAGCACCAGCTCCCGCCGCAAACTGACCTCCTGGCCGTCGTAGTCCTCGAGGAATGCACGCAGGAGATCGCTCAAGCGCAGCAGCATGTCTTCGGCCGACAGCGTGTCCTCGTCCAGCAACGTCGCGATCGCGTGCAGCGTATTGAACAGGAAATGCGGCTGCAGCTGCGACTTCAGCGCACGCAGACGCGACTGTGCGAGCTCCGTCGCCAGCTGGCTCGCCTCGATCTCGCGGCGCGTCTTTTCGGCATGGAACTGCATGGCTTGCTGAATCGCGAACAGCGACCAGTAGGCCAGCAAGCCGGTGGCGAAATGCTGGCCGAGAAACTGCCTGACCTGCTCATCGAACGAACCGGGCTCGAACGCCGTCGATACGAACGCGCCGACAAGCATGGCCAGCAGAGTCACGCCCACGCTTGCAGGCAATTGCCTACCGAGCCCGCGCAGGCGCACCGGCGACTGGATCGGATACTTCACGGCCAGCCGGAACACCATCGGCGCCAAGGCTGCCCATGTATACCACTGGATGATCGACCAGCGCAGGTAATCGAAGGCCGACCAGGTGTGCCCGCTCATCGCATCGTGCATGAACCCCTGCAGCGCAAACACCACCACTACCGCCGCCCACAGGCCGAGATAGCGGAACAGACCGATCTGCGTGTTGCCGAGGCGAACCATCATCGAGAGATGTTCCGTGGGTTGGAGTGGCCATCCTAGGTGCTGCATGCGGCGCTGAACAGCAAGATCGCGACGCCACTACGATTCGCCACCGCGCCACGACGATTCGTCCCGAACCGCTTTCGCAGGACAGCTCCATCCGGCCATATCACGGTGCCGACGGTGTGCACACTAGCCACCGGTGGCACCCCACCTCAGCCGGAGCACCGCCATGAATTCGACCTGCCCCACCAGCCTCGTCACCCTGTTTGCCGTCGCGCTCGGCACCCTGCTCATCGCTCCATCAGCGGCCGGCGCCGACGCAGGGCCCAGGCCCGCTCGGCACTTCGATCTGGTGAACGCCACACTGGACAGTGTCATCACGCTCGCCGTCGCACCTGCCGACCATGATGCCTTCCAGGACATCGATCTCGGCCAGCCGCTGCAAGGCGGCCTGACAGCAATGACCTTCGACATCCCCGCCGGCGGATGCCTGCGCGACCTCCGCGTCACCTTCAACGGTGGACGTACCCAGCTCTTTCCGCGCATCGATGTCTGCCGCAGCAGTGGCCTGCGCCTGACGCTGCGCAGCAGCAGACTGAAACATTCCGGAGCTTGATCAAACCAAGGCCGGAATCCGAGACTTCCATTCCCTGGCCAGAACCATCACCCCGCAGGTCCGGGACCGCCGCCCATTCGGTTGCGCCCTGCCGCCTTGGCGCGATACAGCGCCTCATCCGCACAGCGAAGCAGTTGTTCCGGCGATTCCGTGGCGGCGGGCACGACAGCGGCGATGCCGATGCTGATCGTCACGTGCGGTGCGACGTCGGAGCAGCGATGCTCGATCGCCAGCGCGCGCACGGCCTCGAGCATGCGTTGCGCGACCGCCACCGCTTCATCGGCGTCGCATTCGGTGAGCAGCACCGCGAACTCCTCGCCGCCGTAGCGTGCGGCGATATCCGCGGCATTCCAGCGCAGCACCTTCGTCAGCGCACCCGCGACGGCGGTCAGCGCGACATCGCCGGCGAGATGGCCATAGGTATCGTTGTAGGCCTTGAACGCATCGACATCACACATCAGCACGGCCAACGGTGCACCGCGCGCCGCGTGCTCGTCCAACGCCGCACGCAACCGCTGGTTGAACTCGCCGCGATTCGCAATGTGGGTGAGGCCGTCGAGCGCAGCGATGCGTTTCAGCTCCGCGTTCGCGTTGCGCAATGCTTCGGTGCGCTGCGCGACCTCGCGGGTCAGCTCGCGCTCGCGCTCGTGCAGGCGCCACACGCGCAGCCGGTAGATCGCGGCCAGCAGGCCGATGACGATCACCGCGACGAGAGTGCGGAACCACCAGGTGGCGTACCAACTCGGCACGATCGTGAAGGCCACGCTGGCACCGTCGGTGTTCCACACGCCATCGTTGTTGCTGGCAATCGCCTGGAACACGTAGTCGCCGGGCGGAAGGTTGGTGTAGTAGGCAACGCGACTGTTGCCGGCATCGATCCAGCCGCGGTCGAAACCCTCGATGCGATAACGGTACTTCACCGCGGCAGGCGCCACGTAGCTCATCGCGGCATAGTGCAGTTCGATGCGTTCCACGTCGGGACCGATCCGGCCGATGCGGTCCGGGGCCACGTCCTTGCCGTCCACCAGCACGCGCTCGACCGCGACCGGCGGACGCATCTGGTTCACGCGCTCGTGCTTCGGATCCACGATCACCACGCCGTTGGCCGTGCCGAACCACATCCGCCCGTCGCGCGTGCGCCATGCCGGTGTCTGCGAGGCGCCGTTGGCCTGCTGCGACAGCATGCCGTCGTTCTTGCCGTACCAGCGGGGCTCGATCTGCGTCACCGCGCCGCGGTCGAGCGCGTCGATGTCGGACCGCGCAAGCCGCGCAATGCCGCGGTTCGAACTCACCCAGAAGTTGCCCGCGTCGTCGTCGAGCACGGCGAACACCGTGTCGCCATAGAAGCCTGCCCGCTCGGTGAAGGCCTGCACCGCCTGTCCCCGAATGCGCATGAGACCCTGGCTGGTGCCGAGCCACAGGTCGCCATCGGGTTCGGGATGAAACGCGAACACGCTGATGCCAGGCAGACCATCGGTACCGCAGCGGTCGACCGCCCCATCGTGCAGGCAGCGCAAGCCGCTGCGCTCGCCGATCCACAGGCGCCCGGCCGGATCCTCGTACAGTGCCCGCGTGTCGTCGCCGTGCGTGCCCTGAACCACGTTGACCTTGTCGCCGCTGATCTTCACCACACCTTGCAGGGTCGCCACCCACATGTCGCCATCGCGACTCGGCGCGAACGCGAACACGATGGTGCCGGGCAGGCCGTCGCCGATGCCGAAGTTGCGCACCGTGCCGTCGGGCGCGATCCGGCTCAAGCCGTCGGTCGTTCCCACCCAGAGGTTGCCGGCCGCATCGGACTGGATCGCGCGCACGAGCAGACTCGGCAGCTTCGCGTTGACCGCCGTCATTGGCACCAGTACCTGGTTCTCGTAGCGTGCCAGTCCGGAGCCATCGGTGCCGATCCAGAGCGCGCCTGCGCGATCCTGGTACACGGCACGCACCGCATTGGAATCCATTTTCCCGGTGACGGTGACGAGCTTTGAATCGCTGAAGCGATGGATGCCGCTGGAAGTGGTGCCCATCCAGAGGTTGCCTTCGCGATCCTCGAACATCGACCGGACGGTCTCGCCGACCATCCCGCTCAGTGTGTTGTCGCAATCAAAGCGTGCAGCGGTCAGTCGACAGACTCCCATGCCGAGCGGCGCGAACCACATGTTGCCGTCACGGTCGCCCAACAGGGAATAGATGCGCTTCCCATCGAGCGCGGCCGTGCGCGGGTCGCGCTCGAAGCGCCCATTGCGGTAGCGCACGGGCCCGGCCTGCGTGCCGACCCAGATCGTGCCGGCATGGTCGATCGCGAGGCTGTGAACGGAGTTGGTTGGCAGGCCGCGTCGGGTGTCGAACGTCTCTGCATGGCCATTGTGCCAGTGCAAGACACCTGCATCATCCGTGGCGATCCACACTCCACCCGATGCATCGGCCACGATCGCGTGATAGAACCCGCGCGGCGGAAACCCGCTTTCCTCGCCGAGCAGACGGATGCCCTTCGCGCCCATTCGCGCGACGCCGGCGTTGGTGGTCAGCCACAGCGCGCCGCCACGATCCTCCATGATGCCGAACACGCTCTTGATGCTCGCCGGCAGCGTCACCTGCTCCAGCTCGCGCCCACGGCGACGGTACAACCCGTCGTTCAGCGTGCCGACCCACAGCGTGCCGTCGCGATCGACATAGACCGCGGTGATGGCCGTGCTCTTCAATACCGATGACACGCGCGGGTCGATGGTGTCGAACTCCGCGCCGCTGTGGTGAACCAGTCCGCCGTACGTCGCCAGCCAGATCGAGCCACCGTTGCCCTGCGCAATGGACAACACCGTGCCTTGCGGCAGCTGGTTCTCGTACCAGACATGGGCCAGCTGTCCGATCGCGCGATCGGGATCAAGCGCGCGGGCCGTTGACACTGCCAGCAAACCACATACCACCAGGACGAGCGAAGCCCATCCCCTGATCCGAGCATTCATGCGCAATCCAACCGTTCCCCCTGCGATCCGGTTTCCATCCCGGCACCGTGCCATCGGCAACGCCCCGGTCAGCCATCGGTCCGGAAGACCGATGCACCAACTATCGCATATCCCGCTGAGGCTGGCGGCTAAACAGACCCGTGATCAAGGCACAGCTCCCTGCCTGACCGCGGTTGACAGACCACCCGGCTCGCCGCCGGCACCATGGCAGCCACGCCCGTTGCGTCGCGGCAATCTCAATGCGGCAATGCGGCCTGGCATCCCTGCAGGAAACGCCGGACGGCGGGATCGCTGGCGAGGCCGATCGCGATGTCGAAGGCGGCGCGAGCCTCGGGACAGGCATGGGTTCTGGCCAGCAGTGCCGCGCGTGCTGCCCAGTAGGGTTGGTAATCGACGAGCCGGCCATCGGCAGCGAGCGCATCCACGATCTCGAGTGCGGCGCGCGGGCCTTGCAGTTCCGCGATGGCCAGCGCGCGATTGAGGGCGACCACCGGCGAACCGGAGAGTGCGAGCAGCGCGTCGTAGATCTGCACCTCGGGCGTCCAGTCGGAGCGCCCGCTGCGGCGGCGCTCGACATGCGCGGACTGCAGTGCCGCTTCCAGCTGGTAACGGCCGATGCGGCCCAGCGCGCTCGCACGCAACAGCAGCGCTTCGGCCTCGTCGATCATGACCGCATCCCACAGTGCGACATCCTGCCCGGCCAGCGGCACGTAGTCGCCATCCTCATTGCGGCGCGCATGGCGGCGTGCCTCCGCGTGCAGCATGCAGGCCAGCAGGCCCAGCGCTTCCGGTTCCTGCGGCAACAGTCCGGCGACCAGGCCGGCGAGAAACAGCGCTTCCGCGGTGAGATCGCGCCGGATCACATCGGTACCGCCGGGATCACTCCAGCCTTCCGCAAAGGCGGCGTAAATCGCATCCAGCACGCCTGTCAGCCGTCCGGGCAGCTCATCGCGTGCGGGGATGGCAAACCGGATGCCGGCCTCACGGATCTTCTGTTTGGCGCGCCCGAGGCGTTTGCCCATGGCACCCGGTGATGCGAGGAACGCCGAGGCGATGGTCTTCGCATCCAGCCCCAGCACGGCTTGCAACATCAATGGTGCGCGGATGCCCGCATCGATCGCCGGATGCGCGCACGCAAACAGCAGCGCCAGACGTTGATCCGGAATGGCCGCGTCATCCATCTCCGTCGATGTGGCCGCGTCGAGCTCCGCCAGCATCTGCAACTGCACGGCCGCTCCTTCACCGCTGCGGCGGCGCCGGTGGCCATCGATTCCTTTGCGCCGCGCCACGGTCAGCAACCATGCTTCCGGATTCGCAGGGCAACCGTGATGCGGCCAGTCCGCCAGCGCCGCGGCGAACGCTTCCGACAACGCATCTTCGGCCGCCGCCACGTCACGCATGGCGGCGGCCAGAAAGGCAACCAGCTTGCCGTAGCTGCGTCGCGCGACGGCGTCTGCGGTACTGCGTGCGTGCGCCGCGCTGTCCAAGCCTACATGCTCCACACCGGTCGCACTTCGATCGTGCCATGGCTCGCACCGGGGCAGCGTGCCGTCCAGGCAAGCGCCGCATCCAGGTCAGGCACGTCGATCAGGTAGTAGCCGGCCAACTGCTCCTTGGAGTCCACGTAGGGGCCGTCCAGTACCTGCGACTTGCCGTCCGCCACATGCACGGTGGTCGCGGTCGTGCTGTTCTGCAGGCGGTTCGAGCCGACCAGCACACCCGCCGTCTTCAGTGCCTGCGTATACGCCCCATAGGCCGCGACGCCCTGTTCCTGTTCGGCCGGTGTCATCTGCGACCAGCCGTTCTCGTTCGAATACAGCATCAATAGATATTGCATCGGGATTCTCCGTAATGAGTGATCGACGGGCAGTGTGCGCCGCCATTCCCATGACGCGCGAGGTCCGGCGATTTGGACAGGACCGATCTTGTCGGGGATCGAACTGGGCAAACCGACCGATCCGTCGAGGTTCTACCACGACGTCGCGAAAGCATCTTTCAGCACGCTGCTAGACTCCATCAGTCGACTCTCTGACCAGGCTGCCTCTGGGTATGGGGCCGCAGGGTCTTCCACAATCTTGCCGGGGTTGGGTGTCATGGCCATGCCGCTGTCGTGGAAAATCGGGGCCGGCGTGGCGAGTCTGATCGTCGCTGTGCTGGCATGGAATGGGCTTTCCCAGTACCTCGCGGCACGCCACGCCGATGATGTCACGCGCGATTCTGCTCGCGCCGCCGAGCTGAATGCGCAGCAGGCCAAGGCGCATGCGCAGCAATACCAGGCCCAACTGGCAGCCAACCTGAAGCAGCGGCGTGAGGACTTGTCCAACACGTATCAGGAAGTGAATGAGCAGGGCCGCCTGTATCAGGCGGCGCAGGCCATACGTCTGGACAGGCAGCGGCAGGAAGAGCTTCGCGTACAGGCAACTTATCGGCTGGATCGAAACCAGCAGTGCGCTGGTGGCATCGTCATCGACCGCAGCGGCTCGAGTTTTACGCAAGCTGTCGGCAAGGATGGCGCGCCAATCCCATGCAAAGGTGACACGGCGACCGAGCCGCTGCGCTGATCATGCAACAGCATCACCGCAGCTGCGTCAGGCATGGTCACTGACCTTTCTTCGCTCCCGGCAACGGCATGATCTCGACCGAAAAGCACAACGCTCCCGAAGTCTCGCGTAGCTCCATGGTGGTCGCGGCGCTGTCGACGGTGGTGGAGTGGTACGACTTCACGCTCTACCTGTATTTCGCCACGGTGCTGTCGCGGGTGTTCTTCGGTGGCGGCCACAACTCGTTGCTGGCCACGCTGGCCGGGTTTGCCATTTCCTACGGCATGCGGCCGTTGGGTGCGATGGTGTTCGGCCATATCGGCGATCGCATCGGGCGGCAGCGCACGCTGATGCTGTCGATGATGCTGATGACGCTGGCGATGCTGGCGACGGCGTTGCTGCCCGACTACGCCGCGATCGGACCTGCGGCGGGCGGCCTGCTGTTGCTGCTGCGCTGCTTCATGGCGTTCTCGGTCGGCGGCGAATACACGGGCGTGGTCGCCTACCTGCTGGAAGGCGCGCGCGAGGACCGGCGTGGCTTGATCACCTCGCTGGCCTCCGCCGCCAGCGAGGTCGGCGCGCTGTTGGCCGTGGCGATTTCCGCACTGGTGGCCGGCACGTTGAGCACCGCCCATCTCGATGCCTGGGGCTGGCGCATTCCGTTCCTGGTGGGCGCGGTGCTAGCCGGCTGCGTGTGGATTGCGCGATCCACCATGGACGAATCGCCGGATTTCCTGCGCCAGGTGCAGCAGCGCAGCGTGCCTGAGTCTCCGCTGCGCCACATGATCGCCCATCACCGGCCCGCGCTGCTGCGTACCTTCGCCATCTCGGCGCTTGGCTCGATCACCTATTACGTCGGCATCACCTATGTGCCGGCTTTCCTGAGCTCATCGGGCATCCTCGCCGAAAGCCGTTCGCTATGGCTGTCGACCGTTGCCGCAGTGGCAGTCATCCTGGTCACGCCGCTGGCGGGCGCTCTCTCCGACCGCATTGGTCGCAAGCCGATGCTGATCTGGCTGGGCGTCGCCGGCATGCTGCTGCCGTTGTCGATGTTCGGCCTGATGGCGGGCGGCGGCGAACTGCACATCGCCGCTGGCGCGATCGTGCTGGCCTGCCTCGCCGGCGGCGTGAGTGCGGTAGGCGCCCCGGCGACCGCCGAGCAGTTTCCCGGCGAAGGCCGACTCAGCGGCCTGGCGCTGGGCGTAACCGTCGCCACCGCGATCTTCGGCGGCCTGACCCCCTTCCTCGCCGAGCTTTTCATCCGGATGACCGGATGGACCGCCCTGCCCGGCGCCATGATCGCCGTCGTCGCCTTGGCCGTGATGCCCGTCTTGCTGACCATGCCGGAGACGCAGCCGCGCCTGGTCAGAGCCCATGCTCGAGGGCGACCCGCAAAGGATGACGGCGAGATTTGATCTGCGCGGATGGGCTCCCACCCTCTGTCCCTCATCGCCATGGCTGCGTCAGGATTTGTCCCTCGCGCTCTTTTCGCTGATCGAGCCGCGTGGCAAGATGCTGGCTGCATCGAGGCTTGAAGCATCAGGCCGCAGTGGTGATCGCGAGCTATCCCGTACAACCTGAAACGGACGCCACGCCCTTGGACATTCGCGAACATTCCATCGGCTTGATCTCGGTCATCATCGGTCTGGGCCTGGCCAAGCTGTTCAGCGGATTCAACCGGCTGATGCGCCGACGGCAGGAGATCCGCTGGAACGCCCTGCCGCTGGCGTGGGCGCTTATCGCCCTGCTGCTGGTCAACAACTACTGGTGGGGGTTGTACCTGGGCGAGGTCACGGAAACGGCCGCATCCAATGCCGACACCTTTCTGCTCGGCCTCGTCCTGCCCATCCTGCTGTATCTGATCTGCGCCGCCGCGTTGCCCGATGTGCATGCCTTGCGTGGGCGCAACCTGCTTGCCGCCTACTTTGTAGAGAGCCGCTACTTTTTCATCCTCATCGTGCTCTACATTCTGGCGACCGCGCTTGACACGGTCGTGCATGCCGGCGCCTTCCACTGGAACAAGAACATGTGGCTGCGCCTGGTCATCATCGGCACCTGCACTCCGTTGATCTGGATACGCCGCCCTTGGCTCCACTGGTGCGCTGCCATCGTGGTGATGGCGATCATTGCGTACGCGTTGTTCCAGATGACGCTGCGTTAGCCGATGCGAAACCGGGTTGGGCATGGCGCCGGGGAATGTGCCTGTGCGGCCGTCGCGCTTCGCGGAGCAACCACGCCCCGGCCGGGATCGTTCCCTCAGCCCACCGCCTGTTTCACCAGCGCGGCGATCCGCTTCTCCACCTCGGCGTTCAGGGCCTTGAGCGCGAATGTGGTCGGCCACATGGCGCCGTCGTCGAGCCTAGCCTTGTCATTGAAGCCGAAGGTGGCGTACCTGTCTTTGAATTTCTGCGCGCCCTTGAAGAAACAGACGACCTTATCGTCCAAGGCGTACGCCGGCATGCCGTACCAGGTCTTTGGCATCAGCGCCGGCGCGCTGGCCTTGACGACGGCGTGCAGCCGCGTCGCCATGCCGCGGTCGGGCTCCTGCATCGCGGCGATTGCCGCCAGCAGCTCGCGCTCCCCTTCCTCCCGGCTCCTGTTCGCACGCGCCTCCGCCTTCAGCTCCTGGGCGCGGGCCTGCATCGCGGCCCGCTCCTCAGCCGTGAATGTCTGGGCACTCTTCGCGACCGCCGTGGTGGACTTGCGTGGGGCCTTCTTTGCAACCGGACTCATAGGAAACTCCTCACATGGATTCGCATCGAAAATCTCAGCGCCGCTCCTGCACACGCAACAGATTGCCCGCGGGGTCACGCACGGCGCAGTCACGAACGCCGTACGGCTGCTGGGTCGGCTCCTCGACGATCTCGGCGCCGCTGGCCTGTATCCGCTCGAACGCAGCATCGAGGTCCTTTGTGGCCAGCAGCATGATGGCGTAGGTGCCCTTGGCCATCATCTCGGCGATGGTGTGCTTCTCGTCGTCGGTAACACCGGGGCTGGCAGCCGGCGGGTACAGCACGATGGACGTGCCGGGCTGGTCGGACGGCCCGACCGTGATCCAGCGCATCCCGTTGTAGCCGACGTCGTTGCGCACCTCGAAGCCGAGCGTGTCGCGATAGAACGCCAGCGAGGCGTCCGGATCGGTCTGCGGAAGAAAGCTCGCGTGAATGTTGATGTCCATGGCCGTCCTGCTCGATATGGAAGGAGCCATCATGCTAAGTCCGACTCCGGGGCCGGCGCTTCTCCATTCCTGATCGGTTGCGTCCTGACCGGTCGCGTCACCTGCCGCGCCACGCAGGATGGCATGCCCGCGGTAGCGGCCGCCGCGTCACGCCGATACACGCTGGGCGGCACGCCGGCCAGCTCGGTGAAACGCGTGCTGAACGTGCCAAGCGATGCGCAGCCGACGGCGAAGCAGACTTCGGTGACGCTGAGGTCGCCACGACGCAGCATCGCCATCGCGCGCTCGATGCGCCGGGTCATCAGATAGGAATAAGGCGACTCGCCGAAGGCGAGCTTGAACTGGCGACTGAGGTGCCCGGCCGACATGTGCACGCCGCAGGCCAGCGCCTCGACGTCCAGCGGCCGAGCGTATTCCCGATCGATCCGGTCGCGCACACGGCGCAGTCGCGCGAGGTCGCGCAGGTGCTGCTCTGCGGCGGATCGACTGTTCATTGGCGTGATCGTCCCACGTGGTATCGGCGTGCTCAAGCCCGTTGAAGCAGGGTGTGCGCCACTACTCTGTAACCGAACCCGAGGCCTCCCCTGCCGCGAGCTCGGCGCACACGGCAGCGGTGTGATCGTCCGCCGGAAAGGTGCAGTCGATCCGCAGCTCGTCGAGGGTCACGTCGTACGGTGCCGCGAAGGTGGTGAACGTTTCGAAGAAGCGCAGCTCGCCGAACTTGCTTCGGAAGGTGAAGGTGACGATCGGCGAGGGCTCATCGCCCAGCTCGCGCTCGCGCCAGCGCGCGGGAACGTCGGGATAGGCAAACACTTCGTCGAGCAGTTGTTGGGTACGGCGGTCGGTCGGATTGGCGGCGAGATCGTCGTGCAGATGCCGGATGAATCGCGCGGCCACTTCGTGCCAGTTCGCGATCACCGGGCGAAAGTCTTCCGGGTCGAAAATCTGGTGCAGCAGATTGACGTGCCGACCCGGCCTCCCCTCCATCAGCATCTGGCCGACCCTGACCGCCGCCGCGTTGGTCGCCAGCACATCCCAATGACGGCTGATCACGAATGCCGGATATGGCTCCTGATGCGCGAGGATCAGGTCGACCGCCTGGCGCACGCGCTCGAGTGCGGGAGCCGCCAGCGAACGCTCGGGATGCATCGCCGCGAAACCCGCCGCGCGCAGCAACGCGTTGCGTTCCCTCAGCGGCATGCCCAGCGCGTCGGCCAGTCGCGATACCGTATCGCGGCTCGCCCGCGCCTTGCCGGTTTCGACGCAGCTGAGGTGCCGGGTCGATATGCCGGTTTCCAGCGCCAGGTCGAGCTGGCTCAGACGCCGCGCCGCACGCCATTCACGCAGCAAGGCGCCGATCGGCGAATGGGACAGCGGGGCCGTGAGCGTGTCGATAGCGAATCCTTCGTGCGATACCACGCGAAGAATATCTCTAGATGCTGGCGCCAGCACACGGTGCCTCGCCCGGCAGGATCGCGTGGAACTCGATCGAAAGACCTAGATCATCCCGCGTCGGGGCAAGGAAGGAGTCACCGGACAAGCCGCGATAAGTGGTCAGCGTGCGCTCGTAGCCGCGTTCGACCCAACGCTGCGCACGCCCGAGATCGGCGACCCCGACACTCACGCCCAGAATGCGCGGCCCACCGGCCGCCATGGCCTCGGCTGCGGCACCCGTGCCATCGGGCTGAAGCACCAGCAGCACCGTCGGCCCGACCGGCACGCAGAAACCGCGGGCGCCAGCCGCAGGCAACCGAGTCGGCACCGCACCACCGAACCCCATTTTCTCCAGCTGCGTGCGATCGGATTCGGCATCGTCCGACACCAGCCATATCGCCGACAGTTCGCGCGCGCCATTGGGATGCTCGCGCGTCACGCGGTAATCGTCCGCATTGGCGGGATCGATCTGGTCAGGGGCGTAATTGGCGGCATAGTCGATGAAGAAAGTGTTGCTCGACAGCGGCGCACGATCGAATGCAAACAACCGCCAACCCGGTTTCTTGCTGTCAGGCCCGGTGAAAAAAGGCGTCACCGCATAGCCGAATCCTTTGAGCGAACGGTGGATCGCATCGAGCGCCGCGGAGCGGAAGCCGAAACTGCGCGATCCCGGGCCGCCCTTGAGCGCCAGCTGGTCTTCCTTCATGCCCGGATCGAAGGCCGGATCGGGCCGGGTGATGCCAAGCAGTTCGATAAAACTGCTGTCGGCGAACCTGACGTATCGATTGGCGACTCCGCCGGGGTCGTGCCCGGGGCGCACCTGGAAACCCAGCTTGACCGCCATGACCGAAGTGACCTGATCGATCCCGCGGCCCCATAGCAGAATGTGGTCGAGTCGCGCAGCCGGTGCTGCGACAGGACGGGGCGACGCCTGTGCAGCACCGAGACACAGGAGCATAGCCAGAACGAGCAACATCGGACGCATGGGGAGTCCCTAGGTGGAAGTGTCGCGATTTTCGTCGCCAGCAGTACCCCAACGCCATGACCTCGGAGGTCATGGCGTTGGGGTACTCAAGGGCTTCAAGGATTCCGGATGAGCCGCCCCGGTTTTACGCTGCTGTCTCTCTGTTATCACTTGCTGGTCCCGTAGGCTCGGCGCCGAGAGCCCGGCCAACACGTACACCGAACCGCTGTTCATCTGCATGATCGTTTCCCGCGGTGCCGCAGTGCTCAAGCCCATAGCAAACAGCTAATTAAGACGTGAACCTGAACCTAAACCCCGTTTATGCCAAGTAAGTGACCCTGACCCCGTTTTTGCGCGCTATTTGGGGGGTAGGCTGACCCTCCGTCTGACCGAACTGGAGTCCCCCATGGCCCTGTGGAAAGAAACCAGCAAGACCTCCGCCACCGAAATAACCGAAGCCACGGACCCGGCACACCGTTCCATCCCGGAGATCAAACCCGAAACACAAACGCCAGTGCAGCCCGCATTCCGCCCCACGCCTGCGCCAATACCCGGCAAGCCCAGGGCCGAATCGCTGATCGCGCCCGATATCACCATCGAGGGCAAGATCGAAGGTGAGGGCCATGTGCGCATCGCCGGCAACTTCAAGGGCGACGTCAACGTGCGCGGCGACCTCACCATCGAGCCCGGCGCCAAAGTGACCGGCAGCGTGCGCGCCGAGAAGGTCACCATCGCGGGCGAACTGATCGGCAACATCGAATCCGCGGCGCACGTGGAATTGCAGCAGAGCGGCGCGCTGACCGGCGACCTGAAGGCAGGATCGCTCAGCGTGGCGGCGGGTTCACGCATGCGCGGCCAGGCCGAATTCGGTTGGGACGATGCGAAGGACGGCAACAGCGGGCACAAGACCCAAGGGCACAGCGGCACCGCATCGTGAGCAACTCGAATCCGGGCACTGCCGGCGCGACGCGCACCTGTCCGCACTGCCGGGAGACCATCCTGGAAAGTGCGGCGGTGTGTCCCGCCTGCCGCCACAAGCTGCGCTTCAGTGAGCCCGCCAACGCGACCGCAGCGCCAGCGTCCGTACCACTGCGCGTGGAAGGCAACTTTCGCAACCCCGCCGGCAGCGGTGCGTGGGAATACTCGATGGTGCTGACCATCCGCAACGAACGCGGCGAGGAGATCGCACGCAAGCTGGTCGGCGTCGGCGCCATGCAGCCGGACGAACAACGCACCTTCACCCTGAGTGTCGAGATGAACCCCGCCAGCGCAGGCGGCAAGCGCACATGGCATTGATGCGCGCGTCGCGCTCTCGAGCTTCGTACGCGCAAGGGAAAAGGATCAGAGACATTCAACCAGCGAGGAGTTGCTCAGCCTCTTTGGCTTTTGTCATGGCTGTCCCGACGACGAGGCCGGCGTATCCGGAACGACGATACTTTTCTTTTCGACGACCCTGTCGTCTTCAATGACCAGGCTCAGCTGATACTTGCCCGGACGCAGATAGAGATCGCCCGACGGCATGCTCTGCTCGCTGCTGAACACGGGGATGGAGGATCCGGCATTCATCAAGGGTGTCTGGGCGAGCACCAGGCGGTCCGCTGGAATCGCGTCCGCACCTTCATCGCTGTAGCGTGCCTCGACAAGACATGGGTAGTGCCTGCGGCAGCGCTCGCCGCTGACCGGATACGGCCGACGCAGACCACCCAGACTGAGCCAGCCGGGACGTCCATGCAGCATCTGCACCGGCGGAAAGAACACGCTCACATCGTAGCCAGGTCGCAACGACCACGGCTTGCCCGCCGTATTGACGAACACGATGGGCACCTTCGGCCGCAACTCCTGCATGACGGTCGTGTAATAAGGATGGTCGCCACTGCTCGAAGGATGCGGGTACAACATGGTCTGCTCGATCGACAGCATGGGAATGTGGGTGAGCTTGAACAGGTGCTCAGCCATCGATGCGCCGTCGAGATACGCGCCTGACTTCACGATATGGCTATAGCCGGCATTGACCACCAGGCGCGCATGAGGATCGGCCTTGAACACCCGTTCATTGATATGGCGCGCCTGCTCGGTTTCGCGTGCGTCACTCCCACCGGCATCCGATGTTGCCTCATAGGCAATCACCTTGAAGCCGAGTTTCAGCGCGGTGCGCACCATTTCCGCATAGACCGGCTCCCTGGTGTAGAAACCGCTGGCGTCGATGGGATAGCCACGCGATGGCAATGCGGTATCGTTCTCATAGAGCGTTTCGGCGGCGAAATAATCGAAGCCTTCCTGGCGTAGCTTGCTTAGCAGTTGCACGGTCAGGCTGCGGGTCAGCGGAATATTGTGTGCCTCGTTGAGGAGCACGATGCGATAGCCTCGCGCCAGTTCCGGAATGGCATCCAGAGCAGGATGGGCCACATACCCAGCATCGGTCAGTGGCGACGGACTGTCGCCTTCCATCGGCGGCTGCCCGATCGAATAGCTGTCCATCGCGTCGGGATAATCCCCGAGAAAGCTTTGATACCAACTGATGTATTGCCCGAAGATCAGCCGAAACGCCGGCGAATTGTCGCCGGTATAGGCTTCGCGCATCACCTGATACTGGGCCAGCAGCCCTTTGTGGGTGTTGGCTTCAGCCATGATCTTGTCGGACTTGGTTGCGGCGGCAGCTTGCAGCGCCTGCCATTCGGCGGGCGATTGGGCTCGGGTCGCCACGGGCACGCAGGCGAGCAGCAGATATCCGATCGTCAGGGCAATGCGGTGTGCGGGCATCGGACTTTCCTGGCAGGTCCAGCCTCGTTGCAACCTGTTTTACCAGTCTTTGCTACGGCAGCGCCGATGATAGGCGCGCAGTGATGCTTAAGCGAGTCGCTGATGCGTCCTCATCGGCGGACGGTTGCGTGTGGGTGGAGCTTATTTGCCGTTGATCATCCGGATCGTCACCGCGCCATTCCCCCACAACATTTCCCGAGCAAGCTCACATTCTGCCGTGAAGTGCCGATGCTAGGCTTTCCGGCAAAGGATTTCAGGGTCCATCTTTCGAGGAGTTCTCATGTTCCCCATCTCAGCTCGTATGCGGCTGCGTTGGTCCCGCAGCGTTCTCCTCCTCGGCGCGCTGGTCGTCGGGCAGATTCTCTGCACCACCTATGCGACAGGTACTCCAAAAGCGAAGGTCTTCGCTGGCGACTGGAAATACAAACAGACCTGCGGCTATCAGCATTCGGCCACACTGACCTTGACCCAGACAGGCGAAGACGTGACCGGCGACTGGACCGACGGCACACGACTGAACGGATCGGATGGGTCACTCAAAGGCCGCATTCGCGACGGCAAGTTATATGTGCGCTACTGCGGCGGCGACGAACACGCCGGATACGCGATATGTCCCAGCTATGAAACCGAAGAGAGCGGTTATTTCACCCGCCAGGGAACTGATCTGGTCTGGTACCGAAGGGTCGGCAAGAAGGAGGAAAGCATCTTCGAGAAGTACGTGGTGCTTCATCCGGTGATCAAGGGAAAACGTCTACCTGTCGACGACCATTGCACTGCCGACCAAAACTAATCGCGATAGCTCAGAGTTAAGGAGAACTCCATGCCCACATTGACGGACAACGAAGCCAAGTCGCTCATCTATTTCGCCATCGGAGTGAGCTCCGAGGGCCTGGATAAGGCCTATCAATTGAGCTTTGCCGGCAATATTTCGCGCGATGTGCAGGGCAAATCTGTACTGCATCCGGTGGCAGCCAGCGGTTATTCGATTGGCACCCTGCAGAGCGACCTCGGTCAGAGCGGTGGAGTGGTCGCAACCCAATTGACTGACGCCTACCAGACATGGGCAACAACCCATCACCCCGATTGGACCCTGAGCGCCACGCAACGAACGCAGACGATTGCCGATCTTAGCCGCGACGGCCATCAAATCAGCGAACGCGACCACGGCCGCGATCTGGACGCCACGGTCAAATCGCACATGAATGCGTTTCTGACTAGCGATGACGGCATCACGTTCGTGCACAACCGCGATGTGGAACAGGTCAACAAGCTGATGGCCCATGTCGTCACGCCGCTGCGAGCAAGCGAGCTTTATCAGCACGCCTCGGCGGATGATCAGGCACGGATGATCGCGATCAGTACCAAGGCCTACAACCAGAGCGAGCGCTGGGGGCAGCGCATCGTTGGCCACATCAGCGACGGCACATATCACAGCGTCACCGATATCAGCAGGGCCATCGACCGCCTCCCGGACTATATGCAAACTGGAAGAGACGATGCTCTGCGTGGCACAGGCCTCTTCAACACGATGCAGCACGCAACAGCGAGCAACGCCATGCACACGCCGTGGCAAGACGTGCTGGCCAATCCGCTGGTGAATCCGACCCAGCTTGCTGCCGACACAGCGCACCCACATCTAAGCCAGGCCTACCCGGCGGTGAAGGACATGTTTGTCGACCCGACGCACGGGCGACAGATGGTCAACGCGCTGGAGGTGGGTGGTTCCTACGCGCGCACAGCCAGTAGTCGCGGCTTTTATGCGGAGGGCCATGATTTTGTCGAGTGGGACAAGGCAGGACACGGGCGCACTTTCGTCAACGGACAATGGAGCGAGGTGTCCAGCCGCGACATCACGACGGTGGCCAATCGGGACCACACGCTCGATGTGAACATACGTCGCAATGGCGTTGACCAGCGACTGCTGCACGTCACGCACCCGGGCACCGTTTCGCATCATCAGCCAGGCTCAGCCCAACATGCAGCCATCGATCATGTGCAGCACGCAGGCACCTTGCGCGAACACGACCATGGCGCCGGAGTTCATGACCTGCAGACGCGGTTGGCTCAGCTCGGCCTGCATGATGCCCACGGCCACCCTCTTACCCCGGACAGTGATTTTGGTCCGGGCACCAAGGCGGCAGTCGAAGAATTTCAGCGCAACCAGAATCTCCATGTTGACGGCATTGCAGGGGCGAAGACTCTCGCGGCCCTGAAACATGCCGCGCAGCCGCAGCCTGTCGCGACTCTCGCCGACGCCACGCACCCCGGCAACGCAATGTACCTGCAGTCCCTGGCCGCCGTGCATCGCCTGGATGCGCAACAGGGACGCGCGCCGGATCAGCGCAGCGACAATCTTGCGGCGGCGCTGGCCGTGGCCGCCCAAGGCCACGGCATGAGTCGGGTCGATCATGTCGTGCTGAGCGATGACGCCAGCCGGGCGTATGCCGTGCAGGGCGACACGAACTCCCTGTTCAAGCGCTACACCGACGTCAACGTGGCCCAGGCGATCGGCACGCCGCTTGCGCAAAGCAGCGGCCAGTGGCAGCACGACATGCAACGGCCTGCCCCGACCCAGAGCACGCCGTCGATGCAACAGATGCAAAACCCGCAGATGGATCAGCCGGCGTTGCAGCGCTCACCGTAGAGGTCCAAGAAAAGCTGAAAAGGGGCCGAGTTCATTTTCTGCATGGACGTTTGAATGAACCCGCCCCTGTTTGGCTCGCACGCTCGCGCAGACCGGGCTTTCCGGAACCTCAGTGCGCTGCGGGTGCCGGATCGTCCGACGCGTGGGCCACCGCATACATCCAGTGCCCATGGACCTTGCGCGATACGTCGGTGAACCGGCCGCGCTCGATGACAGGCTTGCCGTCGGCCTTGGACACCATCACGATCGTGAACGTGCCCCAGGTGGTCTTGGCATCGCGTGCATCCACATGGCCCATGTCATCGAGGCTGGCGTCCTTGATGGTGTAAGCCGCGAAGTAGTCGGCATAACCCTTGCGGGTGGCCTCGCGCCCCCTGACCATCCCGCCACCGGGAAACCACATCACGGCATCGGGCAGATAACACGCTGCCACGGCATCCACATCGCCCGCGTTCATCGCCTTCGTCCAGCACTCCCCCGCCGACATCGCACGCATCGGTGACTCGCCCGCCTGCACGGCGAATGACAGCACCCCAGCCACAACCAACAGCCCCACCTTCCTGAGCATGCGCATGACGGTCTCCCCTCGTGGGGTTCCGACGGAATATACGCCGCGCAGGAGGGAATACGCCCTCCTCTGAGCTGACTCCTTCGGGGCCGCTTGCGTTCCGCCATCGAAGCGCAACGGACGCGCCGTGGCGGATCTGCCAGAAGCAGTCGCCCTCCTGTAAGTCCCCGCGAGCCTGGGACGGTGTCATGGAAAGTACACGCTGCTCCGTGCCTCCTTCCTTGAGAAAGTGCACTTCGACCCTGATCCTCTTGAGCATGTGACTTACTCCGCATGTGGCCATGTTCGACAAAATCAGAAACTGGCGCGACCGGCGCATCGTCGCGCGGCACCCGATCGACGAATCGCTCTGGCGAGACGCGCTGCGACGCTGCAACCCAGCGCAGCGGCTGGGCGCGTCCGACCAGGCCACGCTACGCGTGCTGGCAACGCTGTTCCTGGAGAGCAAGTCGCTGGAGCCGACCCAGGGGTTGCAACTGGACGACGCCGATCGCGTCTTGCTCGCGGCACATGCCTGCCTGCCCATCCTGAAACTGGGCCTCGACTGGTACGACGGCTGGCACAGCATCATCGTGTACCCGGACGCATTCATTCCGCGTCGCGCACAGACGGATTCAGCGGGGGTGGTTCACCAGACCGACACCGTGATGGCCGGCGAGGCATGGGGACGCGGGCCGGTGATCCTGTCGTGGGCAGATGTGCTGAGTGGGAAAAGGCCGGGGCATAACGTGGTCATCCACGAAATGGCGCACAAGCTCGACATGCTCAACGGGGACGCCAACGGCTTTCCGCCCTTGCACCGGCGCATGGATCGCCGCGTGTGGTCGCGGGTCTTCTCGAGCGCGTGGGATCGCCTGAAGGAGGAGCAACGCAACGGTGTCGAGTTGCCGATCGATCCGTATGCGCTGGAAACGCCGGCCGAGTTCTTTGCGGTGGCCAGTGAGCAATTTTTCGAGACACCGGCCATCTTGCGCGAGCACTTGCCGGACGTCTATCGGCAGCTTGAGCAGTTTTACCGGCAGCACCCGTTCTGAGCGCTTGGCTTCCGAGAAGAACTCAATGCATGGCACTGCCCGTTCAGATATTTTCGGATCGATATAGTTCAGGGCAATCAACAGTCCGGACGACAGAGCACATGACAGCGCGGATGTCGATGTTGTACCCGGATTGTTTTTTGCTCCAGCCTTTATCGAAGCTAGGGAATGCCGCAACGGGCAAACCATTGCGCGCCATCGGATCGCCGGAGCGCACAGATCGCCATGACAGTTGGACGGGAGCCTGCGGACGCAACCTGCCGATATGAACCTGAAATTTGTGGCCGACCAGACCCAGGCCCGAATAAGTCACGCAACATGCCACGCTATGTCGCTAGGCAACATTATCGGCGCATGACGCGTAGCGCCCATTCCATTGAGGAGAACTAGTGGACTCAACTACCCTGTTTCCGCTGGCCGTATCGAAGGGACGGCGGGAGTCGCCCACGTAGAACAGGATGGGCAACCCCATCCTGTTCTACGGTATAGCTGGCCTATGGCGTCACTGCGGCATTCGTGGAATGCCGCTATTGAAGATGGTCTGACTGGATGGAACTTGCAGCGTGGCGCCCGCGGAGAAGGTGCAGCTCACGGTGGCGGAGCATTGCCCCTGGTTCGACCATGGAACAACATTTGACCCGTTCACCCAGACAATGTCGGCCAGGCCATCACCGTTGTAGTCTGAGGTTGCTGCAATGGCATAACCATTCAGTTCGGCTGGGGCGCTGAAGCTATCCACTTTGATGATGGATGCGCCATTCAACAGCCAATAGCCCCAATGCTGGTTGTCGGCGGTTGACCAAATGAGATCGTCGCGGCCATCGCCATCGAGATCACCCCGGCCGCTGATCCGCCAGCCGGCGGGATAGGTCGTTATGTACTTTGACGAAAACCCGGCGCCATCGCCCAGCCAAACATACAAATCATTATTGGCACTGGTCCACATGATGTCGAGCTTGCCGTTTCCATCAAAATCACCCAAAGCGGCGGGGCGGTAGCCTGCCGTGATATTGAAGGCGCGCGATCCGATTCGACTGGAACCGTCCATCAGCCAGTAGGCGAACTGATGCATCTGGTCATTCATCCAGATCAGGTCGTCCTTGCCGTCGCCATTGATGTCCCCCGCCCCCACGACAGTCCATCCAGCCGGATAGGTGCCCACATATTTGGCTTGGAAACCGTTGACGCCTCCGAACCAGACATATAGGTCATGGTTCTGGCTGGTCCAGACAATATCGGCGATGCCGTCGCCGTCCAGGTCGCCGACGGCCACAGGATAATAGCCATTGGCGATAGATATCGGCGCGCCGATATTGGCGGTGGTTCCGACGCTTAGTGCGCCCGGGCCACTCATGAGAAGAGAAGATTTACCGACGCCGTAGATATCGTCCTGAATGGGCACGACCAGTTTGAAGATCGCACCTGACGTGGTGGGTCCTCCGTCCACGACGCCGTAAAAGCTCCTTGGCCCGGCTTGGATCAGCGAGCGTGCGTTGCCGCCTTCGACCTGTGGAGCGCCAAACGCATGCAGTACCGAATAGGCGCCGGAGGGCGTGACTCGGAACAGAGTGCCATTGGGAGCAGATGACAACCCGCCAAGGCGCGTCATGCCATAGACATTGCCATCGGAACCGGCGACCAGCGAATTGGGTCCGAAGCCTTGTTGGCTCGCGCCGACAAATCGGCTGAAACTATGCAGGACCGAAAACTCACCCGCGGCACTGACCTTGAAGACCGTTCCATCGCCGTTGCCAAGTACTCCTCTGTCCAGCGCGGCGCCGTACAGATTGCCTTGGCCGTCGCCTACGAGTTCGTCGATCCCTTGACCTTCGGTGGCAGGATCGAGCACGTGGACGACGCTACCTGCGCCGCCTTTGGTCACCTGGTAGATCACGTCGCCGGTGGATCCCGTGACGGCTCCGGGCAAGACGACACCTTTTGGCAGCGTGACGTACATGTTGTCACCCGCGCCCAGCACAAAGTTGGTGGGGCTGTAGCCTTGGAAGCTGAAAAGGTTGCTCACCACGCCATTCGAATAATTGAACTGAAACAGGTTTGAGTTGCTGGTGAGCGTGCCCCCCGACCAGGTACCTCCGAGTGCAAGCCCGTAGAGATTGCCATCGCTTCCCATGGCGACACTTTCGGGCTGGGTTACGTCGCCCGTGCCCCGATAAAACGTATGAAGATTAAAACGGCTGCCGTCTGGCGAAGATTCGTAGAGCACGCCCGAAGCGGATCCATTGGTGGTTCCGGGGAGTCCGCCCATGTTGGAGATACCCATGATCTTGCCGGCCGGCAACGCAACGAGCGGGGTGAAATTGTTGGCCGGCAGTGTGGGCGGAAGCACCCAGCCATAGCCAACGGTGCTGTCGGAGGGGCCACCGTAATCAATTTCGGAGCTGATGAGGCCGTCGGACGTGACGTAAAAAACACCACCGTAGCCGAAGTACCCACCGGCGGTAGACACGCAATGGAGTCGCCCGTCCGAGCCAAGCATGATGGCCTGCGGGCTTCTCATTTCAGTGCCGGTGCTTGGTGGTCCGGCGTTGGGCGACGAAAATTGCGCAAAAAGACTGTAGTGGGGTGAAGCAGCCCATGCTTGACCAGCCCCGGCAAGCACGCCTGCTATCACCATGGCCAGTTGTCGTGCCGAGCAAAAAGCCATTGCCTTACTCCGGGCAAACCCCGGCGAGCGTCGGTAGAACATATGCAACCTCCCCTGTTTGTGACGTCGCGGCCACCAGAAACCCAGGACGGCGATAGTCAGACCCCTCTGACTTTACTCTGCCAAGTCTTTCACAGTTTCCCCTCGGGGCGATACGGTCCGGGGCGGCCAGTATCCCGGTGCCGAAGATTTCAAGCGTTGGCGCGGCACTGGAGCACTGCAGACCGGCCAGAAGGTCTGGCTGGTCGATCATGATCGATGGGCCACAAAAAAATGTGCGGGACAATTGAATGTCACGACGACCGCCTGTCGCAGGTGTTCTCGACCGCATGGGATCGCCTGAAGGAGGAGCAACACAACGGTGTCGAGTTGCCGATCGATCCGTATGCGCTGGAAACGCCGGCCGAGTTCTTTGCGGTGGCCAGTGAGCAATTTTTCGAGACACCGGCCATCTTGCGCGAGCACTTGCCGGACGTCTATCGGCAGCTTGAGCAGTTTTACCGGCAGCACCCGTTCTGAGTACTCAGCGCTCAAGAGTGGAAACCAGGCTCGACCCAACTTCCTCCGCCCGGCTTCCGTCCCGGTTTCCCGGTTTCCTGCCCTACCCGCGCAACAGGAAGAACGGAACCGTCACCAGGGTCAGCGCGAAGAGTATGCCCAACACGCTCATCACGACGCGCACCGGATCTGCGCGAAGCAACGTGATGAACGTCGCCGCGGTGCCGGCGCGCCTGGCAGCGGCGTATTCGGCACGGGCGCGGGCCGCGCGCTGCTGCTGGTAGTCGTCCATCGCGCGCCTGGCGTCCGCGAAGGCCGCGTCTTCCGTGACCCAGATTCCCCCTGCCGAGACACCCCACATGCTGGGTCGGGTTTCGTAGAACGCGATCCGCTGCACGTCGAGCATCGCGCGCACTTCGTCGGCCTCATCATCGGGCACGTCACGCAGGTTCATGAGCAGCTTGGACATGACGCCATGATAGCCGCCCCTGAGTGCCCCGACCCCGTTGTATCGGCACGAAATCAAATGAACCTGATCCGGTTTTCGGCCGATCAAAGCTCTGGCACGTCGCCCGACTCGAACAGCACTCGCGGCGTGCCGTAGTCTCCGCTCTCTTCGTCGACGTCCATGCTGTAGGCGACGATGCCTGCATGCTTGTCGGCCAGCAGTCCTGCCCGACGTGCGGCCTCATCAGCCGTTTTGAACTGCAGGACCTGGCCTGGCTTCAAGCCATTCTTCACCCGCTCGAAGGGCTGCACTACATAAATCGTTTCCATACTTGCTCCTGGGTTGAGGCAAGTATGACGGGTTGATATATCAGTACGACAAAGGTCAGAGTCGCCTTTCTTGAGAAAGCCCACTCTGGGCCCGGTTTCGATTCAACTTCCGCCGTCCCGGTTTCCGGCGTATTTTCCAGCCGCCTCGGTCTCCGCTGCTCTCTGCACGAGTTCCTTGATCTTGAGAACGCGCAACAGTTCGGACTTCTTGAGTCCTTCGCGCGCCTCCTTGATCACTTCATGGGCCAGATTCTGGCTGGTGTGATGCCGCTTGGCGTCGATGGCGGCATCCAGCCGCTGCTGGGCTGCCCTGATCGCTTTGTCGACGCGGTAGAGGGGAGCATGCGGGTTCGTGGTCAGCGGTGGGTCGTAGCTTTTCGTCATGATGTTTCTTCGTGATCAGGACGGCACGATAGCCCGGTTGACTCCGTTCCGCTCGTAAATCGTCGTTACCCGATCAGCTCTTTTGCGGCAACGAGGGCTTTACGGGGTGACACATTGCATCGCCCTATGCTCGGCGTTGTTGGCAGCATCGACAGCGCGTCGAGCCGCGTCTCGCTTGTCCTGTGACTCGGCGGTGTGCGTCTTGAAGTCTTCCAGCTTGGCTTTGAAGTAGACGATGTCCGCATCCATCGAAGACACTTCGGCTTTCTGGGTGGCCTGCGCACAGGCATCGTGCATCGGCATGGCGGAAAATTTTTGCCTTTCCGCCACGAGCCAGGGAAGTCGACCTTCGATCTGGGAAGCGGGGCCATGCTCGGTAGTGCGCTCGCCCACGACCCAGACCGTCCACTCCATCGCCAGATCACCGGTGTCTTTGCTGGTTGGAAGGCCGTGCACCAGCGGTGAAGCGCCGCGCTGTGGCTCCTGCTCCGGCTTGCTTCGGGACGTGGCATCGACTGGATCGCCCGTGGCGGTCGGTGACGTTTGTTGTGCCTGCACTTCGGAGCGATGGTGTTTGACGCTGTACAGCCAAAAACCCACCACCATCAAGACACCTGCGGAAAACCAGAATCTGGCGCTCATGTATTCCCCCCCAGTGAAAACCGGATATCGATCCTGAGAGGAGCCCAAGCCCTCATCGGGCCAGGTAGAAATCCATGGGGATCAGCTCGACGGCCCATCCGCCTTCTTCACCCAGCGTGGCGGCCGGGTGCATGGATGCGATGCGGAGCGCCTCGTCACGGGTGTCCGCCTCGATGATGAACAAGCCGCCCACCACTTCCTTCGACTCGGTGTAAGGACCATCGCTGACGAGCGTCTTGCGGCCACGCGGGCGAAGCGTCCTCCAGCTGTCCAGATCGCCAAGGGACGCGGAAACCAGAACCTTGCCGGTAGCGCGCATCTTCTCGTCCAATGCCGGGCATTGGCTCACCAATTCCTTGACATCGTCTGGCGCCATCGCGGCGAATTTTTCGGGGGTGAAGTAGGCCAGGCCCAGGTATTTCATGGGAGATCCTTTGGGTGGGAATGCATTTACGACGAAGCTGATCATCGGAAATCGACAATGCTCTGGAAGAATTTTCAGCGGGCCTCGGCCAGCCTGTCCGTTTTGGGTCGGTCTCCGCCGGTCGACATGGACCCGCAGCTGATCATACTGGCCGGGTGACTGGTCATCGTCGATCCGGCGTGTGATGCATTCGATCCGGTGCACGCACACGCAAAGCGGGTCAGCTCAATCCGCCCCCTTTTTGCCACGCAAAACCCTCAACTCGCAAACCAATCTCGACGAGTTCACACGTACCTCTGATTTCACGCAGTACACTGACCATCCAGCAGTTCGAGCCATCCAGAGCAGCAACGGAGGTGCATCAGCATGTTGAGCATGATCGAAGGTCTTCCGGACCACGTGATCGGCATCCGGATCAACGACAAGCTGCGCGCGGAGGACTACGAGAACCAGCTCATCCCATGGGTCAACGACAAGCTGGAAAGGCACCACAAGCTCGACTTGCTGTGCTGCATCGACGGCGAATGGAAGGGCATGGAGGCCGGCGCGGTTTGGCAGGATCTGCGGCTGGGGCTGGGCAAGATTGGCCACTGGGCGCGCATGGCGATCGTCAGCGACGTCAAGTGGATCGAGAATGCGATCAAACTGTTCGGGCTGTTTTCTCCCGGCGAACTGCGCCACTTCGCCGGCAACGACTACGCGGCTGCCCACGCATGGGTCTGCGAGCAAGAACGCTCTCGCATCGGCATCGCACTGAATGCCGACGTCGGCGTCCTCGTGCTGGAGCCTGCCGCGGACCAGGCGCTGAGCGAAGATGATTTCGAAGCCGTCGGCAAGGTGATCGGCGACTATCTCAAGGATCACGACCGGCTCCGCGGCGTCCTGATTCACAGCCGCAAATTTCCCGGCTGGCAAAGTGTGGGCGCCCTGTTCGCACACCTGAAGTTCGTCAACACGGTGCACGACAAGATCGGCAAGGTCGCCTTGGTCACGGACAGTCCCATGGGTACGTTCGCCGACCACGTACTCGATCCGTTGATGCTGGCCAAGGTCCGCAAATTCGATTACGACGAGCGCGACCAGGCCATGGGCTGGCTGCAGGATTGAGCGCAGACGCCGGCCCGAAGCCTCGGGCCAAAAACAATCCCGGAATATACGCTCCGCCCCTGTTTCCGACTCCCTGAGCAAGACCGTGCCAGCACGGCACACAAGACATCCCCTGTTTCCGCCCGAGGTATCCATGACCAGCAAAACGGCTTCATGTTGCTGCGGACAGCTCAGCATCGAAGTTCAAGGTGATTCGCTGGGTGCTGGCGTTTGCCACTGCCTGGCGTGCCAGCGGCGCACCGGCAGTGTTTTCGCGACGCTTGCCGCCTATCCCGTCCCCTTTGCCGTTACCGGCACCGCCACGGAATACGTCCGCACTGGCGACCATGGAACGAAATTCTGCTTCAGGTTCTGTCCTGTCTGCGGAAGCACGGTTTTCCATACGGAGGAAGGTAACGACGAGTGCGTGATGGTGGCCGTAGGTGCATTTGCCGACCCGGACTTCTCCGCCCCGCAAGACTCCATCTACGAGTGTCGCAAGCACTCATGGGTTCGATTGCCCGACGGGATCACCCGCTACGCGAAAGACACGGACTGACGTCGCACATCGAAACAAGCGAAGCCGGGACGGCGGAAGTTAGGCGCTGCAAGTGAACCCGGATCGCCCCTGATTTCTCGGACACATCGATCAGTCCTCCAACTTCAGTTGGTCCGCCGCCAGCTATCTGCTGGTGCTGCTGGCAAGACTGGAAGCGCATCTTCGTCAGCGCGCCGTCATGCCACCATCGACAGGGTAATTCGCGCCGGTCAGGAACTTCCCGCGGTCCGACACGAGCAGTGCGACAACCTCGGCGATGTCTTCGGTGGCGCCAATGCGGCCCAGCGGAATGTTCCGGAGCCAATCGTCAGCGGAAAATCCCGGAGTCGTCTTGGCAAACTCGTCGGAACCCGGCGTCGCGATGACGCCGGGCGACACGACGTTCACACGGATGCCGCTCGGCGCGAGTTCCATGGCGAGTGTGCGCGAGTAGTAGTTGAGCGCCGCCTTTGCGGCGCCATAGTGCGCAAAGGGACCAAACGGCATCGTCGCGGCCGCCGAAGAGATGTTCACGACGGCTGCGGCCTTCGATGCCCGGAGCGCCGGGAGCACGGCGTTGGTGAGGCGGATCGCGGCAAAGAGGTTGAGCGCGATGCTGTCGTGCCACGCCTCGTCGGGGATCGTCCATGACCCTTCCAGATACGCGCTGCCACCGCCCGCGTTGTTCACGAGAATGTCGAGGCCGCCAAGCGCTGCAAGCGCCTTCATCGCGATCGCTTCCACGCCGTCGTTCGTGCTTGCGTCGCCGGCGACGAACGTTGCTCCCGCAGGCATGTCGTTGTTGGACGTCCGCGCGGCGACGACGACTTTGGCGCCGGCATCGAGAAGGCGCTGCGCAATGGCCGCGCCGATGCCGCGCGAGCCCCCGGTGACCAGGGCACGGCGGCCGATGAGTTCGTTCGAAAGATCGAGTTTGCTGGACATGAGATGTTTCCTCGCAAATGGGCTGATGTTTCCGGAACCGTGATTCAGGCTGCAGGGTGATCACGATCTGGTCGTGATCGTCTTGCGTGGCTCACGGCTCTTTTTTGAACAGGTCCTGAAAGATCAGAGGCCCCCAGCTCTTGCCCCGCGCCTGTACCAGCGCGCCACCCTCCCCGAGTTTCCCGAGATTGACGGGCGCGAAACCGAGTTGTCCGGCGAGTGTCGCCACCGTCTCTGTCGCGCCTTCGTCGTCGCTCGACAGGAACACCACCCGGCGATCACCCTTGACCTTCGGATCGGCGGCCAGGGTGCCCGCGGCGAGGTGATTGAATCCCTTGACGAGCCTGGCGCCGGGAAACGCCTTGGCCACGAAGCCAGAGGACGGAAGACCGGCGAGCTCTTCGACCGGATCGGCAAAGGTGTTCATCGCGTCGATGACGGTCTTGCCCTTCCAGCTCGGCAGCGCCTTGGCAACTTGCGGGTGCGACTCGAAACGGACGGCCAGAAAGATGATGTCCGCCTTGACCGCTTCGGCCAGCTTTTCGGGAATGATCCCGGGTCCGATCGCGGCCGCATCGGCTGCAAAGCTTGCCGGGTCGCGCGTGGTTGCAACGGATACTTCGATGCCGTTGCGGGCAAACGCCCTGGCCAGGGCCTGGCCGATCTTGCCGAAACCGATAATTGCGTAGCTCATGATTTTTCCTTGGGTTTGGTGCCACGCCCAGCGACGCTCCGAACCATCGAATGGAGCGCGTGGCCGGGCATGACGAGTCAGATTTGCGCCAGGCCGCCGTCGACGGCGAGCTCGCTGGCGGTCATGAAACTGCTGTCCGACGAGGCGAGAAAGGCAGCCGCCGCTCCGATCTCCGCCGGATCGGCCATGCGCTGGAGCGGGTTCATCGAGGCGAATACCTTCATGCCCTCCTCGCCCACCGCTGCCTTGGCCAGTTCAGTCGCCGTCGGTCCGGGCGACAGCACGTTGACCCGGATGCCGCTGCCCTTCAGGTCCTGTGCCCAGCTCCGCACGAGGTTGCGCACCGCTGCCTTGCTCGCGCTGTAGACGCTGAATGCCGGGGCGCCGGTGGTGCCGGCGCTCGACCCGGTCAGGATGATCGAACCGCCCTCGCCCATCAGCGGCAGTGCCTTCTGCACCGTGAAGATCGTGCCCTTCACATTGGTGCCGAAGGTTTCGTCGATGTGCTCGGCGGTGATCGTGCCGAGCGCAAGCAGGCTTCCCGCACCGGCATTGGCGAGAACGATGTCGAGGGTTCCGCGCTCGGCCTTCACTGCCGCATAGAGCCGGTCGAGGTCGGCCAGATCGGAGACCGAACCCTTCACCGCGCGGGCATGGGGCCCGAGCTCGGCCACGGCGGCGTCGAGCGCTTCCTGCCGACGGCCGTAGAGGAAGACGAACGCGCCCTCCTCGATGAAGCGCCTTGCTGCGGCGAGGCCGATGCCGGTAGCGCCACCGGTGATCACGGCGGTCTTTCCATTCAATCTGTTCATGTCATGTATCCGTGTTTGTCGAAAGCTGAAACCAAGATGGACCCGTTGACACATCAATACAATTGACGAAATATCGCTTGATACGATCTATTTCTTGGATGTGCATGCTCGACAACGTCACCATCAACCAACTGCGTTCGTTCGTTGCGGTATGCGATCAGGGAAGCTTCTCGGGTGCGGCGCGGAAACTCGGTCGCGCGCAGTCGGCCATCAGCCACGCGATCAAGGCGCTGGAAAGCGCATTCGATGTCGAGTTGTTCGATCGCAACACACGGAAGGCGCAGCTCACCGCGGCGGGGCGCAGCCTCTTGCCGGATGCGCGGGCGGTGATCTCACGCACGGAAGAAATGAAGACCCGCGCCGGCTCGATCGCCAAGGCCGGGGCACCCCAGCTCTCGGTGGCGATCGATGTGTACTTTCCGCGCGTCCACCTGATCGACGGTTTGCGGACGCTGCAAGCGGAGTTCCCCACCGCAGCGATCAACCTGCGCATCACGACCATGCAAGGCGGCGAGAAACTCGTGCTCGAAAAGGCGTGCGCGCTGGCCGTCACGATCGAGAACGTGCCGGAAGTGAACCCGGATGCCATCGAACGCCACTGGCTGTGCGAGGCGTCGATGGTGACGCTATGTGCGCCGTCCCATCCGCTCGCTTCGACACCCAAGCCCATCCCGGTGGACGAGTTTGGTCGACATGTTCAGATCGTCGTCACGGACAACCAGCCGCAAGCGGAAAAGACCCAGCAGGGCGTTGCCGGCAAGCGCCAGTGGCTGGTCAATGATCTCGGCGCCAAGCGCGATTTCCTCAAGGCCGGTCTCGGCTGGGGGCACTTGCCGCGCCACCTCGTCGGCGACGATCTGGCGAACGGAGAGCTCGTCGAACTTGAACGCCGCGCCTGGCACCTCGGTCCGCTCACGTTCGTGATCTCGCAACGACGGGGTTATGACCTCTCCCCATGCGAGTCGCGGCTGGTCGAGCTTCTTGGCAAACCTCAGCGCATCCCGAAGGAAACCACGCGGCGCGCCGTTTCAGGCAAGGGTGCAAAAGACTGAAGGCCTCGTGCGAGTAACCGAAACCGGGAAAAACGGAAACCCGGGTCAGAGCGACCCCGATTTTCCGCCTGATGATTGATGTTCGGCATGCACCAAATGTCTCCTCCCAACGAAACAAGGGCCAGCTCACTCCGTACCCTTGTCGTCGGCCTAGTCGCGCAGATCCACCTCGGCGACCTGCAGGTACTTCGCCTGCGTTGCCGCCAGGCTCTGCCTGCTCCCGCTGGTCGCGATGGGCAACGAAGCCAACCTGCAATGCGGGCCTCCCGATGGCACGGCCCGCTTGCAATACACGTTGACGAGGGCAACCGTCACGTTATCGGCGTCGAGCAGCTGGAACTGTCTCGCCACGCCGGGGGCCAGGGAGTCGTCGACCGCCACGGCGACAAGCGGCTGGGTGGCCATGCCCTGCTTGCGCAGGGATTCCGATCTCTCGGCCGTCCGCTGGGCCTGTACGAACTGCCGGCGCGTGTGGCCGACCAGGGCGTGCAACGTGAAGCCGGCATCCAGGTTGGCAGCGTAGGTTTCGTACTGGGGTACGGCGTTGACTGTGACATTGCGCATGTTGGTGGTCTGAGTCTCGTCCTGGGCCGCACTGACGCCGCCGACGCAGGCAAGACCAAGCGCAAGGGTGGTGGCACTGATCAGATGTCTCATGGGAGCCTCCCGACGGACGCCAATGTCCGTGGGATGATCGTGCACCGGAGTCCCCTCGCTTGCTTGAGGGATTCCGGTGGAATATGCGTGGATTCCTTGAGGATTTCCGGCAGATCCACCGGCTGGATGCGAAGGCCGGAAAAACCGGAAGCGTCACCCCATGGGCAACCACCCATCGGCTCCGGCGATGGGGGCGGGCATACGCGCGCTTACGGTCGGGCTACTGCTTGAACCGGCGAACTTCCTGCGGCCAGCCGCATGCTTCGGCCACCTTGCCCGCCCACCGCCTTGCCGCCTGCTCGTCGGCCACGTCGATCACGGTGAATCCGCCCAGGAACTGGGGATTCCGGACATGCGGCCCATCGGTAAACGTGAGCGTGCCACTGGTGGCATCTGCACTGAAGGCGGCATCCGGATCTTCCTCCAGGCCACCGGCGAACACGTAGACGCCGGCCGCCTTCATCTCGTCCACGACCGCTCTTGCGAGCGGACCGCGCGCGGCGAACCACGTTTCGGCGTGCTCGCCAACCCATGGTTGATTGAAGTAGATGAAATACTTGCTCATGCCATGCCTCCAGGCCACGCAGCCCGGTGGCTGCCCTCACCCACTCGACGAACGGGCTCGATCCGGTTCGACAAAAGCCGGCAGCAGGCAGGCTCGGGCCCATGCTTCCGAGCGAGGTTGCCAAACCTGAGCCCGTTTTTGCCTTTATGGCTTTGAACTTCCTTGTGCTCCCTCCAGTCAATGAAATTCCTGCCCGGCACCCCGGTCCAGGCCATCGACGGGAGACACGCCTTGAACAGGATGTACCTGAAAACGGGCAGCGCCTTGCTGCTCATCGTGGCGCTCGGCCAGGCCCGTGCCGCAGACACGAACCCTGCTGCCACGTCGCCGCGCATACCTCGCATGACATTCAGATCGATCAGCCTGATGCCGTGGTCAAAGCAGTAGAGCAAGCCATGCGGATGGCGCGGCACGCGCCGGAGTGATGCGCTCCGACGGCACGTGGCAGCCACATTCTGACCCAGCTTCGGCCATAAGTGACCGGAACCGAACAAGGTCAGCATTTCGCCGCCGGCGCCGCTCGATATCCGCCGGCGACACCGGGAAAAAATCGTGCCCAACCGACCAGTGCAGGCCACGCCGCAGGCGTTACGTCTGGCAGATGGCGCCGGTCATCGACAGGCACACACTTCGCCTGCAGGGTGAGTCATCGACAGGCACGATCATGCGTCCACCCGAACTCGACAACCACTGGCTCTATCAATGCGACGACCTCGTCGTCGATCCATGCGCGCACCGACTGGAGCGTGCCGGTCAAGCCCGGCAAGTGGAGCCCAAGACCTATACCGTGCTCGTGACGCTGCTGGAGCAGGCCGGCAATGTGGTCGACAAGGACACGTTGCTCGACGCAGCGTGGGGCCACCGCAACGTCACCCCGGGCGTACTGAGCCACGCCATTTCGCAGCTGCGTCATGCCCTGGGCGACTCGGCACTCCATCCGCGTTACATCGCCACCGTGCATACCCTCGGTTATCGCTTCATGGCCGAGGTGCATCGGCGGCCGCATCCCGATCACGTGGTGACAGAACCCCTGCCCGATGACGCGTTCACAGGGGTCGAGGCCGCGCATGTCAGCCGCTTCAGGCCGCGGCTGGTGGAACCGGTATCACCATTTCGCCGTCCGTAGTCCATAGGCCCGCACGTGATCTTTCCCCGCGATGCCGCAGAGTAGTTGCCCGTCTTGTCGCTGACCACCCGCCGCTGTGTTTCAGGCGGCGCCAAGATCGCGCCAGTCACCGTTCTGGTCAGGGCCGCGTTGGCGGCCCTTGCTGCTTGCCAAACACTCATCCGTCATCGCGGATGACTCACCGCCCTTCCCACGACGATCAGCGCAAGCCCCGCCTTACTCTCATCCCCGAAGTCATTCCGCTGTCAGAAATTGTCCTGACACTTTTTTTCCGGCCAGCTAACTTGCGGGGGACTACCGTTTGCCGCGCCTTTTTTGATGTTCCAACGGCGGAGCAAAGTCATGCCGGAAATCGAATCTCATGATTCATCTCGAAGGCGATTCATCGCGCAAAGTGCAAGCCTGGCCACTGTCGCGGCGCTTGCCCCATCCCTCCTGTCAAGTCAGCTGTTTGCGTCGACCGCGCATATCAAACATTCCTCTTCAAATCACAAAGGAGACTCGGCCATGAGCTCGATCACCACCAAAGACGGAACAACTCTTTTCTACAAGGACTGGGGAAAAGGTCAGCCGATTGTCTTCAGTCATGGTTGGCCATTGTCGGCCGATGACTGGGACGCTCAGATGCTGTTCTTTCTGAGTCATGGCTATCGTGTGATTGCCCATGATCGACGGGGGCACGGCCGCTCCACGCAGACAGCCGAGGGTAACGATATGGATCACTACGCCGCGGATCTCGCGGCGCTGACCGAAGCCCTCGATCTGCATGACGCCATCCATGTGGGCCATTCGACAGGCGGCGGCGAGGTGGCGCGTTACGTGGCTCGTCATGGCCAACATCGCACGGCGAAAGCCGTGCTGATCAGCTCCGTGCCGCCCATCATGCTGAAGACGCCGAATAACCCGGGCGGGCTACCCATCGAAGTGTTCGACGGGTTCCGGTCGGCACTCGCAGCCAACCGCGCCCAATTCTATCTGGACATCCCTTCGGGTCCCTTTTACGGCTTCAATCGGCCGGGAGCGAAAGTATCCGAAGGCACCATTCGCAACTGGTGGCGCCAAGGGATGATGGGAGGCTCCAAGCCCCAATACGACTGCATCAAGGCGTTCTCGGAGACGGACTTTACGGATGATTTGAAGCAGATCAGTCAGCCCACTCTCGTCATGCATGGTGACGATGACCAGGTGGTGCCTTACCAGGACGCAGGCGTTCTATCAGCAAAGCTCCTGAAGAACGCGACCCTGAAGATCTATCCGGGCTTCCCTCATGGAATGCTGACGACGCAGGCCGACGTCATCAATGCGGATCTGCTCGCCTTCATCAAGGGCTAGTCCCAACGGCGACATCTTTGCTGTGATGCATGCGCATGGGTGCATCACAGCAGAACGGGGCCAGCTCAACCTGACCCCGTTTTTGCCGGCTTTTCTTCGTGATCAGGACGGCACGATAGCCCGGTTTTCAGTTTTCACGGGAACCCTCTCTTTGAACATGGCACCATATCGTTGGCAAGATATGGTGCGAACGAGATGCTCACCGCACGTGGTTGCATCGCAGATTGGCGTGCTGTCGGATTCCCATGAGCTTGATATGCGCACGGTGATTTTCAGTGGGATCATTGGTGAAGTCGGGAAGTCCGGCCGGTATAACGGCGGACTCTCGTTCACCGTGGGGGAACCACCAGTGGCGTTCTACTCGCCGGGAGGCTCGACAGGTGCCCTTTTCAGCCCGGGCGACTATGTTGCGATTGCTGCCAGGCGGACCTTCATGCCGGGCGCGCAGTATGTCGCTCTGGCATATAGGAACTGGGGAACCAAGGGCTCCGGCCAGACCATCGGGGCCCTCTGGCCATCGCTCTGTCTCGGGATCGGGGCAATGGGTGGCTATTTTGCCTATGAGGGTGCATTGAAAGAACCGATGGGTCGCGAAATCTTCCTGCCGATGCTGGCGGCGGGAATCTTCGGTGTCTTCAGGTTGGTCACCATGCTCCACGCCGCGCGTCTGCTCGATAAAACGTCGATGCCCTCTACTACGCGATTGAGTCGACTGTGACGTATCAATGCAGGTCAGAGCTCGTCTCGATGCACCTTGAAATGGTTCGACTCATTTACCTTTAAAACAGGGGTCAGCGTCGACTTTAAAAAGAAGGGCACTCTGACCCAGTTCTGATCCCAGCCTTCGCTGGAATGACGGAAAAAATCAGAGTTCCCCCAAGCCAAGTTGTGCCCGTACCGAGGCTGGTTCACAGTGGGCCGCCATTCCGGCACGCCCGGAATGCTCGGGGTGCGGCGCAAGCCGTATCCTCGCCGGATTCGACAGCAACACGCTCCCGCTGCGGGGCGTATCGGGGAGAACCATGAAGACTCGTCGCGATTTCCTGACCCAGGCGCCGCTTGGCCTGCTGGGTGCCATGGTGGCTGGCAGCGCGTTGGCACAGACGGGGGAAAATCCCGCCCCCGGCACGCCGCCGCCCGGTTCGCCCGGCGCCTTCGACACCGCGCCGCCGGTGGGGCCGAAGCTGAGCACGGCCACCTTTGTCGAGGCGGAGAAGCTGGCGCAGGTGAGCATGACCGAGGCGCAGCGCGAGATGGCTGTGGCCAACTGGCCCACCTCCATGGCCGCGCTGCTGGAGCGCCGCACCGGCCCGCGCAAGGTGGCGCTGGAAGACGGACTGGCGCCGGCCACCACCTGGTTCCCGGCGATGGGCCGCGCGCAGGTCGGGCCCGCGCACGATCGCTTCGTGCCGTCCAGGGTGGCGGCCACGCCGCTGCCGGCGAAGGACGAGGACATCGCCTTCGCCTCGGTCGCACAGCTCGGCGCGTGGATCCGCACACGCAAGCTCACCTCCTCCCGCCTGACGAAGATCTACCTCGAACGCCTGAAGCGTTTCGACCCGCAGCTGCGCTGCGTCATCACGCTGTGCGAAGAGCACGCGCTGGCGCAGGCCGCGCAGGCCGACAAGGAGATCGCCGCCGGCCACTACCGCGGCCCGCTGCACGGCATCCCGTGGGGTGCGAAGGACCTGCTCGACACCGCCGGCATCGCCACCACCTACGGTGCGGAGCCGTTCCGCCACCGCGTGCCGAAGGACGATGGCGCGGTCACCCGCAAGCTCAACGAGGCCGGCGCCGTGCTGGTGGCCAAGCTGAGCCTGGGTGCGCTGGCGCTCAACGACATCTGGTTCGGCGGCCAGACCATGAACCCCTGGCTGCTGCAGGAAGGCGCCTCCGGCTCCAGCGCCGGCCCGGCCTCGGCCACCGCGTCCGGCCTGGTGGCGTTTGCCATCGGCAGCGAAACCCAGGGCAGCATCATCAGCCCATGCATGCGCTGCGGCACCACCGGCCTGCGCCCCACTTATGGCCGCGTGCCGCGCACCGGCGCGATGACCTTGTGCTGGACGATGGACAAGCTCGGCCCCATCGCCCGCTCGGTGGAGGACACCCTGCTGGTGCTCGACGCCATCCGCGGCACCGATCCGGGCGACAGCGCCAGCGTGGCCGTGCACCTGGATTACGATGCGGCCGCCCCGATCAAGGGCCTGAAAGTCGGCTACTTCCCCGGCTGGATGAAGGACGCGTCGGCCACCGAGCTGGACCGCGCCGCGCTCGACCAGCTGCGCGCGCTCGGCCTGGTACCCACCGAAGTGTCGCTGCCCGACTGGCCGTACGACGACCTCAACCTGCTGCTGTTCGCCGAGGCTGCGGCGGCCTTCGAGGAACTCACGCTCTCCGGCGCCGCCGACCAGATGCGCACGCAGACTCCGGATGCCTGGCCCAACCTGTTCCGCGAAGCGCGCTTCCTCTCCGCCGTGGACTTCGTGCAGGCCGACCGCCTGCGCCGCAAGGTGGCCAGGGAGATGGAGCGCGTGATGGCCGAGGTGGACCTGCTGCTGGTGCCCTCGCTGCGCGACGAGATGATGGTGATCTCCAACATGTCCGGCCAGCCCTCGCTCACCCTGCGCACCGGCTTCGTGGAAGTGAGCCAGGTGCGCAGCGACTGGGCGCCCGACCCGAAACACCCGCTGCCGAAACTGGCCAAGCCGCACCGCGTGCCCTACGGCGTGACCCTGATCGGCCGGCTGTTCGACGAAGGCACGCTGGGCCGCGTCGGCCGCGCGCTGGAGGCGAAGGCGGCAGTGGCTGGGGAGCGGCCGGTGGGGTTTTAAGGCAAAAGGTGTCAGGGACAATTTGAACGTCCCGGCGGACGGCCGAGCGGCCGCACCATGGCGAATCGGCCTGTCTTCGCTTCAACCCACGACCGGAACCGATCCGTCCCAAGCACCTTCTGCTGCTGCAAGTGGATACGGATATCTTCGACAAGTTCGCCGGGCAACACCTCGGCGAACAACGCCCGATACGCCGAGGCGCGACTCGCCGGGTCAGTGCCAAGCCGGAGGTATTCGGGATGCGGAGTGAGCAGCGGATCCGTTCGCCCGTTCGCGTTGGCACCGTAGCTCGACCACGGGTGCTCGTCGGGCTGCGCCACCATCCAGGCGCGAACCGGATTGAGTTCGATGTAACGACTGCAGGTCAGGAAATAGCGCCCCGAATCCACTAGGCAAGCCTTGTAGCGCCCTTCCCACAGCGTCCCCGTGCGTCCGTGCCGACCATTGAACGAGCCGACGTGGTTGCGCGCAAAAGTGTGCATCAGCCGCGACACAACACCCGCCTCGTCAGGCGTCAGCAGCAAGTGCGCATGGTTACTCATCAATACATAGGCATGCAGCCTGCAGCCGAACCGCAGCAATGCTTGTCGCAGGCACTGCAGGTAACGCTGGCGATCCTCATCGTCCAGAAAACACGGCAGACGATTGTTGCCCCGCTGCACTACGTGTTGCGGGACACCGGCGAGATCGAGGCGTGGAAGTCGGGCCATGTCCGACAGGATTACGCAGCGTCCTCTCCGCGACGATCAGCGGGAGTTGCGCCTTACCCTCATCCCGACCGTCAATCCCTTGTCAGAAATTGTCCCTGACACCTTTTTGGCCGCGTCCCCAGTCCTATGTCAGCGACGTCGAACGTGGCTCACGTCGGATGGATCTGCTGCAGTTGCGGGAACTCTGTAATGCCTGCGGGCAATCGCTGACCGAGTTCGTCGATGAATTCGAACAGGAGTTGGGACAAATAAAACCTACCCGTAAGCCGCCAAAGCAACCATCCCGATAAGTGAACCCGACCCTGTTACTGACTAGTCGGCGCTCAACACCAGCGAAATGAGGTTCTGCGACATGCGGCAATCTCCGTTTGCATGAAAGGAAGTGGCCCGGCCGCGCTGAGCTATCAGGGGGTAACCGCGCGACCGGGCCGGGACGCCCCGGCCGATGGACAGGCATCGGCCGAGGCGCGGGAACGATGCCAGAGCTGGCATGGCTGGGCAGCCGGCAGTTAGGCTGGCGTCGTGTAGTCATTGACCGATGCGATGAAGTCTTCGTACTTCGTACTTCGGACATCCGGAAAGCGAAGCGAATCCCGAGGGAGCAGCAAGACATGGAATCACCGAAGCTCACGTTTGCGGCGCTGGATGCGAGGATCGAGGCACTGCCGGTATTTCCACCGGATGTCTCGATTTTCCCAAAGAAAGCCAAATGGGGATTCTGCGCAGCGGCCGCCGGCGCGCTGTTTGCGTTGGCATGCGTCAAGCTGCTTCCGAGCAACGCGATGTACACCGCCGTACTCGCCGGTATCGGCGTGGCCGTGGAATTCGCCGGCGTCATCGTGGCAATCGCTTCCCAAATACCGAAAAAGTGGCCGACGTTCGTCAATGAGCGTCGTGACACTGCCGAGCGATTGGATTTCGACCTGCCTCATCATCTGGCTCTGGTCGAGTGGCTCCGGACCTTCCCACTCGATCAACGCAGAACGCTGAGCGAATTCGTCAGCCATCGCCACGAGCGGATGAAGGAGAAGCTACCCATGTTCACCGGCAGCATCGAAAAGCTCGGCGCCCTGCCCATCGTCATTGCGCTCTACCTGCAGTTCAAGGACATGCACTGGCCGCCCCACCCAGGTTGGGTGGAAATATTTCTGATTTTTGTGTTGGTCTTGGGCTACTGGCTGAGTGTGCTGCTGATCAACATCCGACTGCGACTTCAGTTCTACGAAACGTTGATTCGTAGGGCGTTGATGTAGACCGGTATCCTAGGCCGAAGGTCAAGATAGATTTGCTGAAAAAATGACTCTGAGCTGGCCCACTTACAGTTATGTTTTGGAGGATTGCCAACTTGACCGAGCCAAACCTTCCGGACATCGAGCTCCCCAGCCTGAAGCAGACGCTGGATAGGTGGCAAAACGACTTCGTCGACAAGGTCGCCGTCGCTGATCTTCTGTCTCGTTGCCCAGTTGCGCATAAATGGAAGGCGCCGTATCGCTGTCTCGTCGTTCGAGAGGCGCTTCTTAGGCGCATGGTCGATCTCGGTACTGCGATCGATGCTCTGACCGACCAAGGGCAGGTGCTTGGCACCCGTATTCTGCTGCGCTGTGCGGTCGAGACGACTGCCCTGTTAGAGTTCATGGCACAGAAGATAGATGACGTCGTTGCTGGCAAGTTGGCGTGGTTCGATTTCGACACTGAGACGATGAAGATCCTTGTGGGAAGTCGAAGTTCAATGAAACCAACCGAGTTCGAAGCCTTCAGCATTGTTACCGCTGTGAAGCGGGCCAACAGGGAATACGGCGCACTCGAAAACATCCATGAACAATTGAGCGAATCCGTCCACCCGAACTACGACGGAGTGATATATGCCTACTCGCGCTCGGTCCCAGAAGATCACGAAACTCGATTCGGAAATTTCTGGATGGAGAATTTCGGTCACCAGCACCTCCCTGGAACGGCGTATGTGTTCGCATGCTTCGCGGACGCCTACAACGTTCACTGGATTGACGCGATGTCAGCCCTTGAAAAGTGGCTTCGCGACAACGACGAAGATCTGGAAGCAAGACGCCAGAGTATCCATGACACGCCATCCTCTAAGTCATAGAAATCGCGCACCAAAAATTGTCGCTGACACGTTTTTTTGGTTTTGGCTCTACCTGGGCTCAATCACAGCTAAAGACCGCAAAGACGAGACATCAAAGGTGAACTTCCCACCGCCGGAAACATGAGCCTCTCCGATAAAAAGAGTCTGCTTTCTGGTCAAATCCGAAAGCCTATCCAACCTAAATCGCTCGCATATCGGTTGATGAAACTGATCGGGAATGTAGACACTAAGAGTGTCGCCGTCTCTTCCTGGAAGAGTATTAAGGTACGTGAGGCCACCACGCTGCCAAACACGTAGATTGGAGGGCATGCCCCAGAATCCTCGGTACAGTCCGGCGTGTAAGCTCCCCCGTGCTACAGCAAAAGGCAAGAAGAACCTAGCGACCGGAATCTCTTCCCCGTTGGGCAAAACGATGGGCATGTTCGAAGTTCGGAAACTGTTTGAGTGAACGAGCCATTCGAGCAACCGCTTCGGTCCACGCTGGATTCTGGTTCCCACAGGCTGACCGCCGCCGGTAAAACGACGACCGCCTACTCCGTCTTGATCGTGCCCCTGGACCGGGTGAACACTGTCGGCGTCGACCCCAATTGCTAGCACGATCCTTGTTTGATCCGCCTCCATGCGGGTAATGACTTCGTCCCCGCCCTCTCCCCAAGGATCCTCGCCGCCAGTAAAGAGTTCGCAGTCATCTGCATGCGGATGCCCCACGAAGCATGGGCCATGCCCACTTGAGGATGCTTTACGGAAATGTGCCGGCCCATGGCATGACGGACATTGGAATTGGGATCTCAAGGCAAGCCGAGCTTCCTCCGGTAATGCCGCGAACTCTATCGCGTTGTGGGTAGCCCCATCTAGCACACAAATCGCCTGATGCATTGCCAGCTCCTTCGCGCATCGCGTCAACAACTACTAAACAAGCAGATCCCGTTCAATTTTTGCAGAAAGTGCACTCTGGCCCGGTCAGTTCGCTTCATCTCTGTTTCCAGCCCCACCACTTTCCAACCCTTTACCCGGCCTAACATATTTACTTGAAAATTTCTCAAAGAGTTTAGCAGCCATATAAATATGAAGAACTGCCGGAATTACCGATAGCATTGCGTATATAAACAAAAAGGCGGCGAATCCATCAAAGAGAAATTTCAAGACAATCACAAATACCTGAAGAGCTCCAGGAACATGCTCCCATGAGGCTCCTGCCGTTTTCAGGAGAAAGGCGACCCAGTGCGCTCCCAAAAGTAAATTTATTAGCAATGCGAAGATCTGGACAAATAGAAAATGCACAAAAGCTGTTGATAATCCATCGACCAAAGACGGCTTATCCCCAGCACGGCGAGCACCTAAAATAAGCTTAAATTTGTCAGTGCCTATACCAAGCGAAAATGCAAAAGCCACCAGTGAGAAACCAAGCATGGAAGGTATAACGGTAAGAGCATTCTCCTGTATCGAACCGTGAGACCAAGCCGGCGCTAACAATAAGGCAATTATTATGGAGGTATGGAAGAACGGCGAAGTGAGAACCATCCTCCATCCACCGTATGAATCCCAATAAGCAGCAATCGCCTTCGACACCCAAGGCCATTGGTTAGATCCATTTTTAGCGGGCGCGCCCATATTTACTGGAGGCGCCTTCTTTCAACGATTGCGTCTCTAATTTTTTTTGCGACTATATAACTAGCACTTGTTTCGTCAGTTACGTTCGGATTATATCCACCCTGCTCAATAAGGGGCGCACTATCCTTCGTCGATGCACGTAACGCTACGTTACCTTGCTTACCGCGTGCCTCAACGTATCCATTTTCATCGGCTACCCTAGCCAATGCCTCGGTATCTTTATTTGGTTGTAACGGTCCATTGGATGAAGAAATGCGTTGATCCAACGTATCAGCATCTTGTTCATCCAACCACCCCATTACATCCTCATACATTCCACCATCGAAGTCTCCAGGATTTGGCTTGGACAGATGCATGAAAATTTCACGGAGTCCGGGAATATCAAGAAGATCTTCGATAGTGCCATCAGGATGGAGTAATGTCACTTTGACTTCGCCGAACTCATCAATAATTTCTTTGCTGGAAAACAATCGCCTTAGGAATTTCTCCATTAGACCACCAGACAATCCACCTTTTGATGACTCCATATCGAAAGAGAGGATGTGATTTTTTTCATCCAAAATGAAGCGACACCGGCGCAAATTTGGCTTGAGATTTTCAGGAATATCTAAGGCATTCAAATCCGCATCCGAGGCCTCATCATCAGTTTCATCATTAAACCATGGCTGATCAGGGTCGATTTGGGTAAAGGTTGAAATGACTCCATGAATCCCTGGCAACTCGTTATCAGAAGACTCCCAGACTTGAGTGATTCTGCCCCAGCGTTCACCGTGAACTTGCGCACTCAAACGATGACGCCATGCTGCCCTGATTAGCTTTTCGTAAACATTTGCCGGATGCGGGTGAACGACAATATTTACCGCCGAAAATCGGATAATAGTTTCACGCGCCATATTTATCCCCTGTTCCCTTTCTGTTATCCAAAGCCCGATGATACAAAGGTCCACTTTCTAACCTACAACCTCAGGCCACCTCGGCAGCCCTCCGCAACTGCCCTACCTCCTCTACCCCGCTGCAATTACTTGGCATCCGAATCAACCCCACTCGACCAAGTCAACGCCCATGCCCGATAAAATACCGCACAAAAATACCAACTTCTCCTCCGAGGCAAGATAATTCAAGCTCAAACCTACATATTCCGTCGATACTCCCCACCCACGTCATACAACGCATGCGAGATCTGCCCCAGCGAGTTGTACTTCACCGCCTCGATCAACTGCTCGAATACATTGCGCCGGTCGCGCGCCGTCACCTGCAGCACCTTGAGACTGTCTGAGGCCAACGCATTCCGCGCCTCCCCATAGCGCTTCACATTGGCGATCTGCTGCCCCTTCTCTTCCTCGGTGGAACGGATCAGCTCGATCTCGGTAGCGATCTCCCCGCCATGATCCTTCGGCAGGAACGTATTCACGCCGATCAACGGCAACGACCCATCATGTTTCTTGTGCTCGTAGTACATCGACTCTTCCTGGATCTTGCCGCGCTGGTACATGGTGTCCATCGCGCCGAGCACGCCGCCGCGCTCGCTGATCGCCTCGAACTCCTTGTACACGGCCTCTTCCACCAGGTCGGTGAGCACGTCGACGACGTAGCTGCCCTGCCACGGGTTCTCGTTGAAGTTGAGGCCGAGTTCCTTGTTGATGATCATCTGGATCGCCACCGCGCGACGCACGCTTTCTTCGGTGGGCGTGGTGATCGCTTCGTCGTAGGCGTTGGTGTGCAGGCTGTTGCAGTTGTCGAACAGCGCGTACATCGCCTGCAGCGTGGTGCGGATGTCGTTGAACTGGATTTCCTGCGCGTGCAGCGAGCGGCCGGAGGTCTGGATGTGATACTTCATCATCTGGCTGCGGCTGCTTGCGCCATAGCGCTCGCGCATGGCGCGTGCCCAGATGCGGCGGGCGACGCGGCCGATGACGGTGTACTCCGGGTCCATGCCGTTAGAGAAGAAGAAGCTGAGGTTGGGCGCGAAGTCGTCCACGCTCATGCCGCGCGCGAGGTAGTACTCGACGATGGTGAAGCCGTTGCTCAGAGTGAAGGCGAGCTGGCTGATCGGGTTGGCGCCCGCTTCGGCGATGTGATAACCGGAGATCGACACCGAGTAGAAGTTGCGCACCTTGTTGTCGACGAAGTACTGCTGGATGTCGCCCATCATGCGCAGCGCGAATTCGGTGCTGAAGATGCAGGTGTTCTGCGCCTGGTCTTCCTTGAAGATGTCGGCCTGCACGGTGCCGCGCACGGCCTGCAGGGTTTCGGTCTTGATCCGCGCGTAGGTTTCCGCATCCACCAGCTCGTCGCCGGAGACGCCGAGCAGGCCAAGGCCCAGGCCTTCGTTACCCTTGGGCAGTTCGCCGTGGTACTGCGGGCGCGGCACGTGCCTGTACAGCTCGGCGATATGCTTTTCGGCGGCGGCCCAGCGGGCCTCGTCTGCGCGCAGGTACTTCTCGACGTTCTGGTCGATCGCGGTGTTCATGAACATCGCCAGGATCATCGGCGCGGGGCCGTTGATGGTCATGGAGACGGAGGTGCTGGGTGCGCTGAGGTCGAAGCCGGAGTACAGCTTCTTCATGTCGTCGAGCGTGGCGATGTTGACGCCGGAGTTGCCGATCTTGCCGAAGATATCCGGGCGCGGCGCGGGATCTTCGCCGTACAGGGTGACGGAGTCGAACGCGGTGGACAGGCGCGTGGCGGCGCCGCCCTGGCTTAGGTAATGGAAGCGGCGGTTGGTGCGCTCGGGCGTGCCCTCGCCCGCGAACATGCGGGTGGGATCCTCGCCGCTGCGGCGGTACGGATACACGCCGCCGGTGTAAGGGTAATGGCCCGGCAGGTTCTCGCGGCCGAGGAAGCTGACCAGCTCGCCCCAGTCCTTCGACTTCGGCGGTGCCACTTTCGGAATCTTCTGGTGGCTGAGCGAGTCGCGGTAGTTCTCGACGCGGATGACCTTGTCGCGCACCTTGTATTCGTTGACGTCGGCGGTAACCGACTTGTACAGCGCCGGCCACTCGCGCAGCTGGTGGATGGCTTCGTGGCTGAGTTCTTTGAGGGCGGCGTTGTAGCGTTGGCGGAGGGTGACCAGCGAACGGTCGCCCTCTTCGTGCAGGTCGGCGTGGCGATACAGCTCCAGCGGCTTGGGCAGCTTGGCGTCGCCCAGTTCCTTCAGCGACTCGTAGTAGTGCTGCGCCTTGCTGGCGAACTCGGCCTGGGTCTCGATGCTGCGATTGATCGCGCGGCCCTGCTCGGCGATCTCGGCGAGGTAGCGCACGCGACTGCCGGGGATCAGCACGGTGGCGCGTGGCGACTTCAGGGTGGTGTCGAGCTGGGGTTTCCAATCGCAAGACGCGGCAAGAGCGACCCCACCCTGCCCTCCCCTTGAAGGGGAGGGTTCAAGATGGAGCTTCTCGCGCATCAGGCGACAAAGGTTGGAGAACATCCAGGTGACGCCCGGATCGTTGAACTGGCTGGCGATGGTGGGATACACCGGCACGTCTTCGTCTTTCAGGGTGAAGGCGGTGCGGTTGCGCTTCCACTGCTTGCGCACGTCGCGCAATGCGTCTTCGGCACCGCGCTTGTCGAACTTGTTGAGCACGACGAGCTCGGCGAAGTCGATCATGTCGATCTTCTCGAGCTGGCTGGCGGCGCCGTATTCGCTGGTCATCACGTAAACCGGGAAGTCGACCAGGTCGACGATCTCCGAATCGCTCTGGCCGATGCCGGCGGTCTCGACGATGACGAGGTCGTACGGCTGGCTCTTCAGGAAGTCGATGCAGTCGTGCAGCACGATGCTGGTGGCGGCATGCTGGCGACGCGTGGCCATCGAGCGCATGTAGACGCGATGACTGCGCAGCGAATTCATGCGGATGCGGTCGCCGAGCAGCGCGCCACCGGAGCGGCGGCGGGTGGGATCGACTGCGAGCACGGCGATGCGCATCTGCGGGAACGCGTGCAGGAAACGCAGCAGCAGTTCGTCCACCACCGACGACTTGCCGGCGCCGCCGGTGCCGGTGAGGCCGAGCACCGGCGTGTGCTTGCCGGCCAGCTTCCACTGCTTGCGCTGGTGGTCGAGCTCGGCGTCGCTCAGCTTGCCTTCCTCGATCGCCGAGAGCATGTGGCCGATCGAGATCTCGTCGTCGATGTCGACCTTGGGCACGGCGGTGGTTTCGGACTCGGCACGCCTGGTCGCGGCCGAGCCGGCGCGCTGCATCACGTCCTCGATCATCTCGGTGAGGCCGAGCTTCATACCGTCGTTGGGGTGATAGATGCGCTCGACGCCGTAGGCCTGCAGCTCCCTGATCTCTTCCGGCGTGATGGTGCCACCGCCGCCGCCGAACACGCGGATGTGGCCGGCGCCGCGCTCGCGCAGCATGTCGACCATGTACTTGAAGTACTCGACGTGGCCGCCCTGGTAGGACGACAGCGCGATCGCGTCGGCGTCTTCCTGCAGCGCGGCGCGCACCACGTCTTCCACCGAGCGGTTGTGGCCGAGGTGGATCACCTCCGCGCCCTGCGACTGGATGATCCGCCGCATGATGTTGATCGCCGCGTCATGGCCATCGAACAGACTGGCAGCGGTTACAAAGCGCAGCGGCGTGGCTTCAGCCTGCGTGGCGCCGGCGGGGACGTGCTTGGCGGGGGAACTCATGGCAACTCCGGCATCGTGTGCTTGAACTTGTCGATTCTAATGGGGATCGGTGCCTAGGGTTTGCTGCAGCGCGCGTACCGGAGCGTATGGCCGCGATGATCTCGACGGCATCCGGACGCGCCCGGCCCGGCTTACGCAAGCCACCGTTTGCTCGCATACTCGACGCCGGCGGTGCGGAGTCCCGCGGATGCCAGCCGAGGGGAAGTCACGAAAAGGCAGACGAAAGCGGCTCGGGCACCGGAACCGTCGGGTCCCACTGGGCCGCCTGCCGCGCGGGACTGATCAAGTTCACGCAACCTCACAAGGAAAGCACGCATGAAGAAAGCCATGTTCTGCGCACTTCTCGCCATGACGACGATGGCCGCCCAGGCCAGCTCCACCGAGGACATCGAGTCGTCTGCCGTCGTCAGCGGAACCATCGTGCTGGCCAAGGACGGTACGGTGCAGACTGCGGTCATCGACGACGCGGCCAGGTACGGGCAGCCCATCGCGGACCTGGTGCGCAACGCTGCATTGCAGTGGCGATTCCACCCCGTGCTGCGCCATGACGAACCCGTGGTCGCCAAGAGCAGCATGCATGTCCGGGTCGTGCTCAAGAAAATATCCGACGGCAACTACAGTGCGCGCATCAAGGGCGCCACGTTCGGCGACAGCAACACGGACTCCACCGATACGCTGCACACCACCGAGGGCAACAAGAGAACCCCGCCGCGATATCCCGAGGCAGCAATCCGCGGCCGCGTGCAGGGAACGGTGTACCTGGCGTTGCGTGTGGATCGCAGCGGTCACGTGGTGGATGCCACCGCCGAGCAGGTCAATCTCGGCAACACCGGCCCAGATCGCATAGTCAAGCAATATCGCGCGATCCTGGCCGAGTCTGCCCTCAAGGTGGCGCGCCAGTGGACCTACGCGATCCCCACGACGGGACCGCTGGCAAAGCAGGACAGCTGGACCGCGCATGTTCCTGTCAACTACGCATTGAATGAAGTCAATGCGCCCAAACGCGATCGCACCTGGGTGAGCTATATCCCTGGCCCGTTCACACCAGCGCCCTGGGTCGACAAGCCCGACATGAACGCAGCCGACGCTCTCGTCGACGATGCCGTGCATACCGACGGCGCAGGCCCGATCCTGCTATCCCCGCTCAACCACAGCTGACACCCGGCAGCACCCGTCCGCTGGGTCAGGACGGGTGCTGCCGCCCCGTCATCGCGCGCAGATTGTTGTGCGCCAACCGAGGCTCTAAGCCACGCCGTATGGCAGGTTGAGCGAACCCACCACGCGTTGGCCCACCGACCTGCCGCGCACGAAGTCGAGCGCGGCGTCGATCACTTCGGGCGCATCCAGCACGCGGCGGTGGCCCAGTCCTTCGGTGGTGAACAGCCGCGCACCGGGCCAGAACTGGGCGTAGCGCTCGCCTTCACTCCATGGCACGTCCTCGTCGTCGAGGTCGTGCACGATCAGGCCAGGCACACCCAGCGCGGGCAGATGGCGATGCACCTGCAACTGCTCGACGCTGACGCCGGTGCGGCGCAGCAGCCACAGGTAGAACGCTTCGCGCAGGTTTTCGCCCAGGTGCACGAAGCGGAAGAAGCGACCCGCGGCGGCGGCCATGTCGATGGCGGGCGCCACCAGGATCAGCTTGCGGGCATGCCAGTCTTCGTCCTGCGCCAGCGTCACCGCGGCACCGCCCAGTGAGTGGCCGATCGCCAGCGCGGCGTCGCCGTAGTGCTGGCCGATCGCGTGGATCGTCGCGGTGAATTCCGGCAGCGTGCACAGCTTGCCGCTGCTGCGGCCGTGACCGGGCTGGTCGAACGTGACCACGGCGAAGCCCAGCGCACGCAACCGCGCGACCCACGGCATGAAGCGCAGGCCGAAGCTGGACCAGCCGTGCGCCAGCAGTGCGTACGGCTGGCTCGACGGATCGCCCCAGACATAGGTGGCGATGGTTTCACCGTTGACCTGCAGCTCGCCGCGGCGCATTTCGGCGTCGCCCTGCTCCGCCTGCGCGCGACTGCGACTGCTGGCGAATGGGGTGGCGAACAGACGCGCGGCACGGTTCACGGTGCGTTTGGGCGCCAGCCTGCTGCCCAGCGCGAAACCGGCGCGCACGCTGCCGAGCTTGAGGCGGGCGGCAAGGCTTGGATGGTTCGAGGTGGAAGGTTTGGCAGACATGGAATTACCTCAGGATTGCCAGCTGCGCCACAGGCGCTCGAAGGCCGCCGCAGTGCGACGGCTTGCCTCGTCGAATCCGAACAGCCCGCCGTCGTGGTGCAGGCCGAGCATCAACGCGTAGATCTCGAAGGCGAGCTGGGCGGCATCGGTGTGCGCACCCAGATGACCTTGCTGCACGGCCTGGTCGACCGCTTTCTGCAACTCGCCGCGCCAGCCGGCCTGCTGCTGCACCACGCCGTCGTGCAGTGCGCCGTCGCGGCCGTCGTATTCGCTGGCGGCGGACAGCAGCACGCAGCCACTCTGATGCTCGCGACCCCACTCGAACCAGTTCGCCACGATCGCGCGCAGGCGCGGCAAGCCGCGCGGCTGTTTCAACGCGGGCACCAGCACCTTGGCCATGAAGCGCGCCCTGCCGGTGTCGAGCACGGCCATCTGCAGGTCTTCGCGTGAGCCGAAGTGCGCGAACACGCCGCTCTTGGACATGCCCACATCGGCCGCCAGCGTGCCGATCGACAGGCCTTCCAGCCCGTCGTGGCGGGCCAGCGCATAAGCGTGGTCGAGGATGGTCTGGCGGGTGTTGGCGCGTTTGCCGGGAGCGGTGGCGGTGGTCATGAATGGAAAATAGCACGACCGTTCGTTTTATTTCAACAACCCTACCCGAACCTGAACAAGGCGGCCGGACAAGGTCAACAATTTTTCACGCGTCTCGTTTTCTCATCTGCCTGCCGCGTGTTGCGGCGTTGAGGGAAAACACCATGAAAAACACGCTGTCGCTCAAGCTGGCCCTGCTCGCCGGACTCGGCCTGACCTGCGCCGGCCTGACCTACGCGCCGCCGGCCGCGGCCCAGGTTTCAGTCGGTGTCGGCATCCGCGTGGGGCCGCCGGCACCGCGTTTCGAACGCGTGCCGCCGCCGCGCGCCGGTTATGTCTGGGCACCTGGTTACTGGCGCTGGGACGGACGTCGCCATGTCTGGGCCGGCGGTTACTGGGTGCGGGCACGCCCCGGTTATCACTATCGCCCGGCATATTGGGTGCACGGCCATCGTGGCTGGCGCTTCCATCAGGGCTACTGGGGCCGCTGAACGTGCAACAACCTGCGAAGGGCGCACCGCTGTCGTCGAGGCGTCCGCCCCATGACACCACGTTAGGCATCCCCGCGGCACATCCTCAACCCTGATAAGGAAGACAGCTAACCATGACCATTCGCCTTGTTGCCCTGGCCTCTCTTGCTGCCGTGACCGCTCTGGCGGCTGGCTGTGTGGTGGAACCGGCCCAGCGCCCGCGTCAGGTGGTTTACGAACAGCGACCTGTCGTTCAGCGCGAGTACGTCGAAGAAGTGGTGGCACCCCAACCGCCGCCGCCGATGTTCGTGGAAAACGTCGTGGAGCGACCCGGCTTTATCTGGGCTCGTGGCTACTGGCGCTGGGACGGCCGCCACTACGTGGCCGAACGGGGCCATTGGGAGCCGATCCGGCCCGGCCACCACTACGCGCACCCACACTGGGAACAGCGCAGCGACGGCTGGCACTGGCGCGCCGGTGTCTGGATAACCGGCTGACCCCGAGTCGGTTCGAGCTGGCCTGATGGCAAGAAACGCCCCGCTTGCGGGGCGTTTCTTCAACCGGAATGACACTCCATACGCCTGCGGCTTGTTGCGCCGCGTCACCATCTGCCGGGGCGAAGCATTAAACTTCGCGCTTTGATTCTCGCCCCGGCCTCGGTCGGGGCGATGAGTTTCCAGCGTTTTGACAGCCCTCTGGCGGGGTCCCGACAACACTCTCCGCCGCCCATCTGTAGATGCCCTCCGGCACCATAAATCATGGAGTCACCGTTCCAATGATCTTTGAAACCATCGCCAACACGGGTCACGAAGAAGTCGTCTTCTGCCACAACAAGGACGCCGGCCTGAAGGCCATCATCGCGATCCACAACACGGTGCTGGGCCCTGCGCTCGGCGGTCTGCGCATGTGGCCGTACAAGACCGAGCAGGAGGCGGTGAACGACGTGCTGCGCCTGTCGCGCGGCATGACCTTCAAGAACGCCGTGGCCGGCCTGAACCTGGGCGGCGGCAAGGCAGTGATCATCGGCGATCCGAGCAAGGACAAGTCCGAGGCGCTGTTCCGCGCGTTCGGCCGCTTCGTCAACTCGTTGAACGGTCGCTACATCACTGCCGAGGACGTCGGCATCGACGTCAACGACATGGAATACGTGTTCCGCGAAACCGAATACGTCACCGGCGTGCACCAGGTGCATGGCGGTTCGGGCGATCCGTCGCCGTTCACCGCCTATGGCTCGCTGCAGGGCCTGATGGCCGCGCTGCAGTTCAAGCATGGCAATGAGGACGTGGGCAAGTACAGCTACGCCGTGCAGGGCTGCGGCCACGTCGGCGGCGAGTTCATCAAGCTGCTGCGCGAACAGGGCGCCAAGGTGTTCGTCACCGACATCAACAAGGAAGCCGTGCAGCGCTGCGTCGACGAGCTGGGCTGCGAAGCGGTCGGCCTGGACGAGATCTACGACGTCGACGCCGACGTGTATTCGCCGTGCGCTCTGGGCGGCACCGTCAACGAGCAGACCATCGACCGCATCAAGGCGAAGATCATCTGCGGCCCGGCCAACAACCAGCTGGCCACCGACGAGATCGGCGACGAGCTGCAGCGCCGCGGCGTGCTGTATGCGCCGGATTACGCGGTCAACGCCGGCGGCGTGATGAACGTGTCGCTGGAAATCGACGGCTACAACCGCGAGCGCGCGATGCGCATGATGCGCACGATCTACTACAACCTCGGCCGCATCTTCGAGATCAGCAAGAACGAAGGCATCCCGACCTACAAGGCTGCGGATCGCCTCGCCGAAGAGCGCATCAGCGCGATCGGCAAGATCAAGCTGGCGCATATGGGCAACAACGGCACCCGCTTCCAGGGCCGCATGCGCGGTCAGTAAGCGGCACGCCCTGTCACAGAAGAAGCCGCCGGTTGATTGGCGGCTTTTTTGTTGGCCCGGCGGCATCTGGCGGCACTGCCTGCGCGCGTAGGCTAAAATCGGCGCTCTGCACACTCTGGAGTTCGTGATGCGCCCGTTCCCGCTCGGTGAAGATATCGACCTGCTGCGCGAGACCGTGCACGCGTTTGCGGAAAAGGAAATCGCCCCGCGCGCGGACAAGATCGATCGCGACAACCTGTTCCCCGCCGACCTGTGGCGCAAGTTCGGCGAAATGGGCCTGCTCGGCGTCACCGTGGCCGAGGAGTACGGCGGCAGCGGCATGGGTTTCCTGGCGCACATGGTGGCGATGGAGGAAATCTCCCGCGCATCGGGCTCGGTCGGACTGTCCTACGGCGCGCACTCCAACCTGTGCGTCAACAACATCTATCACAACGGCAACGAGGCGCAGCGCAGGAAATACCTGCCGAAGCTGTGCAGCGGCGAGCACGTCGGTGCGCTGGCGATGAGCGAACCCGGTGCCGGCTCCGACGTCGTCGGCTCGATGAGCTGCAAGGCCGAGTTGCGCGGCGACGTGTGGGTCGCCAACGGCACCAAGATGTGGATCACCAACGGCCCCGACGCCGACGTGCTGCTGGTCTACATGCGCACCGCGCCGCGTACTGCCGGCAGCCGCTGCATGACGGCCTTCATCGTCGAGAAGGGCATGAAGGGTTTCAGCACGGCGCAGAAGCTGGACAAGCTCGGCATGCGCGGCTCGAACACCTGCGAGCTGGTGTTCGAGAATTGCGAGATCCCGGCCGGAAATATCATTGGCGAAGTCCACGAAGGCGTGCGCGTGCTGATGAACGGGCTGGATACCGAACGACTGGTGCTGTCCGGCGGCCCGATCGGCCTGATGCAGGCGGCGATGGACATCACCATGCCGTACGTGCGCGAGCGCAAGCAGTTCAACGCGCCGATCGGCACGTTCGAGATCATGCAGGCGAAAGTCGCCGACATGTACACCGCGCTGCAGAGTTCGCGCGGCTTCGCCTACATGGTGGCGCAGCAGTTCGACAACGGGGTGAAGTCGCGCATCGACCCGGCCGCATGCCTGCTCAACGCCTCGGTCAACGCGGTGAAGGTGGCGCTGGAGGCGATCCAGTCGCTCGGCGGCAACGGCTACATCAACGAGTTCCCCGCCGGCCGCCTGCTGCGCGATGCGAAGCTGTACGAGATCGGCGCCGGCACGAATGAGATCCGCCGCATGCTGATCGGCCGCGAGCTGTTTCACGGCAAGGCTTGACGCGGTTACACATGCAGCGTCTTCGCGCCATGAATCGGCGCGGGAACGGTCTGATGCAGATCGAGGATCAGCAACTCGTTGTCGCCAGGCCGGAACCATGATGCAGGACAGTACAGTCGTTGCTGCGGACCAAGATTCCAGTAGCGGCCGAGCAACTGGCCGTTGACCCACAGATAGCCCCTGGTCCACTCCGCCATGTCGATATAGCTGTCGCCGAGCCGGTTGAGGTGGACAATCGCCTTGAAGAAGATTCCCGCGCGCGACGGCGAGTTCACCACCGGCTTCAGCTGGCGGACGAAATCGTCATCCAGCGGCAGGCTGCAGACATCCCAGTTTTCCAGCACGTCTCCATTGAGGCGAATGCTGCCGACGATCCCCTTGCGGTCAGCCATCGCCTGGCCATAACCGACATGACCGAAACTGTCGACGAGGATGTCGACCAGCGCAGGCTTGGCAGCGATACCGGATGGGAGATCGATCCGATTGTTCTTGCGCAGCCGCAGATGCTCCACGCGCGACACCGCATCGATATAGAGGCCGTCGCAGAACACGGTGGCGTAATCACGCACGCCGTCGATCGTCAGCGCACCACCTCCGCCATGGATCTCCCGGCGGTACAAGGCCAAACCGTGATCCTGTGCAAACAGCAACTCATTGGCTTGCGGCGCCCGCACTTCCGTGGCTGGCGGCAGGTTGTCCCATAGTGAGGCATGCGCCACCGGCATCACCGGCGCAAAACGGATCGCTGGCGGTGATGCTGGCACGTCCGGCAGCGGTCGCTGCGCGTGTGCGGCAAGCAGCCTGCGGAAGGCGTGATAGTCGGGCGTGGCCTCGCCGCGTTCGTTGATCGGCGCGCCGTAGTCGTAGCTGGTGATCACCGGTTCGAATTGCGAGTAGTCGCCCTTCGCGTTGGCACCGGCGGTGAACCCGAAATTGGTGCCGCCGTGCACGACATACAGGTTGAACGAATGTCCCTGTTGCAACAGCTCACGCAGCGTTGCGGTGTAATCGCCGCGCTGGAAGTCCTTGTCGCCCCAGTGGGTGAGCCAGCCCGGATAGCCCTCGCCCACCCACACCGGCGCATTACCGGCGATCGTCTGTGCCGTCGAGAAATCGGTATCACCATCCAGGCCAAGCGCCGTGCCAGGCAGATAGGTGTGCTGCTGTTGGAGCTGCGCCAGGCCATCCGAAATCGTGAACGGACCATGGATGCCGTGCGCTTCCCATAGCGCCTGCAACTGCTTCAGATAATCCAGGTCGTGGCCGAACGAGGCGTATTCGTTCTCCACCTGCAGCATCAGCACAGGACCGCCGTTGTACGCCATCAGCGGGGTAATGTGCGGTGCAATCGTGCCGATGTAGCGGCGCACTGCCGTCATGTAGTCGACGTCATCCTTGTGACGCACACGGATATCCGGCTTGCGCAGCAGGTACGGCGGCAACCCACCGTAATCCCATTCGCCACAAATATACGGGCCGGGCCGCAGGTAGACCCAGATGCCCTCGCTCTGACACAGGCGGATGAAGCGGACGAAATCCCGGTTGCCGGTATGCAGGTCGAATTCACCCGGCTCGCGCTCCAGGTGGTTCCACATCAGATAAATGGCGATCGTGTTGAGGCCCATCGCCTTCGCCAGGCGGATGCGATGCAGCCAGTACTCGGCAGGGATCCGCGCCGGGTGCATCTCGCCGCTGCGGATCTGCAATGGCTGGCCATCCAGCATGAAGCGGCGCGAGGTCAGTTCAAGCTGATGTGGTCGGCCGTCGGGCATCCGTTCGACAAACGTTTCCTCCGCATGCGACGCCGGCGAAGAAGCGCGCGCATCGACACGCCAGCTCAGCGCAGCGAGCGGCGTCAACACACTCAATCGCAGAAAATCCCGGCGCAGCATCGCGGCCCCTTTGGACGGCTATACGAAAACGCTTTCCCGATATCAGAGTTCCGTTCGTCCCCGGATCGAGTCCGGGGACAAACGTTGGCGTGCTCAGGAACCACTCACCGGCGTCAGCTCCAACGTCAGCACCTCGAACGGCGTCAGAGTGATCGTGTCCGGCTTGTCCGCATCCAGCGTCAGCCCGGGCTTGGCCGCGTCGCTTTTCCAGGGGCTGTGCGCGTTGAAACGACGGGCTGCGCCGGCGGGAAGTTCCAGCTGACGCTGCAGGTCGACCACCGCCAGCTGCGTGTGATCGCTCGGGTTGCGCAGGGTGATGATCGACTTCGCCTTCGACCACGACGCCCAGCCGTATACATCGAGCCGGTCCGGATCGCCACCGATCCAGTGCGTATCGCGCAGGACCTCGGCGTTCTTGCGCGACCAGTTCGCCGATTCGGCCAGCACATCCCAGTTGTCCTCGCTCAGCAGCGACGGCGTGATGTACAGCTCCTGCAGCTCGGTGCCGGTGGCGAAGTACGAGTGCACCTCGTTGGTGAAATCGTGGCCCGGATCGGTATTGAGTTTGCGGTTCTCCTTCGCGTAGATGATGCCGTGGAGCATCAGCGAGTTGATCGGGAACAGCGGGCCCTTCAGCACGATATTGCGGTAGGTCTGCGCATCGCGATAGGTGATCCACTGCTCGCGCGTGGTGCCGACGCCGGTTTCGCTGTCGTCCTCGCCGTCGCGCCATATCGTGTCGGCGTAGTGCAGCCAGAACGGCGAGGCCCAGGTGCCGGTGGTGAGGTTGATGAAGGTGCCCGGCCTGTCCTTGCGGATGTCCTGGATAAGCTGGATCGCCGCGGCGAAGTCGCTGTCGAAGCGGCTGCCGGGAAATACGCTGCTGACGTTGCCGGTGCCGTCGAACTTGAACTGGTTGACGCCGTTCTTGTCGATCAGGTCCAGCACCACATCGTGGAAGCGCTGGTAGTACTTCGGACCGGACAGCTCGAAGCCACCCTCGTTGATCTCGTAACCTGCCGCCTTGCCGTTCTGCAAGCGTTCCTGTTGCGGCTTGCTGTAGCCACCCCACGGCGACAGCCACACGCCAGGCGCGGCACCGTACTTCGCGGCCGCTTCGCGCAAGGGCACGAAGCCGTGCGGGAAATCCTTGCTGAAGTTCCAGCTGCCGCTACGATCATCCCAGCCGTCGTCGAACAGGAACGAATCGAGCTTCACGCCACGCTTGACGTGCAGCTCCTCGCCGAACGTATTGATGCGGTCCAACGCCTGCGCCTCTGTGTACGGCGTGAAGTAGCCGATGTCGTACCACGAGTTGTAGTGCAGGAATGGCCGGTACGGATGCGCCCGCTCGCGCTCGACGTAGCTGGCGAAATCACGCCGCAGCTGACCGTCGCGCACCACGCCGACCACGGCCGAATAGGCCACCGTCTTGCCATGGCTGAGCGGCAGCGTACGCGGCATCGTGAGCCTTACGTTGTCGCCACGTACCTCGCTGTCGGACAGTGGATTCTCGAAGCCCAGATAGACGTCGCCCGCCACCACCGGCGAGCCGTTGACCGTGCCCACCACCTCTGCATTCGGCACTTTCGATTCCAGCAGCGACACCTTGGTGATTTTCTCGTCCTGCTTCAGCGCGGTGATGCTCACCTCCTCGCGCAGATAGGGCGAGCCATCGCGCTGCACCAGCTTCCAGTCCACCCGGAAGCGACCGTTCGCGTCGCCGAAGCTGGCTTCGACCGCCTTGCCGGGAATCCGCGCGGCGAGCTGCGCGGCCTTCGCGTCCACCGGCAGCGAGTGCGCGCGCGGCGGCGACAGCAGGTTCATGTCGGAGGCCTTGATCGTGCTGCCATCGGCCAGCACCAGCGCGAACGGCGCGGGTACGGCAAGCATGCGCCCGTGCATGCGGTCGGTCACCGTCATGTTGACGAGATGCCGCCCGTCAAGCTTCCAGTGCGCCTCGATCGCGGCGTTGCCGAAGTTCTCCACGCCGTGCTGATCGGTGAAGGTCGCTACGCCAGGTTCAAGTACCGCGTTGCCCTTGGCGATGCGGTCCTCGGCGTATGCCGTGCTGAAACCCGCCAGCACGGCCAGCAGGCAGGAAGCCAGCACGCTCATGCGCGACGAACGAAGGGGATGCAAATGCGATGCTGCCATGGTTGCCTCTCGTGTTGATTTATTGGTATCGACCAGCCCGATTGCGCTCAACTCCCCGTGCTCGTGCAGCTTCGCAAGAGGGTGGGCAATCGACGCAGCATCCGGTGGGGGCGGCAGAGCACGTTCGGATGCCGCACGCCAAACGGGGGATACCCGTCGTTCAATGCCGAAGGGGAATGCCGAGACCCCGTTGCGACACTGAACGACAGGTCGCCCTGCAATAAGCACGCTTACGGCTGCGTTGAGGTCCACTGCTGATAATTGGACGAATTGCAATCTGCCAGATTTACCGTGCTGTTCTGCCCGGCATCGCCGGCAGCGTTGAGGCATTGACCGGAGCCCACGTTGAACCAGGCCTCCGAGCCCGGCATGTACAACCACTCCTGGCTGCTGTCGGCAGCGCAAGTTGCGGCAAGGACCGCACTGCTGCCATTTGCCTGCAGACAAACACTCCGATCGACCAGATTCAGCCGGTTGTAGACATCGTTCGCCAACAGCTGGTTGGCAATCGCCCAGGATGAGCTGCGGTTGCCCGCACAGATATTGAGGCCCATATGGTTGCCGCCCAGCGTATCCGCGCAGTAGTGCTGAACGCGATTCCTGGCAATGAAGGACGCACCCACAGGCTGATTGATGGTGCTAATGGCCGTATGGTCCGGGTTGATCATCGAACTGGCGACGGACGCGCAATCACCATAAACCTGTGTCGAGGCGTTGTTGGTTTGCACGGCGTTGTTCGCCGGGTCGTACATGATCGGAGCGTCGAACACCGCTGTCGTGGGGGGCACTTGAGAGCAGGAGGAATACTGCTGCGATCCCTGGGTGAAATTTTCGACGAACTGCGGCACGACTGCTTGCAAGATGCCGTTGGCCGCCGGTGAGTGGATGGTTCCGATAACCGTGGTCGTGCCGGTGCTCGTATCGGTGATCGAGGCCTGCCACAGGTAATTTTCACCTGCATCTGCTTCACCCGCGGGAATCGTTGTCTTTCCCGCGTACTTCACGTGGAAGGTGTACTTGCCCCCCTCTTTCCATGCTGGCGTCTCGGTGCCTTTTGTGGTGAACAGGCATTGAGTGCCCGTGCCCTCGCCGCCGAATCCCTGGCATACCCCACCAGACACGGGACCTGATTTGTCGACACTGGCATTGTAGGTTTGGCCGAAGATCGAAAAGAGAACGGTCTTGGTTTTTTTCGAATTTTGCTGGATCCCGGTATAGCCGCCCTGGTTGACGTTGATCGTCCAGAAAAACTGACTGGCGTAATACGTATTGCCGTTGTTGCCCGGTTCGTGGGTCACCCGAATGGAAGCGTCGAGTGCGTTGTAACCATACAAGCCATCGGCGTTCGCGGTGGTCGAGGCGGGGTAGTAGTAGTGATTGGCCGTCATGCCACCTGCAATCACGGCGTAGGCCGGGCTGACCAGGAAGGCTCCAATACCTGCAAGCCCATAAGCGAGATGCAACAGATATTTTTTCATGAGATACCTCCGGTGAATGAGCAGGGTGATGCCTGTCGATCGCATGGTGCGACAACGTGGTTCACGCACAATCAGCAAAGGCGCCGCACCGTATCGGCGCGGCGCCCCATGCCTTCATCGAAAGGTGTAGCGGGCAATCAGCATCGTCGTTCGCGGCGCCTGCCAGCTGGCTGCGCCATAGCTCGGGTTGAGGATCGGCGAGCCATTGGCCTGGAAACTGCCGGTGTCGTACAGCTGGTTCGCATCGATACGACCCTGGCGGTTGGTGACGTTCTGCACCTGCAGATCCAGGCTCAGATGGTTCGACTCGTTGATCGTCCAGTCGTAACCCACGCCCAGGTTCAACTGCCAGAACAATGGCATCCGCCCGGCCGCACCCAGCGGTGCGGGCACGTTGTTGCAGTAATGGCTGGCTGCACCGTATTGCTCGGCCGGGTTGTTGATATCGGGATAGGTACCCAGGCAGTTCTGCGGCGTGCCGGTGGACAGATCGAACGTGCTGCCGATACGGAAACCCGTCGGGAAGTAGTAAACGCCATTGAGCTTGAGGCTGTGGCGCACGTCGCCGGCCAGATTGCCGGAGCTGTGTTCCATCAGGCCGGGGAAGTCCCACAGAATCTGCTCGGAAGGCCCGCCGTTGGTGCGAGTGCCAAGATTGAGCAGACCGTCATAGTTGCCGTACAGATGCGCCCACGTGTAGCTGAGGTCGAGGAAGTACGGCTCCTCGCTGTTCCGCGTGTGGGTCAACTCAAGCGTGAGATGAACGTATTTGCGCGTGGGTGCGGGACCGAACACGCTGCCCGGCAAGGTCAACGATTCCTGCTTGCCGTCGCCGTTGTAGTCACGCGTGAACACCTGCGCGATGCCCGGGTTGATCATCGGGCAACCGCTGGAATCCTCGTAGCCGGGATAACCATGTGCCTGCGCGTAGTCGGTGATGCCCTGGGTATAGCAAGTGTCCTCGATGGCGCGCTTGAGCGAGGAGTAACCCAGTTCGGCCAGCGACGACCAGCTGTTGCCCAGCGTCTTCTGCACATACACCTGGAACTCGTACTGGTACGGCGCCTTGATGTTGGATGTGGCCACGTTCGCCGCGCTGGGCGCCAGACCGTTGATCAACGTCTCCTGCGGACCGATCTGGGTCAGGCCGGTGGGTGCCTGGGTGTTCGGATCCCTGCCGGTATAGGTGTAGTAGCGGAACCACTGGGTGACCGCGCCTGCAGCCCCGTTGTTGACGCTGGAAGGAATCGGAATGGTGTACTTGCCGGCATTGGCACCGACCTTCATCGTGCTGTCGCCGTACACATCCCACGACACGCCCAGTCGCGGCGACAGCAGGGGCAGGCGCCAGAAGTTCTGGCCGTTGACGTTCTTGTTGACGAAGGTGTCGTCACGCAGGCCGGCGTAGACGATCCAGTGGTCGGCTGCCTGCCAGTAATCGTCGATGTAGAACGCCTTGTTGACCGTATAGAACGGGCCGCCGGTGCTGATGTAGTACTGCGACACGTAACGTCCGTCCGCCGGTGCCGGCGAACCGTTCGGCAGCACGCTGCCGGGCTGGGTGTAATAGGTCCAGTCGCCGCCGTCGGAGGTGGTACTGACGTTGTTGATGAAGTGCTTGTAGTGCTCGCCACCGATGGTGATCTTGTGGTCGCCCAGGTTCCAGGTGAAGTCGCCCTTGAAGCCGCGGCGCCAGTAGGCGAATGGATACAGCTTGGTGCTTGTCGTGGTGGGACCGATGTTTTTGTGCACCTGGGTCACCGGGTCCACCTCCACCACATACGGCAGATTGGTGCCGGAGGTCGAGGTGGGACTCAGCGAGGACTGACTGAGGTAACCGCCCATCAGCCGCAGGCTCATGTCGTCATTGATTTGCCAGTGGTAGTTGCCGATCAGGAACTGGTTCTTCACCTGACTCGATGTCCAGCCGGCGTATGCACCTTGCGAGGCCGGGTCGTAGTCTCGAGTCAGCTTGTACTGGTTGTTGAAGGTGTTCTTCCAGTCACGGTTGCCGACCACGTTGAGCGACTGATCGGCGTTGATGTTCCAGGTGAGGTTGAGCAGACCGTTCTTGTCGCGGTTGGCCGTGTTGGTATGCCGGTTCTGCGAATTGCTGACACTGGTGTTGTCCGGCGAGTTGCCCAACATGGCGAAGAAGAAGAGCTTGTCCTTCACCAATGCACCCGATGCCCACAAGTACTGGTTGGCGACATTGGCGCTGTGGGTGTTGGAAGAACTGAAGTGGTAATAAGCGCCATCCTTCGTGTACGAGTCGGGCATGCGCGGGTTGAACCATGACGTGCCAGGCGTGAAATACAGCGAGTAGCCCGCCTGGAAACGGTTGGTACCCTGGCGCACCGTGGAAGCGATCGTGCCGCCGGTGGTGCTGGTCCAGCTCACGCCGGCGTTGGCGCTCAATACCTGAGTCGAGCCGATCGCTTCGGCCGGCAGGTAGGTGGCACCCAAGCCGTTGTAATCGTAGGTGCTGTCGAATTCGTTGTAGTAATAGCGGTTCTCGGCCGGACTGGCGCCGCCCATCTGGATCAGGCCGGTGGTCTGGTTGTCGTACTTCACCTTGGAACTCAACAGCGCAACACTTTCGGGACCACGTCCGGTCGGCAGCTGGTTGACCACGCTCATGCTGTAGTTGTTGGAGAACTCCGGCGTGCTCACGTCGATCGGGATCACCTGCGTCTCGGCGGCATGTCCGGTCACACGGATCGCACCGAGATTGGTGGCGTTCGCCGAGCCTGTCGTGGAAGCGGCGACGCTGGAGAGCGCTGGCACGACGGTCTGCACGTTCGCGCTTACCGTGACGGTGCGTGTGCCGATGGCGTTGCCACCCTGCGACACGGTGACGGTGTACTTGCCGGGATTGAGGCCGCTCACGTTGTAGCGCCCATCGCTACCCGGATGCAGCTCGCGGCGGTAGCCAGTGGCCGGATTGGTTACCTCGAGCGTGACATTGCTGCCGCCCGGCTCCCTGCCATACAGACCACCGGTGATCGATTGTGCCTGCGCGACATTCGCGCCAAGTGCCACCAGCAACCCCATGGCGAGCAGGGTTCGCCTTAAACCGCGAGCCTTGCCTCCTTCGCTTGTCTTGCTGCCAGTTTCTTCATGCGCGACAGCGATCAGCAACTTTCTGCTCTTGCCATCGACCGTACAGCCACCATTCTTTTCAGCACGCATTGATTGCCCCTCACGTTGTTCGTTATCGCCCTGCACACAGAAATGACATCTCCCCTCTGCTGCAGACGGTTGTGGTTACCCGTGGAAACGCCTCCTGCCCACGAACTTGTTTGCACCCTCATCAAAATTTCGACACAAGCGTCTCCGCCGGACCGGTTGATGGTCCGGTTTGACTCCCTGCTTTTCAGTCATGCCAGGCGGTGCACTCGAACCCGAGAGAGCAACGCCTCAACCGCCCGCCGTTCGACGAAACCGGTTTCCTCGCCTTGCGCATTGGCGGCGCCACAGGCGACGCCCAGGCGCAAGGTTTCTTCCAAATTCATGCTCCGCGCCATGCCTACCGTCATGCCGGCCAGCAGGCAGTCGCCCGAGCCCACCGTGTTGCGCACCTGCGCCAGCTCGATCGCGGCGTGCCAGATGCCACTCGCATCGGCAGCCACTGCGCCCAGCGCACCCATCGTCACTACCGGCATCGCGACGCCGCGGGCATGCAGTTCGCGAACCGCGTCGGTGGCCGCGGCGAGATCGCCAATCGGGCGACCGAGCAGCTCGGTGATTTCGTCGCGGTTGGGCTTGACCAGAAAGGGTTGCGCCTGCGCGGCGTGCTGCAGCAGCTCGCCGCCGGCATCGACCAGGCAACGCTTGCCGGCATCGCGCACATGCGCGGCCAGTTCGGCATAAGTGGTCGGCGCAAAGCCGCGCGGCAGGCTGCCGGACAGCACGATCAGATCGCTGTCATCGACGCCACGACGGAACGCCCGCAGCAGCGCCTCCTGCTGTGTGCTGTCCAGCAACGGCCCCTGGCCCAGAATTTCGGTGATCTGTCCGCTCGCATCCTGCAGCGCGATGCAGGTGCGCAGGCTGTCGGTGACCTCGATGCCGTGGAACAGCACGCCGCGCTCGCACATCAGCCGACCGATCATGTTGCGGTGCGCCGGGTCGACCAGGCCGACCAGCTGCACGCGTTCGCCCAGCGCGGCGATCGTCTGCGCCACATGCAGCCCCTTGCCGCCGGGGTACGCCTGCTCGTCGAGGGCGCGACTGACTTCGCCGGGACGCAGCGCGTCCAGCCGGATGAGCCGGTCGATCGCGGTGTTGAAGCCGATGACCGTGATCACGGCACGTTCGCCAGAAGGGCGTCCACTTCCGATACGCTGGCCTGTCCGACCGTACCGCCGGTGCGTCGCGTGGAGAGGCTGCCGCAAGCACTGCCCCAGCGCATGCAGTCATGCAGCGCCTGGCCGCGCAACCACGCATGCAGAAAACCGGCGTCGAACGAATCGCCGGCGCCGGTACTGTCGACCGGGTTGACGGCAAACGCCGGCACTTCGAGCAGCTGTCCCTGATCCAGGCTGGCGCAGCCGAGTTGTCCGCGCTTCACCACGGTTTGCGTGTGCCCGTTGTCGAGCGTACGCAAACCGGCAAGCACGTCGTCATGTCCGGTGATGGCCGCCAGCTCCATCTCGTTGGGCAGGAACAGGTCGACCTCGGCAAGCGTGTCGAGCAGGTCGGATGCCCACGTCTGCTGCGGATCGAAGCCGGGATCGAGCGAGGTGCTCAGGCCGGCAGCATGCGCACGCGCGAACAGCTTGCGGCAATCAGGCCGCAGCGCACGTTGCAGGTAGTACGAGGAAACATGCAGATGATGGGCACCGGCCAGCAATGCGTCGTCCACTTCGTCCGCGCGCAGCGCAGCGATTGCACCGGGAAACGTCACCAGCGCGCGATCCTGCGGCGTCGACAGCGAGACGGTGACGCCGGTGCGCAAGGTCGCGTCCGGCTGGACGGCGGCGATGTCGATGCCGGCGGCACGCAGCGCATCGAGACAATAGGCGCCCCAGTTGTCGGCACCGAGCTTGCCGCGGAATGCCACGGGATTGCCCAGTCGGGCCAGTCCCATCGCACAGATCATCGAGGAGCTGCCCGGCGTCATGCAGAAATCGTCGGCCAGCACTTCGCGGCCCGGCGCGGGCAACGCATGGCAATGCTTGAAGACCAGATCGACGTTGATTTCGCCAACGACCAGGATGCGTTTCACGCTTCCTCCTGATGCATCGGGAAGTGTTCGACCACACGGGTGAGTACGCCTTGCGACGGCGTATCCGGTTTGCCGCCCAGCTCCAGGCAACGGAAGAACGCGAGCAGCTGCCCCACCGCCACATCCGCCAGCAGCGGCAATGCATCGTCTGTCGCATCGAGGCCCGTCAGTTCCACTGCCACGTCCTGCGGGCCCCGCACATCGGTCGGGATGCGCTCGCCTACCAGCACCCGGGTCATGCCCAGCTGCTTGCGTGACAGTTCGCGCAGCAGGTCGAGTTCGTAGGCACGCACCGCCGGGTCCGGCGACAGGAAGCCGACCACCAGGCTCCGCTCGTCGAGGCTGGACATCGGCCCGTGACGCAGGCCGAGATAGGTTTCCGCCATCGTGACCACGGCGCCGCCGGTCATCTCCAGCATCTTCAGCGCGGACTCGTGGGCCGCGCCGAGCGCCCCGCCGCTGCCGAGATAGACGACGTTGCTGAACTCGCTTGCGGCAATCGCTGCCAGCGCATCGGCCTGTGCATCGAAAACGTGCTGGACGCTGTGCGCCAGTCGGTTCACTGCGGCGGTGGCGTCGCGGCCTTCGCGCGGAACCAGACCGAAGCCGGCCAGCAACAGGTTGGTGAAGCTGCTGGTCATCACCAGGCTGCGGTCATTGGTGCGTTCGTCCAGCACCAGCACGGTGACCCGCGGATCGTGGCGATAGCTGGTGGCGAGCTTGCCGTTGGCGTTGCAGGTGATGACCAGATGGCGATAGTCGGGCGCATCCACCAACAGGCGATCCACCACGCCACTACTTTCCGGGCTGTCGCCGGAGCGCGCCAGCGAAATCAGCAAACCGGCACCCGGCGGTAGCACACTGCGCCAATGCGTAAGCAAGCTGCCGGCAGCGATCGCCAGTGTCGGGATACCCAGCCCGAGCTGCAGGCTGGGTGCCAGACATTCGCCGATATACATCGAGCTACCCGAACCGGTCAGCACGATATGGTTCGGGCGCGGCACCAGCGCTGCCTGCAGTTGCTCGCGCAGCTGCGGCTGGCACAGCAGGTCGGCGGTGCCCTGCCAAGTCGCCGGCTGCTGCAGGATCTCGCGCAGGGTATCGACATAGCCGTGCGCCTGCTGCTCCGCCAGCGGAGCCGCGAGCAGTGCATCCAGCGTCATCGAATCTTTCGTTTGCTTGCCTAATTTTGACATTTTGCCAAATTCGATTGAATATGAAAGTATGTAGCTTCTGAACCGAGAGTATTCGAAATGAAACAAAACTTGCAAGAGGTTTCGAACACCGGCAGCCAACTGTCCCGGCTCGCCCTGTCCCACGGCAAGCGCACCCGCCTGTGGCGCCTGTTGTACGGCTCGGGTCCGCGCAACGGCAGCCTGTTGGTGCTGCCGCTTGACCAGGGACTGGAGCATGGTCCCACCGATTTCTTTCCCCACCCACCGGCCGTCGATCCGGGCTACCAGTTTGAGCTCGCCGCGGCCGGGGGGTTTTCTGCCATCGCGCTGGGCATTGGCCTGGCCGAGAAGTACATGACCGAGTACTGCGGCCGGGTGCCGCTGATCCTCAAGCTCAACGGCAAGACCAATATCGCCAGCGACGCCGAGGCCACCTCGCCGCTGTTCGCCTCGGTCGAGGATGCCGTGCGCCTCGGTGCCGACGCGGTCGGCTACACCATGTACGTGGGTTCGCCACGCCAGCACGACGAATTCCGCCAGTTCGAGAAGGTGCGCCAGGATTGCGAGCGCTTCGGCATGCCCTTGGTGATGTGGGCGTATCCGCGTGGCAGCGCCGTCAACGCCAAGGGCGGCACGAATACGCTTTACGCGCAGGATTACGCTGCCCGCGTCGCGCTGGAGCTGGGTGCCGACATCGTCAAGCTGCATGAGCCGAACGACAGCGTGGCCAACGTGCCGGCGCCCTACGACAAGCTGCAGGAAGATGCCGGTGCGCGCTGCGCACGCGTGGTGCGCTCGGCCGGCCGCACGATGGTGCTGTTCTCCGGCGGCGAGAAGAACGACGACGACGCGGCGGTACTGCGCAAGGTCGAGTTCTACATGCAGTCCGGCGCCAATGGCGTGATGTTCGGCCGCAATATGTGGCTGCGTCCGTTCGATCAGGCGGTAGCGCTGACGCGCTCCGTGCATGACATCATGGCGAAATATCCGCGCTGAGCAGGTGAGGCAGGCCGTTCGATGAGTCGCAGCTCCTCCAAGTCACCGCAGCAACTGATGCAGGCCGGCTGCTTGTGCTGTGCGCCACCGGCCGGCGTCGGCACGGTTCGCGTCGAGAGCAGCAAGAATCCGTTGCAGACGCAGCCAGACGCCGGCAAGAGCGGGCTGCGACTGAAGGACTTCCAGCCGCGCAGCATGCTGCATGTGCCGAAGACGCACATCGATCGCCCTCGCTTTCCGGTGATCGACGTGCACGCGCACCTGACCTGGTCCAGCAACGTGCGCAACGGCATCTCGGTGGGCGAAGAGGTCACCCTGTTCGCCCAGCCCGAGGATCTGTTGCCGGTGATGGATCGCAAGGGCATCCGCACCCTGGTGAACCTCACCGGTGGCGTCGGTGCCGGTCTGGAAAAGAGCATCCGCAGCTTTGACCAGGCCGCGCCGGGACGCTTCCTCACCCTCACCGAACCGTCTTACGAACACTTCCCCGAATCGAACTATGCGCAGTTGCAGGGTGACGCGATCGCGCATGCCAAACGTGTCGGCGCGCGTGGACTGAAACTGCTGAAGACGCTGGGCCTGTACCTGCGCGAGCGGATCGACGAAGGCCCGCTGGTGGCGGTGGATGACCGCCGCTTCGATCCGATGTGGGATGCCTGCGCCGCGTTCAACATGCCGGTGTTCCTGCACGTGTCCGATCCGGAGGCGTTCTTCCTGCCCACCGACGCGAGCAACGAGCGCTACGAGGAACTGGCCAACCATCCTGACTGGTCATTCTACGGCCCGGAGTTCCCCAGCAATGCGGAGCTGCTCGCTGCGCGCGACCGCCTGATCGCACGCCATCCGAAGACCACCTTCGCCTTGCTGCACGTCGGCAACAATGCGGAGAACCTGGCCGCCGTCGCCGCGTGCCTGGACCGCTACCCGAATACCGTGATCGACATCAGCGCCCGCGTCGGCGAACTGGGCCGGCAGCCGCGCATCGCGCAGCGCTTCTTCGATCGCTACCAGGACCGCATCCTGTTCGGCACCGATGCAGTGCCCTCGCCTTATGGTGACGACGTGCCGCAGCAGCTGTTCGGCGACGAACTCTACGAGATCTACTACCGCTTTCTGGAAACCGAAGACGAGTACTTCGATTACGCGCCGGCGCCGGTGCCGCCGCAGGGGCGCTGGTCGATCTACGGGCTCGGTTTGTCGGACGAAGTGCTGCGCAAGGTTTACCATGACAACGCCGCCCGACTTCTGAATATCGACCCATGAGTGAAACGACCCGTGAGTGAAGCTCCGACCGCCTCCCGCCGCCTGCTCGTCGAAGAACGCCGCCGCCTGATCGTCGACCTGGTGGAACAGCAGGGCCGCGCCACGGTGGAAGAACTGGCGACCCGCTTCGGCACCTCCACCGTCACGATCCGCGCCGACTTGGACGCACTCGCGCGCAGTTCGGCGATCGCCCGCTCGCACGGGGGCGCCTTGCCGGTAGCGCCGGCAACGAACGACACGCCGCTCAACATCAAGGAAACCCGCTGGCACGCGCAGAAACTGCGCATCGGCCAGGCCGCGGCGAAGATGATCCAGGACGGCGAGACGATCATCCTCGACTCCGGCTCGACCACGGTGGAGATCGCCCGGCAGATCCGCCAGATGAAATTCGAATCGCTGACCGTGATCACCAACGCGCTGAACATCGCGATGGAATTGACCGGCATGCCGCAGATCCGCGTGATGATGCTGGGCGGCCTGCTGCGCCAGACCTCATACTCGCTGGTGGGTCCGGATGCCGAACAGGCACTGGCGAAGCTCTCCGCCGACCGGCTGTTCCTCGGCGTCGACGGACTCGATCCCGAAGTGGGGGTGACCACGCCGGACCCGCTGGAGGCAGCCTTGAACGCGCTGATGATCCGCGTCTCGCGCCAGACCATCGCCGTGCTCGACGCCAGCAAACTGGGGCAACGCAGCCTGTCGGTGATCACACCGATAAAGAGCCTCGACATGGTGATCAGCGACAGCAGTGCTCCGGCCGAAACGGTCAAAGCGCTGCGTGATGCCGGCGTACAGGTCGTGCTGGTCTGACTTCAGCGAGCGTTGTCAGAAGTCCAGACGAAAACTCGCCGTCGCCATCTTCGCCTGTTGCCGCTGACCGAGGTACTGGTCGTAGCCTAGCTGCAGGCTCGCACGCGGCGTCATGCGCCAGTCCAGCGTGGTGCCGAACACGCCGCCATAGCGCGACACGCCAATGCCACCGACCGGTGCGAACTGGTTGATCCCGCTGAAGCTGGCGTCGAAAACCTCGCCACGCACGCCGAACGATTGCTGCCAAAGCATGTGCGCCTGCAGGCTTAGGCTGCCGCCGTCGGCCAGCGTCCAGTCCCGCGTAGCTCGCAGGCCCGCACCGGCCTGCCAGCGCGCAGCGCTCTGCGCTCCCGACTTCAGGCCAAAACCATATGCGCCAATTTCGTTGAAACCGTCACGTTGCAGCTGTGCGTATTGCAGGTTCATGTAAGGGGTAATCTGCGAGCGACCCAGCGCGAGGCGATAACCGCTTTCGCCATAGGCCACGCCGTAACGACCATTGCCATCACTGGCCACACCGGTGAATTGATCGCCGAGTTCGAGTTGGCGATGCATGTTTTCTCGGTAGCTGCCGATGCCGAAGCGACCCATCGTGTACCACGCGCCGCGGATCACGCCACCGTACAACATGCCCTCCAGCGCATGGCTGTGACCCTGATCCGCGCTTTCGGTCAACCGGCCCAGCCCCTGGCTCTGGCTCAGCGCATAGCCGACAATGCCGTTGGTGCCGACGCGATAATCCTGCCCGACCAGCCAGCCGCTGAGGTCGTAGCCAACGCTGTTGTAGCCGTTGCGCGACATGTCGCCGTGATAACCGAGGTTCTGCGTCCAACCGCCGACCTTCGGCCCATCGAGCAGACTGTCAAAACGATCAGACAACGCGCGTGTGCCTGCGTCGATCGCCTCGAATGTCATCGCCGCGCTGGCCGCGTGTAACTGGCCGGACAGACTCTGCAGTGAGTTCTGCACGGCGCCAACGCTAGCTGCATGTTGCAGGGTGCCAGCGCCTGCAATGAAATTCGCCGATGCCGGTGTGAGACCTGCAGGTGCCGCTGGGCCGAGCTGCATGTTGATCTGATCGAAAGCGCCCTGAACGCGCTGCGCGGCACCCAACGACGCTGCGGTATAGGCCAGGCCCTGCACAGCGTTGACCTGCACCTGCTGCACGTTGAGCCAGGCATTGTTGGCGTCGTAGTTGAGCGATGCTGTAAGCATGACTTGCTGCTGTGCAAAGAACGTGTCAAAGGTGCCAGTGAGACCACCAGATGCGGTGACCACATCGGTGTGCGAATTGGCCACGTAACCTTGCTTGATGCCTGTCACTATCAGGGCACCGCCGATGTTCGCCGCACCACTCACACGCAAAGCCGAACCTAACTCCAGCTCTAACTGACCGACAAAAATTGCAGGGCGGCCAAATGATCCGTTCTGAACATAGTTTCCAGTGACCTGGACATCACCACCGGCTACGACGAGCGCCCCTGCATTTTGTACCGAGCCATTGATGCTATGGACACCACTAACAACGGCGCCACCCGAGTACAAGACTAGATCCCCAGGTATGGACTGTGCCGACAGAATGCCCTGCATCACTGTGGTCGTGCCTTTGTAACTGAGAGTATTGCTCAGTGTCAGCGTGCCGGTGCCGCTCTTGATCAGGCCACCATTTCCGCTGATCGGATTACTCCAAATCGAATCGATGTTGTTAGTGACCGTAACATCACCCCAATCGAACTTCGCCGGCCCGTTCACTGCCCTGCCGACGTCCAGCTCGCCATAACCGAATACCTTGTCCGGGCCCGGAGCACCGAGGTCGTCGGCCGTACCCAGCAGGGTCTGCCGCACCAGGTCGTTGCTGAAATACGGATAGGCCTGCCACACCAGTGCAGCAGCACCGGATACCTCCGGCGCCGCGAACGAAGTGCCGCTGACGACCCAGTAAGTCTGGCTGCCGGTGGTGGTGGCGTTCTTGTCGAGGACGACCACGTCACCCGGCGCCGCGAGGCAGTAATTCATCGCCTTGCCACAGGCATTCGAGTAGCTGGCGAGCTGGGTCGGGTGATTGCTGTCGACGGCTACCGCCACCAGCCAGCCGGCTTCCAGTTGCGGTGCCAGGCTGGGCAGCGCGGCGATGTCGCTGGGGTCGCTCCTGGAATCGTTGCCGGCGGCAAACACGACCAGACCACCATGTTGCACGACGAATGGCTCGTAAGCCTGGGCGAAGGCCTGATTGATCGAGGCGTTGGTGGTGTCCCAGTAGATGCCACCCCAGGAGTTGTTCATCACCTGCACGCCGGCCGTGATCAGGGCCGGATTGAGCGTCTGCGCGAAGAAAGCGGCATCGGCGGCGGTCACCGGATTGCCGTTGCCTGAGCCGTCGTCCTTCGGTTCGACATCGCTGATGATGCGCGCGGAAACCAGCGACGCCCCCGGTGCGATGCCACCGGGAAACTGCGCAAACGGTGCACCTGCGGCAATCTCCGATACCCAGGTGCCATGGCCGACGACATCGTCGATTGCCGTGTTGTTGCTGGCCGGATCGACATAGATCAATTCCTGCGTGACGCGCCCGGCCAGGGTCGGGTGATTGCGCATGATGCCGCTGTCGACCACGCCGATGGTCACGCCGGCGCCGGTATAGCCCAGACCGTGTGCTCCATCAGCATTCGTGAGCGCGAGCTGGGCATCCAGCGGTGGCTGACTGGTCGTCGTGGTCGGGGGTGGCGATGCAGGTGCCGCTGGCGGGGTCGTCGGCCTGACGTTGCCGCCACCACCGCCGCAAGCACTGAGACCCAGCGCCATCGCCACCAGCCATGCCATGTCCCGATGCCGCAACCCCGAGTCGAACGCCTTCATCACGCACCCCTCATCGCTTTCAATTCCTGCATCGCCGAAGTAGTGATCCGCGGCGATACACCCCTGCCACTCATCTTGGCACAACGAAAATCCAATGAAACAGGGCGCAGGTCGCAGCCCAGCACGAAATGGTCGGCGTTTGCCGAGGTCCGCGACGGGCTGCGATAATCCGTCGGTTATCGGTCAGGCGTTCGCGCCCCCTTCAGACTTCAAAGCGGAGTTATCCATGTCGGATGTCAGCGTAGTCATTGTCGGCGCCAAGCGCACGGCCATCGGATCCTTCCTCGGCCAGTTCACCGGCGTCCCCACCCCCAAGCTCGGCGCCACCGCCATCCGCGCTGCGCTGGAGCAATCCGGCGTCGCTCCCGCCGATGTCAGCGAGGTGATCATGGGTTGTGTGCTGCCGGCCAACCTGGGCCAGGCACCGGCGCGTCAGGCCTCGCTGGGCGCCGATCTTCCGGCCAGCGTGGGCTGCACCACAATCAACAAGGTGTGCGGTTCGGGCATGAAGGCGATCATGCTGGGCCACGATCTGATCAAGGCCGGCTCGGCGACTGTCGTGGTCGCTGGCGGCATGGAATCGATGACCAACGCGCCGCACATGGTCAACGCACGCACCGGTATCCGCTATGGCGACGGCACCCTGGTTGACCACATGGCATGGGACGGCCTGACCAATCCGTACGACGGCAAGGCCATGGGCGTGTTCGGCGAGCTGTGCGCCGACAAGTACCACTTCACCCGCGAAGATCAGGACGCTTTCGCGATCGAGTCGGTCAAGCGCGCGCAGGCGGCGCAGCAGAATGGCGCGTTCGCCGGCGAGATCGTTCCGGTGACCGTGAACGGTCGCAAGGGCGATGTGCTGGTGGATACCGACGAGCAGCCGGGTCGCTCCGACATCGCCAAGATCCCGACCCTGAAGGCGGCCTTCCGCAAGGAGAACGGCACCATCACCGCGGCCAGCTCATCCAGCATTTCCGATGGCGCTGCCGCCTTGGTGCTGCTATCGGCCGATGACGCGAACAAGCGCGGACTGAAACCGCTGGCGCGCATCGTCGCGCATGCCACTCACTCGCAGGAACCGGAATGGTTCACCACCGCACCGGTCGGCGCGATCCAGAAGGTGCTGGACAAGGCCGGCTGGAAGGTGGCCGATGTCGACCTGTTCGAAATCAACGAGGCGTTTGCGGTGGTCGCGATGACACCGATGAAGGAACTCGGCATTGCGCACGAGAAGCTCAACGTCAACGGCGGTGCCTGTGCGCTGGGTCACCCGATCGGCGCCAGCGGTGCCCGTCTGGTGGTGACCTTGCTCAACGCATTGAAAACGCGTGGACTCAAACGCGGCATTGCCAGCCTGTGCATCGGTGGCGGAGAAGCGACAGCCATCGCTGTGGAGTGCCTCGACTGACTACACTCATCAATATTCGATCGTTTCATGTCTTTCACATGACGGCTGGCTAAATCGGTTTTTAATACGCGCTGAAGCGCTATTATAAAAAAGTGGCGCAATTTCCACGAAAGCGTTATTAATACACGGCCAAACGGCATTCCACGGCAAAGGAGATTCACCATGAAGTTTACGCGTACCCTACTCGCCGCCGCGCTCGTCGCGCTGTTGGCGGCATGCAGCAATGGCGCGCAGGATTCCGCGCAGGACGCCCAGAAGTCGGCTGATACCGCTCAGCAAGCTGCCGATACGGCGCAGCAGGCCGCGGCTCAGGCTCCGACCACGGCGACCGAGCAGGCTGCCACCCAGGCTGCCACTGCGGCTTCCGCAGCAGGTCAGGCTGCTTCCCAGGCTGCCACCGCAGCTTCTGCTGCGACCGCCCCGGCTGCGGCTTCCACCGCTCCCGGCGCCATGGAGCAGGCCAAGGACGCTGCCGGCAACGCTGCTGATGCTGCCAGCAAGGCTGCCACAGCTGCAAAAGACGCTGCCAGCAACGCGAAAGACGCTGCTGACAAAGCCAAGGACGCCATGAAGGGTCATTGATCCTTTGGTGGTTTCCAGAAAAACGGCCGCCTAGTGCGGCCGTTTTTTTTCGTCCAATGATCATCATTCCATCCGGCGATTTTGGTCGCAGCTCGACGCCCGCTATCATCCTTGGTTTCGCCGTGCCGGCGAGCCGCACCCGTGAGTCCACATCCATGAGCGTCATCGCTTCGCAGATCGATCCTCGTTCACCCGACTTCCAGGCCAGCAGCGCACAGCTGCGTGCGGTGGTCGACGACCTGCAACGCGAACTGATCCGCAGCGCGGAAGGTGGCGGCGCCAAGGCACGAGAGAAACACGTGGCCCGCGGCAAACTGCTGCCGCGTGAACGCATCCGCGCCCTGCTCGATCCCGGCTCGCCGTTCCTCGAACTGTCACCGCTGGCCGCGCATGGCATGTACGACGATGCGGCGCCGGCCGCCGGCCTGATCACCGGCATCGGCCGCGTCAACGGCACCGAGGTCGTGGTCGTCGCCAACGATGCCACGGTCAAGGGCGGCACCTATTTCCCGATCACGGTGAAGAAGCACCTCCGCGCGCAGGAAGTGGCGTTGGAAAACCGCCTGCCCTGCGTCTATCTGGTCGACTCCGGTGGCGCCTTCCTGCCGCTGCAGGACGAGGTGTTCCCGGACAAGGAGCACTTCGGGCGGATCTTCTACAACCAGGCGCGGATGTCCTCGCTCAACATCCCGCAGATCGCGGTGGTGATGGGCTCCTGCACCGCCGGCGGCGCCTACGTGCCGGCGATGAGCGACGAGACGATCATCGTGCGCGAACAGGGCACCATCTTCCTCGGCGGCCCGCCGCTGGTGAAGGCGGCCACCGGCGAGGTGGTGGACGCCGAGACGCTGGGTGGCGCGGACGTGCATACATCCATATCCGGCGTGGCCGACCACTACGCCGAGAACGATGCACATGCGCTGTCGATCGCCCGCGATATCGTGGCGAACCTCAACCGCAAGAAGGACGTGCCGCTGGCGCTGCGCGCACCGGTCGAGCCGAAGTATCCGGCCGAGGAACTGTACGGCGTGATCCCGCAGGATACCCGCCGCCCGTTCGACATCCGCGAGGTGATCGCGCGCATCGTCGACGGCTCGGAGTTCCATGAGTTCAAGGCGCGCTACGGCAAGACCCTGGTCACCGGCTTCGCACACATCCACGGCTACCCGGTCGGCATCATCGCGAACAACGGCATCCTGTTCGCCGAGAGCGCGCTCAAGGGCGCGCACTTCATCGAGCTGTGCAACCAGCGCAACGTGCCACTGGTGTTCCTGCAGAACATCACCGGCTTCATGGTCGGCAAGAAATACGAGCAGGCCGGCATCGCCAAGGATGGCGCGAAGATGGTCACCGCGGTGGCCTGCTCGCACGTGCCCAAGTTCACCGTGGTGATCGGCGGCAGCTTCGGCGCCGGCAACTACGCGATGTGCGGCCGCGCCTATGGCGCACGCTTCCTGTGGATGTGGCC
>CBIHNO010000007.1:0-215623 GCA_966211915.1 uncultured Rhodanobacter sp.
GGCAGCTCGTTGTCGTTGCCGCTGTGGCGCTTGGCCAGGTCGGTGAGGCCGATGCGGTAGTCGGGCAGTTGCGAGAATTCCGCGGGTGCCAGCTGACGCGGGGTAAGTCCTGCTTCGAACAGCGCACGCCAGAACAGGTTGCCGGGATGCGCGTAGTAGGCGCGTTCAGCGGCCGAGCGTTTGCCAGCGGCGGTGCCGCAGAACACCAGCGTGAGGCCGGGCTGCAGCACATCGGGCAGGATGTGGCGGTCAGCTTTTCGCGGCATGGCTGTCGAGTCGGCTGTCGTCCAGCAGGAAATCGGTGAACTGGAAGCGTCCGTCGCGCAGCACCGACTCGCCGCGGCGCAGCTTGAGCGGCTGGCGGAACAGCGGGCCGGCATAACTCAGGGTGTGGAATTCGCCGCGTTCGCCGCAGGGATCGACACCGGCCGGCAAGCTATCGAGCAGGGCGGCATCGTAGGCGCGGCCGCAATAGCCGGCGTCGAGCTGCTGGGTATCCACACAGCACAGCATGGCGCGATGGCCTTCGCTGACGAAGCGTCGCGACAGCGCGGCGGTGTCCTCGCCCCATAACGGAAATACCGCGCGCCAGTTCTCGCGGCCGAGCTGGCGCACGCGGTAGTCGCGCACGTCTTCGAGGAACAGGTCGCCGAACGCGCAATGGCGGATGCCGGGCCAGCGCATGCGCGCCTCGACCAGTCCCTGCGCATGGGCCTGCTCGTAGGCTTCGTTGCTGCCGGGCCAGTCCAGCAGCACCTCGACCAGCGGCAGGCCCAGCGCGTCGATCTGCGCCAGCAGCACCTCGCGTTGCACGCCGTGCATCGCCACGCGCTGGTAGTTGCGGTTGACCGTGGTGAGCAGGCCGACGACCTGCCATTGCGGATCGGCGAGCAGACGCTGCAGCGCCAGCAGGCAGTCCTTGCCGCCGCTCCATGCCAGCAGTATCGGTGTGGTCATGATTTCTGAACTCCCGGGTTTTGGCTGAACCATGACGCGCGGCCGTGGGTGCTTCCGCTGGCGACACATCATGCGTGCAGACGGTTCATTTTGCGGCATCAGGCACGGGAATGCCGATTCACCGTCATGGTTCATCGACAGCCTGTGGCTGCAGCCGCTATAAAGATGACTTGTCTTGGGGAGTATGCGGTGAGTGAAGAAATCCTGATCAACGTGACCCCGCGCGAGACGCGGGTGGGCGTGGTCGAGAACGGCATGCTGCAGGAGGTACATGTCGAGCGTGCCTCACGGCGTGGCTACGTCGGCAACGTGTACAAGGGCCGGGTGCAGCGGGTGATGCCCGGCATGCAGGCGGTATTCGTCGAGATCGGGCTGGAGCGCGCGGCGTTCCTGCACGCCTCGGACATCGTGCGCCAGCCGCAGCCGCAGCCGGCGTCCGTCGACGGCGTGGAATCGAACGGCAACGGCCACATCCCTTCGATCAGCGAACTGGTGCACGAAGGCCAGGAGATCGTGGTGCAGGTGGTGAAGGACCCGATCAGCACCAAGGGCGCGCGGCTGTCGGCGCATCTGTCGATTCCCTCGCGCTATCTGGTGCTGCTGCCGTATGCGCGCACGCTGGGCATCTCGGCGCGGATCGAGGACGAGGCCGAGCGCCAGCGGCTGAAGGACGTGCTGGCTCCGCTGATCGGCGAAACCCCGCTGGGCTACATCGTGCGCACCAATGCCGAAGGACAGAGCGCCGAGTCGCTGGCGTTCGACGTGGCCTACCTGACCAAGGTATGGCGGGTGGTGCAGGAGAACATCGCCAAGGCCAAGGTGGGCGAGCGCGTTTACGAGGAGCTGTCGCTGCCGCTGCGCAGCCTGCGCGACATGCTCAACGACGACATCGAGAAGGTGCGGATCGATTCGCATGCGACCTTCGAGAAGGTGGTCAAGTTCGTGCACAAGTTCATGCCGAGCCTGGACGACCGCATCGAGCACTACGACGGCGAACGGCCGATCTTCGACCTGTACGGCGTCGAGGACGAGATGCAGCGGGCGTTGAAGAAGGAGGTGCCGCTGAAATCCGGTGGCTACCTGATCGTCGACCAGACCGAGGCGATGACCACGATCGACGTCAACACCGGTGCCTACCTCGGCTCGCGCAATCTGGAAGAAACGGTCTATCGCACCAATCTGGAGGCGGCACAGGCGGCCGCGCGCCAGCTGCGGCTGCGCAACCTGGGCGGCATCATCATCATCGACTTCATCGACATGAACGATGAGGAACACAAGCGTCAGGTGCTGCGCATGCTGAACAAGGGGTTGGCGCGCGACCACGCCAAGACCACGGTGTATCCGATGTCGGCGCTGGGGCTGGTCGAGATGACCCGCAAGCGCACCACCGAAAGCCTGGCCCGCCAGTTGTGCGAGCCGTGTGCCACCTGCAACGGCCGCGGCGTGCTGAAAACCGCCGAAACGGTGACCTACGAGATCTTCCGCGAGATCACCCGCGCGGTGCGCCAATTCAATGCCGAGAAGTTGCTGGTGATGGCGAGCCCGGCCGTGGTCAACCGCATCCTGGAGGAAGAATCCAGCGCCGTCGCCGAATTGGAAGAGTTCATCTCCAAAAGCATACGATTTCAGGCTGAAGAGCATTATTCGCAGGAACAGTTTGATGTCGTCTTGCTGTAACCCCGGCTGCCGCAAACCCCGCTGCCATAGAGCTGACCGGAGTCGCCGCGCGTGAACGCGTTGTGGCGGCGACGGCTGCACGGTGGCGCCCGCGCGCTGGGCTGGGCCGCCGGCGTGACGGTGATCCTGCTCGCCGTACTGGTGGCGCTGACCCAGTTGCTGCTGCCGTTGCTGGCGCGGCATCCGGCGTGGGTGGCCGCCCAGCTCAGCCAGCGGCTGCAGCGGCCGGTCAGCTTTGCCTCGATGGAAGGGCGCTGGGCGCCCTCCGGCCCGCTCTTCGTGATGCATGGCGTGACGATCGGCGCGGCGGCCGGCGAGAGCGGTGCCGCGTTGCAGTTGCCCGAGTCCGAACTGAAGCTCGACTTCGGCGGCTGGCTGCTGCCGTCGCGACACCTGCTCAACCTGCATGTGCGTGGCTTGCAGCTGGATCTGCTGCACGACGCCGGCGGCTGGCACGTCAACGGCATCGGCGTCGCCGGCGGCGGCAACCGGCAGCCGGTGTCGCTGGGCCGGATTTCCGTGGACCTGTGGCTGGAGGATCTGCGCGTGGTGGTCACCGACGCCACGCTGCACAAGCAATACACCTTGCTGTCCAGGCAATTGCGCCTGAGTCATCAGGGCAGCCAGATCCGCTTTGGCGGCGTGCTGCGGCGCGATGGGGTGAGCGCTGCCGTGCATACGGCCGGCCGTTTCCGCGAGGACGGTCGCGCCGGTCAGGTGTGGGTCGGCGTCGATGATGCCGAATTGAAGCCGTTGCTGGACGGCATTGATATGGACGGCTATACGGCCAATCAGGGGCGCGGAAAGCTGAGTGCGTGGCTCGATTGGCACAAGGGCACGCTGACCAGCAGCCTGATCCGCTTCGATCTGGACACATTGACGGTGACCGCCCCCGGCGGCGGCGCCGCCAGCGTGGCGGCGCTGCATGGACTGGCTGGCGTGCGCCAGAGCGGCGACGGCTACGACGTGCGCTGGGCCGGCGACGATGGCAGCGCGCTGGCGCTCAGCCTGCATCAGCCGGGCACTCCGCAGGCCAGCGCAGGCATCGCCGCGCGCGGGCTGCAACTGGCGCCGCTGCTGCCATGGCTGGCGTTGAAGCCGGGTCTGGCACCGGCGCTGGCGCAGTGGCTGGGCAGCGGCCACCCGCGTGGCGAACTTGATCGCGTCGCATTGCACTGGAATCGTGCCAATGGGTTGCAGGACGTCGCAGCGGCTTTCAACGATCTGGGCATCGACGCGGTCGGCAAATTGCCGGGCATCAGCAGCCTGCATGGCGAATTGCGTGGCGATGCCGAGGCGCTCTCTCTTGAGCTGCCGGCCCAGGCCACCACGCTGCAATTTCCGCACGAGTTCCGACAGCCCTTCGTGTTGTCGCAACTGGCCGGCACGCTGGCATTCTGGCCGCAGGATGGCGACTGGCATATCGGTGTCGATGCGCTGGATTTCGTCGGTGCCGGTTATGCCGGTGAGGCCCGCGGTGAAGTGATCCTGCCGGCGCAAGGCCATCCGTTCATGGATATCTACGCCGCGCTGGATCATGCCGACGTGCCCGCGGCCAAGTTGTTCTGGCCGCTCGGCTCGATGTCGCCGGGCACCATCGCGTGGCTGGATCGGGGGTTGCTCGCCGGCAGTCTCGACCAGGCGCAGGTGCTGGTGCGCGGCGATCTCGGTGACTGGCCGTTCCGCCACAACGAAGGGCGCTTCGAGGCGCATGCGGTGATCAGCAACCTGACCCTCGACTACGGCAAGGAATGGCCACACGCCGAAGGCGTCAACGCGGTGGCCAGCTTCGTCAACAACGGCATGCTGGTCGAGGCCAGTGGCGGCCAGTCGTTCGGCGTAAAGGCAGACAAGGCGGTGGCGCTGATCCCGGATTTCGCCGAGGGCCTGCTCGATCTCAGTGTGCAGGGCAGCGGCAGCGGTGCCAGCCTGATGGAGTTTGCGCGCAAGAGCCCGATCGCCATGCGAGAGGCCGATACGCTGGCCAAGCTGAATCTCGGTGGCAGCGGCACGTTCGAATTCCATCTGAGCCTGCCGTTGCAGAAGGCTGAGGATGCCCGGCTGGACGGTAGCGCCCAGCTGAAGGACGCCGACCTCGCTGCGCCGGACTGGAACCTCAAGCTGGACAAGCTCAACGGCCCGCTGCGCTTCGACCTGCACGGCATGCAGGCAGGCCCGCTGGATGCCGGTTTTCGCGGCCAGCCGTCGAAACTGCAACTGGCGATCGCCGGGGCCAACAGTGACCCGGGCACCGTGCTGTCGGCGCAGCTGCAGGGCAGCTACCGCATGGCCGAACTGGTGCAGGACTTTCCGTCGCTGAACTGGTTCGGTCAGCTGGCCGATGGCCGCAGCGATTTCAATATCGGCTTCACCATCGCGCATGTGCCAGGCCGCGATGCGCTGGCACAAACGCTCAGCATCGATTCGCCGATGAGCGGGATCGCCCTGGGTCTGCCGGCACCGCTGGACAAGCCGGCGGAGACGAGCCTGCCGTTGCACCTGACGATGAGCCTGCCGGTCAGTGGCAGCGATCTGCAGCTGGGGCTGGGCGATGTGATGCGCGGCCACCTTCGCTTGTCTGACGGCCCGCAGCGCCCGTTGGCGGCCACCCTGGCGTTCGGTGACCAGATGCCGGAGGCGTTGCCGGCCCGCGATCTGCGCATCCGCGGCCACGCCAGCCGACTGGACGTTACCGGCTGGGTGCAGCGGACGGTAGCGGGCAGCGGTGGCAGTGGCCCGGGACTGGAGAGCATCGACGTCAGCACCGATCAGGCCGGCTGGTTCGGTCGTCCGATGGGGCCGCTGAAACTGCGCGCCACGCCGCAACCCGATGTGCTCAGCGTGGACGTGGATGGCCCCGCGATGGCGGGCAATTTCAGCGTGCCGACGCAGGAGCTGGACAAGCGCGGCGTCACCGCGCGACTGCAGCGCCTGTACTGGCCCAAGGATACGAGCACGCCGCCGCCCGCCGGTGCGAATGCCGCGGCGGTGCCGGCCTCCGATCCTGCCAATACCGGCATCAACCCGGCTGCGCTGCCGCCGTTCCATCTGTGGATCGGCGACCTGCGTCTGGGCGATGCAAAACTCGGCGAAGCGCGGCTGGAGACCTGGCCGACTGCGGCTGGCCTGCATATCGAACAGCTGCGCGCGCTGTCCAGTCGCGTGCAGATCAATGCCAGCGGCGACTGGAACGGCAGCGCCGGCAACAGTCATACCCACATGCGCATCAATTTCTCGGCCGAGGATCTCGGCGCGATGATGGGTGCGTTCGGTTATGACGGACTCGTCAACGGCGGCAAGACACACGACCAGCTCGACGCCAGCTGGCCCGGCGCCCCCAGCGCGCTGTCGCTGGCCACGATGGACGGCACCCTCAGCATCCACGTCAACAACGGCCGCATTCCCGAGGCGACATCACCAGGCGTGGGGCGCCTGCTCGGACTGGTATCGCTGGCCGAACTGCCGCGTCGGCTCACCCTCGATTTCGGCGACGTGTTCGGCAAGGGGCTGGGGTTCGATTCGATTGCCGGCGACTTCCATCTGTCCAACGGCAACGCCACCACCGACAACCTGCTGATCGCCGGTTCGTCGGCGAATATCAGCATCACCGGCCGCACCGGTTTGCGCGCCAAGGATTACGACCAGGAGATGCGGGTAGTGCCGCATGTCGGCAACAGCCTGCCGCTGGTTGGTGCCGTGGTCGGCGGCCCGATCGGTGCGGCGGCCGGTTTCGCCGTGCAGGGCCTGCTTGGCAAGGGCCTGAATCAGGCGGCCAGTGCGCGTTACAAGATCACCGGAACCTGGGACAAGCCGGTGATGACCCTGATCGAGAAGCATGGCGCCACGGCGCCCTTGCTCAATCAAGCCGCAGGCTTGCCGGCAGCTGCCGGCAGCGTGGCGTTGCCTCCGGCGGGTCTGCTGCCGGCGGCGGCAGGCAGTATGGAGCCACCAGCGCCAGCCAGCTCGATCCATCCGTAATCCGTGTGATTACGCCGGCGGCTCGGTCGGCGCCTTGCTGCCGTGAAACGGAAACATCTGCTGCCTGACGAAGCCGTCCGGCATGTAGTCGCCGACCACGCCGTAGCGCTCCGGAAACTTGTTCTTCGATTTCACCGCGGTGCGGAACAGGTAATCGAGAAACGCGTAATGCGCGGCATAGTTCCTGTCGATCGCCTCGTCGTCGGAGGCGTGGTGCCAATGGTGGAAGTCCGGCGTCACCAGCACGTATTTCAGCGGACCCCACGGCAGGTGCACGTTGGCGTGATTGAACACTGCCTGGAAGCCCACGATCAGGATGTAGCCGTTCATCGCCGCCTCGCTGAAGCCGAGGATGTACAGCGGCGCCAGCACGCAGACACGGGTGAAGATCAGCTCCAGCATGTGCTGGCGCGAGCCGGCCAGCCAGTCCATCGTCTTCACGCTGTGGTGCACCGAATGGAAGCGCCACAGGAACGGCACCTCGTGATACGCGCGATGCGTCCAGTACTGCGCCATGTCCGCCACCAGCACGCACAGCAGCAGCTGCGGCAGGAATGGAATGTGCTGCACGGCCTGCTGGAAGCTGCTGCTGACCAGCCAGCCGAACAGGTGGTGCAGCATGAAGTTCACCGTCAGCAGCGCCAGCCCCACGATGAAATGGTTGACCGCGAAATGCTTCAGGTCGGTCTGCCATTCCTTGCGGAAGATCGCCTGGCCCTTGTACAGCGGGAACAGTTTCTCGATCACCACGAAGATCAGGGTCGAGCCGAGCAGGTCGAGGATGAACCAGTCCAGCCCGAGGTAGGGCGTGTGGTCGGGGAACTCGCCCACCGGCACGCGTGAGCCGCCCAGCGCCACCGCCGCGAAAACCAGCAGGAACGCCATGATGTTGAGGTTGCGCTGGCGGTTGAGGATCAGGTTGCCGAGCGAGATGCCGCCGGCCACCAGCAGCCCGACCAGCAGCAACTGGCGCAGCACATCGATCGAATACTTGTGGCGCAAGTCCGGCGTGGTCAGGTATTGCGGGAAGTGGAACGCCAGCACCGCCAGCAGGCACAGGAAGCCCAGCGACAGCGCGATGATGCTGGTGATCAGGCCAAGGCCCGGCTTCAGCTCGCCGGCGTCGTTCAGCAGTGCGCGGGTTTCCGCGACTGGCGCTTTCACGGCGTGGCGCAGGGCTTCGCGCGCGGCCTCACGTTTGGAGTGTTCGCTCATGGGTGATCCTTCACGTCAGACGCCGGCTGGCGTTGCCGCGCATGGTAGCCCAGCGCTCGCACCAAGGCTTTAAAGCGGCCGGCGGCAACCCCATGTGGGATAGTTCCTGATCGACCGCAGACGAACAAAGCCCCATGGATTCCCTGATCGCGCTAGCCGAAAGCAAGTTGTTGTCTCCCGGCGGCATCGCCACCGGTGATCTCGACCGTGTATTCACCCAGCTGATGGGCCCGTCGATCGACGCCGCCGACCTGTACTTCCAGCATTCGCGCAGCGAGTCGTGGCTGCTGGAAGAGGGCATCGTCAAGGACGGCAGCCATTCGATCGAGCAGGGCGTCGGCGTGCGCGCGATCAGCGGCGAGAAGACCGGCTTCGCCTATTCCGACGAGATCGTGCTGCCGCAACTGCTGGAAGCGTCGAAAGCCGCGCGCGCGATTGCGCATGGCGGCAACGGCGCCGGCAAGCCGCTGGCCCTGAACGGCGCGCGCCAGCTGTATCCGGCGATCGATCCGGTCGAGAGCCTGCCCAACCCCGACAAGATCGCGCTGCTGCGCGAGGTCGATGCGTATGCGCGCTCGCGCGATCCGCGCGTCAAGCAGGTGATCGTCAGTCTCGCCGCCACCATCGACACCATCCTCATCGCCGCCTCCGACGGCACGCTCGCCGCCGACGTGCGCCCACTGGTGCGGCTCAGCGTGCAGGTGATCGCCGAACAGAACGGCCGGCGCGAGCAGGGCAACTCCGGTGGCGGTGGCCGTTACGGCTATCGCGAACTGATGGAAAACGGCCGCGCGCTCGCTTTCGCCGACGAAGCTGTTCGTCAGGCCTTGGTGAATCTGGATGCGGTCGACGCACCGGCCGGCAACATGACCGTGGTGCTCGGCCCCGGCTGGCCCGGCGTGCTGCTGCACGAGGCGATCGGCCACGGCCTCGAAGGCGACTTCAACCGCAAGGGCAGCTCCGCGTTCTCCGGCCGCATCGGCCAGCGCGTGGCGGCAAAGGGCGTCACCATCGTCGACGACGGCACCCTGTCGGGCCGTCGCGGTTCGCTCAGCATCGACGACGAAGGCACCCCGACCGAATGCACCACCCTGATCGAGGATGGCATTCTGAAAGGCTATATGCAGGACAAGCTCAACGCGCGCCTGATGGGCATGGCGCCCACCGGCAACGGCCGCCGCGAATCGTTCACCAGCCTGCCGATGCCGCGCATGACCAACACCTACATGCTGGCCGGTTCGCACGATCCGGGCGAGATCATCCGCTCGGTGAAGAAGGGCCTGTACGCACCGAACTTCGGTGGCGGCCAGGTCGACATCACCAATGGCAAGTTCACCTTCTCCGCCAGCGAGGCGTATCTGATCGAGGACGGCAAGATCACGCGACCGGTGAAGGGAGCCACCTTGATTGGCTCGGGTCCCGACGTGCTCAACCGCGTGTCGATGATCGGCAACGATCTGGCGCTGGATGAAGGTGTGGGCGTATGCGGCAAGGATGGGCAGAGCGTGCCGGTCGGCGTGGGTCAGCCGACGCTGAAGATCGACTCGATGACAGTGGGTGGCACCGCGTCGTAACTTCAGCAGGGGAAATCCGTTCGTCCCGAGCCCTTCAACGAGCTTGGGGTGCTCGTATCGCAGCGGTTCGCAGGGGCAAGTGACGTCGCGCCATGCGCTTGGCTGCTTGATCGAAATCAATATGCAGCTCACCGATTGCTTCAGGCTGGCCACATCCTTCCTCATGGTCACTGGATGCATGCGCATGAATGCCTATTGCAAAGCCCCCGCTACGGGTCGTTTCGCCTTCGTCCGCCATCCCAGGCGCTGGATGGTGCTGGTGCTGTTGGCGTGGCTGGCAATCATGCCCACGCTGGCACTGGCGCTACCCTCGTACGCACGGCAAACCCAGCTCGCCTGCGTGGCCTGTCACGTGGGAGCCTTCGGCCCCGAACTCACCACGTTCGGGCGACAGTTCAAATTGATGGGCTACACCATGAAGGTCGGCGACACCAAGGAGCTGCCGCTGTCGGCGATGCTGGTGGAGTCGTTCACGCATACGCAGAAAGCCCAGACCGATGTTCCTGCCAAGGGCTTCAGCACAAACAACAACACCGAGCTGCAGCAGGCCTCCGTGTTCCTGGCCGGGCGGCTGAGCGAACACCTGGGCGTATTTGCCCAGGCGACCTATTCCGAGAATGGCGGGCTGCTTGGCTGGGACAATGTGGACCTGCGCTACGCGCGCATGTTCAGCCGTGGCAGCCACAGCGGCATCTGGGGTATCTCACTCAACAACAACCCCACTGTCAGCGACGTGTTCAATACCGCGCCGGCGTGGATGTACCCCTACATGTCGGCTGACCTGGCGCCCGGCGCACCCGCTCAGCCGATGCTGTTTGGCGGCATCGGTGGTCAGGCCATCGGCGCCAGTGCCTATGTGCAACTGGATGGCGCCTGGTATCTGGAGGTCGGCGGCTATCGCTCGCTGTCACCGGCGTTCCTGCGTCACGTCAATGCCGGATACGACGGCCGCCTGAGCGGCATCGCGCCGTATGCGCGTGTGGCTTACACGTGGAGCATGCCGAAGGGTGATCTCAACGTCGGTGCTTTCGTGCTGAACATGCACCGAGGACTGGCCGGCACCAATCTCGCGGGCGACGCGGTCGCCGTGGCCGGGCCATCGGACCGCTTCCGCGATGTCGGGCTGGATTCCAGCTACCAGTATGTCAGTGGCGACCACAGCTTCACCGTCGATGCGCTGTACGTGCATGAGCAGCAGCGCCTCGACGCCACCTACGCCGACAGTGGTGCCGACCACCTGCACAACACCTTGCAGTCGTTCAACCTCAAGGGCAGCTACTGGTATCGCCAGACCTATGGCGTGACCCTGGCATCGTTTGCCGACAACGGCAGCAACGACGTCACGCTGTACGGCAACAACGGCTCGCCCGATACCCGCGGCGAATCCATCGAGCTCAATTACAACCCGTTCGGCCAGTCCACTTCGTGGCGCCAGCCATGGGCCAATGTGCGTCTTGGCTTGCAGTACACATACTTCACGCGTTTCAGTGGGTTGGTGCGCAACATTGATGGGGCGGGGCGCAGTGCCAGCGCCAACAATACGCTCTACTTCTATGTGTGGCTGGCGATCTGAGCACGACCTGCTGTCGATGAAAAGTAGCCGGGTGTTGATGGAGCGGGAATGGACGTCCATGAAAATTCACTGGACGTCCATGTAGCCGCCCTGGGGGTTCATGAAAAGCTGGCGGCGTTCATGCAGCGAGAGTGGACGTTCGTGAAAATGTAGTGGGGAGTCGACCCTGCCACCAGAGATGAGACGTCCCCTGATATGCTTGCTTGCATGCAGCCTTGACGGTTTCAGGCTGGTCGACTCGACCCTCCGCTGAAAACATCATTCCATGGGATCCTCGTTGTCGTGTGGCATCGGCTCGCCAAGTCCGGTCCGGCTCGATCATGGCCGGTCAGGCCTTGAACAGTGCCTCAAGGCGGCATTGCGTAGCGTCGCCGCTGGTGCAGCCTTCTTCTGCAGTCATGCATGGTCCAATGGTTTCAACGAGCAAAAGGCCGATCTCATTCGAGAAGGCGTAACTCCCACCTTAGCTCTACGATGGAAGCGTTGCTTCAGATACTGCAGGAGGCACACGGACGGGTACCGCATACGTCGGCAATCTTCGGTTGCAGCTTGTTCTGGATGGCAAGCAACTGTTCCGAGCGCCCGGTTGGACAAGCTTTTTCCAGGTACTGTCGATACACGGGGGGCAGCCAAGTAACTTCATTGGGGACCTTCAGGGCGCAAATAGCCACTCAGCGAAGTCGGCGTTACGACTGTATGAAGCGTGGGGTCAATACAGTTCACCAAACGGACGATGGTCGTTTCTGGCCGGTCGATACGATCTCGGTTCGGAGTTCTATCGCCTCGCGTCCAGTGGCGTCTTTTTGAACAGTTCTTTCGGCACCGGGCCCGAGTTTTCGCAGAGCGGCATCGGTGGCCCGTCCATCTTTCCCGATACCTCCATCGGAGCCAGGGTCACATACAAGCCTACGCCGAGCATTCTGATCCGCACGGCGATCATGGACGGCGCACCGGTCGATCGAACCGATGGCGAGACACGATTTCCTGGACAAGATAAGGGGCTGCTGCTTGTATCCGAAATCGCTTTCCTGACCCGCTCAGAGTCAGCGGATGCGCGTGGCATCGCCAAATATCGAGTGGGTCGAGGCGCGAACTTTCCGGCCTACGAAGACAAGATCGCACTGGGAGCCTGGCACTACACTGGCACTTTTCGCGATCTCAATCTCGCTGGCACCAACGGGACTCCCGTTCAGCACGAAGGTAGCAATGGCGCTTATGTGCTGGTGGACCGAACGCTGTTCAGGGCAGCCGCGAATCCCGGGTCGCGGGTATCCGGCTTCCTGCAATACGGCATCGGCGATGGACGCGTCAATCGGATCGGCTCGTACATGGCCGCCGGCCTTGTCACCTCTGGATTATTTTCGAACAGACCGGACGATGAGTTTGGTATTGCCATCAACTCTGCGCGGAACGGATCGCGCTACCTGAACTCTCAAGTCGCAATGATGGTCCCAGTGACACGCGCTGAAACTGCCATTGAGGTCACATATCTTGCGCAAGTGAATTCATGGTTGGCGGTGCAGCCCGATATCCAGTACGTGGTTCATCCGGGTACGACCGCGGCAAGGGCAAATGCGACCGTTCTCCAGATACATTTTCAACTGATGCTGTAGCGATACCGCATGATTTCGACGCCTCTCGTCATGCGGGTAGTCATTTCCATTTGATTGCGTGCCTATGCCGAATGTCCACTCTGGGCGGCGGCCTCTGCCTGTCGCAGCTTGCACAGCCGTCATCGAGCCTGCAAGGGCTGGCAACGGCGACGGAAGCAGATACTCCAGATCCTATGATGATCGGAGCGATGACTATCTTGACGCACGCCGTTGGCCACGCGGAGAGAAAGTAACTCGGCCTCCGAAGGAGGGCGAAAGCTCTTCGCTCTAGCGTAGAAGAGCAGATGCGATTCCGGCCTTCGCCGGAATGACGGCTCCGGAAGGGGCTGCGGGCCTTCGCCGCGCCGCGCAGGGTGTCGCGAATTGCTCAGCTCTCGGCCGAATCACCTTTCTGCGCCAGATCCTTCAACAACTGAAAAATCTCCCGATACGCCCGCGGCGGCTTGTTCGGGACTTCCTTCTCGATGCGCGCCTGCCGCACCAGCGACCGCAGATGCTGCCGATCGACCTGCGGATGCTCGGCGATCAATTCGGACAGCGCGCCTTCGTCCTCGGCGATCAAACGATCGCGCATCGCTTCGAGGCGATGCATCGCGGCGTTTTCCTGGCGCTGCTTCTCGCGGTTCTCGCCGAGTTCGGCGCGTACGGCGGCGAAGTCGTCTTCACCGTAGCGACGCATGACCTTGGCGAGGAAGGCGAGCTGGCGTTTCTTCGCACCGTGGGAAGGCGTGCGGCGGGTGACGTCGATCTCGTGGCGCACGTCGTCCGGCAGCGCGAGCTTGGCCAGTCGGCTAGGTTGCAGGTCGACCAGTTGCTGCGCCAGGACCAGCACGGCGAGCGCCTCGCGGCGCTGCTGGGTGCGGCTGGGGCCGTAATCCTCTTCGTCGAGTTCATGCTGGTTGCGGCTGCGGCTCGGGCTCACGGGTTTCAATTCCAGTTGTGGTGCATGGATCAGTTGTGCGTGTCGTCGCTGGCTGCTTCGGCTTGCTCCAGTGCGAAGCGGGCGATCGGTTCGCCATCCAGTTCGATGGTTTCGCAGAACATCGCGGCCGGACGCACCCACAGCCCATGTTCGCCGTAGAGCGCCTGATAGACCACCAGCGGCTCCAGCGTTTCGCTGTGATGCGCGGTGCCCAGCACGCGGTAGCGCTGACCCTTGTAGTGACGATAGATGCCGGCGGTGGGTTGCATGGCGTTCTCCGCAGCTCTTTTCATTTCGGCGCCGTGACCCCATTTCGGAGGTCCAGCGGTCGCGAACCGCTTATTCTACCCGTCTAACCCCCAGGAAAGCCCAACGTGAGCGAAGTTGCCATCAGCCAGGACCGCAGCCTGCAAGAACTTGACCGGCTGGCCGAGCTGGCCGAGGACGTGATCCGCCGCGCCCGCGCCGCGGGTGCCAGCCAGGCCGAGGTGGCCGCCAGCATCGACACGGGGCTGAGCGTCAATGTGCGGCTGGGCGAGGTGGAGACGGTCGAGCACACACGCGACCGCGGCTTCGGGCTCACCGTGTACTTCGGCCAGCGCAAGGGTTCGGCCAGCACCGCCGACCTGCATCCGGATTCGATCCAGGCGACGCTGGACCAGGCCTGCGCGATCGCGCGCTTCACCGAGGCCGATCCGGCGGCCGGCCTGGCCGATGCATCGCGCATGGCCACCTCGTTTCCCGATCTGGACCTGTGGCATCCGTGGGACATCGACACCACGCGCGCGATCGAGCTGGGTATCGAGATCGAGGATGCCGGCCGTGCGCATGCAGGCATCAGCAATTCCGACGGCGCCAGCGTGCAGGCCGGCCAGGGCATGTCGGTGTATGCGAACTCGCACGGTTTCGTCGGACGCGAGCGCGGCACGCGGCATTCGCTGTCGCTGGCGCTGATCGCCGGCGACGAGGACGGCATGCAGCGCGATTACTGGTACGACAGCGTGCGCGCGGCCGGTGATTTCATGAGTGCGAAGGCACTCGGCGACAAGGCCGCCGAGCGCACGCTGGCGCGGATGGGCGCGCGCAGCCTGTCGACGCGAGAGTGCCCGGTGCTGTTCGTGCCGGAACTGGCACGCGGGCTGATCGGCCATTTGCTCGGTGCGGTCAGCGGTGGCGCGCTGTATCGTCAGGCCAGCTTCCTGCTCGATCACGTCGGCAAGTCGGTGATGCCGTCGTGGCTCAATATCAACGAGCGGCCGCAGTTGCTGCGCGGGCAGGGTTCCAGCAGCTTCGATGCCGAGGGTGTGGCGACCCGCGACAGTGCGTTGATCGAAAGCGGTGTGTTGGCGCGTTATGTGCTGGGCAGTTATTCGGCACGCAAGCTGGGGCTGGAGTCGACCGGCAATGCCGGCGGCATCCACAACCTGATCGTCGAGCCGGGCAGTGCGGATCACGCGCGGGACGACTTCGCTGGCCTGCTGCGGCGCATGGGTACCGGCCTGCTGGTGACCGAGCTGATGGGGCAGGGCGTGTCCACCGTCACCGGCGATTATTCGCGCGGTGCATCCGGCTTCTGGGTCGAGAACGGGCAGATCGCGTACCCGGTGGAAGGAATCACCATCGCGGCGAATCTGCGCGAGATGTTTGCCGGCATCGTCGCCGTGGGTACCGATGTCGACTCACGTTCGCACATCCTCAGCGGCTCGATTCTGCTGGAGCGGATGACGGTAGCCGGCGAGTAGGTTCTGCTCCCTCTACTGCATGCAGGGGAGGGCTGGGGAGGGGTTGCTCTTGATCGTTGCTTCTTCGCCAGCCCGGGCCACCCCCTCCCAGCCTCCCCCTGCGCGCAGGGGGAGGAGCCAAGAACGGGCACGATCATTCAAACGATGCGCGTCAAATCGTTGCAACTGGTGGCCTGTGCCGCAAGTTCACTCGGCAAAGCAGTCCAAGGCTTGCTAGCATCCACGCAACCGGCGCTGGGTCGGTGAGCTGTCGACGCAAATTCCGACTTCAAGGAGATACGCATGAGCGTTCCACCCGAGTCCGTCACTCCGTCTCCGCCAAGCGAACCGGTAACCGGGGGTCCATCCGCCGAAGAGCGTCAGTGGGCGATGTTTGCCCATCTGTCGGCACTGGCCGGTTTGGTGATTCCCTTCGGCAGCATCATCGGTCCGCTGGTGATCTGGCTGATCAAGAAAGACACCATGCCGTTCGTCAATGACCAGGGCAAGGAGGCGTTGAATTTCAACATTACCGTGGCCATTGCGGCCATCGTGTGCTGGATACTGTTCTTCGTCCTGATCGGAATGCTGTTGTTGCCGGTGCTGGTGATCCTCTGGCTGGTGTTCGTGATCATCGCCACGATCAAGGCCAACGAGGGAACCACGTATCGCTATCCGTTCGCGCTGCGGCTAGTCAACTGAGCCTTGCGCTTGGCGACATGAAACGAGGGCGGCGCGAGCCGCCCTTTTCATTGCGTCAAATTCAATCAGCCTGAATCAATATTTGCGATGGGCGGCGTAGTTCGCCAGCTCGCGCAGCAGCTTGCCGCGTTCGCCCAGAGGCGCGATCGCGGCAAGCGCCTCGTCGGTCAGTGCCGCCAGCCGGGCGCGCGAAGCATCGAGGCCGATGATCGAGGGGAAGGTGGGTTTGTCGGCGGCGGCGTCCTTGCCGGCGGTCTTGCCGATCACCGCCGATTCGCCTTCCACGTCGAGGATATCGTCGCGCACCTGGAACGCCAGACCGACGGCATGGGCGTAGCGATCGAGCGCGTCCAGCGTGTCGGCATCGGCGCCGGCGATCAGTGCGCCGAGTTGCACCGAGGCACGGATCAGCGCGCCGGTCTTGCAGGCGTGCATGTGTTCCAGTTCGGCGAGTGTCAGTGGGTGGCCGATCGCCGCGAGGTCGAGTGCCTGGCCGCCGGCCATGCCTTCGGCGCCGCAGGCACGGCCGAGTGCACGCAGCATCGCCATGCCTGTGTTCGCGTCGATCCGGGGGTCATCGGCCAGCAGCTCGAAGGCCAATGCCTGCAGCGCGTCACCGGCGAGGATCGCCATCGCCTCGCCGAACACGATGTGGCAGGTCGGGCGGCCGCGACGCAGCGCGTCGTCGTCCATCGCCGGCAGGTCGTCATGCACCAGCGAGTAAGCGTGGATCAGCTCCACCGCGCAGGCTGCGGCATCGAGCTGCGCGCCATCTTCGTCGAGCGCATGTGCAGCGGCGTAGACTAGCAGCGGGCGCAGCCGTTTGCCGCCGCCAAGCACGGCGTAGCGCATCGCGCGATGGAGGTCGGCAGGGGATTGTTCGGCCGGTGGCAGGCTGTGGCTCAGTGCCTGTTCGGCACGGACGATCAGCGCTTGCAGGGCGGGGCCAAGCTCAGAGTTCGGGTTCAAACGGTTCGGCGCTTTCAGGGGCATCGGGATCAAGCAGCAAACGCACGCGCAGTTCGGCCTGTTGCAGCGACTGCTGGCAATGACGGAACAGACCGATACCGCGCTCGAACGAGGCCAGCGATTCGTCTAGGCTCAGCTCGCCGCCCTCCATCTTCGCGACCAGCTGCTCCAGCTCATCCAGGGAATGCTCGAAGTCGACGGCGGGCGGGGTTTTCGCTGATGCGGGTGCGGTCTTGGCCATGGCCCGCAACGCTAACGCAGCGGCCGTCCGGAATCAATCTGCGTGAGGCCTGGAAAGCTGCCTGCGTGACCGGGATCAGCGCGCCGACCACCACTGTGGCCGCGCACCGGCCTGCTGGAAAATCGCCGCGCCGCGCGCGCTGACCCAGCGATCGGCCACCGCGACCAGTTCGTCGCCGGCATACAGCAGCGGACAGGCCGCGCGCTGCCACGGCGGCACCAGCCCCTGCTGGAACAGGTCGCGCAGCTCGCGGGTGTGCGAATCACCGGCTGGCTTGATGCGTTCGCCGCCGCGGCGCAGGCGCACGCTCAGTGGTGTGGCGAGACGAGCGCCGGGATCGCTCAGCGACAACTGGCCGCCGCCGGGTAACGCCAGCGGTTCGCCGTACCACGACGATGTCCAGTCGATGTCGACGACCACCTCGGGCGGCAGTGCCCACAGCCGGCCCTTCCAGATATGCAGTTCGGCACCGGCCCAGCGGATGCACGGCAACTGGCCGGCGCGCGCGCCGCACTGGCGTTCGATCTGCTGCCGCTGCGCGGTGGTCGGTGCGGGCAGGCCGCGGCCATGCAGCCAGTGGTCGAGCAGCGGCTCGCGTAGTGCAGGGTTGAGCGCCAGCCAGCCAGCGGCGTGCAGACTGCCGGTGGACGGATCGTGCAGCGTCTCGGACGCGGCCAGCCATTGCACTTGCAGCGCATCGGCGGCGGCACGGCTGAGCGCAGCGCTGTGCACGATCGAATCCACTGCCTGCGGCCAGTGCTGCAACAGCCGCGGCAGGATTTCACGGCGCAGCTGATTGCGTGCCAGCCGGGTGTCGCGGTTGGAAGGGTCATCGATGCAATCCAGCTGATGCGCTTCGACGTAATCGCGCAACTGCCGCCGCGACAGCGCCAGCAAAGGCCGCCACAGCTGGCCGCGACCGAATGGGCGCAGCGCACGCATGCCGCCCAGTCCTTCCGGCCCGGCGCCGCGCAGCAGTTTCAGCAACACGGTTTCGGCCTGATCGTCACGGTGATGGCCGAGTAGCAGGTATTCGTTGTCGTGCAGTTGCGTGGCGAGTGCGTCGTAGCGCGCACGCCGCGCGGCCGCTTCCAGTCCTTCACCCTTGCTGCTGTCGACCTGCACGCGCAGCACCTCGCACGGCAGCGCCAGTGTGGCGCAGAAGCGTTCGCAGTGTTCGGCCCATGCGGCGCTGTCGGCGTGCAGGCCATGGTCGACATGCAACGCCCGCAGGCCGCGCGCGCGCGCCTCGGGCAGTTGCGCCAGCGCGTGCAGCAGGGCGCTGGAATCCGGGCCGCCGCTGAAGGCTACGCACAGCGGCCCAGATGGCGTGGTCGCCAGTGCGTCGCCCAAATGCTGGTGCAGCGGATTGCTCACTTCTTGGCAGTGCGGGGCCGCACGTAGAGATGCTTGCCGTTGCCGATCTGGCGTTCCTCGGTATCGAACAGGCCGATGCCGCGGATCAGTCCGCTGAGCTTGGCGTAGCCGTAGTTGCGCGAGTCGAAGTCGGGCGACTGCTTGTTGACGATGCTGCCGATCGCGCCCAGCCCGGCCCAGCCGGTGTCGTCCGAGGCGGCCTCGATCGCACCGCGCAGCAGGTTCATCAGGTGCGTGTCACCGCGCAGTTCCTTGGCCGAGCGCTGCTTAGGCGCCGTCTCGGTCTCGGTGGCGGTGGTGCCGGCGAGCACTTCGGTATAGATGAACTTGTCGCAGGCGGTGCGGAACGGCTCGGGCGTTTTCTTCTCGCCGAAGCCGTAGACGATGCGGCCGGATTCGCGGATGCGCGAAGCGAGCCGGGTGAAGTCGCTGTCGCTGGAGACGATGCAGAAACCGTCGAAGCGTTCGGCGTAGAGCAGGTCCATCGCATCGATGATCATCGCCGAGTCGGTGGCGTTCTTGCCGACGGTGTAGCGGAACTGCTGGATCGGCTGGATCGAATGGCGCAGCAGCACTTCCTTCCAGCCGTTGAGGTCGGGCTTGGTCCAGTCGCCGTAGATGCGCTTCACGTGCGCGGTGCCGTACTTGGCGATCTCCGCCAGCAGACCTTCGACGATCGCCGGCCGCGCGTTGTCGGCATCGATCAGTACGGCGAGCTTGGTGGTGTCGTGGGCCATGGCGGATTCCGGCAGCAGAAGGTAACGCCGATGGTAACGCCAAGTACGCAGCTGTCGCCGCGCGGGTCGTGCCGGTGGCTATTCCTGATACGCGCCGTAGCTGCGCAGGCGCTTGTAGCGCTGTTCGAGCAGGTCGGGCAGCGGCATCGCTTCGAGTTCGTCGAGCTGCTTCAACAGCACCGCTTTCAGGCGCACCGCCATCGAGCGCGGGTTGCGATGGGCGCCGCCGAGCGGCTCGCGCACCAGCTTGTCGATCAGGCCCAGCTCGAGCAGGCGAGGCGCGGTCATGCCGAGGGCTTCGGCCGCATCCTTCACCTTGTCCGGGCTCTTCCACAGGATCGAGGCGCAGCCTTCTGGCGAGATCACCGAATAGGTCGAGTACTGCAGCATCAGCGTGCGATCGCCGACGCCGATCGCCAGTGCTCCTCCGGAGCCACCTTCGCCGATCACGGTACATACGATCGGTACCTTCAGCTCGGCCATTTCCATGAGGTTGCGGGCGATCGCCTCGCTCTGCCCGCGTTCCTCGGCACCGACGCCGGGATAGGCTCCGGGGGTGTCGATCAGGGTCAGCAGCGGCAGGCCGAAGCGCTCGGCCATTTTCATCAGCCGCAGCGCCTTGCGGTAACCCTCGGGACGCGGCATGCCGAAGTTGCGGCGCACCTTGTCCTTGGTGTTGCGGCCCTTCTGGTGGCCGATGATCACCACCGGCCGGCCGCTGATGCGGCCGAGGCCACCGACGATAGCCGCGTCTTCGGCATACATGCGGTCGCCGGCCAGCTCGTGGAATTCCTCGCAGATCACGCCGATGTAGTCGAGCGTGTACGGCCGCGCCGGATGACGTGACAGCTGGGTGGTCTGCCAGGAGTTGAGGTTGCGGAAGATCTCGTTGGTCTTGAGCTTCAGCTTCTCGCGCAGACGGCCGACTTCCTCGTCGATGTTGAACGCCTGGCCGCTGCTGGCGTGGCGAAGCTCTTCGATCTTCGCGTCCAGTTCGGCGATCGGTTGTTCGAAATCGAGGAAGTTGGGGTTCATTCGTTGCATTTCATGGCACGGAAGCAGCTCAGTATACCGTCCCGCAGGAAAACGCGAGAACGCCGCCGTATGGCTGTGACGGGTTCGACAGATGGCCGCCACGGGATGCCCGATTGCGCTATCGTCCGCCCCATCCAGCACTGTAAGAACCGGGTCCGACCATGCCGATCAAACCGCCCATCGACAACGCCAAGCTCGACCGCATCGTGGCCGAGGCACGGCGCAACGCCGAGCAGCGCGAACTGGGCTACCGCGAGCGCGCGCTGAAAATGTATCCGTGGATCTGCGGCCGCTGCGCGCGCGAGTTCACCCGCGCGAACCTGCAGGAGCTGACCGTGCACCATCGCAATCATGACCACGATTTCAATCCGCCCGATGGCAGCAACTGGGAGTTGTTGTGCGTGTATTGCCACGACAACGAGCACTCGCGGCATATCGACCATGTCCGCGGTGGCGTGATGGAAGTCGAGGCTGCGCCGCCGGCTACCGGCAACCCGTTCGCGGATCTGAAGGCGATGCTGGAGCGTGGCAGGAAGTGAGTGTTCATTAGCTCCTCCCCCCTGCGTGCAGGGGGAGGTTGGGAGGGGGTAAAGCTTTTGACTTGAAGATCAAGAGCGACCCCACCCCAACCCTCCCCTGCAAGCAGGGAGGGAATATATGTCAGGTCAGTCCTGCTGTTTGACGATGCGCAGCCGGGTTGCCTGCACACCGGGCAACGCGCGCACGGCGCGCAGCAGGTCGGGGATGGCGTCCACGCGCCACGCTTCGCCCAGTTCGATGTCGGCCTGGGCGTTGCGGTTGCGGTAGCCGTGCAGCATCACGCTGGCGCGGCCACCGCGGTAGCCGGCCAGCGCATGTTGCAGTTGTGCGATGAAGTCGGGGCCGACGCCGTTCAATTTCAGCTGCAACAGTCGCGCATGCTTGCGGCAGGCGTCGGCCAGCGAAATGGCGCTGCGCGCGCGCAGCTGGAAGCCGCCGCCGGAGAAGTCGTCGATGCGCAGGCCGCCGTCGACGATCAGCATCTGGTCGCGGGTGAGCAGTGGCGCGACCTGCTGGTACAGCTCGCCGAAGAAGCTCACTTCGATGATGCCGCTGCCGTCTTCCAGCCGCACGAAGGCATCGCTGTCGCCGCGCTTGCGCACGGCGGTGACCATGCCGGCGACGGTCCACGGCGTGTCCGGCCCGCGGCGGAAGCGGTTGTTGTCGCCGTCGTCGTTCTTGCGCGGCTTCGGCGGCTGGTAGCGGTCGGCGATCTCGCCGAGCGGGCAGGTGGACAGCTGGGCCAGCTCGTCCTTCCACGGGTCGGTCGGATGGCCGGACAGGTAATGCCCGAGCGTGTCGCGCTCGCCCTGCAGCTTCTGCTCCAGCGGCCATTCCGGCACGGTCGGCAGGTTGATGTGCACCACTGGTGTCAGGGCGCCCATCGCCGCACCGAACATGTCGTTCTGGCCGGACTGCTTGTCGCGCAGATGCTGTTCGGCAGCCTTGATCGCATCGGGCAGCTGCAGCATCAGGCTGGCGCGGTTCGGCGCCAGCGCATCCAGCGCGCCGGACAGGATCAGCGCTTCGAGCACGCGACGGTTGAGCTTTGTCGGATCGACCCGGCGGCAGAAGTTGGCCAGATCGGTATACGCGCCGTGTGCACGCTCGGCGACGATCGCCTCGCAGGCGCCCTGGCCGACGCCCTTGATCGCGCCGAGCCCGTACTGGATCACTTTCGGCTCGACCGCAACGAACATGTACTCGGACGCGTTGACGTCCGGCGGCTGCACGGTGATGCCCAGCGCGCGTGATTCGTCGAGGAAGGTCACCGCCTTGTCGGTGTTGTCCATGTCCGACGAAATCGTCGCGGCCATGAACTCGGCCGGGTAGTGCGCCTTCAGCCAGGCGGTCTGGTACGACACCAGCGCATAGGCGGCGGCGTGCGACTTGTTGAAGCCGTAGCCGGCGAATTTTTCCATCAGGTCGAAGATGGTGTCGGCCTTGTCGCCGGCCAGGCCGTCCTTCGCGGCGCCCTCGCGGAACTTGGCGCGCTCCTTGGCCATCTTCTCGACGTCTTTCTTGCCCATCGCACGGCGCAGCAGATCGGCGCCGCCGAGCGAGTAGCCGCCGACGATCTGCGCCATCTGCATCACCTGCTCCTGGTAGACCATGATGCCGTAGGTCTCTTGCAGGATCGGCTCGACGCGCGGATCGGGATATTCCACTTCCTCCCGACCATGCTTGCGCGCGATGAAGCTGGGGATCAGATCCATCGGGCCGGGACGGTACAGCGCCACCAGCGCGATGATGTCCTCGAAGCGGTCGGGCCTGGCGTCCTTCAACATGCGCTGCATGCCGGAGGATTCGAGCTGGAACACCGCGACGGTCTGCGCCTTCTTCAGCAGCTCGTATGGCTTCGGGTCGTCCAGCGGCAGCTGCGAAATATCCAGCGGCGCTTCGCCGATTTTCGCGCGGCGCACGTTGATCGCCTTTACCGCCCAGTCGATGATGGTCAGCGTGCGCAGGCCGAGGAAGTCGAACTTGACCAGGCCGACTGCTTCCACGTCGTCCTTGTCGTACTGGGTCACCACGCCGCCGCCGCCCGCTTCGCAGTACAGCGGCGCGAAGTCGGTCAACGGCGTCGGCGCGATCACCACGCCGCCGGCGTGCTTGCCTGCGTTGCGGGTGAGGTTTTCCAGCTTGAGTGCGAGGTCGATCAGCGCGTGGGCGTCTTCGTCCTGCTCGTAGGCTTCGCAGAATTCCTTGACGACGCGGTCGGTTTCCTTCTTCGACTTCTCCGAGCGGCCTAGCGCATCCGACAAGGTGAGATCGAGCGGACGCGGCGGCACCATCTTGGCCAGCCGGTCGACCTGGCCGTACGGCATGCTCAGCACGCGGCCGGAGTCGCGCAGCACCGCCTTGGCCGCCATCGAGCCGTAGGTGATGATCTGGCTGACGCGATCGCGGCCGTACTTGCGCGACACGTAGTCGATCACTTCGTCGCGGCGATCCATGCAGAAGTCGATGTCGAAGTCGGGCATCGACACGCGTTCGGGATTGAGGAAGCGCTCGAACAGCAGGTTGAACTGCAGCGGATCCAGATCGGTGATCTTCAGCGCCCAGGCGACCAGCGAGCCGGCGCCGGAACCGCGACCCGGCCCGACCGGAATGCCGTTGTCCTTGCCCCAGCGGATGAAGTCCGAAACGATCAGGAAGTAGCCGGGGAAGCCCATCTTGATGATGACGTCCAGCTCGCGTTCCAGCCGCGCCTCGTAGTCGGCCAGCGTTTGGCCGGCGGCCAGCGGCGCCAGCGCGAGGCGCTCCTTCAGGCCCTGCCGTGACAGTTCGCGAATGTGACTGTCGAGATCGTAACCGGCGGGCACCGGGAAGTCGGGCAGATAGTACTTGCCGAACTCCAGCTCCAGGGTGCAGCGCCTGGCCAGCTCGACCGTGTTTTCCAGTGCTTCGGGAAGGTCGGCGAACAGCGCGGCCATCTCCTCGGGCGTCTTCAGGTACTGCTGATCGCTGTAGTCGCGCGGACGTTTCGGATCGGCCAGCACGCGACCCTGGTTGATGCACACGCGCGCCTCGTGCGCGGCGAAGTCATCCTGCTTCAGGAAGCGCACGTCGTTGCTGACCAGCACCGGCAGGCCGAGTTCGGCGGCCAGTGTCAGCGCCATGGCGTTCCAGTTCTCCTCGCCGTCGCGGCCGCAGCGGGTCAGCTCCAGATACAGCCGCTCGGGGAACAGTCGGGTCATCGGGCGCAGCTTCATCAGCGCCGCCTCGATGCCCTGGTTCACCGCGATGCGGCCGACCTCGCTGTCGCGGCCCAGCAGGGCGATCAACCCGTTGCTGGCGTCCGGATTCAGCCAACCGGACTCGACCAGTGCGCGACCACCGTGCTGGCCTTCCTGCCATGCGCGCGAGACCAGTCGCGACAGGTTGAGATAACCCGCGCGGTTCTGGCACAGCAGGGTGAGTCGCCACGGACGCGGGTCGTCCGGTGCACTGATCCACAGATCGCAACCGCCAATTGGCTTGATGCCGGCCGCGTTGCAGGCCTTGTAGAACTTCACCAGTGCGAACATGTTGCATTCGTCGGTCAGCGCCACCGCCGGGATGCCATCGCGCACGCACGCAGCGACCAGCGCCTTGATGCGGATAGTCGAGTCGACCAGCGAATATTCGCTGTGCAGGTGGAGGTGGGTATAGCGGACGGTCATGCAGATTTGCGCGGTGAATCCATGCAGGCTACCCGGGGCTCCGCCTAGCGGCAAGATTGACTTCCTGCGGGTTTGCGCGAAGCGTGGTGGCGCCTCACCGGGCGCGAACAATCAGTTTGCTGCGACTGCGGCCGAAGGCAGTGGCTGCTCGCTGAGCAGGGCATTGATCTCGGCCACCAGGCTGTCCAGCATGTCCTCGCCGTAGCCGACATGAACGTGCGCGACGGTGCCGTCCCGATGCAGCATCACCATCACCGGGATGCCTTTGTCGCTGCCGTAGGGCTTGCCGATGGTGCCGTCGCGATCCCAGGTCATCAGCAGTCCGGGCAGGCGCGGCCGGAGCACGTGAACGGTGTTGACGAAGGTGCGTCGATCTTCCTTGTCGTTGACCGTGACCACCTGCAACGGCAGGCCGCGTTCGCTGGCCAGCTTCTGCAAGTTGGCCAGCACCGGCATCTCTTTCATGCAGTAGCCGCACCATGTGGCCCAGAAGCTGATGACCACCACTTTGCCATGCAGGGAGGAGACGCTTATGGCCTGCCCGTCCTGGGTCGAGCCGAGAGTATCCGGTGGCGTATCGCCGGGGTTCACTGCAGCGCTCGCAGCAAGGCAGAGCAGCAGTCCGATCAGTGCGGCCACGATCTTGCGCATATCATCCATCCCCTGGTTGGTATGGCCAGCGTAGCAACAGGGGCGGGGCGGCGAAAGCCGTGCCGAGGATATCGGTCGAGGTCAGCGGATATGAAAGCGTTCGCGTTCGTTTTCGTCGGCAGGGGCAATGTAGTGGTCGAGGCTTTTCACCAGCAGCGGCTGAAGGTTGTAGTCGGCGTGGATCAGGTTGTCGTCGCCGACTTCGTCTGGCGCCACGGTGGCTGCCGCGATGGGCATGGCTGCCGGCATCGGTGACTTGGATGAGAGAGTGTTCGGAAACATCATGGCACGGCTCCTGCGGTCGATGAGTGCGCCAGTGGGGGCGCTGATGACAGCTGCCCGGCGTGTCTTGCGTGGACAGGCCGGTGGTGCTGGCGCGTCCGTGCGGGTGGGGATACCTGTAGAGAATGATGCGCGAGCATGGGAAAAAGTTGCATAGACTGATGGGCTATGCCGATCAATCTCATTCGCGGCGCGATCACGCCGTTTGCATGCGGCAGGATTCCTGGTGGGACCGATCAGAACAATCTCGCCTGATCCAGCAGCACGCGCACTGGCGCAAAGCTGCGGCGATGTTGCACGCACGGCCCGAGTTGTTGCAATGCGGCCAGGTGCGCCGGCGTCGGATAGCCTTTGTGGATGGCAAAGCCGTAACCGGGATGAACGGCATCGAGCGCCACCATCAGTCGATCCCGACTGACCTTGGCCAGGATCGAGGCGGCGCTGATCGCCGGTTCCAGCGCATCGCCACCGACAATTGCGCGGCCGCGGCAGGACAGATCCTTGGGCAGCTTGTTGCCGTCGATCAGTGCTTCTAGCGCTGCAGGGGTGAGGCCGGCTACCGCGCGGCTCATGCCGGCCATGGTCGCCTGGAAGATGTTCAGACGATCGATCTCTTCCGGCTCGATCAACACGATGCAATACGCCAGCGCTCGCTCGACGATCTGCGGATACAAGGCCTCGCGCTTCGCCTCGCTGAGTTTCTTGGAATCATTGAGGCCGGCGATCGGGCGATCCGGATCGAGGATCACGGCGGCTACCGCCAGGGGGCCGGCCAACGGGCCGCGACCGGCCTCGTCGACGCCGGCCGTGAGCATGTTGTTTGCGATTGCCTCCTCTCCCCCTGTTCTTGTTTCATTTGCGGGAGAGGATTGAGGAGAGGGGCAGGTGCTCGCGTAAGACTTACCTATCGGCATGTCTTTCATCGATCAATTCGGCAATGGCCGCCGCCGCGCGATCACCCGCATGACCTTCCAGCCCGCCGCGCAATGCCTGGTGCAACTGCTCGAACACGGCGACGATCGCGCCACGCCGCTCGCTGTCGCGGAACAGCGCGAGTGTGGCAGTGGCCAGGTTCCCGGCCGTGCAGTCGACCTGCATCAGTTCGGGCACCAGCAGGTTGCCGCCGTAACCACTGGCACGCGCCAGGATATTGGGCAATGCATAGACATCGGTTTTCAGCATCTTCATGGCGCGGGCGATGCGGTAACTCAGCGGCGCGACACGATAACCGACGACCATCGGCCGCTTGGCCAGCATCGCCTCCAGCGTGGCGGTACCGGATGCCAGCAGCACCACATCGGCAGCCAGCATGGCCTCATGCGCATGGCCGTCCAGCAGCAACGGTGCCGCTTCATCGTGCGGTCCGTTGCCCAGCAGCTCCCTGAGTCTGGCATGTACCTGCGGATTGGCCGCCGGAATCACGATGCGCAACCCCGGCAACGCAGCGGCGACCCGGTTGGCGGCGTCGATGAAAATCTGTCCGAGTCGCGCCACTTCGGACGGCCGGCTGCCGGGCAGCACAGCCAGCACAGGCGCCTGCTGTGGCAACTGCAGAAATTCGCGTGCGCCGACGCGGTCCGATACCAGCGCGAAACGATCGGCGAGCGGGTGGCCGACGAAGCGGGCGTCGATGCCGTGCTTCGCGTAGATCGGCGGTTCCATCGGAAACAGGCAGAGTACGCGGTGGGCGCTGCGACCGATCTTCTCCGCGCGCTTTTCGCGCCAGGCCCAGACCGACGGGCTGACGTAATGCACGGTCAGCAGGCCAGCCTGTTTCAGCCGTTGCTCCACACCGAGATTGAAATCCGGCGCATCGATGCCGATCACCACGGCAGGCTTCGCCTGCAGCAGTCGTGCAACGAGTGCCTTGCGCAAGCGCAACAGTCGGGGCAGGTGGCTGATCACCTCGCTGAAGCCGAACAGTGAAAGCTCGCGGATGTCGTACCAGGATTCGAAACCCTGCGCCTGCATGCGCGCACCGCCGATGCCGACGAATCGCGCCTGGGAATAACGCTGCCGCAGCGCGATGATCAGGTCGGCGCCGAGCTGGTCGCCGGAGTCTTCGCCGGCGAGGATGGCGATGAGCGGGGCAGTGCCGGGGACGTCAATATTTTGCATGTCGCCTCCTGCGGAAAGCCAAGGCAAGAACGCGCGTTTGATTTCGCGACAAGCGCGATGCGCTTATCGCGCGAGGGACCGCTCACTGTGATCGAGAAACTCGAGCATGGCTCGCACGTCGTCGCTTTGCTGCGCCTGTTCGACCAGTTTTTCGCGTGCCTCGGGCAGCGACAGGCCGGCCATGTACAAGGTCCGGTAGGCACGCTTGATCGCCGCGATGCGGGTGGCGTCGAAACCACGGCGCTTCAGGCCCTCGCTGTTGATGCCGCGTGGGCGACCCTGTTGCTCGTTCGCCATCATCACGAACGGCGGCACGTCGTGGCCGACCAGGCAGCCCATGCCGATGAAGGCGTGCGCACCGACCTTGCAGAACTGGTGCACGCCGGAATAGCCGGAGAGGATCGTCCAGTCGCCGATCGTCACATGCCCGGCCAGTGCCGCGTAGTTGGAGAACACCACGTTGTTGCCGATCTGGCAGTCATGCGCCACGTGCACGTAGGCGAGCACCCAGTTGTCGTTGCCGATACGGGTCACGCTGCCGCCATCGCCGGTACCGCGATTGATGGTGGCGAATTCGCGGATCAGGTTGCGATCGCCGATGACGAGTTCGGTACGCTCGCCGGCAAATTTCTTGTCCTGCGGCGCGCCGCCCAGCGAGGCGAACTGGGTGATGCGATTGTCGCGGCCGATCCGGGTCGGTCCCTCGATCACCACATGCGGGCCGATCACCGTGCCGTCGCCGATTTCCACGTCGGCACCGATCACGCTGTAGGCGCCGATGCTGACGTTCGCGCCGATGACGGCGGTAGGATCGATCAGCGCGGTGGGATGAATCATTTTTCCGCCCTCGCGGCACACATCAGTTCGCAGCTGGCCACTTCCTTGCCGTCGACCAGGGTGCGCGCCACGAACAGGCCCATGCCACGCACCAGGCGCTTCTGGGTGACCTCCAGGCGCAGTTGGTCACCGGGAACCACCGGCGCGCTGAAGCGCGCATTGTCGATCTTGACCAGATAGAACAGCGGGCTGCCGTTGTCGCCATTGAGACGGCGGCTGATCTGGGTCAGCAGCCCGGCGGTCTGCGCCATCGCCTCGACGATCAGCACGCCGGGCATCACCGGATGGCCGGGAAAGTGGCCCTGGAAGAACGGTTCGTTGATGGTCGCATTCTTGATCGCGACCACGCTGACATGGGGCACGATCTCGATCACGCGATCCACCAGCAGGAACGGATAGCGATGCGGCAGCAGTTCCTGGATCTGCTCGACGTTGATCGGCAACGACATGGTTGCGGTTTTCTCACTCATTGTTGCTGTCCTTCTCCAGCGTCGACAACCGACGCGCGTACTCGTCCAGATGTTTGAAGCGTGCCGCGTTCTTGCGCCACTGGCGGTTGTCCTGCAGCGGCACACCGGATGAATATTCGCCCGGCTCGCGGATCGAATGCGTGACCAGGCTCTTGGCGGTAATGGTAACCCGGTCGGCCAGCTCAAGATGGCCCAGCACGCCGGCATTGCCGCCGATCATGCAATAGCGGCCGATCTTCGCGCTGCCGGCAACCGCGGCGCAACCGGCCATCGCGGTATGCGCACCGACGTGCACGTTGTGGGCGATCTGGATCTGGTTGTCCAGCCGCACGTCTTCCTCGAGCACGGTATCGTCCAGCGCGCCGCGATCGATCGTGGTGTTGGCGCCGATCTCGCAATCGTCGCCGATGCGCACGCCGCCGAGCTGCGGCAGCTTGATCCAGTGATCCTTGTCGAAGGCAAGGCCGAAGCCGTCCGAGCCGATCACCGCGCCGGGATGGACCAGTACGCGCCGGCCCAGCGTGACCCGGGTGACCAGGGTGACCCGGGCGACCAGGCGCGATTGCGCGCCGACGGTGCAGTGCTCACCGATGATGCAATGCGGGCCAAGGATCACACCGTCCCCGATCACGGCGCCGTCCTCGATCACGCAGCAGGGACCGATGCTGGCGCTGTCGCTGATCCGCGCGTTGGCGGCGACCACGGCGGTGGGATGGATGCCCGGCGGGGCAGCGGGCAGTCGTTCGAACAGCGCGGCGATCTGTGCGTAGGCGACGTATGGGTCCCTGGCGATCAGTGCCGAGGTCGGGCAGTCGGGCAGGTTTTCCTCGCGCAGCACCACCACGCCGGCGCCGGTGGCGGCCAACTGGGTGGTGTACTTGCTGTTGGAGAGAAAACTCAGTTGGCTGGGTCCGGCGCCGGCCAGCGTGCCGACGCCGTCGATGACGCGCGCGCCATCGCCCTTGAAGGTCAGCCCGAATCGCTCGGCCAGTGCGGCCACGGTATGGTTGATCGTACTCATGCTTGCTCCGGAACCTGCCCGCCATTGTAGGGGGTGACGCTGCGGCGTGCAGCGCGCCGGCATGGCAAAAGAAAGCGCGGCATGGCCGCGCTTTCCGGTGGTTCCCGATTCCTGGATCAGATCAGAACTGGCTGCCGAAAGTGAACTGGATCCGCTCCTCGTAATGGCCGTCATCGGCCTGTGTGCGGAATGGCATGGCGAAACTGATGATCAGCGGGCCGATCGGCGCCTGCCAGTGCAGCGATACACCGGTCGATGCGCGCAAAGTACTCGCACTGAAGTTCTTGTAATCCTTGTAAGCGTTGCCGACGTCCACAAACCACGATACGCGCGCGGTGTTGACATCCTTCAGGCCGGGGATGGGGATGTACAACTCGGCCGTGCCGAGTACCTTGAACGCGCCACCGATCGGTTGTGCGTAATAGCCGCCACTGCAATTGCCGCTCTTGTCCGGTGTGCTGCCGTCGATGCAGATGCGCGGACCCAGCGTGTTGTCCTGGAAGCCACGCACGTCACGCACGCCGCCAGCGTAGAAATTCTGCCAGAACGGGAAATCCTGACGCATGTCGGTCACGATGTGCGTGGGATCCTGTGCCGCGCTGCTCGCTTTCAGCGCTTCGAAAGCCGTATCGCTGATGCCATTGCTGCCGTAGGTCTTGCCATAGCCGACCTGGCCATCCAGATAAAGCACGAAGCCCTTGCCGATCGGCCAGTAGTGGTTGATCTCGGTAGACAGCTTCCAGAACTGCACGGTCGAACCCGGCAGAGCGACGTCGGTCGAGGCCGAGATCAGGCCGCCGCGGGTCGGTGCCCAGTAGCCGTTGCGGGTGTCGTGATTCCAGCCCAGGGTGCCGGTCCATGAGTGGATGGTCTTGTTGCCAATCTCGTTCTGGTAATCGATCAGCACTTCAGGGCTGTAACCCTGGATCAGGTTGATCTTGTTGGTGCTGATGCCGAGGCCCACGCGCACGCTGTCGGTCTCGGTGATCGGAATGCCGAGAAAGCTGTTGAAGCTCTTGGCGCTGGTGGAGTAGTTCGCGAAATCGGTATTGCCGTAGTCGGTCTTCGAATAGGCGGCGTTGTAGCCGATGCCGATGCCGCTCTCGGTCAGATACGGGTTGTAGTAATTGACGCCGATACTGGTTTGATAGCTGCTGCGCTGACCGCTGATCGAGAAGCTGTCGCCGGTGCCGAACAGGTTGTTCTGCGACACCGAGGCGTTCAGGATGATGCCGGAGTATTGCGAATAGCCGATGCCGAACTGCATGCTGCCGGCGGATTGTTCCTCGACCTTGACGCTGACATCGACCTGGTCCTGCGTGCCCGGGACCAGCTTCTTGTCGATGTCGACCTTCTTGAAGTAACCGAGCCGCTGCAGGCGGATCTTGGAGCGGTCGAGCGCCGCCTGCGAATACCAGGAACCTTCGAGCTGGCGCATCTCGCGACGCAGCACGTTGTCTTCGGTACGGGTATTGCCGGCAAACACCACCCGGCGTACATACACGCGCTGGCCCGGCTCGACGTACAACGTCAGGTCGACGGTGCGCTTGTCCTTGTCCAGCTTCGGGACCGGGGTGACCTTGGCATAGGCATAGCCGATATTGGCCAGCACGGCCTTGATCGCCTTCGTGCTTGCCTCGATCGCGCCACGGTTGAAGGTCTCGCCGGTCTTGACGAAGACCAGCTGACGCATGGTCTTTTCCGGCAGGATCAGTTCGCCGAGCAGCTTGACGTCGGCAACCTTGTAGATTTCGCCTTCCTTGATGCTGGCGTCGATGTACATCGCGCGCTTGTCCGGTGCGATCGCCACCTGGGTGGAGTCGACCCCGAAATCGGCGTAGCCGCGGTCCATGTAGTACGACTGCAGTTTTTCCAGATCGCCGGAAAGTTTTTCGCGCGAATACTGGTCGTCCTTCGAATACCACGACATCCAGTTGGTGGTGCTGGATTCGAAGTCGCTGCGGATTTCCTTGTCGGCGAACGCATGGTTGCCGAGGATGTTCAGTTCCTTGATCTTGGCCGCCTTGCCTTCGCGGATCTCGATCTCGACGGCAACGCGGTTGCGGTCCAGCTGGGTCACGTGCGGAGTGACCGACACGTTGTACTTGCCGCGGTTGTAATACTGCCGGATCAGCTCCTGCTGCACGTTGTCCAGCGCCAGCCGATCGAAGGTCTCGCCTTCGCTGAGGCCGATCTCCTTCAGGCCCTTGGTGAGGTCCTCGGTCTTGATGTCCTTGTTGCCGCGCAGGGTCAGCTTGGCGATCGACGGCCGCTCGACCACCTTGATCACCAGGATGTCGCCGTCGCGATCCATTTCCACATCGCTGAAGAACTTGGTCTGATACAGCGCGCGAATGGCCCGCTGGGCCTCGTCGTTGGTCAGCCGGTCGCCCTTGGCCACCGGCAGGTAGTTGTAAACCGTGCCGGCGGAGATACGGCTGAGTCCGTCGATGCGGATGTCCGACACCACGAACGGGTCGAAGGCAAACGCATTGGCGGAGAGGGAGGCAAGCAGGATCAGCGCGGCGATACGCTTCATCGTCGGTTCCGTTGGGTTATTTCGATGGAGCGGCCAGCGCGGCTGCCCCGATCAACGCATGAGGCAGGGACGGGCCCTGCCTCGAAAGAGAGTCCGCATTCCGCGGGAGGAATGCATCGCTTGACACGCCGCCGCGCCGTACTGCGGCTGGCGCAGGCTGGCGTGTCGTCGACATGCTGCAGTCACCGGGCATCGGTGTCACGACAGCAGCATGCGGTGGATATCGTTGTAGAACGCCAATCCCATCAGGGTGAACAGCAACGCCAGGCCAATGTACTGGCCAACGATCATCGTCTGCTCGCTGACCGGACTGCCTTTGATCAACTCGACAAGATAATACAGCAGGTGCCCGCCATCCAGGACCGGAATCGGCAGCAGGTTGAGGATCGCCAGGCTCAGCGACACCAGCGCCAGGAACTGCAGGAACCAAGGCAGCCCCATGTTGGCCGAGGCATTGGCCACTTTCGCGATACCGATGACCCCGGACAGGTTCCTCGTCGAGGCCTCACCGGTCAGCATCTTGCCGAGCATGCTGAAGGTCTGCGTGGTGTTGCGCCAAGTGGTGCCCAGCGAGGCGCCCAATGCCTTGATCGGGCCGTAATGCACAGTGGCCTGCTCGGTCAGCGGCGCGCCGACACCCATCACCCATTTTCGCGGCTGACCTTCCAGCGATTCCCACTTGGCGGTGACGCTCAGCCGCAGCGGTCGACCGTCACGCTCGACGACAATTTCGAGTATCGGCGATTTGATCGCATCGGCTTGTACCGCGTTGCCGAATGCGACGAAGTCGCTCACCGGCTGGCCGTTGACGCTGAGGATGCGATCGCCACCCTGCATGCCGGCCAATGCGGCCGGTTGGCCAGCCATCACGGTGGCAGCCATCGCTGGGGGTGGCGCCAGTTGCAGACCCAGCTTGTCCAGATACTGGCCCACGTCCTGGTCTGGCGGCAGGTCATTCAGCGGCAGCACCAGCTGACGTGACTGACCGTTGCTGCCACGCACGGTAAGCGGTAGCGGCGTACGTCCGAGCAAGGCATTCGCCACCGCATCCATCGAGTCGGTCCAGGTGGCTACCGCGCGACCGTCGATGCTGACGATGCGGTCACCAGACTGGATGCCTGCCTCGGCCGCCATGCTCTGCGGTGCGGCGGTCACGATGGGCGCCACGTCCGGCCGGCCCAGCATGAACATCAGCCAGAACGCGGCGATCGTGAAGATCAGGTTGAAACCCGGGCCAGCGGCGACGATCGCGATGCGTTTCCACACCGACTTGCCGGTGAACTCCTGGTCGCGCAAGGCGGGGTCGACCTCACCCTCGCGGGCATCGAGCATCTTGACGTAGCCACCCAGCGGAATCGCGGCGATCTGATATTCGGTACCGTCGCGACCCATGCGCTTCCAGATCGCGTTGCCGAAGCCGACTGAGAAGCGCAGCACCTTGACGCCGCAGCGGCGCGCGACCCAGTAGTGGCCGAATTCATGAAAGGTCACCAGCACGCCGAGCGTGACCAGCAACCAGAACACCGAGCCGAAAAAGGAAGTCATCAAGTACCGTACGGAAAAGTCATCGAAGCAAGAATATCAGCAAGCATTGCGCAGAATGCGACGGGCCGCTTCGCGGGCGACACGGTCACGTTCACACAGGGTCTGAACATCGACCACGGCTTGCGCCGGCAGTTCCGCAAGTACCGCCTCGACGACGTCGGCGATCGACAGGAACGGCAAGGCACCGGCAAGGAACGCCTCCACCGCGACCTCGTTGGCGGCATTCAGCACGGCCGGGGCATCGCCGCCGGCGCGCAGTGCCTGGAATGCCAGTGCCAGACAACGGAAAGTGGCCAGATCCGGTGGCTCGAACTGCAACGGGGCGCAGGCGGCCAGATTCAGCGGTGGCACCCCGGCCTCGACCCGTTCCGGCCAAGCCAGCGCATGGGCGATCGCGGTGCGCATGTCCGGATTGCCGAGCTGGGCCAGCACCGAGCCGTCGTCGTACTCGACCATCGAATGAATCAGGCTCTGCGGGTGCACTACCACGTCGATCACCTCGGCCGGGGCGCCGAACAGGTGGTGCGCCTCGATCACTTCCAGTCCCTTGTTCATCAAGGTGGCTGAATCGACCGAGATCTTGCGGCCCATCACCCAGTTCGGATGCTTGCAGGCCTGTTCGGGCGTGATGTCGGTCAGTTGCGCACGCGTGCGGCCGCGGAACGGGCCACCGGACGCGGTCAGAATCAGTCGGCGCACGCCGCTCTGGCGCAGGTCCGGTCGTCCGCCCGGCAGGCACTGGAAGATCGCATTGTGCTCGGAGTCGACCGGAATCAGTGCGCCGCCGCCGGCCGCAACGGCTTCCAGCAGCAGCGGGCCGGCCATCACGATGGATTCCTTGTTGGCCAGCAGCAGGCGCTTGCCTGCGCGCGCGGCTGCCAACGTGGAGTTCAGCCCGGCGGCGCCGACAATCGCGGCCACCACGGTGTCGCACAGGTTGCTGGCCGTGGCGGCGGTCAATGCGGCATGGCCACTGGCAACCTCGCAGCGCACACCGGCGCTGGCCAGCCGGTGCGAGAGCTCGGCTTCCAGGGTCGGGTCGGCGATCACGGCCAGCTGTGGTCGATGTTGCACACACAAGGCGACCAGCGCCTCGACCTGGCGATGCGCGGTCAGCACGGTGGCGCGGAAGCGCTGCGGATGGCGCGCAATGACATCAAGCGTGCTGCCGCCAATCGAGCCGGTGGCGCCGAGAACGGCGACGTCGTTCATTTCACAGCCCCAGCAGCAACAGGCCGGTGGCGAACACCGGCAGCGCGGCAAAGACGCTGTCGAGTCGATCCATCAGACCGCCATGGCCGGGAATGATCGTGCCCGAGTCTTTCACCTGGGCATGCCGCTTCATCAGACTTTCGATCAGGTCGCCGACGATCGATGCCGCCACCGTGAGCAGGGCCAGCAACGCCAGGCCAAGCAATTGTGCTCCGTGCACATCAAGCAGCCAGCCGCCGAGCAGCGTCACCACCACACCGGCGACCAGCGCGCCGTAGGCGCCGGCCCAGGTCTTGCCCGGGCTGATCTGCGGTGCCAGCTTGCGCTTGCCGAACGTGCGGCCGCTGAAATAGGCGCCGATGTCGGCGGCCCAGACGATCACCAGCGCGAGCAGGGTCCACCAGTGACCATGCGACTCCCGCTCATGGATGCTTACCAACGCGATCCAGGCCGGAAACAGTACGAACGCGCCGGCCAGCAGCTTGAGCGCGCGGTTCTCTGCGGTCGGAGCGGCGCCGAATGCGAAATGGCGCAGCCACAGGCAGGCCAGCAGCCACCACGCCACACCAGCCGCCAGCAGCAGCGGTGTCGTGATGCCGGCATGCCCGTACCACAGCAGGGCGAACGCGATAGCAGCGGCAACCAGCAGGCTGATCCGCGTGGATTGATTCTTCAGCCCGCTGAGCTGGGCCCACTCCCACAACGCAACGAGGAACGCCGCGGCAGCGATCAACGCGAACACCTGCGCCGATGACAGCAGGATGATCAGGATCACCAGTGGCGCAAGCACCAGGGCAGTAAGGGTGCGCTGTAGCAGCATGGAAATCCTTCAGGAAGTGGTAGAGACCTGCTCGCCAGTGCGGCCGTAACGGCGCTCGCGGCGGGCATAGTCTTCGATGGCCTGGCGCAGGCAAGCCTGGTCGAAGTCAGGCCACAGGGTATCGGTAAAGTACAGTTCGGCATACGCCGCCTGCCACAGCAGGAAGTTGCTGATGCGGCATTCGCCGCCGGTGCGGATGAACAGGTCCAGTGGCGGCAGTTCGGCCAGGCTCATCCATTCGCCCAGTTTGGCCTCGTCGATCTCGTCAACGCGCAGTTCACCACGTGCCACCGCGGCAGCTGCCTCACGGCTGGCCTGCACGATGTCCCAACGGCCGCCGTAGCTCACCGCGATATTCACCTGCAGCTTGTCGTTGCCCGCCGTGCGGGTCATCGCGACCTGCATGCGCTGGCGCAAGGGTTCGTCGAATGCGTCGAGATGGCCGATGAAGCGCAGCCGCACGCCGTGGCCATGCAGTTCGTCGACTTCCTTGTCCAGCGCACGTACGAACAGATTCATCAGGGCGCCCACCTCGTCCTGCGGGCGCTGCCAGTTTTCGCTGGAGAACGCGAACAGGGTCAGCGCCTGGATGCCTTCGCGCAGGCAGGACTCGATCGTGGCACGCACGGCCTTGCGACCGGCGTTGTGGCCGAAACTGCGCGGGCGGTGACGGGCCCTGGCCCAGCGACCATTGCCATCCATCACGATGGCGATGTGGCGCGGAACCTGCAAAGCTTGGGCCTTGGTCATGGATGGAATGAGGAAGGATGATGGCCTCGTCAGAGCGCCATCAGCTCCTCTTCCTTGGCCTTCACCACGGCATCGACGTCCTTGACGGCCTTGTCGGTAAGTTTCTGGATCTCGTCGTCGACGCGGCTTTCGTCGTCCTCGGTGATCAGCTTTTCCTTGAGCAGGTCCTTGACCTGCTGCAGGGCGTCGCGACGCACATTGCGGATCGCGATCTTGGCGTTCTCGCCTTCATGGCCGACATGCTTGGCCAGTTCCTTGCGGCGCTCTTCGGTCAGCGCAGGCATGTTCAGGCGAATCACGGTACCGGCGGTGGTCGGCGTGATGCCGATGTCGGAGGCCATCAGCGCCTTCTCGATCGGCGCCACCATGGTTTTTTCCCACGGCGTGATGATGATCGTGCGCGCATCGGACAGCGACACCGAGGCGACCTGGCTCAGTGGCATGTCGGCGCCGTAGTAGGACACCTTGATGTGGTCCACAAGCGCTGTGCTGGCGCGCCCGGTGCGAATGCGGGTGAGGTCGTGCTTGAGCGAGTCGATGCTCTTGCCCATGCGGGTCTGGGCATCGTTCTTGATGTCATTGAGCATGTGGCGTTTCCCGATAAATCTGCAACATTCGATTATAGCTGAGTGACGAACTTCGATGCCGGAACGGTCAGTCGGCGTCGACCATGGTGCCGATAGGTTCACCTTGCATGATCCGCATCAGATTGCCTGGCACGGTCATGTCGTAGATGCGCAGCGGCATCTGCTGGTCGCGGCACAGCGCGATCGCGGCGGTATCCATCACGGCCAGCTTGCGCTCGATCACGTCGTCGTAGCCGAGCCGGTCGTAACGGGTGGCGTTGCGGTCCTTGGCCGGATCGGCGGTATACACGCCGTCCACCTTGGTCGCCTTCAGCAGCAGGTCGGCGCCGATTTCCACCGCGCGCAGCGCAGCAGCGGAATCGGTGGTGAAGAACGGGTTGCCGGTGCCTGCGGCGAACAGCACGATGCGGCCCTTCTCGATATGGCGGATGGCACGGCGGCGGATGTAATCCTCGGCCACGTCATGGATCTGGATCGCACTGGTCACACGCGCAAAGCCGCCGCGCTTCTCGATCGCGTCCTGCATCGCCAGCGCATTCATCACCGTGGCCAGCATGCCCATGTGATCGCCGGTGACCCGATCCATGCCGGCAGCGGCCAGGCCGGCGCCGCGGAAGATGTTGCCGCCGCCGATCACGATGCCGATCTGCACGCCGGTACGCTGCACCTCGATGATCTCGTCGGCGAGCCGGCCGATCACTTTCGGATCGATGCCGTAGTCGGCGTCACCCATCAGGGCTTCACCGGAGAGCTTGAGCAGGATGCGATGGTACTTGGGCTGGTCGCTCATGAAATCTCCGGATTGTGTGGGGCAAACCGGTGCATTGTAGCGGTAGCGGGCTCCTGTCGGAACGCTGACGTCGGGCCGTCGCTGCAATGTTTGGCAGCTTTCCGTTGCCCCAGGCGTGTGACGGCGTGGTTCGTGAGAGGTTCGCCCACAAAAAAAGCCGCGGTTTCCCGCGGCCTTTTTGCAGCTTGATGGCCTTGAGTCGCTTAGACCTGCATCGCCTTGGCCACTTCGGCCAGGTAGTCTTCCTGGACCTTCTCGATGCCTTCGCCGACGGCCAGGCGGGCTACCGAGATGACGTCGGCGCCTTCCTTCTTCAGCGCGTCGGCGACGGTCGTGTTGGTGTCCAGCACGTACGGCTGACCGAGCAGGGTGACTTCGGCGATGATCTTGTGGACCTTGCCGGCGACAATCTTCTCGAGGATCTCGGCCGGCTTGGCCTTTTCCTTGTCGGACATCTGGCTCAGCGCGATGTCCTTTTCCTTGGCCAGGAATTCGGCGGGAACGTCATCGGCGCGGACATAGGCCGGGTTCATCGCGGCGACATGCATCGCGATGCCTTTGGCCAACTCCTCGGAGCCGCCCTTGAGCGCGACCAGCACGCCGATGCGGCCGCCGTGGGTGTAGCTGCCGATCACACCATCGTTCTTGACGACGACCATGCGGCGCACGTCGATCTTCTCGCCGATGGTGGCGATCAGAACCTTGGCGGCTTCCTCGACGTTGCTGGCACCCGGGTAGGCGGCAGCCTTCAGCGCGTCGATGTCGGCGGCACCGGAATTCAGCGCGACGCCGGCGACGGTGTCGGTGAACTTCAGGAAGCTGGCATCTTTGCCGACGAAGTCGGTCTCGCAGTTGATCTCGACCAGCACGGCCTTGCCCGGAGCCTGGGCAGCCACGATGCGGCCTTCGGCGGCGATGCGGCTGGCCTTCTTGTCGGCCTTGGCCAGGCCGGACTTGCGCAGCCATTCCATCGCGATTTCGATGTCGCCGTTGTTCTCGACCAGCGCCTTCTTGCATTCCATCATGCCGGCGCCGGACCGCTCACGCAGATCCTTGACCAGTTGGGCGGAAATATTGCTCATCGGTAGTCCTCTAATGCTTGGATGCGCCGTGGCAGGTGAATGCCACGGCGCGGTTATCGCGGCGGATGCAACGGCGGAATCACCCGCCGTCGTTGCGCTTACTTGGCGGCAGGCGCACCGTCGTTGCGCGGGCCACGGCCAGCGTCACGGCCGCCCTCGCGGCGCGGGGCGCCAGCGCCCTTCTTCGGGGCGGCGTCGCGGCGCGGGGCCGGCTTGCGATCGATCTTGGCGACCGGGTTGCCTTCCTCGTCCAGTTCGACGAAGTCGTTGGCGTCGCCCTGGGCGGCAGCCGGGGCGGCAGCCTTGCCTTCGAGGATCGAGTCGGCGGCAGCGCGGGCGTACAGCTGGATCGCGCGGATCGCGTCGTCATTGCCCGGGATGGCGTAGTCGACCAGTTCCGGGTTGTAGTTGGTGTCGACCACGGCGATCACCGGGATGCCGAGCTTCTTGGCTTCCTGCACGGCGATGTCTTCGTGGCCGATGTCGATCACGAACAGCGCGTCGGGCAGACGGTTCATGTCCTTGATGCCGCCCAGCGAAGCCTGCAGCTTGTCGCGCTCGCGGCGACGGGCCAGCACTTCGTGCTTGACCAGCTTCTCGAAGCTGCCATCGGTCTCGGCCGCTTCCAGTTCCTTCAGGCGCGACACGGACTGCTTGACGGTGCGGAAGTTGGTCAGCATGCCGCCGAGCCAGCGCGAGGTGACGAACGGCATGCCGGCGCGTGCAGCCTCTTCGGCCAACGGCTCGCGGGCCGAACGCTTGGTGCCGACGAACAGCACGGTGCCGCGCTTCTGCGCCAGTGCCGACAGGAAATTCATCGCGTCGGTGAACAGCGGCAGGGTCTTTTCGAGATTGATGATGTGGATCTTGCCGCGCGCACCGAAGATGTACGGAGCCATCTTGGGGTTCCAGTAACGGGTCTGGTGACCGAAATGGACGCCGGCTTCGAGCATCTGACGCATGGTGACTTGTGCCATGGGTGTAACTCCTTGCATGGGCCTTTGAAAGGCCTGGGGGGTTGGGACCTCCACGCATCCCCGGCTTCGACCACGACTTGCCCGGTTCAATGGTGGGCAGGCCGCAGCACCCCGAAGGCGGTGCCGATACGTGTGTGGCGTTGGTTGGGTGTTGTACCGCGGGGCGGTTACAATCCCGGTTCGCTTTGCGCTGCAACGATCGTCAAAACGGTCGTGTCAGGTCAGCAAAACTCCGAAATTATAGCCGGTCCGCCGGCGGAGCGGCAAGTTGCTGGATTTTCCGGGCTTCTGTCGCCATATAGAACTGGAATCCATGGCTATCACCCTGAAATCCCCCGAAGACCTTGAAGGCATGCGTGTTGCCGGCAAGCTGGCGGCCGAAGTGCTGGCGATGCTGAAGGAACACGTCAAGCCTGGCGTCACCACCGAGGAGCTGGATCGGCTTGCCTACGAGCACATCGTCAACGTGCAGAAGGCGATTCCGGCCAACGTCGGCTACCACGGCTTTCCCAAGACGCTGTGTACCTCGGTCAATCATGTGATCTGCCACGGCATCCCGAATGAGGGCAAGGTGCTCAAGGACGGCGATATCGTCAATCTCGACGTCACCGTGATCAAGGACGGCTGGCACGGCGACACCAGTCGCATGTACATCGCCGGCACGCCGTCGGTGCTGGCCAAACGACTGGTCGACACCACCTACGAGGCGATGATGCGCGGCATCCAGGCAGTGCGTCCCGGCGCCACCCTGGGCGATGTCGGTCATGCGATCCAGCAGCATGCCGAGGCGGCCGGATTCAGTGTGGTGCGTGAGTATTGCGGCCATGGCATCGGCAAGGTCTATCACGACGAGCCGCAGGTGCTGCATTACGGCAAGCCCGGCACCGGTGTCGAATTGAAGAAGGGCATGACCTTCACCATCGAGCCGATGATCAACGCCGGCAAGCCGCACACCAAGCAACTGCCCGATGGCTGGACCGTGGTGACCAAGGACCATTCGCTGTCGGCGCAGTGGGAACACACCATCGCGGTGACCGACGACGGCTACGAGATCCTCACGGCGTGGCCGGATGCCTGAATTCATGATGATGTAGAGGCGGCCAGTCGCTGCTTCCCCGCAAGTCGCCAGGCGCTCACGGAGTTCCGTTCAGCCATGTCGCCGACACCCAGCCCTGTTGTGTTGCCGTCGCTACCGCGCCTGCCCGTGGCGGTGCCGCGTTCCGGCGTTTCGGCCGAAGCGCGCCGCGCCTTGCGGCAATTGCTCGGCGATGTCGACCGCGCGCTGGCCGCGGCGTTTCGTGACGGTGCCGATGCCAGCGCGCTGGCGCGACGTCGTGGCGAGTCGGTCGAGCGGGTCGTCGCGCACGTATGGATGGCCTGTCTCGGCGAGGTCGGCGCGACGGCGTTGTTCGCGGTCGGTGGCTTCGGTCGCAGCCTGCTGTTTCCGTATTCCGATGTGGACTTGCTGGCGCTGGTGGAGGCGCCCGAGCCGGCAAGACTGCGCGCGCTGGAACAGTTCTTCGCCACCTTGTGGGATATCGGCCTGAAGGTCGGCCATGCCGTGCGCGACCCGGCGCAATGCCGCACGCTGGCGGCGCAGGACGCCAGCGTGTTCACCAGCCTGCTGGATGGGCGGCGGCTGGCCGGCGATCCGGCGTTCGACGCCCGTTTTCGCGCCATCGTGGACGACCCCGCGTTGTGGCCGCCGCAGGAATATCTGACCGCACGGCTGGCCGAACGCGATGCGCGGCACGCCCGTTTCGACGACACGGCCTACAACCTCGAACCGAACCTCAAGGACGGTCCCGGCGGCCTGCGCACGCTCGATTCGCTGCGCTGGATGGCGCGGCGACTGGCGCATGTGGACGACCTGTCCGGCATGGTGGCCGAGGGCCTGCTCGATCCGGCCGAACTGGCCACGCTGGAACAGTCCGAAGTCACCTTGCGACGCTATCGCTATGCGCTGCATCTGGAGGCCGGCCGGCCCGAGGAGCGGTTGTTGTTCGACTACCAGCGAGCGCTGGCCACGCGGCTGGGCTTCGAGGACGAGCACGAAAAAAACCTCGGCGTCGAGCAGTTCATGCAGGGTTATTACCGTGCAGCCAGCCAGGTCGAGCGGCTCGGCGTGCAGGTGGCCGAGCGCTTCGTGGAAATGCTGGAGCCGCCAGGCGACGTCCAGCCGGTCGGGACCGAGTTCCTGCGCTATGGCTCGCGGCTGGCAGCGCGCGACCCGCAACTGTTCATGCGGCGACCGGCCGCGCTGGTGGAGATCTTCATCACGCGGCTGGATCAGCCCGGCGTAGTCGGCTTCAGCGCCGATACGATGCGGCGCATCCATCAGGCCACGGCCGCGCATGGCGACACGCTGGCCGATGATGCCGACGTGCTGGCGGCCTTCCTGCGGTTGTTGCGCCGTGGCGCACCAGCGGTCGAGGCGTTGTGGCGGATGAACCGGCATGGCCTGCTGGCGGCGATCCTGCCCGCATTCGGCAAGGTGTTTGGCCGCATGCAGTACGACCTGTTCCACGTCTACACGGTCGACGAACACACCTTGCGCGTGCTGCGCAACATGGCGCGGTTTGCCGACCCGGCGGCGCAACACGAGTTTCCGCTGGGCTGCGAAATCTGGGCCGGCCTGCCTACGCCCGAAGTGCTGCTGTTGGCGGCACTGTTCCATGACATCGCGAAAGGTCGCGGCGGCGATCACTCGGCGCTGGGCGAGCAGGAGGCGCGTGCGTTCTGCTCGCGGCTGGGTCTGCCGCCCGGTGATGTCGAGCGGGTCGCCTGGCTGGTGCGCTGGCATCTGCTGATGAGTACCACCGCGCAGCGACAGGACATCACCGATCCGGATGTCGTGCACCGGTTCGCGGAAGTCGTCGGCAATCGCGAGCGGCTCGGCCAGCTCTACCTGCTGACCATCGCCGACATCATCGGCACCAGCCCGCGACTGTGGAACGGCTGGAAGGATCGGCTGCTTTCCGACCTGTGCGTGGCGACCCGTTACGCCTTGCGCAGCGATGTGGAGCTGCCGCGCGATATCGGGGTGCGCGTGCACGAATGCTCCGAATATGCGCTGGCACTGCTGATGAACGAAGGCCACGCCGAGGCCGACGTGGTGCGGATCTGGGCGGACTTTCCGCAGCTCAGTTTCCTGCGCCACCGGCCCGAGCAGATCGCCTGGCAGACCAGTGCCATCCTGCGCGCGAACGGTGCCGCGCCCTTGGTCGCCGTGCATCCCTTGTCGGTGCGCGGCAGTACCGAGCTGTTTGTCTACACGCCTGATCGCGATGGCCTGTTCGCTACCGTCACGGCGATGCTGGACCGTTTGCGTTTTTCGGTGATGGAGGCGCGCATCCTCAGTTCGCCGACCGGGATGGCCTTGGATACGTTCCTGCTGCTGGATGCGGACAGCCAGCAACCGGTGAGCACGGCGCGCGCAGAAGAGCTCCAGCAAAGGCTGCAACGTGCGTTGATGCAATCCGTCGGCGTGCAGCCAAGCAAGCGCGGCATGTCGCGTCATCAGAAACATTTCCAGATGACGCCGAAGATCAGCTTCCATGCCGCTGGCGATCGAACCCAGCTCGCATTGGTCGGCACCGATCGGCCCGGCCTGCTGGCCGCGGTGGCGCAGATCATGCTGCACGCGGAAGTGCGCGTGCATGACGCGCGCATCGCCACATTTGGCGAGCGCGTGGAGGATTTCTTCCAGCTGACTGATCGCCACAATGCGCCGCTCGACGCGGCCCTGCAGGAGCGGCTGTTGCAGGCGCTGCTGGAGCGGATCGGGCCGGCGAAGGACTGAACGCCGCCGCATCGCCGCGATCCGTCGGGTGCGCGTTATCATCGGGCCGCTGCATGCCGCAGTCGCCATGTGTCTTCGCCATGACTTATCTGATGATCAAATCGTTGCACCTGCTGTTCGTCATCGCCTGGATGGCCACGGTGTTCTATCTGCCGCGGATCCTGGTGAATATGGCCGAGACGGCGAACGAGCCGGTGGTGCAGGCGCGGCTGCAGTTGATGGGGCGGCGGCTGTACAAGTTCGGTCACAACATGTTCGGCATCGCGTTCGCGTTCGGCTTGACGCTGTGGCAAGGCTGGCGGGTGTTTCCCGCCACGTTGCCGAACGTGACGGCGGGCACGCACTGGATCGACGCCAAGCTCACCCTGGTCGCGGTGTTGCTCGCGTATTTCATCGGGTGCGGCCGTCTGCTCAAGCGCAAGGCTGCGGGCGGCGCATTGCCGTCGTCCCGGGCATTGCGTTGGTTCAACGAACTGCCGGTGCTGTTGCTGCTGGCGGTGATCTTTCTGGTGATTGCCAAGCCGTTCTGAGCGCGAAGGAGGGCAAGGATTGACCGCCGATTTGGGCTAAACTAATGTTTCGACTACATCCATCAGACCAAGGTGGCCCGCCTCCGCGCCGGCCGAGTGTGCGACATGGCAACTACCCGCTTCCACTGCTGATCCCGCCACGCCTTGGTATTTTTCAAAGAAGGGCGGATGCCCTTTTTTGCTTTTCAGAGAATGGTTCCCATGATTGAGATCACGCTACCCGACGGCAGCAAGCGGCCGTTCGATCATCCCGTTACCGTGCAGGACGTGGCCGCCTCGATTGGCGCCGGTCTGGCCAAGGCGACGCTGGCCGGCAAGGTCGACGGTCAGCTGGTCGATGCCAGCTTCCCGATCGAGCATGACGCCAGCCTGCAGATCGTCACCGACAAGAGCCCCGAGGCACTTGAAATCCTGCGCCACTCCACCGCGCATCTGATGGGGCAGGCGGTGCAGCGGCTGTATCCGGGCGCGCAGGTCACCATCGGCCCGGTGATCGACAACGGCTTCTTCTACGACTTTGCCTACGAGCGTCCATTCACGCCCGACGATCTGCCGAAGATCGAGGCGGAGATGGAGAAGATCGTCGCCGAACAACTGCCGGTGACACGCAGCGTGAAGTCGCGCGACGAGGCGGTGAAGTTCTTCCGTGGCATGGGCGAGAACTACAAGGCCGAGATCATCGAGTCGATCCCGTCCGATGAGCTGTTGTCGCTGTATTCGCAGGGTGAATTCACCGATCTGTGCCGCGGTCCGCACGTGCCGAACACCGGCAAGCTGCGCGCGTTCAAGCTGATGAAGGTGGCCGGCGCGTATTGGCGCGGCGATTCCAACAACGCGATGCTGACCCGTATCTACGGCACGGCTTGGTTGAACGACAAGGATCTGAAGGCTTACCTGTTCCAGCTCGAAGAAGCCGAGAAGCGTGATCATCGCAAGATCGGCAAGCAGCTCGACCTGTTCCATCAGCAGGAAGAGAGCCCGGGCATGGTGTTCTGGCACCCGAATGGCTGGGCGATCTGGCAGCAGGTCGAGCAGTACATGCGCGGCGTGTACAAGAAGAGCGGCTATCAGGAAGTGCGTTGTCCGATGGTGCTGGACGTGTCGTTGTGGAAGAAGTCCGGGCACTGGGACAACTACGCCGAGAACATGTTCTTCACCGAATCGGAGAAGCATACTTACGCGCTCAAGCCGATGAACTGTCCCGGTCATGTGCAGGTGTTCAACACCGGCCTGCACAGCTACCGCGAGCTGCCGATCCGTTACGGCGAGTTCGGCGGCTGCCATCGCAACGAGCCGTCCGGCGCACTGCACGGCATCATGCGTGTGCGCGCGTTCACCCAGGACGATGGCCATATCTTCTGCACACCCGAACAGGTCGAGCGCGAAGTCACCGCGTTCCATCTGCAGGCGATGAAGGTTTATGCCGACTTCGGTTTCACCGATCTGGCGATCAAGCTGGCGCTGCGACCGGAGAAGCGCATCGGTTCCGACGAGTTCTGGGACCGCACCGAGGAAATGCTGCGCCGTGCGCTGCGTGCCGCTGGCGTCGAATGGGAGGAGTTGCCGGGCGAGGGTGCGTTCTATGCACCCAAGATCGAGTACCACCTGAAGGATTCGATCGGTCGCGCCTGGCAGGTCGGCACCATGCAGGTCGATTTCATGATGCCCGAGCGCCTCGATGCCGAATATGTCGACGAGCACTCGCACAAACAGCATCCGGTGATGCTGCATCGGGCGATCGTGGGCTCGATGGAGCGTTTCATCGGCATCCTGATCGAGCACCATGCCGGCCTGCTGCCGGCGTGGCTGGCGCCAATTCAGGCGGTGGTGCTCAATATCACCGATGCGCAGGGCGATTACGTCAGTCAAGTGACGCAAACCCTTGTCGACAAAGGTTTCCGGGTACAATCGGATTTGCGCAACGAGAAAGTCGGCTATAAAATCCGCGAACATACGATGCAGAAAGTGCCTTATCTCCTTGTGGTCGGTGACCGCGAGAAAGAGACGGGTGCGGTTTCCGTGCGTACCCGCTCGGGCGAGGATCTGGGCAGCATGCCGCTGGCCGATTTCGTTGAGCGACTGGTGACCGAAACCCGGCGCTGAGCGCCGAGCGGTCAGTTTCATTACTTCTTCTGGAGGATCGTGGTATCGCTACCACCGACAACAAGGGCAACCGTCGTAACCTGGAAATCCGCGTTCCGCGGGTTCGTGTGATTGGTGCCGAGGCAGAGCAGCTCGGTATCCTGACCCGTGACGAGGCACTCGCGCTGGCGCAGGAAGCCGGCATGGATCTGGTCGAGATCCAGCCGAACGGCGATCCGCCGGTCTGCCGCATCATGGATTACGGCAAGTTCAAGTTCGAAGCCCAGAAGAAGGCGCAGGCCGCCAAGAAGAAGCAGAAGCAGGTCGAGATCAAGGAAGTGAAGTTCCGTCCGGTTACGGACGTGGGCGACTACCAGATCAAACTGCGGAACATGCTTCGCTTCCTCGAGGAAGGCGACAAGGTCAAGGTCACCATCCGCTTCCGCGGTCGCGAAATGTCACACCAGGATCTGGGCCAGAATCTGGCCAAGAAGATCCAGGAAGACGTTGGCGAGAACGGCCAGATCGAGTCGTTCCCGCGGCTGGAAGGACGCCAGATGGTGATGATGATCGGCCCCAAGAAGAAGTAGTCAAGGCCAACGGCGACCCATCGGTCGCCGTTTTTGTGCCGATATCCGCGCAGCTGGTATCCGGTACATTTAGTCCGTATAATCGCCGGTTCGACCCGCAGGAAGGGTCGTGAACCGATCGTGGCAGGACGGAAAGCGTGGCCCAGACTCACAGAGGATGGGATCACCGCCAGATCAGTCAGAAACCGGGGCCGCCTTATTGCAGGCGCGATCCCACACAAGGAGCATTCCCATGCCCAAGATCAAGACCAACCGGGCGGCAGCGAAGCGTTTTCGCAAGACCGCATCGGGCAAAATCAAGTGCGGTCACGCTTACCGGTCACACATCCTGACCAAGAAATCGACCAAGCTGAAGCGCGGCCTGCGCTCCAAGAACCACCTCAAGGCGTGCGACACCAAAGGTGTAGCGCGCATGTTGCCGTACTTGTAAGACGAGGAGATAAACCATGGCTCGTGTAAAGCGTGGCGTTACCGCCCGTCGTCGTCACAAGAAAGTTATCGGTCGTGCCAAGGGCTATTACAACGCCCGCCGCAAGGTCTTCCGCGTTGCCAACCAGGCCGTCATCAAGGCTGGCCAGTACGCCTACATCGGCCGCAAGCAGCGCAAGCGTCAGTTCCGCGCCCTGTGGATCGTCCGTATCAACGCTGCTGCGCGCATGTTCGGGCTGTCCTACAGCCGCCTGATCAATGGCCTGAGCAAGGCCGGCATCACCGTTGACCGCAAGGTACTCGCGGACATCGCCGTGCACGACATCAAGGCGTTTGAAGTGATCGCCGAGAAAGCGAAGGCCAGTCTGGCCGCTTGATCGTCGGACGCTCCTGCGTCAGCGCGATATGATGTAAAGCAAGCGGGGAGGAGGCCATGGTCTCCTCCCCGTTTTCGTTTCTGTGGATCCTCAAGCCGGAATCGCATCGATGGATGATCTGGACAGCCGCGCCGCACAGGCGCTGGCCGAAATCGACAAGGTCGACACGCTGGAGGCGCTCGACGCGCTGCGTGTCAGCCTGTTGGGCAAGAGCGGTATCGTCACTGCCGCATTGAAGGCGCTTGGTGCGCTGGCAGCGGACGAGCGCAAGGTACGTGGCGCTGAAGTGAATCGGGTCAAGGATCGTCTCGCCGATGCGCTGGCCGCGCGCAAGCAGGTATTGGAACAGGCCGAGCTGGATCGTCGGCTGGCTTCTGAAAAGCTCGACATCAGCCTGCCAGGACGCGATGGTGAACGCGGCGGCATTCATCCGATCACGCGTGCGCTCGAGCGCATCTCCTCGATCTTCGCGCGGCTCGGTTACCAGCGCGCCGATGGTCCGGAGATCGAGGACGACTGGCACAACTTCGAGGCGCTGAACTTCCCGCCGCACCATCCGGCGCGCGCCATGCACGACACCTTCTACTTCGGTGACGGGCGTCTGCTGCGCACGCATACCTCGCCGGTGCAGATCCGTTCGATGAAAGGCCGGCAGCCGCCGATCCGCATCATCGCGCCTGGCAAGGTCTACCGCAGCGACTCGGATCAGACCCATTCGCCGATGTTTCACCAGATCGAAGGCCTGCTGGTCGATGAGACTTCGAGCTTTGCCGACCTCAAGGGCACGCTGGCCGAATTCATCCGTGCGTTCTTCGAGCGCGATTTCGAGATGCGTTTTCGCCCCAGCTACTTTCCCTTCACCGAACCGTCGGCCGAGGTGGACATTCGCTGGGATGCCGAAGATGGTTCGACGCGCTGGCTGGAAGTGCTGGGCTGCGGCATGGTGCATCCGACCGTGCTGGCAAACTGCGGCATCGATCCGGAGCGCTACACCGGTTTTGCCTTCGGTCTGGGCGTGGAGCGCTTTGCGATGCTGCGTTACGGCGTTTCCGATCTGCGCGCGTTCTTCGAGAACGACCTGCGCTTCCTCAAGCAGTTCGCCTAAGCGTCAGCAGGAAACGACACGATGAAATTTTCCGAGAACTGGCTGCGCGAGCTGGTCGAGATCAAGGCCGACCGTGCCGCATTGGCTCATGCGTTGACCATGGCCGGGCTGGAAGTGGAAGAGCTGACCGTGCTGGGCGAAGGCCTCGCCGGCGTGGTGGTGGCTGAAATCGTCGGCGCCGAGAAGCATCCCGAAGCCGATCGTCTGCAGGTGTGCAAAGTTGATGCGGGTCAGGGCGAGTTGTTGCAGATCGTCTGCGGTGCGCCGAATGCGCGCATCGGCATCAAGGTGCCGCTGGCTACCGTCGGTGCGAACCTTCCCGGCGGTATCGCGATCAAGGCCGCCAGGCTGCGTGGCGTCGAATCGTTCGGCATGCTGTGCTCGGCCAAGGAGCTGGGTATCGACGCCGATGCCTCCGGCCTGCTCGAACTGCCGCTGGATGCGCCGGTGGGCCAGCCACTGGCCGATTACCTGGGCCTGCCCGACGCCAGCATCGAGCTGAAGCTCACGCCGAACCGCCCCGATTGCCTGGGGCTGGTCGGTCTCGCGCATGATGTCGCGGCGTTGTTCGGCAGTGCGGTGAAAGTACCGGAACAAGCTGCCGCTGCAGTCATCAGCGAGGCGCGCCGTGGCATCCGACTCGAAGCCGGCAAGGATGCACCGCGCTATCTGGGGCGCATCGTCGAAGGTATCGACCCGGCCGCGCGCACCCCGCTGTGGCTGGCCGAGCGCCTGCGTCGTTCCGGTTTGCGTCCGATCGGCGCGGTGGTCGACATCACCAACTACGTGATGCTGGAACTTGGCCAGCCGCTGCATGCGTTCGACAACGACACGCTGCAGGGCGACATCGTGGTGCGCCATGCGCATGCTGGCGAGACGTTGAAGTTGCTCGATGGCAGCGATGCGAAGCCTGGCGAAGACTTCGTGCTGATTGCCGACGAGCACAAGGCGCTGGCGGTGGCTGGTGTGATGGGCGGCTTCGATTCGCGTGTCACCGAGGTCACCCGCAACATCTTCCTGGAGTCGGCGCATTTCGCGCCGGCAGCGATCATGGGGCGTGCGCGCAAGCTGGGTTTGCACACGGATGCTTCGCATCGCTTCGAACGTGGTGTCGATCCGGAACTGCCGCGCCGTGCGCTGGAACGCGCCACCGAGCTGCTGCTGTCGATTGCCGGCGGCAACGCCGGGCCGGTGCTGGTCGCAGAAAACCTGGTCGATCTGCCGAAGCCGGCCACCGTGACGCTGCGCCGCGCACGCCTCAAGCGCGTGCTGGGCGTGGACGTGGCCGATGCCGAAGTGGCTCGCATCTTCACCGCGCTGGGTATGCGAGTGGATATAGATACGGAAGGCTGGCAGATCACTGCGCCCAGCAGCCGTTTCGACATCGAGCGTGAGGAAGACCTGATCGAGGAAGTTGCGCGCATCTTCGGTTACGACAACATCCCCACGCATTCGCCGGCCGGCGCACTGGCATTGGCGATCGAGCCGGAGGCACGCATCAACGAGCTCGCGCTGCGCGAGCAACTGGCCGCACGCGGCTACTACGAGGCGGTGAACCTGTCCTTCGTCGCTGCCGAGTTGCTGGCGCGCTGGGGTTTCACCGAGCAGTTGGTACCGCTGGCCAATCCGCTGTCTGCCGATCTGGCGATCATGCGTCCGTCGCTGTTGCCGGGTTTGATCGAGGCGTTGCGACATAACCGTGCCCGCCAGCAGGAGCGTGTAAGGCTGTTCGAGGTGGCGCGGGTGTTTGCCGCGGGCGATCCACCGGTGGAGACTCCGAGCCTGGCGATCGTTGCCTGCGGCAATGCGCGTGGCGAGCAATGGGGCGAGCCGTCCCGTCAGCTCGATTTCCATGATCTCAAGGGTGATCTCGACGCCCTGATCGCCTGGGGCGGCGAGCCACAGCGCTGGTCGGTGCATGCCGACGGCTTGCCTGGCTGGCTGCATCCGGGCCGTGGCGCCCGGGTGGCGCGTGATGGCGAAACCGTCGGTTATCTCGGCGCGCTGCATCCGCAGCTGGCCAAGGCGCTGGACCTGGGTGCCGATGTGCACGTGCTGGAACTGGCGCTGGAGCCGCTGTTGGCGCGCCGCCTGCCGCTGGCACGGCCGGTTCCGCGATTCCCCGCGGTACGCCGGGACATCGCGATGGATTTGCCGGAAGAGATCAACTGGTCACAAATCGAGCAGGCCGTTCGCGGCAGTCTCGGCGCACGGCTGCAGGAATTGCGGTTGTTCGACCGTTACAGCGGCAAAGGGGTCGAAGCCGGCCGAAAAAGTCTCGCTATGGGCTTGATTTTACAGGACGCTTCACGCACCCTTACTGACGACGACGCGGATTGCTGCGTACGCGAAGCGATCGCTGCGTTGGAGCAAACATGCAAGGCAAAGCTGCGAGGATGAGATGGCGCTGACCAAGGCGGAAATGGCCGAGCGGCTTTTCCTCGATGTAGGCCTCAACAAGCGTGAGGCGAAGGAATTCGTGGACGCCTATTTCGAGGTCGTCCGTGGAGCGCTGGAAAACGGTGAGCAGGTGAAGTTGTCCGGCTTCGGCAATTTCGATCTGCGGCTGAAAAACCAGCGACCGGGACGCAATCCGAAAACCGGCGAGGAGATTCCGATTTCCGCCCGCCGCGTGGTGACGTTCCGACCGGGACAGAAACTCAAGGTAAGAGTCGAGGGCTATGCTGGATCAAGGGAATAACACCGAACTGCCTGCCATCCCGGCCAAGCGCTACTTCACCATCGGTGAAGTCGGCGAGTTGTGCGGTGTGAAGCCCCACGTGCTGCGTTACTGGGAGCAGGAGTTTCCCGCGCTCAATCCGGTCAAGCGCCGCGGCAACCGTCGTTATTACCAGCGCCACGACGTGCTGATGATCCGCCAGATCCGCTCGCTGCTGTATGACGAGGGTTTCACCATCACCGGCGCGCGGGCTCGGCTGGAAGGTCCGCAGGCGCGGATGGAGGCGAGCATCTCGCATCAGATCGTGCGCCAGGTGCGGATGGAACTGGAAGAAGTGCTGACCCTGCTGCGTCGCTGAGATCAATGCGCTCAACCGTGGCTTCCGGCATGGCCCGGTGAGCTGTTAGACTAGTCGCCTTGCCGAACAGTCGGGGCGTAGCGCAGCCTGGTAGCGCATCTGCCTGGGGGGCAGAGGGTCGTCGGTTCAAATCCGGCCGCCCCGACCAATTCGGCAACTGGATACGAAAAAAGCGCCCTGTGGGGCGCTTTTTTCGTTCTTGTCCTCAGTACAGGACGCGGCTGCGCAAGGTGCCGGGAATCGCCGCCAGCTGGTCCTTCAAGATATTTGCCTGCAGTGCATCGGCACTGACATCGATCACCACGTAACCGACTTCGCTGTCGGTCTGCAGGAACTGCGCGTCGATGTTGATGTTGTCGGCCGAGAACAGTTCGTTGACGCGCGACAGCATGCCCGGCACGTTGCGGTGGATGTGCAGCAGGCGGCGGCTGTTGGGATGTTCGGGCAGGGTGACTTCGGGGAAGTTCACCGCCGACAGCGTCGAGCCGTTGTCGCTGTAGCGGATCAGCTTGCTGGCGACCTCGATGCCAATGTTGTCCTGTGCCTCCAGCGTGCTGCCGCCGATGTGCGGGGTCAGGATCACGTTGTCCATGCCGACCAGTGGCGAGACGAAGGCATCATCGTTGCCTTTCGGTTCGAGCGGGAAAACGTCCACGGCAGCGCCGGCCAGATGGCCGTCGCGCAGTGCTGTGGCCAGCGCATCGATATCCACCACACTGCCGCGTGAGGCGTTGATCAGCATCGCGCCGGCACGCATCTTTGCCAGTTGCTCGCGGCGGATCATCAACTGCGTGGCCGGTGTTTCCGGCACGTGCAGGGTGACCACATCGGCGCGTTCGAGCAACTCGTCCAGACTGGAAACCGCACGTGCATTGCCCAGCGACAGCTTGGTTTCGATGTCGTGGAAGATCACCCGCATGCCGAGGCTCTCGGCCAGCACGCCGACCTGGGTACCGATGTGGCCGTAGCCGACGATGCCGAGTATTTTGTCGCGCGTCTCGAAGCTGCCGGCGGCGGACTTGGTCCAGCCGCCGCGATGGCACAGCGCGTTCTTCTGCGGGATGCCGCGCAACAGCATGATCGCCTCGGCGATCACCAGTTCGGCCACGCTGCGCGTGTTGGAGTAGGGCGCGTTGAATACCGGCACGCCGAGCTTGCGCGCCGCGTCGAGATCCACCTGGTTGGTGCCGATGCAGAAGCAGCCCACCGCGATCAGCCGCTTGGCCTGTGCCAGTACCTCGGCGGTGAGCTGGGTGCGCGAGCGGATGCCGACGATATGCGCATCGCTGATGCGCTGCTTGAGCTCATCTTCCGGCAGCGATTTCGCGTGCAGTTCGACCTGGCTGTAACCGGCGCGCTTGAAGTTCTCGACCGCACTGGCACTGACACCCTCCAGCAGCAGCACCTTGATGTCTTGGCGGGGGAAGGAGGTTTGCATGCGGCGGCCTGGGCAAGGAAGAGCTCTTACTATGCCAGAGCCGGAGACGATTTGCGGCACTGCACCACTGGACGCGGCGCGACGCGGCTGGCAGGCTGCAGGAATACTCTGGAGCCCAGCATGTCCGACCCCCGTCTTGCCGAATTGCGCCATCGGCTGCCCGATCTGCGTCTACTTGCCGCGCCTGCCGATCTGGAGCATTACGGCCGCGACTGGACGCGCCGCTGGACACCGGCGCCGCTGGCGATCGCGTTGCCGGCGAGTGTCGAGGAAGTGCAGGTCATCGTGCGCTGGGCCAACGAACAACAGGTGGCGATCGTGCCGTCCGGCGGTCGCACAGGCTTGTCCGGCGGGGCAGTGGCGGCCAACGGTGAGCTGGTGCTGAGCCTGGAGCGGATGAACCGCGTGCTGGATTTCAACGCGGTCGACCGCACGCTCACCGTGCAACCGGGCATCATCCTGCAGACCGTGCATGAAACCGCTCATAGCCATGGCCTGGTTTATCCGGTGGATTTCGCCGCGCGCGGTTCGTGCTCGATCGGCGGCAACATCGCCACCAATGCCGGTGGCATCCGGGTGATCCGTTACGGCAATACGCGCGAGTGGATCGCTGCGCTGAAAGTGGTTGCCGGCAACGGCGAGCTGCTCGAACTCAATCGCGGCCTGATCAAGAATTCCAGCGGCTACGATTTCCGTCAGCTGATGATCGGCTCGGAGGGAACATTGGGCATCGTGGTGGAGGCCACGTTGAAGTTGACCGATCCGCCGCCGCCATCGCAGGTGATGCTGCTGGCGCTGCCGGACATGGATGCGTTGATGCAGGTGTTTGCGCTATTCCGCGAACGCCTGCAGCTGCAGGCGTTCGAGTTTTTCACCGACCACGCGCTTGCGCACGTGCTGGCGCATGGCGCACAGCGCGCCATCGACGGCGACCATCCGTACTACGTGGTGACCGAGTTCGATGCGGCCGATGAATCGGCGCAGGACGCCGCTTTGGCCGCGTTCGAGCATGCGCTGGAGCAGGGTTGGGTCAGCGACGGCGTGATTGCGCAAAGCGAGGCGCAGGCGGCAGCGCTGTGGCGCTTGCGCGAAGGTATCACCGAAAGCCTGGCGCCGCGGCGACCCTACAAGAACGACGTGTCGGTGCGGATCAGCGCCGTACCGGCGTTCCTGCACGAGATGCAGGCGCTGCTGGCGCACGAATACCCACAGATCGAGGTGATCTGGTTCGGCCATATCGGTGACGGCAATCTGCACATCAACGTGCTGCGTCCGGACGATCTGGCCGAGGAGGCGTTCATCGCCCAGTGCGAACACGTCGCCAAATTGCTGGCGGCAACACTGCAGCGTCACGGTGGCAGCATCTCGGCCGAGCATGGCATCGGGCTGGTCAAGCGGGCCTATCTGGAGAGCACCCGCAGTGCGGCGGAAATTGCGCTGATGAAGGGTGTGCGCAAGGTGTTTGATCCGAACGGCGTCCTCAATCCCGGCAAGCTGTTCGCGGGCGGCTGAGGGCTCCAACGCCGCCTGCATGCTAGTCTTGATGGCTTGTCCGTTTGCTTTGAGGAGCCGTCATGTCGCCGCCGCTTCGTTCGCTGTATCCCGAGATCGAGCCCTTCGACAGCGGGTTCCTCAAGGTCTCCGCACTGCATACGATGTACTACGAGCAGAGCGGCAACCCGAACGGCAAGCCGGTGGTGTTCCTGCATGGCGGCCCGGGTGGCGGCACCAACCCGAAGTGCCGGCGCTTCTTCGATCCGGCGGTATACCGCATCGTGTTGTTCGATCAGCGCGGTTGCGGCAAGTCCACCCCACATGCCGAGTTGACCGACAACACCACCTGGGACCTTGTTGCCGATATCGAGCGCCTGCGCGGGCATCTGGCGATCGATCGCTGGCAGGTATTCGGCGGCTCGTGGGGCTCCACGCTGGCGCTGGCGTATGCGCAGACGCATCCGGACAAGGTCACCGAGCTGGTGCTGCGCGGCATCTTCATGCTGCGTCGCTGGGAGCTGGAATGGTTCTACCAGAAGGGCTGCGACGCGCTGTATCCGGACGCCTGGGAGGCCTATCTCAACGCGATTCCCGAAGTCGAGCGTGGCGACCTGATGAGCGCCTATCACCGTCGCCTGATCAGCGCCGACGCGAAAACGCGTACCGATGCCGCTCGTGCCTGGTCGGTATGGGAAGGCGCCACCAGCTACCTGTGGCAGGACAAGTCGCACATCGAGTCCAGCGCCGAGGACGAGTTCGCGCTGGCATTCGCGCGCATCGAATGCCACTACTTCGTCAACGGCGGCTTCTTCGAGCACGATGACCAGCTGCTGCGCAACGTGGACCGCATCCGCAACATCCCCACGGTGATCGTGCAGGGCCGCTACGACGTGGTCTGTCCGCTGCGCAGTGCGTGGGACCTGCATCGCGCGTGGCCCGAGGCCGATCTGCGCATCGTGCAGGATGCCGGCCACTCCGCGTTCGAGCCGGGCAACATGCATGAGTTGCTGGAGGCGACCGATCGGTTCGGTCGCTAGACGCATTCGGTAATGTGGGAGCGGCTTCAGCCGCGATGTTTTGTGCCTGACGAGAGGCCATCGCGGCTGAAGCCGCTCCCACACAAGCCTGCTCCCGCAAAGGCGCGTCGGCTTCAGTCGGTCGTCGGCAACTGCTTGGTGCCGAAGATCTTGTCGCCGGCGTCGCCGAGGCCGGGCAGGATATAACCGTGCTCGTTCAGGCGGTCGTCGATCGAAGCGGTGTAGATCTCGATGTCCGGGTGCGCGGCCTCGATGCGTTTGAGGCCTTCCGGCGCGGCGACCAGGAACAGTCCCTTGATGCGTTTGCAGCCGGCGGCCTTGAGCATGTCGACGGCAGCGATCAGGGTGCCGGCGGTGGCCAGCATCGGGTCGACGATCAGCGCGATGCGCTCGTCCATGCGGCCGCTCAGTTTTTCGTAGTAGGCGACCGGTTGCAGGGTGTGTTCATCGCGCTGCACGCCGACCACGCTGACCTTCGCCGACGGGATCATGTCGAGCACGCCCGGCAGCATGCCCAGGCCCGCGCGCAGGATCGGCACGATGGTGATTTTCTTGCCCTTGATCCGGTGCACCTGCAGCGGGCCGGCCCAGCCGTGGATCTGTTCCTCGACGGTTTCCAGATCCTTGGTGGCTTCGTAAGTGAGCAGCGCGGCGACCTCGGAGGCCAGCTCGCGGAATTCCTTGGTGCTGATGCCGGCACGGCGCATCAGGCCGAGCTTGTGCTGGATCAGCGGATGACGGACTTCGACGATCTTCATGAGTGACCTGTGTGCGGGCATGCCGGGGACGAGCATGCGGCAGCATGGTTGCAAAAGAAAAGGGCACCGCCAACAACGTGGCGGCGCCCTTCAAGCGGTGGAAGCTTAGTGCGCGGCCGGTGCTGCTGCGGTGTCACCCTTCAGACAGCTGCTCATGAAGGCCTTGTGTGCCTCACCCTTGGGTGCCTTGACCTTGGCGTCCGCGTTGCAGGCTTTCATCTTTTCCTGCTGCGTCTGTTTGGCGGTCGGTGCGGCTGCGGCGGCGGCGCTTTCACCCTTCAGGCAGCTGCTCATGGCCATCTTGCGCTCGTCGCCCTTCTTGCCGGCGGACTGCTTGCTGCAATCGGACATGCGCTGCTGCTGCGGAGTGAGTGCTTTCTTGGCGGCCGGAGCTGCGGTGGTGGTGTCAGCCGTCTTGCTGGCCGCCGGGGTGGCGGCGAAGGCGACGGCGCTGGACAACGCCAAGGCGGCAGCAAGAACAATACGAAGATTGATGGACATGCAGTGGACCCTCCCTAAGGTGACCGGCAGTTGCCGGCGGTGCCAGTCTATAGCCGGTCGGGGAGCGCTGTGCGAGCTAACGAAAATTTTAGTGCGAGCGGCATTCATCTACGACAACGCTGCCTGACTGCGTTGCCGTCAATATCGCTGAAGCAAAGCGTCAGCTCAGGTTTCCCAGGCTGACGACAGGGTCATGCCGACGAGAGGAAAAGTCAGGCCGCCTCGGCCTTGGCCTTGCGCGGGCCTTCCAGCAGCGCCTTGCGCACATGCGCCACGACCAGATCGATTTCCGCGCTGGTGACGTTGAAGTGCGGGGTAAAGCGCAGCGAGTTGGTGCCGCCGTGGATTACACCGACGCCATGCTCACGCATGTATTCCTCGGTCGAGCCGGCGCCGTAGCACTTGTATTCCGGGGCCAGCTCACAGGAGAACAGCAGGCCGGTGCCCTGCACCTTGGTGATCAGGCCGCCCAGTTCGTTCTTCAGCGCGTTGAGCTTGTCGACGAATTCCTTGCCGCGCTCGCGGATGTTGTTGCGCACCGCGTCGCTCAGCTCACCCAGGGTAGCCAGCGCCACGTCCAGCGCGCGCGGGTTCGCGGTCATGGTGTTGCCGTAGATGCCCTTGCGATACAGGCCGGCAGTACGCTCGGTAACTGCCAGCACCGACAGCGGATACTGGCCGGCGTTGAGTGCCTTGGAGAAGGTCTCCATGTCCGGCGCCGGCAGCTTCTCGAAGCCCGGGTAGTCGGTGATCGACAGCACGCCATGCGCGCGCAGGCCGGCCTGGATCGAGTCGATCAGCAGCAGGGTGCCGTGGGCTTCGGTCAGCGCGCGCGCCGCCTTGTAGAACTCCGGCGTCACCGCGCGGCCCGGATCGCCTTCGCCCATCACCGGCTCCAGGAACATCGCCTCGATGAACCAGCCGTGCTTGTCGGCATCGGCAAACGCGGCTTCCAGCTGCGCCACGTTATACGGAGCAATGGTGAGCACGCTGTCTTCGTGGCGGTAACTGGCCAGATGCTGCTGATAGGTCTTGCGGCTGGAATCGGAGTAGAGCGCGGGCTTGTCGGTGCGACCGTGGAACGCGCCTTTCACCGCCAGCCGCTTGATCGTGCGGCCGGCATAGCGGCCACCAGCATCGGTCATCAGCTTGGCATTGACGTCGGCGATACGGCAGGCCAGCGAGACCGACTCGGAGCCGGAATTCAGGCACATGTAACGCGCATACGGATTGCTGTCGCGATTGCGGCCGAGCTCCTTGTTGAGCGCCGCGGTGAAGCGCAGCTGCGCCACGCTGGGTGCCATCACGTTGGCCATCACCTGCGGGCGGCTCAGTGCTTCGAGGATCGCCGGGTCGTTGTGGCCGAAGCCGAGCATGCCGTAGCCGCCGTTGTCGTGCACCACGGCGCCCTTCAGCGTGACGATCCACGGGCCACGTGCAGCCGCAGGCAGGTACGGGCTGATCGCGTCGTCCGGGTAGAAATTGACGAAGCCGGCCTGCACCTGTGCCAGTTGCTCGGCTTCATCGAGCTTCAGGAAGTCGGACAGATCGCTGCGCAGCTCGTGATGGCGAGCCACCGCGGCGGCAATCGCCTGGCCCAGCATGGGGTCGTTCGCTGCCATGCGCTCGATGCTGGCATCGTCCAGACCGGTGGTCCGCGGCTTGCCGCCGAATTCGCGCAGTTCGCGCAGCTGGTTGATCACACCCATGATGAATCCTCCGTAGCTCCGCCAGTCGGCATGCAGTGCTGGGCTGGCGGACATTAGTGAATGCGTGGCGGGAAACGCAGGCGAACGGGCGCTTCCTCAATGTTTTCAGACGTTTCACGCCGCCATGGAAGTGCCAATCGGGCGGTTTTATCCGTCACAGGATACCTTGCGGCGCCGGCCGCCGTAACCCCGTACCCGGACCACGGGTGACGGCTGTCACCCGCGATGACTGACGCCGGCGACTGCCTGCGAGGTCGGGTCGGGCGGAGGATGGGCGGCACTGGAGGACTACCCATGCCACATGCCCCTGATCCCATTGTCCGTGATCCGATTGCCCGCCTCGGCGGTGCCGTCAAACGCTACGGCCAGCTCACCGCGCTCGACGGTGCCGATCTGCAATTGCAGCGCGGTGAACTGCTGGCTCTGCTCGGCCCCAACGGGGCCGGCAAGACTACCGCGATTGCTCTGTTGCTTGGGCTGATCCGTGCCGATGCCGGCACGGTCGAACTGTTCGGGCAGGACCCGCAGCGGATCGAGGCGCGCCGTCGCATCGGCGTGATGCTGCAGAACGCCGAGCTGCCGCCGACGCTGCGGGTGGGCGAGCTGCTGCGGCTGACCGCCAGCTATTACCCGGCCCCGCGCACCCTGGCGGAAACCGCCGAACTGGCCGGCATCAGCGATCTGCTCAAGCGCCCCTACGCGAAACTCTCCGGCGGCCAGCAGCGCCGCGTTCAATTCGCACTGGCATTGTGCGGCCGGCCCGAACTGCTGTTCCTGGACGAGCCCACTGTGGGCATGGATATCGAGGCGCGACAGAAACTGTGGGCGGCGATCCGCCAGCTGCTCGCCGAGGGTTGTTCGGTGCTGCTGACCACGCATTATCTGGAAGAGGCCGAGGCACTGGCCGATCGCGTCTGTGTGATGACGCACGGCAGAATGATTCATGAAGGCACGGTCGAAGAGTTGCGTGCGCGAGTGGCACTCAAGCGCATCCGCTGCCTGAGTGCGTTGTCAATCGACACGGTGCGCAGCTGGCCCGAGGTCAACGACGTGCGCCGGGACAGCGAACGCCTGCACATCACCGCGGCCGAAGCCGAAGTCGTGGTGCGCCGCCTGCTCGCCGCCGACCTGCACCTGCGCGAGCTGGAGGTGCAGCGCGCCGGCCTTGCCGAGGCCTTCACCGAACTCACCCGCGATGCCGACGAGGCATCGGACACCGACCAGCGCGAGGCTGCCTGAGATGGAAACCGTCATGTCGTTCAATCAACCGATCGCACCCGCGATGCCGCGCATCCGCGTCATCGGCGCCTATCTGGAAGAGGCGCGCAGCGAGTGCCTGCGCTACATGCGCGCGCCGTCCTTCATGCTGCCGATCATGCTGTTCCCCGGACTGTTCTATCTGTTTTTCGGTGTGTTGATGGCCCGGACCGAGGGCGCCGATGCGGCGCGCTACCTGTTGGCCAGCTACGGCACGTTCGGCGTGATGAGTCCGGGCCTGTTCGGCTTCGGTGTGTCGTTGGCGTTGGAGCGCGATGGCGGCTTGCTGACGTTCAAGCGCGCACTGCCGATGCCGCCGGGCGCCTATCTGCTGGGCAAGATGCTGATGGCGATGGTGGCGGCTGGCGTGGTCATTCTGTTGCTGCTGACCATGGCTGTAACACTGGGGCACGTGGCGTTGAGTACGCTGGAGTCCGGCGCGTTGCTGCTCACCGGCATGCTCGGTGTGCTGCCGTTCTGCGCGCTGGGCATGTTCGTCGGCACCCTGATCAAGGGGCAGGGTGCACCCGGCATGCTGCAGCTGGTCTATATGCCGATGTCGATCATGTCCGGCCTGTGGTTCCCGTTGCCTATGCTGCCGAAGTTCCTGCAGCAGATCGCACCGATCTGGCCGAGCTATCACCTCGACATGGTGGCGATGGCTGCGGTGGGCCTCAACAAGGAGGCGATCCTGACGCATGTGCTGGTGCTGCTCGGCTTTGCCGTCGGCTTTCTGCTGCTGGCGGCGCGACGCCTTCGGCGGAACGGTTGAAGTAGCATGTCGTCCAGTCCGAGCTTCCCGCGAAAGCCCCTGTCATGATCCCAGCCTTCATTGCCCGATGGTTCACGCCGGCGCCGGATTCCGCGGCGGCCGACGACCTTCGCCGCGGCAAATCGCCTTGGGCCGACAGCGTGCACTTGCTGTGGTCGTTGTGGATATTCATCACGCCGCTGTTCGATCGCGGCCTGCATGGCTACACCCTGACGTGGCTGCTGTGCACGCTGGGTTCGTATCCGGTGTTCCTGCTGCTGTTCGCCATGACCCAGCTGGCTCCGCGGCGGACTGCGTATCTCTACGCGTGGGGCATGGCGATACTGTGCTTCAGCTTGCTGCCCTGGTATTACAGCGGTCTCAGCTATTACGTGTACGCCTGCGTGATGCTGAGTCATTGCGACAGGCGGCACTTCCGCAGCTATGTGATCCAGGTGTTGCTGATCAACGCGATCTACGTGGGGCTGGCCTGGCGGATTGGCTATCCGCCGTCGCTGCTGGTGATCATGCCAGTCACGATCTTCGTCATCTGTACCATTGTCATGGTCGAACAGATCCACAAGGAAAAGGATGTCGCCCTCAGTCTTTCGCACGACGAGGTGCGCCGGCTCGCCGCCACGGCGGAGCGCGAACGGATCGGGCGCGACCTGCACGATCTGCTCGGCCATACCCTGTCGCTGATCACGCTCAAGCTCGAGCTCTCGCGCAAGCTGTTCGACCGCGATGTCGACGCCGCCCGGCGCGAGGTCGAGGAAGCGGAAAAGGTGGCACGTCATGCGTTGGCCGAAGTGCGCAGCGCAGTCACCGGCATCCGCGCCACCGATCTCGCTGCCGAACTGGCCTCGGCGCGACTGCTGCTGGAATCCTCGCGGGTGCATCTGGATTATGGCGCTCTGCCCGCCGATCTGCCGGGCGACGTCGAGCGCAGTTTGTCGCTGATATTGCGCGAAGCGGTGACCAATATTGCGCGCCATGCCGATGCCAGCCAGGCCCGGATCGAGATGACGCGCGAGCGCGCCAGCGTCTGCATGCAGATCAGCGACAATGGCCGCGGTGGCATCGAGATTGACGGCAATGGCCTGTGCGGCATGCGCGAGCGGGTGCATGCGCTCGGTGGCACGCTGACCTTCGAGTCGCCGCGTGGTCAGGGATCGCGCCTGCGGGTGGTGATACCGCTGCCGCTCATGCGTCTGGTTGAAACATCCCGGGCATCGCTGGATCCGGCGCCTGCCGAGCCGCTGGCGCACACGATTCCGGGTCAACCTGTCGCGTGAGTCCATCCACGCACCCATGTCCGCACCAGTCATGACACCATCCTTTCGCCGCTGTGGACACCAGGAAGCCATCACATGATCCGAGTTCTTTTGGCCGAAGATCAGGCGATGGTGCGCGGCGCACTGTCGGCACTGCTCAACCTGGAATCGGACATCGAGGTGCTCGGGTCGGCCGCCGATGGCGAAACCGCGTGGCGCGAGCTGCAACGCCTGAAGCCTGACGTGCTGGTCACCGATATCGAGATGCCGGGATTGACCGGACTGGAACTGGCGCAGCGCATCCAGCGCCAGGAACTGCCGATGAAGGTGGTCATCGTCACCACCTTCGCGCGGCCTGGCTTCCTGCGTCGCGCGCTGGATGCCGGCGTGTCCGGTTATTTGTTGAAAGACGCGCCCGCCGAGAATCTCGCCGAGGCATTGCGCACTGTGCATCGCGGCGGTCGCGCGATCGATCCGCAGCTGGCCCTGGAAGCATGGTCCGAAGCCGATCCGCTGAACGATCGCGAGCGCCAGGTATTGCGGCTGGCCGGCGAAGGCCAGTCCGCTGGCGACATCGCCACGCAACTGAATCTGTCGCATGGCACCGTGCGCAATTACCTGTCCGAGGCGATCGGCAAACTCGGCGTCGCCAACCGCATCGAGGCGTATCGGCTGGCGCGGCAGAAGGGCTGGTTGTAGCTCGTCGCGCAAGGGTTGGCCTAGTGCGGGATAATGTCCCGCTTTCACTTGCTGGCCCCGTGTCCCTTGAAGAAATCCGATTTCGATTTTGAACTGCCGCCCGAGCTGATCGCACAGGCGCCACTGCCCGAGCGTTCGGCCAGCCGCATGCTGTTGCTGGATGTGCTGGCGCAGTCGCGGCAGGACCGCATGTTCCGCGAGCTGCCGGACTTCCTGCGGCCAGGCGACCTGCTGGTGTTCAATGACACTCGCGTGCTGCCGGCGCGACTCTACGGTCGCAAGGAAAGCGGCGGTGCGGTGGAGATTCTGATCGAGCGGGTCACTGGTGCGCACGAGGCGACCGTGCAGCTCGGGGTCAGCAAGAAGCCAAAGGAAGGCGGCCGGATCGAGCTGGCCGACGGCAGCCATGCGGTGGTGCTGGGCCGCGACGAAGGGTTCTTCCGGCTGCATTTCGAGGCGCCCGAGCCGCTGGAAAAACTGTTGCTCAAGCTGGGCGAGATGCCGCTGCCGCCATATATCGAGAGGCACGCCGATGCCAGCGATATGGAGCGCTACCAGACCGTGTTCGCGCGCGAGCCGGGCGCTGTGGCTGCGCCCACTGCCGGGCTGCATTTCGACGAGGCGATGCTGGCGACGCTGCGCGAGCGCGGCGTCGAGTTCGGCTACATCACGCTGCATGTGGGCGCGGGTACGTTCCAGCCGGTGCGCGCGGACGACCTGAAGGATCACCACATGCACCGCGAGTGGCTCAACGTCGGCGCGCATCTGATCGGGCAGATCCGCCGCACGCGTGCCAACGGCGGCCGGGTCATCGCCGTTGGCACCACGGTGGTGCGTGCGCTGGAGAGCGCCAGCAAGGACGGTGAGCTGCATCCGTTCGCCGGCGAAACGCAGATATTCATTTTCCCGGGCTATCACTTCAGCAGCATCGATGGCCTGCTCACCAATTTCCACCTGCCGCAGTCGACCCTGTTGATGCTGGTGTCGGCGCTGGCCGGGCGCGAGTTCATGCTGGATGCGTATCGGCATGCAGTCGAGCAGGGCTACCGGTTTTTCTCCTATGGCGACGCGATGCTGATTTTGCCGCAGGGCAGCTGAGCGGTGGCAACGGTTAAACTGGGCGGATGACTGCCATGAATTTCGATCTCTTCGCCACCGACGGCGCCGCCCGCCGCGGTCGTCTGACCTTTGCCCGCGGCACGGTGGAAACGCCGGCGTTCATGCCGGTGGGCACGTATGGCTCGGTCAAGGCGATGACACCGCGCGACGTCACCGAGATCGGCGCCGAGATCATCCTCGGCAACACGTTCCATCTGTTCCTGCGGCCGGGGCTGGAGATCGTCGAGAAGTTCGGCGGGCTGCACAAGTTCGTTGGTTGGGACAAACCCATACTCACCGACTCCGGTGGGTTCCAGGTGTTCTCGCTGGCGCACAAGCGCAAGATCACCGAGGAAGGTGTGACGTTCGCTTCGCCGGTCGACGGCTCGAAGGTGTTCCTGTCGCCGGAAGTGTCGATGCAGATCCAGAAGACGCTGGATTCGGACATCGCGATGATCTTCGACGAGTGCACGCCGTACCCGGCGACCGAGAAGGTGGCCAGCGATTCGATGGAGCTCTCGCTGCGCTGGGCCGAGCGTTCGCGCCGGGCGTTCGACGACCTGAAGAATCCCAATGCGCTGTTCGGCATCGTGCAGGGCAGCGTGTACGAGAACCTGCGCCAGCGCTCCGCCGCGGGGCTGGTGAACATCGGTTTCGACGGCTATGCGGTCGGCGGCCTGGCCGTCGGCGAGCCGGAGGCCGAACGCAACCATGCGCTGGATTTCACCGTGCCGCTGCTGCCGGTCGACAAGCCACGTTACCTGATGGGCGTGGGCCGGCCGGAAGACATTGTCGAGGCGGTGCGTCGCGGCATCGACATGTTCGACTGCGTGATGCCGACGCGCAACGCGCGCAACGGTTTCCTCTTCACCGCCGAAGGCACGCTGCGCATCCGCAACGCGAAGTTCGCCGCCGACACACGGGTGATCGAGGAAGGCTGCGACTGCTACGCCTGCAGCAACGGTTTCAGCCGCGCCTACCTGCGCCACCTCGACCGCTGCAACGAGATCCTCGGCAGCCAGCTCGCCACCATCCACAACCTGCGCTACTACCAGCGCCTGATGGCCGGGTTGCGCGAGGCGATTGCCAGCCGCACGCTGGATGCGTTCATTGCCGGGTTTTACGCACAAAGGCAGGGCGGCGTGGTCGTTTAGCGCGCACGGCGCGGCTACCGGCGCATTCCGCGCCATATCGCAGCTGGGCTTGCATCCGGCAACCATCGCCCTCAGTAGTGGTCTGCTGCCTCGTCAGAGGCGCCATGCGGTGTCGTGCACGGCTTGGGGGTGCATGGCATAATCAACGATCTTTTATCAGGCGTTCAGCTGAAATCCTTGGCTGCGCCATAACTTGCGAGACAAACCGATGAGTTTTCCGATCTCTCCCGTGATCGCCCAGGCCGCTGCTGCGCAGCCCGCCGGCGGCGGCATGTCCATGATCATCATGATGGTGGTGCTGTTCGGCCTGATGTATTTCATGATGATTCGCCCGCAGATGAAGCGCCAGAAAGAGCATCGCGCACTGATCTCCGGCCTGGCCAAGGGCGACGAAGTGGTCACCAACGGCGGCATCGCCGGACGCGTGGAAGAAGTGGGCGAGACCTTCATCACCGTCGAGATTGCGGCCAATGTGAAGGTCAAGGTGCAGAAGGGCGCGGTCCAGCAGGTGTTGCCCAAGGGCTCGCTGAAGTCCGTCTGATCGACGGCTTCGAGGCGCCGCCCGGCGGCTGCCTGTCACGCGATTATTCCTCGATTGTTGCTACCGCCGCGGGTCGTTGCCGCGGCCTTGATGGATTCAGGGCATGAGTGATTTTCCCCGCTGGAAGTACGCGCTGGTCGCGCTGGTGATGCTGTTTGGTGTCATCTACGCGTTGCCGAATGCATTTTTCCCGTTGCCGGCGGTGCAGGTCACCGCCAACCGCGACGCGCCGCCGATCGATCAGTCCCTGCAGCAGAAAGTGCAGGCCGCGCTGACCGGCAAGAAGATCGCGGCCAGTGACGTGGTGGTGGAAGGCGACCATCTGCTGGCCACCTTCACCAACTCGGACGTGCAGAAGAGCGGCGCCGATGCCATCAAGGCGGCACTGGGCGACGGCTACACGGTGGCGTTCAAGCTGCAGTCGAATGTGCCACGCTGGCTGCGCGCGATCGGTGCGCATTCGATGCCGCTGGGCCTGGATCTGCAGGGTGGCGTGCACTTCCTGATGCAGGTCGATCAGAACGATGCGATCGACAAGCAGGAAAACAGCTACGCGGACGATATCCGTACCCTGTTGCGGCAGAAGAACATCCGGTATGAGTCGGTGACCCGCAATCCTGCGCGTGAGCTGGGCATCGCAGTGATCCTGCGATCAGCCGCTGACCGCTCCGCGGCGTCCGATGCCATCGCCAACGAATACACCGACCTCAATGTAGCCAATGGTGCCAACACCGGCGACCGCTTCGTGCTGAATGTGGTGATCAAGCCGGAGAAGCTGCGCGAGCTGTCGCGTAGCGCGATCACCCAGAACCTGGGCACGCTGCGCAACCGCATCAATGCACTGGGCGTGTCCGAGCCACTGATCCAGCAGCAGGGCGACAGCCGCATCGTGGTCGAGCTGGCTGGCGTGCAGGATCCGACCGAGGCGAAGAAGCTGATCGGCGCCGTGGCCACGCTGCAGTACCGCCCGGGTATCGGGCAGGCGGGTGATGCGCAGGCACAGGAAGCGGCGCGGACCGGCAACATCCCGCCGGACGCCAACCTCTACCGCATGCGCGGCAGCAATCTGCCGGTGCTGGTGAGCAAGCAGATCATCGTGACCGGCAACCAGCTGGTGGACGCCTCGTCGGGCATCGACCAGCAGAGCGGCACTCCGAAGGTCGACGTCACCCTGAACGCCGCTGGCGCCAAGAAGATGGGCGATTTCACCAATGCCAACGTCGGCAAGCCGATGGCGGTGGTGTATGTCGAACAGGTCTACGAGACCAAGATCGTCGACGGCAAGGAAGTGCGTGTTCCGAAGATCACTGAAACCGTGATCAACGACGCCTCGATCGCCAGCCCCTTCAGCAAGCAGTTCCAGACCACCGGTCTGGGCAGCCCGAAGGAAGCCTCCGATCTCGCCCTGCTGCTCAAGGGCGGCGCACTGGCTGCACCGATGGATATCGTCGAGGAGGGCGTGATCGGCGCCAGCCTCGGTCAGGACAACATCGACAAGGGCTTCAAGGCGGTGATGCTGGGCCTGGCGCTGGTGCTGCTGGCGGCGGCGATCTACTACAAGCTGTTCGGTCTGGTCGCGGATATCGCACTGTTCTTCAACCTGGTGATCCTGCTGGCGGTGATGTCGCTGATCGGCGTTACCCTGACCATGCCCGGTGTGGCCGGTATCGTGCTGACCCTCGGCATGGCGATCGACGCGAACGTGCTGATCTGCGAACGCGTGCGTGAGGAACTGCGCAACGGCTCCACGCCGCACGCGGCGATCCGCGCCGGTTACGAGAAGGCCTGGTCGACCATTCTGGACGCCAACGTCACCCACCTGATCGCCGCACTGGCGCTGACCACGATGGGCACCGGTGCGATCAAGGGCTTCGGCGTGACGCTGATGATCGGCATCCTGACCTCGCTGTTCACCTCGGTGACGCTGACTCACGCGTTCACTGCGCTGATCCACGGCCACCGCAAGCTCAAGACGCTGTCGGTCTAAGGAACCACCATGGAAATTTTCAATCACGACAGCAACATCCCGTTCCTTGGCATGCGCAAGTACAGCATCGCCATCGCGTTGTTTCTGATGGTTGCCTCGATCGGGCTGATCGCGACAAAGGGCCTCAATTACGCGCTGGACTTCACCGGTGGCGTCTCGATGGTGGTCGATTACGACCAGTCGGTGGAAATCGCCGACGTGCGTGCGGCATTGGAAAAGGGCGGTTTCGACCGTGCCATGGTGCAGAGCCTCGGCGGTACTCGCGAGGTGTCGATCCGCATGCAGCCGAAGGACGACGCTGCTGCGATGCAGGCAGGCGGCAAGTTCAATCTCGACAAGATTGCCGCCGACGTGACCAAGGTGCTGCAGGCGGCCCGTCCGGACGCCAAGCTGAAAAGCCGCGACTACTCCACGCCGGAAGTAGGTGCGGAACTGCGCAGCGACGGCACCGTGGCCGCAGTGTTCGTGATCCTCGGCATCATGGCTTATCTGTGGATCCGTTTCGAGCGCCGCTTCGCGATCGCGGCGGTAGCCACCGAAGTCCACGACGTGCTGGTGACGCTGGGTATCCTGGCGTTGGTCCAGCGCGAGTTCGACATGACCGTGCTGGCTTCGGTGCTGGCGGTGATCGGCTACTCGATCAACGACAAGGTGGTGGTGTTCGACCGTATCCGCGAACTGTTTCGCCTCGCACGCAAAGCCGAGCCGGAGGAGATCCTCAACCGCTCGATCAACAACACGTTGTCGCGAACCATCATCACCTCGCTGTTCACCGGCATCACCATGGCTGCGCTGTACTTCTTCGGCGGTACTGCCGTGCACGGTTTCGCCGTGACGATGCTGATCGGTATCGTGGTCGGCACGCTGTCGTCGATCTTCGTCGCCAGTCCTATCCTGCTGTGGCTGGGCGTGTCGAAGAAGGACCTGATGCCGGTGACCAAGGAAAACCCGGAACTGGCGCGGCGTCCCTGAGTAACCATCGCCCGCAAAGCGGGCGATTCTGATGCTATCTCTCCTGCCTGCAGGGGAGATGCCCGAAGGGTAGAGGGGTAGCTCACGAAACTTGGCGGCCCGGTTTGTACCGGGCCGTTTTCGTTGGTGCGCGTGTGGTGCGCCTGCGTTACTTGTGCAGTTCCGATTCCAGCTGCGCCAGCCGCTCCGGTGTTCCAACGTCAGTCCATGTGCCGCGATGGTGCGAGCCATCGACCTTTCCGTCTGCGATCGCCCTTTCCAGCAACGGCCGCAGCTTGAACCGCGGCGGTTTCGCGTCGGCGCCAGGCGCATCGCCGACAGCCGTAGGCCATCCGCCCAGCAGCTCGCGGCGGAACACGCCGATGCCGCTGTAGGTGAGTCGAGATTCGCCGTCGTCGTGCAGTCGACCCTGTGCATCCAGCCGAAAATCGCCGCGCGGATGATGCGCGGGGTTGTCCGTCATCAGCAGGTACGCGAGCCCTTGGGGCTCAGCGGGAAGCACAGTGAGATCCGCGTCGCACCACACGTCGCCGCTCATCACGAGGAACGGTTCGGGACCGAGCAACGGCAGTGCGTTCAACATGCCGCCGCCGGTTTCCAGTGGCGTCATGCCTTCGTAGGCGTAGCGGATGCGCAAACCCCAGCGCGAACCGTCACCCAGCGTGTCGGGAAACTGTTCGGCCAGATGCGAGGTGTTGATCACCACGTAATGCACACCGGCCGCAGCGAGCTTTTCCAGATGCCATACGATCAGCGGCTTGCCGCCCACGGACAGCAGCGGCTTGGGCGTGTGATCGGTCAGCGGCCGCATGCGCTCGCCGAGGCCGGCGGCGAAGATCAGCGCGTGCTTCATGCGGCCACCGGTTGGCGCAGATCGCGTTCACCCACGCAGCGCTGCAGCAGCATCACGAAGTCGGCCAGTTCGGGATAACGGCCAGCTACGTCGATCACGTAGTCGTATACACGTGGCAGGTCGTCGAGATAACCGGGCTTGCCATCTCGATAGCACAGCCGGCAGAAGATGCCGAGTACCTTGATGTGCCGCTGCAGACCGATCAGGTCGAACCAGCGCAGGAAGTGCTGGCTGTCGACATCCGCAGCGATCAGGTCAGCAGCTTGCAGACGTCGCCGATAGCCTTCGACCCAGGCTTCGACACGCGCACGATCCCACACGATGTAGCAGTCGCGCAGCAGCGAGGCGAGGTCGTAGGTGATGGGGCCGTGCAACGCGCCCTGGAAGTCGATGATCCCGGGATTGTTGCTGGTCGTGATCAGCAGGTTGCGGCTGTGGTAATCGCGATGCACGAAGCAGCGCGGTTGTGCCAGCGCGTTGTGCAGCAACACGGTGAAGGCCGACTCCAGCACATCCCATTCCTCGCACTCGGGCGTGTAGTCGAGATGCCGGCGAAGGAACCACTCCGGCATGATCTCCAGTTCGCGCTGCAGGAACGCGTGGTCGTACGGCTGCATGCCGCCCACGTCCGCATCGCGCTGCATGCGCAGCAGTGCATCCATCGCATCGCCATACAGCGCATCGACCGTACTGTCGTTCAAGGCCGGCAGGTACAGCTGCGAGCCGAGGTCCTCGATCATCAGGAAGCCCTGCTGCAGATCCTGCGCCTTGACCGCTGGCACGTGCAGGCCGGCGGCGGACAGTCGCGCACCGATCGCCAGCCACGGTTGCGGATCTTCCTGCGCCGGCGGTGAGTCCATCACGATCCAACTCTGACCCTGGTGCTGCGTGCGCCAGTAGCTGCGGAAGCTGGCATCGGCCGAGGCGGATGCCAGCGTCAGAGTCGGGTCGCCGAGGGTGTGACGTGTCCAGGCCAGGCGGGCGGTGGCGCGGTCTTGGGTACTGTCCATGGAGTAAGTCGCTGGGTAAACGCGAACAGCTTAGAGCCTGCACGCGCCGAACGCACCGTTGACTACCTTGCTCACGTCAGGTTGTAGGCACGCTCCTCGTGCTCCGCAATGTCCAGGCCCATCTGTTCCTGTTCGGCATCGACGCGCAGTCCGATGGTGCGGTCGAGCAGTTTCAGGATGCCCCAGCTGAGCACGGCGCTCCAGACGATGGTGAAGCCCACGCCCTTGGCCTGGATCCACAACTGCAGCAGTGGCGACGTCACTGCGCCGAAGCCGCCCAGCTTCGGCGCGGCGAACGGGCCGGTGAGCAGGGCGCCGATGATGCCGGCGATGGCATGCACGCCGAACACGTCCAGCGAGTCGTCATAGCCCAGCTTGTGCTTGAGTCGCGTGGCGGTGAAGAAACACACCGTGCCGGCGACGAAGCCGATGAGCAGGGCACCGGCAGGCCCGGCCGTTCCCGCCGCCGGAGTGATCGCCACGAGGCCGGCCACCGCACCGGAGGCGATGCCGAGCACGCTGGCGCGTCGATGGATGGCCCACTCCACCGCAACCCAGCCGATCGCGGCGGCGGCGGTGGCGATCTGGGTCACCAGCATCGCCATGCCGGCGCTGCCGTTCGCGGCCACCGCCGAGCCGGCGTTGAAACCGAACCAGCCCAGCCACAGCAGGCTGGCGCCGATCACGGTGTAGCCCAGATTGTGCGGCGGCATGTGCGTCTGCGGCCAGCCACGGCGCTTGCCGATCACCAGGCACGCGACCAGGCCGGCGATGCCGGCGTTGATGTGCACCACGGTGCCGCCGGCGAAATCGAGCACGCCGAGGTCGCCGAGCAGCGAGCCGGGGCCGCTCCAAACCATGTGCGCCACCGGAAGATAGACGAAGGTGAGCCACAGCCCGCTGAACCACAGCATTGCGCTGAATTTCATGCGCTCCGCATAGGCGCCGATGATCAGCGCCGGGGTGATGATCGCGAAGGTCAGCTGGAACATCACGAACACGCTTTCCGGCACCGTCTGGTAAAGCGTGTCGGGTTTCAGCCCGGCGAGCATGCCCCGATCCAGGCCACCGATGAACGAATGCCAGTTCGTCACACCGGCATGCATGCCCTCGGTGCTGAAGGCCAGCGAGTAGCCGTAGAGCATCCACAGCACGGTGACCAGGGCGGTGATCGCGAAGCACTGCATCATTACCGAGAGCAGGTTTTTCGCGCGCACCATGCCGCCGTAGAACAACGCTGCGCCGGGGATCGTCATCATCAAGACCAGCATGCTGGCAACGATCATCCAGGCGGTATCGCCATGGTCGAGCGCGGCAACAGTGGTCTGTGCGACAGCGGACAACGGCAGGATGGCCACCCCGGCGCCGGCGATGAGCAGGTGTCTAGAGCGCATCGGCGTCGACCTCCTGCGTGCGGATGCGGATCACCTGTTCGAGTTCGCTAACGAAGATCTTGCCGTCGCCGATCTTGCCGGTGCGGGCCGCGTTGCTGATTGCCTCGATCGCATGGTCTAGGCGGTCGTCGCTTACCGCCACTTCGATCTTCAGTTTGGGCAGGAAATCGACGACATATTCGGCGCCGCGATACAGCTCGGTGTGTCCGTGCTGGCGACCGAAGCCCTTGACCTCGGTGACCGTCATGCCTTGCACGCCGGCCTCGGCCAGCGCCTCGCGCACGTCGTCCAGCGTGAATGGCTTGATGATGGCCGTGATCCACTTCATGACGTGCCCCCTGGTTCGTGAGTCTTATTGCGATGCAGCACGATGCATGCCAGCGCCGGAACGCAAGGCTTGGGCGGGACTTTTGCCGACAGGCGCCGCATCAGCAGCTCTTGAATGCACGGTTTGTGAGCAACCAATGAGGGGTAGTGCCCGCTCATGGTGCATATGGTCGGATTGACCGCGCCCAATCAAATCAGTACCATTTTAGTCCCGATTCAAACCGCCCAGGCCCGAGCGCATCCATGCTCCGCGTCAGCCGACTCACCGATTACGCCACCGTGGTGATGACCTGCATCGCCGCGCATCCGGTTGACGTGCTCAGTACGGTGCAGATCGCCGACGAGACGCACCTGGAATTGCCGACGGTGAGCAAGCTGCTGAAGGCGCTCGGTCATGCAGCGCTGGTCGAGTCGTTCCGCGGCGTCAACGGCGGTTACCGGCTGGCCCGGCCGGCCAGCGAGATTTCGCTGGCCGAGATCGTCGAGGCGCTGGAAGGTCCGATCGGCATGACCGAGTGCAGCGCAGGCGAAGGCCAGTGCGATCGCGAATCGCAGTGCGGCGTGCGCGGCAGCTGGCAGCGGATCAACAGCGTGCTGGACCAGACCCTGCGCGCAGTCAGCCTTGCCGACATGCTCAAGCCGTTGCCACCCGCAATATCGAGTCAGGGCCGAAAGATTGCGGTCACCGTGAAAACCGGCGAGGCCACCACCGAATGAACAGCAGCATGATCAACGAGAGCAGCGCCAGCACCACGCTTCGCGACAACGCCGAGGTCGCCGAGGCGCTTGGTCGCAGTTACGCCGCCGGCTTCGTCACCGAGATCGAGATGACCGGCTTGCCGCCGGGCCTGGACGAGGAAACCGTCCGCCAGATTTCCGCGATCAAGCAGGAGCCTGAGTGGATGACCGAGTGGCGGCTCGAAGCCTATCGTCACTGGCTGACCATGCCGAAACCGGACTGGGCCAAGCTCAACATCGACCCGATCGACTATCAGGCAATCAGCTATTACGCCGCACCGAAGGCCGGCCCGAAGTCGCTGGCCGAAGTCGATCCGGCACTGCTGGAAACCTACGAGAAGCTGGGTATCCCGTTGCATGAACGCGCGGCGCTGGCGGGTGTGGCCGTGGACGCGGTGTTCGACTCGGTCTCGGTCGGCACCACCTTCCGCAAGCAGCTGGCCGAAGCCGGCGTGCTGTTCTGCTCGATGAGCGAGGCAATCCGCGAATACCCGGAAATCGTGCGGAAGTACCTGGGCAGCGTGGTGCCGACCGGCGACAACTTCTTCGCCGCGCTGAATTCGGCGGTGTTCTCCGACGGCAGCTTCGTGTTCATTCCGAAGGGTGTGCGTTGCCCGATGGAATTGAGCACTTACTTCCGCATCAACGCGCAGAACACCGGCCAGTTCGAACGCACCCTGATCGTGGCCGAGGAAGGCAGCCACGTGTCCTACCTGGAAGGTTGCACCGCGCCGAAGCGCGACGAGAACCAGCTGCATGCGGCAGTGGTCGAGCTGGTCGCGCTGGAAAAAGCGCAGATCAAGTATTCCACCGTGCAGAACTGGTATCCCGGCGACGAGAACGGCGTCGGCGGCATCTACAACTTCGTCACCAAGCGCGGCGACTGCCGCGGCGACGATTCGAAGATCAGCTGGACCCAGGTCGAAACCGGCTCGGCGATCACCTGGAAATATCCCAGCGTGGTGTTGCGCGGCGATCGCTCGGTCGGCGAGTTCTACTCGGTCGCTCTGACGCATCACTACCAGCAGGCCGACACCGGCACCAAGATGATCCACCTCGGCAAGCACACCAAGTCGAAGATCGTCGCCAAGGGCATCAGCGCCGGACGCAGCTCCAACAGCTATCGTGGCCTGGTCAAGATGGAGAAGGGCGCCGAGGGCGCGCGCAACTACACCCAGTGCGACTCGCTGCTGATCGGCAAGAAGTGCGGCGCCCACACCTTCCCGTACATGGAAGTGAAGAATCCGACGGCGATCGTCGAGCACGAGGCGACCACCTCGAAGATCTCCGACGACCAGATGTTCTATTGCCGCTCGCGCGGCATCAGCGAGGAAGACGCCGTATCGATGATCGTCGACGGCTTCTGCAAGCAGGTGTTCCGCGAGCTGCCGATGGAGTTCGCGGTGGAGGCGAAGAAGCTGCTCGAGGTATCGCTGGAAGGCGCGGTCGGATGAGGACGTTCCATTGCCTGTGCATGTGCATCATGTTCGCTGGACTCACCGGCTGCGTGCCGTGGCCGCATCGCTACCTGACCGCACCGCGGATCAGCGGCACGGTCGTCAAGGCGGGTCAACCGGTGGCCAATGTGCGCATCCAACTGGCCGACGTGATGGATGAATCCGGCGAGATGGCTGCCACCGCAAGGAAACTGGAAGTTGTCACCGATGCGCACGGGCATTTCGCAGTGGGACCGATTCGCCGGTTTGCCTGGAGCGCCCACGTACCGGTTCTGACCGTCACCCAAAACACCGTGCCTTGGGGACTGCGGCTGTCGACGGATGGCCAGTCCTTTCGGGCCGGCTGGCTGTCGGACCCCACGTTGTTCGGTGAAGTATTGAGCGTCCCCATCGTTGCCACGTGCGATTTGAATGCAGCAAGCAAATCCAGTGTCATCGAGGGTTACAAATCTCTGGTAGGCAACGGGCCGTGCACGCTGGCGGTGGAATCGAAGAAATGAACATGCTGAAAATCGAAAATCTGCACGCCCGCGTCGAGGGCAAGGAAATCCTCAAGGGCCTCAGCCTCAGCGTGAACGCGGGCGAAGTGCACGCGATCATGGGGCCGAACGGCGCCGGCAAGTCGACCCTGGGCAACGTGCTGTCCGGCCGCGACGGTTATGAAGTGACCGGCGGCACGGTGACCTACAACGGCATCGATCTGCTGGCGCTGGAACCGGAAGCGCGCGCGGCCGCCGGTGTGTTCCTGGCATTCCAGTATCCGGTGGAGATTCCCGGCGTCAACAACACCTACTTCCTGCGCGCGGCCTTCAATGCGCAGCGCAAGGCGCGCGGCGAAAAGGAATTCGATTCGATGCAGTTCCTCAAGCTGGTGCGCGAAAAGCTGAAGGTGATGCAGATCTCCGACGAGTTGCTGCATCGCGCGGTCAACGAAGGCTTCTCCGGCGGCGAGAAGAAGCGCAACGAGATCTTCCAGATGGCGGTGCTCGAACCGCAGCTGGCGATCCTCGACGAGACCGATTCGGGCTTGGACATCGACGCGCTCAAGCATGTCGCCGATGGCGTCAACGCACTGCGCTCGCCCGATCGCGCGTTCCTGATGATCACCCACTACCAGCGCCTGCTCGACTACGTGGTGCCGGACTTCGTGCATGTGCTGGCCGATGGCCGCATCGTCGAGAGCGGCGACAAGTCGCTGGCGCTGAAGCTGGAAGAACACGGTTATGCCGGGCTCGGCGAGGGAGCTGCGGCATGAGCCAGCCGGCATCGCTGCCGTTGGTCGAGTCCCTGCTCGATGCGCCGCTGCCGGCCAGCGGCATCGCGTGGCTGGATGCGGTGCGGCATGAGAATCGCGCGGCGTTTGCCGCCGGTGGGCTGCCCGATACACGAGTGGAAGCATGGAAATACACCGCGTTGCGGGGGCTCGGTCAGCGCCGCTTTGCCCGTGGCGATGATAGTGCGACGTCGCGTGCGGTGGCTGCATCGGTATTTGCTTTGCCTGGCGTCGTTGGGCCGCGGCTGGTGTTCGTCAACGGCGCGTTCCGCGCCGACTTGTCGGCACTCGATGCGCTACCGGCGGGCTTGACCCTGCAACCGTTGTCGCAGGCGTTGCGCGGCGATGCGGAGCCGTTGCGCTTCGCGCTGTCGCGACCGGCTTTGATCGGTGATGCCGGAGAAGTGGGCGACGCGTTTACCCGAATCAACGCCGCCAGCGCCGTCGACGGTGTGGCGCTGCGCGTTGCCGCTGGCGTGAAGGTTGCTGCGCCTGTGCAGCTGGTGTTTGTCGGTGCGGCTGCCGACGTCGAACTCGCCTGGCACCTGCGCAACCTGATCGAGCTGGGTGAAGGCGCCGAGCTGAACCTGATCGAGCAGCATGTTTCCGACGCCGAGTCGGCGCAGCTGGCCACCGTGGTCAGTGACATCGAACTGCGCGAAGGCGCGCGGCTGCACCACACCGTACTGCAGAACATCGCGATCGCTACCAGCCTGATTCGTCGCAGCAGCGTGCGCCTTCACGCGCGTGCCCACGCGATGCTGCATGTGCTGGAGCTCGGCGGCGCACTGGTGCGCCACGACCTGCGCGCCGAACTGGTCGGTGATGGTGCACGGTTCGATACGCGCGGTGTGTTCATGCCGCACGGGCGCCAGCACATCGACACCCAGTTGGCGATTCGTCATCAGGCGTTGAACGCCACGTCTACCTCGACCTGGCGTGGTGTTGCCAACGACCGCGCACGCGGCGTGTTCCGCGGTGCGATCGTGGTGGCGCCCGGTGCCGACGGCAGCGACGCAAGCCTCAGCAACAAGAATCTGCTGCTGTCACCCAGCGCCGAGATCGACACCAAGCCCGAGCTTGAAATCCATGCCGACGAGGTGAAGGCCGCGCACGGCGCCACCGTCGGCCAGCTTGACGAGCGCTCGCTGTTCTATCTGCGCTCGCGTGGCATTCCGCTGACGGAAGCACGTGCACTGCTGACGGCAGCGTTCTGTCGCGCGGTGCTGGATGATCTGCCGAGCGAGGCATTGCGCGACTATCTGTCGGGGCTTCTGGTCGCGCAATTGCCTGCATGATTCTCTCCTCCCCCTGGAAGCAGGGGAGGGAGCCAAATAGGAAGCGTCGAAGATGACCGCACCACAAGTCGTAACGCCCACCGTCTTCGACGTCCAGCGCATTCGCGCGGATTTCCCGCTGCTCGCACGTAGCGTGCATGGCAAGCCGTTGGTGTATCTCGATAACGCCAACACCAGCCAGAAGCCGGTGTCGGTGATCGAAGCGGTGAATACGCATTACCGCGAGCACAACGCGAACGTGTCGCGTGCAGTGCACCAGCTCGGCGAGGAAGCCACCGCGGCCTACGAAGGCTCGCGCGACAAGCTGGCACGTTTCATCAACGCGACGTCGCGCAACGAAGTGATCCTCACTTCCGGCACCACCCAGGCGATCAACCTGGTCGCCTACAGTTACGCGTTGCCGCGGCTCAAGCCCGGTGATGCGATTCTCACCACGGTGATGGAACACCACGCCAACATCGTGCCGTGGCAGCTGGTCGCCGCGCGTAGCGGCGCCACGGTCAAAGCCGCACCGATCGATGAGCGCGGCGAGCTGATCGTCGAGAAATACATCGAGATGCTGACGCCGGAAGTGAAGCTGGCCTGCGTCACGCATGTCTCCAACGTGCTGGGCACGGTCAACCCGGTGCGCGAGATCGCCCGCGAATGCAGGAAGCGCGGCATCGCGTTGCTGGTCGACGGCTCGCAGGCGGTGCCGCATCGGCCGGTCGACGTGCAGGCGCTGGGCTGCGATTTCTACGCGATCACCGGGCACAAGATGCTCGGCCCGACCGGTACCGGCGCGCTGTGGGCGAAGCGCGAACACCTGGAGGCGATGCCGCCGTTCTTCGGTGGCGGCGAGATGATCCGTGAGGTGCGTTTCAGCGGCACCACATTCGCTGCGCCACCGCACAAGTTCGAGGCCGGCACGCCGAACATCGCCGGCTTCGTCGGCCTGGCGGCGGCGATCGACTATTACGAATCGGTGGGTTTCGAGGCGATCCACGCGTGGGAGCAGAACCTGCTCGCCTATGCCACCGAGCGCCTGCGCGAGATTCCCGGCCTGCGCATCATCGGCGAAGCGAAGGAGAAGGAACCGGTGATCTCGTTCCTGCTGGAGGGTGCGCAGGCCACCGACATGGCCACCCTGCTCGACCTGCAGGGCATCGCCGTGCGCTCCGGTCACCATTGCGCGCATCCGTTGATGCAGTTCTATGGTGTGCCCGCCACGCTGCGTGCCTCGCTGGCGTTCTACAACACGCGCGAGGAGATCGACGCGTTCATCGTCGCCTTGCTCAAGGTGCGCAAGCTGCTGATGTGATGCAGCACCGGAAGGTCGAATGGTTCCGCCTTCACTGGCGGGGCATTATCCTGCGGCTATCCCCATCGGCGATTGATCCCATGTTTGCCAAGCTCCCCGGCATGATCCGCATCCCGCTTGTGTTGCTGCTGCTGACGATCAACATCGTGCTGCATGTGGTGCTGTTGTTCACATTCACGCTGTTCAAGGTGGTCGTGCCGGTCCGTGCGATACGGCTGGCCTGCTCACGTGTGCTGGTGCTGATCGCCGAGAGCTGGATCGGCGTCAACAACCGGCTGTTCGACGGGTTCACCCGCATCCGATGGCAGGTCGATGGACTCGATGGCCTGCGTCGCGATGGCAACTATCTGGTGCTGTGCAATCACCAGAGCTGGGTGGATATCCCGGTGTTGCAGAAGATCTTCAATCGCCGGATTCCGTTCCTGCGTTTCTTCCTCAAGCAGCAGCTGATCTGGGTGCCGTTGCTGGGGCCGGCGTGGTGGGCGCTGGATTTCCCGTTCATGAAACGCTATTCGAGGGAAACCCTGCTCAGGCATCCCGAGCTGCAGGGCAAGGACAGGGAGGCGACGCGGCTTGCCTGCGAGAAATTCCGGCACATGCCGGTGTCGGTGATGAACTTTGCCGAAGGCACCCGCTTCACGCCGGCCAAGCACGATGCGCAGTCGTCACCTTTCCGATATCTGCTGCGGCCCAAGGCTGGCGGCGTGGCGTTCGTGCTGGACGCGATGGGCGATGCGCTGCATGCGATTCTCGACGTCACCATCGTCTATCCGGAGGGTCCGTGCACGATGATGGATCTGATTGCCGGGCGCGTGCACGATATCCGTGTGCATGTGCGCGAGCTTCCGATCGAGGCCGGATTGACCGGCAGTTACGATGACGACGCAGCGTTTCGCGGACGCATCAAACGGTGGGTGAACGCGCTGTGGAGCGAAAAGGACGCCCAGGCGGCCCGCATGCACACGACGGCAAATCCCGCACCGAAAGGAGATTGATCCATGCGTATCCTGATCGTTGGCGCAGGCGCCACCGGTGGTTATTTCGGTGGACGCCTGCTGCAGCATGGACGCGACGTGACGTTTCTGGTGCGCGAGAAGCGCGCGGCGCAGCTGGCGCAGCATGGCCTGACGATTCGCAGCGCGACCGGCGATGCGGATCTGCCGGCACCGCCCACCGTAGTGGCGGGCGATCTGCGTGCGCCGTATGACCTCATCCTGCTGAGCTGCAAGGCCTATGGTCTCGAACAGGCGATGGCCGACATCGCACCGGCGGTCGGAGCGGATACGGCGATCCTGCCGCTGCTCAACGGCATGCGCCAGCTGGATCTGCTGGATGCGCGATTCGGCGCGCAGCATGTGCTCGGCGGCCAGTGCGTGATCGCCGCCACGCTGGATGCGCAAGGCGCCGTACAGCATCTCAACCAGTCGCACAGCCTCACCTTCGGCGAGCGCGACGGCAGCACGTCCGAACGCATGCGGCGGATTAAGCAGAGTCTGGCGGATGCCGGTTTCGATTCGCGACCCAGCAACACGATTTTGCAGGACATGTGGGACAAATGGGTGTTCCTGGCGTCACTGGCCGGCATCACCTGCCTGTTGCGTGGGTCGGTCGGCGCCATCGTGGCGGCGCCCGGCGGTCGTACTGCAGCACTCGCCTTGCTGGAAGAATGCCGGGCCGTGGCGGAACGCTCCGGCCATGCGCCGGGCGAGGCGACCATGCAGCGCGCCAGCAGCGTGCTGACCGAAGCCGGTTCGGGCCTGACCGCATCGATGCTGCGCGACCTGCAGCAAGGCCACGCGATCGAGGCCGATCACGTGATCGGCGACATGCTGGCCCGCGCCGATCGGCAATCCGACGAGCGCTCGCTGCTCGCGTTGGTCTACGCACATCTGAAGGTCTACGAGGCGGGCAGGGCAAACGCGCTATCGGCCTGATGGCGGCGGGTATCTCTCGACACTGCTGACTTCTACAAAAAAGCCGCGGCTTGATGGCCGCGGCTTTTCGAGGCAACTCAGTGGTGGTTTACCAGATTTTCACCTGCTTTTCGGGCGAACGCACCATCGCGTCGCCGGGCTTGCACTGGAATGCCTGGGCGAACTCCGGCATGTTCGACGGCGCACCGATCGCGCGGAACTGCGCCGGTGCATGCGGATCGGTGTTGAGCAGGGTGAGCTGCGCCTCGGGACGGATGCTGCCGCGCCACACGCGCGCCCAGTTGAGGAAGAAGCGCTGGTCCTGGGTGTAGCCGTCGATCTTCCTCTTCGCCTCGGCCGGGTTTTTCGACAGCGCCACCTGCAGTGCGGTGTAGGCTGCATTCAGGCCACCGAGGTCGCCGATGTTCTCGCCCATGGTGAGCTGGCCGTTGACATGCTTGCCGGGCAGCGGCTCGTAACTGTCAAACTGCGCACCGAGTTTTGCGGTGCGCTCCTCGAACGCCTTGCGATCGGCCTCCGTCCACCAGTTGACGTTGTTGCCCCGGGCGTCGAACTTGCTGCCCTGGTCGTCGTAGCCGTGGCCCATTTCGTGGCCGATCACCGCGCCGATGCCGCCGTAGTTGATCGCGTCATCCGCCTTGGCGTCGAAGAACGGCGGCTGCAGGATCGCGGCGGGAAACACGATCTCGTTCTGCTGCGCGTTGTAGTAGGCGTTCACCGTCTGCGGCGTCATGCCCCATTCGCTGCGATCCACCGGCTTGCCGATCTTGGCTACTTCATAGTCGTAGTTGAACTTGTCGGCCGCACGCACGTTGGCGAAGTAGTTGTGCGGTGTCAACGAGAGGCCGCTCCAGTCGCGCCACTTGTCCGGATAGCCGATCTTCGGCACGAAGCTGGCCCACTTCTCCAGCGCTTTCTGCTTGGTCGCATCGCTCATCCACGGCAGGTTCTCGATTCGCGTCTTGTAGGCGGCACGCAGATTGTCGACCAGCTCCTGGGCGCGCTGCTTGGAAGCTGCCGGGAAGTTGTGGGCCACATACAGCTGGCCCAGCGCCATGCCGATGTCGTCGTTGGTGGTGGCCAGCACCCGCTTCCAGCGCGGCTGCATTTCCTTCTGGCCGTTCAGGGTCTGCTGTTCGAACGCGAAGTCTTCCTGCTGGAACGGCGCGGACAGGTAAGGTGCCGCATTGGCAATCGCGTGGTAGCGGAAATAGGCCTGCCATTCGGCGAGCGGCACGTCGCCGAACATCTTCTGCACTTCGGCGAAGAACTTCGGCTGCGAGAACGAGAAGCTGTCCTTCACGTCGGCGCCCTGAGCCTTGAAGAACGCCGCCCAGTCGAAGTCCGGCGTCACCTTGTCGGCATCGGCGATGCTGACGAGGTTGTAGCGGTTCTCCGGCTTGCGCATTTCCACCCGTGGCAGCGAGGAAGCCGCGAGACGCGTCTCGAACGCCAGCACGGATTTGGCCTGCTGTTGTGCATCGACGGCGCTGACGCCGGTGAGCTCGAGCAGCCTGGCGATGTGCGCCACGTAGGCCGTGCGGATTTTCTCGAAATCCGGCTTGCTGTAGTAATCGGTGGTCGGCAGGCCGAGGCCGCCCTGGCCGGTGTAGGCGATCTCGTTGTTCGAGTTCTTGAAATCGGCATTGCCGCCGAAACGGAACAACACCGGTTCGCCGCGAGCGTAGCTGGCGCGGATATAGCCGACGATATCGGCGGTGTTCTTCAGCGCGCCGATGTCGGCCAGTTGCGGCTTGATCGGATCGAAGCCGGCCTTGTTGATGGCGGCCTCGTCCATGCCGGAGGCGTACAGGTAACCGACCTTCTGCTCGATCGAGCCGGGCGCGGCCTTGGCGGCGTGGCGGGCGGCGTCCTCGACGATCTTGTGCTGCACATTGAGGCTGGCCTCGCGCAGGGCATCGAACGAGCCCCAGCGCGTGCGATCGGCGGGAATCGGATTCGCCGCGATCCACTTCGCATTGACGAAGCCGTTGAAGTCGCTGCAGGCGTTGATCGAGCTGTCGATCTCCTGCACGTTGAATACGCTGGAGGGCGCGGCAAGCGCGCCGGTGCACAAGGCGATGCCTGTGGCAAACGCCAGCGGTTTCACGAGTCGATGTTTCATGGATTCTCCCTGGTTCGCGCGATCGCGCATGTATTGCCCATCGTGGGCACACAGACCCTGCACCGTAGGCAGTGAAGCAGGGTGCCAGACAGTGTCGAAGGTCACGGGTGGCCGTCGCCGGGAGTTGCTGCAGATCATGGTGACGCAGAGGGCGCGGGCATTATCATCGACCGATGAATGAACCGACTTCCTCCGTATTCCGTGCAGCCGGGGCTGCCGATATCCCGGCCATCGTGGCGCTGGTCGAATCCGCCTATCGCGGCGATTCGGGCCGGCGCGGCTGGACCACCGAATCAGAGTTGCTCGATGGCCGACGCACCGACGCACAGGCCGTCGGCGAACTGGTCAATCGTGCCGGCAGCTGCATTCTGCTGGCCGAGCGGGATGGGCGACTGATCGCCAGCGCTCATGTGGAGCGGCAGGGGGAGTCCGGTTATTTCGGCATGTTCGCGGTTGATCCCGATCAGCAGGGTGGCGGTCTCGGCAAGGCAGTGCTGGCCGAAGCCGAACGGATTGCGCGCGAGCAGTGGCAATGCCGCGCGATGCGCATGACGGTGATCGAACAGCGCGCCGAACTGATTGCCTGGTACGAGCGTCGTGGCTATCGCCGTACCGGCGAGTACCAGCCGTTTCCGTATGGCGACGAGCGCTTCGGCATTCCGCGCCGCGACGATCTTCGCTTTGAAGTGCTAGTCAAGGACTTCGCCGGAGTCACCGCATGAACGGCTGGATCAGGGTTGGCACACGCAGCGAGTTCCTGCCGGGCGAATACAAGGTGGTATGGGACGGCGACACACCGATCGCGGTCTACAACATCGACGGCGCACTGTATGCGGTCGAGGACACCTGCACGCATGACGGCGGCGATCTGGCTGGTGGCGAGGTGTATGGTTTCGAAGTCGAGTGCCCTCGGCATGGGGCACGCTTTGATCTGCGCACGGGCGCGGTGACGAAACCGCCGGCGTACGAGCCGATCGCGAGTTTTCCGGTGCGCGAGGAGGATGGTGCGATCTGGACGCGGGATGATCGGTGAGGGCTTATGTATTGAAATGTCTGCTTTCGGCAAAAACGGACATTAGCCGTTACGCCATCTTTTACGAGCCAACTGCAATCCGATAACCACTGCGATAAAGCCGACAATCCAGAAAGGGGTCATCGCCTGCGCTTGGTAAAAGCAGAGAGCCTTCGGAGGACTCATCGGGGTGTTGACGCTGGGAGATGTTGGATCGTAATAAACGGTAATCGCATCACCTTGCTTGATCTCAGCGCAAGGTCGATCAACTCCATAAGATGAGTTAGTGAACTCGCGACCATTCGCCTTGAAGCGATATGTGACCTTGCCGTGATTTGCACAATCTGCGCTCCCTACCGTTCCAGTTATTGTTGTATTGCGAGCAACGAGCTGCTGCCACGGAGCGACCTGCGCTGCGCAGCCGCTCAGTGTCAAGGGAACTCCTATGAGCATCCAGCGAACTATGAGCGTCCAGCGAAATAGAAACCTCATACTCCTCCTCGATGAAACTCAGTGACATCACAAGTGAATCGACTGCCCTTTGAATGTCCGTTATGAGTGGCGGACTCAACCGATCGACGCAACACATTGGCGATAAAGTGAACCGAGATATTTTTGGCGACGAAACATGTTGCTGTACTTGCTTCGCTCAAGAATGTGCGGTGGGACAATTGGTCGACGAATGGTTCAACCCTTCGGCCTCTTTCTCAAAGTGGACCGAAGCCGGCTTGCCGTTCTTCCATTTCACGCGCAGGACATACAGCGAGTCGTAGTCATCGTCGGCCCACACTGGCACCTGTTGCGCCTTGCCACCGGCTGCCGCCAGCAGCTGTTGCACGGCTTGCCACGCAAGGTTGTGTTCCCACGCCACATAGATCGTCGCCGAACTGTAGGCGGGCTTGAGCAGCTCCTGTTCCAGTTGCTGAATCTGCCGCAGTCCGTACGTGGTGTTGACCGGCAGATTGAGGCGAACCGCGGTCGGCTCGATGGTGGCCAGCGGGCGGACGTAGTTGTATTCGACGCCCTTGTCTTTCGCGGTCATTCCCGGATCGGGCGCATAGATCGCGGTGGGCGTGCCGAACTTGGCCTGCAGCACCTGCGGCAATGCCAACGCGCGGTTGAGGCCCTGGCAGCTGAGTTGGCCCAGTCCCAGCGGCGGTTTCTCGCCGTGACGCAGGAACACGATGGTCTGGTCGGCGTGGGCAGCGGGCATCGATAGGATGAACGCCACGGCAGCGATCAGTGCAGCGAGCGACTTCCTCATATCGACTCCTTTGCCAGACAGGACTTGAACGATGAGCGAGTGTATCGCCCTGGATGCGGGCCGTCGTGACGGCACTTAAGCGCTTTGTAAGCGATCTGCCAGATAATCGCCGAAAGGCGGTTGCCGCGTCCGCACCATTTGCGGCAGCACCCAGCGAAGGAGCTACCTGTGCACATCATCCTGGTGGAAGACGACCAGCAACTCGGCACCGCCATCCAGCGTGCACTGGAGCGTCTTGGCTACACGGTCAGCTGGCTGCGCAACGGCCGCGAGGCACTGATGGCCTTGCGCGACCAGACGGCGGATCTGGTATTGCTCGATCTCGGACTGCCGGGCATGGACGGGATCGATGTGCTGGTCGAGGCGCGCAATGCGCATGTCAGGACACCGGTGATCGTGATGACGGCGCGGGACGGGTTGGAGGCGCGCGTGCGTGGCCTGGATGCTGGCGCGGACGATTACCTGATCAAGCCGTTTCATCTGGACGAGCTGGGCGCGCGGATCCGTTCGCTGAGCCGGCGTGCGCAGGGCCTTGCCGTGAACCGGATCGAGGCCGGTGCGCTGATCCTCGATCTGGGCACGTCGCAGGTGATCTTCCGCGGCGAGCACGTCGAGCTGACCCGGCGCGAGTTTTCGTTGTTGCAGATATTGATGGAGCGCACCGGGAGGCTGGTGCGCCGCGAAAGTCTGATCAATTCGCTGTACGGTCTGGACACCATCGTGGGAAACAGTGCGCTGGAGGTGCTGGTGCATACGCTGCGTCGAAAGCTGAGTTTCGAGACGATCCATACCGTGCGCGGTTTCGGCTACATGATTCCGCGAGAGCCGAAATGATCCTGTCGAGCCTGCGCGCCAGGCTGCGCTGGCTGATCGTGCTGGTGCTGGTCGCGGTGTTGCTGCCGCTGGGTCTGCTGAGTTTCCAGCGGACCATCCGTGAGGTGGACGAGCTGCTGGACGGTCGTCTGGCGCAATCCGCGCGAACGCTGCAAGTGCTCATCGAACATGCCGGCATCGACCCACTGCGGGGCGACGCCGGGCCGGGCATACGGGTGCCGATCGAGCCGGCGCATGCGCCGTCGATGAAACGGCACGGCTATACCTTCGAACCTGAGGTGGGCTTTCAGGTTTTCGACAAGGCGGGACACGTGGTGCTGGCGACCGCCAATCTCGCCGTCTTGCCGCCGCCGCAGCCGGGCGATGCGGATTTTCGCGATGTGCGACAGGGTGGTTACCGCTGGCGCGTTTTCACGCTGGCCGATCAGGCCGACGGTGTGGTGATCCGGACCGGTGAGCGTTACGACAGCCGTCAGGAAATCACGCAGGCGCTGTGGTTCGATCACGGCTTGTCGTTGCTGCTCGGTCTGCCGTTGCTGGCGTTGCTGGTGGGCTGGGCAGTGAAGCGCGGACTCCGCCCGCTGGAGGCGCTGACCCGCGCACTGGCCTCGCGCGAGCTGGGCAGTCGCGCACCGATCGCGCTTGAGCACACGCCACTGGAGTTGCAGCCGGTACTCGGTGCGCTCAACGATCGGCTGGAACGTCTGGCCGATGCGCTGGAGCGCGAGCGGCGATTCAGTGCCGACGTGGCGCACGAGCTGCGCACGCCACTGGCGTCGACGATGATCAATCTCGAAAGCGCGCAGGCCACGACCGATCCGGCGGAAGCCGCCGCCAGCCTGGCCAGTGCCCAGCACGTGGTGGCCGGACTCGCCCGGCGGATCGAGCAATTGCTGGCGCTGGCCCGGCTGGAGTCGGGCGCGGCATCGGGCCAGTATGCCGCGGTCGATCTGGTCGCGATCGCGGTCGACGTGATCGAGGAGCTGGCGCCGGTGATTGCGGAAGGCGGGGTGGAACTCAGCTTTGCGCGATCCAGCGAGCGGGTGATCGTGCAAGGTTACGAGGCGGCACTGGCGGCCTTGCTGCGCAACCTGGTCGAGAACGCGATGCGGCATGTGCCGGCCGGCGGGCAGGTGCAGCTTTCCATCGAGCAGGGCGTGCGGGACGTGGTGCTGGACGTGATCGACGATGGTCCCGGCATTCCGGCGGAACACCGCGCACAGGTCTTCGCGCGCTTTCATCGTGAAGCCAGCAGTCGCGGCGAAGGCTACGGACTGGGACTTTCCATCGTGCAACGGGCGGCGCAATTGCACGGCGCAACGATCGAGCTGCTCGATTCACCGTTCGGCAACGGCTTGCGGGTACGCGTGGTGATTCCGTTGCGGCAGGCGTGAGCCACCGGCATTCCAGCGAATACCGGTGGCGTGCGTCAATCCATGCTCAGTGCTGCCCAACCGTGAGGATGCTGAAGCTGTCCGGCACCATGGATGGACGGCCATTTGCCTGTTTGGTGGCGCCCAGTTGTGCCGCGGAGAGATACAACCGGTGCGTGCGCGGATCAAGCGCCAGCGTGCGCGCGCTGGGCTGGGTGGGAATGTTCGCAGTCACGCGGTAGTGATCCGGAGCATCTTCATGCACGGCGGTGATCGTGCCGCTTTCGCCGTTGGAGCTGTAGACCATCGCGGCGGCATCGTCGAACACCACCGCATCGGGGCCGTCACCAATCGCCACCGTGGTCACGAGGTGGCCAGTGTCCGCATCGACCACGGCCATCTTCTGGTTGTCGCACACCGAGAACAGCCGGTGATGCTTCGCGTCGATGGCCAGTCCGCTGGGCGATTCGCACGGCGCCAGCGGCCAGGTCTGCAGCAACTTGTTGCTGGTCGAGTCGATCTGCACCAGCTCGGACTTGTCCTCGATGTTCGCGTAGACGTGGCCGGCGCCGTCGGACACCGCGAACTCGGGCTTGCCGGGCAGCGCAATCGTGGCGATCACCGCGTTCCTGGCTGGATCGATCACGCTGGCGGTGCCGCTCTTGCCGTTGAAGGTCAGCACGTGGTGCGAGGCGCTGTCGTACAGGATCGCGTCGGGCTTCTCGCCGGTGCCGGTGATGGTGGCGACGGTCTTCAGTGAATCCAGATCGAACACCGTCACCGAGGCGTTCTTGCCATTGCTGGTGAAGCCGCGGTGGAGATCCTGAGCCACGGCGATGCCGTGCACGCCCTGGGTATCGACGACGCTGCCGACCTGTTTGTTCTTGTCGACGTCGATCACCAGCACGTGGTCACCGCGGCTGACGAAGAGATGATGTCGTTGCGCGTCGAAACTGAGGTAATCCCAGCCACCCGGTCCGCCCAACTGCAGCTTGGAAAGCACCTGGTAGGTCATCGCGCTTGGTGTAGCCGCCGCGGCCGCTTGCGGAAGACAGGCAAGCGCGAGCAGCGCCGGGATGAAAATACTTGGCCGTAGTTGCATGGTGGCACCTCGAATGAGTGCAGCTCTGATGAGCGGGAAGGGACGGGTATTGCCGTTGCAGGATGCCGGCACAGGCTTATGCGTGCCTTAGCCGGCCCTTGCCGCATCACGACGCCGCAGCAGCGAATACAGCACCGGCATGACCAGCAGCACCAGCGGCACCTGCACCAGCAGGCCGGCGATGATCGCCACCGCCAGCGGCTGCTGCATCTGCGAGCCCTGGCCGAGCGCGAGCGCCAGCGGCAGCAGGGTGAGGATCGCCGCCAGCGTGGACATCAGGATCGGCCGCGTGCGGTGCTGCCCCGCCTCGTGCAGGGCGTCATGCAGCGGCGCATCGGCGGCGGCCTGCTCGAGTTCGGAGAAATAGAAGATCGCCACTTCGGTGACGATGCCGACGATCATCGTCATGCCCATCATCGCCGAGATGTTGAGTTCGATGCCGGTCAGCCACAGCCCGGTGAACACCGCCGGGATCGCCAGCAGCGGCATCGCCAGAATCGTCAATGCCACGCGGAAACTCTCATACAGGAACAGCAGCAGGGCGAACACCAGTGCGATCGCCGCCAGCATCACGATGGTGAGGCCGCGGAATGCCTGCTGCTGTTGCTGGTACAGACCGCCGAGCTGGACGAACATGCCTTTCGGCAACAAGCCCGGCTGGGCCAGTACTTTCTTGACGTCAGTGATGGTGGAACCGAGGCTGCGCCCGCTGATCAGGCCGATGACCGCGACCATCCGCTTGAGATTGTCGCGGGTGATTTCCGGCTGGCCCTGCACCTGCTTCAGCGTGGCCACCCGTGACAGCGGAAGCAGGTGGCCGTCGGCCGCGCGTATCGGCAAAGCGGCGACCTGTTCCAGCCGTTGATGCGAGTTCTCCGGCAGACGCACGCGCACGCCGACCACCTTGCTGCCTTCCGGCAATTGGGCAGCCACCGTGCCATCGATCGCCGCCGCCACCTGATCGGTGACGCTGGTCGGATCGAGCCCTTCCAGCGCGGCCCTGGCCGGATCGACCTGCACGGTCAGCGCGTCCCCGGCGGGATTGATGCCGTTGCGCACGCCGACCACGCCGGTGATCTTGCTGATCGCGTCGGCGACCTTGCTGGCGGCGGCATTCAACTCCACCGGATCGTCGCTGTAGAGCTGGATCTCGATCGGCTGCGGCACCGCCACCAGGTCGCCGATCAGATCCTCCATCAGCTGCGACAACTCGATGTCCAGCCCCGGCACTTTCTGCTCGACTTCGGTGCGCACCTGCGTCATCACTTCTTCGGTCGAGGGGCGCGAGCCGTTTTTCAGTCGCACGAAGAAGTCGCCCTGATTCGCCTCGGTGAGGCCGCCGCCCAGCTGCAGTCCGGTGCGCCGCGAATAGGTATCGACATTAGGGTTTGCACGGATGATCGTCTCGACCTGGCGCAGCAGGCGGTCGGTTTCCTCCAGCGAGGTGCCGGGCTTGGACAGGTAATCGAGGATGAAGCCGCCCTCATCCATTTTCGGCATGAAACCGGTGCCGACCTGCGTATAGGCCACGCCGCCCAGCAGCAGCAACGGCACGACCAGCAGCAGCACCAGCAACGGCCGCTTCAGCCACCGCTGCAGCACGTTCTGGTAGCGCTCCATCATGCCCCTGGTAAAGCGACCTTGCGGATGTTCGACCAGGTGACGCTTGTCCAGGAAGCGTTCGGCCAGCAGCGGCACCGCGATCCAGGTCAGCAGATAGGAAATGATCAGCGCGCTGGCCATGGTCAGCGACAGTGCCTTGAAGAACGCGCCGGTGACGCCGGTGAGGAACGCCAGCGGCAGGAAGATCACCACGGTGGCCGCGCTGGAGCCGGTCAGCGGCCGGGTGAATTCCCATGCCGCGCCGGCGATGCGTTCGTGCACTTCGCCTTCGCCCTGATTGAGCCGGCGCATGATGTGCTCGAGCATCACGATGACATCGTCGATGATCAATCCAACGGCGGCAGCCATGCCGCCCAGCGTCATCATGTTGAAGCTCATGCCCAGCACGGACAGCAGCAGCACGGTGATCGCCAGCACCGCCGGCACCACGATCATCGCGACCAGGATCACCCGCGTGTTGCGCAGGAACACGAACAGCACCAGCCCGGCCAGCACGATGCCGATCAGGATCGCGTCGCGCACGCTGGCGGCCGCACCGGTCACCAGCTGGGTCTGGTCGTACCAGTTGGCGATCTGTACGCCGGCCGGCATCTGCGATGCATAGTCGGCCAGCCGCTGCTTCACATCGTTGGCGATCTGCACGCTGTTGCCGTCGGGCTGCTGATAGACCTGCAGCAATACGGCGTTCTGGCCATCCGCATTGACTCGGATCCACTGCGGCACATGGTCGAGACTGACCGCCGCCACATCAGCCAGCCGAACCACTCCGGCGGGGCCGGCACGCACCACGACGTTGCGCAGCGCGGCGACGGTGGTCGGCTGATTGTTCGCCAGCAACAGATACAGCTTGTAGTGATCGGAAACGCGACCCATCGCCTCGATCGTCGCCGCATGACTGACTGCACCGGCGACATCGCTCAGGCTAAGGTTCAACGCGCGCAGCTTGCCGGGATCGACATCGGCATGGAACTCGGCCACTTCGCCGCCTTGCACCTGGACCTGGGCGACGCCGCTGATACCGCTCAGCAGCGGGCGCAGCTGGTACTCGGCCAGATCATGCAAGGCGCTTGGCGACAACGTATGCGAACGCAGGCTGTAGGCCAGCACCGGAAAGGTGGTCGGGTCCATTCGCCGAGTGGACAACTGGGTGCCGGCAGGCAGCTGCGGCAGGATCTGTCCGGCCGCAGCGTTGACCTCCTGCAGCGCCGCGCTCATGTCCGCGCCCCAGTCGAACGTCACCGCGATATCGGCACTGCCGCGACTGGTGGTGGAACGCACGTCGCGCACGCCGCGCACGCGGCGGATCGCCTCTTCAACCGGGGTGGTGACCTCGATCGCCATCTGGTCGGCCAGGCGATCGCCCGCATCCAGGGTCACCTGCACGCGCGGGAACGCCACGTTCGGGAACAGCGCCACCGGCATCCACAGCGCGCTGGCGATGCCGCCGATGGTCAGCATCAAGGCGAGAAACAGCAGCGAGCGACGATGGCGTTGCATCCATGCGGTGATGCTCACTTGGCGGACTCGCGCACCGCATCGCCGTCGGCGAGCTCGTAGGCACCGATCACGATTACCCTGGACTGCGCATCGAGCGCACCCTGCACGCCGACGGTGTCGCCGTCGGGGCTGCGCAGCGTCACGCCGACGCGCTTGGCGTGGCCGTGCTCGACCCGGAACAGATAATCGCCGTGCTCGTCATGCAACACCGCGGCACGCGGGACGGCCCAGGCAGTGAAATCGGCTGTGCGGATCTGTGCATCGAGAGCGGTGCCGGCCATCAGTGTCGCGCTGGCTTCGGCGGGAAGCTCGACCTGGGCGCTCAGCAGGTGACTCTGCGGGTCCACCGACTGCCCGATCATGCGCAGCGTGCCGGCAAACCCGGTCGCGCCATACACGTTGCGCAGTTGTACCGGCATGCCCGCATGCAGCTTCGCCGCATCCTCCGGCTGCACGCCGAGCTGGGCGACCAGCGCATGTGCGGGCGTGAAACCGAGCAGTGGCGCATTCGCTGCAAAGCGATCGCCCAGCCCCACGCTCAGGGTTGTTACCACGCCATCGGCAGGCGCCGTGACGGCTTCCTCGGCCGCGCCACCGCCGAGTGCGTGCTGCGCGTCGAGTGCTGTCTGCGCGTCAGTCAGCGTCTTGCGTGCGGTGGCCAGTTGCGATTGCGTGGCCAGCCGTTGCGCGGCCAGTTGTTCGGTGCGCTTGAGCTCGCCGCTGGCCAGGGCCAGCGCACTCTGCGCCTGCTGGTAGGTGTTGCGCGCCGCCGGATCGGGCGTGACCGTCAACAGTGGCTGGCCGCGCTTGACGGTCTGGCCGGCCGCCACGTTCACCGCAATCACCTGGCCGCCATGCGCGAGACTGATCGTGCGTGCGTGCTGCGGATCACCGGTCGCGCTGCCCCAGGCCTCGACGGTGTCGTGGAAGGTTTGCTGCACCGGTGCTGCCGTGGTCACCGCGACCTGGCCCGCCGGAGCGGCGGCGTCTTCGTCATCCGCGGCGCCGTGGTTGCAGCCGGCCAACAGCCCGAGCAGCAGCAGTGCGCACAGATTCGGCAAAAGGACGGAACGGTTCATGGCGTGGCTGCTTTGACGGGGACAGGATGGGCGGTGGCGAGATCGGTATTGCCGAGCAGGGCTTCCAGCGCTATCTCCTGGGTGGCCTGCTGCTGTTGCAGGTCGAGCAGGTCGAGGTCGGCGCTCAGCGTATTGCTGCGGATGGCCAGGTAGGTCGGCCAGTCGAGCAGCCGTTGCTGCCACGCTGTTTCGGCGGCGCGACGGGCCGCGTCCAGCTGCTGCGCATGGGTGGTGAGTGTCACGCGTTGCTGCGCCAGCGTGGCGAGATCGGCGACCAGCCGCTGCATGTCGCTGCGGGTATCCAGCATGCGCGCCTCGTAGTCGTCCTTCAGCTGCTGCCGGGTGGCCTTCTCGATCGCGATATTTCCGCGATTGCGGTCGAACAGCGGCAGCGTGATGCCGATGCTGAAGCCGTGCGTGGTCACGTTGCTGGTATCGCGCGCGGTATTGAAGCCGATGCTCAACGCTGGAAACTGGGCGAGCACGGCCGCGCGCAACTTCGCCTCCTGCGACTGATAGCCGGCCTGCAGGGCGAGCAGATCAGGTCGGCGCCGCGGCAGGTCGGCCAGCGCCTGCTGCACCTGCTCCGGCGTCGGGCTGGCCTGATACGGTGCGCCGACCAAATCCAGTGGCGCTGCGGGTGCCAGTCCGAGCAGGACATGCAGATCCGTTTCCGCCTGATGCAGCGCGATCGCGGAATCGGCCAGCCGCTTGCGCACATCCGCACCGGCATTGAAGCCGGCGCTGGCACTGTCGTAAGTGAGATTGCCGGCACGCAAGGCCGCGTTGATGGAAGGTTCGAGCGGAACCAGCGCGGCCTGCTCGGCGGTGAGCCGGGCCTGTTGCGCGCGCAGGGTCAGCACCTGATCAAACAGCAGGCGGGCCTGCGCCACGCTCTGCCATTCCGCCCAGAGCAGGTCGAGATTCACCTGCTCTGCCTGGCTGCGCGCAGCCGCACGGCGTGACGAGCGGGTCAGCAACGCGGTGATGTCCTCGCTGAGACCGAGGCTGTACGCACTGCTTGTGCCTGCGCCGGTGTGACCGGGGAAATCCTCGCTGAAACTCAGTTGCGGATCGGGCAACAGGCCTGCAGCGAACGCTTGCGCGCGGGCGATGCCGAGCTCGTCGCGCTTGGTCTTCAGGGCGGGGCTGTTGATCACCGCCAGCATCGCCACTTCGGTGACATCGAGCCCGTCCGAGGGATCGAAGCGATGATCCGGCAGCGCCAGCGCCGGCATCGACGCCACCGGTGCGGTCAGTTGCACCACGCTGGGCACGCCCTGACCACTGCCGAGTGGAAGGGGCGCGTACGTGGCACAACCGGTCAAGATCAGCCCTACGCCGATGCCCAGCATCAGGAGAGATGCGCGGGGCGGGCACCAACGCGAGAGAGGATGAGGCGGCATGGCACGGAGGTGTCGCTGCTGTCGGGCTTGGTGCATGAGCCATTCTGATGGCGGGCTGCTTAGTTTTCTCTTAAGAATACCGACCAGCGCTGCATGTCCCGCGTGATGTGCGAAGGCATCACTTGAAGTGGTGGATGAAGCCCACCTGGAAACCGCCGGGCAGCCAGCCGACGATCAGCGGCGAGTTGCGATGGGACGCCCATAGTCCGACACCGGTGCCGATGGCGGCACCGACCAGCACGTCGCTCTGCCAATGGCCGCGAACCTTCATGCGGGCCACCGCGTCGTAGACCGGCAGCAGAGCCAGCGCGTAGACGGCGGGATGATCCTCGCCGTAGTTGGCGATGAATGGCGTGACCGCCGCCGAGATGGCCGCCACTTCGCCACTCGGGAAACTCTGCGCATGCGATCCGGCGAAGAAGCGATCGGGATTGCTGGTTTGCGAAGGCCGTTCACGCTGGAAAGTGAGCTTCATCGCCTCGGTGCCGATGCTGGTGACGACCAGTGCATCCACGGAACGCCAGAAGGTGTCGCCCAGCTTGTCCTGATCGCCGAAGGCCAGGGCGCCTCCGGCGACCGTGAGGATAGTGCCGTACATCAGCACATTCTGGTTCGTGCGCTTCCAGATGCCGCTGTTGTCGTAATGAAGACGGTGGTCGATGCCAAACGGGCCGCCGCTGGCACAGGCACTCCCTGAAGCCAGAATGGCGACGCTGAACACCCAGGATCGCAATGCGGGCATGTCATGTCTCCCCACGTGGCAGGCGCGGGCCTGTCTTCGCTCTTGAAAGCTACCCCGCTCAGCTTTCGGTTTGCTTACCAGCGGCGGTGGCAGTTGGCTGTACGGGAGGGCATACATGCCCGGCGCGGGAAAGGACACCGAAAGGCAGCGTTTCTACCCTGTGCAGTATCGTTATTGGCGTGAGCTTCCGATGTCCGAATCTGGCTGGACCATTCTGTGTGATTTCGACGGCACCATTTCCGTCGAAGACGTGATCGACTCCCTGCTCGACTGCTTTGGTCGTCCGGGCTGGGAAGTGCTGGAGCAGGACTGGCGTGCCGGCCGCATCGGCTCGCGCGAGTGCATGTCCGGCCAGGTCGACCTGCTGCAGATGACCCGCGCGGAACTCGACGCGCATCTGGGCGAGTTGTGGATCGACCACGCATTTCCGGGCTTCGTGGCGAAGGCGCGCGAGCTGAACGTGCCGATCCGCGTGGTCAGCGACGGTCTCGACTACGCGATCCACAAGATTCTCGGCCGCTACGGCCTCGACACGCTGCCGCTGGCGGCGAACCACCTGTCGCCGGCCGAGCCGCCGAAGCAGTGGCAGCTGACCTCGCCGTTCCAGGCCGAGGGTTGCCGCAGCGGTACCTGCAAGTGCGCCTGCGTGGCACAGGCCCGCACGACCGGTGCGAAGACCTTGCTGATCGGCGACGGTGCCTCGGATTTCTGCGCCGCCGACCGCGTCGATTTCGTGTTTGCCAAGCACCGCCTGATCGAGCATTGCCGCGCGACCGGCATCGACTACGTGCCGATCACCGGCTTCGAGGATGCGCTGGAGTTCCTGCCGAAGCTGCTTGACGGCAGCCTGGTCAGCCATTGGCATCACGAGCCTGCGCACGCGCTGTCCTGATCGCGCGGCGCATTTTTCTCCTCTGAATTCCCCGAATCATTCCGGATCATTCCCCATGAAAATCGACAAGACCGCCGCCGGCTTCATCGACGACGCGCAACTGCTCGCCGACGAAGCCAAATACAGCTCGTTCGGTGACACCGTGCATTACGTGGACCCGCCGAAGATCTTCCGTCACGGCGAAGGCAGCTACATGTTCGACACCGCCGGCACGCCGTTCCTCGACCTGCAAATGTGGTACTCGGCCGTGAACTTCGGTTACGGCAACAAGCGCCTCAACAACGTGCTGAAGGATCAGATCGACCGCCTGCCGCAGGTGGCCAGTCAGTACCTGCACCAGACCCGCATCGAGCTGGCCAAGACGGTGGCACTGGATGCGAAGAAGAAGTTCGGTCTGGATGGCCGCGTGCACTTCAACGTGGGCGGCGCGCAGGCGATCGAGGATTCGCTGAAGATCGTGCGCAACGCCTGCAACGGCAAGAGCCTGATGTTCGCGTTCGAGGGCGGCTACCACGGCCGTACGCTCGGTGCCTCGTCGATCACGTCGAGCTATCGCTATCGCCGCCGCTTCGGCCACTTCGGCGAGCGCGCGATGTTTCTGCCGTTCCCGTATCCGTTCCGTCGCCCGAAGGGCATGACGGCGGAAGAATATTCCGACAGCTGCGTGCGCCAGTTCGAGCGCCTGTTCGAGACCGAATACAACGGCGTGTGGGACCCGAAGACGAACCAGTGCGAATACGCCGCGTTCTACGTCGAGCCGATCCAGGGCACCGGTGGTTACGTGATCCCGCCACCGGGCTTCTTCAAGGGCCTGAAGAAAGTGCTCGACAAGTACGGCATCCTGATGGTGTCCGATGAAATCCAGATGGGTTTCTGGCGTACCGGCAAACTGTGGTCGATCGAGAATTTCGGTGTGACGCCGGATATCGTGGTGTTCGGCAAGGCGCTGACCAACGGCCTGAACCCGCTGTCCGGCCTGTGGGCACGCGAAGAGCTGATCAATCCGACGATCTTCCCGCCGGGCTCGACTCATTCCACGTTCAACTCCAATCCGCTCGGCACCGCGCTGGGTCTGGAAGTGATCAAGATGGGTTACGAGCTGGACTACGAGACCACGGTGCCGAAGAAGGGCGCGCATTTCCTCGAAGGCCTGCGCAACCTGCAGAAGAAGCACAAGGAAATCGGCGACGTCGACGGCCTCGGCCTCGCGCTGCGCGCCGAGATCTGCACCGACGATGGCTTCACGCCGAACAAGGAGCTGCTCGACAAGATGGTCGACATCGGCCTGGCCGGCGACCTCGAGCACAACGGCAAGAAGATCGGCCTCGTGCTGGACGTGGGCGGCTGGTACAAGAACGTGATCACGTTCGCGCCGTCGCTGGATATCACGCACGAAGAAATCGATCTGGCGATGTCGCTGCTCGATCAGCTGCTGACCAAAGCCAAGAAGGGCTGATGTCGGCCGCGCGTGAATCACGCGCAAAAAGAACCCGGCGACTTGTCGCCGGGTTCTTTGGTTTGTTGCCGGGCGAAACCTCGTTACGGCGCGCGCTTGAGCGCCAACACCGCGTTGAGCCCACCGAACGCGAACGAATTGCTCAGCGCCGCACGCACCGGCATCTCGCGGGCGACATTCGGCACGTAGTCCAGATCGCAGGCCGGATCGGCCTGGTCCAGGTTCGCGGTGGGCGGCACCACGCTGTCGCGCATGGCGCCGATCACGGCGACCAGTTCCAGCGCACCGGAGGCGCCCAGCGCATGGCCGTGCATCGACTTGGTCGACGACACCGCAAGCCGATCGGCATGCGTGCCGAACGCGAGGCGGATCGCCTTGGTCTCGGTGGCATCGTTGGCGAGCGTACCGGTGCCGTGGGCGTTGATGTAGTCGACGTCCTGCGGGGCGAGGCCTGCATCGGCCAGCGCCTGGCTCATCGCCGCGGAGGAGCCTTCCGCGCTCGGCATCACGATGTCGGTGGCATCGGCGGTCATGCCGCTGCCAGCCAGTTCGGCCAGGATGGTGGCGCCGCGCGCCTGCGCATGTTCCAGCGATTCCAGCACGAAGATGCCGGCGCCCTCGCCGAGCACCAGGCCGCGCCTATTCGCGCTGAACGGACGACAGGTATCGTCGGCCAGCACGCGCATCGCTTCCCACGCTCGCAACGCACCATACGTGATGCAGGCTTCGGTGCCGCCGGTGACGGCCGCATCGGCCATGCCGTAGCGGATCATCTGCGCAGCCTGGATGATCGCGTGGTTCGCCGAAGCGCAGGCGCTGGCCACCGCATAGGTGGGACCGCGCAGGCCATAGGCGATGCTGATCTGGCTGGCCGAGGCGTTCGTCATCAGGCGCACGATGGTGAGCGGATGCGCGCGTTGGGAATTCTCCCCGTACAGCCGCCTGCTCTGTTCGTCCTGGGTGGTTTCGCCGCCGACGCCGGTGCCGACCACGACGGCGGTGCGCACGCCGAGTCCGTTCTGGCGGAAGTCCAGCCCGGATTGCGCGATGGCCTCACGCGCGGCATGCAGCGCGAATTCCGAGGTGCGGTCGAGCATCGGCAGGATGCGTTCGTCGATATTCGCCGCCGGATCGAAACTCGCCGGCACCTGGGCGGCGATCTTTACCCGCAGGCGCCCGGCATCCGGATGCTGCAGCGGGCCGATCGCACTGCGACCCTCGCGCAGGCCTTGCCACAGCGCTTCGGCACCGACGCCGAGCGGGCTGATCGCGCCCATGCCGGTGATCACCACGCGACGCAAGGAAACGGTCGACATTACTTCGATCCTTCGCCCGCGGCGGCTTTATCGTCCAGCGCCTTCTGCACCGCATCGACTAGGCTCTGCGTCGTGTCGGTGTCGAAGTTCGCGCCCTGCTGGTCGGGGAAGGTGATGTCGAAGTGTTCCTCGATGTCGAAGATCAGCTCGATCGCCTCCAGTGAAGCGATGCCCAGATCCTTCAAGGTGGATTCGGGCTTGATCGTGGCCACGTCGATCTTGGCCTGCTTGGCGATGATGTCGAAAACCTGTTGCTGGGTCGTATCGGTCATGACGAGTAGGCTCCTGGCTGCACACGACAGTTTTACATACACACCAGTCTAGGCAAATTGGCTTACTCATGCCTTTCATTTCGCAATTGGAACCTGACGCACTGCTGGCGCATTTCATGGCGCGGCCGCCGATTGGCTTCACCGTTCAGCTGTCGCCGCAAGGCATGCCGAGCTTCGTGGCGCCGTTCGATCTGCTGACCACGGCGGACGATGCGCTGCGTCGTCGCGTGACGCGCTTGCCGCTGTATCGCTGGTGGGGGCGGCTGCTGCGCTGGCGCACACGCTTTGCCGGCACCACCGTGTCCGAGTACGCGCCACTGCCGTCGAGCGTGACGCCGGGCGCGCTGGCACAAGGGCTGAAGGCGGCCTATGGGCGTGAGTGCAAGCTGATGATCGTCAAGGACATCGCCCAGGATTCGCCCCTGCTCGGCGACGCCGACAACGCGTATGCGCGTGAATTCGCCGAGGCCTGCGAACGTGAAGGCTATGTGCTGCTGGAGGGCCAGGCGCTGGCGTGGGTGCCGATCGATTTCGCCTCGGGTGACGAGTATCTCGCGCGGCTGTCGTCCGGCCGGCGGAAGAATATCCGGCGCAAGCTGCGTTCACGCGCCGATCTGGAGATCGAGGCGGTGCGCACCGGCGATGCACGCTTCAACGACGCAGCGACGCTGGCCGAGTTCTATGCGCTGTTCGACAACGTATACGCGCAGAGCGAGGTCCACTTCGACCGGCTGAGCGCGGCGTTCTTCCGCGAGGTGCTGCAGGATGCCGGCAGTGGCGGCGTGGTCTTCGTCTATCGGCATGCCGGGCAGATGATCGGCTGGAATCTCTGCTACGAACACGACGTCAAGCTGATCGACAAATATGTCGGCTTCGCCTATCCGCAGGCGCGCGAGCACAACTTGTACTTCGTCAGCTGGATGCACAACCTCGACTACGCGCGTCAGCGTGGCCTGAGTCATTACGTGGCCGGCTGGACCGATCCCGAAGTCAAATCGTTCCTGGGTGCCCGCATGACCTTCACCCGTCATGCGGTGTATGCGCGCAATCCGCTGCTGCGCGCGTTGCTGCGCCGACTGGGCAGTCATTTCGAAAGTGATCGCAGCTGGCAGGCGGCCACGGAGGCTAGCGATGAATAATCTGGCGAACCGGCCCATCGTGCTCGACATCGACCAGTCGGTGGGGCCGCTGCCTGGGCGCCTGGTGTTGCCGCTGGGGCATTGGCAGGAATCGGTCCGCTTTGGCTCGTCACTGGCGACGATGCGGCGCTTCGGCACGATGCTCGACGAATTGCTGCCGGCCGAATACGGCACCGTGTTCATGGGCAGCGGCGATTTCCATCACCTGAGCTGGCCACTGATCGCGCGCCTGTCATCGTGCACACCCTTCCAGGTGGTCGTGCTGGACAACCATCCGGACAACATGCGCTTTCCGTTCGGCGTGCATTGCGGTTCGTGGGTGCGTCGCGTGGCGATGTTGCCGCAGGTCAGCCATGTGCATGTGCTTGGCATCACCTCGACCGATATCGGCGCTGGCCACGCGTGGGAGAACTATCTCACGCCTTTGCGGCGCGGCAAGCTGAGCTACTGGAGCATCGGCGTGGACACCGGCTGGTCGCGCCGGCTTGGGCTGGCGCGCGCGTTCCGTGGTTTCGATACGCCGGAGGCGATGGTCGATGCGTTCGTCGAAGCGCAACGCACGCAGACGGCGCCGAGCTATCTGTCGATCGACAAGGATGCGTTTTCACCCGAGGTAGCGCATACCAACTGGGATCAGGGCCAGCTGCTGACCGGACACGCGCTGGCGCTGATCGACAGCCTGCGCAACGGCCTGGTCGGCAGCGACATCAATGGCGAGGTCTCGCATTACCGCTACCAGAGCTGGTGGAAACGCCGGCTGTCGGCGATGGACGAGCAGCCCGAGATCGATCCGGCGCAGCTGGCCGGCTGGCAGGCGCAGCAGCATGCGTTGAATCTGGAGTTGCTCGCGGCGATTGCCGCAAGGTCCGGTTGACTCAGGTCAGCACGGCTTCCAGCGCGCGGCAGATCGTCTCGAAATCGTCGTCAGTCACCCATGGGCTGTTGCTGATGCTCAGGCTGCGCGCGGCGAAATCGCGCGCGCGCGGTACGTCCTGTGAAGGCACCACATCGGCGAGATAGGTGTAGTCGGGCAGGGCGTTGATGAACAGGCGGCTGACGCCGAGGCCGGATGACCACAACTGCGCCAGCGCCGCATCGCGACGTCGCTGGTCGGGCAGCAGCAGCAGCAGGAACGGCCAGGTACCTTGTGCGCCAGCGGGGTCATCGAGTACCTCGATGCCGTCGATCCGGCGCAACCGCGGCAGGCGGCGTTGCGCCTGTGCCGACAGCTGATCGAGAAACGCCGGCAGGCGGGTGGCGGCATGCGCACCGACCGCCTGGCGCCAGTGGCCGACGCGGTGCAGCGGGATCGTCAGCGGAAAGTCGTCGCCCACCGCAGCCACCGGATCGCCATGGCGCAGGGCGCGACGCAGGGGATTGCCGTACGCCAGCCGCAGGCCGCGTGGTCGGTACAACGCGGCGTAGCCGAGCAGCTCGATGCTGCGCTTCCATTCCCAGCCGAGACTGTGCGGCACGATGCGCGCGGCAGTGTACGCGAGGTGTTCGCGCAGTGCGGGATCGCGCGCCAGCAGCAGGCCACCTTCGTAGATCGACAAGCCCTTGCCGGCAGCCAGGCTGAAGAAGCCGATGTCACCGGCGAGGCCCACGCTGAGGCCTGCACGGCGCGCACCCAGCGCCTGCGCGGCATCCTCGATCACGTAGGCGCCGACGCTGCGTGCCACGGCAAGTGCGCCCTCGACATCGGCGACGCGGCCAGCCAGATGGGTGGGGACGATCGCCAGCGTGCGTTCGTCGCAAGCTGCGCGCAGCGCGGCCGGATCCATGTCGTAGTGACTGGCCCGCAGATCGCACAATTGCAATTCGAGTCCGGCCTGCTGCACGGCGATCGCCACCAGCGGACAGGTGTAGGCCGGCACCACGACGCGGCGACGCTGCGGCTGCAGTTCATGCAGCGTGGTCAACGCGACCAGCAGCGAGGCGGTGCCGGAGCATTCCAGTTGCAGTGGCGGCGTGCCCAGCTGCGCGGCGATGTCGGCAGCCAGAGTCGGCGCGCCCGGACGCAGGTCGGCGAACTGCAGTGGGAGGCCGGCGGTGGGTGGCAGTTCGTGAGGGCGGCGGGGCAGCATGCGCGCAGCTTAACCGGTGCTCAGGTTTCGGCAGGAGCAGGCTCGATCGCGGGCACGTGCTCGCGGCTTTCGGCCATGCCCAGGCAGACGATGCCGGCGATGATCGCGATCGCTCCCAGCACGCGAGCGGTGTTGAGGTGCTCGTCGAACAGCCAGATCGACAGCAGCATCACCGACACCACTTCCAGATGCGAAGCGGCGAAGGCGGGACCGATCGGCGCGTGCTTGAGCAGGGCCATCCAGGTGAAGAATGCGCCGACGTAACCGATCACCGCGCCGTAGACCCACGGCTGGCTGAATACGCGCAGTACCCACTCGATGCTGGCCGCGACCGGCAGCGCCTGGGTGCCGGCGTACTTGAAACTGATCTGCGCGAGGGTGTCGAAACCCATCAGCAGCAGGAAGCCGAACAGATAGAAACGCTTCATCCGCCGACTCCCACGATCACCACGCCGAGTGTCACCAGCAGGATGCCGGCGACGCGCAGTCGGGTCAGTTTCTCGCCGAACAGGAAACGTCCGGCGACCATGATCGCGACGATGTTGATCGAACCCAGCAGGACGCCCTCGGACAGCGGAATCAGCGACAGGAACGCGATCCACACCAAGAACTCGATCACATAGCTGGCGACGCCGAGCCACAGCCATGGTCGTGACGCCATGTGCTTCCAGCGTGCCAGTCCGTCGCCGGCTGCCTCGTCACCGGCCGCCGCCTTGAACGCCAGCTGGCCGCCAGTGTCGAGCACGATGTTGAGCAGCCACAGGCCCGCCACCAGCGGAGAGATGGAACCCGCCACCGACATCATCAGGCAGCGACGCGCTGCGCGCTGTTCGACGCGGCGATGTCGTCGAAGAACGCGGCCGAGCGATCGATCAGGGTGCGGCGTTCCTTGTCGATGGTGATCATGTGGTAGCTGTCCTTGAGCAGCAGCAGCTCGGCCGGCGCGCTGACTTCGCGCATCACCAGTTCGGCATTCTTCAGGCTGGCGACGTCGTCCTCGCTGGCGTGCGCGACCAAGCACGGCGCGGTCACCTGCGGCAGCTGGTTGCGTACCTCGGCGGCGAGGCCATACATCTCGGCCAGCGAATACCACGGGTTGCCGGGCAGACCGGCGGCGGCGCTGTCACCGCTGAGCATGGCGGTGCTGACCTGTGCGCGCAGGCGCTCGTCACGGATGCCGTAGGGCGGTTGCTCCATGAAGCTGCGGTTGCGGCCGATGCCGAGCTTCTTCAGCAGCGGCAGCAGGAACGACAGTCGCGCCAGCCACGGAATGCTCCAGCCGTCGTAACGGAAGGTGGCGCCGTACACGCCGACGCCGGCGACCTGCTGCGGCCGATCCGCGGCCAGTTTCAGCGCCAGCAGCGCGCCCATCGACAGACCGCCGACGAACAGGTGGTCGACTTTTTCGAGCATCTCGTCGGCAGCTTTCTCGACGCTGGCATACCAGTCGCGCCAGCCGGTGGCGAGCAGGTCTTCGGCGTTGCCGCAGTGGCCGGCCAGCTGCATGCCGTGCACGGTGAAGCCGGCACGGTTCAGGCCCTTGCCGAGCAGCCGCATTTCCATCGGCGTGCCGGTGAGGCCGTGGATCAGCAGTACGCCGCTGCGCCCGCCCTCGAAGAAGAAATCAGTTTGCTGGATCACGCGATAGCCCTGTGCGGTGAACCGCGGTGGTTCGCTGGCCGCAGTTCTTCATAGGGTATGAGGTTCGCAGAGTGCGGTTTCTTCAGCCTTTCGGAACGGCATGGGCGGGTGTCGAAGTGGCGCCAAAACGCACCATCACGCGCTGGCCGATGCGCAGATCCTGCGGTTCGTCGAATGCCAGCACGCATTCCACCGTGCGTGCGTTGGCGCGCACCTGCGGGTCGTTTTCCAGCGTGGCCGGACCATATACCTGGCCGATGCGCAACACGTGCGCGTTCCAGTGGGCGCCGTCGCGACCGTTGTCAGGCACCACCTCGGCGGACATGCCGGGTCGGATCACCCCGACGAAACTGTCGTTGAGTTCGGCGCGAATGATCCGCGGTTTCTGCGGCAGCAGGGTGAACAACGGGCCGGACGCGGGTGACACGCTGGCGCCGGGTTGCGCCGACACCTGCACCACGTCGGCGTCGAACGGGGCGAGCAGGCTGCGCTGTTTCAGCTCGTAGCGGGCCTCGTCCAGTTTCTGGCTGGCCATGCTCAGCGCCGCGCGGTCGCTCAGCTGTTCGGCGTCGAGTTGGGCGGCCGCTTCGCGCGCGTCGTCGGCGCTCTGGCCGTCACCGGCACCGGCGGCAACGGCGGCGACCAGTCGCTGGGCGCGCTGCTTCGCCGCCGTCTGTTTGACGGTGAGCAATTTCAGCTGCGCCTGTGCCTGCTCCAGTTGCGCCTGGGCGGCATCGACCGCCAGCGTGGCCGGCTGGGTGTCCAGTTCGGCGAGCAACTGACCTTGCCTGACGCGATCGCCTTCATGGACGGCAACCCTGGCCAGCGTGCCTTCGCGCGGCATCGACAGCGTCAGCAGACCACCTTCGATGTCGACCTTGCCGCGCGCCACCGCGGCGTAGGTGGCGACAGGTTGTGCGGTGGCGCTGGTCGGTGCATCGGTGGATCGGGAGCAGGCGGCCAGCAGGCATGCCAGCGTCAGCGCGAGGCAGATCTGCATGCCGGGCAAGTGCCGCGACGGACGGGCGCCGTATGGCTTCATGAGGGGCGGCTTCATGACGGAGTTCCTTGGTTGTCGATGAGCGGCGCGTGGGTACGCCGGTCGCTCAAGATGCGGCCATCTTCCATCGCCAGCACGCGATCGGCGTGGACGACCAGGCGCGGGTCGTGGCTTACGCACAGTACGGTGGTGCCGTGGGTGTGGGCGATCCGGTGCAGGATGTCGATGATCATCTGGCCGTTGGCCGCGTCCAGTGCGCTGGTCGGCTCGTCGGCGAACAGCAGCTCCGGTTCCTTGGCCAGTGCACGGGCGATTGCCACGCGCTGCTTCTCGCCGCCGGACAGCTCGGACGGCCGCAAGCGCATGCGGTGCCCCAGGCCAACTTCTTCCAGCGAGCTGCGGGCGCGTCGGCGCGCTTCATCGCGCGACAGGCCCATGTGATTCAGCGGCAACTCGACCTGCTCGAACGCGCTCAGTGCGGGGAACAGGTTGAAACCCTGGAACACGAAACCGGTGTGCTGCAGGCGGAAGCGTTCCAGCGCGCGCAGATCGAGCTGGCCCAGTTCGCTGCCGAGTGCCTGCACGCGGCCGCTGTCGACCTTCTGCAGCCCGCTGAGCACGGCCAGCAAGGTGCTCTTGCCGCAGCCGGACGGGCCGGAGATCAGGGTCAGTTCACCGGCTTCGATACTCAGCGTCAGGCCATCCAGCACCTGCGTGCGCTGTTGGCCAGAAACGAATGCCTTGCAGATGTCTTCTGCCTTCAGGGCAGGCGTGCGCATGGGTTCGCTGGCGGTGGCGGGATGCATCAGGGCTACCTCAGCAACGTGGCGGGATCGGCGCGACGCAGGCTGCGCATCGCGGCCAGCCCGGAGACGGCGGCCAGGCCCATGACCAGGATGATGCAGGCCAGTGCCGCCGGCACATTCAGCACCACCGGTACGTCCTGACTGCGCGCGAGCAGCATCAGCACGATGCCGAGGGCGCTGGCGCCGAGCAGGCCCAGCGCGCCGACCCAGAACGCCTGTTCGAGCACGACCCGGCGCAAGGCCGCCACGCCCACGCCGAGTGCGTTGAGGGTGGCGTATTCGCGCACCGAGCCGTTGACTGCGGCGATCAGGGTCTGGCTGGTGATCACCGCGCCGACCAGAAACACGATGCCGGCGAGAAACAGTACGCCGGCGCCGGCACCGGTATCGAACAGCCAGTAGAGCACCGAGATGCGGGCGAAATCGGTGGCGCTCCAAGTCGTGTAAGGACCGAACGCGGTGTCACCGCGCAGGCGCGCGGCCACCGCATCGGCCTGGCTCGGGTCACGCAGCTTGGCAACCAGATAGGTCGGACCACTGTCGGCCGGATCGTCATTCAGTCGCCGCGCGGTATCCAGCGAGCACAGCACATTGACGCCGCCCAGCGCGCGCAGGCCACTGCTGATGCCGACCACGCGTACCGGATGGCCGTTGATAGTGGCGGTCTGGTCGATGGCGACACCAAGCTGGTCCAGCGCGGAACGATCGACGACGACGGCATCCGGCTCAGCCAGACGCGCGCGCAAGCTGGCTGGCAATGCCTTGGAGAACATCAGGCCATTGGGGCTCGGATCGATGCCGGAAACGAACACCGAAACGCCACCGGTTTCGCCGGTGCCGCGCCAGTCGCCGTCGACCCAGATGTACGGCTCGACCCGCTGCACCGCCGGATCCATCAGCACATGCGATTCCACGTCGGCACTGATCGTGCGGCCCGAACCCACGCTCTGGGTGCCGGGATAACCCACCCACACGTCGGCCGACGAGCCGGTGATGTACAGGCTGGTGCTGCCGAAGATGCCCAGCACCAGGGCGATCTGCAGCAGTTGCAACAGGCCGGCGAAACCCACCGCCAGCATGGCCGGCAGAAAGCGCCGCCATTCGTAGATCAGCGTCTTGCGCGCGAGAGCCACCATCAGCGGTGTACCTCGTCGTTGGCGGAGCTGGAGGGCGCTTCCGACGACGCATCCATCTGGGCTGCCGTCGGCAACGGCGCACCGCCGAGTGCCTTGAACAACGCCACATAGGCCAGGCTGTGCCCGGCACGGGCGTCGGTCAGTTCAATCGCGGCCTGATCGGCGGCAATACCGCTCTCGGCAAGATCGAGCGGACTGCCCAGTCGCAGGCTCAGCCGGGTTTGCGCGGCCTTGTCGACGCGTTGCAGCGCCTGCCATGCAAGCAGACTTTGGTGTTCACGCTGCTGCTGTTGCTGCACGGCACCCAGTGCGGTTTCCACCTCGGTCACGCCTTGCAGTACCGCCTGCCGATAAGCCAGCACGCTGGCCTTCAACTCATGATCCTTGGCGTGCTTGGCGGCCAGCCGGATACCCCAGTCGAACAAGGGAATATTGAGTTCCGGCCCCACCGAGGCGATCGAATTGGGGGTGGTGGGATGTGTGCGGTTGTTGTCGATGTCGGTCGACCAGTCAATCGAGCCGCCGAGGCCAATGCTGGGAAACAGATCGGCGTGAGCCAACGCCAGTGCGCCGGCGGCCTGCAGCACGTCCGCTTCGGCACGAGCAATCTCCGGGCGCGTGCGCACCAGATCGGCCGGCGTGCTGTCGATCCGCCATGCACCCAGCTCGGGCGGCGTGCCGACTTGCAGCCAGCCGGCATCGGGCTGGTTTTGACCGAGCAGCATGGCCAGTCGCTGGGCACTGGCCGTGATGGCCTGCCGCGGTGCACTCAGCGCAGCCGTGGATTGCGCGAGTGCGGCCTGGGCCTGATCCACTGCGGTGGATGCCACCAGTTGCAGATGCTGGCGCACCTGCTGCAATTGCCATTCGTGTTCGCGTGCATGATTGATCCCTTGCAGCAGTTGTTCCTGCTGCTGCGCCGTGCGCAATTCGATCCACTCACGCACGACCTCGGCGACCAGCGAGACCTGCGCGGTGCGCAGATCGGCAATGCCCGCGTCCAGGGCGCCGCGCGCCGTACGGCGGGTGCCTTCAGCCCGGCCAAACAGGCCAAGCTCCCAGCTGGCATCGAAGCCGACCAGCAAGTAGGAGGCATTGGCGCTCGGTTCGACCACATCGTTGGTGCTGGCGCGCAGCGACGGCAGGTAGCGTGCCTGGGAGCGGTCGTGCAGCGCACGCACGGCACGCAACCGTTCGACTGCCTGCGCCACATCAAGATTGTTGGCCAGCGCACGATCGACCAGCGCATCAAGCTCGGAATCGCCGAAGGCATGCCACCAGCCGTGCAGATCGGTCGGCTTGGCCGGATCCGAGGCCATCGCATGCTGCCATTGGGCCGGCACGGGAGGTGTCAGCCTGGGCAGTGGCGCGGCGCAACCGGCCAACCCGCACAGCACGGCGCCCAGCATGCATGCGCGCAGCCGATTGCCGGGAGTTGCCTTGCTCAGTCGAAATGACACGGTGTGCATTTTTCCATGGTGATGCTTTGACGCAGGTATACCTGTCGGTTCTCGATGACAGTTGTTCTGCGTCACGATCGTGGTTCGGTACCTGCTTATTCTGAGGGCATCGGGCGAGATCGCAAAACCCAAGCAGTCAGGCGTACAGACGGTATGCAGCGAAGCATGCGCCCATCGCGCTCATGCCGGACGGTTCGCGGGCGAGATTGCCGGCGGCGGGAAGCGCACTTCGACGCTCAGGCCATGCTCCTCGGCTAGCCGGTAGATCACCTCGGCGTTATGCCGCTCGGCAATCCGCTGGACGATCGCCAGCCCCAGCCCGCTGCCTTCCTCGCCGTTCTCGGCGGCGCGAAAAAAACGCTCGCGCAGTCGTGGCAGCAGTTCCGGCGGCACGCCGGGTCCATTGTCCTCGACGCCGAGGCTGACACTCCCATCGGCATGCGCCTGCAGGCTGACAGTAACCGTGCTGCCCCGGCCGGCGTAACGCATGGCGTTGTCGATCAGGTTGTCCAGCAGATCCAGCACGCTGGCCGCGTCGCCATCGATGTAGAACGGCTGCCTGACGCCTTCATAGCCCAGGTCGATACCGGCGCGGATCGCCTCGTGGATGCGCTGCGCTACCGCATCGGGAATCATCCGGCCCAGATCGAGCAGGCCGCGCTCTTCATTGTCCAGCGGTGCCGCCTGCGCGCGGGTCAGCGCCAGCAGCTGCGACGACGTACGCGCGGCGCGCTGGGTCAGCCGCTGAATATGGGTGAGCGCGTCGATCATCGTTTCCGGCCTGGGGTCGGCCAGCGCGCGATCGACATGCAGACTCAATCCGGTCAGCGGCGTGCGCAGCTGATGCGCGGCATCGGCGATGAAACGGTCGTGCAGGGCCAGCATGCTGCGCAGGCGGCCGAACAGCGCGTCGATGGTGCGCGTCAGTGGCTGGATTTCCTGCGGCACGTCGGCGCCGTCGATCGGGGTCAGTTCATGCGAACGGGCTGCCAGTCGGGCGGTCAGAGGATCGAGTACGCGCAGGCCGCGGCTGACCCCGAACCAGACCAGTGACAGCAGGCTGACGATCAGCAAGGTTTGCATCAGGATCGCCAGCAGCAGGATTTCGCGGGCCTGCACGTGTCGATCGCGCAGGGTTTCGGCGACGGTGATGACCAGGCTGTCGCCAGGATCGCGGCGCGCCGCGATATGGATCGATGCCGCACGCAAGCTGTGCTTGTCCAGTTGGGTGTCATACAGCGTCGGTGCCGCGCCGAGAGCAGGCGTGTATTCCAGCTGCGGCAGCTGCCCGTTGCCGGCCAGCAGCCCGCGGCGGGCACTGGTTATGCTGAAGTAACTGCGGCCATCCGGATCGTATTCGAGCAGGAAGCGCGCTTGCGGCGTCAGCTGGTTGCCGAGCTGATCGTTGCCGAGCATCTTCGCCAAGGTCAGCGCGTCGTCGCTCAGGTCACGGTCGTGTACCCGGTTGGCATAGGTCAGCGCCACACCATAGGTCAGCAATGCGTCCAGCAGCAGCAGGGCAGCCATCGGAATCAGCAGGAAAACCAGCAGGCGGCGACGCAGGCTGGGGCGCAAATGGCTCATGCGGGATCGCTCGCGGATTCCGTCACTTCTTCCAGTAGATAGCCGAGGCCGCGGATCGTGCGCACGCCGGTGCCGCTGCCATGCAGCTTGCGGCGCAGGCGATGGATCGCGATGTCCAGGCCGTTGTCGGTCAACTCCTGGTCCCAGTCGCACAGCGCCTCGATCAGCTGCGCACGGCTGGTGACGCGATCAGCCCGCAGCGCTAGCGCTTCCAGCAGGCTGAACTCGCGCGCAGTCAGCTCCAGCGGCAGCTGATCGATCCACGCGCGGTGTCCAGGCAGATCCAGCCGCAATCGGCCCAACTGCAGCTCCGGCTTGCCCTGGCTGCTGGCCCGTCGCAACAGCGCGCGCACGCGCGCCTCGAATTCGGCCAGTGCGAACGGCTTCACCAGGTAATCGTCGGCGCCCAGATCAAGCACGCGGATGCGTTCGGGCAGGCCGTCGCGGGCGGTCACCACCAGCACCGGCATGACCGTGCCGCGACTGCGCAAACGGCGCAGCACTTCGCTGCCGTCAAGCGCGGGCAGGCCAAGGTCCAGCACCAGCAGATCGTAGTCGTGATCGCGCAGGGCCGCATCGGCCAGATTGCCACTGGCCACGTGATCCACCGCGTGACCGCCATGCCGCAACGATGCGCAAATCGCCCCGGCAATGGAAGGGTCGTCTTCGGCCAGCAAGATGCGCATCGTGGATTCCTGGCTCCGCGTGAATGAGGTTGCCGCCGCATCCGGCAACGGGTTCTGGCCGGGATGGATTCTAATGGGTGACTCGATGAGTACAGTCAGCGTAGTCGGAATCACCGCCTCCCGTGCATTTGCAGACCATTCATGCCGGTGGCAGTTCCCGCAGTGCGGTATTTCGCGATGCATCCAGAGCCGGCATCGGCGTGGGCCGTCGACATGCGGCCATCCCGCACCGGCATGACCTCTGGCCTATGCCGCATGCGCCGGTTGCGTGCACTCTGCGCGGATTGCCCGGGGGAGTAGCAAGCATGCGGCCAGCCATACGCAAGTGGGGATATCTGTGTGCCGTGACCTTGTCGGTTGCGGTCTGTCCGTTGAGGACAATGGCGCAGCAGGCCGTCGCGGCCGGTACGGCCGGCGTACCACCCGCTACGGCAGCGGCGCCAGCCAGCTCGAGTACGACGTTGCTCCCCGATATTCCGTTTGCCGCTGCCAGCGCGGCCGCCCCGCTGGTGCCCAGCGCTGCGGATGCATGGGGCGGCGAGCGCACGGGCAATGAAGCGACCTTGTCCGATCGCGTGGTGAGCTACCAGATCGACGCCACACTGGATGCCGCGAAGCATGCGGTGACCGGCAAGGAGCATATGACCTGGCGCAACCGTAGCGATCGCCCGGTCAGCCACGTCTATTTCCACCTGTACCTCAACGGGTTCCAGAACGAAGGCAGTACCTGGTTCACCGAACGCAAGGTGCTGACTGCGCATGGCCGTTCGCGTGGCGCAGCAGCGCTGAAGAAGGGCGAATGGGGCTGGATCGACCTGCAGCAGGTCAAGCAAGGCGACGTCGCACTGAAGTGGACTTTCGTGCAGCCCGATGGCGGTCCGGCCACCGATCAGACCGTGGTGCGCATCGATCTGGCCGAACCGGTCGCGGCGGGCGCGACCCTGACACTGGACATCGACTTCCTCAGCCAGTTGCCGCGCGTGGTCGAGCGCACCGGCTGGTTCGGTGACTTCAACCTGGTTGGCCAGTGGTTTCCGAAGATCGGCGTGCTGGAGCTGGCCGGCGAGCGCGGCGCTACAGCGCCGCGCTGGAACGTGCACGAGTTCCATTTCAACAGCGAGTTCTTTGCCGACTTCGGCCTGTATGACGTGAACCTGACCGTACCCAGCGACTACACCGTCGGTGCAGTCGGCGAGCAGCAGGGTGAGCCGCAGACGGCGAACGGCAAGACCACCTATCACTACGTGCAGGGTGACGTGCACGACTTCGCCTGGGTCGCGGCCAAGGGCTACAAGGTGCTGGACGGCAGCTGGCAGGGACCGGGCAGCCCGAAAGTGGCGTTGAAGGTGCTGTATCCGCCCGAGTACGTCGGCAGCGCACAGACCCAGTTGAAGGCGAGCACCGATTCCCTGAGCTATTTCTCCGATACCTTGGGCGCGTACCCGTACCGCACGCTGACGGTGGTGGTGCCGCCGTACAACGCCGACGAGGCGGGCGGCATGGAGTACCCGACGTTCTATACCACCGAGGGCTACGCCAAGGTGGAGCCGGGCACGCTCAACCAGTACGCCTCCGACTTCGTCACCATCCACGAATTCGGCCACGGTTATTTCTACGGCATCCTCGCCTCGAACGAGTTCGAGGAGCCGATGCTCGATGAAGGCCTCAACGAATACTGGGACCAGCGCATGCTGCGCGAGCGTGGGCAGAGTATCGACCTCACCACGCCAATGCTGCGACGGCTGGGGTTTGCGCCCTCGTTCACCGGCTTCGCGATGGAGCGCATGGCCGCTGGCCTGAAGCAGCCGGCCGATCCACTCGGTGAGAATGCATGGGATCGCTTTTCCAGCAGCAGTTACGGCACGGTGTATTCGCGCACCGCGACCGCGATGCACGATCTGGAAGAGCGTCTGGGTAAAAGCGTCACCGAGAGGGCCTTTCGCGAATACTACAAGCGTTGGCGCTTTCGTCATCCTTCCGCGGCCGATCTGCGCGCCGCTCTGATCGATGTCTCCGGCGACGCGAAGACGGTCAACGAGATCTTCGACCAGTATGTGTACGGCACCGCGCGCATCGATGACCGCGTCGCCAGCATCGACACCACCGAAGTGCTGCCGCAAGTCGGCAGCGTGCTGAAGGACGGCAAGCGCACCGAGATCGACAGCACCGAGCTCGACAAGCAGATCGACAAGCAGCGCAAGGATTGGGCCAAGGCCCATCCGAAAGCGAAACCGGGTAGCGGACCATTTCCATGGAACAGTACGGTGACCGTGTCGCGCGACGGCGCCCAGGTGCCGCAGCTGCTGCGGGTGAAGTTCGCCGATGGCAGCAGCGAGGATGTGCACTGGAATGACGACCGGCGCTGGGCTCGCTTCGATTTCACCCGGCCGTCCAAGGTGGTCTCGGCCACCCTCGATCCGGAACAGAAGATCTATCTGGATGCGAACAAGCTCAACGACAGCCTGACCACCAAGGCCGACGGCACTGCCTCGCGTCGCTGGAGCGCGGATGTCGCCGCTTTGCTGCAGGCCTTCTACGCCTTGGTGGGGTCACTGTGATGATCAATAAACATGCTTCCCGCCGAGTGAATATCGGCGCTGCCGCACGCGCATCGTTGATGGCGATGCAATGGCGCCTGTTGTTGCTGTGGGTACTGTTTCTGCTACTGCCGACGGCCGTGGTCAGCCTCCCGCTGTGGCGCGCACTGAGCGGTTTGCTCGACCATTCGGTGCATGCGCCAGCGTGGGCCGCGCAGTTCAGCCCGCTGATGTTCGGCGACACCATGTCGGCGCTGGGCGACAGTGCCGGCTGGTTCAATGGCGTGGCGATGCTTGGTCTGCTCCTGACCGTGCTGCTGTCGCCATTTCTCAACGGCATGGTGATCGGTAGCGGACGTGCCGGACGCGTGCTGGGCTTCAGTCACCTGCTCCAATCCGGCATCGTCGAATATGGCCGCATGTTCCGTTTGATGCTGTGGTCGATCCTGCCGTATGCGGTGATGGCGGCGCTGATCGGCTTCGCGTTCCATGCGCTGGATCGGATCGACGGGAAAGCGGTGCTGGAGTCGCAGGTGAACCGTGCATCGCATATCACCATCGGGGTGGCGGTGCTGCTGTTCGTGCTGGCGCAGGCGATCGTGGAATCGGGCCGGGCCGCGTTCATCGCCGACAACGGTCTGCGCTCGGCCACACGCGCCTTTGGTCGTGGCTTCATGCAGCTGCTGCGCCGTCCATTCAGTACCTTGCTCTGCTATCTGCTGATCAGCCTGATCGGCTATGCGATCGCCTTTGTGCTTGGTGTGGGCCGCGTGCATACCCCGGCGCTTGGCGTGGGCGGCCTGATGCTGGCCATATTGCTGGCGCAGCTCGTAGTGCTGGTGCTCGGCTGGGTTCGCGTGGCACGATTGTTTGCGCTGGCCGAAGTCGCGCGTTCGCTGTCGTCCTCGCGCCGCGGCGGGTTGCCGTCGGCCCTGTAATTCGGTCGACCCTGCCGGCGCAAGTCGGCAGGGCGAGCACCCAGCCCGTCCGTCTAGCCGTATGCGCGGCGGTGTTCGCGGTGCGGCGGGTAGTAGGCGAACACGTGACTGTTGCTGCCGTAGAAGTCCATGTCTTCGATATGCTCGCCGCCGAGGCGTTCGGCCACCCGGTCGGAGGCTTCATTGCCGATCCGCACCAGGCTGATCACCCGCTGGGCATGCAACTGGTTCCAGGCGAATTCGAGCACGGCATTGCCCGCTTCAGTGGCATAACCGTGATGGCGATGTTCCGGCTTCAGCATCCAGCCCATTTCCAGATCGGGCCAGCCATCGGGGTACATCAGGCCGGCGCGGCCAATGAATTCGCCAGTGGACTTCAGTTCCAGCGCCCACATGCCGAAGCCGCGCAACTGCCAGTGACCCAGCAGCATCGCCAGCGAGCGCCAGGCATTGGTGCGATCCAGCGGTTGCCCGTCGCCGATCCAGCGCGTGCTGCCCGGGTCGGCCAGCATCGCGGCGTAGTCGTTGAAGTGCTGTTCGGTCAGCGCGGTAAGGCGCAGGCGCGCCGTTTCAAGAGTAGGGATATCAAACATCACGATCAGCGGTGGGTGGCAGCCAGCAGTTCAGCTAGTGCGCGGGTACTGCTGGCGAGGCTTTCTTGCCAGGACAAGCCGGTGATTGTCTCACCTGTGAGCGAATCGACAAAATCCTCGGCCTGACCGGGCGGCAGCAGGTGCCGGTAGTCCACGGTGATCTCGGTGCCGGGCGGCAGCTCGGTCAGCGCAAAGACGAAGCCCAGATGCCACAGCCCGTTCGGGGTGAAACTGTGGTTGATGAAGCACTCGTCCGGCCAGTCGGGCGATAGCGTGTAGCGATCCTCGAACCAGCGGGCGCTGGCGTGAAACTGTGCGCTGAGCTCGGGTGTTGCAAGGATGTCGGCGTGTCGAAAAGTCTGCTCGATACCGTCCGGCGCGGTAATGATGCGTCCGGCCGCCACGGTTTCATCGAGGAACAACCCCTTGCCGGCGCCCTGAATGGCGGAAGCGGCGATGTGATAACGCGGCAGGATCATGGCGGGACGGCGGGCTGGATGGGCGCGGGAGTGTAACGCAAGCGGCGCGACCCGCCATGGATCGCGCCGCCTGGTTCCCATCCGTGGGAAGGCCTCCCGGGTTATTCAGTGGCAGCGGCGTCCCCGACAGCGGCTTTTTTGCTCCGGTGCCGACTCTTGACCGGTTTGTCCGCCTTGGTCACGGCGTCCTTGGTCGCAGCATTGGCTGTAGTGTCGGTGAGCAGGATGGCTGTGCGGTTGCGTTCCAGCGTCGCCGGGCCGATACCCTTGACCTGGGCCAGGTCATCGGCACTCTTGAACGGTCCGTGGGCATCGCGCCAGGCGACGATCGCCTCTGCCTTGGACTGGCCGATGCCATCCAGCGAACTGGCGATGGTGACGGCGTCGGCCTTGTTGATGTTGACGGGCGTTGCGGCGAACGACAGGCCGGGCAGTGCAAGTGTCAGTGCAAAGGCAAATGCGGCAAGTTTGTGGAACATGGCCTTTCTCCCTGGGTGTAGTGGCGCGTGAGCGCTGAAGGCGGCATCCGGGTGCCGTGTGGCAGCACTGTGCCGGGCAGCGGAGCAGGCGCACAGTCGGCAACGTCATGACGAAGCTGTGCGCGAGCGCTGTGGTCAGCTGTGGGTTGTCGCCTGATCGCATGTCGGCGCCGAGACCGGCGTGGCTGGGCGCCGCTGATACAATATCGGTCTGATCGCACCGGAGTTTGACCATGGATACCGCCCGTCTTTCCCGTTTTGTCAGTGGCCTGTGGGACGATGAAATCGTGCCGCAGTTGGTCGAGTACATCCGTATTCCGAACAAATCGCCGATGTTTGACGCGAAGTGGGTCGAACATGGCTACATGGACGCCGCGGTCAAGCTGATGGAGACCTGGGCGCGCTCCAAGCTGGCGGCCTTGCCGGGTGCCACGCTGGAAGTGGTGCGGCTGGAAGGTCGCACGCCGCTCATCTATATCGAAGTGCCCGGCCAGGGCGATGACACCGTGATGCTGTACGGCCATCTGGACAAGCAGCCGGAGATGACCGGCTGGGCCGACGGACTCGGCCCATGGACGCCGGTCATCAAGGGCGACAAGCTGTACGGTCGTGGCGGTGCGGATGATGGCTACGCGATCTTCGGTTCGCTGGCTGCGTTGCTGGCGCTGCACGAGCAGGGCATTCCGCATGCACGCTGCGTGGTGATGATCGAGGCCTGCGAGGAGTCTGGCAGCTACGACCTTCCTTATTACGTCGACCACCTGGCTTCGTGCATCGGCAGCCCGTCGCTGGTGGTGTGTCTGGATTCCGGTTGCGGCAACTACGACCAGCTCTGGTTGACCACTTCGCTGCGCGGCATGACCGGCGGCAACCTCACTGTGCAGGTGCTGGAAGAGGGCGTGCATTCGGGCGACGCTTCCGGCGTGGTGCCGTCGAGCTTCCGCATCCTGCGCGAGCTGCTGTCGCGACTGGAGGATCCGGTCACCGGCCAGATCAAGCCGAAGGAGCTGTACGTCGAGATCCCTGCGCAGCGTGTCGCGCAGGCCAAGCTGTCCGCCGAGGTGCTGGGTGCGGACATCTACGACAAGTTTCCGTGGGTCGAGGGCATGCAGCCGGTCACCCACGATCTGGCCGAGCTGGTGCTCAACCGTACCTGGCGCCCACAGCTGGCTGTGACCGGGATTGGCGGCATGCCGCCGCTGGACAGCGCCGGCAATGTGTTGCGCCCGCAGACATCGGTGAAGCTGAGCCTGCGCGTGCCGCCCACACTCAATGGCGCCAGGGCCGGCGAATTCCTCAAGCAGCTGCTGGAAAAGGACCCGCCGTACGGCGCCAAGGTCACCTTCACGTTGGAGAAGGATGGCAGCGGCTGGAACGCGCCGCAGCTGTCGCCATGGCTGGAACAGGCAGTCGGCGATGCCTCGCAGCATTATTTCGGCGCGCCGGCCACCTACATGGGTGAGGGCGGCAGCATCCCGTTCATGGGCATGCTGGGCGAGAAATTCCCCCAGGCGCAGTTCCTGATCACCGGCGTGCTCGGCCCGCATTCCAATGCGCATGGTCCGAACGAATTCCTGCACATTCCCACCGGCAAGAAAGTGAGCATGGTGGTGGCCGAGGTGGTGGCACGACACCACGAGCAGAGCGCCAAGGCCTGAACCCGATGGTCGGCGCATGAGCACGGACACGGCCTGGCTGGCCGCCAACTGGGCGCAGATCCGTCGGCGTGTCGACGATGCCTGCCGCGAGGCTGGCCGCGATCCGGCATCGGTGAACATCCTGCCGGTCAGCAAAACGTTCGGCCCGGAACTGATCCGGGCCGCGGTCGGGCTGGGCCTGCATCGCTTCGGCGAGAACAAGGTGCAGGAGATCCGCGACAAGGCGCCGCCGCTGGCCGACTGCGGCATCGACTGGGTGATGATCGGACATCTGCAGACCAACAAGGCCAGGGATGTGGCACGGTTGGTCAGCGAGGTGCAATCACTGGATCGGCTGGAACTGGCCGAGGCACTGGATCGGCGCCTGCAGCAGGAGGGGCGTGCGATCGACGTGCTGGTACAGGTCAAGACCTCGCTCGAGCCCAGCAAATACGGGCTGCCTCCTGAGCAGCTGCCCGCCTTCCTCGACACCTTGCGTGGTTATGACACGTTGCGGATACGCGGCCTGATGACCCTGGCGATCCATTCCAGCGAGCCGACCGAGGTGCGCGGCTGTTTTCGGATGTTGCGTGATCTGCGCGACCAAGCGGTTCTGCAAGGTCATGATTTGCCGAGACTTTCCATGGGCATGAGCGGTGACTTCCCGTTGGCCATCGCCGAAGGCGCCAGCGAAGTGCGGATCGGCACCGCGATCTTCGGCAGCCGGGCCTATCCGGACTCCCATTACTGGCCTGAAACCACTGATCAGTCCTGAAATTGCTTGGGCAATTCGCGATTTTTGGCATTAAAATTATATTTATAATCAATTGCTTATGTTGTAGTGTGTGCCCCGTCATTGTTTTCGGAAACGACAGGGTTCAATTAACCTCAATCCAACATCCACATGCCTTCTTCTTGTTAACTTCACTACCTCGTCACGTCGTCAGCTTCTGCAGGCGGCCAATCCTGTGAATTACAAGGGATTTCCACCGCATGCCAATCAACCGATTGACCGCCCTTTCCGTGCTCGCTGCAGCCTTGTTCGTGATGGCACCCGTACAGGCAACGACCAGCAAGACCCACGGCAAGTCGGCCCCGGCGAAGCATGCGCAGCATGTGAAACCTACCCACGGCAAACTGGCTCAGCACAAGCCGACGCCGGCCAAGCACGGCAAACTCGCAGCAGCAACGCACAAGTCCATCCATGCCAAGTCGAAGGCATCCGTGGCCAGCGTCGCGAAACCCATCATTTCCACCGCCGCGAATGCCGAAACCGCCGTCGAGCTGAAGTCGGCGTTGCCAATCTCCGGTTCGTCGCAGGCCAGCGCCCTCCCGGTGGACGGTTCCCAGGCCGGCGCGAACGTCACGCCGCAACTGCTTAGCCAGTTGCCGATCTTCAATCCAGCACCGATGTTGAGCCAGTCGGTTGTTCCCGCCAGTGCCCAGGCTCTGCTGGGTGGCAATGAGGCGGCGGCAAACGATGTTGCAGTCGACAGCATCGCCGCCGCTGACCAGGCGAGGGGCGACGAGCCGACGTCTGCCGTTGACGGCAGCGAAAGCGCCACCGATCTGCGCAAGGCGCTGATCGCGATGGCGATGAAAATGCGCGATATCCGATACGTGCGCGGTGGTCATGACCCGTCCACCGGCTTCGATTGCAGCGGCTTCGTCCGTTACGTGTTTGCCCATGCGATCGGCATGCAGTTGCCGAACAACTCGGCCTCGCAGTTCCTGGCTGGCCTCAAGGTCAATCGGGCCGACATGAAGCCGGGCGATCTGGTGTTCTTCCGGACCCATGGCAAGCGGAACATCTCGCACGTAGGCATCTACATTTCGAATGGTCGCTTCATCCATTCGCCAAGCGCCGGCAAGTCGGTGGAAATTTCCAGCCTCAGTGAGAGCTACTGGGCCAAGCGTTTCGCCGGTGCCAAGCGACCGGAAGCGATCGCCATGGTGGCGAACAAGGGCTGAGGCGACTACCTTTTGACCACCTCCGAAGCCGCCGCAAGGCGGTTTTTGCGTTTACGGCAGTCGCCTTGTGCTGCAGTGGCGCCGATGCGGAGGAACGATTGCCGCCAAGTGGAGTCTGCACCGGAATGTCATCGCTTGCGGCATCATGTAGCCGTCGCTACGTCAGTCAATGATCTTCCGGAAGCCCCCAGATGCCTTTTGACTTGCCACCTGTCACGCGCAACCTGCTGATCGCCAATGTCGTCGTGTTTCTGCTGCAACTGCTGCTGCACGATGAGACGAGCCTGGCGCTGACCAAGCACTTCGCGCTATGGCCGCTGGGGCCCGATGTCACCGGCGCGACGTCCGACGGCAATGTCGTCACTGCCGGTTTCCGCGTCTGGCAGCTGGTGACCTACGCCTTCATGCATGGCGGATTCACCCACATCCTGTTCAACATGTTCGGCCTGTACATGTTCGGCGGAACGATCGAACGCACTTTCGGCGCGCGGCATTTCCTCATCTACTACTTTGTCTGCGCGATCGTGGCAGCGATTGCCCAGCTGATCGTGGTGCAATGGTTCACCCACGGCTTCTATCCCACGATCGGTGCGTCGGGTGCGCTGTTCGGCATACTGCTGGCGTTCGGCATGCTGTATCCGCAGGAAAAGATGATGCTGATCTTCCTGCCGGTGCCGATGCCGGCATGGCTGTTCGTCACCGGTTATGCCGTGGTCGAGCTGGTGCAGGGCGTTACCGGCACCCACGCCGGCATCGCCCATTTCGCCCATCTCGGCGGCATGCTGGGCGGCTATGTCCTGATCGAATATTGGCGCGGACGGCTGCCAATCAAACCGAAGCGCCGTCTGCTGCGCTGATTCCTTTCTCCACCGGTATTCCACATGACCCAACATCTGCAGCGCAGCCTCAGCCCGCGCCACATCACCTTCATGGCACTGGGCATGTGCATCGGCGCGGGCCTGTTTCTCGGTTCGGCCAGCACGATCAAGCTGGCCGGGCCGTCGGTGCTGCTTGCCTATCTGTTCGGCGGCGCGATGATCTTCATCATCATGCGCGCGCTGGGCGAGATGGCCGTGCATGACCCGGTGGCCGGTTCGTTCAGCACGTATGCGCACAAGTATCTCGGCCCATTCGCAGGCTACCTCACCGGCTGGAATTACTGGATCCTGATGATGGGCGTAGGCATCGCCGAGAGCACGGCGGTGGGCATCTACATGAAGGCGTGGTTTCCCGACTGGCCGCAGTGGATATGGGCGTTCGGCAGCGTGGCGATGATCGGCGGCCTGAACCTGCTGGCGGTGAAGGTGTACGGAGAGATGGAATTCTGGTTCGCTCTGATCAAGGTGCTGACGGTGGTGCTGATGATCGCCGGCGGCGCCGCGATCATCTGGCTGGGCTGGGGCAATGGCGGCCATCCGGTGGGCTTGTCGAACCTGTGGTCGCACGGTGGCTGGTTTCCGAACGGGGTGACCGGCATGGTGCTGGCGCTGCCGGTGCTGGTGTTCTCGTTCGGCGGCATCGAGACGATCGGCATGGCTGCGGCCGAGGCGGCGCATCCCGAGCAGACGATTCCGCGCGCGGTCAACTCGGTGATCTGGCGCATCCTGATCTTCTACGTGGGTGCGTTGTTCGTGATCATGGCGATCTATCCGTGGAACGAACTGGGTACGCAGGGCAGCCCGTTCGTCAGCACGTTCGCCAAGCTTGGCATTCCCAAGGCGGCGGGGCTGATCAACTTCGTGGTGATCACTGCCGCGCTGTCCAGCTTCAACTCCACCACGTTCAGCGGCAGCCGCATGCTGCACAGCCTGTCGATCAAGGGGCAGGCGCCGCTGGCCATGCAGCGCCTGAGCCGGCAGGGCGTGCCGGTGCGCGGTGTGCTGGTGACGCTGGTGTTTCTGATGCTGGGCGTGCTGCTGAACTACCTGGTGCCGGGGCGCATTTTCGGCATGATGATGTCGATCCTCGCGTTCAACACGGTATGGACCTGGGGCACTGTACTGGTCGCGCATTGGCGCTTCCGCCGGCAACTGCCGGCGCCGTTGCCGTTCCGGCTGCGTTGCTTTCCACTGAGCAGTGTGGTGTGTCTGGCCTTCCTCGCCTTCGTGCTGGTGATGCTCGGCTACAGTCCCGACACTCGCGTGGCGTTGTACGTGGGCGTGGTGTGGATCGCGCTGCTGGCGGTGGCGTACAAGGTCTTCGGCGTCGGTCGCAACATGCTTGCGGCTGAGCCCGTCACAGCCACGCTGTAATTGTTGCAGCCATGGTGGCAACACCATGGCTGCAGTTCAGTGCGTGGAGGGCGCTTTTCCCGCGAGTACCAAGACGGATCGTGGATCAGCGCAGCGCGAGGAAGTCAGCGCTGACCACGAAGCGCACCGCATCCAGCCGCAGGCGGGATTGCGGCAACGCAGCCAGCAGCTGGGTCCGTTCATCAGCTACGGCAGTGATTTCCGTTTCACTGATCGACGGGTTCACCGCGCGTAGCGCGAGCAGGCGCGACAGTTCCGCATCCAGCGTCTCGGTGGCGAGGCCCAGCGCCTCGTCGATGCTGGCCTGTCCGCGCGTGGTGGCGAGGACCTCGGCGCGCTCCAGCATCGGTGGCACCAGCTTGCCGAGGAACTTGCGGTAGCGCACCACTTCGATATTGCGATCGCCCGCCTTGCGCAGGGCGATCTCGCTGGGCGCGAAATCGGCACGCTCGGCCAAGCGGGTATCGACGGTGACGACGATCGGCAGCGTCGGCAGGAAGCGTTCGGCGTCCAGCCGGCGGTCGGCCACGCATTCGAGCACATAAACCGCCTGCAGCAGCGCAGTGCGCGGCGGCAGCACGTCGTCGACCATGAAGGCCGCGTTGCCTTGTTCGCCGGACAGCGCCAGATCCATCGCGCCGGCGACCAGCGGGTGATCCAGCCGCAGCAGCGGCAGCTCTTCGCGCGACAAGGCCACCTCGCGCGCGAACGTCACCGACTGCGGGCCCTCGGCAAAGCCGGGCAGGGCGTCGGTGGACAGGTATTGCGGATCGAGCAGCAGCACCTGGCCGCCGAGTTCCTCGGCATGGATGCCAAACGCTTCGAGGAGGCGCTGCACGAACGCATCGCGGCCCGGATCGAAATCCTCGCGGCTAAACGCCTGCTGCAGCTCGTCGGCGTGCAGGTCACGGCTGGCCGCCAGTTCCAGCAGATGATCGCGACCGCCACGGATCAGTTCGGCCATCTGCTCGTGACTGGCGGCGGTCTCGGCCAGCAGCACGTCCAGTTCCTGGTCGCGGTTGTCGTCGCCGCGTGCGTGCTCATCGGCCAGTCGGGCCAGCGGCTCGCCGTAGCGGCGCAGCAGTTCGCGGCCGTCGGCCGGGCTCATGCGGAACGCATTGATGCCTTCGTCGTACCAGCGTGCCAGCACATGCTGTGCGCTGTCGGTGACGGCCAGGATATGGATGTTGATGTCGTGCTTCTGACCGATCCGGTCGAGCCGGCCGATGCGCTGTTCGAGCAGATCCGGGTCCAGCGGCAGATCCCACAAGATCAGCCGATGTGCAAACTGGAAGTTGCGTCCCTCGGAGCCGATCTCCGAGCACAGCAGCAGGCGTGCGCCGTCGGGCTGGGCGAAGTACGCAGCATTGCGGTCGCGCTGCACGATGCCGAGGCCTTCGTGGAAACGCGCCACGCCGACACCGCTGCGCGTGCGCAGCACGTCTTCCAATGCCAGCACCTTGGCCTGGCTGCGGCAGATCAGCAGGAACTTGTCCTGCGGGTGCCGGTCGAGCAGGGCGATCAAGGTGTCGATGCGCGGGTCGGTGCTGTAGTCGACTTCGATCAAGGGCGGCGGTTGCTGGATGTCGGCATGGAATTCGGCCAGCAGCGACTGGCGGGTGTTCTCCTCCAGCGTGTCGGCATCGAGCAGATGCCATTCGGGCAGGCGCCTGGGAAAGCCGCCGACACCGGCGCGGTTGTTGCGGAACATCGCGCGGCCGGTGCCATGGCGGTCGATCAGCGCGGCAAGCAGTTCGCGTGCGTTCGCCGGCTTGGTCGATTCGGCCAGTTGCGCGGTGAGCGCCTCATCGCCGTGGAAGGCTTCGGCGAGGGTGGCGCCCTGGGCATCGTCGAGCGCGGCACCGTCGAGCAGCCGATCGGCGATCTTCGACAGTGTCTGATAGGTGTCGGCCTCGGCCAGATAGCTGTCCAGGTCGTGATAACGCTGTGGATCGAGCAGGCGCAGGCGGGCGAAGTGGCCGCTGCGGCCAAGCTGTTCAGGCGTGGCGGTGAGCAGGATCACGCCGGGGATCGCGGCGGCCAGGCGTTCCACCATGGTGTGGCGCGGGCTGGCGGTTTCCGGCGACCACGCCAGGTGGTGCGCCTCATCGACCACCAGCAGATCCCACGGTGCATCGAGCAATTGCTGCGCGTGTTTCGGCGAGTTCTCGAGAAAGCCGAAGTCGGCGATCACCAGCTGCTCGTCCTCGAACGGGTTGCTGTCGTCGCCGGATTGCTCCAGCGCCTCGCAGCGCTCCTCGTCGTAGATCGCGAAGCTGAGGTTGAATCGGCGCAGCAGTTCGACGAACCACTGGTACACCAGAGTATCGGGCAGCAGCAGCAGTACGCGCGAAGCGCGGCCGGTGGCGAGCTGGCGGGCGATGATCATGCCCGCCTCGATGGTCTTGCCGAGGCCGACTTCGTCGGCCAGAAGCACGCGGGGCGGTCGGCGTGCGGAAGCGATGCCGGCCACGCGCAGCTGGTGTGGCACCAGCCCGATTCGCGCAGCACCTAGCCCCCACATCGGCGAACGGCGTGCTTCGGCACGCCGCTTGAGGCCTTCCAGACGCAGCTCGAACTGCGCGACCGCATCGGTACGGCCGCCGATCAGGCGATCATCGGCCTGGCTCACGCTCTGTTCGTCGTCTAGCTGGCCTTCCTCCAGCTCGCGGCCTTCGCCACGGTAGATCAGCAGCTCGTCGCGAATCTCGACGCGCTCGACCAGGAACGCGATGCCCTTGCCGGCCACGCGCTGGCCGGCGCGGAACTCGGCACGCAACAGCGGTGCCGAATCCATCGCGTACGGGCGCAGCACCCCGGCCTTGGCGAACAGCACCTGCACGCCGCGTCCTTCGACGCGCAATACGGTGCCGAGGCCGAGCTCGGGTTCGGCAGAGGAGATCCAGCGTTGACCAGGTACGAACATTATTCAGCCGCGTTGCATCAAGGGCCGACGATTATCCGCCCCGCGGCGCGCGGTGGGAACAGCTGACGATGCAATCAGCCGCTGCGGATGCTGTCGCTGCCGTGCGTACTCAGGTTTCGGCCCATTGGCGCAGCAGGTTGTGATAGACGCCGGTCAGTTGCAGCAGCGCGTCGGCATCTGCGCCGGATTGGGTCAGGGTCTGGATCGATGTGTCCAGCTCGAACAGCAGGCGGCGCCGGCTGTCGTCACGAATCAGGCTCTGCACCCAGAAGAACGCCGCCAGTCTGACGCCACGTGTGACGGGCTGCACGCGATGCAGGCTGCTCGACGGATAGATGATCATGTCGCCGGCCGGCAATTTCACCTCGTGCTCGCCATAGGTATCGCTGACGATCAGCTCGCCACCGTCGTAATCATCCGGTTCGCTGAGGAACAGGGTGCAGGAGATGTCGCTGCGCAACTGGCCGGCGTCGACCGGAAGCGCCATCACCGCGCCGTCGACGTGGGAGCCGTAATGGCCACCGCCCTCGTAGCGATTGAATCGCGGCGGCAGCGTCCGCAGCGGCAGCGTTGCCGCGTGGTAGAGCGGATGTTTCGCCAGCGCCGCCAGCACGATCTGGCCCAGATGCTGGCGCAACGGCGATGCATCCGGCAGCTGCTGGTTGCGTTTCACCCTGGCGCCCTGTGCGCCGACGGTTTCGCGACCGTCGGTCCAGTCGGCGCCGTCGAGCGCGGCACGCATCTGGATGACCTGTTCGCGGCTGAGGATGCCGGGGATGTGCAGCAGCATGAATCACCTGTGCCTTGACGTTGTGGGAGTGGCTTCAGCCGCGATGCTTTTTCATCGCAGACTCGGGAAACAAGAGCATCGCGGCTGAAGCCGCTCCCACAGGCGGGATCAGAAGCGGAAGTTGGCGGTGAGCATGGCCGAACGCGGCGTACCGGGGGTGTACCGGTAACCGCTCTTGTTGATCGCCGCGACGTAACTCTTGTCGAACAGGTTGTACAGGTTCAGCTGCAGGTCGAAGTGCTTGTTGACCGCGTAGCTGGCCATCGCGTCGAACACCCAATACGCCTCGGTGAACGCCGGTGTACCGATCGCGCTGTCGGTGCCGCGCTTCAGCTCACCCGAATAGCGGGCCCCGCCGCCGAGCGTCAGGTTGAACGGCAGGCGCCAGGTGGTCCATGCCGTAAACGCGCTCCTGGGCGTATAGGCCAGATCGCTGGAACCGTCCTCGGAGACATGCGGACCATTCGCCACGCTGGCGTTCATCGTGGTGTAACCGGCACTCACCGCCCAGTTGTCGGTGAGCTTGCCGACCGCGCTCAGCTCGATGCCTTGCACGCGTTTCCTGCCGACCTGGTAATACTGCAGATCGACTGGATCCTGCACGACGTCGTTGCTGACGATGGTGCGATAGAGCGCTCCGGTCAGTAGCAGTCGCTCGCCGAGCAGATCCCACTTGGTACCGAATTCGGTGGTGCGGGCCTTTTGCGGGGCAAAGATCGGGTTGTCGGCGCTGTTGGCGGCCGAACTGAGCGACAGGCTGCTGCCGCCCGGTGGCTGGACGGACACGGCAAAGTTGGCGTAGATGCTGCCGTTGGCGACTGGTTTGTAGAGCACGCCGAGCTTGTAGTTGAGCAGGTTGTCGGACTGGCTGGTGTTGACGCCCGACACCGGGCTACCGGTCGGTAGGCTGCCGCAGGCCGGAGCGTTCTTCGATGTGCCGCAGGTCACCACGCTGGCAAAATCAGTGGTGTAGTTGTCCAGCCGCACGCCGACATTGACCTGCCAGTGCTCGCCGAATTTCAGGGTGTCGAACAGATAGGCTGCCGCAGTGTCGGTCTTGCCCGCGCTCCAGGTTCCGTTCGGGCCGTAGGCGGGATTTGCCGCGTTCGAATTGGGGTCGTACAGATTGGCCGCTGGCCACAGCTTGCCGATCGGAGAGGTGGCCAGGCCGAGGGTGTTCAACTTTTCCTGGGTCAGCTCGATGCCGGTACTCAGGTTGTGGGTGATCGCACCGGTATCGAAGTTGACCGTCAGATTGGTCTGGTTGGTCAGGATGCGGTTGGTCTGATCCTTGAACGTCGGGTTGCTGCGCGCGATTGTCCAGGTCGACGGGTCGTTGATGTCCGGCGTCAGCAGATTGGCCGCGCTGGCCATGAACGAGGTGAGCAGATATTCCTCGTGCGTGCGGCCCCAGCGCAGGGTGTTGTGCAGTGCCATGTCCGGCGAGAAGTCGTGTTCGATGCGCGCGGTGAACATGTCGGCATTGACGTGATCGTGGTCGGCATCGGTGCCGTAGAAATTGCTGGAATCGACCATCGGCGCGCTGCCGATCTGCGGGCGCGTCGAGTCCGGACTGCTGTAGCCGGGCAAGCCGATGGTGGGCACGCCACCATCGGGGATGTTGTTCTGCCTGACATGCAGGTAATCGAGATAGATGCGAGTTGCGGTGCCCAGCCCGAACGCCAGGGTTGGTGCCACGCCCCAGCGATTGTTCCCGACCTTGTCGCGGCCCGGGACGCCGCTGTCCTGGTCCATCACGTTGAGGCGGAAGGCGGCGTTGCTGCCGATGCTCTGGTTCCAGTCCGCGGTACCGCGCTTGTGGTCGCCACTGCGCCAGGCAATCGAGGCCGAGAGGCTGTCACGCAGCGTCGGTTGCTTGCTGACCATGTTGATCGAGCCGGTCGGCGCGGTGCGTCCGTTGTCGGTGCTGGCCGGGCCCTTGGTCACTTCGATCTGTTCGATATTGAACACGTCACGCGAGATCGAGCCGAGATCGCGTACGCCATCGACGAAGAGGCTGTTCGATGTATCGAAGCCGCGCATGTAGATCGCATCGCCGGTCGAGGTGGTGCCGTTCTCGCCGGCGTAGAACGTGCCCACACCGGGACTGTTGCGCAGCGCCTCGGTCAACGTGGCGGCGCCTTGTTGCTGGATCAGTTCCTTGCTGATCACGCTGATGGTCTGCGTGGTGTCGAGCAGCGGCTGAGTGAATTTCGGGGAGGACAGCTGATCGACACGATAGTCACCGGTGGTGGTGGTGGCTTCCACTTTCACGCCCGGCAGATTCTTCGCGTGGGCGACCTGGGCATCACTGGATGGTGTGGACGCGGGCAGGCCCGTGGCGGTCGCGGGAAGGCCCAGTGCCAGGCCGGTGAGCAGGGTCACCATGCCGGACGTCGAAGCGGACTTGCTATGGGTGATCGGGTGCTTGCGGCTGTTGATGAAGGCCATGAGGATCCGGTAATGAGTAGGGTGTTGTGTGTCGACAGGGCTTGGTGGGTCTGGCGAATGCGGGTATTTCGCAGTGGCTGGATGCAGGTTTTCAGGCCAGCCGAAAGCGCGCACAGCAGCTAGCTGTGTGGGCAATGGCGCGCCACGGTGGGCAGGGATCTGAAGTTCGTGAAACGTGCCGGTGCCGGTCGCTGTGCGAACGGGTCCGGGCATGTGCATACGATATTTTTAATGAGAATGATTTGCAATACCCAAATACCACCGATGCGTGCCTGCAAGGCAAAAGTCATCGAATGCTGGGGGGATGGCGCAAACAAAAAGGCCCCGCATTTGCATGCGGGGCCATGGTCTTCGTGCCGCGATGATCAGCGGCACTCAGGGGTAGTGACTTACCAGATCTTCACCTGCGTGTCGGCTGGACGCACCATCGCATCGCCCGGCTTGCACTGGAACGCGGTGGCGAAGGCCGGCATGTTGGACGGCGCACCGATCGCACGCAGCGATTCCGGCGCGTGCGGGTTGGTGTTGATCAGCAGCTCGGCGGTCTTGTCGCGCATCGAACCACGCCACACGCGAGCCCAGTTGAGGAAGAAGCGCTGATCCTGGCTGTAGCCGTCGATCTGCTTCGACGCTTCGGCCGGATTGGACTTCAGGGCCATCTGCAGCGCGTCGTAAGCCGCGTTCAGGCCACCCAGGTCGCCGATGTTCTCGCCGAGGGTCAGCTTGCCGTTGACGTGCAGGTCAGGCTTGCTCTTGATCGGAGCATAGGCGTTGAACTGGTCCACCAGCTTGCCGGTGCGGGCCTCGAACTGGGTCTTGTCGGCCGCAGTCCACCAGTCCTTCTGGTTGCCGTCGCCGTCGAACTGCGCGCCCTCGTCGTCGAAGCCATGGCTGGCCTCGTGACCGATCACTGCGCCGATGCCGCCGTAGTTGATCGCGTCGTCGGCCTTGGCGTCGAAGAACGGCGGCTGCAGGATCGCGGCCGGGAAATTGATCGTGTTGTCGGTCGGGTTGTAGTACGCGTTGACCGTCTGCGGAGTCATGCCCCATTCCTTGCGATCGGTTGGCTTGCCGATCTTGGCGATGTCGTACTCGTAGTTGAACTTGCCGGCCGCCTTGACGTTGGCGTAGTAGTTATCCGGCTTGATATCCAGACCGGACCAGTCGCGCCACTTGTCGGGGTAGCCGATCTTCGGCAGGAACTTGTTCCACTTGTCGATCGCCTTGGTCTTGGTGTCGGCGCTCATCCAGTCGAGGTTCTCGATGCGTGCCTTCAGCGCGTTGCGCACATTGGTGACCAGTTCCTCGGCACGCTGCTTGGCCTCGGGAGTGAACTCCTTTGCCACGTACAACTGGCCAAGCGCCTGGCCCATACCCTGGTTGACGGCGCTCAGCACACGCTTCCAGCGCGGCTTCTGCTGCGGCTGGCCGGATAGCGTGGTGCCGTAGAACGCGAACTTGTTGTCCTGGAAATTCTTGCTGAGATACGGCGAGGCATCGTCGATCGCGTGGAAGCGCAGATAGGCCTGCCACTGGCTGACCGGGGTGCTCGCCAGCATCTTGTCGAATTGTGCGAAGAACTTCGGCTGCGACAGCGAGAAGCCCTTGTCGACGGTCACGCCCTGGGCGGTGAAGAATTTTTCCCAGTTGAAATGCGGGGTGACCTTGTCGGCGTCCTTGACGCTGACGAAGTGGTACTGGTTCTTCGGGTCGCGTTCTTCCACCGGTGCCAGCGAGGCGGCGGCGAGCTGGGTCTCGAACTTCAGCACGTCGTCGGCCTGCTTCTTCGCATCGGCCTCGGCGACGCCGGTCAATTCAAGCGACTTGGCGATATAGGCGACGTACGCGTCGCGCTGTTCCTTGTGCTCCGGACTGGTGTAGTAGTCCTTGGTCGGCAGGCCCAGGCCCGACTCATTCGCGTATGCGATCTGCATGTCGGCGTGCTGGAAGTCGGCGCCGGAGCCGAACTCGAACACCTGGCCGTCGCCCTCGGCGTAACGCTGGGTGATGAAGTTGGCCACGTCGTCACCGCTCTTCAGGCCGGCGATCGCGTCGAGCTTCGGCTTGAGCGGGTCGAAGCCGTTCTTCTCGATGGTCGCCTCGTCCATGCCGGAGTGGTACAGCCAGCCGATTTTCTGCTCGATCGAGCCGGCCTTGGCGCTGTCGGCATTCTTGCTGGCTTCGTCGACGATGTCGTGCTGGGTCTTCAGACTGCTCTCGTTGAGCACGTTGAAGGCGCCCCAACTGGTCTGGTCGTCCGGGATCGGGTTGGCGGCAACCCACTTGGCATTGACGAAGCCGTTGAAGTCCTGGCAGGCATTGATCTTCGGGTCGAGCTCGCTGACGTCGAAGATGCTTTTGCCGAGATCGGCCGCAGCGGTGGTGCTGCTGGCGGCCGGGGCGGTGCTGGCACTGCTGGCCGGTGCATTGGCGGCCGGCTCCTGCTTGCCGCAGGCGGTCAGCGACAGGCCCAGGCTTACGGCCAGTGCCAGCGCCAGGGGCTTCAGATACTGCTTGGTCATGGATATCCCTCTGTGAGTGATGTTGCCCGTCGGGCGGTTACGGTGGTGGACGGACCGCGCTGCTGGATTCCCCCTTCAAAACGCGGCCATACCGGTTCACGCTAGGTCAAACGTCATGGGTCAGACAGTGTCAAAGGTCAGGGGGTGTTGCTGCCGGCAGCCGGGCCCTGATTCACTGGCAATGGATGCAGTTGCCCGGCGTCCAGCCTCAACACGGGGTAGGCGCCAACGTGCTGGGCGGCATACCAGGGCGAGCGTTCGAAGAAGAACTGCAGGCGGGCATTGCTGCTGGCGGCGAAGGCGGGATCGTCACGCAGCCTGCGTTCGAACTCGGCGTGCAGTGCCGGATTCTTTGCCAGCATCTCGCGCGCCAGCTTTTCCATCACGCGCGGTTCGCCATATTCCTTCGCCTCGAACATTGCGTTGAGGTAGCCCCAGTGCAGCAGCGAGTCGGGCGCCTGCGGTTCGAGCAGTTCGATGGCCACGTTGGCAGCTCGTTGGTCCAGCGGCACGATCACCGAACCGGTTGGCAGGGTCACTTCGCGCGGTACCGCGCGCAGGGTGAAGTCGCGCAGCATCAGATGGCCTTCGAATGGTTTGTTCGCCCACCTCGGATCATCCAGCTGATAGCCCTCGGCGTGGATCGTCAGCGGGTGGTCGATGCGGCTGTAACGGATGCCATGCGCGTCCAGTTTGTCGATGATCGTGGTCCACTGCGCGGGCACCACATAGGCGGCCGGCGGGGTGACCGACAGATCCGGCAGCAGGCCGTTCCGGTTGTCGATGGTGTAGTTCTTCGGCTGGCTCGGGTCGTACTGGATCCAGTCGCTGTTCGAAATGTCGCTGTGGCTGACCGTGAAGGCATAGCCCTTGAGTTCGAACTTCGTCGATTGCGGATCCGGCTTGAAGGTCAGCGGCACCAGCGCGTGTGCGTGGTGGACGCGGGCGATGGTGTCGGCATCGGCTCTGGCCGTAGTGGCCAGCAGTGCAGCCGGATGCTGGTTGATCTGTTCCAGCATCAGCTCGACCAGGTCGTACGTGGCGCGCACGCGGTTTTCATACGGCTTCAGCATATGCGTTTCGATCAGCAGCGCCGGCCGATTTTGCAGCGCCGCGTAGCCGGTGGAGAAGCGCGGGCCGGAACCGAAGTTCTCGATGCCCTTGCACGGATCGCGGCCGTCCTTGAACTCCAGATAGATCGAGGCGAGATGGCCGCGCTTCTCGTACGCCGGTATTGCGTGGTTGACGATCGCATCATGCTGCCACGCGCTCACCGCGGGATCGAGCTTGTGCGGATCCTCGGTGTACCAGGTCAGGTCGTACTGGTAGTCGGCGCCGTCGGTGGTGTGCACGTCGATCAGGAAATCCGGCAACCAGTGTTGCCACAGCTTCAGCCACGCCAGCATCTCCGGCGCGTCGGCCTTGACGTAGTCGCGGTTGAGATTGAGGTATTGCGACTGGCCGCGGAAGCCCATGCTCTCGGGGCCATTCTGGTTGATGCGGTGGTAGGGCGACGAGTTTTCGTGGCCGTCGACGCTGAACACCGGGATGTAGACCAGCATCAGGTGGTCGAGCACGTGCGGGTATTTGCCGGTAATCGCGATATCGCGCAGCAGCATCAGCCCGGCGTCCTTGCCCTCGATCTCGCCGGGATGGATGCCGGCCTGCACCAGCACCACCGGCTTGCCGGCTTTGCGCGCGGCGGCCGGGTCGAACGTGCCGTCGCCGCTGGCGATCACCATCGTCATCGGCCGACCTTCCGGCGTGGTGCCGAAGGTGGCCACGCGGATCATGCCTGGCGCCGCCCGCTGCAGGCGTTCCAGATAGGCCAGCGTGTCGGCGTAGCTCGGCGTGGTGCGGAACTGTGCGGCTTCGGCTGGGGTGATCCAGTCGCGGTTCGCTTCGGCGGCCTGTGCGCTCATGGCGGCAACCCCAAGCGCGACGGACAGCAGGACGTGACGCAGGCTCATGCATGCTCCTCCGGTGTGTCATGGCGCAGCGCTGTGGGCGAAGCGGGCAGCGTGTCGGGCGCCACTGCGCCACCCGAAATGATGAAGGCCATCGCCTGGTCCATCGTCCAGTCGGTCGGGGTCAGTTCACCAAGCGGCAGCACGACGAGATAACCGCCGGTGGGGTTCGGCGTGGTCGGGATGAATACCGCCGCCATCTCGCGGCCGCTGCCGTCCTCGACCATCACCCGGGTGACGAAGCCGACTACTTTCATGCCGCGGCGCGGAAATTCCACCAGCACCACGCGCTGTACACCGGACGGCTTGTTCTGCAGCACCGCCATCAACTTCTTGGTGCCGCCGTAGATCGTCTGCACCACCGGGATGCGAGCAAGCAGGCCGTCGAACGCATTGATGAAACGCTGGCCGATCACCCGATTGGCGACGAAGCCGAGCAGGTACAGCGCCGCCAGCGTGATCACCAGCGCGATGATGAAAGTCAGCCATTGCGTGTTGAGCGTCTCGGCCGCATGCGGTGCTACCAGTGCCAGCGCGCCAAGCAGAGCGTTGACCAACGGTGCACCGATGCCGGCCAGCATGCCGAGTACAAACTTGAACACCAGCCAGGTCACCCACAGCGGGATGAAGGTGAGCAAGCCGGTCAGCAGATAGCGTTTGAGGCGCAGCGGGCGCATGGGCAGCTTCAGTCGGAGGGGAGAGCCACTCATTCTAGAGGACGACGATGGCGTAGCGGGGCCGCCACCGGCCGGTGGCGGCAGTGAGCCGCAAGTCGGATCATCAGACGCAGCAGGCGGAGCAGGTCGCTGTGATTTTTTTCGCGGGCGTGCGAATCATGAGGTGAATCGCGGGGGATATCGACGTCCATGACTGCCAGACAACATCAGCAACGCTTCGAGTCGCTGCTGCACGAACATCGCAAGATCGTGTTCAAGGTGGCTGGCCTGTACAGCCGCAGTGTGGCCGATCGCGACGATCTGGTGCAGGAGATCAGCGCGCAGCTGTGGCGCTCGTTCGGTGGCTATGACGAAGCACGGGCGAAGTTTTCCACCTGGATGTACCGCATCGCGTTGAACGTGGCGATTTCGCAGGTACGGCGCGAGCGCTGGTCGGAGGCCGACCGGTTCGAGCCGCTGGAGGCGCATCACCTGGAAACCGTCGGCGGCGGCGAGGCGATCCCCGAGCAGGACGAGCGGCTGACCGCGCTGTACGCCTTCATCGGTCAACTCGATCCGCTCAACCGCGCACTGATCCTGCTGTACCTGGAAGACCGCAACTACACCGAGATGGCCGAGATCCTCGGCATCAGCGAAACCAATGTGGCGACCAAGATCAGTCGTATCAAGCAGAAACTGCGCGGCCAGATGACCGGCGCGGAAACCACCGGAGCATGACGATGGAACTCGACGAGATGAAACTGGCGTGGCAGGGACTGGATCGCCGGCTTGAGCAGCAGCACGTGCTGAACCTGCAGCTGTTTCGCGATGGCCGCATGGACAAGCTGCAGCGTGGGCTACGGCCGCTGGCATGGGGGCAGGCGATCCAGATGCTGATCGGCGTACTCGGCCTGCTGATGCTGGCGCCGATCTGGGTCGCCCACTGGCGCGATCCAGCCGTGCTGATCGCCGGCGTGGTGATGCACGCCTACTGCGTGGGTCTGATCATCGTCGGCGCGGCGGTGCAGGGGCAGGTATCACGCATCGACTACGGCGCGCCGGTGCTGGTGATCCAGCGACAACTGCTGCAGCTGCGACGCACGTATGCGGTGTGGGGCGCGATCGTGGTGGGCTGGCCGTGGTGGTTTCTCACCGCGCCCTTGCTGGTAGTGCTCACGCGCGGCGCAATCATGGTCAATGCGCCGTCGGCGATCTGGATACAGCTGGGGATCGGTGCGGCCGGCCTGTTCGCGACCTGGTGGTTCTTCTACCGCTGGTCGCGGCGTCCGGAGCATGGTGAGCTGGCGCGCCGGATCGACGACAGTACGACTGGCGGCAGTATTCGCCGTGCGCAGACGGCGCTGGACGAGATAGCCCGTTTCGAGCAGGAATAGGAGCGGCCATGGTGCGATGGGCGAACGCTCAGCGCGCCTTCGGCTTCAGCCGTACGTAGATCTGCTTGCGCACGCGGGCGATCACTTCACCACTCGCGGTGACCACTTCGGTCTCGAACCAGCGCAGCACTTTCTCGCCATTAGCCGCTGCTGCGCGCAATTCATCGACCACGCTGCTTTCCAGCTTGAAGTGGGCGTAGACGTCCTCGTAGCCCGGCGCGATGAAATCGATCGCGCCGGCCTTGTCCCACACGTAGTAGTCGTTGCCGAGCTGGTGCATGGCCAGCAGCATCCAGAACGGGTCGACCATCGCGAACAGGTTGCCGCCGAACTGGCTGCGCACGTAGTTGCGGTTCCACGGGCGCAGCCGCAACACCACCTTCGCCTCGGTGTAGTCGTCGCTGAGCGACTGCACGCGGATGGCATTGATCAGGAACGGCGGCCACAGGTTGAGCAGGCGGCGGAAGGTGGATGCTTTCATCGGCTGTCTTGCTCAGAACAGCAATGAAGCCATCTTGCGGCGGTAACGGCTGACCAGCTCGGCATCGTCGAGCGTGGCGAACGCTGCAAGCAGGCGTTTCTTGCCCTGGCCATCGTTCCAGTCGCGGGCGTGCTGCAGGATCGCCAGGAATTGATCGAGGCCAGCGGCGGGCTCGCCCTCCAGCAACAGGCGCACGCCGAGCTGGTCGCGTGCGGTCCAGTCGTTGGCGTCGGCCTGCACGCGCTGCTGCAACTCGGTGGTGCCGGGTGCGTCTTTAAGTGCATGGACCAAGTCCAGTTCGCTGCGCAGACGCACGGCGCGCGCATCGATGGCGAGGTTGGCCGGCAATGCGATCAAGGCCGCTTCGGCGGCATCGGTCTGGCCGGCGTGCATCAGGGCCAGCGCCAGCTCGAGTTTCAGTTCGGCCTTGGCCGGTTCGGCGGCGATCGCCTGCTGCAGCCGCTCGATGGCCTGTCCCGGGGTTTCCGGCACGGCTTCTTCGACGGTCTCGTCGGCCGCTTCCAGTGGCTGTACATGGCGCGACAGGAATTCGCGCAGCTGGCCTTCCGGCAATGCGCCGGCGAAACCGTCGAGCACCTGGCCGTCCTTCACCAGCACGACGGTCGGGATGCTCTTGATGCCGAACATCCCGGCCAGTTCCTGCTGCGTGTCCACGTCGACCTTGCCCAGACGGAACGCGCCATTGTATTCGGCGGCGAGTTTTTCCAGCATCGGCCCGAGTACCTTGCACGGCTCGCACCAGGTCGCCCAGAAGTCCACCAGCACCGGTGTGGTCAGGGATGCCTGCAGCACCTCGGCTTCAAAAGTCTGCTGATCGACATCGAAGACATGGTTGGTGGGGGTGGCATCGGTCACGGAAAACTCCAGCTTGGCGGATGTCGTTCAGATCGGGGCACCGCCCAGCATATCAAGCCGTTCAGCGCGTTCATGGCAGATTTGCGAGAATCCACGGATCGTCACGCCAGAGCAAGGCACCGGCTGCATGAGCACGACTTCACCAGAAGCGCTGTTGATCTGCGAGCACTGCGACACGGTCTACCGGCGTCGCACGCTCGAGCGTGGTGAAGTGGCGCGTTGTGCGCGCTGCCATGCGGAGCTGGAGCGCCATCACGCGCTCGGCGTGAACGCGCTGCTGGCGTTGATCCTGACCGCGATGATCGTGTTCGTGCAGGCGAACATGTGGCCGATCGTCACGCTGGGCCTGAGCGGGCAGTACAGCGGCACCACGTTGTGGGGCATGATCATCACGATGTGGCAGCAGCAGGCCCAGGTCGTGGCGGTGCTGGCCGCCTTCACGCTGTTCTTTTTCCCCATGGCCAAGATGCTGTCGCTGGGCTGGCTGCTGTGGTTCGCGCGACGCGGGCGACGTGCGCCGGGTTTCGTGCCGTTGATGGTGGGGCTGCATTACCTGGGACCGTGGACGATGAGCGAGGTGTTCGTGCTCGGTGCGCTGGTGGCGATCGTCAAGGCACACAACTATTTCGACGTGGTGGCGGATCCGGGCATCTACGCCTATGCCGCGCTGACCCTGTTGATCACCATCTTCGCCGGTGTCGATCTGCGCCAGTTGTGGGAGCTCACGCCGGAGGACCCGGCATGAGTACGTTGCCGCGCGCCGCCGAGCTTGGCCTGATCGGTTGCCACGTGTGCGGCCTGACCTGCCGGACCCGGCCGGGCGATGACCTCCTCGATGGCAACGGCCATGGCGAGGAGATGGCCTGCCCGCGCTGCGGTTCGGTGCTGCATCGACGCAAGCCGAACAGCTATGCGCGCACATGGGCGCTGCTGATCGCCGGGTTCCTGCTGTACATCCCGGCCAACGTGCTGCCGATCATGCGCACGGCCAGCTTGAACGACATCGACGACAACACCATCATCAGTGGCGTGGTCGAATTGTGGGTGAAGGGTTCGCCGGATCTGGCGGTCATCGTGTTCACCGCCAGCATCGTGGTGCCGATGCTGAAATTCCTTTCGATGGGGCTGCTGCTGCTGAGCAGCCAGCGCGGCAGTGGCTGGGCGCGGCCGCAGCGCGCGAAGTTGTATCGGCTGGTCGAGTTCATCGGCTACTGGTCGATGCTGGATGTGTTTGTGGTGGCGCTGCTGACCGCGCTGGTGCGTTTCAGTCTGTTGAGCCGGGTCGAACCATTGCCCGGCGTGATCTTTTTCGGCCTGACCGTGGTGCTGACCATGCTGGCCTCGATGAGTTTCGACCCCCGGTTGATCTGGGATGGCAGGGATACTGATGACTGACGACCGTCGCATTGAACAGGATCGTCCGGACGATGCCGAACTGCCGCGACCGGTGGTGAAGCGGCGTCGCTTCAATGCCTCGCTGATCTGGCTGGTGCCGGCGCTGGCCGCGCTGGTCGGCATTTCGCTGGTGGTCAACAACTGGCTGCAGGCCGGACCGCAGATCACCATCAGCTTCCAGAGCGCCGAAGGCCTGGATGCCGGCAAGACACCGGTGAAGTACAAGAACGTGGTGATCGGCCGGGTCCACAAGATTCGCCTCAGTTCCGATCACAAGCGTGTGCTGGTCAGCGTGGCGCTCGAGAAGAGTGCCGAGAGTTTCGCCACCCAAGGTACGCGTTACTGGGTGGTGCGTCCGCGCATCGGGCTTGGTGGCGTATCCGGCATCGACACCTTGCTGTCCGGTTCCTTCATCGGCGCTGACACGGGCGACTCCTCTACACCGCAGGATGATTTCAAGGGGCTGGAAATTCCGCCGTCGGTGAATCACGGTGCGCCGGGCCGCAGCTTCGCCCTGCACGCCGATGATCTCGGCTCGCTGGATATCGGTTCACCGATCTATTACCGGCGCATCCAGGTCGGCCGGGTGGTGTCCTACCAGTTGGACAAGGACGGCAAGGGAGTTTCGTTGGGCATTTTCGTGGATGGTCCCAATGACAAGTTTGTCACCCGCTCCACGCGCTTCTGGAACGCCAGCGGTATCGATCTGTCGCTCGGTGCCGATGGCCTCAAGGTCAATACCCAGTCACTTGCTTCGGTGCTGGCTGGCGGCATCGCGTTTCTCGATCCGCGTGGCCCCCATGACAGTACGCCGGCGCCCGAGCTGACCCAGTACCAGTTGTTTGGCGACCAGTCCACGGCGATGGCGCCGCCCGACGGCGAGCCGCATTACTTCCGCATGCGCTTCGAGCAGTCGGTGCGCGGACTGGCGGTGGATGCACCGGTGGAATTCCTCGGCATAAACATCGGCAAGGTGGTGTCGGTCAATCTCGACTACGACGAAAAGGCGCAGCGCTTCCCGGTGATCGTGGGTGCGGTGGTGTATCCGCAGCGCTTGGGCAATGCCTACGACAAACTGGAGGCACTGGCGAAGGCGCGTGGCGAGAATCCCGACCTGCCACAGCTGCTGGGCCGCATGGTCGAACACGGCCTGCGTGCGCAGGCACGCACCGGCAACCTGCTCACCGGCCAGCTGTATGTCGCACTGGATTTCGTGCCGAAGACGCCGAAGGTGGACTTCGATCCGAATGCCAAGCCGCTGATGATCCCGACCGTCCCGGGCAGCTTCGACAAGCTGCAGGAGCAGATGGCCGACATCGTCGACAAACTCGACAAGATCCCGTTCGACAGCATCGGCAAGAATCTCGACCAGACCCTGGCCGGGCTCAACGCCACACTGAAGCAGGTCAACGGCCAGACCCTGCCGGCATTCCACGACACCTTGAAGGGCGTGCAGAAGACCATGGGCGTGGCGAGCGACGCGCTGTCCGGCGACTCGCCGCTGCAGCAGAACCTGGGCACCACGCTGGAACAGGTGCAGCGCATGGCGCGTTCGCTGCGGGTGCTCACCGATTACTTGGGCGGGCATCCGGAGGCGTTGATCCGTGGCCGTCGTCCCGATGACAAGCCTGCTACCACCGCGCCGCCGGCAGCGGCGGCCAAACCGTCACAAGGGAGCCAGCCATGATTCGTACCGGAATGCGCCTGCTGGGTGCGGTGGCTGCGCTGGCGCTGGCTGCCTGTGCGTCGGCACCGCTGCATTACTACACCTTGATTGCGCCAGCCAGCGACACTCCGGCGAGCGCGGTGACACTATCGCTGCCATTCGAATTGCTGCCGGTCAGCGTGCCGGCGCAGGTCGACCAGCCGCAGCTGGTGGTACGCGAAGGCGGGCAAGGCGTGGCCCTGCTCGGCAGCGAACGCTGGATCGCACCGCTCAGCGACGAGGTGCGCAGCGCCTTGTCGGCGGATCTGGCACGTGAGCTGCGCAGCCAGGATACCAGCGGCATGCCCGGCAACGACAAGCCGATGCTGCGGATCAAGCTGGATTTGCGCCGGTTCGACTCGCAACCGGGCAGCTATGCGCTGATCGAGGGGGCATGGAGCGTGCGCTTGCTGCATGGCGCTCATCCCGCCGCGCTGGCCTGCACCAGCCGCATCAACGAAACGGTCGGTCCGGGTTACGACGCGCTGGTGCAGGGCCACCAGCGCGCGATCGGCGCGCTGGCGGCGCAGATCGCCGCCGCGGCGCGCTTGCTCGGCAATGGTCAGAACCCGGTCTGCCCGGCCGGCTGAGGGCTTCAGGCTTGGCGCCCGGCCCGCGCTGGGCTAGTCTGACCAGTTCACCGCGGCCGGCTGTTGCCGGGCTGCGCAAACCGCATCATGGCGCCAGGAATCATGCAGGACATTCAAGAATCGAACTCTCCCGAACAGGGCGACGCTGCCGAACAGGGTTACCGCCCGCAGGTGGTGGAAGCCGCCGCGCAGGGTTACTGGAATGCCCGGCACGCGTACGAGGTGACCGAGGACGACTCGCGGCCGAAGTTCTTCTGCCTGTCGATGCTGCCGTATCCGTCCGGCGCGCTGCATATGGGGCATGTGCGCAACTACACGATCGGCGACGTGATCAGCCGCTACCAGCGCATGCAGGGCAAGAACGTGCTGCAGCCGATGGGCTGGGATGCGTTCGGCCTGCCGGCCGAGAACGCCGCGATCAAGAACAACACCGCGCCGGCCAAGTGGACCTACGCCAACATCGACCACATGCGCAGCCAGCTGAAGTCGCTCGGCTATGCGATCGACTGGTCGCGCGAGTTCGCTACATGCAAGCCGGACTATTACCGCTGGGAACAGCTGATGTTCACCCGCCTGCTGAAAAAGGGCATGGCGTACCGCAAGAACGCGGTGGTGAACTGGGATCCGATCGACCAGACCGTGCTGGCCAACGAGCAGGTGGTTGACGGCCGCGGCTGGCGCTCCGGGGCGGTGGTGGAGAAGCGCGAGATTCCGCAGTGGTTCCTGAAAATCACCGATTACGCGCAAGAGCTGCTGGATGGGCTGGACACGCTGCCGGGCTGGCCCGACGCGGTCAAGACGATGCAGCGCAACTGGCTGGGCCGCAGCGAGGGGCTGGAGATCCAGTTCAAGCTGGAGGGCATGGAGGGCAGCCGCGAGCCGTTGAGTGTGTTCACCACCCGTCCCGACACCTTGATGGGTGTGACCTTCCTGTCGATCGCCGCCGAGCACCCGCTGGCGCTGCAGGCGGCGCAGGGCAACGACAAACTGGCGGCCTTCATCGCCGAGCTGAAGCATGGCGGCGTCTCCGAGGCGGAACTGGAGACCCAGGACAAGCGCGGCATGGACACCGGCTTGCGCGCGATCCATCCGGTCAGCGGCGAACCGATCCCGGTGTGGGTCGCCAACTTCGTGCTGATGGGCTACGGCACCGGCGCGGTGATGGCGGTGCCGGCGCATGACCAGCGCGACTGGGAATTCGCGCAGAAGTACAGCTTGCCGATCAAGATGGTGATTGTCGATCCGTCGGTGATCGACGCGTTGAACGAGATCAAGCATGACCTGTCGCAAGGCGTCGGCATCGATCCGATGCGGGCGGCTTTGCAAGGGCGCGACAGCAACGCACAGGACATCTCCGCACCGGTGCGGGTAGTCGAGGAATTCGAGCGGCGCATTCTCGAGGATGCCGCCTGGACGCCGCGCGGCGTGCTGGTCAATTCCGGTGAGTACGACGGCATGGATTTCAGCCAGGCGCTGGATGCGCTGGCGACGCGCTTCGAGCGCGCCGGCAGCGGTTCGCGCCGGGTCAACTGGCGCTTGCGCGACTGGGGTGTGAGCCGCCAGCGCTACTGGGGCTGCCCGATCCCGGTGATCTATTGCCCGAAATGCGAGGCGGTGCCGGTGCCGGAAGACCAGTTGCCGGTGGTGCTGCCCGAGGATGTGGCATTCAGCGGCGTGCAGTCGCCGATCAAGGCCGATCCTGAATGGCGCAAGGCCAGCTGTCCGCAATGCGGTGGTCCGGCCGAGCGCGAGACTGACACGTTCGACACCTTCATGGAGTCGAGCTGGTACTACGCGCGCTACACCAGCCCCGGCGCGAGCGCGCAGATCGACGAGCGCGCGAACTACTGGCTGCCGGTCGACCAGTACGTCGGCGGCATCGAACACGCGATCATGCATCTGCTGTATTTCCGCTTCTATCACAAGCTGCTGCGCGACGCGGGCATGGTGCATTCGGACGAGCCGGCGCAGAACCTGTTGTGCCAGGGCATGGTGATCGCCGAGACGTTCTACCGCGACAACGCCGATGGCTCGAAGGACTGGATCAACCCGGCCGCGGTCGAGATCCAGCGCGACGACAAGGCACGCGTGGTCGGCGCGACATTGAAAGCGGATGGCCAGCCGGTGCAGATCGGCGGCACCGAGAAGATGTCGAAGTCGAAGAACAACGGCATCGACCCGCAGACCATGGTCGGCAAGTACGGCGCCGATACCGTGCGGCTGTTCTCGATGTTCGCTGCGCCGCCGGAGCAGTCGCTGGAATGGAGCGAGGCGGGCGTCGAAGGCATGGCGCGCTTCCTCAAGCGGCTGTGGCGCGAAGTGACCACGCATGCGGCGAACCCGGATCATCCAGTCACCGATCCGGCGGCGCTGGACGCGGGCCAGAAGACACTGCGTCGCCAGCTGCACGAGACCATCCAGAAGGTCAGCGACGATTTTGGTCGGCGCCATGCATTCAATACCGCGGTCGCCGCGCTGATGGAGCTGCTGAACGCTTTGGGCAAGTTCAACGACCAGAGCGAGCAGGGCCGCGCGGTGCGGCATGAGGCATTGGAAGCGATGGTGCTGCTGCTCAATCCGGTGGTGCCGCACATCAGCCACGCGTTGTGGCAGGTGCTTGGTCACGCCGAGACCGTGCTGGAGGATCAGCCGTGGCCCATGGTCGACCCGGCGGCGCTGGTGCGCGACACGCTCAAGCTGGCGGTGCAGATCAACGGCAAGTTGCGCGCTACCATCGAACTGGCCGCGAATGCCTCGAAGGAAGATGCCGAGGCGGCGGCCCGCGCGCAACCGCAGGTGGCGCATTTCCTGGAAGGCATGAGTGTGCGCAAGGTCATCGTGGTTCCCGGCAAGATCGTCAACATCGTCGCAGGATGAAATCCATGAGCTTCATGAAAGCGCGTCGCCTGTTCCAAGCCTCACTGCTGCTGGTCACCGCATTCGCGCTGAGCGCCTGCGGTTTTCATCTGCGCGAGAACGCGAACCTGCCGACATCGATGCAACGCCTCCATCTCACCGTCAGTGGTGGCGGCGAGTTCCAGCGTCACCTGACACGTGCGTTGGAGACCTCCGGTGTCACTGTCGAGGACAACAGCGGCGCTGGCATTGCCGAGTTGCGCGTGCCGGTGGCGGCGTTCAGCACCGATACGCTGAGCGCCGGCGGCTATGTGCGCATCACCGAGTTTGCGGTGCACTACCAGGTGCAGTTCGACGTGGCCGATGCCGAGGGCCGCACGCTGGTGCCGCACCAGCGCATCGACATGCAGCGTGAGTACAGCTACGACGCCACCAACACCGTCGGCAACGCGTCGCAGGTGCAGGAGATCGAGCGCAGCCTCAACGACGATATGGTGCAGGCGATCCTGTTCCGTCTGCAGGCAGCCGGCAAACATCAGTTGGCGGCACCGGCGACAGCCTCCAGCACGCACTGATGCCGCTCAATCCCGGTCAGTGGCAAAAGGCGTTGGCCGCAGACAGCCTGCAGCCGGTATACCTGCTTGCCGGTGAACAGCTGCTGGTGCTGGAAGCGGCCGATGCATTGCGCGCGCAGGCTCGCAAACTGGGCTACAGCGAACGTGAAGTGCTCGACGTCGGCCAGCATTTCGACTGGGACGATCTGGCCCGCGCGGCCGCCGGCATGTCGTTGTTTGCCACCCGCCGACTGATCGACTTGCGCCTGCCCACCGGCCGTCCCGGCATCGAGGGTGCCGAGGCGATCAACGCGTTCTGTGCTGATCCGCCGCCGGACGTCACCCTGCTGATCACCGCGATGGAGTGGAGCAACAAGCACGATGGCGCGTGGAGCAAGAAGCTCGACGCCAGCGGCACGATGGTGGTGTTCAATTCGCCGCGACCGGATCAATGGGGCGCGTGGATCATGTCGCGACTCGCCACGCGCGGCCTGTCCGCCACGCCTGACGCCGCCGCACTGCTGGCCGAGCGCGTCGAGGGCAACCTGCTCGCCGCCGCGCAGGAAGTCGACAAGCTCGCTGTATTGCACGGCGAAGGCCGCATCAATGCCGCCGAGATGGAAAACCTGGTCGCCGACAGCGCCCGCTACGACGTGTTCAAGCTCACCGATGCCGCCTTCGTCGGCGATGGCGCACGTGCGCTGCGCATTCTCGCCGGCCTGCGCTCGGAAGGCGACGAGCTGCTGGCGCTGATGGGCTGGCTGGTCAATCAACTGCAACTGGCCCTGCGTCTGGCCAATGCGAATGACCTTGCCGCCCAGATCCGTACCGAACACCTGTGGCAGGCACGCGAAACTTTGTTCCGCCAGGCGCTGCGTCGTGCCCCGCGCGAGCACTGGCTGCAATGTCTTGCCCGCGCCTCACGCATCGACCGCATGGTCAAGGGTCGGGAAACCGGCAACCCATGGCAGGAAGCCGAACGGCTGATCGCCGCGATCGCCGAACCGCGCGCGGCCAAGGCGCTGGCGTGAAACCGCTCGCGATTTTCGGGGGCACCTTCGATCCGGTGCACCTGGGTCATTTGAGTGTGGCGTGGGAAGCGTCCGAACTGCTCGATGCCGACGTGCATCTGCTGCCGGCCAGCCTACCGCCGCATCGGCCTCCGCCGACTGCCTCGACAGCGCAGCGCGTAGCAATGCTGCGCGCCGCCCTGCAAGGCCAGTCGCGTCTCGCGCTGGATACCCGCGAGCTGAAACGTGAAGGTCCGTCGTACACGATCGATACCTTGCTCGAGTTGCGCGCGGAGCAGGGCGATCGCCCGCTGGTGCTGCTGATCGGCGCCGATGCGTTCGCCGGTTTGCCAGGCTGGCACCGTTGGCACGAGCTGTTCGATCTGGCGCATATCGGAGTACTGAGTCGACCTGGCGTGGGAGCGATGCTGCCCGATGAGTTGCAGCACAAGATCACCGGTCGACGCGTGGACGACACCTCCTTATTGCGCGACATCCCCGCCGGCAAGCTGATCGACCTGGCGGTCACTCCGCTGGAGATCTCCGCCACCCGCATCCGCGAGCTGTTAGCCAGCGGACGCGAGCCGCGCTACCTGTTGCCGGCGGGATTGTTCGACGACTTCGACCTGTTGTCGCCGTATCGCTCCCGCAGATAGTCGCGCGGCTGTATCACGCGCGCCCCTCCAATTGCCCCTGCACCTCGTTGATCGAATCGCGGATACGTTTGCTGAAGACGGAATCGTCGTGGTGGATCAGCAGAAGGTGTTCGGTGGCGCGGGTCATCGCGACGTAGAGCAAGCGCGCTTCGTCGGCTTCGTTCTGGCCGGGTTTGGGCAACGAGCCGAGACCGGGGATGATCACGAACGGGAATTCCAGGCCCTTGCTGGAATGCATGGTGACCAGCTTGACGCTGTCCTCGACCACGAACAGGGTGTGCTTGCCGGTGCTGTCGGCGAGCCGGCTGGGAATGTCGATGCGTTGCAGTGCCTCGTGCAGCCTCTCGCCCTCCCACTGGTTGCGGAACAGCACGGCCATGTCGGAATACGGCCGGCCATGCGCGTGCTCGTCGCGCAGCCGCGCGATCAATACATCGAGCTGCGCGGCGGCGGTGTCGGTGCGCACCAGCTCGGGCAGGGCGCCGCGGCGGCCGGCACTTTCCGGCGCGATCAACGGCACGCCATCGTCATCATCGCCGCGTGATTCGAGCAGTTCGCTGGCGAACACGCGCGCCACCGAAAGAATCTCCAGCGTGTTGCGGTAGTTGAGCTTGAGGATGGTGGTGCGGCCCTGCGCCTGCACGCCCAGGCTCTTCCAGCTGATCTTGCGGCGGTCGGCCTGGCCGTAGATGTTCTGCGCGTCGTCGTACAGCACCAGCAGCGAATTGGTGGCCGGGTCGATCATCTGCACGATCAGCTTGTACCAGTCCGGCTCGAAGTCGTGGCCTTCGTCGATCAACACGGCGCCGTACTGGAAGCGCGGAATCTGGCCCCGGTCCACGCCAGCGATCACCGCCGGCGGCAACGCCTCGAAGAACGCCTTGCCGTTGCCCGGCGGCAGCGGTTCGTTATAGGCCACCAGCATCTTGCGGCACCACTTGTGGAAGTTGTAGACCTGCACTTTCTCGCTGAGGCCGCGCTCGCCGATCAGCTGTTCGAGCCGCGCGGCCAGCGTCTTGTTGTAGCAGAGCACCAGGATGGGCTTGCCCATTTCGCGTGCGAGCTGCATCGCACGGAAGCCGAGGATCATCGTCTTGCCGGAGCCGGCGACGCCGTGAATGATCCGGTGCTCGTCGCCGAGCGAACGCGCCAGCTGTTCCTGTTGCGAGTCCATCACCTTGACCAGATCGGGAACCTCCAGCGGACGCACGGCTGCATCAGTGGGGCCGAACAGGCCGAACTGGCCACTGCCCGGTTCCACCCGCAGTTCGGGGAACAGATGCCAGCGCACGCGGTCGATCTGCGGCAGGGTCAGCGTCACCGGGAATACCTGCGGGAACATTGCCCATAAGCGCTCCTGGAACGCTTCGGCATCCACCGTCTCGTACAGTTCGTCGCGACAGATCACCAGATGCTCGGGCAGCACTTCGCCCAACGCGCCTTCGTCGAATTGTTTGCGGGTGATGTTGGCCAGTACCACGCCCCAGGCCCACGGCATGATCAGCTTGCCGGCGTAACGGGAGCCTTGCGGGTGACGCAGCGCCGGATCGCGTTCCAGCACCACGCCGATTTCCAGTGCATAGGCGCGCGCCTGCAGCAGCGGGTTGTTCTCCTTGACCAGGCCGCGATCGGTGACCAGGGTGAACTGGGTGCTGTCGACATGGCGGATGGTGTCGGCCTTCCAGTCCTTCACCTCCAGCACCAGCAGGCCGCGACGCGGGTGGAACACCACGAAGTCCGGATGGCGCTGCTTCAGGCCGACCGGCACGTCGTACCACAGCAGGTAGTCGTCCTCGAGCTTCTGCTCCAGCCGCTCGGAAACGCGTTTCTCGCCGCCGGTCATGCGCGGCAGGCAGCTGTTGCGGGTCGGAATGAGTGTTGCCACAGGCGCCCCTGGCTGACGTGTCCGGTCGACGTTAGCCGATAGCGCGGTGCTGTCAATGCCGGGCCTGTCGCTGCAGATCTACGCCCAGTGCTGCAACTGCTCCGCTGGCACATCCATGCGTCGGCAGGCCCGGCTGGCGATGCCGTCCTTCAGTGCGGCGCGAAAGACCGGCGCGATAGTCCATAGCGCATGGGCGGCCAGTCGCGCCTGGCGCTGTTGCCGTGGTGTACGGCCGAGTAGTTCAGTGGCCCAGTCAGGCAGCAGCGCGGCGCCGGCGTGCAGGAACAGATCACGCGACAGTCCCGCCGCCGGTACCGGCAGGCGCACTTGCGACAAGAGTTCGAGCACCACATGCGAGCGTTCGGTATAGACCAGTTCGGGCTGGATACGCTGGAAGTAGTCGTTGACGGCCTGTCCCGAGGCGGGCACCGCGTGGGCGCCGAGCGCTTCGGCGATCCGTCGCACCTCATCGTAGTAGCGGTCAGCTGCGCCCGCAGGAAGGGTGACATGGCTGTAGCGGCGATAGCCCTGCAGAAAGCTGTACGCCTCGGTGACATGCACCCAGGTCAGCAGTGCCGGATCGTCCGCGGCATACGGACGTCCATCTTCACCATGCCCGGTGATATGGGTATGGATCTGCCGTACATGTTCGATCAGCGCCTCGGCCTGCGCGCGCGGCGCGTAGGTGGTGCCGCCGACAAAAGCGGTGGTGCGGCGCAAGCGGCCGAGCAGGTCGCCGCGGAAATTGGAGTGATCCCACACACCGGCCAGCGCCAGCGGATGCAGCGTCTGCAAGGTCAGTGCGGCCAAGCCGCCGGCAAGCATGCCGGGGAAATCCGAATGCACACGCCAGGTCGCGCTGTCCGGTCCGAACAGGCCCGGGTCGCCGTGGGGAAGGTCGTAGTCAATGCTGCCGGTATCGGCGCGCGGAAACGCACCGAGCACCCAATGCCGGATCGCGGCACGCAACGGGCGGATCGGTTCACGGGCGATGCGGGCGAGGAAACTCGGCGGCGAGGGCATGCCACAAGTCTAGCGTGGCGCCACGCCCAGGCCGCCGATGGAAGTCTCAGGTTTCCAGCGTCGCATCCAGCGTGATGGTGGCCTTGAGCACCTTGGAGACCGGACAGCCGAGTTTGGTGGCCTGTGCGATCTTGTCGAACGTGGCCGCATCGGCACCGGGGACCTTGGCCTTGCAATCGAGATGCACGGCGGTAATCGAGAAACCGTCGCCATCCTTCTCCAGTGTCACTGCCGCCTGGGTGTCGATGCTGTCGGCGGTGAGCCCGGCGTTGCCCAGTCCCAGCGACAATGCCATCGAATAGCAGGCGGCATGCGCCGCGGCGATCAGTTCTTCGGGATTGGTGCCGGGGCCGTCCTCGAAGCGGGATTTGAAACCGTACGGCGCCTCGCGCAGCACCTTGGTATCCGTCGAGATCGTGCCTTGGCCGTCCTTGATGCCACCGGACCAGTGGGCTGATGCTGATTTCTTCATGAGTGCTCCTGTAGAGCCGTGGCAGAGAAGGGCGCACTGTGCCGGACGGTTCATGCAGCTGGCGCGAATGGATCGGCGTTCGGGCTTCACACGCGGTTGCCCTGTGTTCGCCGTATGCTGGGAGTTTGTCTTTCAACATGGAGCTCACATGCCACTTGCCATCCGCCACGATCGCGCCGCCCATCGCTTCGAGACGCAGGTGGACGGCGCCGAGTGCGAACTCGACTACACGCTGACGGCGACCGTGATGACGATCACCCACACCGGCGTACCGGCCGAGGTCGGTGGGCGTGGCATCGCGTCGGCACTGGTGCAGGCTGCGTTCGAAACGGCGCGCAGCGAAGGCTGGAAGGTCGTGCCGGCGTGCTCGTATGCCGCCGTGTGGATCGGGCGACACCCGGAATATCGCGCGCTGTGCGCCTGAAACTCCCGTTATGATCGCTGCGTGCCGGCGCCGATGGTTGCGCCATGGAGGCTTGCGTGAGTAGCAACGAAACAGGCGAGAGGAACCCCCGGAAAAAGCGCCGCTGGCGGCCGTTCCACTATGTGAAGTCACGGCCTCGGATGATCGTGTCACTGATCATTTTCCTGGTGGCCAGTGCCGTGCTGATGGAAATGAAGCTGCGCGTGGCCACCGCCATCCTGCTGGCCTTCGATCTGGCCGCCGTGGTGTTTCTGAGCATCCTGGCGCGGCTGTTCAACAAGGCTGCCACGAGCCACATGCGCAGTCAGGCCCAGGCGCAGGACACCGGGCGCTGGGGCGTGCTGTGGAGCGGCATCGTGTTGTCCACGGTGGTGCTGGTGGCACTGAGCAACGAACTGCATGCGGCCAAGGCCGGTGGCGTGCTGGCACTGGCGGTGGGCGCGCTCAGCGTGGTGCTGAGCTGGCTGTTCCTCAACACCATGTTCGCGATCCATTACGCGCATGGCTTCTACGGCGATTTCGGCGACAAGCACACCGGGCTGGATTTCCCCGGTACCGAGCAACCGGACTACTGGGATTTCGTCTATTTCGCGATCGTGATCGGCATGTGCTTCCAGGTGTCCGACGTGCAGATCACCAGCCGCTATCTGCGCCGCGTAGTGCTGCTGCACAGCGTGATCGCGTTCTTCTTCAACGTGTTCATCATCGCGATCACGGTGAACATCGTGGCCGGACAGGGCAGCTAGGCCAAAGCTTGCCCGAACGGTGTAACCGCGGATCGGCCTCGGGCGAATGAAGCGATGGGGACGGCATGACTGTCTCCATCCCTTTCTCTCCAGGACTTTCCCGATGAACGCACGTCTCGCCACTCTCCTCGTTGCCGCCATGAGCTGCGGCCTCGCTGCCACCTCGGTGTTCGCACAAGACGCGATGGCCGGCAGTTCCAGTACCTCGATGTCGCACGACGCGATGCAGAAGGACTCGATGAAGCACGATGCCATGAAGGCCGATTCGATGAAGCATGATTCGATGAAGATGGATGGCATGAAGCACGACGCCATGAAAAAGGGCTCGATGAAAAAAGATGCCATGAAGAAGGATGACGGCATGAAGGGCGACGCGATGAGCTCCGGCGGCTGATCCATGGCCGCTGGCGGGAGCGCCGTTGTGGCGGCTTCCCGTCGGCGGCTTCTGCTGGGTGCGGCAGCGGGGGATACTTGAGCCTCCCTGCTGCAGGTCAGCCGATATGAGTTCGTCATTCGCCAGCCGGCTCGGTATCGAGCATCCACTGATCCAGGCACCGATGTCCGGCTCGTCACCGCCGGCCTTGGTGGCGGCGGTATCGAATGCGGGCGGGCTGGGCTCGCTTGGCGCCGGTTATCTGGAGCCGCAGGCGATCCTCGAGCAGGCCGCACGGATCCGCGCACTCGGTGACCGACCCTATGCGATCGGGTTGTTTGTGTTGCCTGACGAATTCGAGGCCGACATGGCCGCGGTGGCAAAGGCACGGGAGCAGCTCGATGCGCTGATGGCGAACGAAGGCCTCGACGTGCGCACCAGCCTGCCGGTGCGCTGGGCGCCGCGCTTCTCCGATCAGTTCGCTGCCCTGTGTGAGGCACGTCCGGCGGTGGCGAGTTTCGCCTTCGGCGTGATCGGCCCGGCGCAATTGCGCGAGCTGCAGCAGCGCGACATCTACGTGATCGGTACGGCCACCACGGTGGCCGAAGCGCGGGCCTGGGCTGACGCGGGCGCGGATGCCGTCTGCGTGCAGGGGGCCGAGGCCGGTGGTCACCGCGGTACTTTCCTGCACGAAGCCGAGGACGCGATGATCGGTCTGTTCGCGCTGCTGCCGCTCACGGTGCAGGCATTGGCGGCTCATGGACGGGATATCCCGGTGATCGCTGCCGGCGGCATCATGGATGGCCGTGGCATGCTGGCGGCCGAAGTCCTCGGCGCAGCGGCCAGCCAGCTCGGTACCGCCTTCCTCACCTGCCCGGAATGCTCGGCGGCCGAGGCGTGGAAACGGGATCTTCCGCATGTCGAAGATCACCAGGTCACCACCATCCGCGGCTTCTCCGGGCGTGCCGCCCGTGGCCTGCGCAACCGCTTTGTCGAGGCGATGCCGGAGGCGGCGCAGGGCTTGCCCTATCCGGTGCTGAATGCGCTGACCGCGCCGTTGCGCCGTGCCGCCGCGGAGGCCGGACGCGGCGATCTGCTGTCCGAATGGTGCGGGCAGGCGGCTGGTCTGGTCCGCCCGCAACCGGCCGCCGAGCTGGTCGCGCGCCTGATGTACGAGCACCGGCTGGCCGCACGGACCCTGACGGGCACCCAAAATACCCCTTGACGGCTGGGCGGTTATACTGCGCCCGCGCCATTTCGCGCTGCGATCACGCATGAGGCTCCTCCTCTTGAGTACTGCCCGTACGAACAAGTCCGTCACCACGGCCACCCTGCGCAAGTCGGTCATCGACGCGCTGGAAGAATTGAAAGCCAAGGACGTTCGCGAGATCGACGTTCGTGGCAAGACCTCCATCGCCGATCTGCTGGTGATTGCCTCCGGCACCTCCGCCCGTCACGTCAAATCCATCGCCGACGAAGTCAGCAAGTTTGCCAAGAAGGCGGGCGTGATGCCGTTGGGCGTGGAAGGCGAGCAGGAGGGCGAATGGGTGCTGGTCGACCTGGGCGACGTGATCGTCCACGTGATGCTGCCGCGCATCCGCGAGTTCTACGGCCTGGAGCGGCTGTGGACGGTGGGTGATCACGGGCACGAGATCGACGCAGCGCAAGCGGGCTGAGCTGAACCCGCGACATGCGTGCACGCCTGATCGCCGTTGGTGAACGCATGCCCGGCTGGGTGGCGGAAGGCTTTGCCGAATACCGCAAGCGGCTCTCGCATGAGTTGCCGCTGGAACTGGTCGAATTGAAACCCGGCATTCGCGGCAAGGGCCGCGATGATACGCGGGCGATCCAGGACGAAGGCGCAGCGATACTCGCCGCCTTGCCGCACGACATCCATGTGGTTGCGCTCGATGGCCGCGGCAAGACGTGGTCCAGCGAAGAGCTGGCCGAGCAGCTGGCGAAGTGGCGCATGGCCGGACGCGATCTGGCATTCCTGATCGGTGGCCCGGATGGCCACGCATCCGAGGTGCTGGCACGTGCCGACCAGCGCTGGTCGCTCGGTCCGTTGACCCTGCCGCACATGCTGGTGCGGCTGGTGCTGGCCGAGCAGTTGTATCGTGCCACCACGATCATGGCCGGGCACCCCTATCATCGCGCTTGATCGTCAGCCCTGCCCTTGGAGCTCATCGCCATGCCCTTCCAGATCCGGCAAGCCACCATCCTCGATCTCGACACGCTGGCGCCGCTGTTCGATGGTTATCGCCAGTTCTACGGCCAGCCAGCCGATCTGGCGCGGGCGCACGATTTTCTGGCCGAGCGCGTCCATCAGCACGAGTCGCTGATCCTGCTGGCGCGGGACGAGCACGGCGAGGGCCTGGGTTTCACCCAGCTGTATCCGCTGTTCTCCTCGGTGCGCACGGTACGCACCTGGTTGCTCAATGATTTGTTTGTGGTGCCCTCGGCACGTCGGCAAGGCGTGGCGGCGGGCTTGCTGGATGCCGCGGCCGAACAGGTGCGGGCGTTGGGCGCGGCCAGCCTGTCGCTGTCGACCGCGCTGGACAACGCAACGGCGCAGGCGTTGTACGAATCGAAGGGCTGGCAGCGCGACTGGCAGTTCTGCGAGTACAGCCTCACGCTGTGAACCGTTACGCTGGCGGTTTCACCGCCGATCGGAATTCAGATGCTTCACCTCGCTTCGCAGTCGCCGCGCCGTCGCCAGTTGCTGGAACAGATCGGGGTGGACTTCGTCGTGCTCGATGTCGAGGTGACCGAGCAGCGTGTGCCGGGCGAATCGCCGCAGGCATACGTGAGCCGCGTGGCACGCGACAAGGCACGCGTCGGGCTGGCCAGTCTCGGCGACAGGCAGCAGGCCGTCGTGCTTGGCGCAGATACCGAGGTGGTGCTGGACGATGAGGTATTCGGCAAGCCGCAGGATGCGGACGATGCTGCCGCGATGCTGCGTCGCCTGTCGGGACGCACACATGCGGTGATTTCGGTGGTGTGGCTGGTCAGCGCGGCACGCGAGCAATCGGTCGAGTGCGTGTCGCAGGTGCGTTTTGCCACGCTGGACGAGCCGACCATCGCGGCTTACGTCGCCACCGGTGAGCCGTTCGGCAAGGCTGGTGCGTATGCGATCCAGGGCCGTGGCGCCGTGCTGGTCGAACATCTGCAGGGCAGCTATTCCGGCGTGATGGGATTGCCGGTATTCGAGACGGCACAACTGCTGCGCAGCTTCGCCATCGCATCGAAATGAATTTGCTCAACCGGGCAGGTTGATCACCACGAACCATCCCGCCACGGCCAGCAGGTTGTTCGCGCTGTGCGCCACTACGGCCGGCCAGATCGAACCCGAGCGCAGCCGCAACCAGGCCAGTACCACTGCCAGCCCGGCCAGTGCAGGCAATGCGTACCACTGATATTGCAGGCCTGGCAGGTGGATCAGCGCAAACGCCAGCGAGCTGATGGCCACGGCCCAACCCGCATGCCAGCGCTGCAGCAAGGCCGACAACAGCACGCCGCGAAACAGCAGCTCCTCCACCAGCGGACCCACGCTCACCACCATGAGCACCAGCGGAAGGCGCAGCGCCAGCGGGGTGCTGCCGCCGAGCTGCTGGATGTCCTGGGTCACGGTATGACCGTGTGCCAGCAGCTCGGTCAGCAGTGCGCCAAGCAGTGGTGCGGCCAGTCCTGCCAGCACCGCCAGCGCCAGGAACTGCAGGTTGCGCGGCGGCACGAAGCCCAGGCCCGGTGGCTGCGCCAGCGACCACAGTTGCGGCCATTTCCGGCGCGCCAACCACAGCGTCAGTGGCGCGGCGATACCGAGCGAGAGCGTAGCCAGCAACGCCTGCATGGCAGGCTGTTCGAAGGTTGGCGGGATCGCGTGGTCGAGACTTTGCCCGGCATGACCGAAAACGGTTGCTGCGCCGATTGCCAGCGCGAACAACGTGCTGACCATGATCTGCAGCACGAAATACGTCGCGATCAATCCCGCGGTCGCCCAGAGGCTGGGCGACCGCGCTTGGAGCTGCGGCACCAGTGGAGGCGGCAGGGCCGGAGGTGGCGGAGGGGCTTCAGTGCAGATGACTTGCATGCGGGAACTATGCCTGACGGATGGCAGACGGGCGGCCGGAGCGGGCATCGCGAGCGGTCTGGATGATGTTCAAGCTAATCGTTCCAGGACATGTGGCGCAATCCTGTCGTCCGGCATGGCCCGCGTCGGTTTCCGCTTGCAGCGCGGGGTCATCCCGGTAACATCGGTCAGCAGGCGATCACAGGGGAGTGTCGATGGTTACCGATTTTGGCAGGACTGCCACCGATTACGTGCGCCATCGGGCGGGATTCCCGGACGCTTTCTTCGAGCGACTGTTTTCCGACGGCAACGTGCACAAGGGCAACGTCGTGCTGGACCTGGGCACCGGCACCGGTACCGTCGCCCGCGGCCTGGCCATGCGCGGTTGCGAGGTCACCGGACTGGATCACTCCGCGCCGCTGCTGGCGCAGGCCGCCGAGATGGATCGCGCCGCCGGCGTGCAGGTAAAGCAGGTACGTGCGCGGGTCGAGAATGCAGAATTCTCACCCGCATCGTTCGATGTGATCACCGCCGGCCAGTGCTGGCACTGGTTCGATCGTCCGCGCACGGCCGCTCTGGTGCGTCGCTGGCTGCGTCCGGGCGGATACTTGCTGATCGCGCATTTCGACTGGCTGCCGCTGGCCGGCAACATGGTGCAGGAGACTGAGCGGCTGATCCTCAGCTACAACCCCGGCTGGACCCTGCACAGCGGCAGCGGGCTGTATCCGGCGTGGCTGAAGGACGTGGCCGAGGCCGGCTTCGTCGACCTGCGCACCTGGTCGTTCGATGTGGACGTGCCGTACAGCCACGCGGACTGGCGTGGCCGCATCCGCGCCAGCGCCGGCATCGGCGCGACGCTGGATGAGGCGAAGGTGACACGTTTCGACGCCGAACTGACCACGGTGCTGGCCACTCGCCACGCGGCGGAGCCGATGGCGGTACCGCATCGTTTGTGGGTGTTGAGTGCAGTCGCGCCTGGGCTGCTCGTCTGATCGCGTGAATCAGCCGAGCAGCATGACGCGGCCGACGCCGATGCAGGCCATCACCAGCGCGGCCGCCCAGCCAATCATGCCGACCGCGAAGCCGGGCCCCCGCTTGCCCGCCTCCTTCAGATAGGCCAGCGCGTACCAGACCCGGCCAACCAGCCAGATCAGGCCGGCCACGCCGGCCCAGCCGCTGAAACCGTAGTTGGCCGCCAGCCACAGCGTGGGCAGGAACATCACCGTGCTCTCCAGCGTGTTCATCTGCACCCGGTAGGCGCGCTCGAATGCCGGATTGCCACTGATGGCCGGTGCCTTGATGCCGTACTTGCCACGGGCGTGGCCCACGGCCCACATGGTGCCGAGCAGCAGCAGTACGGTGAGCAAGGTAACCAGGGCGGGCAGATGGGTCATGGCGGATTCTCGTGGAAGGTTACCTACTGTAGCCGCAGAGTCCGCTTGGCGTGATCCCGATCAAGGCGCTATCGTCGCCGGGTAGCGCCGGGGTGCGGTGCCATCAATCAGCGAGGGGCGTATGGATTGGCAGAAAGGCGGCAGCAGCGACAACGTCGAAGTCGACAGCGGCAGCGGCAGCGGTGGTGGTCGGGGCTTTGGTGGTGGCGGTGGCCGCATGGGCATTGGCGGTCTGATCGTGCTGGCCATTCTTGGCTGGGTTTTCTTCAAGAATCCGCTGGCCCTGCTCGATCAGGGCGGTGGCGTCCAGCCGAATGCGCCCACGCAGACGACGGGTGAGCCGGCGCAGGTCGATCCGCAGCAGAAGGCTTTCGTCAGCGCGATCCTGCATTCGACCGAACAGACCTGGGGCGAAATTTTCCAGGCCAGGGGCGCGACCTACGTCGATCCCAAACTGCACCTGTTCAGCGGCGGTGTGAACACGGCCTGCGGCGGCGCCACCACGGCGGTGGGTCCGTTCTATTGCCCGGGCGATCAGAAGGTTTATCTGGATGTGGCGTTCTTCCAGCAATTGCAGGACGAGTTGCACTCTTCCGGCGATTTCGCCCGCGCCTACGTGATCGCGCACGAGGTCGGCCATCACGTGCAGAAGCTGACCGGCGTGTTCGACAAGGTCGACGCGGCACGTCGTAGCGGCACCCCAATGGATGGTGCCGACGGTCTGTCGGTGCGGCAGGAGCTGCAGGCGGACTGCTATGCCGGCGTGTGGGCCAATCACAGCCAGAAGGATCTGAACTGGCTGCAGCCGGGTGACATCGAGTCGGCGCTCAACGCAGCCAGCCATATCGGCGACGACACCTTGCAGCAGCAGGCGCAGGGGCGCGTACGGCCGGACACGTTCACCCACGGCACTTCGGCGCAACGGGTGAAGTGGTTCAAGACCGGCTTCAGCGGCGGCGACATGGACCAGTGCGACACGTTTGCCGGCGAACCGTAGGGAGATTCGGCGTTCGTGAAGAAAGGCCTGCCGAATGGCAGGCCTTATACGTTCTAGAATCGCTGGGCTGCGCGCCTCGGGGTGCGCCATGGTCGGTTTGATGAAACATCCCTGTCTGCGATGCGGTGCCTGCTGCGCCTTCTTCCGTGTGTCATTCCACTGGTCGGAGGCGGATGCATCGCTTGGTGGATGCGTGCCACCGGAGCTCACCGAGAAGCTTGATCCGCACCGATTGGCGATGCTTGGCACCGATGTCGCGCACCCACGCTGCGTAGCTCTGCAAGGCAGCATAGGCGTAGCAGCGCATTGCGGTATCTATGCACGCAGGCCATCCGTATGCCGCGAAGTGCAGCCGTCGTGGGAGTTCGGCACGATCAGCCTGCAATGCGACAAGGGCCGCCTCGCGCATGGGTTGCCGGTGCTGACACCGCAGGACTGGCTCGAACCCTTCGATACCGACGACATGCCACCGCTTCCGCAGGTCGCCTGAGCGCTATCGCGGCGGGTTCATGGCCGATGCGCCGGCATCGTTCTGGAAAGCCAGCACGAACTGCTTCAGATCGCCTGCACTGACGTCGGAGATGGCGACGTAGCGCATGCTTTCGGCGGTCCAGCGGATGACGGTGTAACCGTGGTGCTGCACTTCGGATTGCGCCGTTGCGGAAGCATCTGCCGGCCACTGGTAGAGGTTGATCACGTGCAGGTGCCGTTTGTAGATCAGGGCGGCGACACTGCGCCCGTCGATCGCATCGAGTCGGCCACCGATCAGCGGGAATCCTTCACTGCCCAGATCCTTCACACGCGGCGAGAAATCGAGCTTGCCCTCGAACCACGGTTTCACCGTGTGCTGATCGGTCGACACCACATCCATCAGGTGCTGCGCCTGCAACGAGCGGATATGGCTGGAGATGGCCTCGGCCACGACCGGATTGCTGTCCGCGCCACCCTGCCGCAAGGCAGTGATCCAGGCCGGGCTGGTGAGCAGCAGTGCGCCGGCAAAACCGGCGGCCATCGCGTAGGCGAGTGGGGCGCGCCGGCGCCGGGAAGATGCGGGCACGGTGGCCTTCGCTGCGAGTGGTGCGGGACTCCAGCGTTTACGTAACGCGTCCGGCGCGCGATGGTACAGCCCGGGTTGCGCCAGCGCCTGGTGCAGACGAGTGTAGACACCATAACCGGCCGCGCAGGCAGCGCAATCCTGCAGGTGCGTGGCCATGCCCGCGCTCTGCGCGGCGTCCAGTTCGTCATCGAGATAGGCGTGCATCAGCAGCCGGGCCTCATCGCACGTCATGGTGGCGTACCTCCTTGGAACGGTGACCCAGTTCGACTTTCAAGCGTTCGCGCGCACGGGCGAGCCGGGACATGACGGTGCCGATTTTCTGTTCGGTGATCGCGGCGATTTCCTTGTAGGAACACTCTTCCAGCTCGCGCAGCACGAGCACTTCGCGCAGTGGGGACGGCAGGCGTTCCAGTGCGAGCTGCAGCGTGCCGAGGTCCACCGCCAGCAAGGTCAGGGTTTCCGGTGAGGGGCCCTCGTCGACCAGCGGGTGGAGGTCATCGTCCAGCGATTCGCGCAGGTTGTCGGGTGGGGTTTTCATGCACAGCGTGTAGTAGGTGTTGCGCACGATGGCGAGCAGCCAGACGCGCGCGTCGTTGCCGCGGAAGCTGTCGAAATAGCGCAGCGCCCGCAGCATCGACTCCTGCACCACATCCTGCGCATCCGCCTGGTCGCGTGCGAGCCAGCGCGCGAGGTTGTAAGCCGCGTCGAGGCACGGCAGTACGAGCGCCTCGAAGTGCGCGTTGCGGACGCAGTCCGGGTCTGGCGGGATGACGTGCAAATCGACGGGCATAAGAGGGATTACCTCGGTTGAGTCGACTTTATTCCCGCAGCGTAAAAGCGGGAATAGGCGAGTCAGACGATCGGTAATGCGTGGTGAAGGGAGGCTTGGCATCGACGGCCACCCGATTCCTGAAGCGGTCGTTCGGCCGCTCGTCCCCGCGGAGTGACTCATCATGCAAGACAATCACGACAACCAAGCCGGCGATCGACGCCAATTCCTCAAATGCATGGCCTGGGCCGGCGCCGGCACGCTCTGGCTGATGAAGGGCGGTGTGTTGCGCGCCCATTCGTTGGGTGGGGGTGCGACGACGGCATCCATGGCGGATGCCAGCTTCAGCTTTGCGCAGATCAGCGATTCCCACATCGGTTTCCACAAGGAACCGAACATGGACGTGGTAGGTACGCTGCGTGCCTCGGTGGCACTGGTCAATGCGCAGGCCGCGCGTCCGGATTTTCTGCTGCACACCGGCGATCTCACGCATCTGTCCAAGCCGGAGGAGTTCGACACGCTGGCCGGCGTGATGCAGGAGTCGCACGCCCGCAAGGTGTTCTACGTGCCGGGCGAGCACGACGTGATCGGCGATAACGGCGCCGAATTCTTCCGCCGCTTCGGTGAACGCCAGCACGCCGGTGGCTGGTACAGCTTCGACCATCGTGGCGTGCATTTCGTCGGGCTGATCAACGTGCTCAACCTCAAGGCCGGCGGCCTGGGTTCGCTGGGCACGGAGCAGCTGGCCTGGCTGAAAAAGGATCTGGCCGGGCTATCCCCCGAAACGCCCTTGGTGGTATTCGCCCACATGCCGTTGTGGTCGCTGTACCCGGCGTGGGGCTGGGGCACGGACGACAGCACCGAGGCGATGTCATACCTGCGACGGTTCGGCTCGGTCAGCGTGCTCAATGGCCATATCCACCAGATCCAGCAGAAGGTGGAAGGCAGCATCACGTTCTACACGGCGCGCTCGACCGCTTATCCGCAGCCGGCGCCGGGCGTCGGGCCTGGGCCCGGACCCATGAAGGAGGTGGCGCCTGGTGCGCTGCATCGCTATCTCGGCATCCGCGATGTACGCCACGTGCAGGGCAGGCAAGCGCTCGCCGTGACCGAGGAGGTGCTGTCATGAAGGCGATGGCCCATGGACCTGCACGACCGCGCGCATCGCGTTGGTATCGCGGCGCACTGCTGGTGATCGGCGCGCTTTGCTTTGTCAGCGTTGCATCGCCTGTCGTCATGGCGACGAGTGCGTCTGCCTCCAGGAAGATGCACACGCAGCAGATCGAGATACGCAACTTCGCCTTCGCGCCCGCGACGCTGACGGTGCCGGCAGGTACCCGCGTGGTGTGGACCAACCAGGACGAGGAGCCGCATGTGATCACCAGTGCCGGTTCGCTGTTCGCTTCCTCGAAGGGGCTGGATACCAGCGATTCCTACGCCGTGACGTTTTCCAAACCGGGCACCTATGCCTATTACTGCTCGATCCACCCGATGATGGTCGGCACGATCATCGTGCAGTGAGCGAGGCGCCCAAGTCGTCGAAGGTCGCGCCGTCGAAGCGATAGATGTCCATCGCCAGCAGGCCCATGTCGATGCCCGCATCGATCCGTTGCGCATGGGTCTGTGCGCCAGCGGCGCCCAACGCCACGAACAACGGCAGCAGGTGCTCGTCGGTGGGATGCGCACGCTCGGCGAACGGTGCCTGTCGGCGATAGTCGAGTAGTGCGTCGATGTCACCGGTGGCGAGCTTTTGCTCGATCCAGTCGATGAACGGCTTCACGTAGGGTGCCTGCCGTTCGTCGCTGTAGCCAGCGCGCAGGTCGTGCAAATTGTGGGTGATGCTGCCCGAGCCGATCACCAGCACGCCTTCGTCGCGTAGCGGTGCCAGCGCCTGGCCCAGCGCGTACTGGTGCGTGGGGCCGAGTTCGGGCTGGATCGAGACCGGCACCACCGGAATGTCGGCATCCGGATACAGCAGGCGCAGCGGCACCCAGGCGCCGTGGTCCAGTCCACGCTTGGGATCGGCGATTGGCGCCAAGCCAGCGTGATCCAGCAATTGCATGACGCGCTCAGCGAGTGCAGGAGCACCCGGCGCCGGATAGCGCAGTTGATACAGCGCGGCAGGGAAGCCACCGAAATCGTGGATGGTTTCCGGTGTGGCTGCGCTGCCGACCTGCGGTCGGCGCGACAGCCAGTGCGCACTGGCCATCACGATCGCCTTCGGCCGCGGCAATACGGCGGCCAGTTCGGCCAGCCGCTCGCCGGTCAGGCCGGGTTGCAGCGCGGTCATCGGCGAACCGTGCGAGATGTACAGACTGGGCAGGGTGGTCATTCGGGGTTTGCTCCGCGGGAATCCATACCGTCATGGTGGGGGCACATTGCAGATTTGCCGAGCCCGTTGGTGGAAACGATGTGTCGTCGCCAGCGTACGATCGTGCTGCGTCACTTGATCGTGGGCATGCCCAGGCCGAAGCGCAGCGGATCGAGCAGCGCACCGTAGTGGTTGGCGCGCGCTGTATTGCGTTGCAGTGGTTGCCGTACTTGCGCTGCGCTGGCCGTACGAACGCTGCGCGTTGCCTGGTGGTAGTCGAGGCAGGCTGGATCGAACGGCAGCCCACAGAATGCCAGCAATGCACGAATCTCGCGCTCCGGTTCGGCCAGCAGCGCCTCGTAACGCTGGATGCGGATGCGCTGCGGAGCGGCGGCCTGCCACAGCGCCATCACGCGCTCGTAGTCGCGGATATAGGCGGCGATGTCGGTCAGCGTGCAGGCGAAATGCGGCAATCGGTAGAACTGCTGCTTGTAGCAGGACCAGCCCGCCTCCAGCGCGTCGCGGCGGGCGTCCACGATGCGCGCGCCGGGCAGCATCGCGGCGAGCACGCCGCTGAGCAGCCAGTTCGACGGCAGCTTGTCGGTGTGGCGCGCCCTGGTCCGGCGCCAGCGCGCGGTGCGGTCGAGATAGTGCCGGCCCAGTCGCTGCCAGTCGTCGGTGCTGGCCGCACCGATCCACTGCAGCAACGGCTGGCGGCGACGCGTGGATTCCTCGCTGAGCACCTGTTCCAGATCAGGCAGCTCACTGGCGCCTTCGATGTCGGGATGGGCAGCGAGGATCTGCTCGGACAGGGTGGAGCCGGAGCGCGGCAGCCCGACGATGAAGATCACCTCGTGGCCGAGCGCGGCATCCGTCGGTGTCGGCAGTCTGGCCGAGGCGGCGAGCAGCGCGTCGACGTGTGCATGGAACGCTCCCGCCTGCCATGTCGCCAGCTCGCGCAGTTGCGCGTTGGCTGCGTTCAGTGCGGCAAACGCCTGCTCGTAGTGGCCTTGGTCCTCGCAGACTTTGCCCAAGGCAAAGCCCATCGCGATACGGTCGGGCCGATTGATGTCGGTGCGGCGCAGCGCCGTCGCCAGCTGCTCGCGATCGGTGTCGGACAAGGGCCGCGTCTTCATGTTCGCCAGCCCGCGCCAGGCGTCGCCGCAGGCTGGGTGCAAGGCGAGTGCCGCGCGATAGCGCGCATCGGCATCGTCGAAACGGCCGGCGTGCACCAGCGCGTCGCCAAGCAGGATCAGCGCGGGCAGAAAATCCGGCGCGAGTGCATGCGCCTGCTCCAGCGCGTCGATCGCCGCACCGGTATCGCCATGTTGCTGCAGGTTGCGGCCGAGATTGAACCATGGCATCGCTGCCTCTGGCGCCAGCGCACAGGCTTGCCGCCAGCTGGCGAAGGCGTCATCCAGCTCACCGGCGGCCTGTTGTGCATTGCCCAGATCGGAATGGGCCAGCGCGTAGTCCGGCCATTGCGCGATGGCTCGTTGCAGCATGGCCCGAGCCTCGTCATGGCGCTGCGCGCGGGTGTGCAGGATGCCGTACAGCCGCAGCGCTTCCGGATGCTCCGGTGCCATGGCGAGAACAGTATCCAGCGCCTGTCGTGCGGTGCTTTCGGCACCATCACGGATGGCACGTGCCGCGGCCTGCAACTGCCGTGCGGCCGCTGGTGCGAGACCGTCAAGACACGGTTCGGCACGGTTGAGTGGGCGCTGTTCGACGAAAGGGCTGGGCATGCGACGGTTTCGCAGCGGCGATGATCCGACCGATGGTACGTCGTCGCGAGTGTGCTTATCGAGCAGCCCGTCGCCATCCTGTTTCTGTGTGTATCAGCCGAACGACAAGCCGATGCGCTTCAGCGCGCCGCAGGCCCAGGGGCGAGCGGCGCGCTGAAGCGGTTACTTGCGACGCGGTGGCTTGCCGCCGCTGGGCCGCGGCTTGAAGCTGCCGGGCTTCTTGAAGCCGCCAGGCTTGTGCGTCGGGGGTGCGCTGGTGCCGGTGTCGGTGCCGTCCCACTCGTGGATGCGCAACTGCTGCTGCACCACCCACACTTTCTTGAGGTGCTCGAACACTTCTGCCGGCATGCCGTCGGGCAGGTCGATCAGGCTGTAATGATCGCGGATGCTAAGGCGGCCGATGAACTGGCTTTCCAGACCGGCTTCGTTGGCGATCGCACCGACGATGTTGCCCGGCTTCACGCCATGCTCGTGACCGACCTCGACGCGATACGTGCGCTTGCCTTCCTCGGTGGCATGCGCGCGTACCGGGCGAGGACCGAAGTCGCGCGGCGCTGCCTGCTCGTGTCCGGCACGCTCGGGTGCGCCATGTTCGCGTGGGGCATGTTCACGCGGCTGCGATTCATGCGGCCTGGACTCGCGCGGCGGGTGGCTGGCAGCGGTTGTTTCACGCCCGCTCGGTGGACGGCGCTCGCTGCTGGTACGTTCGCGCGGTGCCGCGCGTTCGACGCGCTCACGCGAGGCGGGCTCGTACTTTTCGCGCTTCGGCGGCGGTGCCAGCAGCAGCGGCTGATCACCCTGCGCAATGCGCGCCAAGGCAGCGGCGATCTCGATCGCCGGCACGTTGTGCTCCTGCTCGTACTGCTCGATCAGCTGCTGGAACTGGCCGAGGTTGCCCTGCGCCAGCATGTCGCTGATGCGCTGCTTGAACTTGCCGATGCGCACGTCGTTGACCACGTCGACCGACGGCAGCTGCATCTGCTCGATCGGCTGGCGGGTGGCGCGCTCGATCGCGTTCAGCATGCCGCGCTCACGCGGGCTGACGAACAGGATCGCGTCGCCGGCACGGCCGGCACGGCCGGTACGGCCGATGCGGTGCACGTAGCTTTCGGTGTCGTAGGGAATGTCGTAATTGAACACGTGGCTGATGCGGTCCACGTCGAGGCCGCGTGCAGCCACGTCGGTGGCGACCAGGATGTCGAGCTTGCCGTCCTTCAGCTGCTGGATCACCCGCTCGCGTTGCGGCTGGGCGATGTCGCCGTTGATCGCGGCGGCGGCCAAACCGCGTGCCTGCAGCTTGCCGGCCAGTTCCTCGGTGGCCTGCTTGGTACGGGCGAAGATGATCATCGCGTCGAACGGTTCGGCTTCCAGGATGCGCGTCAAGGCATCGAGCTTGTGCATGCCGCTGACGAACCAGTAGCGCTGGCGGATGTTCGGCGCGGTGGTGGTGGAGGACTTGATCGTGACTTCGACCGGATCCTTCAGATGGCGCTGCGCGATCTTCCGGATCACGCTGGGCATGGTCGCCGAGAACAGCGCGACCTGGCGCTCGGGCGGCGTCGCCTGCAGCACCTTCTCGACGTCGTCGATGAAGCCCATGCGCAGCATTTCGTCGGCTTCGTCGAGCACCAGATACTTCAGCTCGGACAGATCCAGCGTGCCCTTGTCCATGTGGTCGATCACGCGACCGGGCGTACCGACCACGACATGCACGCCGCGCTTCAGCGAGTGCAGCTGCGGGCCGTAGCTCTGGCCACCATAGATCGGCAACACCTGGAAGCCGGGAATGTGCGCGGCATAGCGCTGGAATGCCTCGGCGACCTGGATCGCCAGCTCGCGCGTGGGTGCCAGCACCAGCGCCTGCGGCTTGCCGGCGCGCGGGCTGATGCGCGACAGGATCGGCAGCGCGAACGCGGCGGTCTTGCCGGTGCCGGTCTGTGCCTGGCCGAGCACGTCACGGCCTTCCATCAGGGGCGGGATCGTGGCGGCCTGGATCGGCGAGGGCGATTCATAGCCGACGTCGGCGAGCACGCGCAGAACGTCAGGGTGCAGCGCGAGTGCGCCAAAGCCGGACGGGACCGGGGCGTTGTCGGAAACGGGGGATGACATGGGGGTACCTCAAAACAGAAGGCGGCGCCGGGAATGCGGCGCGCAAGTCGTGCATTCTATCAGCCTCCGCGCTTGCGCGTCGCCGTATTGGCTGAACGCGATGTCAGGGCGGTGCGCGGTTATGCTTCGGGGCCGATGAGGACGACGATGGGCATGCTCGAAACGATCTCCGAACAGCGCCTGCACGGCGGCGTGCAGGGCTTCTACCGGCATCAGTCGGAAGCCTGTGCCGGGCCGATGCGCCTTGCGGTGTATCAGCCGCCGCAAGCCGCGCAGCAGCCGTGTCCGGTGCTGTATTTCCTGGCCGGGCTCACCTGCACGGAAGAGACCGCGACGATCAAGGCCGGTGCGCAGCGGCTGGCGGCCGAGCTGGGCCTCGTGCTGGTGATGCCCGATACCAGCCCGCGCCATACCGGCATCGACGGCGCCACCGGTGACTGGGAATTCGGTGAAGGCGCGGGTTTCTACCTCGATGCCAGCGTGGCGCCGTGGTCGGCGCATTTCCGCATGCGCAGCTACGTGGCCGATGAGCTGCCGGCGCTGATCGCTGCGCACTTTCCGGTAGACATCGAACGCAGCGGCATCTGTGGTCATTCGATGGGCGGCCACGGCGCGTTGACCATCGCGTTGACGCATCCGGCGCGCTACCGCTCGGTGTCGGCGTTCGCGCCGATCGTGGCGCCCAGCCAGGTGCCGTGGGGCAGGAAGGCATTGCCGCGTTATCTTGGCGTCGACCTGAAAGCGTGGGCCGACTACGACGCTTGCGAACTGGTGCGGCGGCAGACGTTTCCCGGCACCATCCTGATCGATCAGGGCGAGGCTGACCAGTTCCTCGAAGCCCAGCTGAAACCCGAGCTGTTCGACCAGGCCTGCGCTGAAGCGGGGCAGGGCTTGCTGCTGCGCCGGCACCCCGGTTACGACCACAGCTACTGGTTCATCGCCAGCTTCATCGACGATCACCTGCGTCATCACGCGGCGGCCTCAGGGCTGCTCTGAGCATTGCGACGATCCGTTACGGCGTTCGAGTGCAATGTGCCGAAGGATTTCGGGTTCCACATACGAATGTGGCGGCCCTCGGGCCGCCACATTCGGTGTCACTCAAGCGATCGCTCAGGCCTTGGCGGCCGGGCGCGGATTCGAGCGACGGCGCTGGTTGCCCGCGGCGTGATCGCCACGGCCTTGCGGCGCATAGCCATTCGGGCGGGCCGAACCGGCGGGCTTGCCCTGGCGCGGCGCGCGCGATTGACGTTGTCCACCGCCACCACCACCCTGTTTCGGGCGCGGCGCACCGGCATCCAGTCGCAGCGGTGCGGAAGGCTCGTAGCTGGCGATCGGCGTGATCGCAATGTCCTGCTTCAACAATTTGCGGATGTCGTGCAACAGACCAGACTCGTCGTGGCTGACCAGCGATACCGCCAGACCTTCCATGCCGGCGCGGCCGGTGCGGCCGATGCGATGCACATAGTCTTCGGCGACTGACGGCAGATCGAAGTTGATCACGATCGGCAGCTGTTCGATGTCGATACCACGGGCCGCGATATCGGTGGCGACCAGCACGGTGACGCGGCCGCTCTTGAAGTCGCTCAGTGCGCGGGTGCGCGCATTCTGGCTCTTGTTGCCGTGGATCGCGGCGGTGCGCAGGCCGGAGGCATTCAGGAACGTCACCAGCTTGTCGGCGCCGTGCTTGGTGCGGCTGAACACCAGCGACTGCCTGCGGCTGTCGGCCGACAGCAGGTGCAGCAGCAGATCACGCTTGCGTGAGGCATCGACCGGGTGTACCTGATGGCTGACCAGGGTGGTGACGGTGTTCGGTGCCGAAACCGAGATCTCCTTCGGGTTGTGCATGAACTCCATCGCCAGCGTCTTGATCGCCGGTGCAAACGTGGCGGAGAACAGCAGCGTCTGGCGCTTCTTCGGCACCGACTGCAGGATGCGCTTCAGTGCGGGCAGGAAGCCCATGTCGAGCATGCGGTCGGCTTCGTCGAGGATCAGCGTTTCCACGCCGGACAGATCCAGCGTGCGCTGCTGCATGTGGTCCATCAGCCGGCCGGGGGTGGCGATGACGATGTCCACGCCACGGCGCAGCGCGTTGATCTGCGGGCCCATGCTGACGCCGCCGAAGATGGTGGTGGCGCTGACCTGCATGTGCTTGCCGTAAGCGCGCAGGTTTTCATGCACCTGGGCGGCCAGCTCGCGGGTCGGGGTAAGTATCAGTGCGCGCGGGCGACGAGTCATGGTCTGGCCGCTGGTCGACAGTTTCTGCAGCAACGGCAGCGCGAACGCGGCGGTCTTGCCGGTGCCGGTCTGGGCAGCGGCGAGCAGGTCGTGGCCTGCCAGTGCCGGCGGAATCGCGGCGGTCTGGATCGGGGTGGGCTGGGTATAGCCGTAATCGGCAAGCGCACGCAGCAACGCGGGCGCAAGGCCCAGCGAATCGAAAGACATGTAACACTCCTGAGCAACCCGGAGTGTTCATACCGTGTTGCAGACTTGGGGAAGAGGGCGGCGGTGTGCCGCAGCAGTCAGAGCGACTGTGCCGGCGAGTATAGCTGATCAAGAGGCGCTGCGTCTGCTTTTGCGCCTGCGAGCCTGAATGGATGCCTGGTGACTGCGCTTGATTCGGCTTCGTGACGAGGTTGCGCCACGATCAGATAGCTGTTGTAAGGAGTACGCCCACGCAGTGACTCGATACGTACGTCGAGCCCGGCGCTTTCCAGCGGGCCACGCACTTCGGCGGCGGTCGGATAGTGCTGAGCACCACCGGGAATCCAGCCGGACACGCCCAGGAAAAATTCTTCCAGCCGGGTGGCGTGGAATCGCCAGTTCGGCTCGCGCAACACGTTGCGGATCACCAGAATGCCGTTTGGTGCCAGCAGCGTCGCTGCCGACATCAGCAGCGAATGCTGGCGATCGGCAGGCAGATAGTGCAGCACATCGAGCAGGGCGACGTGGCCGCGGGCTGCCGGAAGCGTGGCGACGTCGGCGCTGCTCAGCTGCACACTCTGCTCGAATCTGCCGTGTCGTGCCGCCGCCAGGGCCGCCGTGATCTTGCGGGCGTCGTGATCCAGTCCGATGTAGCTCGAAAGCATGCCGACGGCGTGCAGGTACTGGCCGAGCAGTCCGATCCCGCAGCCGATATCCAGCAGTGGCAGCCTCGCATGCTGCAGCAGTTCCGCGGTGACGGCATAGACCGGATCGTGAGCCAGTTTCCAGCGTGCGTGTATCCGGTGGCCACGATTGGCGTAATGGCCGGCGATGATGTTGCAACTTGCTCGATCGAGCGCCTGCATGGCATGGCCTTGGTGCGCCAGGGTTGGCGCCTGCCCTGATGGTTGCGGCAAACACGCACTCGACGCAAATGGCGATCCTGCGTATGGATGGCTTCGGCGCCGCAGCTGTCGGCGTGGTAAAACGCATCCTTGCCGTTTCGGGAGCCTGTCGATGTCCATCCTGTCACCGTTGCGCGAGCTCGATCGCGAGCAGCGGCATACCGTGCTGGCAAGTTTCCTCGGCTGGACGCTGGATGCGTTCGACTACTTTCTGCTGACCTTCGTCATCGTCACGGTGGCAAAGGAGTTCGATGTGGGCACGGCGCAGATCACTTATGCGCTGTTCCTGACCCTCGCCGCGCGCCCGCTGGGCGCGTTGCTGTTCGGACGGCTGGCCGATCGCTTCGGGCGGCGGCCGATCCTGATGCTCGACGTGATCCTGTTTTCGACGTTCGAGCTGGCCACTGCGTTCTCGACGTCGCTCACGATGCTGCTGGTACTGCGTTTCCTGTTCGGCGTGGCGATGGGTGGCGAATGGGGCATCGGCGCATCGCTGGCGATGGAGTCGATACCGGTGAAGGCGCGCGGTGCGGTGTCCGGCCTGCTGCAGAGTGGCTATCCGTGCGGCTACTTCCTGGCGGCGCTCGCGAACTGGCTGCTGGTCGACCATATCGGTTGGCGCGGGTTGTTCGTGGTCGGCGCGGCTCCGGCGTTGCTGGTGCTGTACATCCGGCGCAAGGTGCCGGAGTCGGCGGTCTGGCGAGCGGGGCGGCGGGCCTCGAAACGTCCAGGCTTGCTGGAGGCGATGCGCGGTCACTGGAAGCTCGCGGTCTATCTGATGTTGCTGATGATGGCGTTCAACATGTTCAGCCACGGCTCGCAGGACATGTATCACACCTTCGAGGAAACCAACCTGCATCTGCCCACCGGTTCGGCGATGGCCTTCGTGCTGGTGGCGCTGCTGAATCTTGGCGCCCTGGTCGGCGGTCTTTATTTCGGTGGATTGTCGGAGCGGATCGGCCGACGCAAGGCGATGATGATTGCCGCGCTGCTGGCGATACCGGTGATTCCGTTGTGGATGTATGGCGGCTCGTTGATTCTGTTGGGCCTGGGCGCGTTCCTGATCCAGGTAATGGTGCAGGGCGCCTGGGGCGTGGTGCCGACCCATCTGAATGAGCTTTCGCCCGCGGCAGTGCGTGGCACCTTGCCCGGATTTGCCTATCAGATGGGCAACCTGCTGGCGGCGGTTACGGCCACCGCGCAAACCTGGCTAGCCCAGCGGCATGGCGGTGATTTCGCGTTCGCGATGTCGCTGTGGATGGTGCTGGTGGCCTTGTTGCTGGCCTTGTTGCTATGGCTGGGGCCGGAGGCACGCGGGGTGGGCTTCAGTCACGCCGAGTCGTGATGCCGCTGCTGGTGGTTGGTCGGCTGCTGCTAGAATCCGTCGTTTGATCCCATCGACGAGACAGGCAATGAAGGCTGGCAAGGACAAGGTCATCGCGATCCACTACACGCTGACGGTGGACGGTGAAAAGGTTGAGAGCTCGCACGATCACGACGAGCAACTGTGGATCCTGCTCGGCCATGGTCAGCTGATTCCGGGTCTGGAGACGGCGCTCGAAGGTCATGAAGCCGGCGATACGCTGTCGGTGGATATCGCTGCGGCCGACGGTTACGGCGAACGCCAGGAAGGCCAGATCCAGCGCATGTCGAAGAAGTATTTCCCGCAGGCCAACCGCCTCAAGCCGGGCATGACCACCGTGCTGAAGTTGAAGGATGGGGGCCAGCGTGCGGTGACCGTGCACAAGGTCGGCATGAGCGCGATCGACGTGGATCTGAACCATCCGATGGCCGGCAAGACCCTGCATTTCGACGTGGCCATCGGCGAAGTTCGCGGTGCCACCGAGGAAGAAATCCAGCACGGCCACGCGCATGCGCCGGGTGCCGACGCGCACTGAGATCCCGCTTCAATGACGTAAAACCATAACGGCGCCCACGGCGCCGTTATTCGTTTGCTCCTTCTCCTCCTCGGGGAGAAGGTTGGGGTGGGCGGCCAATCTCGCCTGGTACTTGGCCCCCTCAATCCAGCACACGCTTGCCATAAGCAAAATGGCCGCCCCAGTACGGCCCGTCGATATCGTCCAGCCGCACCGTGCCGCCGCTGTTCGGCGCATGCACGAAACGGCCCTTGCCGACATACACGCCGACATGGCTGATCGCGCCGTCTATGTCGAAGAACACCAGGTCGCCGCTGGCCAGCTGGGTCATCTGGCGCACTTTGCGGCCGTCCATCGCCGCCATGTCATGCGAAGTGCGCGGCAGCTTGATGCGGGCGGCAGTGCGATAGATATAGTCGACCAGGCCGCTGCAGTCGAAACCGCCCGCCGGCGTGTTGCCACCCCAGCGGTACGGAGTGCCGACCAACCCGATTGCGCGAAACAGGATGTCGTTTGCTGCGCCAGCACTGGCGGCCGAAGGCGCGCGTGGCGGCAGATCAGCCAAAGCTGAGTGCGAGGTCTTGAAGGTAGGTTGGCGCCGATGCGGACTGCTGGCACAGGCGGCCAACAACAATACCAGGGTGCCCAGCAACAGCTGACGTGCAACACGCGATGGCCATGCTGTGGACGTGCATCGAGCTGCTGGGTCCATGCGCATGAGACAACCTCGGCTTGAGTCGGGTCAAGGTTATCAAATCAATAACTTGGATGGAAGTTATGAGGAGTTGGACGAGATATACGACGAGGTCGGACGCAGGGTCTGGACGCAGCGCAAGTGACGCGGGCCGAGGCCGGCCAGATCTGGCTTGCAGCTGTTGCGGCATGGGAACGGGCAGGCGACAGTTTTGCTTGATGCAACCCGAGACGGTCGACGCATCCTCTTGCGTGCTTATCGCACCTGTGCGCATTACATGCAGTTGCGAAGGTCGACCAAGTCAGCGTATCGCTGCCTGGATGATGTGCTCGTTCAAGGTGTCGTTATTGGCATCGACGGTGCGCAACTGGTATCTACCCGGGCGCAGATAGAGTACGTTCCGCGCATTCTTCTGCAGGAAAAGATAGCGATCGGCGGTGACAGCGTCGTCGGACTCTTCCGCGTAACGTGCCTCGACCAGGCAGGGAAATTTCCCCGCGCAGAATTCGGTATCGACAGGTATGGGGACGCGCTTCCCATCAAGTGTGAGCCAGTCTGGTCGATGTCCCTTATTGGCTGGCGGCAATACGGCATGGTCCTCGCCATTGATGGAGAGTTGAAGCGGGCCTTGCGAGTAGCTGGAGGGCACGGAATTGGCTGGAGGGAGGATGACGTTGAGGTCGTACAAGCCGGGTCTGGCGGTCCACGGCGCATGGTCGGCAGTCTGGATGAGCACGATGGCGCGCGTGGGATGAAATGTGGAGATGATTCGATCGTAAGCGTCGATGGTAGGCTTTTGTGAACTACCGCCCGGGCCCGCCCCATCGAGTCTTGGCTGCTGGCGAGGCAGTAGCGATTCATACTTCCTCAGTGCATGCTGGAACTCGTAGTAGATATCTTTTTCGCTCTCGGGATCCTCTTCCCGGATGTCCGTCTGATCGATGGAGAGTGGAGTGATGCCACTGAGTTCGCGTAGCTGCATGGCCATGGGTTTTACCGGGCCGAGCCTGCCACGTTGCTTGTCGATGTGTGCGTAGCCTGCGTGGATAAACAGCTTGGCCTTCGGATCCTTGGCGAGGACGCGCTCGTACAGGTTCCGGGCTTGTCCATCCTCGCGATCCTGCGCCGATGCGCCAGCGGAATCGTATGGGACTATGACGTAGCCCAGTTTGATGGCTTCGCGCACGATGTCACCGTAAAGCGGTTCGCGAAGGTATTCACTGCCACTGGATCTGACGGGGTAGCCTCGTTTCATCAATGAGGCGTCTCGTTCATCGAGGGCTTCAGCTGCGAAGTATGTGAATCCCATCGCTCGCAAGCGCGGCAGCAGTGCCAGAGTCAGTTCGCGCGTATGTGCATCGTGATGGGCCTCATTCACCATGACGATACGACGATCGCGAGCTAGCGCGGTGATGGTGTCCAGTGCATCGGCAGCTTGCCAGGATGCTGCATCGGGCAGAACCAGTTTTTCGGGTGGGCGGCTGCGCAGCGGGAAATCGCGCACTGCCTCGCTGTAGAGGCCCAATTCATCCTCGCTGGATGCCAACAATTGTTGAGCCACCAGTCGATCCGTTTCCGGAAGCTGTGGCATTGCCTCGATGAAGTAACAATACCGCTGCAGTTCATGGGTTAGCGGCTGCAGGTCAGCGAACAGATCCCGCTGTACTTTTTGCGTGGCGTGAGCCTCAACGCAGGTGGCCGCAAGCGCCAGCACGATCCACCTGGCGGTAAAGAAGCGCTGATGCATGACCTGTACTCCATGCCTTGGATTTGGCCTAAGACTAGATTTGCTTGAAGTGCTACGCAAGGGCGGCGCCATGGCTGGTTTGCCAGGCACAGATGGATCCAACGGACTTGAGTGCCCCGATTCTCTTGATGGTGCTATTGGTTTGCTGCGAACGCCTGCCTGGTGTTGGTCATGGCGCATGGCCAGCTCAGATGGCATGGGATAGATTCGAATGAATGCTCGAGGATTATTCGATGATGTCCAATCATGACCTGATCGTGCTTGGCGCCGGTTCCGGTGGTCTGGCGACAGCCTTCCGCGCTGCGCAGCATGGTGCAAGGGTTGCCTTGCTCGATCCGGGTGCGCTGGGTGGTACCTGTGTGCATCGCGGCTGCGTGCCGAAGAAGGCGCTGTGGTATGCCTCGCAGTGGGCGCAGGCCCAACAGTTTGCCGTCGACGTGGGTTTCGCGTCGGAACCGGGTCCGCTGGACTGGGAGCGCTTTCGGCAGTTGCGACGGCGCTATATCGATGCGATCGAGCAAAGCTATGTCCGGCGCCTGCAGGACGCAGGCGTGCAGTTGATCCGGCAGGCTGGCCGTTTTGTCGCGGCCGACACGATCGAACTGACCGATGGCAGCCAGCTGCAGGCGGCGCAGATCGTGATTGCTACCGGCGCCCGCCCGCGTAGCTTGGCATTGCCGGGTTTCGGGCTTGGCATGGTCTCTGATGATGTCTTTGCGCTGCAGTCGTTGCCGCGTCGCGTGGCGATCGTGGGTGGAGGTTATGTGGCGGTGGAATTTGCCGGTTTGCTGCAGGCACTCGGCAGCGAGGTGGAGGTGCTGGCACATGAGCGCCTGCTGGAAGGCTTCGACACGGAACTGGTGCGGGCATTGCGGGAACTGATGGAAGCACAGGGCATCCGGATCAGCCTGCCGAGTGCGCTGCAGGCGGCGCGTCGTGGTGCCGATGGCATCGTGCTCGACGATGGGGTGACCGGTTTGCGCGGTCCCTACGACGCGCTGCTGTGGGCGGTCGGCCGTGTGCCGAATAGTGAGGCGTTGGAGCTTGGTTCGATTGGTGTGGAGACCGACGAACGCGGCCATGTGCTGACCGACGCGCGGCAGGATACCAACGTGAAAGGTGTTCACGCGGTCGGCGATGTCACCACTCGCAAGGCGCTGACTCCGGTGGCTGTCGCCGCCGGTCGGCGACTGGCGGACCGGCTGTTTGGCGGTCAGCCGGACGCACGGCTGGATTACGAGAATATTCCCAGCGTGGTGTTTTCCAAGCCGCCTCTGGGCATGGTTGGACTGACTGAAGAAGACGCCCGTGAGCGATATGGGGATGCGGTCAGCGTCTATCGCAGCCGGTTCACACCGATGCAGTGGGCGTTGGCTGGAACACCTGGGCAGAGTCTGATGAAACTGGTCTGTGTGGGCAGCGACGAACGCGTGCTCGGTATCCATGCGCTGGGTCCTGGTGCCGACGAGATGCTGCAGGGCTTTGCGGTGGCGCTGAAGCTCGGCCTGCACAAACGCGACCTGGACGCGACCGTGGCGATCCATCCCACCTCTGCCGAAGAACTCGTATTGATGGGCTGAGTACAATGGTGCGCATGACCAACTTCACCTTGCAGCGCGGTCGTGTGCCGCTGCTGATCAGCCTGCCGCACGATGGCAGCTTCATTCCCGATGACATCGCCGCACGGATGCGCCCGGCGGCGCGCCGTTCGCCGGACACCGACTGGCATGTGGGGCGGTTGTACGAGCCGCTGGCGCAGGCGCTGGGTGCCAGCGTGCTGAAGCCATGGGCATCGCGCTACGTGATCGACCTCAATCGACCCGCCGACGGGCATGCGCTGTATCCGGGACGGCGCGAGACTGGTCTGGTCCCGACGATCGGTTTCGACGGCGAGCCGCTGTATCTGGATGGTCGCGAGCCGGACGGCGCTGAAGTTCAACGGCGGATAAACGAATTCTGGCAGCCCTACCATCAGGCTCTGGCACAGGAACTTGCGAGGCTGTGTGCCGTACATGGTCGGGCGGTATTGTGGGAAGGTCATTCCATCCGTAGCCGGGTGCCGATGCTGTTCGAGGGCCGCTTGCCGGATTTCAACCTCGGTACGGCGACCGGAGCGAGCTGCGAAGGTGCGTTGCAGGCACAACTGCAGGGCTGCCTGGAATCCCAGTCACGCTTCAGTTTTGCCGTCAACGGACGCTTCAAGGGTGGCTATATCACCCGCCATTACGGCAATCCCGGTGCCGACGTGCAGGCGGTGCAGCTGGAGCTGGCGCAGCTCAATTACATGGACGAGACAAGCTTCGACTACGACGAAGGGAAGGCGCCAGCAGTGCAGGAACTGATCGGGCGGATGCTGCAGGTTTGCCTGGAATGATCGCAAATTATTGCGTATCCCGGTGCACTGGATGAAAGTCAAGATCCTGCGCGCCAGGCACGCAGAAAGGCGCGTACCCCATTCAGCTTTGGTATCCCATTTTCGCTGCATTGTCGGCTCGTCGCGCCACCCGAGTTGCCGGGTTCCGGCCGGGCTCGCGATACCCCATTTTCAGAGGCTCAACATCATGATGCGTAAACTTCTGATCGCTTCCCTGCTCGTGGCGGGCGTTGCGCTTTCCGGTTCTGTGTTGGCCCAGGCGGCTGCTCCGCAAACTGCTGCCCCGGCGGCGAAGGCCGCTCCCGCGACGGCTCCGGCTGCCGCCCCGATGGCAGCACCGGCGGCTGATGCCGCCCCGGCAGCAGCCACGGCACCCAAGGCCCACAGCAAGAAGCACCACAAGCACCACAAGGCTGCCGCAGCGGCCGCCCCGGCGGCTGCCAGCACGGCAGGCTGATCGAAGGCTGGATGATTGTGTGAATCGAAACCCCGCCGGTGCAGACCGGCGGGGTTTTTCATGAGTCGTGCGGCGGTTTGGTGGGGCAGGATCCTCAGCGCGCAGATGGCGGCAGCGCCGCGATGCATTTCAGTTCGATCGCGATCGGTGTCGGCAGGGCGCTGATGCCCAGCGTGGTACGGCATGCATCCACGCCCGCGAAGTACTCTGCGTACAACCGGTTGTAGCTGGCGAAGTCGCGCTGCATGTCGGTCAGAAACACGGTGACGTCGACCAGGTCGGTCCATGCGGCACCGCTGGCTTCCAGCACGGCACGTACGTTGGCAAACACCTGCCGGCATTGCGCCTCGATGTCGTAGTCGATCAGTTGACCGTCAGCATCGTGCACGTTGCCGGGGATCGCATTGCTGCGGGGCTGGCGCGGGCCGACACCGGACAGGAACAACAGGTCGCCGACGCGACGCGCGTGCGGATAGGCGCCGACCGGCGCCGGCGCGGCATCGGTGCGGATGATCTCGCTCATGGATGCGCTGTCGGCAGACGCGTCAGCCGCTGCAGGGCGTTTTCGTAGGCCGGTAGCAGCGATGCGCGCGAGTCGACGTGCATGTTCAGGTCGTGCATGTGGCCGTTGTCGAGGCTGTAGCACCACGCGTGCACGGAGAGTTTCTGGCCGCGCTCCCATGCATCCATCACCATCGTGGTATGGCAGGTATTGGCCACCTGTTCGATCGCGTTGAGCTCACACAGGCGCGCGTTGCGCAGTGCCATCAGGTCGAGCGTGGCAAGCATCGAGGAGTGCTTGTCCGCCACGTCCCCGACGTGCCGCAGCCAGTTGTCGACCAGACCGAGCCGGCGCTCGTCCAGCACAGCCTGCACACCGCCGCAACCGTAATGACCGACGATGATGATGTGCTCGACCTTGAGGATGTCCACCGCAAACTGGATCGTGCTGAGGCAGTTGAGGTCGCTGTGCGAAACCACGTTGGCCACATTGCGCTGCACGAAGATCTCGCCGGGCGGCAGGTCGACGATCTGGGTCGCAGGCACGCGCGAGTCGGAACAGCCGATCCACAGGTACTTCGGCGATTGCTGCTTCGCCAGATGTTCGAAGAAGTGCGGGTCTTCCGCATGCATGGCAGCGGACCAGCGGCGGTTGCTGTCGAGCAGGTCTTGCAGGGGGCTGGTCAAGGTCGGGTACTCATCGGTAGTGCGGCTTGCGTCGCGGGTGTTGATCAAGAAAGTCTGGTCAATAACGGATGCAGATGTTTTTCGACTCGGTGAAGAAGTGCAATGCGTCGTGGCCGCCTTCGCGGCCGAGCCCGGATTGCTTGGCACCACCGAACGGCGTGCGCAGATCGCGCAACAGCCAGCAGTTGATCCAGACGATGCCGAATTCGAGTTGGCCGGCGAGTCGGTGGGCACGGGAGAGATCCTGCGTCCACAGCGAGGCAGCGAGCCCGTATTTGCTGTCATTGGCGATCGCCAGCGCCTCCGCCTCGTCCTCGAACGGGATCAGGCTGACTACCGGGCCGAAGATTTCCTGCTGGTTGGTCTGCGTCGCCGATGACAGACCTTCGATCACGGTCGGCGCGATGAACCAGCCATCGGCACAGCGGTCGGACAGGTGGATCGATTCGCCGCCGCACAGCACGTGGCCGCCTTCGGCGCGGGCCTGTTCGATGCAGCCGAGCACCTTGGCGTAGTGCGCTTGGGAAACCATCGCGCCGAGATCGTTGCCGGCGTCCATCGGATCGCCGACGCGCAGCGCCTGCACACGTGCGAGGTAACGCTCGCGAAAGGCTTCGTAGATCGAGCGCTGGACCAGCAGGCGCGAACCACACAAGCAGATTTCGCCCTGATTGGCGAAACCCGAGCGCACGATGGTGTCCAGGTTCGCCTCGGAAAGATTGGCATCTGCAAACACGATCGCCGGATTCTTGCCGCCCATTTCAAGCGACACTTTCTTGAACTGTGGCGCGGCGACACGGGCGATCTGCGTGCCGGTGGCGGTGCTGCCGGTGAAGGAAATCGCCCGCACCGCGGGGTGCTCCACGATTGCCTGACCGACGCTGGGTCCGCGACCCTGCACGATGTTCAGCACGCCGGGCGGAAACCCGGCCGCGATGCTCAGCTCACCGAGCAGCGCGGCGGTGCACGGCGTCACTTCCGATGGCTTGGCCACCACCGTGTTGCCAGCGGCCAGCGCCGGCGCGATTTTCCAGGTGAACAGGTACAGCGGCAGATTCCACGGACTGATGCAGCCAACCACGCCGAGCGGCTGACGCAAGGTGTAATTGATCGCGCCGGTACCGATTGCACCGGTTTCCATCGCGTGCGACTCGCTGCCCCAACTCATGATCGCGGCCGCGAAATAGCGTAGGTTGCTGATCGCGCGCGGGATGTCGAGCCGACGCGCGAGGCTCAACGGCTTGCCGCTGTCGCGCGATTCCAGCGCTGCGAATTCCTCCAGTCGCGCTTCGATCAGGTTGGCCAGACGCTGCAACAGGTGTGCGCGCTGCTCAATCGGGGTGTTCGCCCAATCAGTGGCAGCACGGCTGGCGGCATCGACCGCGGCATCGACATCGATCGAACTGGAATCCGGGCAATGCGCGAATACTGCGGCAGTGGCTGGCTCATGCACCTCCAGCCATGCATCGTGGTGTGGCGCCTGCAGGCGACCGTCGATCAGATTGGCTAGGCGCGGAGTGGGCATCGGCACAAGCTTAAAACCAGCGTGCCGCAAATGCACCGGACGCTGGCGTATGCGTGGGTTGTCTGGTTCAACTCAGCGCGCGGGTGCGGCCGCCATCCACCGCGATACTGACGCCGTTGACGTAGGCGGCGGCGGGTGTGCACAGGAACGCGATCACCGCCGCCACTTCGCTGGCTTCGCCGAAGCGGCGGGCCGGAATCGTGGCGATCAGATCCTGTGCAATCTCGTCTTCGGTCTGACCGCTGGCGCCGGCTTTCGCGGCCAGCAAGCCGTCGAGGCGGCTGGTGCGGGTGTAGCCGGGCAACACGTTGTTGACGGTGATGCCATCGGCAGCCAGTTCGCCGGACAGCGTCTTGGCCCAGCCGGCGACGGCGGCGCGCACGGTGTTGGACACGCCGAGTCCCACGATCGGTTCCTTCACCGAGGTGGAAATCACATTGACGATGCGGCCGTAGCCACTGGCGCGCATGCCGGGCAAGAGTGCCTGCAACAACGTCTGGCCGGCCAGCAGATGTTGGCGGAATGCGGTTTCGAACGCGGCTGGCGTGGCGGTATGTGCCGGGCCGCCCGGTGGTCCGCCGCTGTTGTTGATCAGGATATGCACCGGTTCGCTGGCGACGATCTCGCTGGCGATCGCCTGCAGGCCGGGAGTGTCCAGCATGTCGACACTGCGCCAGTCGTGTCGCTGCGCGGCATGCTTGCGGGGCAGGTTTTCGGCGACGGTCTTGAGTGCGTCGGCCGAACGCGCCAGCAAGGTGACGCTGGCGCCCAGTTCGGCCAGTTCGATCGCGCTGGCGCGACCGATGCCTTGCGAGGCGCCGCAGACCAGCGCATGCCGTCCATTCAGATCCAGTTGCATGCGGGTTCTCCGTTCGGTTTGGTCAGTGCAGCAGCAGACGCATTGCCAGTGCCGCGAACCAGCACAGCCAGCCCAGCCACGGGCTGTAGCGCCAGACCTGACGCCAGCGGTTGATGGCCGCATCGCCCAGTGCCGGGAGTGCCGGTGAGCGCAGCACGTGCTGCATGCGGATCCAGGTGCGAAATGTCGAAGTCTTGCCGTGTTCCGGTTCGGCAATGACCTGCCAGTGTTGCGGATAGCGTTTGCGCAGCAACGCTGCAAGCCGGAACTGGGCCACGTACGACAACAGGAGCAAGCCCACGCCGCCGATCAGCAGGCCCAGGTAAAGGATGATCATGGCGAACTGCGATGGCTGGCCTTGCTGCCACTGCCGCCGCCGCTATTGCTGCTGCTCCATGGCAGCGGCAGCGCGGTACGCAGGGTATTGAGGACGCCATCGCCTTTTTCCGCCTTCTTGCAGATCGCGTTGTCGATGGCCTTTTCGTAGGTCTTGTTCATCATGCCGACCCACAACGAACCGTCCGGGCCATGCGGAATGCTGAAGCTGCCGGTGGAGTTCATCTTCAGCGTCGCCGTGGTGGTGGTGGAAATCGAGGCGGGCGACTGTTCCCAGTAGGTCTTGCCGGACTGCTGTTCGGCAGAGCTGTAGACCAGCAGATAACGCGCCTGCGCCTCGTTGACCTTGACGCTGCCGAAGGCGCCGGTGGTTTCGTCGCTCCAGCCCATGTGCTCGCACAATCCGATGTCCTCGGAGCGGATCGGCTGGAAGCCCTCGTCCAGAAGCACGATGGTCGGCGCGAACAGGTAAGTGGCGTGCAGCCAGCGGCCATTCAATTCGGATTTCATGGCCACCCTGTATGGCAGTTTTACATCGGCCGGCAGGCGGAAGGCCAAGAAGTAGCTGTGCGTGCCGTTGAGGTTGGCGACCATGCTGCCGCTACCCAGCGTGAACTTCTCCGGTTGCCACGGCAGCATGCTGCGATAGGAGAAATCGGCGAAGCTGCTGCAGCACGGAGTGGCCTGCAGCAATTGCTGCTGGGCCAGCTTCAGCGCATCACCGGTATTTTCCGAGGGTGGCCGCAGATTGGGCGGGATCAGCACCTTGGCGGTGTGACAGCCAGTCAGCAGAACGGCGAGGACCAGTGCGGCGACGGTGATGGGGAAGCGATACGACATGACAGGCAAGATACTCAGAATTCGGCCGTGCCGGCCGCGCGTGGGTAGGGGATGGCGTCGCGAATGTTGGACAGGCCGCAGATGTAGACCAGCAGGCGCTCGAAGCCGAGACCGAAGCCGGCGTGCGGCACCGTGCCGTAGCGGCGCAGGTCGCGGTACCAGTTGTATGGCGCCGGATCGATACCGAACTGGGCCATCCGGCGGTCGAGGTAGTCCAAGCGTTCCTCACGCTGGCTGCCGCCGATGATCTCGCCGATGCCTGGCGCAAGCACGTCCATCGCGGCAACGGTCTTCTCATCATCGTTCAAGCGCATGTAGAACGCCTTGATCGCCTCGGGGTAGTTCATTACGACCACGGGACGGCCGATATGTTTCTCGGCCAGGTAACGTTCGTGCTCGGTCTGCAGGTCGATGCCCCAGGCGACCGGGTAGTCGAACTTCTGGCCCGACTTTTTCAGGATCTCGATCGCGTCGGTGTAGTCGATGCGCTCGAACGGCTTGGCAATGAACGCCTCCATCCGGCTGATCGCATCCGGCTGCACGCGCTCGGCGAAGAACGCCATGTCGTCGGCGCGCTCGTCCAGCACAGCCTTGAAGATCGCCTTGAGAAACGCCTCGGCGCAATCGGCGTCCGCGGTGAGGTCGGCGAATGCGATCTCAGGCTCGACCATCCAGAACTCGGCCAGGTGGCGCGGCGTGTTGGAATTCTCGGCGCGGAAGGTCGGGCCAAACGTGTAGACCTTGCTCATCGCCAGGCAATACGCCTCGACATTGAGCTGGCCGGACACGGTGAGGAATGCTTCGCGGCCGAAGAAGTCCTTGCGGAAGTCGATCTTGCCGTCGGGCAGGCGCGGCAGGTTGGCCAGGTCCAGCGTGGACAGCCGGAACATGTCGCCGGCGCCTTCGGCATCGGAGGTGGTGATGATCGGCGTGTTGATCCAGAAGAAACCCTGCTCGGTGAGATGGCGATGGATCGCCGTCATCATGGTGTGGCGCACACGGGTCACCGCGCCGAACAGGTTGGTGCGCGGGCGCAGATGGGCGACCTCGCGCAGGAATTCCATCGAATGCTGCTTGGGCTGGATCGGGTAGGTTTCCGGGTCGTCGACGAGGCCGGTGACGATCACCTCGTCTGCCTGCACCTCGAAGCTCTGGCCCTTGCCCTGCGAAGGCACCAAGGTGCCGCTGACGATCACGCCGGCACCGGCGGTGAGGTGCTTCACTTCGCTGTCATAGTTGCCCAGCGTGGCCGGCACCACTGCCTGGATCGGGTCGAAGCAGGAGCCGTCGGTCACGTTGACGAAGGACAGGCCGGCCTTGGAGTCGCGGCGCGTGCGCACCCAGCCACGCACGGTCACCTTGCTGCCGGCTTCGAGCTTGCCGGAGAGAGCCTGCTTCACGCTCAATACGGTCGGACTGACCACGGCCATCGTTGAAACTCCTGCTGAAGCGCCGCATATCGGCGCGTATGGATGAACGGCGCGCGCGCCGCGGCGCGCAAGGCCAAACCGGCATGATAATGTAGCCGTTGCCCGCGCTGCGACTTTCCGGGCTCCTGCAGTGCAGTTTCATCGAGGTTCGATCCGCTCCATGACCATCACCATCACGCCGGCTGCCAACGAACGCATGCGCCACTTTCTGGCCAACACGCCAGCGGCCGCCGGTGTGCGTTTCGGCGTCAAGCGCACCGGCTGTTCCGGGTTTGCCTATGTGGTGGATCTGGCCGAGTCGATCGGCGAGGGCGACCAGCTCGTCGACGTGGACGGGCTGCCGTTGATCGTCAACGACAAGAGCCTGGCGATGGTCGAGGGCACCGTGATCGACTTTCAGCGGCAGGGCCTCAACGCCAGTTTCGTGTTCCACAACCCGAATGCCACCGGTGAATGCGGTTGCGGCGAGAGCTTTACCGTCAGCTGACCCGGGCTTGTGTCGTACAGGTCATGATTTTCAATGACTTGCGCGATCATTCGCCGACGCCGTACAATTCCGCTTCTGTCCGCGCCCGCTTGGGTGCCGGCAGGACACTTGCCTCACCGCACCAGCGGGAGGCTGCGAGGCCGCAAGGCCGCATCCACAAGGAGTCAACCCACAATGACCCTGCGTCATTACGAAGTTGTGTTTATGGTCCACCCTGACCAGAGCGAGCAGGTTCCGGCGATGCTCGAGCGCTACAAGGCGCTGATCGAGACCGACGGCGGCAAGATTCACCGTCTGGAAGATTGGGGCCGTCGTCAGCTGGCCTATCCGATCGTGAACCTGGCCAAGGCACATTACGTGCTGCTCAACATCGAAGTGAGCCAGAACGCGCTGAACGAGCTGGAGTCGGGTTTCCGCTTCAACGATGCCGTGCTGCGCCATCTGGTCGTGCGTCGTGACGAGGCCGATACCGAGCCGTCCTTCATCCTGAAGTCGAAGGAAAAGGACGACGCCAAGTCGACCCGTCGCCGCGATGACGATGATGGCGAAGGCGAGGGCCGCCCGCGTGGGCGTGACCGCGACGACAACGATCGCGACAGCGACGACTGATAGGAATCCAGACCATGTCCAAGTTTTTCCGCCGCCGCAAGTTCTGCCGCTTCACTGCCGAAGACGTGAAGGAGATCGACTACAAGGATCTCAACACCCTGCGTCAGTACGTCACCGAGAACGGCAAGATCGTGCCGAGCCGCATCACCGGTACCAAGGCGCGCTACCAGCGTCAGCTGGCCACCGCGATCAAGCGTGCACGCTTCCTCTCGCTGTTGCCGTACACCGACAACCACGACGTCTGAGCGTGACTGACCGCAGCCTGGTGCTGTGGTCAGTGTCTAGTCCGGCCACGGCCGGACGCGACTTCAGACACCCTTCGGACAACCGTCCTCTGGCTGCGCCGGGCCACACCGGCGCTAACGAAAAGGAAGCATCATGGAACTCATTCTTCTGCAGAAAGTCCGCAATCTCGGCACGCTCGGCGACAAGGTCACCGTGAAGCCGGGTTACGGTCGCAATTTCCTCCTGCCGCAGGGCAAGGCCGTGCGCGTCAATGCTGCCAACCTGGCCGCGTTCGAGCAGCGTCGTGCCGAATACGAAGCGAAAGCCAGCACCATGCTGACCGACGCCGAAGCGCGCAAGGCCAAGCTGGCCGACGCCTCGGTGACGATCTCCGCGCATGCCAGTGCGGAAGGCAAACTGTTCGGTTCGGTCGGTCCGCGCGATATCGCCGAGGCACTGGCCGCAGCCGGCCATGCCGTCAACAAGGGTGAAGTGATCCTGGGCGAAGGCCCGCTTCGCAACACCGGCGAGTACGACGTGGTGGTGAGCCTGCACGCTGATGTGCAGACCACGGTCAAGGTGATCGTGGTCGGCGACAAGTAAGCACAAGCCGCAAGTTGCAAGCTGACGGGTGCCTCAGGGCACCCGTTTGTTTTTGGCGATACCGGGGGCGGGTGGCAACGCGAAACCACCCGACTGCCTGCCACAGTTCCACGCCTCGTTCCTTCCGCTTTTATCCCCAGCAACCCACAGCTTATCCACAGACTTGTTGTCTCGGCGGTTGAGATGTCGCCGCGTATGATGATCGTCGGTGCAGCCGCCCTAGCCATGTCGGCGCGCTGCCGGTTTTCGTGGGGTAATCCTCCTGAGGTAAGTCGATGTCCTTCGTGCCCGAACGCAAATCCTCCTCTCCGGCCATCGAGGCGCTGCGCATACCGCCGCATTCCATTGATGCCGAACAGGCGGTACTTGGCGGCCTGATGCTGGCGCCGGATGCGCTGGACAAGGTGGCTGACCGGCTGGCCGAACAGGACTTCTACCGCAAGGATCACCGCCTGATCTGGCGCGCGATCAACGAGCTGGCGAACAAGGGCATGCCGTGCGACGCGGTGACCTTGGGCGACTGGTTCGAGACCAACGGCCTGGCCGAGATGGTCGGCGGCGCCGGCTATCTGATCGAACTGGCCAACAGCACGCCCAGCGCCGCCAACATTGCGGCGTATGCCGAGATCGTGCGCGAGAAGTCGGTGATGCGCCAGCTGATCGACGCGGGCACCTCGATCACCGAGGACGGCTACCGGCCCGATGGCAAGAGCGTGCAGGAAGTGCTGGAAAGCGCCGAACAGCGCGTGTTCCACATTGCCGAGTCCGGCGCGCGCGGCAAGAAGGATTCCGTCTCGATGCGCGAGGCGGTGAAGGATGCGTTCCGCCTGCTCACCGAGCGTTACGAGAATCGCGGCCAGCTCACCGGCGTCAGCACCGGCTTCAACGATCTGGACGGCCTCACCTCCGGCCTGCAGCCATCGGATCTGATCATCGTGGCGGCGCGCCCGTCGATGGGCAAGACCGCGTTTGCGCTGAACATCGCCGAGACCGCTGCCTTGGGTGGCAAGAAGGCGGTGGTGGTGTTCTCGATGGAGATGTCTTCCTCGCAGCTCGCGTTCCGCCTGATTTCCTCGGTCGGCCGCATCCACCAGCAGCATCTGCGCAACGGCACGCTGGAAGAGGAAGACTGGCCGCGCGTCTCCAATGCCATTGCGCTGCTGTCCGACGCCAAGATCTTCATCGATGACACGCCGAGCCTGTCGCCGGTGGAGCTGCGTTCACGCGCACGTCGCCTGCATCGCGAGCACGGCGGACTGGGCCTGATCGTGATCGATTACCTGCAGCTGATGCAGGTGCCCGGCAACAAGGAGAATCGCGCCACCGAAATTTCAGAAATTTCGCGTTCACTCAAGGGCCTCGCCAAGGAGTTGAACGTGCCGGTGATCGCCCTTTCGCAGTTGAACCGCTCGCTGGAACAGCGAGCCGACAAGCGTCCGATGATGTCCGACCTGCGCGAGTCCGGCGCGATCGAGCAGGATGCCGACGTGATCATGTTCATCTACCGCGACGAGTACTACAACAAGGAATCGGCGGACAAGGGCATCGCCGAAATCATCATCGGCAAGCAGCGCAACGGCCCCACCGATACCTGCAAGCTGACCTTCCTCGGTCACTACACCAAGTTTGTGAACTACGCGCCGGATTCGTTCGTCGGGTCGTTCGATTGAACGCGGGGAACAAGGAACGGGGAGCAGGGAACAAAGGCTTCATGCAAGCCTGCCACCCTTCGCCTTTCCTGCCCATTTTTCTGCTGTGGTGCGCACACTTGCGCAGACTGTCCGTTCCCCATTTCCCGTTCCCCGTTCTCTGCCAATCACACCCATGAGCCGCACCACCGTCGCCACCATCCATCTCGGTGCACTTCGCCACAACCTGGCGCGACTGAAGGCACTGGCCGCGCCCGCGAAAGTGATGGCAGTGGTCAAGGCCGATGCCTATGGTCACGGACTGGAGCGGGTGGCCCGTGCGCTGAACGGCGAAGCCGAGGCGTTCGCGGTGGCCGCGCTCGGCGACGGCCTGCGGCTGCGCGCGGCGGGACACCGGCAACGCATCGTGGTGCTGTCCGGCCCTGACAACGTCCGCGACATCGCTGAAATGCAGCGACTGCAGCTGGACGCGGCGATCCATCACGAGGCGCAGCTGCAGTGGCTGATGCAGGCCGAGCCGGCGCGTGGACGTTTGCGTGTCTGGTTGAAGATCGACAGCGGCATGCATAGGCTCGGCTTCGCGCCGGAACACGTGGCTGAAGTGCATGCGCGGCTCGCCGCGATGCCGGGCATCGATCCCGAGATCGGCCTGCTCACTCACTTCTCCGATTCCGAAGTATTCGACGGCGAACAGACGCCGGCGCAGATCGCACGCTTCGCCGAGGCGACAAGGGTGTTCGATGGCCCGCGTTCGCTGTCCAACTCAGCTGCCGTGCTTGGCTGGCCCGACGCCCGTGGCGACTGGGTGCGCACTGGTGGTCTGCTGTACGGCTTGTCGGTGGTCGACGGCAAGACGGGTGCCGACTTCGGCTTTCGCCCGGCGATGACGCTGAGCACGCGTTTGATCGCGATCAACCGGATCAAACGTGGCGAGCAGATCGGCTACAACGGCACCTGGACTTGTCCCGAGGATATGCCGGTCGGCGTGGCCGCCGTCGGTTACGGCGACGGCTATCCGCGCAGTGCCATGGCCGGTACGCCGGTGCTGATCGGCGAGCAGCGCGTGCCGCTGATCGGCCGCGTCTCGATGGACCTGATCACGCTCGATCTGCGCAATGCGCCGACCGCGAAAATCGGCGACCGCGTGCTGCTGTGGGGGCCGGAATTGCCGGTCGAACTGATCGCTGTGCAATCCGGCACGATCTCCTATGACCTCACCTGCGGCATGACTCGTCGGGTGCTGTTCGTCGAAGACGAAAGCTGACAGCAGCTGACGCCGTGGCATCTCGTGGTTTGCGATGAGAGCAAGCTAAGCTGTTCGCATCACAAGTATCGATCCGGGAATCCGCATGGCCAAAGCCAAGACCGCCTACGTTTGCACCGAGTGCGGCGCCGAGCACAACAAGTGGCAGGGGCAGTGCGTCGAGTGTGGGGTATGGAACACGCTCAGTGCGATCGTGCTGACGCCGGCATCGGCGGCCGTGTCGTCGGTTGGGGCGCAGCGCTCCAGCTATGCCGGCACTGCGGCTGGCGTAGCGCGCATCACGCCGCTGACCGAAGTGGCGTTGACCACCGAGGCACGCACGCTGACCGGTATCGGCGAGCTGGATCGCGTGCTCGGCGGTGGCCTGGTGCAAGGCTCGGTGGTGTTGATCGGCGGCGATCCGGGCATCGGCAAGTCGACCTTGCTGCTGCAGATGCTGGGTACGCTGGGTGCGCATCTGCCCAGTGTGTATGTCACCGGTGAGGAATCGCTGTCGCAGGTGGCGTCGCGCGCACAGCGGCTGGGTCTGCCACTGGAGCCGCTGCAGGCGCTGGCCGAAACCTGCATCGAACGCATTCTTGAACAGGCGATGGCGACTCGTCCGCGGGTGCTGGTGATCGATTCGATCCAGACGATCTGGACCGAGTTGCTCTCCGCCGCGCCGGGTTCGGTGAGTCAGGTGCGCGAGTCCGCCGCCAAGCTCACCCGGTTCGCGAAGGAAACCGGCACCTCGGTCTTCCTGGTCGGCCATGTCACCAAGGAAGGCGGCATCGCCGGCCCGCGCGTGCTCGAACACATGGTCGATGCCGTGCTGTATTTCGAGGGCGAATCCGGCAGCCGCTTCCGCATCCTGCGTGCGTTCAAGAACCGCTTCGGCGCGGTGAACGAGCTGGGTGTGTTCGCGATGTCCGACAAGGGCCTGCGCGAAGTGCCGAATCCGTCGGCGATCTTCCTGTCCTCGCACAGCGGGCCGACCTCGGGCAGCGCGGTGATGGTGACGCGCGAAGGTACTCGTCCGCTGCTGGTCGAAGTGCAGGCGCTGGTGGATCAGTCCTCGCTGGGGAATCCGCGTCGCGTCACCCTGGGACTGGAACAGAACCGGCTGGCAATGCTGCTGGCTGTGCTGCACCGGCATGGCGGCGTGGCGGCGTATGACCAGGACGTGTTCGTCAACGTGGTTGGCGGCATCCGCGTGCAGGAGACGGCGGTCGATCTGCCGGTGCTGCTGGCGGTGCTGTCGTCGTTGCGCGACCGGCCGCTGCCGGAACACACCGTTGCGTTCGGTGAAGTCGGCCTGTCCGGTGAGATCCGCCCGGTGCCGAACGGCGAGGAACGCCTGAAGGAAGCCGCGCATCATGGCTTCCGGCGCGCGATTGTGCCGAAGGCGAATGCGCCGAAGAAGGGCAAGGTCGGCGAGATGGAAGTGATCGGTGTGGAGCGATTGGCGGAAGCGATCGACGCCTGTCGCTGAGTGCCCCAAGACGGCTCAACCCACCGGGCGATGCAGGATCAACTCCAGCACGAATTTCGAGCCGAAAAAGGCCAGCATCAGAGCGACCATTCCGATCAGCGTGAGGTTGACCGCGCGCTGACCGCGCCAGCCATGGCGCCAGCGGCCATACAGCAGAACGCCAAACACCAGCCATGCCACGATCGACAGGACGGTCTTGTGCGCCAGATGCTGGCCGAACAGGTTGTCGACGAACAGCGCGCCGGTGAGCAGGGTCAGCGTCAACAACACGAAGCCTGCAGCGATCAGACGGAACAGCAAGGTTTCAGTCAGCGTCAGCGGCGGCAGCGCACGCAGCCAGGGACCGAACTGGCGATGGCGCAAGGCGCGTTCCTGCACGGCCAGCAGGATGGCCAGCACGGTCGCGATCGACAGCACGCTGAACGCGATCAGTGCCACCGTGACATGCAGCTTGATCTGCCAATCCATAACCAGTGGCAGCGTGGGTGGTGCCAGGAAACTGTCAACTGCAACCAGCAGGGCCGTCAGCGGAAATACGACCACACCGAGGGCGGCGACCGGACGCGAGAGATTCACCAGCAGGGTCAACGCCGATACCACGAACGCCACCAGCGACAGCGCGGCGAAGAAGTGCAGATCCAGCGCGCCGCGGTGCATGCCGAGCAGGATGCCGGCGTGGATCAGGACCGCACCACCGGCCAGGCCCAACGCCAGCCGATTCAGCGGTTGGCCGCCGCTCAGCAGCGGCCGCGCCAGGCCGCCCGCGGCAGCGAGGTACAGCACGATGGCGAGCAGGGCGAAGACGTGGATGACCATAGCCATGAAGTGTCGCACAGGCTTCGGCGGGCGTGCATGCGGAGCGGGTCAATCCGTCCGCTATAATCAGCGACTTTCCTGTTTGCCGGTTCCGTCATGTTCGAGTCGCTCAGCCAACGCCTTTCCACCACCGTCAATCGCCTGCGCGGCCGCGGCCGGCTGACCGAGGAAAACATCCGCGAATCGTTGCGCGAAGTGCGCATCGCATTGTTGGAGGCGGATGTCGCGTTGCCGGTAGTGCAGGCGCTGATCCAGCGCATCAAGGTGCGTGCGGTTGGCCAGGATGTGCTGAAGAGCCTGTCGCCGGGTCAGGCGCTGGTCAAAGTGGTCAGCGACGAGCTGACCGTGGTGATGGGTACCGCCAACACCGAACTTAACCTGGCCCAGACACCGCCGGCGGTGGTACTGATGGCTGGCCTGCAGGGCGCCGGCAAGACCACCACGGTAGCCAAGCTGGCGCGTCTGTTGACCGAGCGAAAGAAGAAAAAGGTGATGGTGGTCAGCTGCGACGTCTATCGTCCGGCGGCGATCGAGCAGTTGCGCACGCTGGCCGAACAGGTCGGGGTGAAATTCTTTCCGTCCGAGGCGGGGCAGGATCCGGTGGCGATCGCGAAGGCTGCAGTCGCTGCGGCGCGTCGTGAAGTGGTCGATGTATTGATCGTCGATACCGCTGGCCGCCTGCATGTGGACGAGGCGATGATGGCCGAGATCAAGGCATTGCATGCCGCGATAACGCCGATCGAAACGCTGTTCGTGGTCGACTCGATGACCGGCCAGGACGCGGCCAACACCGCCAAGGCGTTCAGCGAGGCGTTGCCGCTGACCGGCGTGATCCTGACCAAGACCGATGGCGATGCCCGCGGCGGTGCCGCTTTGTCGGTGCGTTATGTCACGGGAAAGCCGATCAAGTTCCTCGGCGCTGGCGAGAAGACCGATGCGTTGGAGCCGTTCCATCCGGATCGTCTGGCCCAGCGCATCCTCGGCATGGGCGACGTGTTGTCGCTGGTCGAGGAAGTCGAGCGCAAGGTCGACCAGGAGAAGGCGCAGAAGCTTGCCCAGAAGGTGATGAAAGGCAAGCGCTTCGACCTGAACGACATGAAGGACCAGCTCGAGCAGATGAGCAATATGGGCGGTCTGGCTGGCCTGATGGACAAGCTGCCGGGGGTGGGCAACCTGCCGGACAGCGTCAAGTCCAAGGTCAACGACGGCGAGATGAAGCGGATGGTCGCGATCATCAGCTCAATGACCAAGAAGGAACGCCGCCATCCGGATCTGCTGAACGGCTCGCGCCGTGCCCGCGTGGCGCGCGGTTCCGGTACCCAGCCAGCCGACGTGAATCGCCTGCTCAAGCAGTACATGCAGATGGAAAAGATGATGTCCAAGCTGTCCAAGGGCGGCAGCAAGGGCCTGATGCGGCAGATGCGCGGTGCCATGAAGGGCATGGGCGGGATGGGCGGCATGGGCGGTTTGCCGCCACCGCGTTAAGCGAGCGTAGAAGCTAAGGTCCGGTGGGTTGGCTGGAAGAGTTGTGGCTGGCCTGTCTCATCCTGCATATCCAAGCTCTTCCATTTTCACCATTTTAGGTTAAAATGCCCCGTTTACCGCGCACGTCTCTCGTGTGCCTGCCGCTCATTCGGCAATTCTGGAGTTTTACCATGGTCAAGATTCGTCTTTCGCGCGGTGGCGCCAAGGGCCGTCCGTTCTACCACGTCGTCGTGACCGATCAGCGCAGCAAGCGCGACGGCCGCAACATCGAGAACGTCGGTTATTACAACCCGGTCGCGTCGGGCAAGGACAAGCGCCTTGAGCTGAACGTCGAGCGCGTCAAGGAATGGATTGGCAAGGGCGCCCAGCTGACCGACAAGGTCGCCGCGCTGGTCAAGGAAGCAGGCAAGCAGCAGGCTGCCTGAGTACGGTACTTATGAGTGCCGCGCCAGCCAGTCGACGCGTCCTGATCGGACGCATCGTCGGGCTGTACGGTGTGCAGGGCTGGCTCAAGATCGAATCCTGGGCTGAACCGCGCATGCGGATCTTCGACTACCAGCCGTGGCTGCTCACTGCAGCGCCGGGTGTGGAGACGCAGATTTCGGGAGTGAAAGGTCGTGCGCAGGGCAAGGGCATGGTGGCCCAGTTGCCCGGCGTGGACGACCGGGAACAGGCGGCAGCGTTGATCGGCCATGACATTTACGTCACCCGTGATCAGTTGCCGCCACCCGCGAAGGATGAGTATTACTGGGTCGATCTCGAAGGACTTGAGGTCGTCACCACGGAAGACGTGAAGCTGGGGCGGGTCAGTCACCTGTTCGCCACCGGTGCCAACGACGTCGTGGTAGTGAGGGATGGCGAGCGCGAGCGGCTGATTCCTTTCATCCAGGGTTCGTATGTGCGTTCGGTGGACTTGTCCGCAGGGCGCATGGTGGTGGACTGGGATCCTGAATTCTGACGTCGCCGGGTTGCGGGACACAAGGACAAGGATCATGCGCATCGATGTCGTCAGCCTGTTTCCCGACTTCGTGCGTCAGTGTGCTGCCGTTGGTGTAGTGGGACGCGCGCAGCAACGCGAGTTGCTGCAGGTGGAAGCCTGGAATCCGCGGGACTACGCCACCGACAAACACCGCAGCGTGGACAGCAGCTCGTATGGCGGCGGTCCTGGCATGGTGATGATGATTGAACCGTTGCGCACGACCCTGGCGGCCATGCGTGACGCCGCACCGGAACCGGTGCATCTGATTTATCTCAGTCCGCAGGGAACGCGGCTGACGCAGGGCAGGGTGGAGGCGCTGGCAAAGTTGCCGCGCATCGCTCTGCTTTGTGGACGTTACGAAGGTGTGGACGAGCGTCTGCTGGCGCGCGAGGTCGACGAGGAGCTTTCCATCGGCGACTATGTGCTGTCCGGCGGTGAGCTGGCTGCCGCGGTGATCATCGACGCGGTGGGGCGCTTGCAGGACGGCGCGTTGAACGACGCGCAGTCGGCCGAGCAGGATTCATTCTCGGATGGCCTGCTGGATTGTCCGCATTATGGAAAACCGGTGCACGATGCGCTGGGTGATGTACCGGAGGTATTGCTGTCCGGTGACCATGCGGCGATCGCCCGCTGGCGCCTGAAGCAATCGCTGGGACGAACCTGGTCGCGCCGCCCGGACTTGTTGTCACAGCGTAGGCTGGATGCGAAATCCCGGGCCTTGCTGGATGAATTTCGCCGTGAACATGCTCAAGCTGAGCGGTTGCGGCAAGACGATGCGGCCGAATGACGACCGCAGCATTGATATCGCTAAAGTGAACCGACAGGTGCGCCATGAACAAGATCATTGAACAGTTCGAATCCGAGCAGATCACCCGCCAGCTGCCGGAATTCAGCCCCGGCGACACCGTGGTGGTCAACGTGAAGGTGAAGGAAGGCAACCGCGAGCGCGTGCAGGCGTTCGAAGGTATCGTCATCGCCAAGCGCAGCCGCGGGCTGCATTCGGCCTTCACGGTGCGCAAGATTTCGCACGGCACCGGCGTGGAGCGCGTGTTCCAGGCGCACAGCCCGGCCATCGACTCGCTGACCGTGAAGCGCAAGGGCAAGGTGCGTGGCGCCAAGCTGTATTACCTGCGTGGCCTGGAAGGCAAGGCTGCCCGCATCAAGGAAGACATCGCCGCAGTCTCCGCTGCCAAGATCAGTGCCAAGGCGGCTGCTGCTGCCGCTGCTGCCGCCGCCGAGTAATCCGCTCCGCGGTTGTTGGTGCATGAAAAAACCCGCGGAGCAATCCGCGGGTTTTTTGCTGTGTGTCGGAACCCCGAGGTCGGCAGGTTTCCGCTATTTACTCGAGCCGCATCGGCTGTTGCAGGAAATTGCCCTGCACGAAGTCGACGCCGCAGGCGAACAGCAGTGACGTGCTGGTGGCGTCCTCGACCCATTCGGCGATGGTCTGGCGCTTCAGTTCGCGCGCCTGCTGGCAGATTTCGGCGACCTTCTTCTGACTTTCCGGATGTTGCGGCAGCTCGGCCATGTAGCTGCGGTCGATCTTCAGGTAATCCGCATCGACATGGTTGAGCAACTGGAATGAATTCAGGCCCGAGCCGAATTGTTCCAGGGCGAAACGGCCGCCCAGTTTCTTCCAGCCCTTGACGAACTCCTGGGCAGGGCGCAGCAGCGTCATCACCTTGCTCTCGGTCATTTCCAGCACCAGATGGCCGCGCTTCAGCGCGGCCTGTCCAAGCCGCTCACCCAGCCATGGCAGCAACGTGTCGTCCTGCAGCGAGGCCGCAGTGAGCTTGATGAAGAAGGTGGTCTGTTGCCCCTGTCCTTCGCGCGCCTGCAGGGCGCTGACGGCTTTGTCGAGCACCCAGCGATCGATTGCGCCGGTGAGGTTGTGCTTTTCGGCGATCGGCATGAAGAAGCCGGGCAGCACTTCGCCCTGCGGGCCGTTCATGCGGAGCAGGATTTCCGAGTAATCGCCTTCGGCATCCTGCAGGCTGATGGTCTGCTGGTGATAGAGCACCAGGCCATTCTTCGCCAGCGCCTGCTGCAACAGTTCCAGCCAGTAGCGATCGCGCTCTTCGTCGGCCTTTTCACGCGCGGCCGGATCGTGCAGTTCCACCTGGCTGCCGCCGAGGCTTTGCGCAGTGCGCAAGGCCAGGCTGGCCTGGTTGAGCAGCAATTCGGTATTGGCGTTCTTCTCGCCCAGCAGGCTGCCGCCGATGCTGGCGGTGACCGTGATCGAGCGGGCGCCGGCATCGAAGATCTCGTTGCTGACGCTGTGCTGCAGCTTGGCGATCCATTCCCGGATCGCCTCATCCGAGCGGGAGTCGAGCACCACGCCGAGGGTATGTTCGGCGAGCATGCCGGCGACATCGTCGGCGCTCAGCAGCATGCGGATGCGATCGGCGAAGCCGGCCAGCAATTCATCGGCTTTGCCCAGGCCGATGCCACCCACCAGCGAGGCCCAGTTGTCGGGTTCGATCAGCAGCAGTGACTGGCCCTTCTTGCCCTTGGCCGCGGCGGTGACGGCGTCGTCGACACAGCCCAGCATGTGCGCGCGGTTGAACAGCCCGGTGACCGGGTCGCGCTGCAACTGTGCCAGCACCGCCGGGTCGACCAGCTGCCGCCGGAACACGATCTGCAGGCAGGGTTCGCCCTCGAACGTGGCCTGCGCGAATTCCACCGTGGCATCGAAATGGCTGCCGTCGGCGCGTCGTGCACGCAGGGCGAGTTGCGATGGCAGCTTTTCCTGGCGCGCGTGGCCGCGCAGCAGGGATTTGAATTCGTCCGCGTTGGACGCGTCGATCATGTCCAGCACGGGCAGCCCGAGCAGGTCGTCGAAACTGTCGTAGCCGAAGGTTTCCAGGTAGGCGTGGTTGGCCCGCACGTGCATGCCCTCATGCACATAGGCGATCGCATCGGTGGACGAGTCGAGCAGCGCATCGCAGCGGCGCTCCGATTCGCGCAGCGAGGTTTCCAGGCGGCGCACCTGGCGGCGCGTCTGCAACGACTCGAATTCGCGCTGCAGCACGGCGATCAGTTGCTTCGGCTGGTTGCGTGAAGCGACACCGCGGGCACCATGCACGAACATGTCGGCAATGACCTGGTTATCGAAAGTATTGACCAGGCCCAGCAGCGAATAATCGCGACCGTAGGCGTCAAGCACCTTCACCGCTTCAGCCAGGGTAATGGTGGCGACCGCCGGGTCGAACATCACCACATCCGGCTCCAGCTCATTCACCGCCGCCTGCAGCTGCTCAATGTTGGTGGCGCGGGCTGGCCGCACGGCGATGCCGGTGTTGCGCAGCAGGCTGATGATCTGTTCGGCCTCCTCGAGCGAGCTCTCGATGAAGAGGATCTTGATGACGTAGTCTTTTTTCATGGGGCGTTGAGCTGTCCGTTGATCGCCGCGGGCTGCGCGAGCCGGTCTGCATGATCGTCTGCTACTGATGTTTGTAACGGATTCCGCCACCAGCCGCCAGCAAAAAACCGCATAACGGTGACTGTCACCCGATTCACACGGGCCGCTTGGAGGCGTCGCCGCCCACTTCGCGCACCAGCCGGGGCACCAGATAGCCCGGCAGTCGCGCGCGCAGTGCCTCCATCAACGCCAGCGCATGGGCGTCGTTGACCTCGAAGTGCGCAGCGCCCTGCACGCGGTCGAGCTGATGCAGGTAGTACGGCAGTACGCCGGCGGCGAACAGGCGTTCGGACAAATCGGTCAGCGCATCGGCGTTGTCATTGACACCACGCAGCAGCACCGACTGGTTCAACAGCGTGGCGCCGGCATCACGCAGGCGGGTGCACGCAGCATCGACGCTGGCGTCCAGCTCGTTGGCATGATTGGCATGCAGCACGACCACCTTCTGCAGTGGCAGCGCGGCCAGCCAGGTGACGAAGGCATCGTCGATCCGTTCGGGCAGCACCACCGGCAGGCGGGTGTGGATGCGCAGGCGGATCACGTGCGGCAGTTCGGCCAGGCCGAGGGTCAGCTCCTCGAGCTTGTGCGTGGCCAGTGCCAGTGGATCACCGCCGGACAGGATCAGTTCGCGGATCGACGGGTCGGCCTTCACATGGGCAAGGGCATCGCGCCACTGCGACGCCGCAGCGATCTCGTCGCCATAGGGAAAGTGCCGGCGGAAGCAATAGCGGCAGTTCACTGCACAGCTGCCGCTGGCGATCAGCAGCGCGCGGCCGTCGTATTTGTGCATGATGCCGTGACCAGCCTTGGACGCCATGTCGCCCACGGCATCCGTCGTGAAACCTTCGACCTGGTCGTGTTCGGCTCGTTGCGGAAGCACCTGCAGCAGCAGCGGGTCGGTCGGATCGTTGCGGCGCATCCGCGCGACGAATCCACGCGGAACCCGCAAGGCGAAGCCGGCGTCATCGGTCGGCAGCAGATCGGCGCGGTCGCCCAGGCCCACGGCCTGCAGCAGCTCGCCGGCGTCGGTAATGGCATCCCGCCACAGCTCGCGCCAGCCGGAAGCGGGCGACGATAGGCGGGGATGGGGGCTTGCGGTTATCATGTCGGGCCTTGGAGCGGGCGCTGAAGCCCGTGACAAACATCCATTTTAGCCGCCCATTGGGCGAAATTGACTTCGGAGCAGACAGCGCATGGCGACCCTTGGCCTCAATGACGTCAAAACGGGCAAGAAGATCCTTCACAACGGTGATCCCTGGATCATTACCGAAGCGGAGTTCGTCAAGCCGGGCAAGGGCCAGGCGTTCACCCGAATCCGCATCCGCAACCTGAAGGACGGCCGCACCACCGAACAGACGTTGAAGTCCAGCGACTCCTTCGAAGAGGCGGATGCCAGCGATACCGACATGCAGCTTTCGTTTATCGATGGCATCGGCAAGGATCGGGTATGGCACTTCATGAACATGGAGACGTTCGAGACGGCGCCGGCTTCGCTGGCCGCGATGGGTGATGCCTGGAAGTGGCTCAAGGGCGAGGAAGAATGCGTGGTCACGCTGTTCAACGGCGGCATTGTCGCCGTGCAGCCGCCGAAGTTCGTCGAGCTGAAGATCATCGAGACCGATCCCGGTGTGCGTGGTGATACCTCCGGTGGCGGTGGCAAGCCGGCCACGCTGGAGACCGGTGCCGTGGTGCGCGTGCCGCTGTTCGTCAATCAGGATGAAATCATCAAGGTCGACACCCGCACCGGCGAGTACGACAGCCGCGTGAAATGATGGGCGGACGCGCCATTCCGCTTCCAGCAGCAAGATGATCAGGAGGGGCGGTTGCCGCAAGGTGCCGCCCTTTGTCGTATCCACTTTTGAAGCGAGTCACGATGAGTCAGATCACACCACAGCCCGTCGACCTGTTGATTGAAGCGCGCTGGGTCGTGCCGGTGGAGCCGCATGGCGTGGTGTTAGAGAACCATGCTGTGGTCGTGGACGGCGACTGCATCGTCGCACTGCTGCCGATTGCCGATGCCCGTGCTGTCTACGTGCCGCGCGAGCGCGTCGAGCTGACCGAACACGCGCTGATCCCCGGCCTGATCAACAGCCACACGCACAATCCGATGACCTTGCTGCGCGGCTTGGCCGACGACCTGCCGCTGATGGTGTGGCTGCAACAGCACATCTGGCCAGCCGAGGCGAAGGTCATCGGGCCGGAATTCGTGCGCGATGGCGTCGAGCTGGCGGTGGCCGAGATGCTGCGCGGCGGTACCACCTGCGCCAACGAGAACTACTTCTTCCCCGACGTGATCGGTGCGACCTATCGGCGCATGGGTTTTCGCGCCGTGGTTGGCTTGCCGGTGATCGAGTTCCCGACCGCATGGGCGAAGAGTCAGGACGAATACTTCGAGCGCGCTGGCGAAGTGCATGACAGCTTTCTCGGTGACGGCCTGATCAGCACCGCGTTCGCACCGCATGCGCCGTATACGGTGTCGGACGAGAGCTTCGAGCGCATCCGCGTGCTGTCCGACCAGCTCGACATCCCGGTGCACCTGCACACGCACGAGACCGCGCACGAGGTCGAGGATGAAAAGGCCAAGAGCGGCCTGCGCCCGTTCCAGCGGCTGCAGAAACTCGGTCTGGTCAACGACCGCCTCATCGCGGTGCACATGACCCAGCTGACCGACGGCGAGATCGCCGCCTGCGCCGCGGCCGGCGTATCGGTGGTGCATTGCCCGGAATCCAACCTCAAGCTGGCCTCAGGCTTCTGCCCGGCGGAGAAGCTGCGCGCGGCCGGCGTCAACGTGGCGCTCGGTACCGACGGCTGCGCCTCCAACAACGATCTGGACATGTTCGGCGAGATGCGCACCGCCGCGCTGCTGGCCAAAGCCGTGGCCGGTGATGCGGCGGCGTTCGATGCGGCGTATGCGCTGCGTGCCGCCACGCTCAACGGTGCGAAGGCGATCGGGCTGGAAACGAAGATCGGCTCGATCGAAGTCGGCAAGCAGGCCGACTTCGCGGCCGTGCGGCTGAGCGATCTGGAAACCCAGCCGATGTTCCATGTCATCTCGCAGCTGGTCTATGCGACCGGGCGCCATCAGGTCAGCGACGTGTGGATTGCCGGCAAGCGCAAGCTGGCCGGGCGCGTGCTGATCGGCGTCGACACCGCAGCGATCCTGGACAAGACGCGTGCCTGGCGCGAACGCATCGCTGCAGCATGACCTGGAGCCTTCGATGAATCGCTACCTGGTGCTGCTCCTGCGCCTGCCGCATCTCGATCCGGCGATGGTTCCCCTGCATCTGGCCTATTTGGACGGCTTGCGCGAACAGGGCCGTGTGGAGCTTTCCGGCGGGTTCAGCGACAAGTCCGGTGGAGCCTACCTGCTGCACGCCGCGGACCTGACCGAGGCGATCGCGATCGCGCATGGCGATCCCGCCCACCTCAGCGGTGGCTGGGATGTCACGGTGTACGAATGGCAGGCGCACTAAACTCCATGCCGCCGCTTGAGGATCCGATGATGCAGACCACGAATGCGACTCCCTCGCAAACCACCGCAGATCCTTCTGCGAACTCCACAAAGAACGTCAGCCTGGAAGAAATTGCCCGCTTCGGCAGTCTGGCAGCGCGCTGGTGGGATCCTGACGGCGAATCGCGCCCATTGCATGATCTCAACCCGGTGCGTGCGGCCTACATCGCGGCACGCGTCGACCTGCGTGGTGCGAAAGTTGCCGACGTCGGCTGCGGTGGCGGCCTGTTGAGCGAGGCGTTGACGCGTGCCGGCGCCAGAGTCACCGGCATCGATCTCGGTGAGAAGGTGATCGAGATTGCGAAGCTGCATCTGCACGAGTCGAACCTCGGCGTCGATTACCGCGTGCAATCCTCAGCCGATCTGGCCATCGCCGAGCCGGCCAGTTTCGACGCCGTGTGCTGTATGGAGCTGATCGAACATGTGCCCGATCCGGCAGCGCTGGTGAACGATCTGGTCGCGATGCTGAAGCCAGGCGGGCGTCTGTTCATGTCCACCATCAATCGCACGCCGGCCGCGTTCGGTGCGGCGATCGTGGGGGCGGAATACGTGATGCGGATGTTGCCGCGTGGTACCCATCATTATGCGCAATTCCTGAAGCCGTCCGAACTCGCTCGGTTATTGCGCCATGCGGGGGTGGAGCTGGAGGATGTCTCCGGACTGGGTTACAACCCGCTCAATCGCAAGGCATGGCTGAGCAAGATCACGGCGGTCAATTACGTCCTCAGTGCACGCAAGCCGGCATGAGATCATTCCCGAAAAATATTCAGGGTGTGCTGTTCGATCTGGACGGCACCTTGCTCGACAGCGCCCCCGATCTGTACGCCGCGCTGGTCGCGCAGTGCGTGGAAGAGGGTGTTGCGCCGCCGTCATATCCGCCTGTGCGCGAGGTGGTTTCGCGCGGTGCACGCGCCGTGTTGCGCTGTGCGTTTGCCGAGCGCGGCGAAGCTGCGCTGGAGGCGCTGACACCACGTTATCTGCAGCTGTACCAGGGCGTGATGGCGCAGCAAACACAGGCATTCGATGGCGTCGATGACTTGTTGGTGCGGATCGAGGCACACGGCCTGCGTTGGGGCATTGTCACCAACAAGGCGGCGTTCCTCACCGACGAACTGGTCAGCCGCATCGGCTGGGCCGGTCGCGCCAGCGCGGTGGTGTCCGGCGATACGCTGCCGGTGAAGAAACCCGATCCGGCACCGGTGTTGCTGGCCTGCGAGCGTGCCGGCGTGGCGCCGGCGCATAGCCTGTTCGTCGGCGACGATCGTCGTGACATCCAGGCCGGTGCGGCTGCCGGCCTGTACACGGTGGCAGTGAGCTGGGGTTATCTCGACGGTGGCGATCCGCATACGTGGGGCGCCGACAAGGTGCTGGCTCATCCGGCCGAACTGGCCGTGCTGTTGCAGTTGCAACCGGTCGCCGCATGATCGAGCTGGTCGAACAAAGCGCGGTGCTGCAAGGCTTCATCGACAAGTGGCTGGCAGTGCAGCCGCAGCAGCGCATCGCGCTGGTGTTCGTCGGCGGCCGGCGCTATCCCGGTCATGTCGCGCTGGCCGCGCTGGAGCAGGAGCTGCTTGGTGCGGCCTACGGTATCCGCGAGCCGCAGGTGGCCGTGGCGAAGCTCAACTGGTGGGCCGAGGAACTGGCCGGTGCGGCGGCCAGCGGCGGGCGTCATCCGCTGACCCAGGTGCTGTTCGACGGCGAGCGCGCGCATGCCATCGCCAGCGATCTCTGGCTGGCTCCGGTGCTGGCTGCGATGGCTCAGCTGGAGCAGGGTACCGCTGCGGATTTTTCCGCCCAGTTCGATGCCGCGATGCCACTGCACGGTGCGCTGGCTGCGCTGGAAACCGCGTGGTGGTATGGCAGTGAAGCGTCATCTGTACGGGCGGCACGGGTCGCCACGCTCAATCACCTGTTGTATGCCTTGTTGCGATTGGAGCAGGATGCCGAGCGTGATCGCTTGCCGTTGCCGATGGCCCGACTGGCGCGGTATGGCTTGAGTCGCGCGCAACTGCGTGCTCCCAGTGAAGCGCGGCAGCAGGCGGTCAAGGCACAGCTGGACGATTTGCTGGCCAGCTGGCGCGAGTCGGCGACGCTGGCTGGGCCGCTCAGCGTATTTCGCGCGCTGGAATCACGTCATGGCAACCAATTGGCACAGCGCGCGGCACACACTGGCGAAGCACTGGCCGTGTTGCAGGCGGGACAGCCGCGCACCGGGGTGGCTGCCACGCTGCAGGCGTGGCAGGCAGCTCGCGCGTGGCGCCGGCAGATGGCCGAGTCGACCTGAGACGCAGTGTTTCCGTCACGCCACTATTGCGCACCGCTTCGCCTGCCCCAAGATTGATGTGCTTCGCGGCGATCCATTCGCCGATGTCAGGATCCCACGATGTCGAACCAGGAAAATACCGCCCGCCTTCTTCCCGACGTTGCCGTGCACGCGCAGCCGCATCTTGCAGGCGCGCTGGACTGGGTCGGCATGGCCGATATCCAGGTTCCGGTGTTGTTCGATGCGGGCGACGGTGAGGTACAGCGGGCCAGTGCCCGGGTCGGAGCCTTCGTCAATCTGAACCGGCCGGACAAGCGTGGCATCCACATGTCGCGGCTGTACCTGCAGGTCGAGCAGGCGCTGAGCACACAGACGCTCACCGCCGATTCGCTGCACGCGCTGCTGCGCGGCTTCCTCGATTCGCACAAGGATCTGTCCGACCGCGCCTGCCTCAGCATCCATTTCGAACAGCTGGTGCGTCGCCCGGCCCTGCGCAGCGCCAACAGCGGCTGGCGCGCCTATCCGGTGTGCATCGAAGCCAGCCTCACCGGCGACGAGTTCCTGCTCGAGTTCGGCACCGAGGTGGTTTATTCCTCCACCTGTCCGGCCTCGGCCGCGCTGTCGCGCCAGCTGATCCAGGACCAGTTCGCCAGCGACTTCGATGCTGCCAAGCCGATCGATCACGCGGCGATGCTGGCGTGGCTCGGCAGCGAGCACGGCATTGTCGCCACCCCGCATGCCCAGCGCAGCGTGGCGCGCCTGCGGATTCGTCCTGTGGCCGGAGCCGGCTTCCACCTGATCGATCTGGTCGACCGTGTCGAGCATGCGCTTGGCACGCCGGTGCAGACCGCGGTGAAGCGCGAGGACGAACAGGCCTTCGCGCTGGCCAACGGCGGCAACCTGATGTTCTGCGAGGATGCTGCACGACGCATCCAGAAGGCACTGGATGCGGACGTCGCGCTCAGCGACTTCCACATCCGCGTCGAACACCAGGAAAGCCTGCATCCGCATGACGCCGTGGCGTATGCGAGCAAGGGTGTGGAGGGTGGCTACGGCTCGACGCCGTGAGCCGCTGACAGAGCACATTACCCGCACTGCTGGCCTCGATCACCTGCTCGCCGGGACGACTATCGAGCAGTCAATGGAGATCGGGGGAATCCCTAGGGCAGCGACAGCGGGGGTAATGGAAGTGTTCGGGCACCGGATCCTCGCCGCCGGTGCACAATGGCTGGCAACGTAGCAGCCGCCAGCCGGTCAGCAGGCCGCCGCGCCACGGACCGAAGCGTGTGAACGCAATCCGTGCATAATCAGAGCAAGTAGGGTGGAAGCGGCAGTGCGGACCAAGCAGCGGGCTGACCCAGCGCTTGTACAAACGCAGCAACCACAGTATCAATCGGGTCAAGACATTCACGTTGCCGGGACGGCTTGCGGCATGTAGTGGTACAAGTATTCCAGAAGCGAGCTTGCTGGTGTAGAACACATAGGCTATAACACCCGGCCGCCACGGCCAAAAACGGTGAAGGGATATGGCGAAAACGACACGTAATTCGACCGCCGCCAAGGCGCAGAAAGGGAAGACTCCGGCCAGGACGCAAGTCGCCAAGGCCGGCAAGCCGAAAGCAGCTGCTGCAAAGGGGCGGACCGTGAAGAGCGCCAAGACACCTGCAAAGAAAACCGTGAACAAGTCAGTCGGCAAGGCAACGGCGAAGAAGGTCGTGGCCAAACCTGTCGCCAGGAAACCGGTCGCCAAGCCGGCAGCCAAAAAAGTCGTCGCCAAGGCACCACCGAAAAAGGCCAGCCCGGCCAAGAAAGTCGTCGTCAAGAAAGCCGTGGCAAAGAAAGTTGCCGTCAAGAAGGCGGTCATCAAGAAGCCGGCGCCGAAGAAGGCTGCCATCAAGAGCACCAAGGTGAAGAGCAGCATCGTCAAGAAATCGGCTGCAAAGCCCGCTACCAAGCCGGTAGTCAGGAAGGCAGCTGCGCCGGCCAAATCGGCGGCGAAGCACGTCGCGCAACCGGCCGGAAAACCAGTCAAGCCAGTTCACGTTGCAACCAAGCCAGTTACCAAGCCGGCAGCCAAGGCCGCTCCGGTCCCGGCTCCGGTCGTCAAAAGCGTATCCCCGTCGCCCGCCAGCACCCTCTTCAAGGGCAAGGTGGCGAGTGCAACCGCCATGGTGACACCGCGAGCAGCTCCGGCTACCGCGCGTCATGCCTCCTCTCACAAAAATCAGAAAAACTCGTCGTCCTCAATGAATAAACTTGCTACAAAAAAACTCGAAAACGGCATCACCCGTGAAGACGGGCGGTACGCGCTGCCTGCCACCAGTACGATCGCGTTGCCCAAGGGTTATCACCCTTCGAACAACGAGGAGTACATGAATCCGCAGCATCTGGCCTACTTCCGCAACAAGCTGCGCGACTGGCGCGATCAGCTGGTGGAAGAGTCACGCCAGACCATGGACAACCTGCGCGAGGAAGTGCGCGACGTTGGTGACGAAGCCGAGCGTGCCACCCGCGAAACCGAGAACTCGCTGGAGCTGCGTACCCGCGACCGTTACCGCAAGCTGATCTCCAAGATTGACAAGGCGCTGCGCCGGATCGAGGAAGGCAGCTACGGTTTCTGCGAGGAGACCGACGAGGAAATCGGCATCGATCGTCTCGATGCGCGCCCGATCGCCACGCTGTCGCTGGATGCGCAGGAACGCCGTGAGCACCTGCAGAAGCAGATGGGCGACTGAGTCAGTTTTTTGCGCTCCTCCATGAGCGCAAAGATCGAACCGGCATTCATGCCGGACTTTTCAATCAAAGCCCCGCTCTGAGCGGGGCTTTGTCTTTATGGTGCATCGGTGGCGGAGCGCTCAGGCAAGCGCTTGCGCCGCATAGCCTTTCAGTTTTGCCAGCATCGCGGCCAGCCCGTTCGAGCGGGTGGGCGAGAGATGCTTGGCCAGCCCGATCGTGGCGATGAACTGCGGTTCGGTGGCGACGATCTCCTGCGCGGAGCGGTCCGAATACACCCGCAACACCAGCGCGATCAGGCCGGACACGATCGCCGAGTCGCTGATGGCCTCGAAGTGCATCTTCGACGCATCGCCGCTGGGTACCAGCCAGACCATCGACTGGCAGCCGTGCACGCGGTATTGCTCGGTCTTGCAATCTTCGGGAAACGGCGGCAATTGCTTGCCGAGATCGATCAGGTACTGGTAGCGCTCGGTCCAGTCACCGAAGAACGCGAATTCCTCGGCGATATCCTGCTGCGCCTGTGCGGCGCTGGTGGTGGCGATGCTGTTCATGCGGGCATTATCGCGCGGACGAGCTGAATTCACGAAGCGGGCGACCCGTGCTCAGCTTTTCTGCACGCTCCAGCGCGTGCCCTGTGCACTATCCTCGATGGCGATGTTCATGGCTGCCAGTTCGTCGCGGATTGCATCGGCACGTTTGAAATCGCGGGCAGCGCGGGCGGTCTGGCGTTGTTGCAGCAGATCTTCCACATGCGCCGCGTCGACACTGCTCTCGCCGCGCTTGAACCATGCTTCCGCATCCTGCTGCAGCAGGCCGAGCAGAGTACCACCACCGAGCAATGCGGCTTTCGCCGCGGCGGTGCCGGACTGGCGCGCGGCGTCGGCCAGCACGGACAGTTCGGCCAGCGCCTGCGGCGTGTTGAGGTCGTCGCACAAGGCCGCCTCGATCCCCTCGGGTACGGGCAGGTCGCCGACGGGCAGTTCGACATCGGCCAGATCGCGCAGCACCCGATACCAGCCGTCCAGCGTACTCACGGCTTGCGCGATGGCGCCGTCGGACCAGTCCAGTGGCTGCCGGTAATGACCGCTCAGCAGGCGCAGCCGCAACGCTTCGGCCGGGTGCAGCTTCAGCAATTCGTGCACCAGCAGCACATTGCCCAGCGACTTGGACATCTTGCGGCCGTCGAAGGTCAGCATGCCGTTGTGCATCCACCAGCGTGCGAACACCTTGCCGCCGTGCGCGCAGGTGGATTGCGCGATCTCGTTCTCGTGGTGCGGGAACAGCAGGTCGACGCCCCCGGCATGGATGTCGATGGTGTCGCCGAGATGCGCCGCGCTCATCGCCGAGCATTCGATGTGCCAGCCCGGGCGGCCGATGCCCCACGGGCTGTCCCAGCCGGGCAGATCCGGCGTGGATGGTTTCCACAGCACGAAATCGCCGGGGCTGCGCTTGTACGGCGCCACTTCGACGCGCGAGCCGGCGATCAACTCGTCGGGATCGCGACCGGACAGCTCGCCATAGGCGGGAAACGAACCGACGTCGAACAGCACGTGGCCTTCGGCGGCGTAGGCGTGACCGCTGTCGAGCAGGTTCTCGATCATCGTGATGATCGGGCCGATATGGGTGGTGGCATGCGGCTCGATGTCCGGCGGTGCCACGCCGAGCCCGGCCATGTCGTCGCGATACGCCTGCGCGAAACGTTCGGTGATCGTGCCGATCGGCACGCGCTGCTGCTGGGCTGCGGCGTTGATCTTGTCGTCGACGTCGGTGATGTTGCGGGCATACACCAGCTGCGGGTAATGCCGGCGCAGCAGTCGCGCCAGTACGTCGAACACCACCGGGCCGCGTGCATTGCCGATATGCACGTAGTTGTAGACGGTGGGTCCGCACAAATACATCGTCACGCGCGCGGGATCGAGCGGGGTGAACGGCTCGGTGCGACGGGTCAGACTGTTGTAGAGCGAGATCGGCATCGGTGAAATCCGCAGCGGGGGGCCGCGCACAGGCAGGGCGCGGCCAGCCCGGCATCTTAACAAGGTGTAAGCGGCACAGTGGCGCCAAGCCGATTCTAAGCGTGTATTCAGTGTGATTTTGCTGCAATAGCTGCCAGTACGCGCGCTGGCGCTTGATGTTTACTCGTTAGGAGGTCGCAATGACCCGCTTATGGCTTTCCGCGCTGGTACTCGCCTTGATGGCTTCCGGCGCCTGCGCACAGGACGCGCGCGCTCCGAACAACGACGACAACGCCCACTACGGTTGGGCTGATGTATTGCGGGCGGATCCGGTACAGGGCATCACCCGCACCGAAGTGCCGCGGCAGGAATGCTACGACCAGCCGGTGGTGCGGCATGACCCCGGCAACAGCGCGGTCGGTACCGTGCTCGGCGCCGTGATCGGTGGCGTGCTCGGCAATACCGTCGGCAAGGGCGACGGGCGCAAGGCGGCCACGGTCGTCGGTGCGGTGGCGGGTGGCGCGGTCGGCAACCGGGTCTCGGATCACGGCGCCGACTACCAGGGTACCCAGACCCAGTGCCGCCAGGTCAGCTCGATGAGCGAGCAGCGCCGGATCATCGGCTACGACGTGGAATACCGCTATCGCGGCGAGGTCTATACCTCGCGGTTGAACTATGATCCGGGCGAGCGTCTGCGCGTACGCGTGCAGGTCGATCCGGCCGATTGATCGATCGATCCCGGCTACCGCCGACATCGCCGCCTCAGGGCGGCGATGTCGTTTATGCGGCCATATTTTTGTTGCATGGCAGCGAAAATGTCGCCATCATGCGCACTCGTCACTTGGAATCTGCATGTCCGCAGCCGTCTATACCGCCACCGTACTCACCAGCGCCCGCGCGGCTGCTGGCATGACATCGCGTGCGCGCCGACCGCTGTATCGACATTCGGCCGGGTAGGCTGTCGCGCGCGTTTCATGTGTATCGACGATAAAACCCGGCCTTGAGCCGGGTTTTTTGTTTTGGGATTTTGACTTCACGCGGCGGGAGCCGCAGGGAAAAGATCGATGACCATTCGCCACTTCCTCACCACCCAGGATTACAGCCGCGCCGAGATCGACGCGCTGCTGGAGCAGGCCGCCGCGTTCAAGCGCTCGCCGCGCGGCCAGCAGCTGGCCGGCAAATCCATCGCGCTGCTGTTCTTCAATCCGTCGATGCGCACGCGCACCAGCTTCGAGCTGGGTGCGTTCCACCTGGGCGCGCACGCCATCGTGCTGTCGCCGGGCAAGGACGCGTGGCCGATCGAGTTCGAGGTGGGTAGCGTGATGGACGGCGATACCGAGGAGCACATCGCCGAAGTGGCGCGCGTGCTGTCGCGTTACGTCGACCTGATCGCGGTGCGTGCATTTCCGAAATTCCAGGACTGGGCGGTGGATCGCGAGGACAAGGTGATCAAGGCGTTCGCGCAGTACGCCACGGTGCCGGTGATCAACATGGAGACGATCACCCATCCCTGCCAGGAGCTGGCGCATGCGCTGGCGATGAAGGAACACCTGGGCAATCTGCAGAACAAGAAATACGTGCTGACCTGGACCTACCATCCGAAACCGCTGAACACCGCGGTGGCGAACTCGGCGCTGTTGATCGCCACGAAGATGGGCATGGACGTGACCCTGCTGTGCCCGACGCCAGACTACGTGCTGGACGAGCGCTACATGGCGTTCGGCGAGCAGAATGCGAGGGAGAACGGCGGCTCGCTCAAGGTCAGCCACGACATCGAAGAGGCCTATCGTGGCGCGGACGTGGTCTACGCCAAGAGCTGGGGCGCGTTGCCGTTCTTCGGTCGCTGGGAGCAGGAAAAGCCGATCCGCGAGGCGAATAAGCACTTCATCGTCGACGAGACGAAGATGGCGCTGACCAACCACGGCCTGTTCAGCCACTGCCTGCCGCTGCGCCGGAACATCAAGGCTACCGACGCGGTGATGGATTCGCCCGCCTGCATCGCCATCGACGAGGCCGAGAACCGGCTGCATGTGCAGAAGGCGGTGATGGCCTCATTGATCGGTCAGGGCTGAGACTTCATGTATACGCCGAAGCATTTCGAGGAAGCACGCGCCGATGCCTTGCACGGTCTGATCCGCGCGTATCCGTTCGCCACGCTGGTCACTCACGCGACTGCGGGATTGACGGCCAACCACCTGCCGTTCGAACTGGTCGATGGCGTCTTGCATGGTCACGTGGCCCGCGGCAACGAGCTGGCGCAGATGGACGGCGCCGAGGTGCTGCTGATTTTCCGGGGGCCGGACGGCTATATCAGCCCGAACTGGTATCCGAGCAAGCACGAGACCGGGCGCGAGGTGCCGACCTGGAACTACGCGGTGGCGCATGTGCACGGCCGGTTGCGGGTGATCGACGATGCGATCTGGCTGCGTCGCCTGCTGGAAACACTAACCGATCAGCATGAGGCCAGCCAGCCGCTGCCGTGGAAGATCACGGATGCGCCGGATGACCACATCGAGAAATCCCTGAGGGCGATCGTCGGCCTGGAAATCGCGGTCGAGCGCATCGAAGGCAAGTTCAAGCTGAGCCAGAATCATCCTGCGCGCAATCGTGCCGGCGTGATTGCCGGTCTGCGCCAGCGTGATGGCGATGGCGATGCGGAGCTGGCCGCATGGATGGCGCGACAAGAGGAGTCGAACCCGTGACACATCAGCATCACTATCGCGTCGACGTGAAGTGGACCGGCAATCTCGGTACCGGCACGGATGGCTATCGCAACTACAGCCGCGACCACGAGATCCGCATCGCGGGCAAGCCGACGCTGGCCGGTTCGTCCGATCCCGCCTTCCGCGGTGACGCGGCCAGGCACAATCCGGAAGACATGCTGGTAACCGCGCTGTCCACCTGCCACATGCTGTCGTATCTGCATATGGCCACGGCGGCGGGTGTGGTAGTGACGGCTTATGCCGACGTGGCCGAGGGCACGATGGCGACCGAAGGCAATGGCGGTCGCTTCGTCGAAGTCATGCTGCATCCCGTGGTGACCATCAGCGCCGCCAGCGATCCTGCCAAGGCAGACGCCGCGCATGAGGACGCTCACCACGCCTGCTTCATCGCCAATTCCGTGAATTTTCCGGTGCGCTGCGAACCGCGCATCATCGTTGAATCCGTCTGACCGTTTTCACTTCAGGATCTGCAAGCCATGAGCAAAGACATCGTTCTCGCGTTTTCCGGAGGTCTCGACACCAGCTTCTGCGTGCCTTACCTCAAGGAGCGTGGCTGGGCCGTGCATACCGTGTTTGCCGACACTGGTGGTGTCGATGCTGAAGAGCGCGCCTTCATCGAGCAGCGCGCGGCCGAGTTGGGCGTCGCCTCGCACGTCACCGTCGATGGTGGCCCGGCGATCTGGGAAGGCTTCGTCAAACCGTTCGTGCAGGCGGGCGAGGGTTATCAGGGCCAGTATCCGCTGCTGGTCTCCGATCGCTATCTGATTGTCGATGCTGCGATCAAGCGCGCGACTGAGCTGGGTACCAAGGCGATCGCGCATGGCTGTACCGGCATGGGCAACGACCAGGTGCGCTTCGATCTCACGGTGAAGGCGCTGGGTGACTACGAGATCGTGGCGCCGATCCGCGAGATCCAGAAGGAGCACACCCAGACGCGCGCCTACGAGCAGGCGTATCTGGAAGAACGCGGCTTCGGCGTGCGCGCCAAGCAACAGGCCTACACGATCAATGAAAACCTGCTTGGCCTGACCATGTCCGGCGGCGAGATCGATCGCTGGCAGGCGCCGGGCGAGGGCGCGGCAGGCTGGTGCAAGCCGCGCGCGGAATGGCCGTCCAAACCGCTGCGCGTGAAGATCGGCTTCGCCAGGGGCGAGGCGGTGACGCTGGATGGCGAAAAGATCGCCGGCCACACCATGCTGGCCAAATTGAATGGCTTGTTCGCGCAGTACGGCGTCGGTCGCGGCATCTATACCGGCGACACCACGATCGGCCTGAAGGGCCGCATCATCTTCGAGGCGCCCGGCCTGACCGTGCTGCTTGCCGCGCATCGCGCGCTCGAAGAGGCTGTGCTGTCCAAGCAGCAGAACCGCTTCAAGCCCGAGGTGGCACGCAAGTGGGTGGAGCTGGTCTACGAGGGCTTCTTCCACGACCCGCTGAAGACGGACCTGGAGGCGTTCCTTGCCTCCAGCCAATCCACTGTCAACGGCGAGGTGACGCTGGAAACCAGCGGCGGCATCGTCAACGCCGTCGCGGTCGAGTCCAGGCACATCCTCAATGCCAAGGGCGCCACCTACGCGCAGTCGGCCGATTGGGGCGTGGAGGAGGCCGAGGGCTTCATCAAGCTGTTCGGCATGAGCAGCACGCTGTGGGCCGAGGTCAACCGCGGATGAGCCCCTTGCTCGATGCCACGCTGGAGCATCTGAGGGCGCTGGTCGGTTTCGACACGCGCAATCCGCCGCGGACGATCGGCACCGACGGCATCTTCGACTACCTGCACGCGCACTTGCCCGGTTTCGAGGTGAAGGTGACCGATTACGGCGCCGGTGCGGTGACTCTGCATGCGGTGCGCGGCCAGCCGAAATACCTGTTCAACGTGCATATGGATACGGTGCCGGATTCGCCGCACTGGAGCGCGAATCCGCACGAGTTGCGGGTTACCGCGGATCGGGCGATCGGCCTCGGCGCCTGCGACATCAAGGGTGCCGCGGCGGCCTTGCTGGCGGTGGCGAATGCCACCGACGGTCCGCTGGCGCTGCTGCTGTCCACCGACGAGGAGGCTAACGATGCACGCTGCATCGCTGGTTTTCTCGACACACCGCATGACTACGAGGCGGTGATCGTGGCCGAGCCGACCCGGGCCGAAGCGGTGCTGGCGCATCGTGGCATCCAGTCGGTGCTGATGCGTTTCGCCGGTCACGCCGGCCATGCCTCGGGCGAGCAGAAGCCCAGCGACAGCGCCCTGCATCAGGCGGTGCGCTGGGGTGATGCGGCGCTGGATTTCGTCACCGCGCAATCGCATGAGCGCTTCGGTGGACTCACCGGGTTGCGCTTCAACATCGGTCGCATCGAAGGCGGCATCAAGGCAAACATGATCGCGCCGACGGCGGAAGTGCGTTTCGGCTTCCGTCCGCTGCCGACGATGGATCCGGATCAACTGTTGACGCGTTTCCGCTCCTTGGTGGAGCCGCGGCCGATGGAATTTTCCGAAACGTTCCGCGGCGCCTCACTGCCAGCTGGCGATACCGCCAATGCCGAGGCAAACCGGCTGGTCGCGCGGGACCTTGCCGATGAGCTGGGCATCCCGGTGGGCAACGCGGTGGACTTCTGGACCGAGGCCGCACTGTTCTCTGCCGCCGGCTATACCGCCTTCGTCTATGGCCCCGGCGACATCGCCCAGGCGCACGGCGCCGATGAGTGGGTCGCGCTCGATCAATTGCAGCAGTACGCAGACACCATCTACCGGATCGTTGACAGTGGAAACGCATAAGCACACTCGCAAGACCATCGTGCGCCTGCTCTCGAGCATGGGCAGCGCGAAGGAAATCCAGCAATACCTAAAGCGCTTCTCCGAAGTCGACGCCAAGCGCTTCGCGGTGGTGAAGGTGGGCGGTGCCGTGCTGCGCGACGAGTTGGCCGATCTCGCCTCGTCGCTGACCTTCCTGCAGCAGGTCGGACTCACCCCGATCGTGCTGCATGGCGCCGGCCCGCAGCTGGATGAGGAACTGTCAGCCGCCGGCATCGAGAAACGCACCGTGGGCGGCCTGCGCGTCACCTCACCCAAGGCGCTCGGTATCGTGCGGCGCGTGTTCCAGCAGCAGAACCTGAAACTGGTCGAGGCGTTGCAGTCGATGGACACGCGCGCCACCTCGGTGGCGACCGGCGTGTTCATGGCCAGCTATCTGGATCGCGATACCTACGGCATGGTCGGCAAGGTCGACAGCATCAACCTGGCGCCGATCGAAGCCAGCCTGCGTGCCAACTCGATCCCGGTGATCGCCAGCCTCGGCGAGACCGACGAGGGACAGATCCTCAACATCAATGCCGACTTCGCTGCCAACGAGCTGGTGCGCGTGCTGCAGCCGTACAAGATCGTGTTCCTCACCGGCACCGGTGGCCTGCTCGACGAGGAGGGCAAGCTGATCGACTCGATCAACCTGTCCACCGAGTACGAGCACCTGATGGCGCAGCCGTGGATCAACGGTGGCATGCGCCTGAAGCTGGAGCAGATCGCCGATCTGCTGGCCGACCTGCCGCTGACTTCGTCGGTCTCGATCACCCGGCCGGCAGAGCTGGCCAAGGAGCTGTTCACCCACAAGGGTTCGGGTACGCTGGTGCGGCGCGGCGAGAAGGTGCTGACATTCGACTCGTGGGAGGGCATCGACCTTGCGCGGATGCGTACGCTGGTCGAGTCGAGTTTCGGCCGTACGCTGGTGCCGGATTATTTCGAACGCACCCGGCCGCTGCGCATCTACGTGAGCGAGAACTATCGCACCGCGATGATCCTCACCGAGGAAGGCGGCTTGCCATACCTGGACAAGTTCGCCGTGCTCGACGACGCACAAGGCGAGGGTCTGGGGCGCGCAGTATGGCAGGTGATGCGCGAGGAGAACCCGCAGCTGTTCTGGCGCTCGCGCCACGGCAACCCGGTCAATCCTTTCTATTACGCCGAATCGGATGGCTGCCTCAAGCAGCCGCACTGGAAGGTGTTCTGGTACGGCATTCACGACTTCGACACCATCGCCCGCTGCGTGACGCATTGCGCCACACGGCAACCGACGCTGGTGGATTGACGCAACTACTCCCTCCCCCTGCATGCAGGGGAGGGCTGGGGTGGGGTGCTCTTTGCCTTGAAGCTTAGAGCTTCACCCCCTCCCAACCTCCCCCTGCAAGCAGGGGGAGGGGCAAAAGCATCGCAGGAGTGATCTGGTGACATACAACAAGAAAACCATCGGCATCGTCGGCGCGCGCGGCCACACCGGCGCGGAGCTGATCCGCTTGATCGCGGCACATCCGGCGCTGGAGCTGGCCTTCGTCTCCTCACGCGAACTGGACGGCCAGCGCGTCGACGCGCATGTGTCCGAGTACCACGGTGAGCTGCGCTACAGTGCGCCGGCGCATGAGGATTTGCCGAAGTTCGGCGCCGACGTGGTGATCCTGGCGCTGCCCAACGGCAAGGCGGCGGCCTGTGTGGCCGCGTTCGATGCAGCTGGCGCCGATCCGTTGATCATCGATCTGTCCGCCGACTACCGTTTCGATCCGACCTGGTATTACGGCCTGCCCGAGCTGACCCGCGACAAGTGGCGTGGCGAGAAACGCATCAGCAATCCCGGCTGCTATGCCACCGCGATGCAGCTGTCGATCGCGCCGCTGAAAGACCTGCTTGCCGCGCCGCCGGTATGTTTCGGCGTGTCCGGTTATTCCGGCGCCGGCACCACGCCATCGGACAAGAACGATCCGGACAAGCTGCGCGACAACCTGATGCCGTACGCACTTACCGGTCACATGCACGAGAAGGAAGCGTCATTCCGGCTCGGCGTGCCGGTGGAGTTCATGCCGCATGTGGCACCGCATTTTCGCGGGCTCACCGTCACCACCAATCTGTATCTCAGCCGGCCTTTGAAGCGCGAGGAAGTTGTGGCGCGTTTCCATCATGCCTATGAGAACGAGAAGCTGGTGGCCGTGACCGACGAGGCACCTTGGGTCAGCCGCATCGCCCATCGCCATCATGCCGAGATCGGCGGCTTTGCGCTGTCGGCCGACGGCAAGCGCGTGGTGATCGTGGCGACACTGGACAACCTGCTGAAGGGCGCCGCCACCCAGGCCATGCAGAACATCAACCGCGCAATCGGTGTGGACGAATACACCGCCATCCCGCTTGGCCGAGCCGAGAACACACCATGACCCAACCCCTCTGGCAAAAATCCGGCGTGCAGATCGACGCGAAGATCATGAAGTTCCTCGCTGGAGACGACGTGTTGCTGGACCGCGAATTCTTCCTGTACGACCTCACCGCCAGCAAGGCGCATGTGGAGGGGCTGGCGAATATCGGTGTAGTGAGCGCCGACGAGGCGGTGGCCTTGAAGCGCGAACTGGACGTGCTGGCGACGGACTTCAGTACAGGCAGCTTCGTGCTCGATGAACGCTACGAGGACGGCCATTCGGCGATCGAGGCACGGCTCACCGAGCGGCTCGGTGATGCCGGCCGTCGCGTGCACACCGGACGCAGCCGCAACGATCAGATCCTGGTTGCCACCCGGCTGTGGCTGAAGGATCAACTGGCTGCCCTGCAGACGCATTGCCGCGCGATCGCGCAGGTGTGTCTCGACCGTGCGGCGCAGCCGGCATTACCGTTGCCGGGTTACACCCATCTGCAGCGCGCCGTGGTGTCGTCCTCCGCGATGTGGTTTGCCGGTTTCGCCGAAGGGTTCATCGACAACGCGTTGCGTGCGCAACAGACGTCGACGTGGATAGACGCGAACCCGCTGGGTACCGCCGCCGGTTACGGCGTGAATCTCAGGCTGGATCGCGAGCACACCACGCAAGCGCTAGGCTTCGCACGCATGCAGGTCTCGCCGATCTACGCGCAGCTCTCGCGTGGCAAGTTCGAGATGGCGGTACTGGAAGCGATCGCCAGCGCGCTGCTCGACCTGCGTCGGCTGGCATGGGATCTGTCGCTGTTCACCACCGCCGAATTCAATTTCGTGAAGCTGCCCGCCGAATACACCACCGGCAGCTCGATCATGCCGAACAAGCGCAATCCGGATGTGGTGGAACTGCTGCGCGCCAGCTACGCCAGCGTCGCTGCCGCGCGCACCGAGATCGAGCAGCTGCTGTCGCTGCCGTCGGGCTACCAGCGTGACCTGCAGTTCTCCAAGGGTTCGCTGTTCCATGGTTGCCGCCATGGCCTCGGCGCGCTGGAGCTGGTGCCGGATCTGCTGGCACGGCTGCAGTGGAATGAAGTGGCCATGCGCGCTGCGATCGAGCCGGCGATGTACGCCACTGACGTGGCGATCGAACAGGCCGCGGCTGGCGTGCCGTTCCGCGATGCCTACCGTGTGGCGGCGGAAACGGCCGCCTCCGCCGACCTGGGCCGCACACCCGAGAGCAGCCTCGCTGCGCGCGTGTCGCCCGGTGCGGGTCATGACTTGCGGCTGGACGAACTGCATCAACGCCTGAGTGCACTCAACGACTGAACGGAGTATCCGGCATGAAGGCGGTAAGCAGGGGGAGTGCCGAACACTATCGCTGGGGCGAGGCCTGCGACGGTTGGCACCTGCTCGCCGGCGATGACCTGAGTGTCATCGAGGAACGGATGCCGCCCGGAACCGTGGAGCAGCGCCACCGGCACTCCCGAGCGCGCCAGTTCTTCTATGTGCTGGAAGGTGAAGCCATGCTGGAGCTGGAAGGTTCGTGGCATCGACTGCGGCGCGGCGAAGGCCTGCACGTGCCTCCCGGCGCGGCGCACCAGATGCGCAACGCAAGTGCGGCTGATGTCCGTTTCCTGGTGATTTCCGCACCGAAGAGCCACGGCGATCGCACGTCGGTACCACCGGTGGAGGATGGGACATGAGCACCCACACTGACTTGCCCGAACAGGCGTTGCCGCGCTGGCGCCGTGCCGTGCTGAAGGTCGGCAGCAATCTGCTCGCCGCGGACGGTGGTGGCCTCACCCCGCGTTATGCCGAAGCACTGGCTGCGTTCATCACGGCCAGTCATGCCGATGGTCGCCAGGTCATTCTGGTGTCCTCCGGTGCGGTGGCGGCGGGTCGCGCGTTGTTGCGCCAGCATGCGGCGGACGGCAGCCGTCTCGCCGCACGACAGGCGCTGGCCGCGCTGGGTCAGGCGCCGATGATTGCGCTGTGGCAATCGCTGTCGGCGCGGCCTGTGGCGCAGGTGCTGCTCACCCATGACGACCTGCGCAATCGTCGCCGCTACCTCAACGCCCGTGCCACGCTGCGCGAGTTGCTGGCGCTCGACGTATTGCCAGTGGTGAACGAGAACGACACCGTCGCCGTGGATGAGTTGAAACTCGGCGACAACGACAATCTCGCCGCGATCGCCGCCGCGCTGGTCGATGCCGACCTGCTGTTGATCGCCTCGGATGTCGATGCGTTGTACAGCGCCGATCCGCGTCGCGACGCGGCGGCCATTCCGATCAGCCACGTTGCCGCATTGACGCCCGAGATCATCGCCATGGCTGGTGGCAGCGGCAGTGTGAGCGGTACCGGTGGCATGCACACCAAGCTGGAGGCGGCAGCGAAAGCCGCAGCGGCAGGTATTCCCACTGCATTATTCAGTGGTCGTGACGTGGCGACCGTGCAGGCGCTGCAGCAGGATCGGCTGCGTGGCACGTTGTTCGCCGCTGCGAGCAGCCGCATGCAGGCACGCAAGTACTGGGTGCGGCACGCGCCGGTCGCGTCGGGGCGCATCCGCATCGACGCGGGTGCCGCACGCGCCCTGGCTGGTGGCCGTGTCTCGCTGCTGCCGGGTGGCGTGCTCGGTGTGGATGGTGAATTCCACCGCGGCGACTTGGTCGAGATTGTCGATACGGGCGAGCGACCCGTCGCGCGCGGTCTCAGCCAGTACGGTGCCGCCGAGGTACGCCGGCTGGCCGGGCGGCACAGCCGCGAGATCGACGGCGTGCTCGGCTACAGCTACGGCGCCGAAGTGGTGCATCGTGACGATCTCGTCACCGTGGGCGAGATCGTCATACCCGGCAAGGAGATCACCGCATGAGCACGACCCGCGAACTGGCGCTGGCCTGCCGTGACGCCGCGCAGGTCGTCGCCGCGCTCGACAGCACCGCCAAGCGCGCGTTGCTGCGCGACATGGCAGCAGCACTGGAAACCCAGGCCGCTGCGGTGCTGGATGCAAACGCGCGTGACATGCAGCAGGCCGCGGCGAAAGGCGTGCAGGGCGCGATGCTCGATCGACTGCGGCTGGATGAGACACGCGTGGCCGGCATAGCGAACGCGTTGCGCGAGGTGGCCGAGCTGCCCGATCCGGTCGGTGTAGTAACGCGCCGCGAGACGCGGCCGAATGGCTTGTCGATCGAACGCGCGCGTATTCCGCTCGGCGTGATCGCGATGATCTACGAGGCGCGCCCCAACGTCACCGCTGACGCCGCCGCGTTGTGCCTGATGGCCGGCAACGGGGTGATCCTGCGCGGCGGTTCCGAGGCGATCCACTCCAACACGGCGATTGCCGCGGCGTTGAAATCGGCACTGGTAGCGCACGGCGTGCCGACTGCCGCGCTGACCCTGATCGAGGACCTGCGTCGCGAGACGATGGTCGAGCTGCTGCAGCTGAGCGACATCGTCGACCTGGCCATTCCGCGTGGCGGTGAAGGCCTGATCCGTTTCGTCGCCGAACACGCGCGCGTGCCGGTGATCAAGCACTACAAGGGTGTCTGCCACCTCTATGTGGATCGCGCCGCTGATCTGGCGCTGGCGCTGAATTTGCTGATCGACGGCAAGACCACACGCCCCGGGGTGTGCAATGCGTTGGAGACCATGCTGGTGCATCGGGATATCGCCGATGTATTCCTGCCGCAGGCGGCACAGGCCTTGCGCGAGCGCGGCGTCGAGTTGCGTGGCGACGAGCGCAGTCGCGCGCTGGTACTCGACATGCACGCAGCCAGCGACGACGACTACGCCGCCGAATTCCTGGACCTGATCCTCGCCGTGCGCGTGGTCGACGACCTCGACGCTGCGATCGCGCACATCCACCGCTACGGCTCCGATCACACCGAAGTCATTGCCACCGCCGACGAGGCCGCCGCGCAACGCTTCGTGCAGGCGATCCGTTCGGCCGTGGTGATGGTCAACGCCTCGTCGCGCTTCAGTGACGGCGGCGAACTGGGACTCGGCGCCGAAATCGGCATCTCCACCTCCCGCTTGCACGCTTATGGCCCGATGGGCGCCGAGGCGCTGACGGTGGAACGCTTCGTGGTGCGCGGGGAAGGACAGGTGCGGCATCCGCAGAGCCGGGCGTGATGTCAGATGTCCGCTTTCGGCCAGAAGCGGACGTTCAAAGCGAGGCGATTGACGCGGGGCCTTTGGAAAGTCTCCGCGTTAGCTAGGAGGCACCGATTTCTCTAGTCAGGGCGAGGCATTTCGCAAATCAATCACTCGACCATCTGGCGTCATCGCGCCGGCGCCAAAGCCTTTTGGGGGATAAAGCAATTCGGTGGCTGGCATCAACGCATCTGTGCCTGACGTCCGACAATAGAGAAGCAGAAGTATGAGCAACCCGCCGAGCGCATCCAAAGAATGCTTAAGAGACGCCTGAATCAAAGCATCTTTGTAGTCATGTTTCATGGAATTGTAAGCATCCCACCACTCTGGTGATTTGGCACGGTCCCATGCTTTCCACGGGACTAGAGCCAATCCATAGCGTGGTAGCAGCACTTCAGCTGTGGAAACGCTAGGGTGCTGGTGACCTTATCCCTGCCAGTTGTAGCGTTTTAAAGTAGAGTTTTTCGGCGAAACC
>CBIHNO010000008.1:0-206559 GCA_966211915.1 uncultured Rhodanobacter sp.
CGGTTTCGCCGAAAAACTCTACTTTAAAACGCTACAACTGGCAGGGATAAGGTCAAGACGAGTACCACGGCAGGTGCCAACCCATGCGCTTCTTGAATATTTCCAGCTCCACCGCCGGAGCACGTGACATCATTGCAACCGTGGTGTCACGCGCATGCAGATGGGCAAGGTGACCAAGATTGTCGATCAGATATGAGCACCCTGGACAACCTTCACCGCGATCACGATGAAACATGAAGTGATAGATGATCAATTGATGGCGGCCCTCGAACAGATCGAGCATAGTGGCCTTTTCGTTCGTCGTCTCGAACACATAATCCTTGTCAACTTTCATCATCGGTAGCGCGCGACGCTGTGCATTCAACACATCGCGCGCGCGGGTGACCTCCTTCTCCTTGAGCAATAGTTCTTTGCGTGCGATCAGCCACTCCGCCTTGGATACGATCTGCGGCATATTGGCCATGGGCGATTCCTTAATTTTGAAAACTTCGACTGCCATGCTTTAGGTAGTTCATGAAAGGCGCCATGCGCTCATCCCCTAAAGCTAACGTACCAAGGAAAATTTACACATGGCCACTTTGCTGCAATTTCGACGCCCCGCTTTGAGTAGTAGGCCTCGGTTGAGCAACAGTCACGCTTGTGTATGGCACGACGAAAATGTTGATATCGCATGCCTCAGGGGAGACGTGTATGACAATGGTCGCGAAACTTGGCATAGTGAATCGCCCCGGGTTTTCCGGAGACTGCTTGGCTTGAGTCACGCCGCTTCGCGCAGCGGGGCCTGTTGCCGATAGTAAGCCGCTTCGGCTTCCGTCGGCGGGATGTTCCCGATCGGCCCCAGCAGTCGTTGGTGACATGTCGGACCTCCGCGCCGAGGCGGATATCGTCGCACTGTGCATCCTGCCCCACAAAACGCCCTTATGTTTCAATGGCTCTATGACACCGACTTGCGGTGGCCAAACTATGCGAGACGACTGCGGCCAAACTATGTGAGATCGCGCAGCGAATTGCGCATCCCATTAAAGTTTGCGCGTTTGCGCAAACTTCGATGAACGCCTAGGAAAGTTTGCGCGTCCCCAGATCGATGGCTTGGCAAATTATAGCTTTGGCGTGCCGTCTGCCCCCAGTGAACTGTCGCCAACTCCACAGTCTTCGTGCCCGGAGCTGTTTCGAGCCCATTTCTGGCCGACCAACTGCAAAGCTCTCCGAAAGCATTTTTTGAGGCCTGTTTTGTTAAGCTCTGGCGATACGCGCGCTTTGGAAGGGCAATAACCACGAGGCCTAGGGCAGTGGACGCAGGGGCGAAGCTGAGCGAACGCGACGTCTGCACCAAATTCATCACACCGGCGCTGGTTGCTGCCGGGTGGGACGTGCAGACACAGATTCGCGAGGAAGTGGGCTTTACCAAAGGCCGCATCATCGTGCGTGGCCGGCTGGTCACCTGGGGCAAGGCCAAGCGAGCTGACTACGTCCTGTACTACAAGCATCTCTCACTGGCGCTGATTGAAGCCAAGGATCAGTCCCATAACCCGGTCGGCCGCCAGACGCTGACTAGGGAGCTCGCCGCACTACCCAACATCGTGACTAGAGGCTAGTATCTTCGGCGACTTGGTCGCGGGATGCCGGAGCGACGAGCGGTGTTGGAGGGACACCTTCGGCAAAGGGATTTAGGGGGAATATGCATCGCTTGATCGCTACCGTCTTCACGGCGGCCATAGCATTGTGCGTCAGTGCGGCATGGGCAAGCGGGACTTTCATCGCTGCACCCAACCGCACCGACATGGTCATCGACAACGCGCGGCAGATGATCTACGTCGCCAACGGTGCCCAGGTGCTTCGCTACGACCTCAGTTGCGACTGCCAAGCGACACCCATCACCCTCGGTGGTGCACTCAAGGGCATGGACCTGTCGCCCGACGGGAACACGCTGGCGGTTGCTGACGAGACCAACGATGGTACGTATGCGTGGGTTCACCTCGTCAACCTGGACACGCTCAGCGACAACAAGGTCACCGTTCCCCTAGCTTCGATCTATGGATACATCGAAGAAGTCGGAACCTTTTCCGTGGCCTACGCCTACGACGGCACGCTCCTGACGACGTCCCAATTTCCCGGTTCGGGCTGGGTGCCGCTGCGCAAGCTGGATCCCGCAACCAACACATGGACCGTGCTGGCCTCAGTGCGTCAGGACAGCATGCTCGTCCCCAGCGCCAACCGGAAGGTCATCGGCTTCGCCGAATCGAACATTTCCGATGGGGAGTGGGGCGTCTATCACGCCGACACCGGCGAGATTGATCGTCGTCAGGGCTACACGGACGGAACGTCCGCGTTCAACTACGAAATGACCACGAATGCCGACGGATCGCAATTTGCGATCCCGACGTATTACGGCACGTACGTCTACAACAGCAGTTATCAGAAAGTTGCCACCCTGGGCACTTATGCCGGCGCGCAGCCGATCGGTGGCACCTATGACCCCGTCCGTCCACTTCTGTACCTGCCGTGGACGACCACGAGCGAAGTGCGCATCTACGACACGACCACGCTGACCCAGGTCGGCAGTTATGACGTTGGTGACGTATTCAACAACGTGGGCAATGGAGCTTTCGTCCAGGGCCGAACCAGGATGGCGAGCGACGGCTCGATTCTGGCCGTCTCGGTGACCGGTGGGGTCCAGTACATCAACCTGTACGCGCCTGTTCAGGCGAATCCCGTCAATGAGACTAGCGATGGGGGCCGTGTAGTCATTCGCCTTCCGGCCAGCATCGGCAACGGGCGACCTATGGCGTTCAACTTCCCCGTTGCGCCTACGCACGGCCAGATGTTCGTGACCAATGGGGTTATGACCTACGTCCCGGATCCTGGTTTTACGGGGACGGACACCTTCAGCTACGCGGCACATTACGGGAACGACTCGGCATCTGCTCCGGTGACGATCACGGTGACTGCCAGTCAAACGACCTATACGCCAATAGTCTCATTTGCCACACTTCCGGTACTGAGTCCCTCAACTCCTGTGCCCGGCCGCAGTACGATGCCTGGAGATTTCAACGGAGACGGTGCGTCCGATCTCCTGTGGTTCAATCCGGAATCGAGCCAGGTGGGTTACTGGACGATGTATTCTTCCGGCGGCAGCCCCTACCGGACGGGTGCGCGTACGTTCCAGGTGACTGCCGGCTACTACGTTGGGGCTTCGGGTGACTTCAATGGTGACGGCTATGCCGATCTCATATTCACCAGCGCCGGGCGCGATCTCTGGCTCTGGACCAACAACACCCAAGGCGGCTTTCAATCCCAATATGTGGGTGCCTATCCGTCCGCTTGGCAACTGATTGGGGCGGGTGACATTAACGGGGACGGGTATGACGACCTGCTATGGCTGGATCCCTCTGATTGCCAGTTTGCCTACTGGCTGATGAAAGGGGCGACGCGGACCAGCTCCAAGGTGTTCAACGTGGCCTGCGGGTATTACCCGGTCGCGGTGGGATACTTCAGCTCAAGCCAGAAGCTCAGCATCTTCTGGACCAGTGCTGCAGGCGATCTCTATCTGTGGGACAGCACCGGAGCCGGATTCCGCAGCTACGACATATCGACCGTATTCGATGGATCGGGTTCTACCGTCCGTCCTGCTCGGACCGCCTGGGCCATCGGTGGCGGCTATGCCGGCAGTGGCATCGGCCTGGAACGCTATGACACGACGACCGGCCAGGGCTACGGCTTCACGCTGCAGCGCTTGTTCGATGCCCAAGGCTCTCAGTCCAGCGTCGTGAAGATTCCAACGTGGAGCGGCGCCACGCCTTTCCTGTCACCAGGCTCGGCTGGCTACCTCGTTCAGGGCCTCGCTACCGGCCTTTACACGTTGAACCCACAGAACAATGTCATCACGACCTTCGGCCCGGTTGCTGGGAGCCCGTCGGCTTCCGGTGCAGCGCCGCAACCCGGTGGCAGCAGTTGGACCTACCCGATCGGGTGGTATGTTGTCGGATCATGGGCCAACGGAGCTGCACCGCTTCCTTGGCGTTGAGTCCATCCAGAACCCAGGATTTGCCCCCCACGAATCGAGTGCCAATGAACTCAGTCTGTGCGGAAACCGGTGGCTACCCGTTCCCGCGTCGATGGGTGCCAGAACCCGGCAATGACGAATCCCTACCTACCGTCCATTACAAACGTGTTCATGGACCTCCCCCGCTCGGGGTGTGGCCGCGGGGACGGGCGTGCAAGCTGGACGCGCTGACGCAGGTCATGCCGCGTCTTGGACTGCCTTACCGGTTTCCATCAATTGCAGTCCCTATTCCCGCACCAGGCTCTACCCCCTTAACGCGGACACCTCCAAGAAGGCCGATCGTGGTCAAAAAGGAGTGTCATGTCCAAGCGAAGAAAGTTCAGCGAAGAGTTCAAGCGGAAGGCCGCTGGCTTGACCCGCCAGCCGGGCGCGCTGCTCAGTCAGGTGGCCCGCGACATTGGCGTGGGTGCGGGGGAGTTCTGGGCCGTTGGCGGCGTGAATTGGAGACGGACAAGACCACAGCCTTCACCGGCTCGGGCGTGCCATGCGGTCAGGAGATGGCGACCCTCAAGCGCGAGCTGGTCCGGGCAAAGAAGGAGAGAGATTTTTTGCGCGAGGCAGCAGCGTTCTTCGCTAGGGAATCGAGCTGAAGTATCAGACGATCCGACGCTGTCGCGGCGACTATCCTGTCCTGCTGATATGTCTCAGCGGTTGCTGACCCGCATCCGGGGGTTCCATGCCGCCAGCGATGGCGTGATGGACATGCCGCGCATGCATGAGGACCTGTCCTACGGACGGGAGACGGCCAGCGGTAATCGCGTGGTCCAGCTGATGGCCAGGGACGGTTTGTTCGGTGTGCCGCGGAAGCGCTGGTGGCAGCGCAAATGCACGCGTGTGCGACCGGACCACGTAAAGAATCACCTCGAACGCGACTTCTTGGCGCTGGAGCCAAACGCCAAGTGGGTAACTGACATTACATACGTCCACACCGCCGAGGGGTGGCTGTACCGTACGTGCACCGTCGTTCGCTGATCACCAAACCGGACATGGATGCCTCCCCTCGCCAATTCTCGCTCCCCCCGGAATTGAGTAACAGGCCGCCTTTGAGCAACAGTCAGGCTCGAGGGTGGCGCGACGGGAATGTTGATGTCGCAAGCCTCAGGGATGCACGTGTATGACAATGGTCGCGAAACTAGGGGTAGCCCGCACAGCCACCTTCTTGGCAGGCCAAACTATGCTTTCCCTGTACGGCCAATCTATGGTTGGCCGCACAAACGCGCCATCGCTGGCCAGCGCAGTTACACGATAGTCGCCCGATTGCGACAGGATGAGCGCCAGTTTCGCATCGCCCTCGCTACTGCCCTGCAAACGACCATTGAGCAGCCATTGCACGGTGCCTTGCGCGCCCAGTGCCTGCACCGTGACGCGCAGCGGCTGGTCGCTGTTCGGTGCCTGCCGCAAGGTCACGCCGTTGCTCAGGCCGGCGATGCGGATCGGGCTGGCGACGTCGAGCGAATCGGCGGCACAACCCGGTGCGAGTGGCGGCAGTGCCGAGCTGGCACGGTCGTCCACGCTCAGCCATGGTGTGGCGAGTGCGGGCCAGCGCACGAGTTGCACGCTGCGCTCGTGGCTGGCGTGACAGGCACCGCTGAGGCGCTGGCCTTTGCCGTTGACGCGCAAGGTGACCAGGCCAGCAGTCCATGCACCCAGGTCACGCTCGGCAAATGTGGGCGGCAGCGCGCCGTCGAGCACCCACGCTGTGCGGCGCTGACGGCACTGTGTCGGCACGGTGGCATCGAACGCGCCGCCGAGCGGCCAGCAGACATCGATCGCCCGCACGCTGGCTGGCTGCGCCGCATGCGGGCGGCCGCCGCGCTGCGGCAGCATGTCGACGATCTGGAACAGCAGCGGCAGCGCCGTCACCGCGCCGTACTGGCCTGGCGACGGCGTGCCGTCCGGACGGCCGATCCACACGCCGATGGTCCAGCGATCGGTGACACCGATCGCCCACGCATCGCGGTAGCCGTAACTGGTGCCGGTCTTCCATGCCACATTTCCATGCCGATTGATCGCGCCTTCCAGCGGAGCACCTTCGACATCGGCCGGGTTGCTGGCGAGGATGTCGCGGATGATCCACGCCGCGCCCGGCGAGAGCAGCCGGCGCGGTTGCGCCGGCTGCTCTCGTGTGTAGCGCGGTGTCCCGGCAATGCCTCCGTTCGCAAACGCGGTGTACGCGCCGACCAGGTTTTCCAATCGGGTGGCGGCGCCGCCGAGGATGATCGACAGGTTCGGCTTCGCACCGTCGGGCAGGCCCAGATCGATGCCGCCGTTGGCCAGCCGCGCCATGAAGCGCGCCGGCCCGACCCGATCGAGCACGTCGACCGCCGGCACATTGAGTGAGCGCTGCAATGCTTCGGCCACGCTGACCGGACCGCTGAACGCCTCGTCGAAATTGCCCGGCTTGTAGCCGCCGAAATCCTGCGGCGCGTCGACCAGCAGGCTTTGCGAGGTGATCAACCCATCGTCCAGCGCCAGACCGTACAGGAACGGCTTCAGCGTCGAACCGGGCGAACGCGGCGCGCGCACCATGTCGACGTGGCCCAACCTGACCGGATCGGCGAACTCGGCGGTGCCGACGTAGACGCGCGCCTCCAGCGTGGCGTTGTCGACCACCAGCACGGCGGCCGATGTGCGCGCCGGCAGGCGCGACAGGTACGCGGTGACCCGATCCTCGGCGGCGCGCTGCAGGTCCGCGTCGATGGTGCTGGCGATGCGCCGCGCCTGCGGCTGTTGCTGATGCAGGCGCTCGGCCAGCAGCGCGGCGGACAACGGCGCACGCAGCGAGCGCGCGGTCACCGGCTCGATCGCCGCATCACGCACCTGCGCTGCATTCCACACGCCAAGGTCGCGCATGCGCTTGAGCACCTTGTCGCGTGCAGCACGCGCGGCGTCGGGATGACGATCCGGACGCAGTCGGCTCGGCGATTGCGGCAACACCGCCAGCAACGCCGCTTCGGCACGCGAGAGCTGGCTGGCCGGCTTGCCCAGGTACGCCCACGAAGCCGCCTCGACGCCTTCGATCGGACCGCCGAACGGTGCGTGGTTGAGATACAGGTCGAGGATCTGCGCCTTGCTCAGATGCGCCTCCAGCTGCAGCGCACGCAGGATTTGCACCAGCTTGCCGCGAAACGTGTGCGGAATCGGTCCGATGATCCGCGCCACCTGCATGGTCAGGGTCGAGCCACCCGACACGATATGACCATGCCGCAGTCCGCCGAAGAAGCCGCGGGCCAGCGCATACGGATTGACACCGGGATGACGGTAGAACCAGCGATCCTCGTAATGCAGCAAGGCCGCCAGATACAGCGGCGACACCTGCTTTGCGCTGATCGGGTAACGCCATACGCCGTCGCTGTCGGCGAAGGCGCGCAGCGGTGTGCCGTCGCGCGCCAGCACTACCGTGCTGCCGGTGTCGGGCGCAGGCAGATGCAACGGAAACAACCTGTCGAGTGCGAACGCGGCGAGCAGAACGATGGCGACCGCGATGGCCATGGCACGCAGCCGGCGCCACGCGCGGGAGCGGCGCGGCGAGTGGGTGGTAGCGGCGGGAATGCTCATGCGATCGTTGTTGCAGGAGCCCGCCAGCGGGCTCCTGCATGCACCAGGCGTTACGGTTCGACCACGGTGATCTTCGCCGGCGTCACGTTGCCGATGCCGCGCACAGCCGGTCGGTACATGTCCTCCACCAGCGGCGGCGGCACCACATAGCTGCCGGGCGTCACCGCGCGCACCAGGTAGAACACGTGGGCCTTGTCGCCGCGGCTCAGTTTCAGCGCGGCGGCATAGCGGTCGTCGCGATATTCCTCGTGCTGGACTTCCGCCGCCGAAGCATGCTGGTCGAGGTCGATGCCGTCGATCACTACGCCGGCCCACTGCTGCGCACCGCCGAGGTTGAGGTTCTCCACTTCCAGCCCGCCGGGCAGCAGGTCGGTGACCAGCGCATCGGGGATGTCCATGCGCGCCTCGATGCTCAGCTCGACGATCAGCGTGTCGCCTTCCTTGAGCTGGTCGCCGGTCCACGGCTTGCCGTCGGTGGTGAAGTAGCTGCGCCGCACGTCGATCTGGCTGGGGTCGGCCGCCGGTGCCTTTTGCGGAATGCCGGCCACGTCGAGCGTGGCGAAGATCGCAGCCGCGCTGGTCGGCTGCACGGTAACGCCCGCGTTGAGTTCGGCCACGCTGAGCTGACGGCTCCACAAGCGCTGCTCCGGCGCCGATTCGGTCTTGCCGCCGAGCGTGATCGACGCGGCCAGCGGCGCATTGCTCTTCGCGTCGAACGCGCGGGCGACGCGGGCGATCGCCGCCTGCTCCTGCGTGCTCAGGTACGACCACGACCAGCGGTAGTCCTTGTCCTGCTGCTGGCGCTGACGCACGTTGCTGCTGGCGTTGCGCGCCCAGTCGACCAGCCTGGCGTCGTACTCCGGCTTGTTCATGCCATAGGTATGGGTTAGCGCGACCATCAGCGCAAGATCACGCAGGTCCGAGCCGTAGTCGCCGACGTACCACGGCCGCTCCTTGTCCCAGGCAAACGCCTCGGTGATCGCCTTCTGCGCGCGCTCGTTGTCACCCATCAACTTCAGCGCGATGCCCAGATGGACCAGCGGCAACGGACCGACCAGCTTGCTGCGGTCGTTGTCGAAGATCGCCCGCAGCGTACCCAGCGGTGCGCGGTTGACCCGCGCCAGCACGAAGCCGGAATAGGCCTCGTCGGCGATGCGCAGGTGGTCGTGATGCTCGTAGCTGTAGTACGGATGGCCACCGGCGAGCAGGTCGTCGTTGAGCCGCTGCAGCGATTTCTGCAGCACCTCCTGCGGCACCGCGAAACCGGCATCGCGCGCGTCGAGCATGAAGTCGACCACGTACGGTGTGGTGAACGTCTCGATCGGACTGGTGCCGCCCCAGAAACTGAAGTGGCCGTTGCTGGCCTGGAATGAGGCGATCCGCGCCAGCGCACTATCCACCGCGGACTTGCGCACCTCGTCGCTCATCACCGGCGCACCCAGTGACTTGGCCGTCTGGCCGTCCAGAATCAACGCGGCGTAACCCTTGCTGGTGGTCTGCTCGATGCAGCCATACGGGTAGTCGAGGATGCCACGCAACGCCGATGCGTACGGCAGCGGCGGCAACGTACTCAGGGTGATCTGCGCGCGCACCGTTGCCGGCAACAGGCCGGCCACCGTCGCGGCGCCGAAATGCTCTGGCTTGCCCGCTTCCAGCGCCAGCGGTGTGGTGCTGACCGTTTCCGGCCACGCCGGACGCACCGCGAACTCGAAGTGACGGTCGACCTTGTAATCGTTCAGTTCGGCGTGGATATCTATCGTCGCCACCGCCGCACCCGCCGCGGCGGTCACCGGCATGCTGAGCGTGGTGCCGGCACCATCCTTCAGCGCCACGCTGCGGTTCGCCTGATCGATGCTGATCGGGCCGCCGCCCTTGACGCTGACCTTGGCGGTGCCGTCCTTGCCGGACAGATTCTTCAGGTCCAGACTGATCGCAGCCTTGTCGCCCGCCGCCATCACCCGTGGCGTGCTCGGTTCGACCACCAGTGGTGCGCGCACGGTGACTGCACTGTCGGCATTGCCGTAACGGCTGTCGGTCCAGGCGAGTGCCGCCAGACGCAGGCTGCCGTTGAAGTCGGGCACGTCGATATGCAGCCTGGCCTTGCCCTGCGCGTCGAACGCGACCGGTGCGGCGAACAGGTCGACGATCTGCACCTTCGGGTTGAGCCGGGCAGCTTTCGGCAGCGCCTTGCCGCTCAGATCGCCGCCATAGCGCAGCTTGGCCTGCTCGCCGTCCATCGCCTCGATGATGCGGCTGTACAAGTCATACGCATCGACGCCGAGGGCGCGCTTGGCGAACATCCATGTCCACGCGTCGGGCACCGGATAGTCGGTGATGTTGAGCACACCCTGGTCGACCGCCGACAGCGTGACGAATGCCTGCTGGCCGGCCAGCCCAATGGCCTGCACGGTGACGTCGAGCGGATTGCCCGGCCGCATCATGGTCGGTGCGACGAGCTTGAGCGGGATGCGCCGGTCATTGCGATCCATCGCCACGTATTCGATGCCCATCGCGCGAGCCGGCGTGGTGTGCTCGTCGGCTTCGCCGCCACGAAACACCATCGCCACCACGTATACGTCATGGCGTTCCCACTCCTTGGTCACCGGGATCTCGAAGGTGGCGCCGGCCTTGACGTCGATGTTTCTGGTGTAGAGCAGATGATCGGATTCGACCAGCAGCACGCCAGGGCCGTCGTGCGGCGGGGTCATGGTGACCTTCATCGTCTCGCCGGCGTGGTAGCGGGCCTTGTCCAGCGCCAGCTTGACCTTGTCCGGGCGCGCTTCCTTGCCGAGGTTCTCGTCGTCCCAGCTGTAACCGGCGAAGAACGGGAACACCGTGGTCAGCTTGGTCGCCGGATCGTACACCTCGACCCGATAGCTGCCCCACTCGACCGGAAACTCGACATGGCTGGACTTGCCGGCGGCCACGTCGACGTCCTTTTCCTCGATCAGCTGCAGACGCTGGTTCGCATCCGATTTCCAGCCGCCATCGCGTTCATACAGCCAGTAGAAATCGCGCAGCTCGCGCTGCAGGCGCACCTTCAGATGCGCGCCGGCCACGAGCTGGCCATCGGCATTCGCGCGCACGATCTCGAAGCCGACCGGGCTCTCGCTCTCGGCGCCCTGCTTCGGATCGAACAGCGGGCGCACGCCGACCAGCGCATCAGCCGGCCAGTACGTGCGCTTGAGCAACCGGGTGACCGCACGGCCACCGCTCTCGTACACGCTGCCGGAAAGCGTCACTGCCAGCGGTGCCACCGGCTTGACGTCGTCGGGCAAGGCCACGTCCTGCTCCAGCACGCCTTTCGCATCGAGCTTGGCGTCGACCACGTCATCGGCGCTCTTCGGCAGCTCGACCGTGGGGTCGCCGAAGAACGTGTCCGCCAACTTGGCCAGTGGGTGTACTTCGGGCGCCACCAGCAACTTCGCGGTGAAGCGGTTGCCATCGGCCGGCGCGCCGTACAGATAGCTGGAGGCGACCTTCAGCTTGAGCGGCTCGGTCGGCGCCAGCCTTTGTTGTGCACTCGACAGCTCGACCTTGAGCCGCTCCGGCAGGAACTCCTCGACGTGGAACGGGAACGCCTGCACGGTGTCCTTGCTGGCCGGATCGAGACGGAACTCCAGCTGCCACAGGCCGGTCGGCGCGTCGGCGGGGATCGCCTGGCTCAGCGCGAAGTAATTGAGCTGCTGCGGCTGCAGCTGCTGCTCGACCAGGGTGCGACCGTCCGGCTGCTTGACCCGCACGAACAGCGACTGTGCCTTCATCGGCTTACCGTCGTAATCGCGCAACAATGCCGAGGCGCTCAGCGTCTCGCCGGGGCGATACAGGTCGCGGCCGGACCATGCATAGACCTCGAACGGCGCCTGCTTGCGGCCGGTGATGTCGAAATTGGAGACGTCCAGCGCCGGACGGTTGAACGGCAGCACCGAGACATCCTTGCCGTGCCGCGCGACCAGCACGTCGGACGGCTTGATTTTGTACGCGATCAGCGCATTGCCGTCGGCGCCGGTAGTGGCCTTGAGCGTGGTGCGGCCCTGCTCGTCGCGGATCTCCACGTCCACCGCGTTGACCGGCGAACCATCGCGCAGCGAGGCGACATGCAGCAGCACATTGTCGCGGTACACGCGCAGATGCAGGCCGAGGTCGCTGACGAAAAACGTGGCGGTGTCGTAGCCGTCCTTGAACGTGCCGCCGGCCTTGACCACGGCCACGTACACGCCCGGTTCGGCCAGCTGCCGGATGTCCTGCACCGGCAGGTAGGTCACCGTGCGCTCGTTCGGGTCGCCGCCCAGCGTGTAGTGGTTCGCGTAGACCGAATCGGCGAGCTGGGTCAGCGGTATCCGGCTGCGCCGGTCATCGCCCTCACCGCAGTTGTTGTAGCTGCTGACGTCGTGATCGAGCTCGTAGGTATCGCGATGGCCGTTGCGCGGATAGGCGCAGAACAGGTCGGACAACGCATCGTCGTGCACGCGGAAGAATTCCACGTCGGCGTCATGCACGTTCATCGACACCAGCGGCAAACCGCGGGTGCCGCGCGCCGGGAGCACGCTGCCGTGCGAGGCAAAACCGATCGCCGCCGGCAGGTTGCCGGAATACACGTCGTGCTTCACCACATGGCCCAGCGTGCGCCCATCGGCCGCCAGTACGCCGGCCTGCAGTTGCACCGCATAATGCGTGTTGGACTGTACGAACGGAAAACTCAATGTCTTGCCGTCGTCCTTGAGGCTCCAGCTGCCGCTGACCACTTCGCCGTTCGGACCGGTGACCGCGATCAGGCTGTCGAATGCCTGCGCCGAGGCCAGCGTGGCGTTGAAGCGCAAGGTCAGTGCGGTGCGCGAATCACTGGTTTCCGAACTGGCCGAGACCAGCGCGAAGGCGGTCTTCCGGTTCGCCGGCGCAGACGGCGCCGAGGCGCTGCTGGCCGGCGCGCCTTGCAGGGCCGGCTTGTCGCTGTCATGGCCGCGATGACAGGCGGCAACGGACAGGCAAAGCAACAGAGAAACGAAGGCGCGCAGCATGGCGCGGCGCGAACAGCACACGATCGGCAAACGTGACATGAAACCCTCTCCCTAGGATTACGCGAAAGTATCGCTGCAATTCATGGCAACAGCGAGGCGTGAATGAGGCGCGCCGATTTCGGGATCACCACATCGGCACGACAGCGCGCAGGCGATGCCGCCCACGCCATCGATGCCAGCATGATTCACACGCGCCGGCCCAGCCAGTCGGCCAGCTGCATCAGCACCTGGCTGCGTCCCGGCTCGGCTTCGTTGAACAGCTCGTGATACAGCGTCGAGAAAAAGCGCGTGGTCAGCTGCCCGCTCGACGCAGCCTTCCTGGCAAACGCACGACTGCCGGACGGATCGACCAGTTCGTCGCTGTCGGCGACCAGCAGCAAGGTCGGCAGCGCCAGGCTGGCGGCATCGGCGATGCACGTCGCGCCGTCGTGGAAGATGAAGTCGGCCAGCCGCGGCGTGATCCAGCCATGCCGCAACGGATCGCTGCGATAGCCGGCCGCCACCTGCGGATCGTGCGAGAGCTTGTTGGGATCCAGCCCGTTGCGCAGCGGCAGGTTCGGCGCGACCCGGCTCAGCACCCGCGCCAGCCTGATCAGCCACGGCGATTCCCAACTGCGCAGCGCCGGCGACGACAGCAGCAAGGCCGGCGGCGTGATGCGGCCGTCCAGCACGGCGCGCGCCGCTACCAGACCGCCCATGCTGTGGCCGAGCAGCAGCGGCGCGTGCGGCAGTCCGTTGCTGTAGTCGTTGTAGACGCTGGCCAGATCCTCCAGCAGATCGTCGCGATGGCGCAGCGCGCCGCGCTGGCCAGGCGTCTGCCCGTGGCCGCGCTGGTCGTAACCGCGCACCGCATAGCCGCGCTGATTGAACCATTGCGCCAGCCGCTGATAACGGCCGCTGTGCTCGCCCAGCCCGTGCACGATCAGCACCGCGGCACGCGCCTGCGGCACCGGCCAGTCGCGCAGGAACAGCGGCTGGCCGTCAGCCAAGGTCAGCCATGCCGTTTCCGACAGCCTGTCTGCCTCATGCTCTTGCTGCACCGATGCCCCTCGCTGTTTCATGGCTTGCGCCTGCCATTGCCGGATATCCACGCGGTACAGGGTCGCCACGCTTGCGATTGCTGCGAAAGGAGGCATGGCACGCTGCCCCCCCCCCCTTTCGCGCACGTCGATCAATGCTCCTTGACCTGCATGTCCTTCATCAACAGGTCGAGCTTGCTCTTCATGTCGGCTTGCGGGTGGGCACCCTCGCTACCATAGAACGCGGTGTACAGCACCGATGGCGAAGCGACGCCAGCGGCAGCATCCACGGCGTTGATCTTCATGAGATCGGCCTCCTGGCGCGCGACGCCATTGTAGGGATACTCGCGCTGCGAAAGCTTGTTCCAACGACTGGTCAGGTCGTCGTCCAGTCCCGCCGGCGGCACGTCATAACGCTGGACGTTGACGTTATTGTGGTCGTCGGACGTCGTGGTTTTCCAGATGTTGATATCCGACACGTCCCACACCGGATGGCCGTTGTCGAGGAAGAATTTGAAGCCGAGCCAGAGCAGGTTGTCCGGGGTGATCTTCTGCACCGCAGGCGTGTACGCAAAGGCCACCCGCTGCGAGGCGTAGTCGAAGCGATGGCCGTAGTCGAAGTTGATGTGGATGTCCTTGAACACGGCCGGCAGCTGCCTGGGATCGGCGAGGAAGGTCTTCCACTGCGCGAGCGTGCCGCCGTACGTGACATAGATGAAGCTGCTCAGTTCATCCAGATCCAGCCTGGTGTCATGTTCGCCGGCGGCCGGCGTCAACCGTGTCAGCATCACGCTGCCGTCCGGTACCGGCAGTGAATACACCACGAGCAACGCGTTGGCGTACGGCAACGGCCACACGCCCACGTTCCAGACCCGTTGCCAGTGGTCGGTATGCGACGTTTCGGAGATCGGCTTGCCGAGCGAGGTCACCTTGATTTTTTCGCCTGCGATGTTGCGCTGGAACATGCCGGTCTTGACCACCAGATCCATGCGCAGCTTCGCGTCGGCGTAGAAACCGGCAGCGTCCATGCCATCGGGCCGACGCAGCTGGAACAGTTCGTTGTTGCCGACCCTGCCGACATCCACATAGCCGTTGCCATCAAGCGCATAGTGCTGCGAACTCTCGCCCACGCGCGCCCATTCGCCATTGCTGCCACGCGCGATCAGTGTGGGAAAGCCGGTGAGCTGCGCCTGCTGGTGCAGCAGGCGCGCAGAGCCTTGCCCGTTCGGAAACAGGTTGGCCGACTCCCGTGCCAGCAATGCCTTCTGTTGCGCGTCTTCATAGGTGTCGAAGCGCGAACGGAAATTGCTGAACAGCTCGCCGAGACTCAGCGGCAGCGCGAACTGCATTTTGAAGGTGCCGTTCTGGGGTGTCTCGAACAGGTCGAGCTTGTAGGCGACACGTGTATCGGCCACGGCCAGGTTGTCCGGCGCATTCAGCACCTCGCTGATCGGCAGCGCGTAGTTGAGGTTTTCGTTAGCCGATTTCATCAGCACGATGCCGATCAGCTTGCCATCCTTGTCCAGCAGCGGGCCGCCGCTGTTGCCGGGCGAGGCTGCCGCGGAGAAGCGCATCCATTTCCAGCGACCGTCCTGTTCTTCCGGGGTGTCCGAGGTGTACAGGCCATCGCGGATCACCACGCCGGTGCCCAGCGCATTGCCGACGGCGTACACCACCTCGTTCAAGGCCGGCTTGGTGTTGAGCTCCAGCGCGACCGCCGCGGCGGGTTGCTCGGCCAGCGTGAACACCACGAAATCCTGCTGCAGCGAGTACTTCTCGATCTTGTCTATGGCATACACATGACCGCTGGCATCGCGCAGCGCCGGCTCGCCCCACAGACTGTCAATGCCGACCTGCAGCACGTGCGCCGCCGTGACATAACGGTTGTTGCCCAGCGCGAACGCGGTGCCGATCGAGTAGTACTTGTCGTTGCGTTCCTGGAACGGCAGCAGCTCCAGTGGCAACGGCTTCTCGTAGGTCAGCGGGTCGTTGACCGGCTTGGCCGCCACCACTTCGAACGTGGCCGCCTGGATCTTCGGCAGCACCGCCGGATCGAGGCTGGCGGCCTGCGCGGTGACGCCGCACAGGCTGATGAGGGCAAGCAAGGCCAACCGGCGGAAAGCCGGACGCATGGTGCCGGCCTTGCGCAGAATCACTTCCAGATCGTGCATGAGAGTCCTTCGCATGAAGGCCGCCACCGGATTCCCCAACGGGGCCCCTGACCTGCGCCGGCCGAGCGTGAATATTGACATGCCGCAACGGCGCTTGCACCGCCATTTGCGGCGGATTCCATGACTGATTGCAGGATCTGAGAAAAGCCCCATATATGATCCGGTGCACTCTTTCTTGCCACCGCACGGACAATCACCGATGCGCCTGGATTCCTGCCCGCTGGACGATTTCCACCCGGCCGTTGCCGCCTGGTTTCGCCATGCCTTCCCGGCGCCGACCGCGGCGCAAGCCGCGGCGTGGCCGTCGATCCGGGCCGGCAATCACACCCTGGTCGCCGCGCCGACTGGCTCGGGCAAGACACTGACGGCATTCCTCGCCGCGATCGACGCGCTGGTGCGCGAAGGCGTGGCGCATGGCGGCGTGCTGGCCGACGCCACCACGGTGGTCTACGTGTCGCCGCTGAAGGCATTGTCGAACGACATCCACATCAACCTCGAAGCGCCGCTGGAAGGCATCCGCGCCGAACTGGAGAAACTCGGCCTGCCCGACGTGGCGATCCGCACCGCGGTGCGCACCGGTGATACGCCGCAAGTGGAGCGCAACCTGCTGCGCAAGCAGCCGCCGCACATCCTGGTGACCACGCCGGAGTCGCTGTATGTGCTGCTCGGCTCGGACTCCGGCCGCGCGATGCTGGCCGGTACGCGCACGGTGATCGTGGATGAGATCCACGCCATCGCTGGCAGCAAGCGCGGCTCGCATCTGGCGCTGTCGCTGGAGCGGCTGGAATCGTTGTGTCAGCGGCGGTTGCTGCGGATCGGGCTGTCGGCGACGCAGAAGCCCATAGAAACGATCGCCGACTTTCTGGTCGGCGCCGGAGAAAGTGCCGCGCTCGCAGCTCTTGCTCCTCCCCCTGCTGGCCGGGGGAGGTTGGGAGGAGGTGAAGCTTTTGATCTTCTTGAAGCAAAGAGCACCCCACCCCAACCCTCCCCTGCTGGCAGAGGAGGGAGCAGAAGCGCGACCGTCATCGACGTGGGCCACACCCGCCCACGCGACCTCGCGATCGAGGTACCGCCGGTGCCGCTGGAAGCGGTGATGTCGAACGACTGCTGGGAGCTGGTCTACAACCGCCTCGCCCAGCTGGTGCAGATGCATCGCACCACATTGGTCTTCGTCAACACACGGCGGATGGCCGAGCGCGCGGCACGGCATCTGTCCGAACGGCTCGGCAAGGAGCACGTTGCGGCGCATCACGGCAGCCTGGCCAAGGAGCAGCGGCTGGATGCCGAGCAGCGGCTCAAGCGCGGCGAACTGTCGGTGCTGGTGGCCACCGCGTCGCTGGAGCTGGGCATCGACATCGGCGAGGTGGACCTGGTCTGCCAGCTCGGCTCGCCACGCTCGATCGCCGCGTTTCTGCAGCGCGCCGGCCGTTCCGGTCACAGCATCGGCGGTACGCCGAAGGCCCGACTGTTCCCAGCGACGCGCGACGACCTGATCGAATGTACTGCCCTGCTCGACTGCGTGCGCCGCGGCGAACTGGACGCGCTGATCCTGCCGCCGCAGCCGCTCGACGTGCTGGCCCAGCAGATCGTCGCCGAGGTGGCCTGCACCGAGTGGAACGAGGATGCGCTGTACGCGCTGGTGCGCCGCGCGTATCCGTATCGCGATCTTGCGCGCAGCGATTTCGACGCCGTGGTGCGCATGCTGGCCGAAGGTTTCACTACCCGGCGCGGCGCACGCGCGGCGTACATCCATCGCGATGCGGTGCATGGACAGTTGCGCGCGCGTCGTGGCGCGAGGCTCACCGCGCTGACTTCCGGCGGCACCATTCCCGACACCGCCGACTACAAGGTGGTGCTGGAACCGCAGGCAATCATCGTCGGCACGGTGAACGAAGATTTCGCGGTCGAAAGCATGGCGGGCGACATCTTCCAGCTCGGCAACACCAGCTACCGCATCCAGCGCGTCGAGCGCGACCGCCTGCGCGTGGAGGACGCGCATGGCGCGCCGCCGAGCATTCCGTTCTGGCTGGGCGAGGCGCCAGGGCGCAGTAACGAACTGTCATTCGGCGTGTCGCGTTTGCGCGACGAAATTTCCGGGCAGCTGGATGCCGGAGGCGTGCCTGCGGCGATCGCTTGGCTGCGTGGTCAACTCGGTCTGGACGAGGCCGCCGCGCAGCAACTGGCCGATTACCTGGCCCGTGCAAAAGCCGCGCTTGGCGTGTTGCCGAGCCAGCACACGCTGGTGCTGGAACGCTTCTTCGACGAGTCCGGCGGCACCCAGCTGGTGATCCACACGCCTTGGGGCAGCCGCATCAATCGCGCCTGGGGGCTGGCCCTGCGCAAGCGCTTCTGTCGCCAGTTCAACTTCGAGTTGCAGGCGGCGGCGACCGAGGATGCGATCGTGCTGTCGCTGTCGACCAGCCACAGTTTCCCGCTGGAGGAAGTGGCGCACTACCTGCACTCCAACACCGCCGAACACGTGCTGGTACAGGCCCTGCTCGACGCCCCGCTGTTCCCCGCGCGCTGGCGCTGGAATGCGGTGACCGCGCTGGCGCTGCCGCGCTTCACCGGTGGCAAGAAGACGCCACCGCCGTTGCAGCGGATGAAGAGCGAGGACCTACTTGCCGCGGTGTTTCCCGATCAGGTCGCCTGCCTGGAAAACATCGTGGGCGAGCGCGAGGTGCCCGATCACCCGCTGGTCAACCAGACCATGCACGACTGCCTGCGCGAGGCGATGGACGTCGATGGGCTGCTCGCCATTCTGCGCAAACTCGAGAATGGCGAGATCACCATCGTGGCGCGCGATCTCACTACACCCAGCCCGCTTGCTGGCGAAGTCTTGAACGCGGCGCCTTACGCCTTTCTCGACGATGCACCGCTGGAGGAACGCCGCACCCAGGCCGTGCAGACGCGCCGCTGGAACGAGGCCGACAGCGCTGATGACCTGGGCCGGCTCGATCCCGACGCGATCGCGGCCGTGCGCGAGGAGGCGTGGCCGCAGGTTCGCGATGCCGACGAGATGCATGAGGCGCTGACCTTGCTTGGCTTTGTCACCGCAGCACAAGTCAACGCCAATCACGGCTGGAGCGAGCGACTGCAGGCACTGGCCAAAGCGCAGCGCGCGACGCAACTACTGCCTGCCTCCACTACTTCACCGATGGTCTGGACCTCCGCCGAGAAGCTGCCGCTATGGCAAGCGCTGCATCCGGCGGCACCAATGCAGCCAGAGATCGCCACGCCCGCCGAATACACCGCGCAAATCTGGTCACGCGAAGACGCGCTGATGGAACTGGTTCGCCATCGCCTCGGCGGCCTCGGTCCGGTCACCGTGGCAGCGTTGGCCAAGTCGATGTCCGTCGAGGCCGGCGAGATCGAACTCGCGCTGACCCGGCTGCAGTCCGAAGGCTATGTGATGCAGGGTCACTTCACCGCCGATGCGACCGACACCGAATGGTGCGAGCGGCACCTGCTGGCACGCATCCACCGTTATACCCTCGGCCGCCTGCGCCGCGAGATCGAGCCGGTCAGCCGACGCGCGCTGATGCAATTCCTGTTCGACTGGCAGCATGTGTCGGTGGCGACCCGACTGAGCGGGCCGGATGCTTTGGTCGCCACCCTGGCACAGCTGGAAGGCTACGAGGCGGCGGCCGGCGCGTGGGAATCGGAGATCCTGACGGCACGCATCGACGACTACTCGATCGGCTGGCTGGACGAACTGTGTCGTGCCGGGCGGATCAGCTGGGCGCGTCTGCGCACGGGCGGCGGTGGTGGCGGCGGACCGGTACGCAGCACGCCGATCGTGCTGCTGCCGCGACGCGACATGGCCGTCTGGACGTCCATTGCTGCAGGCGATGATTCGCAGGAGATCCTGCTGTCGTCGCGCGCACAGGCCGTGACCGATGCGCTGCGCGAACAGGGCGCCCTGTTCTTCGACGAGCTGCTTGATGCCACCCGATTGCTGCGCACCGAACTGGAGGATGCGCTTGGCGAACTGGTCGCCGCCGGTCGGGTCAGCGCCGACAGCTTCGCCGGCCTGCGCGCGCTGCTGCTGCCGGCGGCAAAGCGTGATGGCGGACGGCATCGGCGATTGCGGCGGCATCAGTTCGGCGGCATCGAGGATGCGGGTCGCTGGTCGCTGGCGCGCACCCAATCTCTTCTCCTCCTCGGGGAGAAGATGTCCGGCAGGACAGATGAGGGGCTGGTGCTCGCGAGGAAATTGAATGCAGGCCCGCGGCAAGAGCAGCCCCTCACCTCAATCCTTTCCCCGACAGGGAGAGGAGGCGAACGTGGCGCTTCGCGCCGAGCTGATTCGATTGAAACGGAACACATCGCCCGTACCCTGCTGCGTCGATACGGCGTAGTGTTCTGGAAGCTGCTGGAGCGCGAGGCGCCATGGCTGCCGTCGTGGCGCGAACTGCTGCGCGTCTATCACCGACTGGAAGCGCGCGGCGAGATCCGCGGCGGGCGCTTCGTCGAGGGTCTGGTCGGCGAACAGTTCGCGCTGCCTGAGGCGATCGCGCCGCTGCGCGCAGTGCGTCAGCGTACCGACGATGGCGAACTGGTCTGCCTCAGCGGCAGTGATCCACTGAACTTGGTCGGCACCGTGCTGGTCGGCGACAAGGTGCCGGCGCTGACCGGCTCGCGCGTGCTGTATCGCGACGGCGCCGCGATCGCCGCGCTGATCGGCGGCAAGCTCACGCCGCTGATCGAGCTGTCCGCCGCCGATACCCAGCTGGCGAAACACACCTTGCTGCGCTACCCACCATCACTGCCGGAGGCCGCGGCAGCTGCACGCGGCGGCCGCTAACCGCCAGCATCGCGAAGCACGACGACATCATCGGTGGGAGCGACTTCAGTCGCGACGCTTTTGATGGTGCGGCGGCATCGCCGCCAGAAGCATCGCGGCTGAAGCCGCTCCCACAGAAAAGCCAGTAGCGCGGTCGGGACTAGAGTTTCAGGTAAATGCGCCGGCGATCCAGCGCCAGCACGATCAGCCACCACACCGTCACGAACACCACCGCGAAGGCCAGCGAGGGGATGTAGGGACCGAACCGCGGCATCATCCAGCCGGCAAACAGATGTTGATACAGCCAGTCCTGTCCCAGTCCCGGCAGCAGGATCTGCATCAGCTCGGAACCGGCATACGCGGCGATCGCATTGACCCCGAAGCGCCGCCCCCACGCCGGCCAGCCGCGCCGGTCGATCAGCAGGTGAAATCCCAGCAATGCCAGCGCGGCCCAACCGGCCGTCCACAATACGAACGAGGGCGTCCACAGGTTCTTGTTGAACGGCAACCACAATGACCACAGCGCGCCCAGCAGCAACGACAGCATGGCGCCGATCAGCAGTGCCCTGAGCTTGCCCGCGCGCAACCAGCAACCCGCGCGCAGACCGAGCAAGGCGGTGGCCAGCGATGGCAGCGTGCCGAGCAAGCCTTCCGGATCGTGGCCGCGTCCGGTGGCCGGGTCGATCAGATAGACAAAGCGGCCGAACACGGCGGTATCGGTGCGGCTGACGATGTTCGTCCATGGCTCCAGCGATCCGCCCAGCGCGAGCAACCCCCAGTAGCCAAGCAGCAGTACCGCGATCGCGGCCCATTGCGTGCGCGGCCGGGTGTAGAGCGCGAACAGCGCCACCCCGGCGTAGCACACACCGATCCGCTGCAATACGCCGGGAAAGCGCAGGTGCGCACCAGGCATCCACCACCACGCCAGCACATTGATCAGCACGCCGAGGCCGACGATGCGCACTGCGCGCGTCAACGCGGTACGCATCAGCGAGGCGCGTTCGGCACCCTGCTCCCGCCGTGGCAGGATCGCCAGCGCCACCGACACGCCGACCACGAACAGGAAGAATGGAAATATCAGATCGGTCGGCGTGCAGCCGTTCCACATCGCGTGATCGAGCGGCCGGTAGACGTGATCCCAGTCGCCCGGATCGTTGACCAGCAGCATCGCCGCCACGGTGCAGCCGCGCAGTGCGTCGAGCGAGGCGAGCCGTTTCAACGTCGCGCTCTCGCGTTGCTCCTCCACCTGCTTGCAGGGGGAGGTTGGGAGGGGGTGCGACCTTGCGGTAAAGCTTCACCCCTCCCAAACCCTCCCCTGCGACCGAAGGAAGTCCCTTTGGGACAAGCAGGGGAGGGAGCCATGGAGCCCGCTCGCATATCGGGACTCATGGCGCGAGCGCCACACGATCCAGCGCATACAGTGGGCCATCAGTGGGCGCGGTGTAGATCAGGCACAACGCGTGTTCGCCATGCTGCGAAGGCAACTTTGCGTCGAGCATGAAGCGACGCGCGCTGTGCGCTGGATCCGGCAACGGCATGCTGGCCAGTACCGGCCCATCGCATTGATCGAGATGCACCACCAGCTCGCCGAACGGCGTGGCGTGCGGACGCGACACCACCAGCTTCTGCTCGTGCGCGAGTGCGAAGTTGCGCTCGAGCCGCACGGCATCGACATGGATCGACGTCAGACCGTCCATCGGTGTCGCCGGATACAGCTGGCAGGTGTTGAACACGTTGATGCTGTACACCGGCGCCAGCGACGTGGCATCGGGCAGCGGCTGTACGCGCAGACGGAAATCGCTGCCGGGACAGTTCGGCATCTCATTGCCATTGAGGCTCAATAGATTCGCTCGCGACAGCACGCGTTCGCGCGGTGCAGCCAGCACACTGCCGTCGGCGGCAAGCGTCATCGCGCGCACCGTGACCGGCAACTTCACTGCAAAGGGCGCGTGATACTCCGGCGAATCACGCCCCGGCACGCCCCCATCCAGCGTGTAGCGCAGAACGCCGCTGGCGGCCTGATTGGACAGACTGACCTGCGCCGTGCCGCTGGTCAGCGCGGTGTTGCGGTCCAACACGATGTCTGGCGCAAACGCGCTGTCGGCATAGGCGATGCCTTGCGCGCGGTAACGCGCGAACTGTGCCGGCAGCCGGTTAGTGAAGCTGCTCCAGTCGCGCGCTGCCGCCGGCGACCAGTCCACCTCGCTCAGTGCCGCGAGACGTGGAAACGCCGCATGCTCGACGTGTTTCATCGTCGGCATGTGCTCGGTCCATGCGTTCGCCTGCGCGCCCAGCACATGCTGTGCCTGTGCCGCATCAAGTTCCTTCGGCACCGGCTCGAACGCATACACGCTGGCGAGATCACGCACCGGGATGCGTCCGGCGGTTTCGTCGGCGCGGTCGCTTTGCAGCTGGTCGAGATACAAGTCCGGCGCCGGCGACAACACCACGTCGTGGCCGTCCTGTGCCGCCTTGATTGCGCCCTTCGCGCCGCGCCACGACATCACCGTGGCATCGGCTGGCACGCCCCCGTCGAGGATCTCGTCCCAGCCGATCAGGCGACGCCCATGCGCATCGAGGTACTTGCCGACGCGATCGATCAGCCAGCCCTGCAGTGCATCCTCGTCCTTCAGACCGAGCGCATGCATCTTCGCCTGCACCGCGGGCGCGGCCTGCCACTGGTCCTTGACCGCCTCGTCGCCACCGACGTGGATGTACTTCGACGGGAACAGCGCCATCACTTCGTCGAGCACGTTGGTGATGAACTGGAAGGTGGCGTCGTCGACGTTGTAGAGGTACGGATTGACACCCCAGTCGACCGACACCGGCGGACGCTGGCCGGTGACGCCGAACTGCGGATACGCAGCCACCACCGCTTGCGCATGACCTGGCATGTCGATCTCCGGCACCACCGTGATCTGACGTGCGGCGGCATAGGCGACGATGTGGCGGATCTCGTCCTGCGTGTAAAAGCCACCGTAGCGTTGCGGCTCGCCATCGTGCCCGGCATCGGGGGGCGTGCGCCACGCGCCGATGCGGGTGAGTTCAGGATAGCGCTTGATCTGGATGCGCCAGCCCTGATCGTCGGTGAGGTGCCAATGGAAGACGTTGAGCTTGTGCTCGGCCATCTGGTTCAGCAACTGCTCGATCTCGGCTACCGACTGGAAGTGCCGTGCCGAATCAAGCATCAGGCCGCGCCAGGTGAAACGCGGCTGGTCGCGGATCTGCACCGCCGGCACCTGCACCGCGCCATGTTGTGCGTCCGGTGTGAGCAGCTGCCACAGCGTCACTGCGCCGTAAAACAGTCCGGCGTCATCGCGTGCGGTGATGCGGATGCCTTGCGGCGTGACATCAAGCGCATAACCTTCGCGGTTCGCCACCGGCGCGTGCGGGTCGCGCAGCAACACGACCGCAGACGCTTTTGCAGCGCCTTGCTGCACCGGCAGATGCAGCCCGCGTGTACGTGCGATCAACTCGGCCAGATAGTGCGCCGTACGCAGGGTCGACCCTGCATGATCGGCGACCACGATCGGCGTGTGCGAATCGACATTGAACTTGCCGTCGGCAACCGTGAGCTGCGCCGGCAATGGAATCAGTGAAATCGTATTTCCTGCTGCAGCTTGCGGAACGGCAGCCGGTGTCGCGGCCAGGGCCGCACCGGCAAACAGGCATCCGCAGAACAGCGAGAACAAACGGCGTGTCATCGGCAATCTCCGTCGCAAGCGTCGCAGGATGCCATGCATGGCATGACCATGGTGACTTCAAAAAATCGGGCCCGAAAACGGTTGCTCGGGCCCGGAAGGGGAGAGTGCGCAGCCGTCCATGGCTCGCGTCGGGATGAAACGGGTCAGAACTTGAAGCGGAGGTTGACGTAGTACTGGCGACCGTTGTCGTAGAAGTAATACGGCTGCTTGCCGATCGCGGCGGTCTTTGTGTAGTAGCTCAGCTTGGGGTTGTTGAGGTTCATCGCGTCGAGCGACAGGGACAACCATTGGTTGATGGTGTAGCCGAACGATGCCGCGAGATTGCCCACACCCGCCTGGTAGAACGTGTCCGCACGGGCCACACCGGCATAGAAGGATGAGCGATAGGTGTAGCTCACGCGGGCATTGAAGCGGTCGTTTTCGAAGAAGGCGGACGCGTTGGCGGTCGTCTTCGACGTGCCCTGCAGCGGCTTGTTGTCCGTGGCACTGCCGTTGGCGTAGGTGTAGTTCGCGGATACGCCGAAGTTCTTGCCGATCGGCTGGATGTAGTTGAGCTCGACGCCCTTGACCTTGCCATTGGTGTTGGATGGCACGCTCACCGTGTAGGTACTGAAGACATCCGTTCCGGCGAGGGTGCTGGCCTGGATGTTCTTGTAGGTCTGGAACTCGTTGCTGAAGTTGACGTAGTCCTTCAGATTCATCATGTACACGCCTGCGGACAACAGGCCGCGTGGCGCGAAATACCATTCCATCGCAGCGTCGAAGTTGCTCGAGATCAGCGGCTTGAGTTTCGGATTGCCGCCGCTGCCGGCGAGGGTCAGATCGTTGAGCGACACGAAGCCGGCCAGCGCGGAGTAGTCCGGTCGGGTCATGGTCTGCGACGCGGCGAAGCGTGCCACCAGTTCGTCGGTGATGTCGAACTTGAGGTTGGCGCTGGGCAGGAAGTGGTCGTAGCTGTTCTTGTACGTGTTCCAGTAGTAGTTGCCGAACGCCGAGCCGACGATCGGGCCGGTGGACGTGGTCGCGCTCGGATCGGGGTTGGTGCTGGTGTAGCCGATGTCCTGCTTGGTCTTGACGTAGCGCACACCGAAGTTGCCGCTCCAGCCATCACCGCCGAAATTCGCCTGCACGTAGGCGGCGCTGTCCTTTTCGTTGACCTTGTAGACGTCGTTGAAATAGAAGCGGGTCACCGGGTTGCGATTGGTGAACTTCGCATCGAACGCGGCCAGCTGGGCCGGCGAGTAGTACCAGATGTTGCTGGGGAACGAGCCGCCCAGGCTGCTGCCCAGATCACTCGGGTAGTTGGACCAGCTGGTCGGGTAGTTGGCCAGGTTGGTCCAGTCGCCGGCCGGGCCTTGTGCGACCTCGAACGGATTTTCACGGGTGTGATTGGCATAGCGCACGCCGAATTCCAGCGACGAGAGCGAACCGTCATCGAAGTCGAACTCACCATCGAGCTGACCCCAGTTTTCCTTGTCCTTGGTGTTGATGCCCTGACCGCCGAAGATCCAGCCAGCCGACGGCAGAATGCCGGAAGGCGTGCTGTTGGATCCGCCCACCGACCAGTCGGTGGGCTTGCCGGCACCATTGATGTTCCAGCTGGCAGGTGCGCCGGCATTGGCGCCGAGTTCGAGCACGTTCTGCGTCGGGCTGGAGCCCTTGCCCTCGGTGGTGCCGACCTGGCCCTTGAAGCTGAGCTGCTGGGTGGCATGCCAATCGGCGTCGAGCGTCACATAGCCGGAACTGGAGGCCGCACCCGGACGCGAGATCTGGTCGTAGACGATGGAGGGATTGGTGTTGCCGGCGACCTGACCGAACGACGCATTGGTGAGCACGCCGTTCTTCACGGTATAGCCCGGCTGCAGCCCGCCCTGGTTGATGAACTGGCTGGTCCACAACATGTAGTTGCGGTTGTAATTGTCAGCCTTGAGCTTGGTGTAAAAGGCGTCGAGGTTCAGGGTCAGGTTGTCGGTAGGCTTGAACTCCACGTCAATGGTTCCACCCTTGCGCGTGCGCGTCTGGGTGAACAGCGTGGCGCCGATTTCCTGCGGGTAGTAGACGCCGGCCAGATCGGGATGGGCCACGGCGACCGCGTCGGTCGCGCCGATCTGGTTGTAGCCACCGACCAGCTCCTGACCGTTACGCTGCAGGCTGCGCTTCTCGTAGAAAGCCTGCACCATCACGCCGAAGTTGTTGGCATCGTTCTTCCAGTTGAACAGACCGCTGAACTGCGGCTTGGTATTGCCCGGCAGATCCGCGTATACGCCGCCGATCGAACCTTCGGCGGTGACGTTCTTGGCGAACTCCAGCGGCTTGCGCGTGATGATGTCCACCGAACCCGCCGCACCGCCCTCCTGGATCCTGGCCTCGGAGGTCTTGTGCACCACGACCTCGTTGACGATTTCCGCAGGCAGCAGGCTGTAGCTGACGCTGCGGCCCACCGTGGTGACCTGGCTCAGCACGAACCAGTCGCCGGTGCCTACGGTATGCCCGTTGACCAAGGTCTGGGTCATGCTGGGGTTGGTACCGCGCAGGCTCACGCGATCATTTTCGTCGAAGCCACCTTCGCTCGCGCTGGCGGAGCTGATGTTGACGCCCGGCAGTCGCTGCAACGTGTCGGCCACGTTCTTGGCCGGCAGCTTGCCGATGTCTTCGGCAGTGACGACCTCGATATGCGAAGCGGCATCCTTCTTCAGCGCCAGCGATTCCGCCTCGCTGTCACGAATGCCGGTAACCATGACCGTGCCCAGTTGCTTGGCATTCTTTTTGGTCGGCTGGCTGCTGGCCTGGTCGGTCGAAGTGGACTGCGTGTTGTCCTGCGCATAGATCGCGCCGGATACGCACAGGCTGGTGATGATGCTGGCGGCTAATAGAGTCTTGCGGTAATTCATGATGTCCTCCCCTCAGAGGCTGGCTCGAAATCAGGACCGGCGTGGCGCGGTCATGGACTTGTGTTGTGGCTGGCTTGGCGCCGTGTCACTGGATGGCAGTCATCTCACACTCCCTGCCGCTCATCCAGAAACCAGCCTGCGGCGCCAATGACACCAAGCTGGCCGTGCTCGATCAGTCGTACCGGAACCTGTTGCAGATAGGCGCGCATCACGCCCTTGTTGAAGTAGCGTTCGGTGAAGCTGCTGGCCAGCAGGAACGACTGGATCTGCGGCAGGATCCCGCCGGCCAGATAGACGCCGCCGCGGGCACCGTACAGCAGCACCAGGTCGCCGACGAAGCTGCCAAGCAGACCGCAGAACACTTCCAGCGCCTCGATCGCCGCCGCATCATTGCCGGCCAGTGCGGCACCGGTGATCTCCGCCGGCGTCAGCAGTCGCGCCGGACTGGCGCGCAATTCGCACAGCGCGCGATAGAGCTTGAGCAGGCCCGGACCGGACAGCGCATCCTCGAACGACACGTGCGGGCGATCGCGACGGAACAGGCGCAGGATCTCGATCTCGCGCTCGTTGCCCGGTGCCAGCGAAATCTGGCCGGCTTCGGTGGCCAGCACCTGCGCCCGCGGCTGGCCCGGCAACAGCACGGCCGAACCCAGCCCCGTGCCCGGGCCCATCACCAGCACCGGCCCGGACGCCGCCGGCTGGGCGGCTTCGATGATCGGCTGGATCTCGTCCGCATCGATGAACTGGGTGGCGTAGGCGAGCGCCTCGAAATCGTTGATAACCGCCAGCCGCTGTATGCCGAGCCCGTCGCGGATCTCGCGGATCGACACCGGCCACGGCAGGTTGTCGTTGATGATCGCGTCGTCCAGCACGTAGCCGGCGCAAGCCACCGCGCAATGGCGGAGCTTGCCCTGCACCGCCGCGTACGGCGTGCCGGCCAGCTGTTCGACAAAGTCCTGCAGCATCGCGGTGAGGCTGGTCCAGTCGGCGCAGCTGTAGCGGTGATAGTGCAGCACGTTGACCGGACGCTTGCCGACCGCGTTGCCGACGACCAGCCCGATGCGCGCGTGCGTACCGCCGACGTCGGTGGCCAGGAACGCCTCGCTGAAACCCGACGCAGCGGCCAGCGCCGTCGCCGACGGTTCTGCTGCATGACGCTGGTTGGCGACTTCCCCCACTCCACTCTCCCCGTGGCCGGCAACGCCCTGATCGGTACGCGATGGCTCGCTGCCGATCGGGCTTTGGCCTGATTCCGGCGGAGTCTGCTGTCAAAATGACAACGTTGTCAACATGACTGATGACAATTTCCGGAACATTCGATATGGCGCCGCAACATAGCTGTGGTAACACTCCGATAAACCACCTTAACTGGCACAGAAAATGGCTTGTTACAGCCTGTTTCACATGACCCAGGCGTTTCCTTGGCCACATGCCGCAGCGCCGCACAAACGTCCCGATATGGCTGTCTGAATGGCCCGATCAGGCTACCGGCCAGACAATCTCTGCCAGGCATTAATTGACAACGTTGCACTTTCCGGCGATTAAAGAGACATTCCTGTCTGTCCCGGTCATTCGACCGGTGCGGTACGGTCGGACTCCGGGGAGAAGAGACCATGGCAACCACGCTGGCGGCGGCGCCGTCCGAACGCACCAACCTGGGCCCGATGCTGATCATCGGCCTGCTGTTTTTCATCTTCGGCTTCGTGACCTGGCTCAACGGGCCGCTGATCACCTTCGTCAAACTGGCCTTCAACCTCGACGATGTGAATGCGTTCCTAGTGCCGATGGCGTTTTACCTGTCGTACTTCTTCCTGGCACTGCCGTCGTCGGCCGTATTGCGTCGCACCGGCATGAAGAAAGGCATGGCACTGGGCCTGTTCGTGATGGCGATCGGCGCGACACTGTTTGGTCAGTTCACCACCATGCGGATGTATCCGGGTGCGCTGACCGGGTTGTTCGTGATCGGCGCCGGCCTGTCGCTGCTGCAGACCGCCTCCAATCCATACATCAGCATCCTCGGCCCGATCGACAGCGCGGCACAGCGCATCGCGTTCATGGGCATTTGCAACAAACTGGCTGGCGCGATCGCACCGTTCGCCTTCGGCGCACTGGTGCTCAGCGGTATCAGCACCTTCGGCCAGCAGGTCGAGTCGGCGCCGACGCCGGAAGCGCGCGAGGCCCTGCTCAACGCCTTTGCCGGCAAGGTGCATCTTCCGTACATGGTGATGGCCGGGTTGCTGGTGCTGCTGGCGATCTGGATCGCGCGCTCGTCGCTACCGGAGATCAAGCCGGCCGGCGCGAACAGTGAGCGGGCGATCGGCCACAAGGACGGCAGCATCTTCAGCTTTCCGCATTTGTGGCTCGGCGTGCTGTGCCTGTTCCTGTACGTCGGTGTCGAAGTGATGGCCGGCGACGCGATCGGCACCTATGGCGCCAGCTTCCACCTGCCGCTGGAACAGACGCGCTTCTTCACCTCGTTCACGCTGGGCGCGATGCTGCTCGGCTACGTGGCCGGGCTGCTGCTGATTCCACGCTTCATCTCGCAGCAGCGCTATCTGGCGGTCTCCGCCGTGCTCGGCGTGCTGTTCACGCTGGGCGCGTTTGCGACCAGCGGATACAGCTCGGTGCTGTTCGTCGCGGCGCTGGGTTTCGCCAACGCGATGATGTGGCCGGCGATTTTTCCGCTGGCGATCAAGGGGCTGGGCAGCCATACCGAGCGTGGATCGGCTCTGCTGATCATGGGTATCGCCGGCGGTGCGGTGGTGCCGCAGCTGTTCGTGCACCTGAAACAGCACATCGACTTCCAGCTCGCGTTCGCGCTGTTGATGGTGCCGTGTTACCTGTACATCCTGTACTACGGACTGGTTGGTCACCGCGCCGGCCAGGCGTCCGGCGCATGAGTCACGCATCGCGCCGGGCATGGCCATAAGTTAGGATGCGGGCAATGTCGCGCACTCTTGCGCGACGTGGTCGGCGCGATGGCGCGACGGCACCATCCATCACGATGCAGAGGTTCAGCGGTTGCGCAGCGCCACCATCAAGGATGTAGCCGAACGCGCGGGTGTCTCGCTGAAGACCGTTTCGCGCGTGATCAACAATGAGCCTTCGGTGCATGCCCGCACGCGCGAGAAGGTGCAGCGCGAGATCGATGCGCTCGGCTACCAGCCCGATCCATCCGCGCGCAGCCTGCGCAGCACCCGTGCCTACGCGATCGGTCTGGTCTACGACAACCCGAACGCGCACTACATCATCAACCTGCAGCGCGGCGTGCTGTCGGTGTGCCGCAGCAGCGGCTTCGGCCTGCAGATCCATCCCTGCGACTCGTCCTCGCCGAAACTGGCCGACGAGCTGCGCGAACTGGTGCGCCGCTCGCGCCTGGCCGGGCTGGTACTGGCGCCGCCGATGTCCGAACAGCCGGCACTGATACGCGCATTGAGCGAGGCGAAGATCCCGTTCATCCGGATCATCTCGGCGCGCAAGGATCCGCAGGATGGCTCGCCGTGTGTCTACGTGGACGATCGCGACGCCGCCTACGCGATTACCGAACACCTGATCCAGCTCGGCCACCAGCGCATCGGTTTCCTGTGGGGCGGACGCGAGCATCGTTCCAGCCCGGAGCGCTACCAGGGTTACGAGGACGCGCTGAAGGATTATGGCATCGCGCTCGACCGCAAGCTGATCGTGCCCGGCGACTACACCTTCGACGACGGCTTCCGCGGCGCACGCAAGTTGCTGGCGCTGAAAGACAGACCCAGCGCGATCTTCGGTTCGAACGACGAGATCGCTGCCGGCGTGCTGGCGGCGGCGCACTCGGACGGCATCAACGTGCCGTACGAATTGTCGATCGCCGGCTTCGAGGACAGTCCGTTCTCCAAGCAATCGTGGCCCGCGCTGACCACCGCGCGCCAGGCTACCGAGGAAATCGCGCGGCACGCGGCGCAGCGGCTGATCGGCGACCTGCAACGTGCCGCCAACGGCGAGCCGGTCAGCAGCGCCAACGAAGGCTTCAGTCCGGAGCTGGTGGTGCGCGGCTCGACCGCGCCGCGGCATAGCGCGCCGCCCAAGCGCTGAGCGCCCGGGCGGCAAACCCGCCTAGTGTTTGACGTTGTCGGTCTGCCCGATGAAGCGGGCGACGTTGTCGTGCAGCTGCTTCAACGACGCTTCGTGCGCGTACACCATGTGGCCGGACGGATACCACGAATAGCTGATGTTGCCCTCGAGGCTGGCCGGGATCGGCAGATGGTGCATCTCGTAGTCGGCGGCGAAGAACGGCGTGGCCAGGTCGTAATAACCGCCGTTCAAATAGACCTTGAGATTCGGATTGGTCTTCATCGCGGTGGCCAGGTCCGGCATCACATTGGTCGAGGATTGCAGCGCCTCGCCCTGCACGCCCGGCGCCTTGTGCGAGAAATCCCAGTGGTCGATGTCGGCAAACAGCCGGTACTGCCGACCTTTGCCGAATTTCAGCTCACGCCGCACGTAGTCGTTGAACGCAGCGACATAGGCCGAACTGATCGCCGACGACTGCGGGTCATAGTCGGAGCCCTTGTTCAGCGGATCGATCGCCGGGCCGGAGAAGCGGCTGTCGAGCCGACCGGTGGTGATGTCGCCATCGTTCTGCAGCTGCTGCTCGAACATGCCGCCGCTGACGCGCAGGTTCGCCTTCAGCAGATACGCCACCGGCAGGCCGGTGTACTGATGCAGCTTCTCGGCCACCGCCTGTTTCTGCGCGTCGCCGAGCCGCGAGCCGGCCATCAAGGCCTGCGCGTAATCGCCCAGTGCGTACTTCTTCACTTCTTCGAGGAACGGCTCCAGCGCCGCCGGCTGCTGTGGCAGCTTGTGGTGGTAAAACGCGGTGGCCGCGAACGTGGGCAGCGCCAGTTCGTACGGCAGGTCGATGCCCGGATTGAACTCCGGCCCGTCGATGCTGGTGTCGAAACTGAGGATCTGCGAGAGCAGGATCACGCCGTTCAGATCGACGCTGTTCTCGTTCTCCAGGATGTTCGCCAGCACCGCCGAGCGGGTGGTGCCGTAGCTTTCGCCGAACAGGTACTTCGGCGAATTCCAGCGCCCGTACTTGGACAAGAACCGGGTGATGAACTGGGCGAACGCGTGGCCGTCGCCGTCGACGCCGTAGATCGCCTTGCGCCGATCCTTCATCTGCTCGTCGCGCTTGGACTTGTCCTCGTCGTTCGCGATCAGCCGGCTGAAACCGGCGCCGGGCGCATCGATGAACACCACGTCGGACGCATCGAGCAGGCTGTAGTCGTTGTTGACCAGGCCATACGGCGCGGCCGGCGTGTGGCTGTCGTCGGCAGTGACCACGCGCTTCGGCCCGAACGCGCCCATGTGCAGCCACACCGTGGCCGAACCGGGCCCACCGTTGTAAATGAAGGTGATCGGCCGCTTGCCTGCGTCGGCGCCATTCTTGAAATAGGCGACGTAGAACATGCTCACCTGCGGCTCGTCCTCCTTGTCGCCGCTGCCGTGCAGGATCAGGGTGCCGGCCACCGCCTTGTAGTCGATGCGATGGCCTTCGACCGACACCGAGCCTTCGCTGTCGGAGGTCTGCGGCTGCACCAGGGTCGCATCGGGTTTGCCGTCGGATTTGGCCTTGTCGTCTTTCTTGTCGGCGGCGACGGCGGCGGTACTGAGCAGCAACGCAGCAAGCAGCGCGGCGAGTGGGAGTTTGCGCATGGAATGATCCTTGGTTGCCACGGCGCGGCCGCGCCGGCAGTGCTGCACACTGGCACCGATGGGATGCCGTTTCATCTCCCGGAAGTCACTGCCACCGAGATTTAGCCGATTGTTGGAAAAGGGCTGTACTGCCCTTCTCCAACTCGCCGAGTCCGGTACATGCCCGGACTCGGCTCCGGCGAATCAATCATTTGGATGATTGATTCGCGAGCGATCCATCCGTGGATCGCATTGGCACGCTGTTTTCAACAGCCTGCTAGGCGGTGGCGATCAGCACGATCGCCAGCAGCGCCAGCGCCACGCCAGCGAGGTTCAGCCGGCTGAGCCGCTCGCGAAAGACCAGCATGCCGACCAGCGCACCAAGTGCCACCACGCCGATATTCATGCTGGCAAACACCAGCGCCGGATGCTGCGGCAACGCACGATGGCCGCGCAGGTAGAACAGGATGTTGCCGAAGTTGGCCAGCCCCAGCGCGACACCCGCCAGCGCACTGCGCGCGGTGAAGCGGGTGTGCCCTTGCGAGCGACGCCATAACTGCAACGCGAACGCAACCAGCAAGGCCAGCGCGAACATCGCCTGCAGTGACGCGCCCAGCGGCACGCCGGCCAGCGCCACGCGCTTGAACAGGATGTCGATCGCGCCGAAGCCAGCGAACACCAGCAGCGGATACAGCCAGCCGGCAACGCCGCGTTCCGCCGTGCCCTGCCCGCTGCGCCAGACCATGCACAGCAGGGCCAGCAAGCCGAGTGCGATACCGATCCCCTTGAGTTCGGTGATCTGTTCGCCGAACAGCGCGAACGCCGCCAGCAGCGAGAGCAGCAGCGACAGCCGTTGCGCCGCATCGCTGCGCACGATGCCGGCATGCCGCACCGAGGCGGCCAGCGCCAGAAAGATCGTTGGCAGCAACACGCCCAGCCCGATCAGTGCCAGCCACGGTGCGCCGGGCTCGCGCAGCGTCGCCAGCGATGGTTGCAGCATCAGCGCGGTGAGCGCACCGGCGACCACGTAGTTCCAGGCGATCGCCTGGCCCACGTCGACCTCGAAACGCCGCGCCAGCTTCAGCAGCACCGACACCAGCACGCTGCACACGACACTCAGAAAAACATAGATCATCCAGCACTCCCGCCACGGCCAGCCATCATTGTGCCGCAGCGCGGGCCACGGACATGCCGGCCATCGATCGATCAGCCATGCAGGCTCTTCACCAGCATCAGGATCGCGACGGCGATGATCGCCAGCGCGAAGATGAGGTTGAGCGCACCACGGGTTTTCGCCAGCCGTCTTGCACCGATCGCGCCGAGCCAGCCGCCGACGATGCCACCACCGATGAACTCGGCCGCGACCGGCCAGTCGATCAGGCCGGAGATCGCATAGTTGGTGGCGGCAGTCAGGCCGAACGCGCCGACCGCGAACAGCGACGTGCCGATGGCATGGATGATCTCCATCCCGCTGGCGAACATCAGCCCCGGCACGATCAGGAATCCACCGCCGATGCCGAAGAAGCCGGACAGCCCCCCGGCGCCCAGACCTACCATGCCCAGCCGCGGATACATCCGTGGCAACGGATAGCGATCCGGGCCGCTGCGACGACCGCGCAGCATCAGGCCGGCCACCACCAGCATCAGCAAGGCAAACAGCACCAGCAGGTGCTGACCGTTGACCACCTTGCCGATGGTTGATCCGACATAGGCGCCGACCACACCAGTGGCAGCGAAGGTGAACGCCACCCGCCAGCGCACGTGTCCGGCGCGTGCGTGCGGAATCAGGTTCGCGAATGCATTGACCGCCACCGCCAGCGCGCTGGTGCCGATCGCCAGATGCGGGTCGTGCACGCCGACCACATACAGCAGCAGCGGCACCGCGAGAATCGAACCGCCGCCGCCGATCAAGGCCAGCGAGAAACCGACGGCCGAGCCGCACACGATGGCGAGCAGCGCCTGCAGGGTCAGCAGATGATCCATGGATGACTCCAGATAGAGACCGGCTTCAAGGCGTGGCGCGGGCCGCGCTGCTCATTGACCGTGTGCCGCATCACCGAGTTGCGGGCGCAGGCCCGACAGGTCATAACCGGCGACCCTCGCCGTTTCCAGGATGGCATCCGCCGAACCCCTTGCTTGCAGCGCCCACAAGGTGGTGGAACGCGTGCCGGTACGACAGAACGCCAACACGGGTCCGGGCATGTCGGCCAGCGCAGCGGCGAATGCCGTCACCTGGGTGCCCTGCAACTGGCCAGGCACCACGGGGATATGCCGATAGTCCAGCCCAGCCTGCCTTGCCGCCGCGGCCAGCGTGGCGCTGCTCGGCTGGCCCGGCTCTTCGCCATCGGGGCGATTGTTGATGATGCTGCGAAAGCCCTGCGCCGCCAGCACCGCGATGTCGGCAATGACGATCTGCGGACTGGCGCTGAGTTCCTTTGAAAGCGGGCGAAGCTGCATGGGTGTTCTCCTGGCGAGTTGATTGAGTCGGCCGGATTCAGATCGCGTCAAGTGGGATTTTCAGATAGCGCACACCGTTGTCCTCGGCCGGTGGCAGCTGGCCGGCGCGCATGTTGACCTGCACCGCGGGCAGGATCAGCTGCGGCACCGACAAGGTCGCGTCGCGACTTGTGCGCATGGCCACGAACTCCGCTTCGCTGACACCGTCGTGCACATGGATGTTGCCGCTGCGCTCGGCACTGACCGTGGTCTCATGCGCGAACTCGTCGCGGCCAGGGGCCTTGTAGTCATGACACAGGAAGATGCGGGTGCTGTCCGGCAGTGCGTAGATCTTCTGGATCGAGCGGAACAACGTGGCCGCATCGCCACCGGGGAAATCGCATCGCGCGGTGCCGTAGTCGGGCATGAACAGGGTGTCGCCGACGAACGCCGCGTCGCCGATCACGTGGGTCATGCAGGCCGGAGTGTGGCCCGGAGTGTGAATCGCGCACGCCTCGATGCCGCCGACCATGTAGCGCTCGCCATCGCTGAACAGGTGGTCGAACTGGCTGCCGTCGCGGGCGAATCCGCTGCCGGCATTGAACAGCTCGCCGAAGGTCTGCTGCACGACCCGGACGTACCCGCCGATCGCCAGCTTGCCGCCAAGCGTCGCCTGCACATAGGGCGCAGCCGACAGGTGATCCGCGTGCACGTGCGTGTCGATCACCCACTGCACGATCAGGCCCCGCGCCTTCACGAAGGCAATCAGCGCATCGGCCGAGTCGTGCCGGGTGCGCCCGGAGGCGGCCTCGAAATCAAGCACGCTGTCAAACACCGCCGCCTTCATCGTGGCCGGATCCCACGCCACGTAGCTGAAGGTGTTGGATGCCTTGTCGAAGAACGCTTTCACTTCGGGATGTTGCATGACGGCCTCCTCGGACTCGGGTGATCGGGTCTCGGCAATGGCGCGCGACACACCTGAGAGCAACGCACTCTGGCATGTCTGGCCCACCTGGACATGCATCCGACCCTCAGGCTCGGGATTTCCGTGCACGCGGCTTTTCGTCGACGGTGCAGTAGATGCTGTAGAGCGATTCGATGATCCGCTCGGCTGGCCCGTGTTCGAGCGTGTACCAGATGGTCTGCGACTCGCGTCGCGTGCGCACCAGGCCCTCGTCGCGCAGCTTGGCCAGGTGCTGCGAAAGCGCGGACTGGCCCAGATCGGGCAATTGCTCGTTGATTTGTCCCACCGACATCTCACGGTCGACGAGCAGGCACAGGATGCGCAGTCGCTGCGCGTTGCCGAGTGCCTTGAGCAGGCGCGAGGCTTCTTCGGAGCGGGCTTGCATGGCAGTCAGGTCGAGTTTGGTCGGCAGGGACATCGTGAGGGCTCCGGGAGCAATCGATCCAGCGGATCTTCAGGCTATTGACTTTACCACTCTTATCTAAATAAGCTACATCTAATTTAGTGAATATTACTTTAGTGACGCTTGTTGACCTGTGTCAACGCTCCCCCGGTGCGGATGCGCATCCTGAATGAAAGACATGCAGGAGAGTCGAATCATGGCGAAGATCATCATTCTTGGTGCCGGCCTGGGCGGCATGGCGGCAGCCTACGAAATCAAGGCTGTACTGGGCGCCGGCCACAACGTGAGCGTGGTCGGCGATGGCCCGCGCTTCAACTTCACGCCGTCCAACCCGTGGGTGGCGGTGGGCTGGCGCAAGCCCGAGGAGATCAGCCTCGACGTGGCCGGGCCGCTCAAGAGCAAGGGTATCGAGTTCATCGACATGGCGGCTGAAGCGGTACTGGCCAGTGAAAACCGGTTGCGCCTCAGCGACGGTCGCCTGCTCGACTACGACTATCTGGTGATCGCCACCGGGCCGCGGCTGGCGTTTGACGAAGTGCCCGGCCTCGGGCCCGTCGCTGGTCATACCGAATCGATTTGCACGGCGTCGCATGCGCAGTCGGCGTGGGAGTCGTATCAGACGTTTCTCGACAAGCCCGGCCCCATCGTGGTTGGTGCAGTGCAGGGTGCCAGCTGCTTCGGCCCGGCCTACGAATTCGCGATGATCCTTGATGCCGACCTGCGCAAGCGCAAGTTGCGCGATCGCGTGCCGATGACCTTCGTGACTTCGGAACCCTATGTCGGCCACCTGGGTCTGGGTGGCGTCGGCGACTCCAGGGGCTTGATGGAGTCCGAGCTGCGCCAGCGACACATCAAGTGGATCACCAACGCCAGGGTCACGGCCGTCGAGTCCGACAAGGTCAAGGTGGACGAGGTGGATGGCAAGGGTGTGCTGGTGCAGTCGCACGAACTGCCGTTCGCCTATTCGATGCTGCTGCCGGCGTTCACCGGCGTGCCCGCGGTGCGCGGCGTGGAGGGCCTGACCAATCCGCGCGGGTTCATCCTGATCGACAAGCACCAGCGCAGTCCGGCGTACCCCAACATCTTCTCTGCCGGTGTCTGCGTGGCGATCCCGCCGGTGGAGGCAACTCCGGTGCCGACCGGCGCACCCAAGACCGGCTTCATGATCGAGTCGATGGTCACGGCGATTGCCCGCAATCTGCGCGATGTCATTGACGGCAAGGAGCCGGTCGAACAGGCGACCTGGAATGCTGTATGCCTGGCCGACATGGGCGACACCGGCATTGCCTTCGTCGCGCTGCCACAGATCCCGCCACGCAACGTCACCTGGGCCAGGACCGGCAAGTGGGTGCATCTGGCCAAGGTCGCTTTCGAAAAGTACTACCTGCGCAAGATGCGCGTGGGCAACACCGAGCCGGTGTACGAGAAGTATGTGATGAAGGCGCTCGGCATCGTACGCCTGAAAGACCGTCTCTGATCCCTACGTTACCGAAGGAGTCCTTCCATGAATATCGATCGTTTTGTCCTCGCGTTCGCTGGCAGCGTGGTGCTGCTCAGCGTGATGCTCGCCCACTTCGTGTCGCCGTGGTGGCTGCTGCTGACGCTGTTCGTCGGTGCCAACCTGCTGCAGTCCGCATTTACGGGATTCTGTCCCCTGGCGAAGATCCTGAGCTGGATGGGGATGAAGCCCGGTTGCGCATTCCGATCCTGACCCATCGACGCTCGAAGCGAGTCCACCCCATGAAGTTCAACCTGCGCCTCCTCGCGCTGTCCATCGCTGTGGCTGTGCTCGCGGCTTGCGGAGGCAGGCAACCCGCTGCGGGCAGCGTATCGCCGCCGCCACTGGCAAGCAGCGTGGTGCATGCGGAGCAGGCGCCCAGCGAACAGGTCTGGGATGGCGTGGTCGAGGCGGTCAACCAGGTCACCATCACCGCGCAGACCAACGCGCGGGTGATCGAGCTGCCGTACGAGGTCAACGCCGTAGTGACCAAGGGTGCGGTGCTGGTGCGCTTCAGCGACATGGAGCAGAAATCCGCGCGCAATGCCGCACAGGCGCAGATCGCTTCGGCCCAGGCCACCTACAAGGATGCGCAGGCCTCCTACGAGCGCATCGCCGCGGTGTACGCGAAGGGCTATGTCTCCACCGCGCAGATGGATCAGCAGCGTGCCGCGCGTGATGCGGCGAAAGCGGCGCTGGAGTCGGCGCGAGCGCAGTCGAGCGCAGTCGGGCAGGCACTGGATTACACCGTGTTGCGTGCGCCGTTTGCCGGCATCATCACCCGTCGCTTCGTGCACGTGGGCGAGGCCGTGCAGGCCGGCCCGCCTTCGCCACAGCCGCTGATCCAGCTGCAGGCGCTGGATGATCTTCGGGTCAACGTGCTGGTGCCGCAGAGCGTGGTCGATGCGATCCGCACCCGGCATTCCGCCGAAGTGCGGTGGGGGGACGTGGCTGCGCATGGCGTCACGGCAACGAGCGTCGAGGTATTTCCCTATGCCGACCCGGATACGCACACGTTCAACGTGCGGCTGACCTTGCCGGCAGGCGAGACTGGCCTGTATCCGGGCATGACAGTGAAGGTGGCGTTCGCCACCGGCGAGGCGCAGCGCCTGCTGGTGCCGGCCTCGGCCGTGGTGCAGCGCGGTGAGCTGGTGGGCGTTTATGTGGTCGACGATCGCGGCGTGGTCCTGCGTCAGGTGCGCACTGGCAATCACGACGGGGATCGGGTCGAGGTACTGGCTGGGCTGGACGACGGCGAGCGTGTCGCCAGCAACCCGCAAGCGGCGCTGGCCTATCTGCAGAAGCAGCACGCCGAAGGTGCATCGGCCCATGAGTGAGCAGCCGGCCAAGCTGGGTATCTCGGGGCGCATCGCGCGGGCCTTCCAGGTGTCGCAGATCACCCCGCTGCTGGCGCTCGCCGGACTGCTGCTCGGCATCGCCGCCGCGATCATCACGCCCAAGGAGGAAGACCCGCAGATCGAGGTGACGATGGCGAACGTGCTGGTGCCGTATCCGGGCGCCAGCGTGAACAGCATCGAGAACCTGGTCAGCTTTCCGCTGGAACAGAAACTGTCCGAGATCAAGGGTGTCAAGCACGTCTACTCGATGAGTCGCGCGGGCATGGCCGTGGTGACGGTGGAGTTCGACGTAGGCGTGCCGCGACAGGAAGCCCTGGTCAACCTGTACAACAAGATCTATTCCAACGCCGACTGGGCGCCGCCCGGGCTGGGCGTCGGGCAACCACTGGTGAAGCCCTACGGCATCGATGACGTGCCGATGATGGCGGTGACGTTGTGGTCCGACCGCCCCGGGATCGGGCCCGAACAACTGGCCAAGGTGGCGCACACGCTGGAGACCGACCTGAAGCGGGTGGCCGGCACGCGCGATGTCTACACTATCGGCGCACCCGATCGCGCGGTGATGGTCCAGATCGACCCGGCGAAGCTGGCGACCTATCAGCTCAGCGTCGGCGATCTGGCGCAGACGCTGAAGGTGGCCAACGTGGCCGCCGATGTGGGCAGCGAGATCAGCGGCAATCGCGACCGGCCGGTGAAGGCCGGCAGCTTGCTGATGAATGCGGGCGAGGTGTCGCAACTGGTGATCGGCCTGACCAATGGCCACCCGGTCTACCTGTCGGACGTGGCCCGCGTGGTGCCGGGCACGAATGATGCGACACGGCTGGCATCCTTCGGCACGCCGCCGGGTCAGTCCGGCCCACTCAGCGGACTGACTCCCGCGGTCACGCTGGCGATTGCCAAGAAGGCCGGCAGCAACGCCCACACCATCGCTACGAGCATCCGCACCCGGCTGGACGAATTGCGCGGCGTGGACATCCCCGACGGCGTGCATGCCACGGTGACCCGCGACTACGGGCAGACCGCCAACGACAAGGCCGACGAGCTGATGCTGCACTTGGCGCTGGCCGCGCTGGCGGTGGTGCTGCTGGTGCTGTTCGCACTGGGTTGGCGCGAGGCGGTGGTGGTCGGTACCGCGGTCGTGGTGACGCTGGCGGTGACGCTGTTCGCCTCGTGGGCGATCGGCTTCACCATCAACCGGGTGTCGCTGTTCGCGCTGATCTTCTCGATCGGCATCCTGGTCGACGATGCGATCGTGGTGGTGGAGAACATCCACCGGCACATGGCGCGCGGCGACAAGGGGTTGCTCGAGGCCATCCCGGCCGCGGTGGATGAAGTAGGCGGCCCGACCATCCTGGCCACCTTCACGGTGATCGCCGCATTGCTGCCGATGGCCTTCGTCGGTGGATTGATGGGGCCGTACATGCGGCCGATCCCGATCAACGCCTCGGTCGGCATGCTGATCTCGCTGGCGGTGGCCTTCATCATCACGCCGTGGCTGGCCTATCGGCTGCTGCGCAACCACATGCACAGGCCGGCGGGCGATGCATCGCAGGCGCGCGTAGCGGAAGAGTCGAAGATCGACGGCTTCCTGCAGCGGCTGTTCACCCGCGTGATGACACCCTTCCTTGGCAACCCGAAGGCGGCGCGCAACCGTCGGCGGTTGTTCCTCGGCATGGGCCTGCTGGTACTGCTGGCGGCCGGGCTGGCCGGGGTCAAGCTGGTGATCCTGAAGATGCTGCCGTTCGACAACAAGTCGGAATTCCAGGTGGTGCTGAACATGCCCGAGGGCGCGACCCTGGAGCAGACCCAGCGCGCCCTGGTCGACATGAGCCGGGTGTTGAACCGCGTGCCCGAGGTGAAGAACTACCAGCTGTATGCCGGCACCTCGGCGCCAATGAACTTCAATGGCCTGGTGCGCCAGTACTACCTGCGCAACCAGCCCTATCAGGGCGACATCCAGGTCAACCTGGTCGACAAGAACGAGCGCACGCGGCAAAGCCACCAGATCGCGATGGCGGTGCGTCCGGCGCTGGCTGCCGTGGCGCAGCGTTTCCACGCGCACCTGGTGGTCGCCGAGGTGCCGCCCGGCCCACCGGTGATGGCGCCGATCGTGGCCGAGATCTACGGGCCCGACTACAGGGATCAGCGCGCGGTGGCGTTGTCGCTGGAGAAACTCTTCGACAAGACGCCGGGCATCGCCGACGTCAATCCAAGTGTCGAAAATCCGCAGGCCACCCGTCAGCTGGTCGAGATCGACCGTCCCCGCGCAGCGGCGCTCGGTGTGAGCCAGGCGGAGATCGTCGAAGCCTTGCGTGCGGGTGTGGGCGGCGATCCGGCGAGCTACGTGGCGGACCCGAATGCCAAATACGCGGTGCCGATCCTGCTGCGCCTGCCGCCAGCAGCGCTGGGGTCGATGGACTCGATCCTCAGCCTGCGCGTGCGCTCCCGCGCAGGCCAGCTGGTGCCGATCTCGGAGGTGGTGAAGGTGGTGGAGAAGCCCTGGGCCGGTGCGATCTACCACAAGGATCTGCTGCCCTACACTTTCGTTACCGGCGATGACGCGGGCAGCGAGGACAGCCCCGTCTACGGCATGTTCCGGCTGGTCAGCAAGATCAGTGACACGCGCATCGACGGTCATCACCTGATCCAGGAATTCACCGGGCCGCCGACCAGCGACAGCGGATTCTCGGTGCGCTGGAGCGGTGAGTGGGAGATCACCTACGAGACCTTCCGCGACATGGGCATCGCCTATTCGATGGGCCTGCTGCTGATCTACCTGCTGGTGGTGGGGCAGTTCAGGAGCTACGTGGTGCCGCTGATCATCATGGCGCCGATCCCGCTGACCGTGATCGGCGTGATGCCGGGTCACTGGCTGTTTGGCGCCCAGTTCACCGCGACCTCGATGATCGGCATGATCGCGCTGGCCGGCATCATCGTGCGCAACTCGATCCTGCTGGTGGACTTCATCAACCACTCGCTGGCAGCGGGGCTGAGTCTGGAACATGCGGTGATCGAGGCCGGCGCCGTGCGCGCCAAGCCGATCATTCTCACCGCGCTGGCGGCGATGCTGGGTGCGTTCTTCATTCTCAGCGACCCGATCTTCCAGGGCCTGGCGGTGTCGCTGGTGTTCGGCGTGCTGGTCTCCACCGTGCTGACCCTGCTGGTGATTCCACTGCTGTACTACACGTGGCTGGCCCGCGACGGTGGCCGGCACACTCCCGGGAGAAAGCCGACATGAGCAACGAGCAGACGATCGAGCTGAGCCTCGAGCAGGTCGACGACTATGAATTCCGCGTGCGCTTCGCCGGCGCTGCGCTGGAGCCGCTGCACACCGATGAAGCGCCGCCGCTGGGTCACGATGCCGGACCCAATCCCTCGCGTTTGCTGACTGCAGCGGTAGCCAATTGCCTGGCGGCCAGCCTGCTGTTCTCGTTGCGCAAGTTCAAGAATGATCCCGGCAAGCTGAGCGCGCATGCCCGTGCGACGCTCGAGCGGAATTCAAGCGGACGCCTGCGCGTCGGGCACATTTCCGTGGAGCTTGGCATGACCCACCCGGCGGCCTCCATGCAGCATCTCGAGCGACTGCTGGCGCAGTTCGAGGATTTCTGCATCGTGACCGAGAGTGTGCGGCAGGGTATTGCGGTGGAGGTCAGCGTGCGCGATGGCGAAGGCAAGCTGCTGCATATGTCTGCTGCCGCCTGACTTCAGCAAGTGGCTCCCAGGCTTCTGGCGGCGTGGCTGGTGCTGACACCAGCCATGGCTCGGAGCCGGATCCCTCATTCAACGATTTCGCATTCAACCCCTGAACGCGCTTCCACCTCGCGCTCAGCTCAGTGACTGGCGGGTGTCGCACCCAGCAGATGCCCGTTGACCTCGGTGCCGTACAGCGAATCCGGCGTGTCGTGGTACTTCGCCCGCGTCTCGCTGAGGTCGCCGGTATAGCGCGGATCCTGCGGGCGCTCGTGCGCATCCATGAACATCGCCACGTCCCAGGCGTCCTGATCGCTCAGCGTGCCACCGCGGCTGAGCGGCATGTTCGCCTTGATGAACGCGGCGGCGTTGTCCAGCTGATGCATGCCGGCGCCCCAGTTGAACGACTGCGGCCCCCACAGCGGCGGGAACACATTGCGGCCGGCGACCTGCTGGCCTTGCCCGTCATCGCCGTGGCATAGCGCGCAATTCGCCGCGTAGACCTTCCCGCCGCGCACGTAATCGGCCGGCTGCGGTGGCTTGAAATCCTGCTTGGGATAACCGGCGCCCTTCAGCTTCACACCAACGGGAGCACCCTTGGCCATCCACCATGCATAGGTTTCCAGCGCGACCATCTCCGCACTGTCCAGCGGCGGCGCCTTGCCGTTCATGCTGAAACGGAAACAGCCCTGCAGGCGCTCCCCGAACGTATTCACCTGGCCGGTCTTCTTGCGGTATTGCGGATACATGCCATAGGCGCCCCACAACGGCGCCGAGTTCGCCAGCCGACCGGCATCCAGATGGCAGTTGCTGCAGCTGAGGCCGTTGCCGACATAGGCCTTCGCGTGCACTGGCGTGTCAGTGAAGATGTCGCGTCCTTGCCTGATTACGTCGCCGAGCGGACCGGTGGGGATCTGCGCTTCCGTGGGCGGCGTGAACTCTTCCGGCGCGCTGGTGATCGGCTTGCTCGGTGCCGGCACGTGCATCGTCGCGACGGTCGCCGCAGCCGATGGGCTGGCCGTGGTCGTGCCCGCCGGCTTCTGCGTGCAGGCATTCAACCCAACCATCGCGATCGCACCCACCCACCACACCGTCGGCTTCATGGCGTGACTCCGTTCGCGGCCAGCGGCTGCGCGGCAAACCAGTCGGCTACGGCGCGGATGTCCTGTTCACTGAGCGCACTGGACAGATGCTGCATCAACTGAAGCGGATCGTTGTGCCGCGTACCCTGCTGCCACGCCCTGAGCTGGGCGACGATATAAGCGGCCGGCTGCCCGGCCAGCGGCGGAAAATGCGCGCCCACACCGACGCCGGCAGGACCGTGGCATTGCACGCACGCCGGCACGTTGTTGTCCCAGTGGCCACGCGTGGCGAGCATGGTGCCCACGCTGTCCGCCGCCGGCATCGGCGTGGCGGGCTTCGCCAGGGCGGGCGGAATCGGCAACTTGCTGTAGTACGCCGCCAGCGCCGCGCGCTCGTCCGCGCCGAGTGCCGTGGTGGTCGCCAGCATCACCGGACTGGCGCGCGTGCCGCTGGCGAAATCGTCCAGCTGTTTCTGCAGATAGGCCGCATCGAGACCTGCCAGACGCGGGTTGCCCGCCGCGGCCTGACCACCACCATCGACGCCGTGACAGGCCACGCACGGCGCGGCGCCCTTGCCGTTGCCCTGCGTGGCGATCGCCGCCGCATCGACGGCATGCACCGCGCCGAGCGGCAGCGCCGCGACGAGGGCAATGCCCATGCCAAACCAAAGTCTGCGCGAATCGAAGCGATGCATCTCGTCCATCCTCAATGCACCGGCAGGAAGCCGTACTTGCGATAGACCGCCTGCGCTGCCGGGCTCTGCATGAAGGCCAGGAAATCCTTCGCCGCCTGTGCGTGCGGCGCGTCCTTCATGCGCGCGGCGGTATAGGTGGCCGTGACATTCTGGCTCGCCGGGATCGTCACCGTCTCGACCGGGAAATGCATGATCTGCTGCTGGAAATACGCCTCGGTCGACCATACTGGCGCCGCGTCCGACTCGCCCTGCAGCACGCGCAATGGCGACTGGCGGTGATGGATCCGGGTAAGGAAGGTACTGCCATCCTTTACCTTGGCGTCCATGATGGTGTGGTCGAGCGCATCGCCACCGGCCTTGCGATAGCTCGCCTCGATCTGTTTCGCGATGCCTTCCCACGCCGGGTTCGGCATGCTCACGCGCACGTCGGCACGACCGAGGTCGGCCAGTCCGGCAATGTGTTTCGGATTGCCTTTCGCCACCAGGATCGCCAGCGGATTGCGCGCGTAATCATACGTATCGGCGAACCAGCCGTGCTTCTGCTGGTTGTCGGCGATCGCACTCTTGCCGGCCGTATAGATGTCCGGCTTCAGCGTGATGCGCAGGTTGCCCATCACCAGCGTGCCACTCTCGATCTGCTTGGCCAGGATGCCCGGCGGCAACGTCTCGGCATAGATCCGCTGGTATTGCGGATGCGCCTGCCTGAATGCCTCCAGCAGGTCGTGCACCACCATGAACTGGTTGCCGGCGAAGAACAGCACCAGCTGCGGATCGACGATGTCACCGTGCAGGTCGGCGATCGCATCGACTGGCGGCACGCTGAACTGCAGACCGGCCGGCGGCGGATTCCACGGCGGCAGGAAGTCGGTCTTGTCGGTCGCGCTGGCGGTGCACGCCGTACCGAATACGACCGCGGCAGCAAGCCACCGCACGATGGAATGACGCATGCTGGCTCCCCTCGGCAACGTGATGATCACAACGGCAGCAGCGCGTAACCCTTCTGCTGCAGCTCGCTGATCGTGGTCAGTGCGGACAGCGCCAGGGTGACGTGCGAGTCCACCCAGTCGTACTGGAAGTCATGCTCGGCTACAGCCTGGCCGCATACCGCTACATCGACGCCGGCCTTGCGCAGCTCCGCGATCACCGGCAGGTTCGGATTGGCGACGCCGTACTTCTTCCGGTACTGCTCATCGTTCAGCGCGATCGGCGTGGCCGGGCCGGACGCGATCGCCACGAATTTCAGATGATCCAGCGGCACCCCGGCGCTGACATACAGGTTCACCGTGCGTGCCACCCGATCCAGCGCCGGACTCACCTCGCCCGGCTTGTCGCTGGCCTTGGTCAGGCCAAACACGACCTTGTAGGTGGCGTTGCGATCGGGTTGATAGGCCGCCTGCGGCAGCGCGTGCATCCTGCCGGCGGCATGAATGGTCGGCGTCTGCCAGAAACCATCGGCGGCCGAAGCGGCTGCGGGCAGGAGGATGAGTGCAAACAGCACCGGCAACAGCGGACGGAACATGACGACCTCGCAGGATGGCGGCGACGCGGATGGCGTCGACGCATGCTATGTCCGGTCCATCCGATAAGCCAAGAGAGTTTTAGTGATCATGACGATAAAGGCGACTTATATGCGCGGCACGTGTCTCGGCGTCACCGTAGTCACGCCAGCGATGGATGCAGTGCGAAGTAGCGTCCCGGCGACTGCCCGAAGCTGCGCCGGAACATCGCCACGAACGCGCTGACGCTGGCGTAACCGAGCGCATCGGCGACAGTGGCGACCGGCTCGCCTTCGGCCAGTTGTTCCAGTGCGCGGCTCAGCCGCGCCTGCTGGCGCCACTGCGCGAAGCTGAGCGCGGTCTCGGCGCGGAACAGCCGACTGAGACTGCGTGCGGACAGACCAGCCCATGCCGCCCAGTCTTCCAGGCTGCGGTTGTCGTGCGGCTGTTCGAGCACGGCCTGGGCGATGCGCAGCAGCCGGCGGTCCAGCGGCATCGGCAGATGGAGCGATTCGTGCGGTGCGCGGCGCATCTCGTCCAGCAGCACCGCCATCACCCGATCCTGCTCCGCATCCAGCCGCTCGTGCCAGGTCCAGGCGCTGGCGCGGCGCACCAGTGCGCGCATCAACTCGGTGACGCCGATCACGCAGGGATGTTTTGGCAGGCCGTGCTCGATGTCCGGCGTGATGAACACGCCCCAGCCGCTCATCGCCCCGCTGATGCTGACCGTGTGCAGCTCACCCGGCGGCATCCAGCCGGCACGGTGCGGCGGCAGCAACCACGAACCGTGCCCGGTATGCACATGGACAAGGCCGCTCTCGACGCAGAAGAACTGCCCGCGCAGATGGCGGTGCCAGTCGTAGCTCTCGGTGTCCTCGCCGTATTCGCTGGCGGCTTCGCGCTCGATCCGATAGGCGATGAGTGCTGGGCCGCCGACCTGCTCGATCAGTTCGTGGACCTGCTGCTTGGAGGACGTCATGGCCAGTTCTCGACATAAGTTGACCAAATAACGTTATCAGCTTGCCTGCGGCCGTGCGTATGCTTTTCGCGTGCCCGGACCACCGTCCTGCATTGCCGCCGCGCGCGGCCTCCGCCAACACCGCGAATGCCCGCTCGCCGTCACGCCACGCGCCGCTCGTGCGTCTGTGCTGCAGATGATGTCCACACATCGCCGCGTTCCAACCGAGGATGACCTCCATGTCACCAATCGAGCTGCATTCCACGAAGTCCCAACCAACGGCGTCTCCTCTGGAAACCTTTGTTGCCTGTGCGCACCAGATGCTGGATCCGGCCACGCCCGAACAGATGCGCCGTGTCATGGAGCCGAGGCTGCTGGGCCAGTTGCCCGCGTTGCGGGCCTTGGGCGTGTTCGAGCTGTTCGAGTTGCGCGATCCGGCCCTGCGCGCGTGGCTGGCGGATGAACTGGATGGCCTTGAAACCGCATTGGAACAGCCGCGACCAGACATTTTGTCGAAACAAACATAAACTGGCACATATTTGCCTTGACAAATATCTTTCGGGCAATAGAATGCCCGGCATGAATCAGAACGACCCCACCCCCAGCTCCGTCACCAACGAGTCCCATGCGCCGAGTCTGGGCATGCTGATCACCATGGTGCGCTCCGAGATAGTCCGTGCGATCGAAGCCGAACTTGCCAGCCAGGGCCTGGATCTCAGCTTCACCCAGTACCTGATCCTCAAGAAGTCGCAGCAGCTCGGTGCGGTATCGGCCACGGAACTGGCTCGCGCGGTGGAGCTGGATGGCGGTGCGATGACCCGCCAGCTGGATCATCTGGAGCGCAAGGGTTACCTGCGTCGTTCGCCGCATGAGCAGGACCGTCGCGCGCTGCGCATCGAGCTTACCGAGGCGGGCAACACGATCTGGCAGAACACCGCCTCCGTCTGCAGCGAGCGCGTGATGAACGCGGCGCAGCGCTCGCTGAATCCCGTCGAGCAGGCGCAATTGCACGACTACCTGGAGCGCATGCTGCAAGCGCTCCGCGACAAGAACTGACTTTACTTCCGGACATCACCTCATGCGTCTGCACTTCCTTGCGGCAGCTACTGCATTGACCTTCGCGCTGGCCGGCTGCGTCAGCAGCGGTGGCCTGCATCCTGATGGCACGCCGACCGATCCCGCTTCCCTGAAAGCCGACCGCAGCGTGGCCGCCTTCAACCTTTCGCCTGCTGCATGGCCGTCGGCGGACTGGTGGACCGGGCTGGGCGATCCGCAACTCGATGCGCTGATCGCCGAAGCGTTGCAGGACAATCCGGGGCTCGGGGTGGCTGCCGCCCGTGCCCGCGCGGCACAGGCCGAAGCGGGCATCGCCGATGCCGCGCGCGGCCCCAGCGTGAATGGCGGCGCCGCGGTCGCCGGTGCCCGGCCGCCGGCCGCGCTGCTCGGCAACAAGGCGCATTTCGCGATGGCCAAGTACGGCTACGCCAGCTTCAAGTGGGATCTCGACCTGTGGGGCGGCAAGCGTGCCGCGTGGGAAGCGGCCGTCGGCCAGGCGCGCGCCGCCGAGGTCGATGCGCGCGCTGCACGCATCGAACTTTCCGGCAATGTCGCCCGCGCCTACGCGCAGCTCGGCTACGCGTTCACCCAGCAGGATCTGGCCGCAGGCGAGCTGAAGCGCGCAGACCAGTCGCGCGAGCTGACCCGCCAGCGCGTCGCCGCCGGCATCGACAACCAGATTCAGCTCAAGCAGAGCGATGCCGAAGTGGCCAGCGCCGAGCAGGACACCGCGCTGGCCAAGCGCGCCGTCGATGCCGCGCGCTCGTCGCTGTCGGTGCTGCTGGGCAAGGGGCCGGATCGCGGGCTGGAGATCGCCCGGCCGCAACTCCTGCAGCCGACTGCGCTGGCGGTGCCGGCCAATCTGCCGCTGGAGTTGCTCGGCCATCGTGCCGATCTGGTCGCCGCGCGCTGGCGTGTCGAGGCGGCGGGCAAGGACATCAAGGCGGCGAAAACCGAATTCCTGCCGAACATCAGCATCGGCGCGATGGCCGGCGTGATCAGCATGGGTGGCGGCAATCCTTTCAGCCTGGCTGGGCGGTTCTACCAGTTCGGACCATCGCTCAGCCTGCCGATCTTCGACGGCGGCAAGTTGCGCGCGAACCTGTCCGGCAAGGATGCGCAGTACGACCTCGCCGTGGCGCAGTACAACCAGACCCTGGTCGGCGCGCTGAACCAGGTCACCGACGATCTGTCCGCGCTACAGTCGGTGCAGGAGCAACTCACCGCGCAGCAACGCGCACAGGATGCGGCGCAGCAGGCTTGGCAACTGGCGCTGCAGCGTTATCAGGCCGGCATCGGCAGCTATCTGGAAGCCCTTGTCGTGCGCCAGCAGCTGCTCGCCGCCAACCGCGGCATGGCCGCGCTGCAGGCGCAGCAGGTCGATCTCTCGGTGCAATTGATTCAAGCCCTCGGTGGCGGCTTCCAGCCGCAGGCCGAGGCGCCCACTCCCTCCCCGTCTTCCCACTCTTCGCATTCCTGAGGCAGCCCCATGTCCAGCCAGACTTCCCCCACGGCCGAGAACACGGCCGGCGCATCACCGAACGCCGCAGCACCCAAGAAGAATTCGCGCGGAATGATGCTGCGCGTGCTCGTCATCGTGGTCGTGCTCGCCATCATCGGCTGGGCGTTGTGGTACTTCCTCGATGGCCGCTGGTACGAAGGTACCGACGATGCCTACGTCAACGGCAACGTGGTGCAGATCACTCCGCAGGTGCCCGGCACCGTGGTCAGCATCGGTGCCGATGACGGCGACCTGGTGCACGCCGGCGATGTACTGGTGCAGCTCGATCCCAGCGACGCCGACGTGGCGCTGGCCGAGGCGAAGGCGAACCTCGCCAACACCGTGCGCAAGGTGCGCGGCCTGTATTCCAGCGTGAACGGCGCCCAGGCCGACGTGGCCGCGCGCAAGACCGCGGTGGACAAGGCCCGTGCCGATTACAACCGTCGCGTCGCGCTGGCCAAGTCCGGCGCGATCTCGGCCGAGGAGCTGGCGCATGCCAGCGACGCGCTGACCAGCGCCGAGAGCGGCCTGATCGCGTCCCAGCAGACGTACGAGACCAGCAAGGTGCTGGTCGACGATACCGTGGTCGCTTCGCATCCGGACGTGCAGGTCGCCGCCGCGCGTCTGCGCGCGGCGTTCCTCGACGACGCGCGCGCCACCCTGGTCGCGCCGGTGGACGGCTATGTGGCCAAACGCTCGGTGCAGGTCGGCCAGCGCGTGCAGCCGGGCGCCGCCCTGATGGCGGTGGTACCGCTGCACGGCGTGTGGGTGGATGCGAACTTCAAGGAAACCCAGCTCACCAAGATGCGGCTGGGCCAGCCGGTGGAGATCGAGTCCGATGTCTACGGCGGCAAGGTGACCTACAAGGGCAAGGTGCAGAGCCTCGGCGTCGGCACCGGCAGCGCGTTCTCGCTGTTGCCGGCGCAGAACGCCACCGGCAACTGGATCAAGATCGTGCAACGCATTCCGGTGCGCATCGTGTTCGACGATCCGACCCAGCTGGACAAGCATCCGCTGCGTCTTGGCATGTCGCTGAACGTCGACGTCAGCCTGCATGACCAGAGCGGCCAGACGCTGGCGCAGCAGTCGCCGACCCAGCCAGCCTTCAGCACCGACGTGTACAAGCAGCAGCTGGCCAAGGCCGATGCGGCGATCACGCAGATCGTCCACGCCAATATGGCTGGCGGCAAATAACAGCGCCATAACTCCCTCCCCTGCTTGCAGGGGAGGGTTGGGGAGGGGGCCGCTCTTGATCTTGAAGTCAAAAGCCTCACCCCCTCCCGACCTCCCCCTGCTGCGCAGGGGGAGGAGCAAGGCAGATCCCCCCATCACTGACCGACACCGATGACCGCCCAATTCCGTCCACCCAATCTGGCACTCAGCACGATCGGTCTGTCGCTGGCGACTTTCATGCAGGTGCTCGACACCACGATCGCCAACGTGTCGTTGCCGACGATCGCCGGCAACCTCGGCGTCAGCAGCAACCAGAGCACCTGGGTGATCACCTCGTTCGCGGTGAGCATGGCGATCTCGCTGCCGCTGACCGGCTTTCTCACCCGCCGATTCGGCGAGGTGAAGCTGTTCGTCTGGTCCACCCTGCTGTTCGCGCTGACTTCTTTTCTCTGCGGCATCTCGCAGAGCATGGGCATGCTGATCGTGTTCCGCGCGCTGCAGGGCGCGGTGGCCGGCCCGATGTATCCGATCACGCAGAGCCTGCTCATAAGCATCTATCCACCGGCCAAGCGCGGCATGGCGCTGGCGCTGCTGGCGATGGTCACCGTGGTGGCGCCGATCGCCGGCCCGATCCTCGGTGGCCTGATCACCGACAACTATTCATGGCCGTGGATCTTCTTCATCAACGTGCCGATCGGCATCTTCGCCAGCATGGTGGTGGCGAACCAGCTGCGCGGGAAAGTCGAGAAGACCGAGCGCCCGAAGATCGACTACGTCGGCCTGATCACCCTGATCATCGGTGTCGGCGCGCTGCAGATCGTGCTGGACAAGGGCAACGACGAGGACTGGTTCAACTCCACCTTCATCGTCGTCACCAGCATCGTCTCGGCGATCGGCATCGCGATCTTCCTGATCTGGGAACTGACCGACAAGGATCCGATCGTCAACCTGAAACTGTTCCGCCACCGCAACTTCACGGCCGGCACGATCGCCCTGATCCTTGCCTACGCGGCATTCTTCGCGATCGGCCTGCTGGTGCCGCTGTGGCTGCAGCGCAACCTCGGCTACACCTCGACCTGGGCCGGTTACGCCACCGCGCCGCTCGGCGTGATTCCGGTGCTGCTGACCTTCTTCGTGGGCAAATACGCCAGCCGCGTCGACCTGCGTCTACTCGCCTCGGTCGCGTTCATGGTGATGGGCGCGACCTGCTTCATGCGCTCGGACTTTTTCATCGGTATCGACTTCTATCACGTGGCGATGGTGCAGCTGATCCAGGGCCTCGGCGTGGCGCTGTTCTTCATGCCGATCCTGACCATCCTGCTGTCCGATCTGCAGCAGAACGAGATTGCCGCCGGCTCCGGCCTGGCCACCTTCCTGCGCACGCTTGGCGGCAGTTTCTCCGCCTCGCTGACCACGTTGCTGTGGGAGCGTCGCGCGGTGAGCCATCACGAACAACTGGCCGAGCACATCACCGCCTACAGCCCGACCTCGCAGGCGGCGATGAACCAGATCGGCCAAGGCAATCCGCAGGTCGGCGCCAGCGTGATCAACGACATGATCACCCAGCAGGGCTACCAGATCTCGTTCAACGAGGTGTTCCACGCGCTGGGCTGGATCTTCATCGGACTGGTGTTCGTGATCTGGCTGGCCAAGCCGCCGTTCGGCGCGAAAGCCGGCCCCGCTGCCGGCGGGCATTGAAGCCGCCGGCGCGGATCACGGATCGAAAGCCACACCCACCAACGCCATGGTTTCGCCACGGTTGGGGTGGTGCAGATTGCCGTTGGAAATGTGCCGGACCTGCACGCTGAAACGCCGCCCCTGCCAGCCCAGCGTACTGACGAATTCGTAGGGCGTGCTCAACGCCTGCGTGCGGCCTGTGTGCAGAGCCGGCTGGAAGCTGAAGAACAGCGATCGATACCAATCGCTGGCGTCGCCGTAATGGAAGCGCGCCCCACCCGCCAGCACCCAGACCTGGTCGCGTGTGGTGTAACGGCTGCCATCGAAACGGGCAATGTTGCGCCCATCGAGCCAACCCAGCGAAACATCCGGCGACCAGCTGAGGCGGCTGTCACCAAGGCGGTGCTCGTCGAACACGCCCTCGACGAACACGGTATTCGCCGCATAACTGTCCATGTAACTGCGGCCAACCTGGACCTCCAGGCGAGCGGCGGCGGCCGGCAATGCGATCGAAAACAGGGAAGTCGCCAGGACAACGCGGCACGATGAGGCAGACAAGCGCATGGGGGAATCCTCGGGGAAGGAAGTGCCTGATTATGTACCATGCAGTGCATTAATTAAATGCCGCGTCTGCCGCCACCACGAAAATCGTGGATGCAGGGTGCGGTGCATCACCCACAAAGCCCCGGCACGCAGCCGGGGGTTGTGTGCAGAGAACGGCGCGGCGGATTACCGGGTCGCGGCTGGCTGCAGGGTGGGGCTGTCCAGATCGAGCGCGCTCGATTCCAGCAGCAACGCCTTGGGATGCGCCTGACGGATCGCCGCACCGAACTGCGCGGCGTCGCCGACCACCACCACCTTGTTGCCGTCGGCATCCAGATGCTTTGCCGCGTACTTCTCGATCTGCTTCGGCGTGACCGCCTGCACCTGCTCGATGTACTTGCCGATCTGCTCCAGCTTCACCCCATAGATCGCCAGCTCGCCGACCTGTTCGGCGAGGCCGACGGTGGTTTCCAGCCGGTTGCCGTAGCTGCCGATCAGGGTCGCCTTGCGCGCAGCCAGTTCGTCGGCGGAGATGCGGGTGCTGCCGAGCCGCTTGAACTCGCCCAGCACCAGCTCCACCACCTGCGGCGCCGACGGGTTCTTGGTCTGCGCGGCGGCCAGCCACATCCCGGCATCGCCCAGTGGCTGCAGCCGGCTGCTGGCGCCATAGGACAGCCCGCGCTTGATGCGGATCTCCGCATTGAGCCGCGCCGAATACGAACCGCCGAGCACCGCATTGGCGACCGTGCCGACGTAGTAGTCGGCGTCGTTGCGCGGTGGCGCCGCGTGCGCGACGACCACGCCAGCCTGACCCGCGCCGTGCTGGTCGATCAGCAGGATCGCCGGCACCTGGCTGGCGGCGATTCCTGCCGGTCTCGGCTGCAGCGGTGCGGCCGGCTTCTGCCAGTCACCAAAACTGCCCTGCGCCAGTTGCTGCGCCTGCGCCGGCGTGATGTCGCCGGCCAGGATCAGGATCGCGTTGTCCGGCCGGTACAGCGCGTCATGCAGATGCTGCACGTCGTCGCGGCTGATCCGCGCGATCGACGCCGGCGTGCCACTGCGCGAATGGCCATAGGCGCCATCGCCGAACACGCCACGACCCACCGCCAGCGAAGCCAGCGCGGTGGGCCGACTCAGCGACAGCCGCAGATCGTCGATCGCCTGCGCCTGCGCGCGCTTCAGCTCGGCCGCGCTGAAATCCGGCTGGCGCACCACCTCGGCGAGCAGGCTCAGCGCCTGCGGCAGTTTCGGCGTGGTCACGGTGACGCCCACCGCACTCTGATCCCAGCCGGCGGCAGCACTCAATGAACCGCCCAGCGCCTCGATCGCCGCGGCGATCTGCGGCGCGGTCTTGCCGGCGGCACCCTTGCTCAGCAGGTTCGCAGTGAGGTCGGCCAGACCGGCCAGCTGCGGCGGATCCATCTCGCCGCCACGGCGCAGCACCAGCCGGGCGGTGACCAGCGGCAAGCCGGCACGACGCACGCTGATCACCTGCAGGCCGTTCGCCAGCGTCTGCATGGACGGCGTGGGCACACTCAGTTTCGGCGCCGGGCCGGGCGCCGGCGGCGTGGCCGGGAAATCAATGGAGGAAGTCGTCGCGGCCAACACGCTGCCAGCGGCGAACAGCGCAGCCGTAAAGACGGCCAGACGGAATGCCTTCATGGAACGGTTCATTTCGCTGCTCCCTTGCCGGCTGCCGGTGCGCCCATGACAGCCTGCGGCAGATAATCGATGGTGACGCTGTACGCACCGGTGACGTACTTCTGCAGTACCCGGTGCACGTCGTCTTCGCTGACCTTCTGCAGCGCCGCCAGATCGGTGTTGACGTGTTCCGGGGCGCCGTCGATCAGGCTCGCCTGGCCCAGCGCGAACGCGATGCCCTGCGCGGTCTGGCGCTGTTTCAGCTCGCTGGTCAGCAACTGGGTTTTCACCTTGTCGAGCTCGCTGGCCGGAATCGGCTGGGTCGCCAGCCAGATGATCTCCTCATGCAGCAACTTCTCCGCATCCGCCGGCGTGTGACCGCTGGCGAGGATCGCGTAGGCACTGAACAGACCCGGGCCGACCCGGCCATCGGCATCGGCACCGACCTGCTGGGCGACCTGATGGCGATACACCAGCGACTGGTACAGCCGCGACGAATCACCCTGCGACAGCAACGCGGCGGCAACCTGCAGCGGAATGTAGTCGGCGCTGTCCGCAGCGGGCGGGGTCAACCAAGTGATCGCCACCGCGGGCAACGGTGCGGTTTCGCTGGTGACGGTGTAACGCAGATCCTTCTTGCGCCGCGGTTCCTGCGCGGTGACCTGCGGCACCGCCGTGGCCGGTTTCGGAATCCAGCCGAAGTACTGGTCGACCCAGGCATCGAGCTGCTTCGGATCGAAATCGCCGGCGACGATCAGGGTGGCGTTGTCCGGCCGGTAGAAGGTGTTGTGGAAATCGATTACGTTCTGCAGCGAGGCGGCTTCCAGATCCTCGATGCTGCCGATGGTCGGCCGCTGGTACGGATGCACCGCGTACGAGTGCGGGTCGATCGCGTTGAACAGCTTGCCGTACGGATTGGCCAGCACGCTCTGGCGGTATTCCTCTTCCACCACTGCGCGCTCGGACTTGAAATTCTTCTCGTCCACATTGAGGTTGGACAAGCGCTCGGCCTCGGCCCACAACAGCGTCTGCAGATAGTTGCTCGGAACCACCTCGAAATAGTTGGTGACGTCGTCGCCGGTGGACGCATTGTTATTGCCGCCAACATCCTCGGTCAGCCGGTCGAACTGCTCGGCGTGCATGTGCTTCGTGCTCTTGAACATCAGGTGCTCGAACAGATGCGCGAAACCGGAGCGACCCTGCGGATCGTCCTTGGAGCCGACGTGGTACCACATCTGCACCGACACGGTCGGACTGGCGTGATTCTCCACACTCAACACCTGCAGGCCGTTCGGCAACGTGCGCTGGTGGTACTGGATCGGCGGGATGGTCAGTTCGGCCGCCTGCAGTGGCAGCGCGGCGGCGACTAGCAGGGTCAACGAGGCCAGCAAGCGGGCCGGGCGCAGGTGCATGGTCATTCCCTTCCGTTCGGGTCGAAGACTCAACCATAGCAAGCCGATGCCGGCGAAGTCAGTCGACTGGCGCCCTGTTCACGCGCCAGCTTCGATGATCCGTGCGTTGCCTATTGATTCGGGCCGCAAATACTGGCGTTTGCCCCGTTCGCCTTGAGCGAATCGCAGCGAAGTGGAAGGGCATCGTGCGCGACTATTTGCGGGCGGAATCCATAAGGATGGTATGGAATAAGTCTTTGTCCGTCATTCCAGCTTTCGCTGGGATGGAGAGTTATTCAGACTATCCCTCACCCGTCGTCGTCTGAGCCTTGCCCAGTGCGCGCAGCCGTTTCTTCTCTGCCCGGCGCTGCTGGCGTGCGGCCTTGCGGATCTTGCGGTCGTAGTTCCACAGGTAGATTGCCGGGGTGCTCAGCAAGGTCAGCAACTGCGATACCAGCAGGCCGCCGACGATGGCGATGCCGAGGGGCTGGCGCATTTCCGAGCCGATGCCGAAGCCGATCGCCAAAGGCAACGCGGCGCCCATCGCGACCAGGGTGGTCATGGTGATCGGACGGAAGCGCACCAGCGCCGCTTCGCGGATCGCTGCGGGCGCGGACAATCCGCGTTCGCGCTCGGCGACGAGCGCGAAGTCGACCATCAGGATCGCGTTCTTCTTGACGATACCGATCAGCATCAGGATCGCGATGATCGCCATCATCGAGATCTGCGTCTGCGTCACCAGCATCGCCAGGAACGCACCGGCGCCGGCGGCCGGCAAGGTGGAAAGAATGGTCAGCGGATGGCCGAGGCTCTCGTAGAGGATGCCGAGCACGATGTACATCGCGATGATCGAGCCGAACAGCAGCACCATGCCGTTGGACTTCATCTGCTGCAGGCGCTGGTTGGCACCGGTGTAATCGACCTTGACGCCGGCAGGCAGGCCGGCCGCATACGCCGCCTGCTCGACCAGCTTGACGCCGCGATCCTGCGTCACGTCCTTGGCCAGGTTGTAGCTGATCGTGACCGCTTCCAGCTGATTGTGATGACGCACGCGGATCGGGCTGCTGTTTGGCTCGATGGTCGCCAGCGCGGACAGCGGGATCATCCGGCCCTGATCGTTGCGCACGCGCACGTTCAGCAGCGACTGCGGGCTCACGCTTTGCGCGGCATTGGCCGTCAGCACCACCGAATACTGGTTGATGTCGGAATAGATCTGCGACACCTGACGTTGGCCGAACGAGTTGTACAGCGCCGAGTCGATCGTGCCGATGCCGACGTGCAGGCGTCCGGCGGCCTCGCGGTCGATCTTCAGCAGCTGCTGCTTGCCGACCTGGTCGAAATTGCTGCCGACATCGCGGAATTCCTTGATCGTGCGCATCTGCCGCACCATCTTCAATGCCCACGGCTGCAGGTCGCCGCCGTCGGTGCTGATCAGCTGGAATTCGTACTGGCCGCCGTTGTCGCCGCTGCCGCCACCACCGAGGAATTGCGCGGCGCTGACCGAGACTTTCACATCGGGCAACAGGTCGTAATGCTTCGAGAGCCGATCGACCACCTGCTTGATGCCCTCCTTGCGCTGGCCCGGACCGCTGCCGCGCGGCTTCAGGTCGACGAACATCTGCGCGTTGTTGCCGACCGCGGCACCGTCGCCGCCGCCATTGCCGCCGAGCATGGTCAGCTGGTCGAGCACGGCCGGATCGGCCAGCATGATCTTCGCCACCGCCAGCGTGCGTTCGGTCATCTGCTGCGGCGAGATATTGGCGTCGGCGCGGATGTCGACCTGCAGCTGGCCGGTGTCCTCGTCCGGCATGAAAGTGCCGCCGGCGGTCTTGGCCACCGCAAAGCCGAGCAGACCGGTGAGGATCAGCAGGGTCAGCGGCTGCCAGCGCATGATCCGCCGGTGATGCATCGCCCAGTCCAGTGCGCGCTCGTAGCTGCGCAGCAGGTTGCGGTCGAAGCGCTCCACTGCCTGTTCGATCCGCCCTGGCGGCTTGCGGTCCACCGGCTCGTGCTGCAGCAGGTAGGCACATAGCGCCGGAGTCAACGTCAGCGAGACCAGCGCCGAGATCACCACCGCAGCGGTCAGCGTCACCGAGAACTCGCGCAGCAGCATCACCAGCATGTTGTTGCCGAACAGCAGCGGCGCGAACACCGCCACCAGCGACAGCGTGATCGAGATCACCGTGAAACCGATCTCGCCAACGCCGATCAGCGATGCCTGCAGCGGCGTCTCGCCTCGCTCCATGTGGCGCACGATGTTCTCGATCACCACGATCGCGTCGTCGACCACGAAACCGATGCACAGCACCAGCGCGATCAGCGACAAGGTGTTGAGCGTGTAGCCGAGCGTCCACATCACCACGAACGCACCGGCCAGCGACAGCGGCACGCTGAGCGTGGCGATCAGGGTCGGACGCAGCCGGCGCAGGAACACCAGCATCACCAGCACCACCATCGCGATCGAGATCAACAGCGCCACCTGCACTTCATGCAGCGCCGACTTGGTGGTCTGGGTGAGGTCGAACACCGGCGTCATGGTGATGTTCGACGGCAGCGACGCGCGCAGCTGCGGCAGCTTGGCGCGGATCGCCTCCACCGTGGCCACTGCATTCGCCTCCGGCCGCTTGGAGATCTGCAAGCCGACCGTACGCGCGCTACCCGTTTGCTTGGTGTCGAACCATGCCGCCTGGTACTGATCCTGCTGGCCACCGTAGACCTTGGCCACGTCGGACAGGCGTACCGACGTACCGTTCTTCACCGAGATCAGCAGACGGGCGAACTCGGCCGGCTCGTGCAGGCTGTCGCTGGCGGTCACCGTCATCTGCGTGCGGCCGTCGCTCAGCGTGCCCTGCGGCGAGGTCACGTTGGCCGCGCGCAGCGCGTTGGCGACGTCGTTCGCGGTAAGTCCCTTGGCCGCCAGCGCGTTGTTGTCCAGCTCGATCCGCACCGCATGCGGCGTGCCGCCGAATACCTGCACCTGCGCCACGCCGTCGATCTGCGCCACCGCCGGCTTGAGCAAGGTGTCGGCCAGATCGAACAACTGGTCCTGCGGCAATCCGGTCGAGGTCAGCGTGAGGAACAGGATCGGGATCTGCGAGGTATCGAACTTGAAGTACTGCGGCGGCGACGGCATCCCCGTCGGCAGGTCGACCGCGGCCGCGTTGATCGCCGCCTGCACATCGCGTGCAGCGCTGTCGGCGGTACGGCTCATGGTGAAACGCACCATTACCGAGGCGGAACCCTCGCGGGCGTTGCCGTACATGTCGTCGATGCCGGGGATGCGCCCGAGATGCCGCTCCAGCGGCGCCAGCACGGTGTTGGCCATGGTCTGCGCACTGGCGCCCGGCTGGCTGGCCACCACGTAGACGCCGGGGAAATCCAGCGACGGCAGCGCGGCGACGCCGAGCAGCAGGTACGCCCAAGCTCCGGCGAGGATCAGGCCGATGGCGAGCAGCGAGGTACCGACCGGGCGGCGAATCAGGGGCGCGAAAATATTCATGGCGTTTCCGTGGCCGACAAGTATGACCGCAGAAACGGCATGCATGCGTTCGATGCGCACGACATCGGCAGGGACAAGGCGAGAGTTCCGTTCATGCCGGCTTTATGCCAGTCGTCGCGCTCCGGCGTATGTGCCTGAAGTCCACACCGTGTCGGAAGACAGGGGTGGCATGCCGGCCTCGGCCGTGGCGCTATTTCGGCAGCGCGGGCATCTGCTGCTGCAATGCCTGCTGACGCCGGATTTCGGCGCGCAGCTGACAGCGGGCGGCCTTGCGCTGCTGGTGGTCGTATTGCCACAGGTAGATCGCGGGCGTGCTCAGCAGGGTCAGCAGCTGCGATACCAGCAGGCCGCCGAAGATTGCGATGCCGAGCGGCTGACGCATTTCCGAACCGACCCCGAAACCGATCGCCAGCGGCAGCGCCGCACCCATCGCGACCAGGGTGGTCATGGTGATCGGGCGGAAGCGCACCAGCGCGGCCTCGCGGATCGCTTCGGGCGCGGACATGCCGCGCTCGCGTTGCGCGACCAGCGCGAAATCGACCATCAGGATCGCGTTCTTCTTGACGATGCCGATCAGCATCAGGATCGCGATGATCGACATCAGGGTGAGCTGGGTATGCGTGACCAGCATCGCCAGATACGCGCCCATGCCGGCGGCAGGCAAGGTGGAGAGGATGGTCAGCGGGTGGATCAGACTCTCGTAGAGGATGCCCAGCACGATGTACATCACTAGGATCACCGCGATCAGCATCAGCACCACACCGGTCAACGCTTCCATCAGCTGCTGGTTGTTGCCTGCATATTTTTTCTGCACGCCTTGCGGCAGCTGCGCGGCGTCGATCACCTGATCGACCAGCTTGATGCCCTGCAGCTGGGTCACGCCCTTCGCCAGGTTGTAACTGATCGAGGCCGATTCGAGCTGGTCGAAGTGGCTGATGCTGACCGGCGCGATGCTCGGCGCGATATGTGCCACCGCGGACAACGGAATCATCGCGCCGAGACTGTTGCGCACATAGGTGTTCAACAGCGTGGCCGGACTCAGCGACTTCGCCCCGGACGAGGTCAGCACGACGCGGTACTGGTTGATGTCCGAATAGATGGTGGACACCGGGTGTTCGCCGAACGCATCGTTCAGCGCGGTATCGACCATCGCCATGCTGACGTGCAGGCGCGCGGCCGTCTCACGATCCACCGTCAGCAGCTGCTGCTTGCCGATGCTGTCGAAGCTGGTGCTGACGTCGCGGAACTGCTTCATGCCGCGCATCCGCTGCGCCAGCTTGAGGGTGGGCTCCTGCAGGCCGGCGCCGGAGGTGCTGGTGAGCTGGAACTGGTACTGGCCCTGTCCGCTGCCACCGCCGCCACCGCCGTTGCCGAAGAACTGCACCGGCGTCAGCGATACCTCGAGATCGGCCAGCTTCTTGTAATGCTGGTCGAGCCGCTCGATCACCTGCTTGACGGTCTTGTCGCGATCGCCCGGCGCACTGCCGTACGGCTTGAGGTCGACAAACATCTGCGCCTGGTTGCCGACCGCGCCGCCGTTGCCGCCAAGCACCGCAGTGACGTCCTGCACCGCGGGGTCGGCCTGCATCACCGCGGCGACCTGTTGCACCCGCCCGGCCAGCAGGGTCGGCGAGATGTTCGCGTCGGCCGTGATGTTTGCCTGCAGCATGCCGATGTCCTCGTCCGGCATGATGCCGCCGCCGGCAGTCAGCGCCACCGCGACTGCCAGCAGCGCGGTCATCAGCAGCAGGATCACCGGCTGCCAGCGCGTGATGCGGCGATGGTGCATGGCCCAGTCCAGCGCGCGCTCGTAGGTGCCGTGCAGGCCGCGGTCGAAACGCTCCAGCGCCCGCTGCAACCGGTTCGGCTTGCGCTGTTCTTCGCTGTGTTCCAGCGTGAGGTAGCGACCGCACAGCGCCGGCGTCAGGGTCAGCGACACCGCCGCGGAAATCACCACCGCCGCGGTCAGGGTGATCGAGAACTCGCGCATCAGCATGGTGAACATGTTGTTGCCGAACAGCATCGGCGCGAACACCGCGATCAGCGACAGCGTGATGGAGATCACCGTGAAGCCGATCTCGCCGACCCCGGTCAGTGCCGCCTCGAGCGGCGGCGTGCCTTGTTCCATGTGGCGCACGATGTTCTCGATCACCACGATCGCGTCGTCGACCACGAAACCGATGCACAGCACCAGCGCGATCAGCGACAAGGTGTTGAGCGTGTAGCCGAGCGTCCACATCACCACGAACGCACCGGCCAGCGACAGCGGCACGCTGAGCATCGCGATCAGGGTCGGCCGCAGCCGGCGCAGGAACACCAGCATCACCAGTGCCACCATCACGATGCTGAGCAGCAGTGCCACTTCCACTTCGTGCAAGGCGGACTGGGTGGTCTGGGTCAGGTCGAAGATCGGGGTGATCTGCACGTCCGCCGGCAGCAGGCCGTGGAACGCCGGCAGCTTCGCGCGGATCGCATTGGCCGTGGCGACCGCGTTCGCCTCGGGCCGCTTGCTGATCTGCATGGTCACCGAGCGCTGGCCATTGAACCAGGCAGCCTGATACTGGTCCTCCTGCCCGCTGCTGACGATGGCCACGTCGGACAGCCGCACCGGGGTGCCGTTCTTCATCGCGATCAGCAGCCGGCCGAATTCGGCAGGATCGTGCAGGCTGTCGCTGGCGGTCACCGTCATCTGCGTGCGGCCGTCGCTCAGGGTGCCCTGCGGCGAGGTGACGTTGGCTGCGCGCAAGGCATTGCTGACGTCGTTCGCGGTGATGCCCTTGGCCACCAGCGCCGCGGTATCCAGCTCGATCCGCACTGCATGCGGGGCACCGCCGAAGATCTGTACCCGCGCCACGCCGGGGATCTGCGCCACCGCCGGGCTCAGCAAGGTATCGGTGAGGTCATACAACCGGTCCGGCGGCAGGCTGGTCGAAGTCAGCGCCACCAGCAGCACGGGAATCTGCGAGGTATCGAACTTGAAGTACTGCGGCGGATTCGGCATCCCCGTTGGCAGGTCGGGCGCGGCGGCGTTGATCGCCGCCTGCACCTCGCGCGCCGCCGCATCGGTGCTGACGCCGAAGTTGAACATCACCATGACCTGCGCGTTGCCCTCGTTGGCCGTGCCCATCATCTGGCGCACACCGGGGATACGGCCGAGATGGCGCTCCAGCGGCGCCATCACCGTGTTGGCCATGGTCTGCGCGCTCGCGCCAGGCATCTGCGCGGCCACGAACACACCGGGAAATTCCAGCGTGGGCAGCGCGGCGACGCCGAGCAGCAGGTACGCCCACAGCCCGGCCAGCATCAGCCCGATGGCGAGCAATGAGGTGCCGGCTGGGCGGCGGATCAGCGGCGCGAAAATATTCAAGTGATCTCCCTGACGCGCAAGCATAGCGGCAGAGCTTCCGCGACAGACAGCCGCGACGGCCGACAGTGATGATCAGAGAACCGCGCATGCCGACGTCATGCCACCCGCTGGCAACGCCGGCTTCCATGCCGACGAGGTGGACGCCAGCTCAGCGTGTGGCGGGACTGTAACGCAGGGTCAGGAACACGCTGCGGCCGGGCTGGTTGAAGTAGTACACGGTCTCGTAATGACGGCCGAACGCGTTCGCCAGCCGCGCCTCGACCTGCCAGTCCGGCGCGAAGTGGTAGCTGGCGCGCAGGTCGGTGGTCGAGTAGCCAGCCAATGGATGGACGTTGGCCGCATCGTCGTAGCTGCGGCCGGCCGCGTAGACCGTGGCGCCGATGCCGAACTCGCCGAAGCGACGATCCAGATCCACCCGCGCGGTGTGCTCGGGCCGGCGCGGCAACACCTTGCCGTCGTTCGGGCCGCCATCATGATTCTGCGGCTGCAGCCAGGTGAGGTAACCCTGCAGCTGCCAGTCGGCGAGCTTGACCCCGAGCTGTCCTTCCACGCCACGGATGCGCGCCTTGCTGATGTTGGACGGGAAGTAATTGCTGTCCAGCGCGATCAGCTGGTCGATGCGGGTCTGGTAGGCATTCACCGCCCAGTTCCACGCATCCAGCTGCTGGCTCAGGCCCAGTTCGGCGCTGCGCGATTTTTCCGGCTTCAGATCCGGGTTGCCGCTGCCGTACGGGTAGTACAGATCATTGAAGGTCGGTGCGTGGAACGCGCTGCCGTAGCTGGCCGAGAGCTTGAACCCGTCATCGAAGTGGTAGCCCCATGCCGCGGCGCCGGTGTTGTGGCTGCCGAACTGGCTGTTGTCGTCGCGCCGCGCCGACAGCTGCACCTCGTTGCGGCCGAACGTGCCCTGGTACTGCACGTAGCTGCCGGTGTCATTGCGGCGGGTGGCGAGGAAGCCGGTATCGCTGTCGATGTGCTCGCCCTGCCAGTCGACGCCCAGCGTCAGCAGCTGGTTGTCGGCCAGGCTGACATCGTTCTGCCACGACGCCTGGTTGCGTCGCGAATAGATGTAGCCGACGAAATCCTGATTCTCGTAGTTGTCGTAGCGATCCAGATTCTGACCCACGCTCAGCGTGGTTTTCCACGCTTGCAGCGGGTTGAAGCTGAAACTGCTGCCGGCCACCTGCTGCACGGTGCGGCTGCGGTTCTGATAGCTGCCGTCGAAGTGGATCTCGCCGAGGCTGCGCAACCAGCTACCGCTCAGCTCCGTGTCGTTGTCCCAGCGGTAGCCGCCGTTGGCGCTGAGATTCCTGTTGCTGTAGGCGTCGCGATCGGGTTCGTCGGCAAAGCAGCCGGCGAACGCTTTGGCCGCGCCGATGCGGCAGGCATTGATGCCGCGGGTGTGCTGTGCGCCCACGCTGAGGTTGTACCAGGCATGATCGCTGCCGCCGGACAAACCAGCCTGGCCACGCAGCAGATTGTTGCTGCCGGTGGTGACACTGAACGAAGGCAACAGGCCGCCATCGCGCGAACCGTGCCGAGTGAAGATCTGTATCACCCCGCCGATCGCGTCGGCGCCGTACAGGCTCGAACGCGGACCACGCACGACCTCGATGCGATCGATCTGTTCCACCGGCAGCTGCTCGAACGCGGGCAGGCCGTTGCCAACCGAGCCGATCCGCACGCCGTCGATCAACACCAACGTATGCGACGAGTTGGTGCCGCGCAGAAACAGTGAAGTCTGCTGACCGATGCCGCCGGAATTTGCGAAGCTCACCCCGGGCAGGCCGGTCAGAAGGTCCTGCACCGACAGCGGCTGCAGTCGTTCGATATCGGCTCGGGTGATCACGGTGACCGACGACAATGCTTCATCGGCGGTGATCGCGGTGCGCGTGGCGGTGACGATGACCGGACTCAGCGTGTTGGTATCGCCCTGATCGGCAGCTTGCGCCGTCATCGTGCAACTGAGCAGCGCCGCTGCCAGCAAAGACTTCTTCATGTTTTGGTTCCTCGGCCGCGCACCCGCGCACGGCACCATCGTTCAATGGGCTGACGGCAGCAGGAGGAAAGACGGAACGACGGGCAGGCAAGATCGCCCCACACGTGGTTCGGCCTCGCCCACCGCGAGCCACCAGGAATCGTTCGGGCCGGTCTCCGGGCTCGCGAGTGGCCTGCGATGATCCGCATGCCCCGAACAGCGCCTTCCCATGCTCAAGCACAGTGGCATTCGCCGTTCGTGAATCTCGCTTACCGTTGCGGGGGCAGCGCCGGCCTTGCAGTGTCGAAAAACACTGCGCACCGGCTTCCCGTTTCATCCGTTGGGCGCGAGGCCTTCGGGACACCTGAACCGCGCCACTTTAGCGGCGACATGTAGTCGGCGCAATCGAGCCATTGTGTTAATTGGGTGATACCGGCTGCGACTCTATTGTTCTGACAATGATTCAGGTTTTTCAGAGCTCTGCATAAATGGGGCATTGAGGAAACAATAATCGCAAGCTATTACTGTCCCGAAGGTGAAAAACGCAAGTTCTTACTAATAGCCAATAATTCATAAAAATTTTGTTGACGCAGACAATTACGTCGTTTTATGGTCCGGGCACAAGTCGCCGGATGTCACAAGATGACGGGATGGGGGCATCTGCCTGATTCAAGGCTATCTGCCTGAGCAATAAAGCAATCGACTGCCTGCATGGACTCGGCTTGCCGTTTCGTCGAATTGATTGAGTTACGTCACTTGGCCTTCGGGCCTTCAACAATGATGGGGAGATTCATCTCAAATGAGCAATCACAATAAAAACCGTTATCCCGTGTGGCGCCACACCGCGCTCGCCTTGGCGTTGAGCGTGAGTCTCGGCGGCGTCGCCATGGCGCAGTCCACTTCGGGTTCCATTTTCGGCCAGGCACCAGCGGCGGCCGGCGAAACCGTCGTCGCCACCAACACCACCGGTCAGACGCGCGAAGTTGCCGTCGACAGCCAGGGGCGTTACCAGATCAGCAGCGTGCCGGTCGGTGTCTACACCGTCTCGCTCAAGAAAGATGGCGCCATCGTCGACTCGCGCAAGAACGTCGCGGTGTCGCCGGGTGCCGGCGCTACGGTTTCGTTCGCAGCGGCAGCTCCGGCCGGGACAACCTCGCTGGGTGCGGTGACTGTGCAGGCCAATGCCCTGCCGACCATCGACGTCTCCAGCGTCAATTCCAGCACCGTCATCACCGCCGCCGACCTGCAGAAGCTGCCGGTCGGTCGTAACGCCGAATCCATCGCGCTGCTGGCGCCAGGTACGGTCAAGGGCAGCAGCTACTTCGGCAACGCGGTCGCCTTCGGCGGCTCCAGCGTGTCCGAGAACGCGTACTACGTGAACGGCTACAACACCGGCGAACCGTACAAGAACATCGGCGGCTTCGCGCTGCCCTACGGCGCGATCGACCAGCAGGAAACGCTCACCGGCGGTTACAACGCCAAGTACGGCCGTTCCGACGGCGGCGTGATCAACCAGATCGGCAAGCGCGGTACCAACGAATGGCACTTCGGCGCCCAGGTGTCCTGGCAGCCGCGGTTCCTCGAGGGCACCCCGGTCAACAATTATTACGGTCATCCGGCGATTCCGGCGTCGATCGGCCCGATCAACTACGCCCTGGCAAACCCGGGTCTGCCGGGCACGCTGCACCAGTACCGCAACGACAACAAGCAGTGGGAGACGACCACCTCGGCCTACGTCGGCGGCCCGCTGATCAAGGACAAGTTGTTCATGTTCCTGGCGGGCGAGCAGACCAAGACGCAGTCCAACAATGTTGAGACCAAATCCCTTGGGAACGTCCAGTACAACCGGGACAAGGACACCAAGTTCTACGGCAAGCTGGACTGGAACATCACCGACAGCAACATCCTCGAGCTGACCGCGCTGAACAACAACTCGTCCACCGGCGCGGGATCAACCTATCTGTTCAACTACAACACGCTGAAGTCGGGCGCGTTCGTCACGAACAACGACGTCACCAAGGACAATGCCCAGTTCTACATTGGCCACTTCACCAGCTACATCACCGATGCGGCCACGCTGAGCATCCTGTATGGCAAGGCCCATTTCCAGGATCCGGTTGTCTACGCCAACAACAGCCCGCTGCCGTTCATCTCGAACCCATCCGCGCTGCCGGGCATCCCCAACAACGCCCAGACCAACACCAGCTGGACCTCGCCGAAGGCGAGCAACGCCAGCCGCAGCCTGCGTGTCGACTTCGACTACAAGCTGGGCGACCACGACCTGGCCGTCGGTCTCGACAACATGGATATCTCGGCCGCCCATCAGGGGCCGGATCAGCACAACCCGGCCAACCCGTCGCTCGACTATTACTGGCGCTACTATCCGGGCAACATCGTGCGCAAGCGCTCGATCGGCTGGGCCACCAGCATGTCGTTGTCACAGAAGGCCTACTACCTGCAGGACGACTGGCAGGTCGCGCCCAACGTGCTGGTGGATATCGGCGTACGCAACGACCGCTTCACCAACTACAACGACCAGCACATTGCGTTCGTCGACGAGAAGAACCAGTGGGAGCCGCGCATCGGTGCCAGCTGGGACGTCATGGGTGATTCGTCGTTCAAGGTCTACGGCAATCTGGGCCGTTACTACCTCGCGTTGCCGGACAACGCGGCCGAGCGCGCAGCGAACATCTCGACGTATGAAGTCACCAAGTACACGTACGCCAGCGTCGATGCGAACGGTATTCCGCAGGGCCTGACCCAGGTCGGCGGCGTCACCTCGCCGGACGGCGAATTCGGCCTGCCCAAGGATCCGCAGCAGGTCACCGCGCGCAACCTGAAGCCGGAGTACGTGGATGAGTTCATCCTCGGCTTCGACAAGAAGCTCAACGACAGCTGGACCTACGGTGCCAAGGCAACCTGGCGCCAGCTGGGAACCGCGATCGACGACGAGTGCTCGCCGGGCCAGATCGCCGCGAAGATGACCAGCATGGGTCTGAATCCGAATAACTACTCGGATTCGCTTTACGGTGCGTCGTACTGCCGCCTGATCAACCCGGGCCTGACCAACACCATGCTGGTGAAGCCGAACGCTGGCACGACCGGCCAGAATGTCCTCGTGTCGATGAGCCAGAAGGACTGGGGTTACATCAACGGTGCCCGGCGCAAGATCGGTTCGCTGAACATGTACATGGAGCATCCGTTCGACGGCACGTGGATGGGGCGCGTCGACTACACCTTCAGCCGCGGCTTCGGCAACACCGAGGGCCAGGTGCGTTCCGACTTCGGTCAGGCCGACGTGTCCAAGACCGAGGACTGGGATTCCTGGCAGCTCATGGATGGCCAGGACGGCGAGCTGTCCAACATCCGCAAGCACCAGATCCGCTTCCGCGGCGCCTACCAGATCAGCCCGGAATGGCTGGTGTCCGGCACGCTGCTGGCCCAGTCCGGCTATCCGAAGGAGTGCTTGGGCTACTACGGTCCGACCGGTACCGGTGACCCGACCGGCTACAACGGCGGCGGCAGCGGCAATTACCACTGGTGCCACGGTATCCGCATGCCGCCAGGTTCCGCCGGGCATACGCCGTGGACCGAGCAACTCAATCTCGGTCTGCACTACAACCCGGCGTTTGCCGAACACAAGCTGGGCATCAACCTGGACATCACCAATGTGCTGGACCAGCAGAAGCCGGTACAGACCGACCCGATTGGCGAAGCTGCCTTCAGCGGCACGACTGTTTCCGTCAACAACAGCTATGGCGATGGGATCTTCTGGCAGACCCCGCGCACGGTGCGTCTGTCGGTGACCTACGACTACTGATAAGTAACACCGGCTGAAACTGGCCAACCCTAGCCACCGACCGCAAGGTCGGTGGCTTTTTATTGGAACATGGGAAAACGGCGCGGCGACTTGCAGCCCGCCGCGGGCTGCAACGAACAAATGGTGGTGGCGGACACGACCCAACCAGCCATTCTTTATGTCGCGGAAGCGCTTGCCGCCATGGCCAGTCGCAAGGGTTCCAACTGCTTGGCATACTGCCGCCACTGGTCAACACCGCGCGTATGGATGGACTGGCGCACCTGGGCGCTGCTGGGCGTGGCCACCGGCGAGGGATTGAGTTCGGGCTGCAGGCAGCCGGCCTCGAACGGAAGCCCGCAATGCTGAAGCACCTGGCGCAACTTGGTTTCCGGGTCGCGCACCAGCGAGGTATAGGAAACATCGAGCATCACGCCAGGCATGCTTGCCCGCCAGTGATTCGCCAGCCGCTCATATAGCCCGTAGTAGTGGGCGAGGGTCTGCAGGTCGTAGCTGTAGGAGGCAATATTGCCGAACATCGCCTTGAAATTGGAAAAGCACGTATCCATCGGCTCGCGCACCATGTGCAGGATCGGCGCATGCGGCAACGCCCGGCGGATAAACGCGACCATCTGGATGTTGGCCGGCAGTTTGTCGATATAAAAGCGCCGTCCCTGCGCACGCCATTGGGTCTGTTTCAGGTAGCGTGCGCCCACTTCCGCAAAATCGATCTCCGCACTGCGCTGGATGATCTTCAGCAGCCCTTGCGTACGCGCCGGAGGAACGTCGGCCACCCAGTGCAGTTGCCGCCAGAAGTCGATGATCTCGCCGGCGGAAACCACGGCGGAGTGGCTCGACAGCATGCGGTCGAGCAGCGTCGTGCCGGAACGCGGCATGCCGACGATGAAAATCGGGGTTGGTCCTTCGGGTGCTGACGCCGGCTCTGAACGGGTCTTGCCAAGCACCGCAGGCATGTCGATGAACGCGTCGGTGACGGCTGCTTCACCAGCGCTGTCATAGGGATTGATCATGTGCATGAGCGCATTGCAACGTGCGAGTGCCGACCATGCCTCGTCATGCTGCCGCAGATCATCCAGTACCTTGAACCGCACATATTCGAATTCCGCGCGAACGAACATATGGTCTGGATTCGTGCTGTCTTTCGGCAGCTGGCGCAGCTGTTCCTCCGCGAAGCCGAGCAGGTTTGAATCGGGCGTCTGCTTGCGCAAATTGGCCAGCGTCATCGCCGCGTCACCAAAGCGTGGCCAGCGCTGCAGGCAGCTCTCCAGCACCTTGCATGCCTGCTCGATCTCGCCGCTGAACTGCAGCAGCATCGCATACAGGTGATGATCGCCTGGCGTTTCGATACCGGCAGCCACGGCCCTGTCCATCAAGGTCTTCGCCACCGCTACTTCGCCCATGTCGAAGCGCAGGCTGGCCTGTGCCACCAGCAACTCGGGCGGCGGATCGGGCGCCTGCGACAGGAAGTCGAGGCAATCTCGCGCAGCGAGGACTTCTCCCCGAGCCGCGAGGCGCGATGCCAACTGCATGAGGAAAGGTGCATCCTTGGGAAGTTGATGCGTGGCCCGCAACAGCGGCCGGGTCGAGGCGCGCACCTGACCACGCCTGAACATGACGTCGGACAGTTCGACCCAGCTGACGTTATCGTGTGGCACCAGCTGAACGAGTGATTCCAGCGTCGTCTGCGCGGCCTCAAGTTGATCGGCGGCGATGTATTGCCGCGCCTGTTGGCGAAGTCGGCTTGCCGAGGCCAGGGTTTCTTGTGCATTCATCGGAATGGCATCTTGATCGATAAACAAAGTGAGCTGCCCAGCATACCTAACCTGCCGGTGCGTTCGCCGCCAGGGAAACCTTGGATAGCGCCCATGACACCATGCCCGCTACCCGCGACTGGCGCTCGGCAACAGTGCGCGTGTCATGGCATGGCCCGAAGCCGTTCTCCATCCACGGCCATGCCGCCGATCCAGCTTTTCTCGACGTGGAAATCATCACCCAACATGATCAGGTCCGCGCGATATCCGGCGGCGATGCGGCCATGGCTGGCGCCGAGACCGAGGAAATCGGCCGGATAGGTGCTGGCCATGCGCGCCGCCTCGTCCAGCGGCAGTCCGAGCATCTGCACGGTATTGCGTACTGCGGCGGCCATGTCCAGCGCAGAGCCGGCCAGCACGCCTTGCGCGGTCTGGCAGATGCCGTCCTTCGCGGTGATGGTTTCGCCGTTGAGCACGAAATCCGGATGATCCGCACCCACCGGCGGCATCGCGTCGGTGACCAGCAGCATCTTGCCGCGCGCTTTCGCAGCGATCGCCACGCGCAGGCTGGCCGGATGCACGTGATGGCCGTCGACAATGATGCCGCACCAGCTGTCGGCATCCTCCAGCGCGGCGCCGACCACGCCAGGCTCGCGGCTGCCGAATGGCGTCATCGCGTTGAACAGGTGGGTGAAGCCGCGCACGCCGCCGGCCAATGCGGCGTGCGTGGATGCATAGTCGGCGGCGGTATGGCCGGCGCTGACGATCACCCCGGCGGCAGCCAGCGCGCCGATGCTGGTCGGCGGCACCCGCTCGGGCGCCAGCGTGAGCAGGCGCACACCGCGATGCGGCGCGCACAGCAACGCCAGCTCTTTGCTGTCGGGCGTGTGGAAAAATTTCGGATCGTGCACGCCCTTGCGCGCCGGCGCGAGGTACGGGCCTTCCAGATGGATGCCGAGCACGCCGGGTACGCCTTCGGCCATTGCCTGCTCCACCGCGGCGAGTGCGGCACGCATCACGTCCACACTGTCGCTGACCAGGGTCGGCAGGAAACCGGTGGTGCCGAAACGTCGGTGCGCCGTGCCGATGCGGCGAATCGTCTCCACCGTGGGCGCATCGTTGAACAGCACACCACCACCGCCATTCACCTGCGTATCGATGAAGCCCGGCAGCAGCATCGCGCCGTGCAGGTCGTGCGTGGTCGCACTGCTTATACGCGGATCGGACGGCGGCAGCAGGTCGACGATGTGCTCGCCGTCCAGCAGCACGGCGAGATCGTTGCGCCAGCCGCCGGGGGTGAGTATGCGGGCGTTGGTGAGAGCAGTCGTCATGACAGATCCTGATGGGAATCGATTGTTGAACGACACCTCGACCCGTTCGCACTGAGCGTAGCTCGCGCCAGCGAGCGAAGTCGAAGTGTCTCGGGCAACCCTTCGACTTCGGCCTTGCGGCCTACGCTCAGGGCGAACGGCTAGTTGCCGGCAGCCGATTACAGCACCCACCAGATGGCAGGTTGGCTTGCTTAAACCGTTTCGGTCACCTTGTTGAGATGCGGCGGCACGTCGGGATTGAAGCCGCGGCGCAGCGCCAGCTCGCTCGCCGCGCGATAGAAGCTCTGGATGATCAGCAACGGCGTGCACAGCGCCGGCAGGCCAGCCAGCACCGGAAGCATGCCGGCGCCCTGCATGCCGGGCGCGGCCACGAAGACCTGCGCGCCACGCCGACGGAACTCGTCGGCAATCGCCAGCGTGCTGGCCAAGGTGTCGTCATCCTGGGCAAAACACAGCACCGGAAAATCCGGCCCGACCAGCGCCATCGGGCCGTGCTTCACCTCGGCCGCGCTGAACGCTTCGGCATGCAGGCCGCAGGTTTCCTTGAACTTCAACGCCGCTTCCAGCGCGATGCCGAGGCCGAAACCGCGGCCAACCACGAACAGGTTGTGCGCATCGACAAGGCCGTCGCTCAGTGACGACCAGTCCGCGTCCCAACCGGCACGCAACGCATCCGGCAGCGCATGCAGCGAATCCACCAGCGCACGATCGCCATGCCAGCGCGCGCACAGATGCAACACGGCCGCCAGTGCGGCGATATAGCTCTTGGTCGCCGCCACGCTGCGTTCGGGGCCCGCATGCAACGGGATCACCGTATCGGCAATCGCCGCCAGCGGCGAATCCTCGACATTCACCAGTGCCACCACGCGTGCGCCGGCAATCTTTGCGGCCTGCGCGTTGCGCACCAGATCCGGGCTCTTGCCCGACTGCGAGATCGCGATGAACAGCGCGCCTTCCCATTGCTGCGGGGCTGCATAAACCGATGTCACCGATGGCGAGACCGAAGCCGTGACGATACCCAGCTGCGTCTCGAACACGTACTTCGCGTACGCGGCGGCATGATCGGAGCTGCCGCGCGCGCAGGTGACGATGAAGCGTGGTGGCTGTGCGCGCAGCGACTGCGCCAGCGCCGTCACCACGCTGTCGTTGGCGGAGAACTGGCGCGCGACCACGTCGGCCGCCTCGTGCGCTTCGCGGTACATCAGGGTGTCGCGGGCGTGTGTGCTCAAGCGGACCTCAGTCGGTTTGCAGTTCGGCGACAAAGTCGTAGATGTCGCCGCGATACCAGGAACAGGTGAACTCGACCACACGGCCGTCGTCCAGAAAACTGCGTCGCTCGATGCTCAGGCCGGCGCTGCCCACCGCCACGTGCAGCAGCCGCGCCTGCTGCGCGTTCAGCGACACCGCGCGCAGCCGTTGCAACGCGCGACGCGGGCGGCAATTGAGTTTTTCCAGCGCCTCATAAAGCGAGTCGTGCACCAGCGCAGGATCGGGCAGCACGCTGGCCGGTACCACGCTGCGCTCGATCGCCAGTGGTTCGTCCTGGCCATAACGCACGCGGTGCAGCCGTACCACCAGCGAGCCGGGCGACAGGTTCAGCGCCATCGATTCTTCCGGCGTCACCTCGCCGATGCCGCGCTCGAAGAACTCCGAACGCGGCGACAGGCCGCGCTCTCGCAGGTCCTCGGTGAAGCTGGTCAGCCGCGACATCGGCTTGACGATACGTTCGGCGATGAAGGTGCCGGCACCATGGCGCTGGGTCAGCAGGCCTTCCTCGACCAGGCCGGCAATCGCCTTGCGCACGGTCACCCGCGACAGCTTCAGCGCCTGCGACAGGTCACGCTCGCTCGGCAGCGCCTGGCCCGGCTCGATGTCGCGATGCTCGACGATATTGCGGATCGCCCGGCGCAGGCGAAGGTATGCCAACGGTTGATGCGTGGCCGGGTCGTGGCAGATCCGGCGGTACTCGTTGGCCAGTGCGATTTCCATACCGGCAAAGATACCAATAGCAAACCACTAACCGCAAGCCCTCATCAAAAACCGTTCACACTGAGCGTAGCCCGCGCCAGCGGGCGAAGTCGAAGTGCACTGCGCGCAGCTCCTTCGACTTCGGCCTGCGGCCTGCGCGGAGCCTGCCCCGGACTTGATCCGGGGAGGAACGGGACTTTCGATAAACGAGTTGCTCCAACACCGTTCAAGCGGCATTTCATGAATTCGTATGCATACGACTAGCTGATCTGGTATTTCACTGGTACGATCAGCAACACCCCGGGCAACGACGCGCCGCTAGGCCCTCTGCCCGCCATCCGGCATCGAGTCGAGGTGACTGCGTGACTGTTTCTTCCCAATTGGTCGAACCGTTCGACCTGGTGATCTTCGGCGGCACTGGCGATCTCGCCGTGCGCAAACTGCTGCCGGCCCTGTTCCATCGCTTTCTCGACGGCCAGATCCCGGCCAGCAGCCGGATTGTCGGCATCGCCCGCGAGGCGCTGGACGATGCCGGTTACCGTGCGCTGCTGCGCGAGGCGCTGGTCAGCATCTGCGACGCGGCAAAGCTCGACGTGTTTCTGCAGCAGGTGTTCTATCGCCCGCTGGACGCGCGCAAGGACGACGGCTGGGACGATTTCGCCAGCTTCATCGGCGCGCAGCCCGACCATATCCGCGTGTTCTACCTGTCGACCTCTCCCGAGCTGTTCGTCGACATCTGTGCGCGACTCGGTCATTACGGACTCAACCAGGGCGCCTCGCGCGTGGTGCTGGAAAAGCCGATCGGCCGCGACCTCGATAGCGCGAACCAGATCAACGACGCGGTCGGCAAGGTCTTCAGCGAATCGCAGACCTTCCGCATCGACCACTACCTCGGCAAGGAAACGGTGCAGAACCTCCTGGTGCTGCGCTTCGGCAATGCGCTGTTCGAGCCGCTGTGGAACGCCGGGCACATCGACCACGTGCAGATCACCGTCGGCGAAACGCTCGGCGTCGGCCATCGCGGCGCGTATTACGACCGTGCCGGCGCGCTGCGCGACATGGTGCAGAACCACATGCTGCAGCTGCTGTGCATGGTGGCGATGGAGCCGCCGTCGTCGCTGGCGCCCGATGCGGTGCGCGACGAGAAACTGAAGGTGCTGCATTCGCTCAAGCCGATCGACGAGAGCAACGCCAGCCAGCTCACGGTGCGCGGCCAGTACCGCGCCGGCGTGGCCGAAGGCGCCAGCGTGCCGGGTTATCCGGACGAGCTGGGCAACACCAAATCCAATACCGAAACCTTCGTCGCGCTGAAGGCGGAAATCGCCAACTGGCGCTGGGCCGGCGTGCCGTTCTACCTGCGTACCGGCAAGCGGTTGCCGAGTCGGGTGTCGGAAATCGTGGTCACCTTCAAGCCGGTGCCGCATTCGATCTTCAATCCCGATGCCGGCACGCTGAAACAGAACCGGCTGGTGCTGCGCCTGCAACCGGACGAAGGCGTGAAGCTGTGGCTGACCATCAAGCATCCCGGTCCCGGCGGCCTTCGCCTGCGCCACGTGCCGCTGGACATGAGCTTCGCCGAGGCGTTCGGCGTGCAACAGCCGGATGCGTACGAGCGCCTGCTGCTGGACGTGGTGCGCGGCAACCCCACCCTGTTCATGCGTCGCGACGAAGTGGAAGCGGCATGGCGCTGGGCCGGCCCGATTCTCGAAGCATGGACGGCCAGTGGCGAGGCCCCGCGGCCGTACGCCGCCGGCAGCTGGGGGCCGAGCGCGGCGGTGGCGCTGATCGAGCGCGATGGCCGCACCTGGAATGAAGACAGTGAATAATCCGGCACCCACCCGCGCACTTCACTCCGCCATGCCGACGCATTCGGCAGACTTTGCCTCCCTTCCCCACGAGACGCGCAGCGGCATCCACTGAGCGCCCGGCGCGCCATCATCAGTCATGACCACCCATCTCAACGTCACCACGCACAGCTTCACCGATGGCCACGCGCAAGCCGTGGCGCTGGCCGAACGGGTTTCCGCACGCCTGCGTGCGGCGCTGGTCGAACGCGGTCGCGCCGTGCTCGCGGTCTCCGGCGGCAGCACGCCGAAGGAGTTTTTCGCCCGCCTCGCACACGAGGCACTCGACTGGGCGAACGTGCAGATCACCCTGGTCGACGAGCGCTGGGTGACTGACAGCGACGAGCGTTCCAATGCGAAGCTGGTGAAATCGTTATTGCTGCAACACGCCGCCAGCGCCGCGCAGTTCGTGCCGCTGTACACCGGCGCGCCGACACCGGAAGAAGGACTGGCCATGGCCAACGCACGCATCGACGCGCTGCCGCTGCCGTTCGACGCGGTGATCCTGGGCATGGGCGACGACGGCCATACCGCTTCGTTCTTTCCCGGCGGCGATCATCTGGCCGAGGCGCTGGACCTGGACGGCCACGCCCGTGTGCTGCCGATGCGCGCACCTGGCGCCGGCGAGCCACGCATCACGCTCAGCCTGCCCACCCTGCTGGAAACCCGCGCGCTGTATCTGCTGGTTTCCGGCGAAAAGAAGCGCGACCTGCTCGCCGACGTGCGGCTCGGTCTCGATACTGCGCAGAATTATCCGGTGCGCGCGGTGCTGACCCAGCAGCGCGTACCGGTGGCGGTGTACTGGTGCCCGTGATCTCGCGGCGCCCGTCGTCCATCTGATATCCCTACCGCGTCGCACGACGCGGCCGCTGTCCCGGAGTTTTCCATGAGCACGCTGCACCCTGTTGTCGCCGAAGTCACCGAACGCCTGCGCGAGCGCAGTCGCGAGACGCGCGCAGCCTATCTCCAGCGGATCGACGCGATCGATCGTCGCGGTCCGCAACGCGAGCACCTGTCCTGCGGCAACCTCGCGCACGGCTTCGCCGCCTGCGGCAGCACGGACAAGGAGGCGCTGCGCAACGGCCGCCGCGGCAACCTCGCCATCATCACCGCCTACAACGACATGCTGTCGGCGCATCAGCCGTACGAGCGCTACCCCGCGCTGATCCGCCAGATCGCGCGCGATGCCGGCTTCACCGCGCAGGTCGCCGGCGGCGTGCCGGCGATGTGCGACGGCGTCACCCAGGGCCAGCCCGGCATGCAGCTGTCGCTGTTCTCGCGCGATCTGATTGCGATGGCGACCGCGGTGTCGCTGTCGCACGACATGTTCGACGGCGCGCTGTACCTGGGCATCTGCGACAAGATCGTGCCGGGTCTGCTGATCGGCGCCTTGAGCTTCGGTCATCTCCCCGGTGCGTTCGTGCCCAGCGGCCCGATGCCCAGCGGCATCCCGAACGAGCAGAAATCGAAAGTGCGCCAGGCCTGGGCCGACGGCAAGGCGAGCAAGGCCGAGTTGCTGGAAGTCGAGGCCGCGTCATATCACGCCCCGGGCACCTGCACCTTCTACGGCACCGCCAACTCCAACCAGATGCTGATGGAGATCATGGGCCTGCACCTGCCCGGCGCCAGCTTCACCGCACCGGACACGCCGCTGCGCGACGCGCTCACCGCCGAGGTGGTGCGCCGGGTCAACACGCTCAGTGCGTTGGGCGAAAACTTCCTGCCGATCGGCCACATCATCGACGAGCGCGCCATCATCAACGGCGTGATCGGCCTGCATGCCACCGGTGGCTCGACCAACCACCTGCTGCATCTGGTAGCGATCGCGCACGCCGCCGGCATCCAGCTACGCTGGGACGATTTCGACGCACTGTCCGGCGTGATCCCGCTGCTGGCGCGCGTATACCCGAACGGCTACGCCGACGTGAACCAGTTCCATGACGCCGGTGGCATGGCGTTCCTGATCGATCAACTGCTCGGCGCCGGCCTGCTGCATGGCGACGTCGACACCATCTTCGGCGGCGGCATGGCCGGTTATGCGCAAGTGCCCTATCTCGACGACAGCGGTGCGCTGCACTGGAAACCCGTCGACAAGCAGAGTGGCAACCGCGGCGTACTGCGCGGCACCGACGAGCCGTTCCGCGCCGACGGTGGCCTGCGCATGCTGCAGGGCAATCTCGGCCGCGCGGTGATCAAGGTCTCATCGGTACCTGACGACCGCTTGGTGATCGAGGCGCCGGCCATCGTGTTCCAGGATCAGGACGAAGTGCCCGCCGCATTCAAGCGCGGCGAACTCAATCGCGACTTCATCGCGGTGGTGCGCTTCCAGGGCCCGCAGGCGAACGGCATGCCCGAACTGCACAAGCTGACCCCGACCCTCGCGCTGCTGCAGGATCGCGGCCACCGCATCGCATTGCTCACCGATGGGCGCATGTCCGGCGCTTCCGGTCGGGTACCTGCCGCGATCCACGTGACGCCGGAAGCAGTGGCCGGCGGCAATATCTCAAAGATCCGCAACGGCGACATGATCCGACTGGATGCCGTGAATGGCCGTCTGGACGTCCTGATGGAACAGCACGAACTGGACGCACGCCTGCCGCACACCACCGACCTGTCCGCCCAGCACAGCGGCATGGGCCGCGAACTGTTCGGGCTGTTCCGGCAGGCCGCGGTCAGCGCCGATCTTGGTGCGGGCGTGCTCTAGCTCTGCTCCCTCCCCTGCTTGTAGGGGAGGGTTGGGGTGGGGTGTTTTTGATCTCGACTTTGATCTTCGCCGCCAGCCCAAGCAACCCCCTCCCAACCTCCCCCTGCCTGCAGGGGGAGGAGCCAAAAAAACCCGGAGCGATTCATGAGCAGCATCGAACTCAAGCAGCAACAGATCGAAACCACGATGCGGCTGGCGCCGGTGATCCCGGTTGTGGTGATCGACGATGCCCGGCATGCGGTGCCAATGGCACGCGCACTGGTTGCCGGCGGCATCCCGGCGATCGAGGTGACTCTGCGCACGCCGGCCGCACTCGAAGCGATCCGCGCGATTGCCGCCGAAGTGGAAGGCGCGATGATCGGCGTCGGCACCGTGCTCAGCGCACGCGATCTGAAAGCAGCGCAGCAGGCCGGTGCGCGCTTCGCGGTGTCGCCCGGCGTGTCGCCGCACCTGCTCGATGCCGCCGACGACAGCGAGTTGCCGCTGCTGCCCGGTGCCGCCACCGCCAGCGAAGTGATGGCCATGCTCGAGCGCGGCTATCGTCATCTGAAATTCTTTCCCGCCGTGCCGGCCGGTGGCCACAAGCTGCTCGGCGCGTGGGCCAGTCCGCTGCCGCAAGTCCGCTTCTGCCCCACCGGCGGTATCAGCCTCGCCAGCGCGCCGGATTTCCTCGCCTTGCCGAACGTGATCTGCGTCGGCGGCTCGTGGCTGACTCCCGCCAACCTGCTTGCTGCCGGCGACTGGCCCGCGATCGAATTGCTGGCGCGCGAAGCGGCCGGGTTGCGCCGGCCGGCCTGAACCGGCAACCAAATCACACCGTTCACCCTGAGCGTAGCGCAGCGAAGTCGAAGGGTATCGCCATGGCACCCTTCGACTTCGGCCCTGCGGGCCTACGCTCAGGGCGAACGGTGTGGAAATAGCATGCTGCCGAACTCGAGCGAGCGAAGCCGCTCGGATCAGACTGCCCGAGCACCCCTCCCTCCCGACTTGCTCTACACCGACTCCGCCTCCAGCCGCGCCATCACCGCATCGGTGACGCGGGCGCAGCGCTGGCCCATGAACGGGAACGCCTCGCTCATGGTGGCGGCCAAGGTTCCCTGCAAGGACGTGCGCAGCAGGCGGCGTGCACGATGCAGCCGGGTCTTCACCGTCTCCGGCTTGAGCGCCAGCTGGGTGGCGGTTTCCTCGACCGTGCATTCCTCGATCTCGCGCATCACGTAGACCGTGCGGAACGCCTCCGGCAATTCGTCGATGGCGTGTTCGAGCAGGTGGCGGATCTGAGCACGGGCAGCGGACACGGCCGGATCCTCGCTGCCGAATTTCGACGGAAACTGGATGACCTGATGCGTATCGTCGGGCGCCGCGTCGATCTGCTCCAGCCCGACCATGGTGTGGCGCTTGCGCAACCGGCCACGTGCCTCGTTCAGCACGATGCTGGTGAGCCAGGTCAGCAAGGTCGAATCGCCACGGAATGTGTCCAGCTTGTTGTAAGCGCGCATATACGATTCCTGCAGTACATCCTCCGCTTCCGCGTCCTCGCCGACCACGCTTCGCGCAATGCGGAACAGCCGCTGGTTGCAGCGCTGCATGATGTGGCGGAACGCTTCGCGCTGGCCATCGCGGACCAGCGCCACCAGCGCGTTGTCGTCCAGTGCGGCGTAGTCGACGGATGCAATCTTGACGGGCGATGTCATGGTTCTCTCCTTTTACACCTGATCGGATGCAGCAGCGTCACTTGAGGTTCCCGGCTCAGCCGGCCAGCAATGCCAGGATCTCCTGCCGCTGCGGTTCCTGCGCAAACTGCCCGAGCAGACGCCGGGTCAGCATCGACACACCGTGCAGGCGCACGCCGCGCGTAGACAGGCATTCATGGCTGGCCTGCACGATCACCGCCACGCCATGCGGCTGCAGCACATGCGCCAGCGTGTCGGCGATCTCGGCGGTGAGCCGCTCCTGGATCTGCAGGCGCCGGCCCAGCGCCTCGACCAACCGTGCCAGTTTGGAAATGCCGACCACGCGCCGATTCGGCAGATAGGCGATATGCACTACGCCGCGGATCGCCGCCATGTGGTGTTCGCAGGTCGACTGCAATGGAATGTCACGCAGGATCACCAGATCGTCGTAGCCACCGACCTCCTCGAAGGTGCGGCTGAGCAGGCTGGCCGGATCCTGCCGGTAACCGGCGAACCACTCCTCGTAGGCACGCACGACCCGCGCCGGCGTGGCCAGCAGGCCCTCGCGCGACGGCTCGTCGCCGGCCCAGCGGATCAGCGTGCGCACGGCCGCCTCCGCCTCGGCGCGCGACGGGCGCTCGGCTTCGGCGGTGACGGAAACTGCCGTGGCAATGGCGGAAGACGTGACCTGGTCGGATTCGAGCATGACGGCGGGTTCGCTAATGGGTGACAGCGATCCGATGCGGCGGCCCGCGGCAAGGTTCCCGGCAGCAGCGCCTGGAAAGCCGGAACCTGCACGCCGCTTGCTGCATCCCATGCACGCAGACGGAAGCGCCGGTCGGTTCGATCGCGACTTTCGCCGCATCCGTTTTACTCACTTTCAAGGAGACACTCATGAACAAGCCGCTGCTCGCCCTCGCCCTCGCTTTCGGCATCGCTTCCGTTGCCAGCGTGCAGGCCCAGACCCCGGCTGCCGCCAGCCCGGCACCGGTCATCAACGACTCGCAGATCGCACACATCGCCTATACCGCCGGCGTGATTGATGTCACCGCCGCCAAGCAGGCGCTGCAGAAGTCGCACAACAAGGCCGTGCGCGCGTTCGCCGAGGAAATGCAGCGCGACCACACGGCGGTCAACGACCAGGCGCTGGCGCTGGTGAAGAAGCTGGGCGTGACCCCGCAGGACAACCCGACCAGCCAGTCGCTCGCCAGTGGCGCCGCCGATGAGCAGAAGAAGCTCGCCGCGCTCAGCGGCAGCGCGTACGACAAGGCCTATGTCGCCAACGAGGTCGCGTATCACAAGACCGTCAACGGCGCGCTCAGCGACACGCTGATCCCGTCGGCGCAGAACGCGGAACTGAAGTCGCTGCTGGAAACCGGCCTCAAGCTGTTCCAGTCGCACCAGATGCACGCCGAGCATCTCGCGCAGAGCCTGAAGTAAGGAACGCGGCATGTTCCGCACGACGATTCTTCTCGCCGGCCTGCTGGCGCTGGCCGGTGGCATCGCACCGGCCAGCGCTGCCAGCAAGGCGAAACCGCCAGCGATGGTGCAGGCCCATCACGTGCATGTGATCGTGATCGAACAGATGCAGTACGGCCCGATGCCGACCGGCGTACGCGCCGGCGACATCATCGAATGGACCAACAAGGACATCCTCGGACACACCGCCACCGCACGCGATGGCCACTTCGACATAGACCTGAAACCGGGCACCAGCGGACGCATCACCGCCACCGCCGGCACGCTCGCGTTCTTCTGCAAGTTCCACCCCACCATGACCGGCACGCTGGTGGTCAAGTAACCCGGCAAGGACTCTGGAGTCCGCTTCGGAGGTTGCGACGCCGTGCCTCACACACGGCGCCGCGGCGCTGCTCAATTTGCTCTATTCAACCTGATATTCGGCCCTGGCTCGATCAATTGCTGACGGCAGTATCCTTCACCGGCTTCACGTACGTATCGAACAATTCATCAATCCGCCGATATTCGTCGTGCCACGAATCGGCATGCACGAAACCGTGCCGCTCCATCGGGTACAGCGAGATCCAGAAGTTCTTCTTGTGCAGTTCGATGAAGCGCTGGTACAGGCGGATCGAGTCTTCGGCGAGGACATTGTCGTCGATCAGGCCGTGTTCGATCAGCAACGGGTCCTGCAGCTGGTCGGCGTACTCGATCGGAGAGCTGGTCTTGAACGCTTCCGGATCGAGCTGCGGATCGTTGAGGATGTTGGCGGTGTATTCGTGGTTGTACAGCGTCCAGTCGCTGACCGGACGCAAGGCGGCACCGGCGGCGAATTCGCCCGGTGCACGCAGCAGCGCCATCTCGGTCATGAAACCGCCGTAGCTGCCGCCATAGATGCCGACGCGCTTGGGATCGACGCCGTGGTTCTGCACCAGCCAGGCCTTGCCGTCCAGCAAATCTTCCAGTTCCGGATGGCCCATCTGGCGGTAGATCGCGGTGCGCCAGGCGCGGCCATAGCCTTCGGAGGCGCGGTAGTCCATGTCCAGCACCACGTAACCCTGCTGCACCAGCAGGTTGTGGAACATCTGCTCGCGGAGGTAATACGTGGACGACAGCGTGACGTTCTGCAGGTAGCCGGCGCCGTGCACGAAGATCACCGCCGGTTTCGATGCATTGCTTTCGTTGGCCGGGCCGTAGTACTTCGCGTAGATGCTGCCGGCACCGTGGCTGGACTTCACCTCGACGATCTTCGGCGCTATCCAGTCGCGCGCGGTGAACGCCGGCTTCATGGTGTTGGTCAGTTCGTGTGGCGTGCCACCGGCGGCTGGCTGGACGGCCAATTGCGCCAACACGTACGGCGCGGAATGCAGCACGGCGAGCTGCGTGCCGTCGGGCGACAGCTTGAAGTCGTCCATGCCCTGATAGTTGGTGATGCGGCTCAGCGCGCCACCATCGACCGGCAACCGGTAGACGTCGTAGCTGTACGGCGCGACCTTGTTCGTGCGCACGTAGAACCACTTGCCATCGTCGCTGAGCAATGGATGGCTGACTTCAAACTTGCCGGAAGTCAGTGCCTTCGCCTTGCCATCCAGCGTCTTGGCATAGAGCTGCGAGTAGCCGGTTTCCTCGCTCATGTACCACAGCGTGTGGTTGTCCTTGAGCCAGCCAAAATCGTTGAAGTTCCAGTTGATCCACGCGTTGTCGGTGAGCCGATGCTGGTTGACCAGCGCGTGACGGCTGAAGTCGACACTGGCGATCCAGCGATCCTTGTTGTCGATCGCGCGTAGCTGGATCGCGAGATGGCTGCCATCGTCGCTCCACGCGATGCCCCCGCCACCGCCGTCATCGGAGCTGGCGATGATGCGCACCGCGCGCTGTTCGGGCGCCTTGAGTGCCTTCGCCTCGTCCTGCTTGCCGGCTTTCTGCAGCGCCGTGACGGCGCGCGCGCGCAGGTCCTTCAGTGGATCGTCCTTGATGCCGGGCAGCGCGTCGGTCGCCAGCGGGTACGTGGTGTGGCTGACCAGGTCGAGCAGCAGCAGCGACTGCGGCGCCGGATCCTTGTGGCCGACATACACGCGCGCCTCCTCCTGCTCGGGGTAGCCGGAGTCGGTGACGTAGTGGGTGAGCTCGGGTGCCTTGCCCGGCGCATCGTCCTTCGAGGTGGTGACCAGCAAGAGCCAGCGGCCGTCCGGCGACAGCTCGGTATCGACCGGGGTGAGCTTGTCGCCAAGCCAGAACGGTTGCGGTGCGCGACCGGGATCGGCGGCATCCAGCGTCTTGTCCTGATCACGCTGCGCCTGTTTGTCGGCCTTGAGCTGGCGCAATGTCTTGAACAGTTCCAGTTGCCGTGCACCCAACGCGTCCGGCTGCTTCGCCTGCGGATCGTCGGCGAACTTCAGCACGGCCACCGGCGCGGCAACACCGGCGATGAGGTCGTAGCTGTACCAGTCATTGCCGTCGCGGTATTGCAGCGCGCGACCGTCGGCGGAGAACTGCGGCGCGGATTCCGCCTGCGGCGTGCGCGTGACCTGCACACGGTGGCCGCTGGCCAGATCGACCACGAACACATCGCCATGCAGGATGAACGCCGCGTGCCGATGCGTGCGATCGAATACGGCCGGACCGTCGGCCTGCGCCATCGCCGCCGGATCGAGCCTGGCACTCTGACCGCTGACCGGATCGAGCTTGTACAGATCACGCACGGGGCCGCCGTCGCGCTTCAGCGAGTAGTACAGGCTGCGCCCGTCCACGCTCCAGTACGGCTGCTCCACCGCCTGTCCGATCCAGTCCGGATTGGCCATGACGGTTTCCAGGTCGAGCGGACCCGACACAGGCACGGTGGCTGCCGCCAGCGGCAACACGGTGAAGGCCACGAGGGCGGCAGGCAGCAGTCGACGCATGGATCTTCCCCAGGCAAAAAAAACCAGCATAACCGAGCGCGGCGGCATGGCGCGGTCCACCCTGCCAGAAGTCAGGTGTGCGCATGAGCTGGGGCTGGATGCAGTGACTACAGGAGCTACCTCATCCACCATCGCTGCGGCATGATGGCTGCTCGCGCGGCGCGGGGGTGCCGACGTTTACGGGAAGAAGATGGCGATGAAAGGCGTCATGTGTTGTGCCAGCGTCATGCTGCTGGCTTGTGCGTTGCCAGTACGGGCAGCCGACAGTCAGAAACAGAGCTATGTCATCGGCGCCGACGTTAGCGCGCTCGGTGAAGTGACAAAGACCGAACCCGAGTCCGGGGTTACCAAACCCATAGCTGCCGTGCTGGACTTGGCGCTCAGGCATTGGCGATTTGTCCCTGCGCACAAGGATGGAAGAGCTGTTCCCGCGCATACCTTCATCACAACGACGCTGGAGGTGGTACCCGATGCAGGTGGCAAGTACACACTGACCATCAGCTACATCAGCCATGGCCCAAAGTGGGAGCTATCTAGTGTGCCGGTTTATTCCCCAGAGGCTATGCAGATCCACGCACAAGGCAGCGTCGAGGTTAACGCCGAACTTCAGGCAGATGGCAAGTTGATCATCAAGGATTCTCGCGCTTCCGACCCCGGCCGTGGCGGCCGGCTGCTGGTCAAAGCTGTCGACGATGCACTCCTGCGTGATCGATATACCCCGGAAACGCTGGACGGCAAACCGGTTCCCGCGCGCCTGCGCGCGCTCATGACGTTCCGCATCAACGAGAGCAGCAAAGTCACCACGACCCATTGCAAGGGGGGCCCTCCCGATTCGATACCGATTTGGTGCAGCGCCATCGAAGGCCACAGTGATGAGGCTCCACCGGCAGCCGCAGATCTCGCTTTTCTGGAACAAACGGGCTTTGTCGTAGGTATCGAAGCCAACCGGACCTGGCGACCGGGAATTGCGAGCGTGCTGCAGCCGAGCGTGGTCAATCCGATAACTATGCATCTCTGATCCGCGGGCGATCTGATCAAGCCGACACGCTTGCATGAACTCAGGGCAGCGCGTCGGCGATGCCGCGACCGGCCTGACGTTCTTTGCGCATGAGCTGGGCCGGACGCCGAAAAATAAATTGCCGAACCGGTTGGAGGAGCCCGCTGACGGGCGATGCGCTTGCTGCCAATGAAACAAAGGCATCACCCGTCAGCAGGCTCCAACTAATCGAGGCGCGATGATCGAGACTGCTACGATGTCACCCTGTCTCCTGCTGTCGATCCATACCATGCCCCTCCCCGCCTACGAACTCGAAACCGCCGCCAACCCCCGCTACAGCATCATCTGGCTGCATGGCCTCGGTGCCGACGGCAATGACTTTGCGCCGATCGTGCCGGCGCTGGTCGATCCGGCATGGCCGCCGCTGCGTTTCGTGTTTCCGCATGCGCCGGTGCGGCCGGTGACGATCAACAACGGCCTGTCGATGCGTGCGTGGTACGACATCGCCGCGTTCGATCTCAATGCGCGGCAGGACGAGGCCGGCATGCGCGCGTCGATCGGCGAGGTGGAAACCCTGATCGCCCGCGAGCGCAGCCGCGGCGTGCCGAGCGAGCACATCGTGCTGGCCGGCTTCTCGCAGGGCGGTGCAATCGCGTTGGCCGCCGGCCTGCGTCATCCGGAAAGACTTGCCGGCATCATCGCGCTGTCGACCTACCTGCCGCTGCACGCGGCGCTCGCCGACGAACGCAGCATGTCGAACGCGGCCACGCCGATCTTCTGGGGCCACGGCACGCTCGATCCGGTAGTGATCCCGCAGCGCGGCACCGACTCGCGCGATCTGCTGCAGTCGCTGGGTTACACGGTGGATTGGCATACCTATCTGATGGCCCACGCGGTCTGCCCCGAAGAGATCGGCGACTTGCGCCACTGGCTCGGTCAGCGACTGGCGTAAGCCGCACGCGTGTGCGGCATACTTGCCCGCATGCGCGAACTCACGCCCCACCGCGGCCCGCGCGGCCGCATCGAACACAGCCCGTTGCCGGATTTCTGCCGGCTGCCGGCATTGTTCGCGCTTTTCATTGTCGGCGCGCTGACGGTCACGGTGATGTGGCTGGCGCGCGACAGCCAGCGCGACTGGCCGGCCTACAGCGTCAGCATGCTGTTCGTCACCTGGCTGGCGCTGGTGATCGCGGTGGTGCTGTGCAAATTGCGCGCACTGCTGCAGCGCCTTCCCGGGCACATGCCGTATGTCGGCGTGTGGCTGCTGATCGTGCTGATCGTGCTGGTCGCCAGTGCGGTGGCACGCTGGCTCGACGGTTCGCTGCAGATGCAGCTGATCGGCAGCAGCATGAGCATGTTCGTGCGCGACAACGTGCTGATCGCCGCCCTGCTCGGCGCCGCGATGCTGCGCTACTTCTATGTATTGGCGCAGTGGCAGGCGCGCCTCTCCGCGGTGACGCGGGCGCAGGTCGAGGCGCTGCAGGCGCGCATCCGCCCGCACTTCCTGTTCAATAGCATGAATACCGTGGCTGCGCTGATCCGGGTCGATCCGGATGCAGCCGAGCGCACGGTGGAGGATCTGTCCGAACTGTTCCGCGCCGCACTGGGCCAGCACGATACCGACGACGGTACGCTGGGCGAGGAGCTGGCGCTTATCGAGCGCTATCTGGCGATCGAACAGCTCCGCCTCGGCGCTCGCCTGCACGTGCAGCGCGAACTGGATGGCTTGCCCGCCGACTTTCCGCTGCCGCGCCTGCTGCTGCAGCCGCTGGTGGAGAACGCCGTACGCCACGGCATCCAGCCACTGCGCGAGGGAGGCTCCGTGCTCCTGCGCGGACAACGCGACGGCAACGGCATCCGCATCGAGATCAGCAACCCGCTGCCGGGCACACCACCCGCACCCGGCAACGGTCACGGCCTCGACAGCGTGCGTCGGCGCATCGCCTATCGCTACGGACCGCACGCGAAAGTGCAGGCCGGTCCTCAGGGCGATCGCTTCGTCGTGCTGTTGCAATTGCCGGGAGCCTCCGCGTGATGCGCGTGCTGATCGTCGACGACGAACCGCTGGCACGCGCACGACTGGCCGCGCTGCTCGGCGAATGCGAAGGGGTGGAAATCGTCGGCAGCGTCAGTGATGGCGAGGCCGCTCTCGGCTCACTCGGCGAGCTGCGAGCGGACGTGCTGCTGCTCGACATCAACATGCCCGGCCTCAGCGGCACCGCTGTCGCACAACGGTTGGCCGGACGCACGCGACCGCAGGTGATCTTCTGCACCGCCTACGAAACGCACGCGCTGAAAGCCTTCGAACTCGGCGCCGTCGACTACCTGCTGAAACCGGTGCGACTCGAACGCCTGCGCGATGCCCTGCAGCGCGCGCAACGCCGTCTCGCCGATGCACCGCGCGAACCGACCGCGTACCTGCACGGCCGCCTGCGCGGCGAACAGGTACGCATCGCCCTCGCCGAAGTGATCTGCCTGCTCGCCGACGAGAAATACGTCGTCGTGCAACACCGCCGCGGCGAACTGCTGATCGAGGAATCCCTGCGCCAGCTGGAAGAAGCCTACCCCGACCAGCTGATCCGCCTGCACCGCAACTGCCTCGTTCCGCCACCCCGTCTGCTCGGCGTGAAAACCCTCGCCGACGGCCGCGTGCTGGCGCGCCTGGACGGCACCGAACTCAGCCCGGAAATCAGCCGCCGCAATTTGCCGGCGGTGAGGAAGCTGCTACGGCTTGGCTGAACGCGTGCAATCGCCACACCAGTGAACAGCTCAAAACGGCGGTGTTTATTACCCCGGATTGTGGGTAATAAGACTTAGCGCCTCGATTCGCGTGATATGCAACGAGGTCATATGACAATGGCGACATACCCCATCACCAGCCAAGGCATTGACCCGGCGCAGGTTTCAATCGCTTGACGGCATACCTTCGAATCCTGAACATCCGGTGCATATGCCCCGATTTGGGGTCTAATAAGCGTTAGGGCTCATGAAGATCACCCTCGCATTCCTTACAGCAATTCTAGTGCCGGCCTGCCTCATGACGGCGTGGTACCTATGGGGCCAATTCGCCACCTTCAAGCCAGACGATCCATACATTTGGGTCCGCACTGGCCACTTCATAATTCTCTGCACACTAATCTCGGCAGCGTATGTAATTGTTCTGGGCATCCCGACCTATGTGGTGCTGCGTTGGCGCAATGTGGTTCGCCGTTGGCCTACGATCGCAAGTGGCTTTGTATTGGGTATTGTGCCAGTTGCAGTGCTGTCTTGGCCGCTCCGTTTCTCCAAGGGTTCATCCGCAAGTGTTGACGGCGTTGCAACTCTGGTAGACGGCATACCTACTTTCGCGGGTTGGCTACAATACCTAGAGTTGCTAACACTTTTTGGTGCTTGCGGCGCCGCTGCCGCAACGGCGTTTTGGCTTGTCGCACGATGCCCTAACCGTTCGTTCGAGGCGGACGGCTCCGCCGCCGCTCAACTCCAGCGTTAGGCAGCATAGACAGGAGGCTCTTCGTATGTTCGGCCTGTTCAAGAAGCGAAACCCCGTGCCGTCAGCCGAAGAGCTGCACGCATCTGTTCTTCAAGACGTGAGAGAAAAATGGGTCTACTTCAACGACACAATCCATCTTAAAGCTGACGTCCCTTTATCCAAGAAGCTCGATCTATTTGCGCAACCAATGCGGCAATTTTTTGACGCCAAATATCCGTTCCTTTTGCTTGGCTCATCTGAGATTTTTTGGACCACAATTTTCACGGCCGTCATAGAATCTGGAACTCATTCAAAAGACGAGGTAAATTACGCGATCGCAGAGCTTGGCAACAAATACGCTGGATAACTAAGGGGTCGCAGTGAAAGTCGCATTTTGGGCGGTCTACTGGCTGGGCAACATAGCCACTTTCATCAAGCTTACGTTCTTTGACGGCTATCACTACACGTGGTGGAACTGGATTATTGCGCTCCCGGTTAATGAATTTTTGGCTGCAATGTGGTCAATTTACTGGGCAATATTGCGTCCTATCTTCGGGCCGTAGTCGCAATGCCTAACATTTCATTCAAGCGGACGGCTTCGCCGCCGCTTAATTCCAGCGTTAGGTTACTAGGGGAAAGTCTTGCTCGTAATCGAGGCACAAAACAGCGATTGGCTTCAGGCCTTGGCCTCTATCAGCACGGCCCTGGCAGTTCTGTTCGCAGCTGTGAGTGCTTGGATATCGTGGGTTAGTGCGCGAGCTGCGCGAGATGCTGTTAAGGAAGCTAGGCTTGCGAGGCGTTCAGAGCTAGCTCCGAAGCTGATACTAGAGAAAGAGTTTTTAGATTTCCAGTTCATCTGGCCACATCCAGACAGCCTCAACGGTGAGCCGGTCTTCTTGGCGAGGAAGCATTGGAAGGATACAGCGCCAGCTCCACCGACGTTCTCGTTGCAGAATTTCGGGCAAAGCCCTGCGCTGGAGGTAACGATAGTTTGGGAGCTTGAGGATCCGAACGGAGAATTCGAAGTGCCGGAGCGCCTAAAGCCTCTGGGGCTTTCCGTGGTAGATGGTGGTGTAGCAGACGGCCAAGACACCTCAATTAGGAGCCTCATGTGTTCCAAGCCGGATGGGGGTGGGGCTGGCTTGCCGCTTTACCGTAAATGGACAACGGATATACCAAGCTGCTCACCAAACCAAAAGCGCACGCTTGAGTTTCCTGTCCACCTGCTTAATACGTTCTTTGTGCGCGGCCTGCAACTTGGCGCTACCGTGTCAGACGACTCCATGATACTAACAGCGCGAATTAGTGGCTATGCACTGGATAAGGCGCAGTATGAAAGTCAGTTCCGCTGGAAAGTTATACCGTTCTACCATGGGCAAACGAATCCAATCGTAGTTTATGGGCATTTCTTTGAACTACCAATTTACCCAAAGCCCAGTGGTCCACGCGTTGCGTAAGTAAAATGCAGCGAACGCAACCTAACCAATCGTCCGAGCGGACGCGCGAAAATCCGCGCGCCGCTTACCTCCAGCGTTAGGTGCGCTCAATGGAGCCAATATTTCAATCTTGGGCTGGTCTTGCTAGCAACTTCATCGGAGAGTGTTTCGATCAGGCAAAACCTTACATAGACGATGAATTCACTGGCATAGATGCACTTGTACGTTTTGTATCAGCCCAGCTATATATTGACTGTCATCTCTCGAGCGAGAGCGCTCTGATTCTCATTCTTAACCAAAAGGAATGGGATGCAGACCTAATTACTAGGTCTGTACTCGAAGGATCAATCAAACTGGTCTATATGCTGCATGGCAATGCGGAACAAAAACTGCGGAAGGCCCATGAATTTTGGGACATACTGCCCTTGTTTTCGTCAATCAGGCATAGCGAAAGACTGCAGCGCCTACTTGGGGCCCTGAAAGATCCAGAAGACCCTCAGTGGATTCCCTACCACGACCTTCTCCTAAGTGAAAATGAGGTATCTGAGATCCGCGCGAATTACTCCGCAAAAGAGCGCAAGAAACTAGAGGAAGACTGGTCTTTCGCCGGAATATCTAGGTGGTTCGCATCTTCGCCGGAGCCTGGACTGAATAATCTGGCCCACTTGGCCCATGGCTACGGCATGAGCAGTCACCTTCTCCACAAAGACGCTGACGGAGTCGGCATGGTCTGGGAACGCTACGGAAGGGATCCTGAGGCACAGAGCGCGGTAAAACTTGGGCACTCCGCAAGAGTTGTTTCAGACATCTGCTCTTTCGCCGAGTTGCGCCTTTTCTCCGTGTTGCGTGCATCGGGACAGCCCACGGAACCTATGTCCGATATAAAGCAAAAGTACCGCCCCATACTGTTTGACGAGCTAACAAAGGCAAGCTTGCATTTCACTCGCGTAGAATACGGGTCGCGCACCTAACCCGTCGTCCAAGCGGACGCGCGAAAAGCCGCGCGCCGCTTAACTCCAGCGTTAGGCAGTGCAATGAAGCGACTCTGGCCATGGATATATTTAGCGTCGTTTGCAGCCGCCTTCCTTGGCGGCCTGTCGACCTTCGGCAAAGCTCAAGGCCACACCAACGTCGACTGGGTGTTCGTAATCGCTTCTTTCTTAGGCATCCTCATCTTCCCGTCCTTGGCGGTCTGGTATGCGCGTTCACGCAAAGTAACCCCTCTTCCTGCTGCGTCGCTTTCTCGGGGGTTTCGTGGTGGGTGGTGGGCGGATCCGCTACAGTTCCTTCGCGTAACTAGCTTGTTGCTTGGCGGCATGTTCCTTGGTTCACTGTTTACGTTGCCTCATGCCACATCGCAGAGCGCCATGATTGTGTGGTGGCATGCTGCTATGGCGTTTGGCTCAACAGCAGGCGAGCTTGTCGCGCTCAAGACGTTTCGCGGCAGCGTTGCCTAACATCTCGTTCAAGGCGGACGGCTTCGCCGCCGCTTAACTCCAGCGTTAGACCGCAGAGGAACCGACATGGCCGTCAACTTAGCAACAACTCCAGCGCTTGCTGCGAATTTACGCATTGTTTCCGGATTCACCGCTGTTCTCAGCGCAGTCGCTGCCGCTCTCTCAACTCTCCACGGCACAAGTACCGCCCTTCAGCTATCACTTGAGTGCGCAGGAGTAGTGGCGTGGGGTTCGCTGGCTTTCTTCGGCAACAAACCTGGTTGGTCACGCACGATGACACTTGCGGCATTTGTTGTGTTTGTGGCTTTGTCAGTGTGTAGGCTAGCCAGCGTTGTGGTCTAACCACTCGTTCAAGGCGGACGGCTGCGCCGCCGCTTAACTCCAGCGTTAGCCTTCACCGGACCGATCATGGCAACCCAACTAACCGCAATGCAGATTCATCTTTGGGTACTGACCTGTGTCGTCGGCCTCCTTGTACTCGCCAACATTCTCTGCAATTACCGACATGCTCGACGAGATGACGGCTATCGAAATATGAAACGTCTGTGGGAGGCTGGAAAGCACACGGAGCTACTTGCTTATACTTCAGCGCGCCTGCAGCGATCCCCTGCCAGCTCGATGCTTCTCATGTACAAAGCAATGGCTTTGTTAGCTCTCCGCCGTTTGGACGAGGCCGAGATCGCCGCAGAAACATTCAAGAATGCGTCTCCAACCATGCGTCACGAAGCGCTCGGACTATTAGGCACAATCGCCGAAGGGCGTGCGGGTCAAGGCTAACCATTCGTTCAAGGCGGACGGCTTCGCCGCCGCTTAACTCAAGCGTTCGGCATCGAGAGCGGCGGACACGTTTCACAGGAAAGTCCCTGCGTAAGACAGCGGAGCACCGGGATTGACGAAGCCGCGCGATCATCAATACTCAGCAAAGCGCCTGCGGCGGTCGGATAACGGTGTTGATCCGACCGCCGCAGGCGCTTTGCTGTTTTCAGACACACGACCTCGTCGCTGCGGTCCGCCATCGGAAGCGACGAGGCTCGAACACCTCATCGGGGATCCGCCACTCTCGCTCCCGAACTACGCGTTCAACCGGACTGCGGGTATAGAATTTCGCGACAACCGATTGCTGCTATCCGCAGCCGGTTAACTTTAGCGTTAGACCTACACACACTCATGGACGTCCAATGAAATCACGCGAACTACTTACAACGCCCGTGTTGATAGTGACCGGATATCGCATTGTTGCGCACAAGGATGGTCAATTTCTGCATTCGTTTACTCCAGAAACGACTAGCACTGTTTATCAATTCATTGCCAATCGCGAACCTCTCCTAGAAGAGGGCCAGCGTTACAACGTCGGCTACAGCAATGAAAAAGGGGTTAACTGGGTAGATATGTCTGCGACGGCCAAAGCGGACGAGGTTGACAAAAGCAAGAGTCATTACGTTGCGCGCTTGCTCGGCGAAGAGCTCAGGGAAACCGAAACCAAAAAGTCAGACGCCCGCGTGACGCATAAGGCGAAAACTGGACATTACCTTGGCAAAAAGTACGCATGGCGGATTTATGGCATGGCCGTGGGTCGCGATACATTCGATTCATACCTTGAAGCTATCAGTCATCCTGCTGTGGATTACTTTACAGAGGACAGCGCATCCGTAGCCTACAAAGAGGACGGTCTATCGGATGCCATGGACGCGCTAATTGCATCCGCCGTCCACATAAGTGGAAATCGCTTTAGGTCATCACTGCTTCCGTCGAAGAAGTGGTTTCAGATCAAGGGCCTTTCTGCTATCACTGACAAGAAATAGGTCTAACAACTCATTCGAGGCGGACGGCTACGCCGCCGCTCAATTCCAGCGTTAGACGCATAGGGGAACTATGGAAACCATAAGGATGGCGAGCGACGTGATGCTTGCTCTGAACTTAGTCAATGGACTTGCGCTGCTTTTCATGCAGTTTGCAGCCTATCGTCAGCACCATCACCATAGCTTTCTCCTCCTGTCTATTTCCACAGTCACAGGTCTTATCTCGCTGACTATCTTGGCCGTCCCGCTTTTTTTACCTGAGGCTCGTAATTGGTATCCGGTCATCTTCGTCATAGGCACTGCCTTATACGCAGTCTGCGCGACCCTAGGTCTCTGGGGTGTCGCTTCTCTGTTCCGTTCTTACGGCGCTTTACGGCAACGCGTCTAACATCTCGTTCAAGGCGGACGGCTCCGCCGCCGCTCAATTCCAGCGTCAGGCTGAACAAGCACAGGAGATATCCATGAAGCATCTCGCCAGTCTCGCGCTGCTCCTCGGAGCCGTGGTCGCCTACGCGGCTGGAGTTGGCCCGTTCTTCTTCGGCTCACCCGTCATCGGTGGCGTACTTCTTGCGGGCGCCCTGGTACTTGAGGTGTTTTTCTGGCGGCGTGTTCTTCGCAAGAACCCATCCTCTGCACGGCCATCCGGGCCAGGTTGAGTTCCCGGGCCGCATTCGGCCAGCTCGGCTCCACCTCAGCTAGACAGACGACCTGCTTCAATGGCCTCCGGATCTGCCATTACGGAAGTCAGTCACCATGAGCCATCCTTTCAAAGTCGGCGATCACGTTCGCTGGAATTCCGAAGCCGGTCACGTGAGCGGAACGATTATCAAGGTGCACACGCGCGATACCGACTACAAGGGCCACACGCATCGTTGCAGCGAAGCCGATCCGCAGTACGAGATCAAGAGCGACAAGACCGATCACGTCGCGATGCACAAGGGCGCGGCGCTGCACAAGATCGACTGAGCGATGCCGTCCGCGAACACCGCCGCCGACGTGCAGACGATCTGGACGATCGGCCACTCGACCCGCACGCTGGAGGTGTTCCTCGGCCTGCTGGCCGAGTACCGGATCGAGGCGATCGCCGACGTGCGCAGCTTTCCCGGTTCACGTCGCTATCCGTATTTCGCCCGCGACGCGCTGGCCGAAACCTTGCCCGCACATGACATCGCCTACCAGTGGATACCCAAGCTCGGCGGTCGACGCAAGGTGCAGCCCGGTTCGCTCAACAAGGCGTGGCGCAATGCCTCGTTCCAGGCGTATGCCGATCATCTTTCCAGTATCGAATTTGCCGAAGGGCTGCACGAACTGCTGACACTGGCGGCGGACAAGCGCACCGCGCTGATGTGCGCCGAAGCCGTGTGGTGGCGCTGCCATCGCTCGCTGATTGCCGACGTGCTGAAACTGCGCGGGATCGAGGTGATCCATATCATCGACGCCACGCACAGCATGCTGCATCCATACACATCACCAGCGCATATCGTGGATGGCCGACTGAGTTACGCGTTGCCGCAAGGCGATCTGTTGTAGTGCGCCCGCATACCGGTTCTTGATTCGACCTTTCCAGGAATGCGCGCAGCGCGCTGCTCTATCCGGACCTCCAGGCGGTGATGAGCGGGGTGGCCTCCTCTTTTCGTCACGTTTCTCCTGGTCACACGCAGGAGCACGAAACCCCTTCGCTATGACCAATCAAAACCACTAGAGCATCGCGACTGAAGTCGCTCCCACCGAGCAAAAGCCACGCCTCACCCCGACCTTCTACCCCAGCAAAGCCGGGGAGAGGAGCAGAACGCGCAGCGCTACTCCTTCTTGATCGCATGCCCACCAAATTCGTTGCGCATCGACGACAGCAGCTTGTCGGCGAACGAGTCGTCGTCGCGCGAGCGGAAGCGCTCCATCAGCGACAGGGTGATCACCGGTGCGGACACGTTGAGTTCGAGCGCGGCATCGACAGTCCAGCGCCCTTCGCCGGAGTCGACGACGTACGGCGCAACGCCATCCATGTTCGGGTTCTTGCTGAGTGCGTCGGTGGTGAGGTCGAGCAGCCAGGAGCGCACCACACTGCCGTAGCGCCAGATCTCGCCGACCTGGTGCAGGTCGAGGCCAAAATCCTGCTTGTGCTTGAGGATCGAGAAGCCCTCGGCGTAAGCCTGCATCATGCCGTACTCGATGCCGTTGTGGACCATCTTGGTGTAATGGCCGGACCCGACCGGGCCGACGCGGCCCCAGCCCTGGTCCTTGCCCGGCGCCAGCGTTTCGAAGATCGGCCGCAGCGCCTCGACGGCCTTCTCGTCGCCGCCGATCATCATGCTGTAGCCCTCCTTCAGGCCCCACACGCCGCCGCTGGTGCCGCAGTCGACGTAGTTGAGTTTCTTGTCGGCGTAGGTGGCCGCACGACGCAGGGTGTCCTTGTAGTTGGAGTTGCCGCCGTCGATCACCGTGTCGCCCGGCGCAAGCGCGGACAGCAGCGCATCGACAGTGTCATCAGTGATCTTGCCGGACGGTACCATCAGCCACAGCACGCGCGGCGCGGGCAGCGCCTTGACCAGCGCCTGCAGCGAGTCGGCCGACGACCCGCCTTTCGCTTCCAGTCCCTTGCGGGCGTCTGCACCCGGATCGAAGCCGGTGACCTTGTGGCCCCCTTGCAGCAGACGTTCCGCCATGTTGGCGCCCATCTTGCCGAGACCGATCATGCCAAGTTCCATAACGTGTCCTTAGGTTGAGGTGACGAAATCGCAACTCGCCCATCTTACGCAGGCCGCGATAAATCGGCGTGAGCGCAAGAGCCTGCATGAGTTTGACGGTCACCGCGCCAGCCAGCGCTGCAACCTCGCGCGCAGCCGTTGGGTGACGCGGGTACGCACGTAGGCCTTGGCGGCTTCGCGGATCGCCTCGGCCTGCGTCGGATAGGCGTGGATGACTTTCGCCAGCGTGCGCAGGCCGATGCCGGCAACCATGGCCAGGGTGATCTCGTTGATCATCTCGCCGGCATGGCGGGCCACGATGGTGGCACCGAGGATGGTATCGGTGCCGTCGCGGATATGGATCTTCACGAAGCCGATCTCCTCGCTGTCGGTCACCGCGCGATCGACCTGGTGCATCGGCACGGTAAAGGTCTTGACCGGAATGCCCAGCCGGTTGGCCTCGCGCACGTACATGCCGACATGCGAGATTTCCGGATCGGTATAGGTGCACCACGGGATGACCAGCTTGCTGAAGCGCTTGCGGCCGCGCATCAAGGCGTTGTGCACCACGATGCGCGCCGAGGCGGCCGCGGTGTCGGTGTACTGCTCATCCAGACAGACATCGCCGGCGGCATAGATGCGCGGGTTGCTGGTGCACAGGAAATCGTCGACGGCGATGCCTTTGACGGTATCGTAATCGACGCCCGCCGCTTCCAGATCCAGCCCCTGCACGTTGGGTGCACGACCGACGCCGGTAAGGATCGCGTCGACTTCGATGCTGCTGTGGTAATCGGCGCTGACCAGATCGACCAGCTTGCGGCCGTTTTCCACGCGCACGCCGGTGACCTGCGTATTGAGCCGCACCTCGAGGCCGTCACGCGCGAACGCATCGGAAAGAATCTGCGCAGCGTCGCGCTCCTCCCGCTCGAGGAACAGCGGCTTGTCCTGCACGATGGTGACGTTCGCGCCCAGGTGCCGAAACGCCTGGGCCAGTTCGCAGCCGACCGGACCGCCGCCGACCACCAGCAGGCGCTGTGGCAGTTCGGTCAGGTTGAAGACGTTGGCATTGGTCAGGAAACCGGCTTCGCGCAATCCCGGAATGGCTGGTATGTGCGGGCGCGTGCCGGTGGCGACCATTGCCTTGGCGAAGCGCAGCTTCTGCTCGTTCACCATCAGCGTGTCCGGCCCGGCAAAGCGCACGTTGCCGAAGAACATGTCGACGCCGAGCGCGGCCAGCCGGCGTACCGACGAGCGACCGCTGAGGTGGCTGCGGATGCGCCGCACGCGCGCCATCACCGCGGCAAAATCGACTTCAATATTGTCCGGAACCTTCGCGCCGTAGCGGGCCGCATCGCGCATCTCGGCATACAGCCGCGCGGTGCGGATCAACGCCTTGGAAGGCACGCAACCGGTGTTGAGGCAGGTGCCGCCGATCAGGTGGCGCTCGATCATCGCCACCTTGACGCCCATTGCGATGGCCAGTTCCGCGGCGGCGATGCCGGCGGATCCGGCGCCGACGATGATCAGCGCATAGCGGTCCGCCGGGGTCGGATTGGCCCACGCCTGCGGATGCACGTCGGCGAGCCGCTTGTCCTCGTAGGCATCCTTCGGCGTGGTGATGGTGGCATCGAACGGCGACATCAGCGCACTCCCTCCGGAGGGTCTTGCCGCAACCAGCCGCCCTCGAATCCGGCGCGCTGCAGGCCGTCACTGAGATAGCGGCAACCGCGCGTCAATTGCCAGATGAACCCGCTGCGGTGGTTCTCGATCATCATCAACACGATGCCCTGGTCGAGCCCGTAATGACCGGCCGACACCCACGGTTGCCCGTCGCTGGCACCCACGCAGGGGTTGAAGCCGCTGCACAGCCGATCGTCGGTCAGGATCTGCGGATAGCGCATCAGCAGGTTGCGCATCGCTTCAAGCACCGGCGCCGGTGCGAAGGGCAGCGAGGCCAGCACGGCCGGCGGCGACAGCGTGCCGTCGTCCGGGCCGTACGGTACGCCGCGTGCCGCGTAGCCGAACAGGCGCCGATCTTCATTGAACACGCCGGGCTGTTCGTCGGTGGGACCGTCGCCGGCGGAAAGCCCCCAGCCGTTTTCGTCATAGCCCGCAAATTCATGCGGATTGAGCTGGGTATAGCGGCGCTGGATGGCAACGGCGCTGCGGCTGTTCTCGAAATAATCGAAGCCCTTCTCGCGCATGAAGCTGTCGCGGATGCCGCGCAGGTCGATCCATGCATGCGAGAACTGATGCACGAATAGCGGACCGGCATACAGGTAATCGTGGTCGTACAGGTTTTCCCACTGGTAGGTGGCGGTCCACGCGGTGTAGCAATCGCCTTTGATGGGGTGGGTCGGCGAGCCCAGCGCCAGCACGTAGAGCACGATCGCCTCACTGTAGCCTTCCCAGCCGTAGTGCAGGAAGCCGCTCTCGGGTTTCCAGCCCTGCTTGATGGTATCTCCGTCATCCTGCGCCCAGCACCAGTCGATGCGCCGATACAGGACATCGGCCAGCTCGCGCAGCTCGGTTTCATCGGGCGTATCGGCGGTGAAATACAGGCTGGCGATGAGCACGCCGGCGATCAGCAGCGCGGTATCGATCATCGACAGCTCGGACTGCCACACGCGCGCACCGGTGTGGATGTCGAGGAAGTGGTAGTAGAAGCCCTTGAAGCCGGTCGCCGTGGGGCTGCCGCTCTGGTCGCTGTCGCGGAAGAAGCGCAGTGCCGCGAGGCTGCGCCGGACCGCCTCGGCACGCTCCATCCAGCCACGCTCCACCGCCACCGGCCAGGACGACAGCGCAAAGCCGACCACCGCGATGCTGACCGGTGCGTTGTCGCGCGAGGTATCGGCCACCAGACCGTTGCGCGGATTCATGTTCTGCACGAAGTAATCGAAGGCGGCGCGCTGCAGCCGATCGAGCAGGACCTCGTCCGTGAGAGCACCAAGCTGGGCCATCTGGGGATCCATTTCCGCTCAGTCTGTGGCAGTCAATGGCAGTTTGCCGCGCGGCGCGGCATGCCAGTGGCATGCCAGCATGGGATGGACGCCTGCATACGGCTTGCTTCGATCATTCATCGCACCATCCTACTCTGCCGCCGGGTGAAGCCCAGGTCGAAGCCTTGACGCAACGGATGCTGTTGCAGGCGCATGCTGGCGGTTTAGCGCAACCGACGGGACTCCTATGCCATCCGCCTCTTCCCGCACCATCAACGCACGCCAGCATGGCCTGCTCTCGAACGGCAGCTACAGCGTGATGCTGGGCACCAGCGGCTCCGGTTACAGCCAATGGCACGATCTTGCGGTGACGCGCTGGCGCGAGGATCCCACCGGCGACGGCTGGGGCAGCTACCTGCTGCTGCGCGACGAGGACAATGGCGCGGTGTGGTCGGCTTCATTGCAGCCGTACGGGCATCGCATACCGGATGACTCGGTGCTGTTCAGCGCCGGATGCGCCAGCTTCGGGCGTCGGCATCACAGCCTGCACAGCGTGCTGGATGTGGCGGTGGCCAGCGACGCCGACATCGAACTGCGCCGGCTCACCCTGAGCAATCACGGCGACCGCACGCGCACGTTCTCGCTGACCTCGTATGCCGAACTGGTGCTCGGCCCGATCGGTGCCGACAACGCGCATCCGGCGTTCTCCAAGATGTTCGTGCAGACCGAATGGGATGCCGCGCATGGCTTGCTGCTGGCCACCCGGCGCCGGCGCGCGAGTAGTGAAGCCGAAGTGTGGGCGGCGCAGGCGCTGCAGGTTGCGGGACAGCCGGCCGATGCCACGCCCGAATACGAAACCGACCGGGCGCGTTTCCTCGGTCGCGGCAACACGCTGCGGCAGGCACAGGCGATGCAGCCGGGCGCCGCGCTGTCGAACACCATCGGCTGCGTGCTCGATCCGGTCTTCAGCCTGCGTCGACGTGTCACGCTCGGACCCAACAGCAGCGTGACCTTGCTGCTATGGACACAACTGGCCGATTCGCGCGAAGGCGCGCTGACGTTGACCGAAAAACTGGGCAACCCGAATGCAGCCAAACTGTTGTTCGCCGGTGCGGCCGATCGTGCCGAAGCCGAGCAGCAACGGCTTGGCATCGATGCCGACCGGCTGGCACGTTTTGCGCACTGGATGAGCGCGCTGTTGAACAACGATCCCGCCCAGCGCGCGCCAGCGGATGTACTGGCGCGCGGTCGTGGCGGCCCGCCCACGCTGTGGAGTGCCGGGATCTCCGGCGATCGCCCGATCGTGCTGTTCCGTCTCGGCGACAGCGCTGCACTGCCGCGCGTGCAGGAGCTGCTGCTGGCGCAGAACTACTGGCGCAGCCTGCGACTGGCCGTCGACGTGGTGCTGTTGAATACCGTCGAGGGTGCCGATGGCGACGCGCTGCACAGCGTGTTGGTGGCGCTGGCGAACACGCAGCAGGCGCAGCTGAAATCCGACGAAAAGCTGCCCAAGGCCGAACTGTTCGCACTGCGCGACAACGCGATCAGCGCTGACCTGCGCCATGGCCTGCTGACCGTGGCACGGGTGGTGCTGGACGATGCCGAGGCAACGCCTGTGGCTGCGGAATCCGCGGCAACCATCGTCGCCCCGGCGGTCCTCCGTGCCAGCACGCCCGCTTCCACAGTGGCCGCGTCAATCATCGAAAAGCTGGAATTCGCCAACGGCATCGGTGGATTCACCGATGCCGGCCGCGCCTACGCAATCTCCCTCGACGACGAACACGGCACGCCAGCGCCATGGGTGAACGTGATTGCGAACCCCGCGTTCGGCTTCCTGGTTTCGGCCGAAGGCGGCGGCTACACGTGGTCGCTGAACAGCCAGCAGAATCCGCTGACGCCGTGGCCGAACGATCCGGTTAGCGACAGTCCGCATGAGGTGCTGTACCTGCGCGACGAAGACACCGGTGTGCTGTGGAGTGCCACCGCGCTGCCGATCCGCATGGCCGGCGCGACCTATACGGCCACGCACGGCAAGGGCTGGACGCGCTTCGGCAACGATGCCAACGGCATCGGTCTGGAACTGCTCCAGTGCGTGCCGACCACCGATTCGATCAAGCTGTCGCGGTTGCGCCTGTGCAACCGCTCGACGCGCGCGCGCCGATTGTCGATCACCGGCTACGTCGAATGGGCGCTCGGCGCGAACGGCACCACGCCAGCGCCATACGTGATCACCGCGCGCGACGAAGCCACCGGTGCGCTGTTTGCGCGCAATCCATGGCGACCCGATTTCGGCGATCGCGTGGCGTTCGCCGATATGGCCGGGGCACAGCATTCGATGAGCGGCGACCGGCGCGGCTTTCTCGGCCCGCTCGGCAGCGTCACGCGACCGGCTTCGCTGCGCGACGACACGCCGTTGTCGGGTCGGCTCGGCGCCGCGCTGGATCCCTGCGGTGCGCTGCAGACGCGCATCGAGCTGCCGCCGAATACGCAGATCGACATCGTGTTCATGCTCGGCGACGCGGCGGATGAAGCCGCGGCGCAAGGCCTGATCGAAAAGTATCGTGCGGCGGATATCGACCACGTGCTTGCCGACATCGCCACGCAATGGAACGACGTGCTGGACACGGTGCAGGTGCGCACGCCGGACCGCGCGATGGACATCCTGCTCAACGACTGGCTGCTGTACCAGGTGCAAGGGTGCCGGCTGTGGGCGCGTACCGCGTACTACCAGGCCAGTGGCGCATACGGCTTCCGCGACCAGCTGCAGGACGTGATGGCGCTGTGCGTGAGCCGCCCCGACCTTGCCCGCGAACATCTGTTGCGCGCGGCCGGTCGCCAGTTTGCCGAAGGCGACGTGCAGCACTGGTGGCTGCCGCCGGGCGGCCAGGGAATCCGTACAAAGATCAGCGACGACCGCATCTGGCTCGCCTATGTCGCCATGCACTATGTCGGCGTGACCGGCGACGACGCGGTGCTGGATGTTTTGCTGCCGTTCCTCGCTGGCCAAGCCATTCCCGACGGTGCCACCGATGCGTTCTTTCTGCCGACCGCATCGGATCAGCAGGCGTCCGTCTACGAACACTGCGCGCGCGGGCTCGACGGCAGCCTGACCCGCGGCGCACACGGCCTGCCGCTGATCGAAACCGGCGACTGGAATGACGGCATGAATGCCGTCGGCGAACAGGGCCGTGGCGAAAGCAGCTGGCTGGGCTGGTTCCTGTTGAGCGCCATCGCTGTGTTCGCACCCGTCGCCGAACGGCGCGGCGACACCGAACGCGCGCAGCGATGGCGCGATCATGCCGACGACCTGCGCGCAGCGCTGGAACGGGCCTGGGATGGCCAGTGGTATCGACGCGGCTATTACGACGACGGCGTGCCGCTGGGCTCACACACCAGCGATCAATGCCGGATCGACACCATCGCGCAGTCGTGGAGCGTGATGGCCGGCGCGAGCAGCAAAGAACACATGGCGCAGGCAATGGCCTCGGTCGACCGTCTGCTGGTGGATCACGCCAATCGGATCGCGCGCCTGTTCACTCCGCCATTCGACCAGGATGGCAAGGAGAACCCCGGTTACATCAAGGGCTATCCGCCCGGCGTGCGCGAGAACGGTGGCCAGTACACGCATGGTGCGACCTGGTCGGTCTTCGCCTGGGCGAAGCTTGGTGACGGCGACCGTGCCGCCGGACTGTTCGATCTGCTCAACCCGATCCATCACAGCGACAGCGCCGAAGCGGTGGCACGCTACAAGGTGGAACCCTACGTCGTCAGCGCGGACGTCTATTCGGTGGCGCCGCACATCGGCCGCGGTGGCTGGACCTGGTACACCGGCTCGGCCGCGTGGCTTTATCGCGCCGGGCTGGAGGCGGTGCTCGGCTTCCAGCTGCAGGGCGATACGCTGCGCATCGATCCGTGCATTCCAAAGGACTGGCCCGGCTTTCAGCTCAACTATCTGCACCGCGGCAAGCAGCATGTGAGTCGTTACGAGATAACCGTGGAGAATCCCGACAAGGTTTGTAGTGGCGTGGCACACGTCGAACTGGACGGCCAAACGCTGGCTATCAATGATGCCATCGTGCTGGTTGACGATGGCCAGACGCATCAGCTGCACATCGTTCTCGGCTGACACCACTCCTGCAACACGCGCTTCGACTGGACGTGCGAGCTAGCGATGACGCGTACGGGAGGCACCGAGCTTGCGGGTGAGCGTATTGCGTCCCACCCCAAGCGCGCTGGCCGCATTCTGACGATGACCTTCGCTGGCCAGCAACGCCGCCTGCAACAGCGTCTGGTCGAGCGCCTCGCGGGCCCGCGCATGGATGTCTGCCTCGCCAGCGGCCAACGCTTCGACAGCCCATTCGCGCAAGGCGTCGGTCCACTCGCCACCACTTGGCGCGGTGGCGCCACCGCCCAGATCGGCAGGCAGGATCTCGCCGCCCGGCGCGATCACCGCCAAGCGCCGACACAAGTTTTCCAGTTCGCGCACGTTGCCCGGATAGTCGCGCTGCGCTACCAGTTTCAATGCGGCCTTTGAGAAGCGCTTCGGCGGCAGTTTCAGTTCCTGCGCGGTGGCGGCGAGGAAGTGTTGCGCCAACAGCGGGATGTCGCTGCGCCGCGTGCGCAGCGGCGGCAGCTCGATGCGTACCACGTCGAGACGATGCATCAGGTCGGCGCGGAACTGCCCGGCGGCGACGCGCAGTGCGAGATCCTGGTGGGTGGCGGCGACGATGCGCACGTTGCCGCGGATCAACTCGCGTCCGCCGACGCGATAGAACTCGCCACCAGCCAGTACGCGCAGCAGCCGCGTCTGCAGTGCCAGCGGCATGTCGCCGATCTCGTCGAGGAACAGCGTGCCGCCCTCGGCCTGCTCGAAGCGACCGGCGACACGGCGCGTCGCCCCGGTGAACGCGCCGGCTTCGTGGCCGAACAGCTCACTCTCCAGCAACTCGCTGGGAATCGCCGCGGTGTTCAACGCGATGAACGGTTTGCCGCGCCGCGCGCTTTCCTCGTGCAGCGCGCGCGCGACCAGCTCCTTGCCGGTGCCGGTCTCGCCGGTAATCAACACGTTCAGATCGCTGGCGGCAACGCGGCCGATCAGGCGGAACACCTCGCGCATCGGCGCACTGTCGCCGAGCAGTGCATGCTCGGGTGCAATCACATGACTACCGATCGCGGTCGGTGCCGCGACGCTGGCGAGTGCGCGCTGCACGCTCGCCACCGCGTGATCGAGATCGAACGGCTTGGCCAGGTAATCCACCGCGCCGGCGCGATACGCCGCAGCCGTGGTGGCCACATCGGTGTAGGCACTCATCACGATCACCGGACCGATCGCCTGCGCCTGCAGCTCGGTGAGCAGACTCAAGCCGTCCTCGCCCGGCATGCGCACGTCGGTAAGCAGCAAGGCGGGGCGCGTTTCATGCAGCGCCGCGCGCACGCTCGCCACCTCGCCGAACTCGCGCACGATCAGACCGGCATCGCGCAAGGCTTCGGCGAGCACGAAGCGCACGCCGCGGTCGTCGTCGACAATCCAGATTTCTTCAGTCATGTGCTTGCCTTATTTGGCTCCTCCCCTGCTTCCAGGGGAGGCTGGGAGGGGTTGCTCCGGTTGGCGGGAAAGGTCCAGAGCGGACCCTCCCCACCCCCCTGCAAGCAGGGGAGGGAGCAAGGCACAGGGTGCAGAAATCAGTCATGGGCGCGCCCCAGCGGCAGATACAGCGAAAACACCGTCTCGCCCGGCCGACTCGTGCAGCGCAGCTCGCCGCCATGCTCGTGCGCGATTTCGCGCGACAGTGCCAGGCCGAGGCCAGTGCCGTCGGCGCGGCCGGATACCAGCGGCTGGAACAGCGTGTCGCGCAAGGCCACCGGTACGCCGGCGCCATCGTCGATCACGTCCACCCGCAGCACCATGCGCAGCATCCGTTCGCCCAGGCGCAGGCCGTGCTCGACCCGCGTGCGCAAGGTCAGCGTGTGCGCGCCCGCTTCCAGTGCATTGCGTGCGAGATTGAGCAGCACCTGCTGCAGCCGATCCGCGTCGCCGAGCAGATCCGGCACGCTGGGGTCGTAGTCATGTCGCAATTGCGGCGGCGATGCTTCGGCCTGCAGCAGATCGCTGAGCCGCTCCAGTAGTTGATGGATGTTCACCGGGCCGAGCTGCGCCACGCCATCGTGATGCAGCAACCGGTTCGCCAAGGCGCCGAGTCGATCCGCCTCGTCGATGATCAGGCCCGCCAGCGAGCGCAGGTCCTCGTTGTCGACCCGCCGTTGCAACAGTTGCGCCGCCCCGCGCAGGCCGGCCAGCGGGTTCTTCACCTCGTGCGCGAAGCCGCGCAGGGTGGCCGACAGCGGCGAGCTGTTCGCCAGCGGCTCGGCCAGCGCATGCACTTCCAGCAGCAGGCAGTCGTCGAATGGCTGCAATACGATGTCCACCGTGATTTCGTGACCGCTGGCCGCTACCAGCGACATGCCACGCCACTGCAATAGACGCTGCTCGGCCAGTGCGCGAGAGGCTTGTGCCAGGGCCGCCTCATCCAGCCACAGCCCCAGCGACTGCCCGATCGCACTGCGCGGCCCCAGCTCCAGCCACTCGGCCAGCGCCGGATTGATCCACTGCAGGCGCAGCCCCGCATCGACCCGGGCCAGCCCGGTCGCCATCTGCTCCGCCCATGTGCGCCAGTCGGTCTCGTTCATTGCACCATGATGGGCAATGACTCGAGTTGGTGCAAATGCCGCAGTTCGGCATAAAAAACCCGCAGAGGGGAGTCTGCGGGTTGGGGGATCCATCTGGTTGCATGGCACGGAGGGGAGCCATGCCATGCGGTGGGAACAATGTCTCACGACATGTGTTTAATGTACTTGCTGGTTCGTTAATGAAGTGTAACCGGGCCTCTTCCGCGATCGGGTGCCTGAATTCGCTTCGAAAGGTGAAGACAGCAGCAACCGCGCACAAAAAGCCCTGCTGGCGAAAGCCTTGAAGACCAAGGCACCGGCAGGGCTTTGGAGTTAGCTCAGGTGGTAACCCAAGAGACTCAGAGCGAGTAGTACATCTGGAATTCCAGCGGATGTGTGCTGGCGCGGTACTTGGTGACTTCCTTCATCTTCACTTCGATATAGGCGTCGATGAAGTCGTCGGTGAACACGCCGCCGGCCTTGAGGAAGTCGCGGTCCTTGTCCAGCGCTTCCAGCGCGGCGTCAAGACTGGAGCAGACCTGCGGGATGTTCTTCTCCTCCTCCGGCGGCAGGTCGTACAGATCCTTGTCGGCCGGTGCGCCCGGGTCGATCTTGTTGAGGATGCCGTCGAGGCCGGCCATCATCAGCGCGGTGAACACCAGGTAGCCGGAGTTCATCGGATCGGGGAAGCGCACCTCGATGCGACGGCCTTTCGGGCTGGCCACGTACGGGATGCGGCAGCTCGCCGAGCGGTTGCGTGCCGAGTAGGCCAGCATCACCGGCGCCTCGAAGCCCGGCACCAGGCGCTTGTAGCTGTTGGTGGTGGAGTTGGCGAAGGCGTTGATCGCGCGGGCGTGCTTGAAGATACCGCCGATGTACCACAGCGCGGTCTGCGACAGGCCACCGTACAGGTCGCCGGCGAACAGGTTCTCGCCGTTCTTCGACAGCGACTGGTGCACGTGCATGCCGCTGCCGTTGTCGCCGACCAGCGGCTTCGGCATGAAGGTGGCGGTCTTGCCGTTCTGGTGCGCCACGTTCTTGATGACGTACTTCATCGTCATCAGCTCGTCGGCCTTCTTCACCAGCGTGTTGAACTTCACGCCGATCTCGCACTGACCCGCATTGGCCACTTCGTGGTGATGCACTTCGACGGTCTGGCCGAGCGACTCCAGCACCTTGCACATGTCGGCGCGCAGGTCACCGAGCGAGTCGACCGGGCTGACCGGAAAGTAGCCGCCCTTCACGCCCGGGCGGTGGCCACTGTTGCTGCCGTCGTACTTGTAGCGCGACGACCACGCAGCCTCTTCCGAACCGATCTCGTAGAACACGCGGCCCGGATCGTTCTGCCAGCGCACCGAGTCGAAGATGAAGAATTCCGGTTCCGGGCCGAAGAACGCGGTGTCGGCGATGCCGGTGGATTTCAGAAATGCCTCGCCGCGCTTGGCGATCGAGCGCGGGTCGCGGCCATAGGCCTGCATCGTCGACGGTTCCAGCACGTCGCAATGCAGGATCAACTGCACGTGCGAGCTGAACGGATCGAGGTGGGCGGTGTCCGGATCGGGCATCAGCACCATGTCCGACTCGTTGATGCCCTTCCAGCCGGTGATCGAGGAACCGTCGAACATCTTGCCGTCCTCGAAGGTCGACTCGTCGATCGCGTGGGCCGGGAAGCTGACGTGGTGGTGCACGCCGAGCATGTCGGCGAAGCGGAAGTCGACGAATTCGACCTCATGTTCCACGATCAGATCGAGTACTTTTTGAGCAGACATGGCGGAGCCTCGGAGGGAAGGGAATAGTGCTGTTTAGCAAAGCCTGTGCCATGCGGTGAAAACGTTGCGGCACAAAGGATGAGTGAAGTCTGGCGGAGTGGCGAACCGGCACAATAGCACCAGTATCAGGCTGATCACGCTGGTCATTTGCACTAAGGTGGTGCGTCTATGCCGGCCGCACAACCGCCGCGTGCCGCCATCAATCAGCCCTCTTTTACGCCGGCAAAGCCCGTTAAGCTATGCCGCTTCGAGCCGGCGGTCCACCATGCCGGCGCATTTTCCTCCTGCCCGGAACCGCCTGTGACCGACCTGCTCCACGTCATCCTGCTCGGCATCATCGAGGGCATCACCGAATTCCTGCCGATCTCCAGCACCGGCCATCTGCTGATCGCCGAGAAATTCGGGCTCGGTGCGCGCTCGGACCTGTTCAACGTCGGCATCCAGGCCGGTGCGATCCTGGCGGTCACGCTGATCTACTGGAAGCGCATCTGGCAGTTGTTCACGCAATGGCGCGAGCCGGCCAACCGCGATTATCTGCTGAAGCTGACGGTGGCGTTCCTGATCACCGCCGTGCTCGGCTTCGTCGCGGTAAAGCAGGGCTTCAAGCTGCCCGAAACGGTCACGCCCATTGCATGGGCACTGGTGATCGGCGGCCTGTGGATGATCGCCGCCGAATTGCTGGCCGCGCGCCAGCCGGACCGGACCGAAGTGACCTGGAAGGTAGCGATCCTGGTCGGCATCGCGCAGATGATCGCCGGTATTTTCCCGGGCACCTCGCGCTCGGCCGCGACGATCTTCACCGCGATGCTGGCGGGCACCAGCAACCGCGCCGCGGCCACGGAGTTCGCGTTCCTGGTCGGCATTCCCACGATGTATGCGGCGACCGGTTATGAGTTGCTGAAGGTGCTCAAGGACGGCGGCGCGGGGCACGAGGACTGGACCGCGCTGGCGGTGGGTTTCGTGGTCTCGGCGATCGTCGCGTTCATCGCGATCAAATGGTTGCTCGGCTATATCCGCACGCACCGCTTCACCGCGTTCGCGGTCTATCGCATCGCGTTCGGCGTGGCGTTGTTGTTGCTGGTGCCCGCCGGCGGCTGAACCCGCCGCGGCCGATCACCAGTCGCAGCGAAACAGCTACGCCACTTCAGCCCTCGTCTCCTCGCGTGCGGGCTGCAATTTCGACACGATCTTCTGCGCACCGACCGCACAATGGCCCGGCTGGTTGGTGCGATCGAACAGCTCGCGCACCCATTCGATGAAGGCCTGCACGCGGGCCGACAGGTGCTTTTTCTGCGGGTAGACGATCCACACCGGCTTGCCGGTCGAGGTGGTGTCGGTCATCACCAGTTCGAGCATGCCCTTTTCCAACATGCACGCGGCCAGCATGCGCGGCACCTGGGTGATGCCGAGGCCCGCCGCCACCGCCTGCAGCACCGACTCGCCGTCGTTGATCAGCATGTGCGCATCGATGTCCACGCTCACCTGCCCGCCCGGCGTGTCGAACTGCCACTGGCGCGGACGACCATTCGGATAGACGTAGTTGATGCAGCGGTGATCCTTCAGGTCCTCGATGCTGCGCGGTGCGCCGTACTTGCGCAGATACTCCGGCGAGGCGCACACCACGTTGCTGAGGTAACCGATCTTGCGCGCGATCAGGCTGGAATCCTCCAGCTGGCCGACGCGGATCGCGCAATCCAGGCCTTCGCCGTTGAGATCCATCGGCATGTCGCTCATCGACAGTTCCAGCCGGATGTCCGGGTAACGCTGCTCGAATTCGGTCAGCCGCGGAATCACGGCGGCACGGCCGACCGACAGCGAAATGCCCACACGCAGCTTGCCGGTGGGTTTGCGGTTCGAGTAGTTGAGCGCCTCGGTCGCCTCGGTCAGATCGGCGAGTATCTCCTTGCAACGTGCATGAAACGAGGCACCATCGTCGGTCAATCGCAACGAACGCGTTGATCGAAACAGCAGCCGTGCACCGAGCTGGGTTTCCAGTCGTGCCACCGCGCGGCTCACCCCGGATGGGGTCATGCCCAACTGGGCCGCCGCGGCAGCGAAACTCTTGGCTTCGACCACGCGAACGAAGGTCGAAATTGCGGAAAAGTCTTCCATTGTTTCAATTCCTCGTCGATTCGTGACTGCGGCTCACGAGTGTAATGCGCAAGAAACGGATTTTCTATACCGCAAAGTACACCTATTCTCTCGACCCTTCGTCGGACGACTTGCGTCCGTCTACCAAGGTTCTGGGAGCGCGAGATGAAAAAACAATGGATGCTGGCCCCTCTGATTGCTGCCGGTGCGCTGGGCAGCTGGGTATTGCTGCACGGTAGCAACAGCCAGGCGCAGACCGCCGTCGCCGGCGCGCCGCCCGAGGTTACCGTGGCCCAGGCGCTGACCCGTCAGGTCAGCGACAGCGCCGAATTCACCGGGCGGCTGCAGGCGGTCAACACGGTGCAGGTGCAGCCGCGCGTCGGCGGCTTCATCAATTCGGTGCATTTCCAAGAAGGTGCGCTGGTACACAAGGGCGACGTGCTGTTCCAGCTCGATCCGCGCCCGTACCAGGCCGAGGTCGACCGGCTCAGCGCGAATCAGGCCCAGGCCAAAGCCGCCTTGAGTCTGGCCGAGACCAACCAGCGCCGGGCTGCGATGCTGTTGGCCCAGCACGCCGTGGCGCAGCAGGAAGCCGACAGCCAGGACACCGCCGAGCAGAGTGCGCGTGCGCAGCTCGCCGCAAGCACCGCTGCACTGGCCGCCGCACGGTTGAATCTGGATTTCACCCAGGTGCGTTCGCCGATCGACGGCCGCGTCAGCAATGCCCGTGTCACGCCCGGCAACCTGGTCACCAGCAGCGACGTGTTGACCAGCGTGGTCTCGGTCAATCCGGTCTACGTCTACTTCGACGTCGATGAACAGACTTGGCTCAAGCTCGACCACCTGCGCAGCGGCGCGGCGAAGGCGGGACGCAGCGCCCGGATCGAGGCCGCGATGGGGCTGGCCGACGAATCCGGCCATCCGCATGAGGGCCGCCTCGACTTCGTCGACAACCAGCTGCATACCGGCTCCGGCACGATGCGCCTCCGCGCGGTGTTCGACAACGCCGACGGCCTGTACACGCCTGGCCTGTATGCCCGCGTGCAACTGCAGAGCGGCCAGACTCGGTCGCGTGTGCTGGTGGACGACCGCGCCATCGGCACCGATCTCGGCAACCAGTTCGTCTACGTGGTCGGCAAGGACCGCAAGGTGCAGTACCGCAAGGTCGACACCGGCGCGCTGTTCCATGGCCTGCGCGTGATCGAAAGCGGCCTGGGCGCCAACGACGTGGTGATTGTCAACGGCCTGCAGCGTGTGCGCCCCGGTGCCGAGGTGAATCCGCAGAAGGTGGCGATGAGCTATCGGCTGGACAGCGCGGACAAGGCGCTGGTCGAGCGGGGCAATGGGCCAGATGTCGATTCGCGTACCGCGCAAACCAATACGGCATCCCCCAAGACTCCGCAAGGTTGAGCACAGGCTCCCTCCCCTGCGTGCAGCAGGGGAGGGTTGGGGAGGGGTGAAGCCCTCCAAGCAAACCGCAAAGCCAGGATCAAGAGCGTTACCCCCTCCCAACCTCCCCCTGCTGAGCAGGGGGAGGAGCAAAAAAGACCGAAGCCCGGAATGGCTTCGTCGAGGATTCATTGCATGAAGAACATCGCCCAATTTTTCGTCAACCGGCCGATCATGGCCGCCGTGCTGTCGCTGCTGTTCGTGATCACCGGCTCCATCGCGGTGTTCAAGCTGCCGATCAGCGAATACCCCGAAGTCGTGCCGCCCACCGTGGTGGTGCGTGCCGCGTATCCCGGCGCCAACCCCAAGGTGATCGGCGAGACTGTCGCCACGCCGCTGGAGGAACAGATCAACGGCGTCGAAGGCATGCTGTACACCTCCTCGCAGGCGACCAGCGACGGCGCGCTCACCCTCACCGTGACGTTCGCGCTCGGCACCGATCTCAACACCGCCCAGGTCGATGTGCAGAACCGCGTGGCGCAGGCCCTGCCCAAGCTGCCGGAGGAAGTGCAGCGGCTCGGCGTGACCACGCAGAAGAGTTCGCCCGACCTCACGATGGTGGTGCATCTGACCTCACCGGATCAGCGCTACGACATGCTGTACCTGTCGAACTACGCGCGCCTGCACGTGAAGGATGTGCTGGGCCGGCTCGACGGCGTCGGCGACGTGCAGATCTTCGGCGCCGGCGAATACTCGATGCGCGTGTGGCTGGACCCGCAGAAACTCGCGCAGCGCTCGCTCACCACCGGTGACGTGATCAATGCGATCCGCGAGCAGAACGTGCAGGTCGCCGCCGGTGCGCTGAACGCGCCGCCAGGCCCCAGCAATTCGGCGTTCCAGCTCAACATCAACACGCGCGGCCGGCTGATCAGCGAGGACGACTTCCGCAACATCATCGTGCGCACCGACACCAACGGCGGCGTCACCCATCTGAGCGACGTCGCCAAGGTCGACCTGGGCTCGAACAACTACGCGCTGCGCAGCCTGCTCGACAACAAGCCGGCGGTGGCGCTGCCGATCTTCGCGCGACCCGGCTCCAACGCGATCCAGATCTCCGACGAAGTGCGCAGCACCATGGCACAGCTGAAGAAGGAATTCCCGCAGGGCGTCGACTACTCGATCGTGTACGACCCGACCGTATTCGTGCGCGGCTCGATCGAGGCGGTAGCACATACCCTGCTGGAAGCGATCCTGCTGGTGGTGCTGGTGGTGATCCTGTTCCTGCAGACCTGGCGTGCCTCGATCATTCCGCTGGTGGCGGTGCCGGTGTCGCTGATCGGCACGTTCGCGGTGATGTACCTGGCCGGCTTCTCGCTCAACGCACTGTCGCTGTTCGGACTGGTGCTGGCGATCGGCATCGTGGTCGATGACGCGATCGTGGTGGTGGAGAATGTCGAGCGACATATCGAACTCGGGCAATCGCCGAAGGAAGCCACGCGCAAGGCGATGCACGAAGTCACCGGCCCGATCGTGGCCACCGCCTTGGTACTGTGCGCGGTGTTCATCCCGACCGCTTTCGTCAGCGGCCTCACCGGCCAGTTCTACCGCCAGTTCGCGCTGACCATCGCGATCTCCACGGTGATCTCCGCGTTCAACTCGCTGACCCTCAGCCCGGCGCTCGCCGCCGTGCTGCTGAAGGGTCACAACGCACCGAAGGATCGCCTCACGGTTTGGATCGACCGCGCGTTCGGCTGGCTGTTCCGTCCGTTCAACCGCCTGTTCCACCGCGGTTCGGAGCGTTACGTCGGCGGCGTGAAGCGCATCGTCGGCAAGGGCAAGCTGGCGCTGGTGGTGTATGCCGGCCTGATCGCGCTGACCTGGTTCGGCTTCTCGCACGTGCCGACCGGTTTCGTGCCGGGACAGGACAAGCAATACCTGGTGGCGTTCGCGCAGCTGCCCGATGCCGCTTCGCTGGATCGTTCCGAGGACGTGATCCAGCGCATGGGCGCGATCGCCTTGAAGCAGCCGGGCGTCGAACATGCTGTCGCGTTCCCCGGCCTGTCGATCAATGGTTTCACCAACTCGACCAATTCCGGCATCGTGTTCGTCACGCTGAAACCGTTCGAGGAACGCCGCAGTGCGGATCTTTCGGCCGGTGCGATCGCCGGTGCGCTGAACCAGAAGTTCGCGGCGATCCAGGATGCGTACATCGCGGTGTTCCCGCCGCCGCCGGTGATGGGCTTGGGCACGATCGGCGGCTTCCGCCTGCAGCTCGAGGATCGCAGCGACCGCGGTTTCGACGAGCTGTACAAGCAGACCCAGAACCTGATCGCGGCGAGCCAGAAGGAGCCCGCATTGGCCGGGCTGTTCTCCAGCTTCCAGGTCAGCGTGCCGCAGGTGGATGCCGACGTGGATCGCGAGAAGGCCAAGGCCGAGGGCGTGAACCTGGGCGACGTGTATCAGACCATGCAGGCGTACATGGGCTCGCTCTACGTCAACGACTTCAACCGCTTCGGTCGCACCTATCAGGTCAATGTCTCGGCCGATCCGGCGTTCCGTCACACGCCGCAGGACATCCTCGCGCTGAAGACGCGCAACGCGCAGGGCCAGATGGTGCCGCTGGGTTCGTTCGTCACCGTGCAGCAGGGTGCCGGACCGGATCGGGTGCAGCATTACAACGGCTATCCGACCGCCGAGATCAACGGTGGTCCCGCGCCCGGCTTCAGTTCCGGACAGGCGCAGGCGGCGATGGAAAAGCTGGCGAAGGACAACCTGCCCAACGGCATCAGCTTCGAGTGGACCGAACTGACCTACCAGCAGATCCTCGCCGGCAACACCGCGATCCTGGTGTTCCCGTTGTGCGTGCTGCTGGTGTTCCTGGTGCTGTCGTCGCTGTACGAGAGCTGGTCGCTGCCGCTGGCGGTGATCCTGATCGTGCCGATGGTGCTGCTGTCCGCGATCGCCGGCGTGTGGCTGAGTGGCGGCGACAACAATATCTTCACCCAGATCGGACTGATCGTGCTGGTCGGACTGGCGTGCAAGAACGCGATCCTGATCGTCGAGTTCGCCCGCGAACGCCAGCATGAAGGCATGAGCCGCCACGAAGCGGTGCTGGAAGCGGCCAAGCTGCGACTGCGCCCGATCCTGATGACCTCGTTCGCCTTCATCATGGGCGTGGTGCCGCTGGTCACTTCACACGGTGCCGGTGCCGAGATGCGCCATGCGATGGGCGTGGCGGTGTTCTCCGGCATGCTCGGCGTGACCATCTTCGGGCTGATCTACACGCCGCTGTTCTATGTACTGATTCGTGCCCTGGTCGAGCGTCGCGAGGCGCGCGCGGCCGAACGCGCCGCCGCGCATGCACTGCCGGCGCTGGAGAACCACTGATGAAACCACTACTGAAAATCGCCGCGCTCAGCGCGGCCCTGATCCTCGCCGGCTGTGCCAGCGTGGGCCCGAACTACCACGCCGCGAAGATTGCCGCGCCGCAATTGCAGGGGCTGGATGCGGCGCAGGAAAACAACACGCAGTTCCAGGCCGCGTGGTGGAAGCAGTTCAACGACCCCACACTGGATGCGTTGATCCAGCGCGCGGCGGCGAACAACCTCGACCTGCGCATCGCGGTGGCGCGCCTGCATGAATCGCGGGCCCTGCTCAGCGGCGCCAAGGCCGATCAGTTGCCGACGATCGATACCAACGTGAACTACACACGCAGCCGCGGCCAGCAACCGGGCTTCACCGACCAACGCGCCACCGTGACCACTTACCAGGCCGGGTTCGATGCCTCGTGGGAGCTGGATCTGTTCGGCGGCGTACGCCGTTCCGTCGAAGCCTCCGGCGCCGATCTCGGCGCCAGCGAGGCGGCGCTGCACAACGCGCAAGTCAGCCTGCTCGCGGAAGTCGCGCGCAATTATTTCGAATTGCGCGGCAGTCAGCTGCGGCTGGACATCGCCCGACGCGACATCGAAAGCCAGCAGCAAACCGTGCACCTCACCGACGTGCGCCAGCAACTCGGCTCCGGCTCCGAACAGGACGTGGCCAGCGCGAAGGCCCGTCTTAGTGCGGTGCAGGCGCAACTGCCGCTGCTGCAGACGCAGGCCAGCGCCAGTGAATTCCGGCTCGCCGTGCTGCTCGGCGAACGGCCCGGTGAACTCGACATCGACGTGTCGCCGAAAAGCCTCACGCCGATCGCGGTGAGCCTGCCGATCGGCGATGCCGGCGACGTCCTGTCGCGTCGTCCGGACGTCCGGATGGCCGAACGCGAATACGCCGCCGCCACCGCACGCATCGGCGTGGCCAAGGCGGATTTCTTCCCGCACATCACGCTGGGCGGCTTCCTCGGTTTCCTTTCGGGGCGCAGCAACGACTTTGGCAGTCCTGCCACCCGCGCGTGGTCGCTGGCGCCGAGCATCAGCTGGCCGGGCCTCAACGTGCAGCGCGTACGCGCGAACCTGCATGCCAGCGAGGCTCGCGCCGATGCGGCGCAGGCGAACTACCAGCAATCCGTACTGCTGGCGATCGAGGACATCGACAACGCAGTCACCGGCTTCAACCAGCAGCGCGTGCGTGTCCATCACCTGATCGAACAGGGCACGCAGAGCAAGCGTGCAGCCGAGCTGGCCCGCGTGCGTTACCAGGAAGGTGCCACCAGCTTCCTCGAATTGCTCGACGCCGAACGCACCCAGCTCGCCGCCGAAGACGATCTGGCCCAGGCCGAGGCGGCGATCAACACCCGCGCCGTGGCGCTGTACAAGGCACTGGGCGGCGGCTGGCAGGCCTGCGGCGACGAGCATTGCAGCACCGTCGCCAAGGCTGACCCAAGCGCCGCGCCATGAGCCGGCTGGCTCGACGCGTGCCGGCCACGGCGACCGCGCCGGTGTATCGCGTGGCGCTGGTCAGCGGCGCCAACCGCGGCCTTGGTTTCGAGGTGACACGCCAGCTGAGCGAGCGCGGCATGACCGTATTGCTCGGCGCGCGCGATCTGGACAAGGGCCTGCATGCGGCACGCAAGCTCGCCGGTGCACCAGGTGAAGTGATCGCGGTGCAGCTCGACGTCACGCAACAGGATCAGGTCGACACACTGGCGCGCTGGATCGACGTTACCTACGGCCGGCTCGACGTGCTGGTCAACAATGCCGGTGCTTTCTACGACCCTGCCGAGCATCCCTCCAGTACCGACATCGCACCGGTGCGCGATGCGCTGGAAACCCATCTGTTCGGCAGCTGGCGCCTTTCCAGCGCGATGCTGCCACTGATGCGGCGCCATCGCTACGGCCGCATCGTCAACGTCTCCAGCGGTTGCGGCGCGAGCACCGCCGACAGCGGCAACTGCCCGGCCTACCGCGTCTCCAAGTCGGCGCTGAATACCTACACCCGCGCGCTGGCCAGCGAGCTCGAAGGCAGCGGCATCCAGGTCAACGCGGTGTGCCCCGGCTGGGTCGCCACCGACATGGGCGGCTTCGGCGGGCGACCGGTGGCCGAGGGCGCGGCGGGCATCGTCTGGGCCGCCTGCCTGCCGGCACACGTCACCGGCGGTTTCTATCGCGATGGCCAACGCATCGCCTGGTGATCGCATCCGACCTAGAGCAATACCCGTGAGCACACTCGACCCTTCGCTTTGCCTGCCAGTCAGTGCGGACGAACAACTTGCCATCGTCGACGCGCTGTACCGCTTCGGCGCCGGCCAGGATCTGCGCGACCGCGCGCTGTTCGAGTCGGCCTTCGCCGAACACGCCACGCTCGATTTCACCGCGCCGGCGTGGCGACTGGGTGCCGCCATTCCGGTGTTCGAGGGCCGCCAGACAATCGCCGACACCATCTTCGCCGCGATCGGCGGACTCGATACCACGCACACCGTGACCAATCCGCGCGTGACCGCTTTCGACGGCAAGCGCGCCACCTTGTTCGCACTGGTCGAGGCACAGCATCTGCCGCGCCTCGAACACTCGCGTCACCTGCTGCTCAAGCACATCTACACCACCGAACTGTCGCGCCAGGGAGCGCAGTGGCAGATCGAGCGCATGCAGATCGACATGGTGTGGTTCAGCGGCGATCCCGCCGTGCTGTTCCCCAAGCCGGGCTGATCAGCCCGGACCGATCAGCTCTTGGCGGCGCCGCTGTGCTGCGAGTACAGCGCGTGCCAGCGGCCGTCAACGTAGACGAAGATGTCGGACGAACGCACGTCGCTGGCCGCGCCTTTCGCCGGGTCGTAGAACGACAGGATCGCGGTGTCGCCGTGGATTACCACGGCCTTGCCCGACGGATGCGTCTTGAGCCACGCCTCGACCTTGCGCCGTTCGGTGTCGGAGCCGCGGTTCTTTGCCGCGTGCGCCATGATCGCGGACTTCGGATGCACCGCGCCATCGGCACCGACCGAGCGATATTCCGGCAGCAGCATGTCGTCGAGCCACGCCGTGTCGCCGTCGAGTTCCGCCTCCAGCCAGTGCTGGTCGACCGCGATCACCGCCGCCGCGCTGCGGGCGGATTCATCGACGCTGGCCACACTCGCGGCCGAGGCCGCTGCCATCGCCGCTTCGCCGGCCAGTACCAGCACGGCAACACAAGCCATGCTCCATGGAAGAAAACGTTGCCTGCGCATGCTGCTGCCCTCGTTCGCGGAAGGATTCCCGCAGGACCAGACTGCATCGCAGATCACCGGATCGCGTCGCTTTCGTGACGAGAGCCGCCAACATGGTGATCAGCGGCCGGATTGTGCTGTCGAGCGGTGTGGGCCACTGTCCGAAGAACCCGGCACCGATCCCATGCTGCTTTGCCGCCTGCACCTGTCGGCAGACCACTCGTCATCGCCGTGTCGCCGATCGTCACAAGATCGGCGACACCCTTGATCGCCGATGCCAGTCTGCGCGGATCGTCGATGCCGCCGGTTCACCTCTCGGCACACGAGCCACGCCACGAGGGAGAGACTGCATGAAATTGTCGACCGTGTTGAGTGTTCTGCTGGCCTTCGGATCAACGGCCCTCGCGGCCATGACCAGCTCGGAAGCGCCGACGATCTTCGCCCCGGGTGCGATCGCCGGAACTGCCGACGACGGCGCGGCGGCATTCACTCCGGATGGCGCGACGGTGTATTTCATGCGCGGCACCGACAGCTTCACATTGATGGAATCGCATCGTGATCGCGGTCACTGGTCGACACCCAAGGCTGCTTCGTTCTCCGGACACTGGCGCGATCTCGATCCGGCAATGGCGCCGGATGGCTCGTTTCTGCTGTTCGTCTCCAACCGTCCGGCGCTGCCCGGCGGCAAGCCGATCGATGAGGCTCACGCGGGCAAGCGCCGCGCCGGCGCAGGCATGAACCTGTGGCGGGTGAACCGGCAGGGCAATGGCTGGAGCACGCCGGTGCGCCTGCCCGACGTGGTCAACAGCTGCTCGACGACGTTTGCTCCCAGCATCGCGGCGGACGACAGCATCTACTTCATCGGCTGCAGCCCGGCGGACACGCAGTTCCACCTGCTGCGTTCGGTCTACCGCGACGGTGTGTACCAGCCGCCCTACGTGGTGAAGCTGGGCGATGCCAAGGCGCAGATCCGCGATCCGGCGATCGCACCGGACCGCTCGTTCATGGTCTTCAGCATCAAGCACGCCATGCAGCAACCCTACCGGCTTGCCATAGCGTTCCACACGCCCACTGGCTGGAGCGCCCCGCGCGATCTCGGCGACACCGTCAACGGCGGCAAGCACAGCATGGGCGCGCAGCTGGGTCCCGATCACCGCACGCTGTATTTCTACAGCGATCGGCGCCTGCCGCCGTCGGATCCGGATGCCGCGGCGACGTGGAACAACGGTGCCGACCACATCTGGCAGGTGTCGCTGGCGCCGTGGCTGGATGCGCATCGCGCGGAACACTGAGCGACGTGTTGTCGCGATCCAGCGCTGAGTTTTCCGCGTCGGCGTATCTTCCGGCACATTCCTGGAAGTGCCGGCACAGGCACACTGCGCGGATGAAAGCGATGGACATCGCCCGCCATGATCATGTGCCTGAGCAAGCCAAGCCATCGCGCCGCCAGGCCTGGCCGCTGGCGTTCGGCTTCTGGACCCTGCTGGCGCTGTCGTACGCATTGAGCTCGGGGTTGTCCTCGCTCAGCGAAGGACACGAGGCGAACTGGCTGCGCGGACTGGCCTGGAACCTCGCCGACTTCTGGTTGTGGATGCTGCTGGCGGCGGGCATCGGCTGGCTGGGGCGGCGCAGCGCCGGCCGCAGCGGGCCACGTTTGCTGCTGCTGCACGTACCCGCCAGCATCGGCGTGGCACTGGCGCAGACGCTGCTGCAGCTGCTGATCTTCTGGATCGTATGCGGCCCGGGCAGGATGCCGGTGACTTCGTTCGGCGGCTTCATCCACATGGAGTTCGCCTACAAATTCCAGCAAGGGCTGGTGACCTACTGGGTGATCCTGGCGGTGCTGCGCGGGATGGAATCGCGCCGGCACCTGCGCGACGAGCGATTGCGCCGCACGCAGCTGGAAACGCAACTGGCGCAGTCACAGCTGCAGGCGTTGCGCATGCAGCTGCAGCCGCATTTCCTGTTCAACACGCTCAACGCGATCTCGGCGCTGGCGCTGGCCGACCCGCTGCAGGCGAGGCTGATGATCGCCCGGCTCAGCGACTTCCTGCGCCTCACACTGGAGGAGCGCCACGCGCCGCAGGTGCCGCTGTCGCGCGAGCTGGAATTCCTCACCTGCTACCTCGACATCCAGCAGGTACGTTTCCAGGACCGGCTCAGCACCCGGCTCGACGTGGACGAGGACACTCTTGGCGCAGCCGTGCCCAACCTGATCCTGCAGCCACTGGTGGAAAATGCGCTGCGCCACGGTCTGCAGGACAAATCCGGCACCGGCATCCTGCGCATCTCGACGCGAATCGACGGCAACCAGCTGCAACTGCGCGTGGACGACGACGGTCTCGGCCTGCCGCCGCAGGGCTCGCCCGAAGGCATCGGCCTGGGCAACACACGCTCACGCCTGCACATGCTGTTCGGTGACTCGGCGCGATTCGAGCTCACCCCATTGGCCGGCGGCGGCACACGCGCCGAAGTACGCCTGCCCTTCGTCCGGCATATCGCATGAACACGCCACGGCTGCGCACCGTGCTGGTGGATGACGAGGTGCTGGCGCGGCTGGCGCTGCGCCAGGCGCTGGCCTCGCACGACGAGGTGGAGATCGTCGGCGAATGCGGCAACGCCGACGAAGCGATGCAGGCCGTGCGCGCGTTGCAACCGGACCTGCTGTTCCTGGACATCCAGATGCCCGGCATGGACGGCTTCGGCCTGTTGCACGAGCTGGCGACCGACCGCTTGCCGCTGGTGGTGTTCGCCACCGCGTTTGCCGAACACGCGCTGCGCGCATTCGATGCCAAAGCGCTGGACTACGTGCTCAAGCCGATCGACCAGGGCCGCTTCGACCAGGCGATGGCGCGGGTGAACCAGCATTGGCAGGGACTGCACGCCGTGCACGGAAACCCGGAACCGATGTTGTCTGCGGCTAGCAGCACCGGCCATGCACAACGCATCAGCGTGCGCAGCGGCGAGCACATCCGGGTGATCGCCGCCGCGGACATCGACTGGATTCGCGCCGACGGCAACTACCTGCACATCCATGTCGGCAGCAGCCGCTTCCTGCATCGCGAAACACTGCGCCACTTGCTGGCGATGCTGGACCCCGCACGCTTCCTGCGCATCCATCGCGGCATCGTGGTGAATGTGGAGCGCGTGGCCGAGGTGCATCCGCTGTTCCAGGGCAATGCGGAAGTGGTCCTGCACGACGGCACCCGGCTGGGCCTGAGCCGACGTTTTCGCACCGCCGCGCAGGCGGCACTGGGGCTGCGCTGATTTTCGTCGCGGCGTGACGACCGCTCGTCACGCCGCCGCGCCCGCACATCACATAACACCGGCAGCACCACGGCCGAGACGGCAGGCTGCGCGGCAGGCCATCTCGCCTGCACGCGGACGCTCGCCCATGCCGTCAAGAAAATTCCTGCTGACCACTTGCTGCGCCTTGGCGCTGATCCCGGCGATCGCCGCCGCTGGCGAGTTGCTCGGCGCCGGCATCATATCCACCGGACTGCAGGAGACCTCGGCCGCGCTGACGGCGGACGGCCAGACCCTGTATTTCATGCGCTCGGATTTCGCCGAGGCCGACGACACCATCATGGTCTCGCAGCGCCATGGCAACCGCTGGTCGACGCCGCAGGTGGCGACGTTCTCCGGTCAGTGGCACGACTCCGAACCGACCCTGTCGCCCGACGGCAGCCGTCTGTACTTCGTTTCCAACCGGCCACCACATCCGGGCGACGCGCCGGTCATGGCCGAGATGAACGGGCAGCACTTCCCCGGCAGCAACCTCTGGTTCGTCGCGCGACAGGCGCGCGGTGGCTGGAGCGCGCCAGTGCATGTCGATGGCGCACTCAACGACGGCGCGATGATCTACAACCCATCGGTGACCTCCAGCGGCGACATCTATTTCTCGGCGCATCGCGCCGATTCCGGCAAGGCTTACCAGATCTACGTGGCGCATCCGCAAGGTCGCGGCTACGCAGCGCCGGTGCAGGTCGAACTTGGCGATCTCGAGCACAGCCGGATGGATCCGGCGGTGGATCCGCAGGGACGCTTCCTGATCTACGCCGGCAACGAAGGTGACTCGCTGGGCAGCGCCGACATCTACATCGCCTTCCGTCAGGCGGATGGCCGCTGGGGCAAGCCGCTGCACCTGGGCGACGACGTCAACAGCCGCACGCTGGAGAACGCGCCGTCGCTGGGACCCGGCTTCGGCGAACTGTACGTATCCAGTGCACGTCGCGACGATGTGCATTTTCCGAAACCGCGCGACAACGCGGCCACGCTGCTGCAGCACCTGCAATCGCCACTCAACGGTTCGCGCAACCTGTGGCGCTTCGATATTTCCGATGTGCTGCGCGTGCACGGCATCGCGCGCTGAATATCCAGCGCACCATCGAACACTCCATGGAGACCGTGATGAACCCCCGCTTTCGTGCTGTTGGCAAACTTGTCTTTTGCGCTTCGATTTTTTGCCTGGGCATTTCATTGGTTCATGCTTCATTGATTCATGCCGAGCCCGCCGCGATATTTCTGCGTCCCGATCTCAAAGTGGGCGAACGCTTGTCCGACGTGTTCTCCAAGACCGTCTCGACCAGGGGCGCGGGGTTCGTGGAAAAGGTCGATCGCATCAGCGGCACCGCCGACTACACCGTGACCGGCGCAACGGCGAAGGCGACCGTCTTCGACGAGGACGATCGTTACGACGGCCATCCCGCCCGCGGGCCGCTGCACGACGTCGAGATCCCTCGCGATGGCATCACCAACTGTTTTGCGGGCAAGTGCCGCATCAACGACCAGACCAGCGGCGTGGTCTTCAATCCCTTGCTGTGGGGCAAGGCGCCGGACCCACTCCTCGCCGGAATGAGCTGGGACGTCGCCATCCCCGCGCCCTGGGAAATCGGCCCGGTCGGAACCGAGCAGGTGCGCGTGCTGCGCGTCGATCCGCGCAACGGGGTCGTCACGCTTTCCCGTACCGGCAGCGGCGCCGGCCTGTCGTCCGACGATCAGTCCCGCGAGAAAAGTGGCAAGCCAATGCAGATCACCACCACGGCCGGAAAGACGATCGAGGTGTCGGTGATCCCGGGCAAGGCCAGCTGGATCGGCTACACGACGATCCGCAAGGGCGTCATCGTCAGCGACGTGATCATGCTGCAGCGGCACGTGACGCTGGTATCGAAAAGCGGCGACAGGTTCGAAGGCGAGCAGCGCGCCTATACCTTGCTCAATCTGTCGCAGGATGCGATCTGACCGACGCGACGCCGATCGTCCTCAGCGCTGCACGATCACCGCGAACCAGTTCCAGCTGCGCACGCGCTCGGCGATCAGCTTGGTGCAGGTGAGCATCGGCACTGCCAGCAGCGCGCCGGGAATGCCCCACAGCCAGCCCCATACCAGCAGCCACAGCAGGATCGCGATCGGGCTCAGCCGCATGCTGTGACCCTGGATCAACGGCGTGATCAGGTTGCCTTCGACGGCGGTGATGCCGGCGAAGGTCAGCGAGGGCAGGAACACGTCGAGGTTCACGTCATTCGCATACAGCATGCACACCACCGCCAGCAGCGTGGTGGTGACGATCGCGCCGACGTAGGGAATGAAGTTGGCGAACATCGCCACCGCACCCCACAACAGCGGGTCGGGCACTTTGTACAGCCATAGCATGCCGGCGGTCAGCGCGCCCAAGCCGGCATTGATCAGCAACGCGGTGAGCAGGTAGCGCGACACCTCGGTCTGGATACCGCGCACGATCGTCACCGCATGCCGCTTGTAGGCAAAGCTCGGCGTGATCTCCACCAGCCTCCGCAGCATGGTGTCGCCGTAGACCAGGAAGAAGAACACCAGCAGCGTCACGCTGAGTACCGCGGCCAACACCTTCGGCGCGGTCGAGACCACGTCCCAGGCGCTGATCGACATCGGCGCAGGCTGGGTTGTCGTCGCCGCGCGGATGGAGTTGCTGCCGCTGACCAGGGTCTGGGTGGCCCGGTTCGCCGCCTCCAGGGGCTGGGTGAGGCTCCTCAGTTTCGGCACGAAGCTCTTGATCGCCGCCGGTGCGCCATGGAACCAGCCGATCGCCGGTTGCGCCAGCAGGCCGACCCCGCTGCCGATGCCGACGATCAGGCCGATCATCAGCACGCTGGCGGTCAGCCAGCGCGGCAGGTGAAAGCGCGTGCCGAAGGCGACAATCGGGTTCAACGCCAGCCCGAGGAAAGCCGCCAGCACCAGCGGAATCAGCAGCGCCTTGGTCAGCGTGATGGTGTACATCAGCGCCAGGAACAGCATCACGTTCAATAGCACGCGCAGCGCCCGCATGTGCCGGCGCATGCCGCGCGCCGCATGCAGCCCGCGCGCCAGCCGCCGCGGCGGATAACCCGGCGCAACTTCCTCGATCGGGATCAGCGGCTCGACGCTGTCATCGCCGGTGACATCATCCTGTGACGGGAACGGTTCGGGCGCGCTCATGAGCGCTCGCCATCTTCCACGTCATGCACGCCGGACTCGTCGCGGCTCCGCCCGGCGCCCGCCAGGCCCGAGGCACCCAGCTCGGCAATCATCCGCGTGCCGAACGCCACCGCATCGGCCAGGCCACCACTGAGCAGCGGCCCCACGCCCGGCACCCGCAACGGATGCACGTTGAGACTACCCAGCACGAAGCCGGCACCGGCCGCCACGCCCACCGTGCTCAACGGATGCGCATGCCCGCGCGCCAGCAGGGCGGCCGCCGGCGTACTCAATTCCTGCCGCGCCGCACTCATGCGCAACTGCGCCGCCTGCACTTTTGCGAACTGATCGAAAACACTCACGGCCGTCCCTCCTCCCGGTTGCCTTGCCTGCGCTCCGCATCGATCTCGGTCTCGGCCTTGTGCAAGGTGTCGCGCATCATCGCATTCCATTCGCTGCGCGTGACCGGCAGGCTCATCCAGTGCATGCAGCGACGGAACAGCAGGATCGAACCGAGCAGGAACAGCATCTGCAGCACGGCCAATGTCAGCAACGCCCAGATCCACGAACCGAACCACGCCGCCAGCACCACGCCGAGCAGGCCCAGCATGGTCAGGCCAACACCGACACCGGCCACGGTGGCGGCCAGCCCGGCCAGCAGCATCCATGACACCGCGCTGCGCGCCAGTCCCAGTTCCGCTGCCAGCAGATGCAGCTGTGCGCCGAACAGGCGCTTGACCGCGCGGCCGAGCTGGCCAACTTCCGCCAGCAACCCAGACGACGACGGCGCCGGATCCGGCGCCGCCGCTTCGCGGGGTGATTCACCCTCGTCGTGCATTCCCTGCTCCGCCGTCGTGGGACTCAACGCCGCAGGATGCGGCCGAGCAGCCAGCCGGCACCGAGCGCGATGGCCACCGACTGCACCGGTTTCTCGCGCACGTAATCACGCGCCTGTTCCAGCCACGCATCGGCCCGATCCATGGTTTCGTCATAAACCTCGCGGCCACGCTCGCTGACCTGGGCGGCCTTGTCGCTGGCCTTGTGGGCGGCATCGGCCGCCTTGTCGGTGGCGCGATGCAGACCTTCCTCGACGTGGTCGGCGGCGCGCTCCACGGTTTCCTTGGTGCTGCTCACGGCATTCGAGGTGGCCTGCTTGATCCGTTCGGCGCGCTCGTCGATGCGGCTGGCGGCGATCGATTCGGGGTTGTCTACCTGCTTGTTCATTGCATGCTCCGGAAAGGACTCAACTATGGCGCAATCTGCTTCAACGTTCGACCATCAACTGGCGCGACGGAAAAACGCGATGATCGCCAGGATCAGAAAGATGATGAACAGGATCTTCGCGATGCCGGCAGCGGCGCCGGCGATGCCGCCAAAACCCAGCACGGCGGCAATGATGGCGATGACCAGGAAAACCAGGGCGTAATGGAGCATGGGGGGCATCCTCTTTGTAGTGAAGGGTGTTCGCGGTTGGGGTCCGCGTGCCGCCATTCACCCATAGCCCATGCCATGCGAACGTGAAGAGAGTCGGCGCCGCCATGCACGCGAAGCCGACGTTTGTTCAGCCCGACACGGCCGGATTGAGGCTGTAGGTGCCGATCAGCTCGGCCTCGTCCAGCACATGACCGACCAGCGCCGCACGCAGTTCAGCCAGCGAAAAGCCCTTGACCAGCGCCAGCGACGGCACATCGAGTGCATACAGCTTGAAGTGGTAGTGATGCAGCAGCGCATCGTTCCATGGCGGGCATGGGCCGTCGTAGCCGAGATACTCGCCACCCATTTCGGCGTCGCCGGCAAACCAGCCGGTGTAGTCGTTCACGCCCTGCACGCTGCCCGGCGGCCCGAACGGTTCGCGCTTGCCGCGCGGGGTGATCTCGTCGCTGCAGGCTCCGGTGGCCAGCTCGCCGCATTCGGGCGGAATGTTCGCCATCAGCCAGTGCACGAATTCCACCCGCGGCAGGTCCGCCGGGACCGTGCGGCCTGCCTGGTTCACGTCATCGCCGCGACTCGGCACATCCGGGTCGATGCAGGTGATGACGAACGAGCGCGTGGCCGAGGGCGCGCCCTTCCACGCCAACTGCGGACTGCGGTTGTCCGACAGCGCGAACGGCTGCGCCTGCTTGCCGAACGCGAACTCGGCGGGGATGCGCCGACCGTTTTCGAAATTATCGCTGCGTAGTTGCATGGGTTTTCCTTGAATCAAAGAGCGAATTCTTTGTTCGCCATCCCGGCCTGCGCAGGAATGACAAACTATGGCTTGTACGTCACCCGATACACCGCCCCCGCCAGATCGTCGCTGACCAGCACACTGCCATCGGTCAGCGGCTGCACGTCGACCGGGCGGCCCCAAGCGCTTTCGTTCTGTTCGAAGCCGCTGATCAGCGGTTCGTACGACAGCACCTTGCTGCCGGCCAGGCGCACCGTCATCACCCGGTAGCCGGATTTCTGCGTGCGGTTCCACGAGCCGTGCTCGGCGACGATGATCGCGCCCTTGTAGCTGGCCGGAAACTGCTTGCCCTCGTAGAAGCGCATGCCGAGCGAGGCCACGTGCGCGCCCAGCTTCAGCACCGGCGGCGCGTATTCCTTGCAGCTCTTGCCCTTGCCGAACTCGGGGTCGAGCGTGTCGCCCTGATGGCAATAGGGATAGCCGAAGTGTTCGCCAGCCTTGGTGATCTCGTTCAACTCGTCGCTGGGCATGTCGTCGCCCATTTCGTCGCGGCCGTTGTCGGTGAACCACAGGTGTCTTGTGCCCGGCTGCCAGTCGAAACCGACCGTGTTGCGGATGCCGCGCGCCACGTCTTCCATGCCGGAGCCGTCCGCATTCATGCGGGTCAGTTTGCCGTGGGCCGGACCCGGATCGCAGATATTGCACGGCGCGCCGATCGGCACGTACAGCTTGCCGTCCGGGCCGAACGCGAGGAACTTGCCGCCGTGATGGCCTTCCGTCGGCAGCTTGTCGGTGACCAGTTCGGGCGTCGGCGGAGTATCCAGATGCTGCTCGATGCCGCGCAGCACGAAGATCCTGCTCACCGCAGAGACGTACAGGTCGCCATCGTGGAATGCCACGCCGATCGGGTCGCGCAGTCCGCTGGCGACAATCCGCACATTGTCGGCGACACCGTCACCGTTGCTGTCGGTGAGCGCGTAGACCTTGCCCGCATCGCTCGAACCGATGAACACGGTGCCCTTGGCGCCCAGCGCGATCTCGCGCGCATCCGGCACCTGGTCGGAATACACCGCGATATGGAAACCCTTCGGCAGGCTCAGCTTGTCCAGCTGCGGCGCGGCCAGCACCGGCAGCGACGAAACAGCCAGCAACAACGACAGAAGCAGGCGCATGGCAGCGCTCCTCGAACGTGGAGAAAACGCAGCGTATACCGTAGCGCGTGAAGCCAAAAGCTTTGCCGCTCTGCTAACGTGACGCCCTTCGCAAGGGGACGTTATGAGCGAGTTGGACGACCTCACCACGCTGGTGCGCGCCGCCACGCCACTGCTGGTGATCGAGACGGTGGACGAGCAGCGCGTGATCGAGTGCTTCCGCCACGTGATTGCGCAGGCGCTGCATCCGCTGTGGCGCTGGACGCTGACCGACGGCCTCAGCCGGCTCGACTTCGCCCAGCTCGACGGCGAGGTCGCGCCGGACGCCACCGCTACCCTGGACGCGATCCGCGTGCAGGGCGAGCGCGGCATCTACCTGATGTTCGATTTCCATGGTCTGCTGCGCTACGCGATGAGCCTGCGCCAGATGCGCGAAATCGTGCAACGACAGCGCTCCGCCGCGCACACCATCGTGCTGGTCGGTGCCAGGGTCGAGTTGCCGGAAGAACTCGAAGCACTGGCCCTGCGCGTGCCGCTGTCACTGCCCGACATCAAGGAACTGGCCGGGATCATGCGCGGCGAAGCGGTGGCCTGGCAGCGCGAGCAGGGCCGCAAGATCGAAGTCGACAACGACGCCGCGCGCACCATCGTGCGCAACCTGCTCGGCCTGTCCGCCCCGGATGCGCGGCGCATCGTGCGCAAGCTGATCTACAACGACGGCGCGCTCGGCCCGCAGGATCTTCCCGAACTGATGCAGTCGAAATTCGACCTGCTCAACCGTTCCGGCCTGCTGCACTACGAATACGCCACCGCCAGCTTCGCCGACATCGCCGGGGTCGGCCGCGTGCGCGAGTGGGTGCAGCGACGACGCGCGGTATTCCTCGATCCGTCCGCCACGCCGACGCTCGATCCGCCGAAGGGCGTGCTGCTGCTCGGCGTGCAGGGCTGCGGCAAGAGCCTCGCAGCCAAGGCGATCGCCGGCGGCTTCGGCGTGCCGCTGGTGCGGCTGGATTTCGGCACGCTGTACAACAAGTACCAGGGCGAGACCGAGAAGAACCTGCGCGACGCATTGAGCAGCACCGAACTGCTGGCGCCGTGCGTGCTGTGGATCGACGAGATCGAGAAAGGTCTCGCCGGTGGTGGCGATGACGGCGGCGTGTCGCGTCGCGTACTCGGCTACCTGCTGACCTGGATGGCCGAACGCAAGGCCAAGGTATTCGTCGTCGCCACGGCGAATGTGGTCGCCGAGCTGCCCGCCGAACTGCTGCGCAAGGGCCGCTTCGACGAAATCTTTTTCGTCGACCTGCCTCAGGCATCCGTGCGCAGCCAGATCTTCGCGATGCACCTCACCCGTCGCAAACTCGACCCCGCCAGCTTCGACCTGCCCGCCCTCGCCGCCATCAGCGACGGTTTCTCCGGCGCCGAAATTGAACAGACCATCGTCAGCTCGCTGTACGACGCGGCCGGCAACGGCACGCCGCCGGATCAGGCGACCCTGCTCAACGCGCTGAAACAGACGCGGCCATTGTCGGTGTTGATGCGCGAGCAGGTCGAGGCGTTGCGGGCGTGGGCGCAGGGGCGGTGCGTGGCGGCGGATTGAGTGTCCTCAAGCCGTGCTGCGCAACACCGACGCGGTTCTGACCCGGCGCCCTGTTTCGGCGTAGTCTTGAACGCCCATCGTCAGGAGGGTCGCACCATGTCTCCTCGCACCTGCAAGCTGCTCATCCCGCTGATCGTGACCTTGCTGCTCCCCGCCGTCGCCAGCGCCACGCCTGCCACCGCACCCGACAACACCACCGCAGCGCTGCAGCAGGCAGTGAACGGTCACTGGCGCTCACCCGCCAACCAGGCACGCGATCCATATCGCCACCCGGTCGAGACCTTGCAATTCTTCGGCATCAAGCCGGACATGACGGTGATCGAGCTGTCGCCCGGCGGTGGCTGGTATACCGAAATCCTTGCGCCGTTCCTCTACACGCACGGCCACCTGATCGAAGCCGCGCCGGAGACGGCCGCGAAATTCACCGCCAAGCTCAAGGCCGATCCGGCGGTGTACGGACACATCGCGAACGTCATCCCGTTCGCGCCGCCGTATCAGGTGAACCTCGGCGCCGACAACTCCGCCGACATGGTGCTCACCTTCCGCAACACGCATGACTGGCTCAACCACAGTCCGACTACTCTCGACGCGGTGTTCCAGGCCGCGTTCCACGTACTCAAGCCCGGCGGCGTGTTCGGCGTCACCGAACACCGCGCCAAACCGTTCGCCGATGCGGTGGACAGCGCCAAGGCGCTGCACCGCCTGCCCGAGGATTACCTGATCGCGCTCGCGCTCAAGACCGGCTTCCGCGTGGCCGGCGTGTCGGAGATCAATGCCAACCCCACCGATCCGGAAGACATCAACGTGCACCGCCTGCCGCCGGATCTGGCCGGACCCGACAGCGAGCACGCGAAGATGAAGGCGATCGGCGAATCGGACCGGATGACGTTGCGGTTTGTGAAGCCGTGAAAGGTTTGGTCCTGATATCGGTTTCAATCGGCGCGTATCCATGCAGCAGGGCAAGGATGCCACTCGCTTCGGTGATTCCTTCTCCATTCGTGGCACAGTCACCGGCCGAATAACACCACCTGATTCAAGTATTCATGGAAGCGGAAGACCTGCCGAAGCTGATGAGCGTGCGTATGCCGTATGGCAAGTATCAGGGTCGGCTTATCGCCGACCTGCCCGGCGCGTATCTGGCGTGGTTCGCGCGCACGGGATTTCCGAAGGGCGAGCTGGGTCGGTTGCTGGCGTTGATGCTGGAGCTCGATCACAACGGCTTGTCGTCGCTGCTCGATCCGCTGCGCCAGCGCTGACGTCCGTCGCTACACTGGCGTCGGATGAATACGCCTGCGTCCCAGTTTCATGACATCGCCACCGCACTGACCAATGAGGGTTGGTGTGTCGTGCCGGATTTTCTTTCAGCCGCGCAGGCGCAGGCGCTGGCTGACGAGTGCCACGTTCTGCGCGACGCGCAACGGCTGACGCCGGCAAAAGTCGGTGCCTTGCGCACGGCCACACCACTACGCGGCGACAGCACGCACTGGTTCCAGACCGAGGCGCTGAGCCCGCCGCAGCAGGAGTTCGTCGATCGCCTCGACGCGCTGCGCATGACGCTCAACCGCGAGCTGATGCTGGGCCTGGTCGAATGCGAATCGCACTACGCGGTGTATCCGCCCGGTGCCGGCTACACGCGTCATCTGGATCGCTTGCGCGAGAGCGATGCGCGGGTGGTGTCGGCGGTGTTCTATCTCAACCAGGCATGGCGGGTGGCCGACGGTGGCGCGTTGCGGCTGTACCTGGCCGATGGCTCGTCGCGCGACATCTTTCCGCACGCCGGCACCTTGCTGCTGTTTCTCTCGGCGCAGTTCGAACATGAAGTGCTGCCGGCCACGCGTGAACGCATGAGCATCGCGTGCTGGTTGCGGCAGCGCACACCCGGCCCGATGTTCTGATCGCACTCAGGCTTTCGGCGCGACCTGGTCCACCACCGCGTTGAAGCGCGCGGCGATGTAATCGTCGGTGAAGCTGGTCATGCCGTAGCCGCGGATGAAGCCGCAGTGGCCACCGAAGTCGGCGATGTCGAGCTCCACGTTCGGCGGCAGTTCGAGTTTCTCGAACGCGTCGACCGGGATCACCGGATCGTCGCGCGCGGTGAGGATGGTGGCGGGAATCTGCATCGCCAGCAGCGCATCCCCGGCCACCGAATAGCCGTCCAGATATTGCTGCAGCGACGGGAAGTCGGTATGCCGCAGCACCATCGCCTCGGTCAGCCCGCGCAGGTTCTGGTTCAGCTCGGACATCTCGAAATACTGGTGTTGCGGAAACGCCTTCTGCTTGGCCTGCAGCGAGTGCCGCCACTTGCGCATGAAGTAGGCCTGATAGAACCACGGCGCGGATTCTTCCAGCGAGAACAGGCCTTCGCCGGGATCGATGATCGGGCAGACCGCCAGCACGTAGCTCAGCGGGATGCCGACGCGCGAGGTCTGCAGCGCGGCGCGCAAGGCGAAGTTGCCGCCCAACGAAAATCCGGCCAGCGCGATCGGGCGCGCCGGCCAGCGCTGCGCAATGTCGCCCAACGCGTGTATTACCTCGTCGATGCGGCATGAGTGGAACAACGCTTCGTTGAGGTTGTAGCTGTCGCCGTGGTCGCGGAAGTTCAGCCGGAAGATGTCCCAGCCGTCGGCGAGCAGGCGGCTGCCGGTCTGCAATACGTAGGTGGAATCGACGCTGCCTTCCCAGCCGTGGAACAGCACGGCCAGGCCGCGCGACTGCGGCCGGACCTTCTGCGCGGTGTAGGCACCGGTCAGGCGCACGCCACCACCGCCATCGACCACCACCGGCTCGGCACCCTGCGTCACCGTTTGCGCGGCGCGCGGCAGCAGCATGCGGCGCACGCCGCTGGAGGACAGCATGGTCTGGATATGGCCGCTGCGCAGCGGCCAGGGTGGACGGAAATCCTTTCCGTACGGCAGGTTCATGCCAGCCGGTCTTCCAGCGCTGCGCCGATGCGCTCGCGCGACAGCTCGGCCATGCGCCGCCGCGCATCCGGACTGGCCGGCACCGGCGCGAGAAAATGCACTTCGGCATCCACCGGCGCCTCGCCAAGCAGGCGCACGATGTTGTGCACGAAGCTCTCGTGTTCGCGGAAGCCGGCATCGAGAACCCGGCGACCGTCACGCGCGAAGCGCAACGCCACCGGCTGCACCGCCACCTCGGCATCCAGCGCGGCCTGGAAGATGCGCGCGTGGAAAATCTTCAGCACGCCGTGATAGCCGGTGCCGCCTTCCGGGAACACCGCCACCGAGCGGCCACCGCGCAGCCGCTCGACCATCACCTGCATCACCGTGGACAGCGAATGGTTGCTGCCGCGACGATGGAAAATGGTGCCGCCGGTCGCCGCCATCCAGCCGACCAGCGGCCAGCGCGCGATCTCGGCCTTGGCCACGAAACAGGCGGCGCGCTGGCTGTGCAGCAACTCGATGTCGATCCACGAGGTGTGATTGGCGACGAACAGCACCGGATCGGCCAGCGGCTCGCCGAAACGCACCGAGCGCATACCGAACACGCGCAGCAGCTGGGTCGACCACCAGCGGATCATCCGGTGCGCGAACGGCTCCTTGCCGTCCGTCATCACCACATGCTGGTTCCAGCTGAGGATCAGCGAACACAGCAGGATGCCCAGCACGATGTGCAGCAGCAGCAGCGGCACACGCCACAGGTAACGCAGCGGGCGCAACAGGTCACGCTCGGGAACAGTGGCGGTATCGATGCTCATCAGTCGGTTAGTTTAGCGTTAGTTGGTGCGAGCGCGCGGCTCAACGCTCGAGCTGGCTCAGCGGCAGCGACGGCGAGCGTTTCACCGTGCGCAGCACGAAGCTGGAGTTGACATCGGCAACCCCGGCCGCGTTCAACAGATGATCGAGCAGGAAACGCGAGAAATCCTTGAGGTCGGCCACGTAGACATGCAGCAGGTAATCCATGTCGCCGGTCAACGCGTGGCAGGCGACCACTTCATCCCAGCCGTTGACGTGCTCGACGAAACGCTCGATCGCTTCCGCCTCGTGCTTGCTCAGCTGCACACGCACGAAAGCCTGCAGGCCCAGGCCAACCGCCTGCGGATCGATCTGCGCCGCGTAGCCGGTGATGATCTTGTCCGCTTCCAGCCGCTGCAGCCGGCGCAGGCACGCCGATGGCGACAGGCTGACCCGCTCGGCCAGCTCGGCATTGGTGATGCGGCCCTCGCTCTGCAGGATGGCGAGCAGGCGCAGGTCGGTGCGGTCGAGTGTCGGCATGCGCAACAAACTTCCGTTATTCCGTCAGTCTGCGCAATGATAGTGCATTCATAGGCAAACCCTTGGCAACAAAACAAGCTTCGTGCGGGCAAACCGCCGTAAGCTTGCTGCCTGATCAGCCCACGCCCGCTTCGGAGCTCGCCATGGATACGCCGCGCAAAGTCGAACACCAGCAGACCGATCGCGGTTACGTGCCGGTGTATGCCACCGGCGTGGTCGAGCAGCCGTGGACCATCTACAGCAAGACCGATCACGAAGTCTGGGACACCTTGTTCAAGCGCCAGCGCGAGCTGCTGCCCGGCCGCGCCTGCAAGGAGTTCATGGCCGGCGTCGAACGCTTCGGCCTCGGCGACGGCGGCATCCCGAAATTCGCCGAATTGAACAAGGTGCTCGGCGTCGCCACCGGCTGGGAAGTGGTCGCGGTGGAAGGCCTGCTACCCGACGAGGTGTTCTTCGATCACCTGGCCAACCGCCGCTTCCCGGTCAGCTGGTGGATCCGCAAACCCGACCAGCTCGACTACCTCAGCGAGCCGGACCTGTTCCACGACCTGTTCGGCCACGTGCCGCTGCTGCTCAACCCGGTGTTCGCCGACTACATGCAGGCGTATGGCCGTGGCGGCATGAAGGCGTTCGCGATCGGCCCCGACGCGCTGATGAACCTCACGCGGCTGTACTGGTACACGGTGGAATTCGGCCTGATCAACACCGGTGAAGGCATGCGCATCTACGGCGCCGGCATCGTCAGCTCGAAGGGCGAGTCGATCTACTCGCTGGATTCGCCGTCACCGAACCGCATCGGCTTCGGCCTCGAGCGCGTGATGAGCACGCGCTACCGCATCGATACCTACCAGCAGACCTATTTCGTGATCGACAGCTTCGAGCAGCTGTTCGAGGCCACCCATCCGGACTTCACGCCGATCTACGCGAAGCTGCACGAGTTGCCGGCGCATGCCGCCGGCGATGTGCTGGAAGGTGATCGCGTGTTCACCCGTGGCACGCGTGAGGGCTGGGCGACCAACGCGGATACCTGAGCGCGCCGGATCAACGCTGCGTCGCCTCCAGCCAGGGTTTCACCACGTCGATCCACAGCGCATAGCCTTTGCGGTTCATGTGCAGGCCGTCGGCGATGAACCACTGCGGCTGCGGCTGGCCGTCCCGGCCAAGCATGGGCGTAAAGACGTCCAGATAGGCGACCCCCTGCTGGGTGGCTGCGTATTCGCGGACCAGCGCATTCGCCTCGCGGATCTTCGGCAGCAGCACCTTGCGCGCCACGCTGGGCTTGATCGCGATGAAGGCAATCGGCACGCCGGGGTCAAGTGCACGCGCCCTGCTCACGAAGGCGGCGAAGTCGGCGCGCACATGCGCCGGGCTGTCGCCATCCTGCAGGTCGTTGTCACCCGCGTACATCACGATGGCCCGGGCGTGATACGGCGCCACGATGCGGTCGGCGAAGAAGGTGGCGTCGTCGATCTCCGAACCGCCGAAGCCACGGTTGATCGTGCGCACACCGGGGAAATCCGTCGCCAGCGTCTTCCAGAAACGGATCGACGAGCTGCCGATGAACAGCACCGCGCCCGGTCTTGGCGGATGCGCCAGGTCCCCGGCCTGGAAGGCGGCGATATCCGCGTTCCACTGTGCATGGTCGTTCTCACGGTTGTCGCGGGCCATCGCCAGCAGCGGCCACAGCAGCAGGATGAGCAGCAGGTTGCGCATGCCTTTCGTCATTGGCCTCGCCTTGGTCTTGCCTGCCTGCAGGCTACCGCGGACGCGCCAGTTCCGACACCTCGAGTACCTGCGAAATGCGATGACCGTCCCAGCGATAGACCAGGTGCTGTGCCTGCGTGCACGGCGCGACCACGTCGGGATGGAACGCGGCCAGACATTCACCGCCGCGATGGCGCGCGCTGTCGTAGACGATGCCGTTGGAATCGGCGGCATGCAGCTCACGGGCCAGGATGATGCTGGCGGTGTAGCTGTCCGGATCCTGCGCCGCCTGCCAGCCACTGCGGATGTCATGCAGTTTGCTGTCGACGCTGGTGCGGTAGCAGCGCATCTGGATGTCGCATGCCGGCTCGGCGGTGGCAGCGAGAAACCGCTCGCGGTGGTACACGGTTTCTTCCACCGCCGTGGCGATGCTGTGCGCGGCGTAGAACACGCCCCAGCTGCCGTCGGAGAAGCGGCTGCCTTCCGGATTGAGATGGGTGAACGCGGCCATCACCGGTGTCGAGCCGGGTCCGCTGATGCGATGCTCCTTCGATACCAGCTTCAACGCCCCCTCCTCCTCGCGCAGGCGCGGGTTGGTCAGCGCCTCGATCGCGAATACCGCCTCGAGATCGGCCGGATCGGTGATGCGGTCGTAAACGCCGATCGGCGGAAAGCGGCTGGGCACGATGCGGTACGCGTGAGTCCAGCGAATGCGCTTGATCGGTGGCAACGTGGTCGGCATCGAAAGTCCGTGGCAGGCAGAAGCAGCGTGCAGAGGCAGAAACCAAGCATGTCGCGCGCCCGTCTCGTCGGTCGCGACCCTGTGCACATTTCGCTCAGCCGCGTTGCGCATCCAGGTATTGGCGCACCACATACAGGTCGGCGACGTTGCCGGACAGCATGCGCTCCAGCGCGGAGTGGCCGCCGAACAGCACCGCTGCATTCGGCTTGTGCAGCCACGCGTCGGCCTGGGCCGGATCCGGAAACAGGATCTGCAGCGACTTCCAGATACCAAGCAGGTAGCTGATCCGCTCGATGGTGTCGCGACCCGGCGCGCCATCCTGCTGGCGCTTCCACTTGTAGAACGTCGATTCCGGCGGATCACCGAGCAGCTTGCGCTGATCGGCAATCCGCAACTTCCAATGCTCGGCAAGGCGGAAGAACGCTCGCAGCGCCGGGCCACCGAGCTCGCCGGCGGGAGCGGTTTCAGGCAGTGGCTGGGCCAACATGCGAAACTCTCCTTGTGAAGTTGAGTTTCAATTTACTCCACAAGGGAAGTATGGTCAATTATTGATCAACCTGACATCTCAGGGTGTCGGTGACGCGGCCTTGCCACCTTTCGCGCAGTCGCAACCGAAGTCAGACTCCGGACCACCGTCGGCGATGAAACGGTCGATGCGCTGCTCCAGCACCGGCAACGGCACCGAGCCGGTCGACAGCACGGTATCGTGGAAGTGGCGCAGGTCGAACTTCGCGCCCAGCGCTTTTTCCGCCCTGGTGCGCAGCTCCAGGATCTTCAGGTAGCCGAGTTCGTATGACAGCGCCTGGCCGGGCCAGCTGATGTAGCGGTCCACTTCGTTGGCGATCTCGCGCGCGGACAATGCGGTGTTGGCGGTGAGGTAGTCGATCGACTGCTGGCGCGTCCAGTCCAGGTGATGGATGCCGGTGTCGACCACCAGCCGGCAGGCGCGCCACATCTGGTAGGTGAGATAGCCGAACCGCTGATACGGCGTCTGGTAGATGCCCATCTCGTTGCCGAGATATTCCGAGTACAGACCCCAGCCTTCCCCATAGGCCGAGATGTAGCTGTTGCGACGGAACTCCGGCTGGCCGTGCTGCTCGTCGGCCAGCTCCAGCTGCAGCGCGTGGCCCGGATAGGACTCGTGCAGGGTCAACGCCGGCATGTTGTACAGCGGGCGTGACGGCAGGTCGTAGGTATTGACCAGATAGACGTCCGGACCGCCGCGACCGGAGGTGTAGTACGGCGCGATGTCGGCCGGCACCGGCTGGATGGTGAAGCGCTGGCGCGGCAGATGGCCGAAGTATCTGGCCATCTGGCCGTCCACTTGCTTGGCTACCCAGGCGCTGCGCATCAGCAGTTCGTCCGGCGTCTTCGCGTAGAACTGCGGATCGCTGCGCAGGAACTTCAGGAACTCCGCGAAGCTGCCCTTGAAGCCGGAATCCTGCATCACCTGCAGCATCTGTGCGTGGATCTTCGCCACCTGCTCCAGCCCGATCTGGTGGATCGCATCGGGGCTCAGGTCCAGCGTGGTGTATTCGTGGATCTGCTGGCGATAGAACGCCTTGCCGTCCGGCAACGCCTCCGCGGCCAGCGTGGTGCGCGCGTGCGGCACGTAATCGTTGCGAAAAAATGCCAGCAGCTTTGCGTAAGCCGGGATCACCTCGTCGCGGACACGCTGCAATGCGCGGCCCTGCAGCGCCTGCGCCTGATCGGCCGGGATCGACGCCGGCAACTGCTTGAATGGCGCATAGAAACTGCTCTGGGTCGGATCCGTCAGGTCGGCCACCGCGGCAATCGACACGTCGCGGCCCTTGAGCACCTCGCGCGGCACGCTGAAACCGCGCTGCAGGCCGAGCTGCATGTTGGCGATCTGCTGGTCGACATAGGCTGGAATCTGCTCGAGACGGTCGAGGTATTTGCGGTAGTCGCCAGCCGTGCGCAAGCGGTCGCCGCCGAGCTCGTAGCCGATGTCCGACCAGAACGCCGAATCGCTGTTGAACGGCATCTGCCAGTTCTTGAATGTCTGGTCGGCCACGAAGTTGCCGATCTGTTCGCGGTAGATCGCGTAGTTGATCTGGTTGGCCGGCGACAGTTGCGCCGCGTCGATGCCGTCGAGCTGCTTGAGCACGCCTTGCCAGTAATCCAGCCGCTGCTGCTGGCTGGCCGCGTCGACCTGGTCGAGGCGACCGTTGTTCGGTTGTGCCTCACCCGACGCGCTGACCCCGGCCTGGCCGGTGCGCCAGGCCCACTCGCTGCTGTAGATCTGCTTGAAACGCGCATTGCTGTCCTGCGCGGCCCAAGCCGGCGCGCTCAGGAGTGCGGCGCCCAGCAGCAGCCATGGCATGCCCGTGATGATCTTCACTGCGGAAGTTTCCCTGTCGGTTGCGGCGCGGGTACAGCCGCCAAGGCTGCATCTTCCACGCTCCAGAAGTCGAGCGCCTGTGGCGGAAGCTGGGGCAGTGCCGCCCGCAGCAACAGCCCGCGCACCACATCCTTCAGGCGCGCGACACGCAGCATGATGCCACGCGCGCCAAGCCACTTCGCGAAATCCACCAGGGCCTCCAGTGCGGTGCTGTCCAGATCGGGCGATTCCTCCAGGCTCAGTACCACCACACGGATCCCGGCATGCTCGTCGACCCGCTGGCGCGACAGCGCCAGGATCGATTCCGCATTGGCGAAAAACAGCGGCTCCTCCGGACGCAGGATCAGCATGCCGGCCTGCTCATGCGCACTCGGATGTTCCGCGATGTCGACGAAATCGTGACTGCCGGGGAGCTTGCCAAGTATGCTGAGACGCGGCGTGGCGAACTGGCGCAGCAACATTGCCAGACTGAACGCGATCGCCACCAGCAGGCCATCGAGGATGCCCAGCGCAAGCACCGCGAGTACCGCGGCCAGCGCCACCATCCGGTCACGCTTCCACTGCATGTACGGCTTGAACACCGCCAGCCGCCACGATTTGCTCACCGCGTGGATCACGATCGCCGCCAGCACCGGTGCAGGGATGCGTTCGATCCAGCGCAGCAGCAGCAACACCATCAGCAACACGCTGCCGGCAGCGACCAGCCCGGCCAGCCGCGAGCGCGCACCGGCGGCCTCGTTCGCCGAGGTGCCGGAATAACCCGCGCCGAGCGGCATGCCGTGCAGCAGGCCCGACAACGCGTTCGCCACGCCGAGCACCAGCAGGTCGCGATTCGCATCGACCGGATCGCCATGCTTCAACGCAAACGCCCGGATCGCCCCGTACGACTCCGCGTACAGCACCAGCAGCAAGGCCGCGGCCAGTTCGATGCTGGGCAGCCACTGGTCGCTCGTAGGCCACTCCGGCAGCGACCAGTCCGGAATCAGATTGATCGCGCCAGTCAGTGCCACGCCGTGTTGCGCCAGCCAGCCAGAGACAGCCACGCCCAGCACGATCACCAGCAAGCTGCCGGGCAAGTGGCGCACACGCTCGCACAGGAACAGCAGCAGCAACGCGATGACCCCGGCCCCCATCGCGGCCGGCTGGATCTGGCCGATCGATTTGAACAGCGTCGCCAGCAACAGCGGCACGAAATCGCCGTGCAGGGATGGCAGGCCGGACAGGTTCGGCAGCTGCTTCAGCGCGATCACGCAGGCCAACCCAAAGGTGAAGCCGCGCAGCACCGGCCGCGCGATCAGCTGCGACAGACCGCCGAGACGTGCGAACCCGGCGATCAGGAAACAGCCGCCGGTGAGCAGCACCAGGGTGGCCGCCACCGCGGCACGCGACGCGCCCGCGGGACCGGCGAGGGCGAGTGTTCCGGCCGCCAGCACCGCCGCCGATGACGACGTGGCCGAGACGATCGCATAGCGGCTGCGCCCGAGCAGGCCGTAACAGACCAGCCCGACCAGCAGCGCGATCACGCCGGCCTGCGGCGGCAGCCCGGCGATGCCCGAGTACGCCACCGCCTCGGGCAGCAGCAGGCCCGCGATCGACAACCCGGCCAGCACATCCACGCCGATGGTGAAACCCGGCGCGGAAGCAGGTGCCCGATTCGCGTTCACTCGATCGTTCCGCTCCAGCCCGGCAGATACGCCGTGTCACGGCTGTGTGCGAGCAGCAGTGCCTGCTCCATCGTTTTCGCGCTGATCTTGCCGTTTGGCAGCTTGAGATGACGCCGATAGAAATCCGCCCACAGGAACTCCGCGTAGGGCACGGCGTCCTTGGCACAGCCGCCGGCCATGCGCACCCGCGCGGCGAGCGTGCGGTAAGCGTCATCGGCCATATCGGCCAGGCTGGTCGGAATCGCGGTGTAGTCGGTGCGGATGCCGTGCTGGTCGTACGGGTGCGCCCAGCGGTTGAACTCCATCGTGCGCCAGAACACTGCCGGCTCCAGCCAGGAGAAATCGCGCTGGATCATCACCGGCACGCTCTTTACGCGCTCCTCCAGCAAGGCGAGACCAAGGTGATGGTGGTCGACGATGTAGACCTGATGCTTCGGTCCCAGCACGCCGGGAAACCAGTGCGATTCGAGCAGCTCCTTGCGCTTCTTCTTGCCGAGCCCCTCCCACTCCATGCGCTTGGCCGCGACCTCGGCCTTGCCCAGGGTCAGCTGGGTCGGCCGCAGCTTGGTCGGCGCGATCGACAACAACGGATGATGCAGAGCTGACGACATGGCTCGACTCCTTCGGACAGGCGCAGTGCTGTCGAGCGTAGCGGAGCCGGGGCTGCAACGGGCGATGCGTCAAGCGTAATTTTCTGCGGAAGCCGCCTATTCCATGCCGGCGTAGTAGCCGCGCATCGCCAGCAGGTAGGCGTCCAGATTGCGGCCGTCCGCTTCGTCGAACACTTCGCCGGTCTCGGCGAGGTCGTCAATGCGGTCGGGACGGAAGTTGCGGAAATCCAGACGCAGCCGGCACCACGTACCAAGCGTCCACTTGCCGCCCCAGAAAGCCAGGCACAACGGCTCGACTTCGCGCGTGCTGATGCTGCCGGCTTCGTCGCGATAGGCCAGCTGCAGGACCTGGCGCGCCTCGATCGCCGCATGCAGCCGGTCGATCCGCGCCGCGAACGCCAGTTTGTATTCGTCGCGCCAGATCGGCGCATAGATGCGCGTGCGCGCCGAGCGCTCGCGCAGTTCCGGCGGCAGCACCGCCTCGATCTTCATCAGCGCGGTCTGTGCGCTTTCGGCGAGTTTGGCGCCGGCGAATGCGCGCACGAAGCGCGTGCCGACCACCAGCGATTCGAGCTCGTCGGCGCTGAACATCAGCGGCGGGATGTCCGAACCCTTGCGCAGCACATAGCCGACGCCCGCCTCGCCCTCGATCGGCACACCGGAAAGTTGCAGGTCGGCGACGTCGCGATAGACCGTGCGCAGGGAAACGCCCAGCGTCTCGGCGAGCTGGCGCGCGCGCAAGGCCGTACGGCGCCCGCGCAGGGCGTTGATGATGAGGAACAGGCGATCGGCGCGACGCATCGACACATCATCGCCGAGGCGAGCGATGACGAACAGCGCCGAACGTCACGCCTCATGGCATCAGCCTGCGTGCGCAGCGGCCAGTGCGGCATCCGCGGCTGCCGCACGCTGCATCGCCGGGCGCGCAAGCACGCGATCGATGTACGCGCGGATCACCGGCAGTTCCGGCACCAGCTTGAACATGGTGGTCCAGTTCAACGCGGTTCCCCACAGCACGTCGACCGCACTGAAGGTGTCGCCGAGTATGTAAGGCCCCTGTTCCAGTTGGTCGGTGAGCGTCTTCAACATCGTGTCGAAATCGCCGTACGGACAGGTCGAGGACGCCGCCGGCGTGCGCTGCATCGACTTGTCGACCAGCGCCGGCTCGAAACACGAGCCGTAGAACACCATCCAGCGCAGGTACGGACCGCGCAACGGATCGCCGATCGGCGGCGCCAGCTTCGCCTCGGGGTACAGATCGGCCAGGTACAGGAACACTGCCGGCTGCTCGGTGATCAGCGCGTCGCTGTGGCGAATCGCCGGCACCTTGCCCATCGGATTGATCGCGAGATACTCCGGCTGGCGCTGCTCGCCAGCTTTCAGGCTGAGCACATGCAGGTCGTAGTCGACGCCGAGTTCCTCGAGCAGAGCGCGGGTACCCGCGGAACGGCTCTGCGGCGCATGGAAGAAGGTGACGCGTGGCGGTGTGGTGGTCATGGAGAGCTCCGCTGGGAAAACAGGTGGTGACGCAGACCGGTCAGTGCCAGCAGCAGCATGCGCGGGCGGCTTGCACACGCGGATGCCGAGGGCTCGTTCGGCGCAGCGGTCGCTGGCAAGTGGTACTGCCCGTCCCGCAGCAGACCATGCAGGTACAGCGGACGGTACGCCTTCAGCATGCGGTGCATGATCGGATGCATGCTCATCGCCTCACGCCGCCACCGCTTCGCCGACGCACCACGGCGGCAGCTGGGCGTGCTTGAACAGGCGGTACCAGTGCTCGCGGTCGCTGGGGCTGTACAGATCCAGCGTGTGGATGACCTCGCGGGCAAACTCCACGCTGCCGAGATGGCTGGCGGTGATTGTGCCGCCGTCGCTGACAGCCAGTAGTTCGCTGTCGTACTGATCGGCGCCGGCATAGCCGGGCACCTGGCTGGCGATCTGGCCGGGCCAGTTGCCGGTGTGGCGGCAATCATTGAGCAGGCCTGCACGGGCCAGCGCCAGCACCCCGCTGTCGATGGCGGCCACTGGTGCACCAGCGGCATGCAGCTGGCGAATCATGGCCACCGCCGGCTCGCCCTCGCCGCGCTGCCACAAGTGGCCGCCGGGCACGATCAGCAACGCCGCACGCTGCGCATCGAGCTGCGCCAGTGACAGCTCCGGCTGCACGGTGAGGCCGCCCATCGACATTATCGGTGCCTGCGAGAACCCTACCGTCTGCACCCGCCAGTCGCCGGGGCGACGGATCTCGCACAACGCCAGCGCGGCCTGCCAGTCGGCAAAGCCGTCGAATACCAGGAAATAAACCGTATCGCGCATGTCGCATCCCTCCGCTGTGGAGGGTCAGCATGCGCAACTCCTGCTGCCAACGTAGTGTCAGCAACCGGTCGGCCCGATGACAGTTCGGGCCAGCGGTCGGCGCTGTGCTGGCGCTGTTCAGCCGGAGCCGGGACAATGCGCCATTCTTCTGCCACGGACCCGACATGAAGCCCATCTCGCTGATCCAGTTCCTGATCGAGGAACGCCGCGCCGGCCACATCAATGCCGAACTCTCCCTGCTGATCGAAGTAGTCGCTCGCGCGTGCAAGCGCATTGCGGTGGCCACCAACAAGGGCGCGCTCGGCGGCGTGCTGGGCATGGCCGGCAGCGACGACGCGCTGAGCATGAACATCCAGGGCGAGGCGCAGAAGAAGCTGGACGTGATCTCCAACGAGATCCTGCTGGAAGCGAACGCCTGGGGCGGCCATCTCGCCGCCTGCGCGTCGGAGGAGATGGAAGACCCGCAGCAGATTCCGGACGGCTATCCGAAGGGCAACCACCTGCTGTTGTTCGATCCGCTGGACGGCAGCTCGAACATCGACGTGAACATCTCGGTCGGCACGATCTTCTCGGTATTGCGCTGCCCCGACCACGTGACCGAGCCGAAGGCCGCCGACTTCCTGCAGCCCGGCACCACCCAGCTCGCCGCCGGCTATGTGGTGTACGGCCCGGCCACCGTGCTGGTGCTGACGTTCGGCCACGGCACCCACGAATTCACGCTGGAGCGCGAGGTCGGCAGCTTCATGCTGAGCCGGCGCGGCATCCGCATCCCGGAAGAAGCCTCCGAGTTCGCCATCAACATGTCGAACCAGCGCCACTGGCAGGCACCGATGCAGCGCTACATCGGCGAGTTGCTGGCCGGCAAGGACGGTCCGCGCGGCAAGGACTTCAACATGCGCTGGGTCGCCTCGATGGTGGCCGACGTGCACCGCATCGTGACCCGCGGCGGCATGTTCTATTACCCGCTGGACGCGAAGATCCTCAAGCAGGGCGGCAAGCTGCGCCTGATGTACGAGGCGAACCCGATGGCCTTCATCATCGAGCAGGCCGGCGGCGCGGCGACCACGGGACGCGAGCGCATCATGGAATTGCAGCCGACCGGGTTGCACCAGCGCGTGCCGGTGTTCCTCGGTTCGAAGCAGGAAGTGGAGCTGGCCACGCATTACCACCGCGAGGCCGACGGCGCGCAGGGCTGACACGCTTGCTCCCTCCCCTGCTTGCAGGGGAGGGTTGGGAGGGGTTGCTCTTCGCTTCAGCCAAGATCAAAAGCTTCACCCCCTCCCCGCCTCCCCCTGCAAGCAGGGGGAGGCGCAAAGAAGAGCAAGCGCGCCGCCTGCTCTGCGCCTCGGCCACGCCATGAGTCGGCCATAGACTCGCACCCCATCCACTCTCATCAGCGCGACACACGATGCCATTCCGCCGCTACCTCCTGCTGTCACTCGCCACGCTCGCGCTGAGTGCGTGCTTCGGCGGCAGCAAGCCCACCGTGCCGCCGCCGGTCATCGTGGCCCCGCCGGCACCGCTGAAGCTGAAGATCGGTCTCGCGCTCGGCGGTGGTGCCGCGAAAGGGTTCGCGCATATCGGCGTGATCAAGATGCTGGAAGCCAGCGGCATCCATCCGGACGTGGCCGCCGGTACCAGTGCCGGCAGCGTGGTCGGTGCGCTGTACGCCAGCGGCATGGACGCATTCCAGTTGCAGGAAACCGCCTTCGGGCTGGACGAGACGAAGATCCGCGACGTGCGGCTGTTCTCCGGCGGTCTGGTGCAGGGCCGCGCGCTGCAGGATTACGTCAACCAGCTGCTGCACCACCAGTCGATCGAACAGCTGAAGATCCCGTTCGCCGCCGTCGCCACGCAACTGGAAACCGGCCAGCGCACCGTGTTCGTGCGCGGCAACACCGGTCAGGCGGTGCGCGCGTCCTCCAGCATCCCCGGCGTGTTCGAGCCGGTGGCGATCAACGGCAAGCATTACGTCGACGGCGGCGTGGTCAGTCCGATACCGGTGGACGCGGCGCGCCAGCTCGGCGCGGATTTCGTGATCGCGGTGGACATCTCGACCAAGCCCAACGGCAGCAACCCGCAAGGCATGATGAACATCGTCGGCCAGACCATCGCGATCATGGGCCAGCAACTGGGCACCCAGGAGACCGCGCGCGCCGACGTGGTGATCCGACCCAACATCAGCGCCATCGGCCCGACCGATTTCGAGCAGAAGAATCAGGCGATCCTCGAAGGCGAGCGGGCGGCGCTGGCGGCGATCCCCGCCATCCGCGCCAAGCTCGCGGCGATGACTGCGGCACGTCAGGCCGCAGTGGCAACGCCCGCGCACTGAAGCGCATAGCGGCGCCGCGCGACTGGCGTGCATGCCGTCCTGCACTTGGCGTGTACAAACTTCTGGATGTAGCGTGCGGATTCCCTACGCCGGAGTCCCTCCATGTCGAAACGCTCGCACCTGCCTGCCCCGTTGCTGTTGTTGGCCATCGCGCTGACACCCAACGCGTTCGCCGCCTCACCGAGCGTCGACCCGCGCATCGAACAGCTGCTGACTGAACTGGGCAAGGCGCAGGAGATCGGCGCGGTGGCGATGTCGCCGGATGGCAAACAGCTGGCCTGGGTGATCGAGCGCCAGGGCAAGCCGTCGATCGAAGTAGCCGACGCTGACGGCAGCCACGCGCGGCGCATCAGTGCGGCGGCCAAACCCGGCCTGTGTGCCGAATCCGGCGTTGCCTGGGCGCCCGATTCGCAGCACCTGGCCTTCATCTCCAACTGCAGCGTCGATCTGACCAGTACCAAGGTGATGCAGAACAGCATCTATCTGGCTGACACCGGTCACGCAGACAGCACGGGCCGCGGCTCACCTGCGCGGCTGGTCCAGCTCAAGGGCTACGCGCGTGCGCTGCAGTGGACGGCCAACGGCAAATCGCTCGGCTTTCTCTACGTGCCCGGTGCCACCCGCCGCGCCAGCGCGGTGGTCGCCGCCAAGCCTGCCGCCGGCGAAATCGGCGTCACCGGGGTGGAAGTGCAGCGCGTGGCCAGCGTCGATGTCGCCAGCGGCTCTCTGCATGAGCTGACCCCGGACGGCATGTACGCGTACGAATTCGACTGGTCGCCGGATGGCACGCGGATCGCCTACACCGCCGCGCAGCCGCCGGGCGACAACAACTGGTGGATCGCCAAACTCTACGTGCAGCCGGCACAAGCCGATGCCGCCGCCACCCTGCTGGTCGACCCGACCAACCGCAGCAGCGGTTCGCTGCACAGTCTGCAGATCGCGCTGCCACGCTGGTCGCCGGATGGTGCGCGGATTGCCTTCATCGGCGGCCTGATGAGCGACCAGGGCGCCACCGGCGGTGATATCTACGCGGTACCAGCCAGCGGCGGCAAGCTGGTCAATCTCACGCCGGACATCCACGTCACGCCGTCGTGGCTGAGCTGGACCGGGCCGCAGTCGATGCTGGTCAGCCAGGTCAGCAACGGCCAGAGCCAGCTGGCGGATTACGCGGTTTCGGCCACCCATGCGCAACAGCAGAATGTGCACTTCACCGTGCCGGCCAGCTACAGCGACGGCAGTGCCTCGATGGCGGTGTCGCTGTCCAACGACCATCAGCACATTGCCTTCGTGCAGAGCTCGTACGCCACCGCGTCCGAAGTGCACGCCGGAGCGCTGGGCCATACCGCGCCGGCCGCGGTGACCTCGTTCAATGCCGCACTCACGCCGGCCTGGGGTAAGGCCGAATCGGTGGAATGGAACAACGAAGGCTTCCACGTGCAGGGCTGGCTGCTGTACCCGGCCCACTACGACCCGAAGAAAACCTACCCGATGGTCGTGGTGGTGCACGGCGGCCCGTCGAGCGCGGTGATTCCGCGCTGGCCTGGCGTGGGTTACGGCGCAGCGCCGCTGTCGGCGCTGGATTACTTCGTGTTCGAGCCGAACCCGCGCGGCAGCTTCGGCCAGGGCGAGAAATACGTGCAGGCCAACCGCAAGGACTTCGGCTATGGCGATTTGCGCGACATCCTCGCCGGCGTCGATGCAGTCGAGAAGAAAGTACCGGTGGACGACAAGCGGCTCGGCCTCACCGGCTGGAGCTACGGTGGTTTCATGAGCATGTTCGTGCCGACCCAGACCCAGCGCTTCCGCGCCGTGGTCGCCGGCGCGGGCATCTCGAACTGGCAGAGCTACTACGGCCAGAACCTGATCGACCAGTGGATGCCGCCGTTCTTCGGCGCCACCGTGTACGACGACCCGGCGGTGTACGCGAAGAGCTCGGCGATCAACTTCATCAAGCAGGTGAAGACGCCGATGCTGATCGTGGTCGGCGACCGCGACGCCGAATGCCCGGCACCGCAATCATTCGAGATGTGGCATGCGCTGCGCGCGCAGGGCGTCACCACGTCACTGGTGGTGTACCCGAACGAAGGCCACCACTTCGTCGATCCCGCCCACCAGCGCGACGTATTGCAGCGGGCGCTGGGCTGGTTCGCGAAATATCTGCCGGCCGGCGGCTGACCGCATCGGCATGGTTCCTTCCGGCCGATGCCGGAAGGAACCGCTACTCATGATTCGGGTGGATCGCGCCGGCGCGTGTGGGTGACCGCGCCGACGATGCCGATGCCCAGCAGCACCACCACGCCGACGATGAGCCATTGGGTGGGCGCGTGCAGCAGGAAGGCGGCATAGGCAAGACCACCGATCACGACGATCATGCCGATCAGGTAAAGCGCAAATGAGGACATCGTTGGCTCCGTGTGTTCCGGTCGATGTCACCGCGAAGCGGAGCAGGTACCGGAATGTCGATTCGTGAGGATCGATTTGACCCGGATGGCCATCAGCAGCGCGTGAAGCTCCGCGCGGCGGAGTCCGCTCAGAACAACTCACCCTGCGGCGACGGCTTGCGCGGCGGAACGAAGCGCGACGTGTCGAGCGTGAGTTCACGGGCGCGCCCGAAGCCGTGTTTGCGGCAGGCGACTTCGAAGCGGCGACGCAGCAGGTCGGCGAATACACCCTGCCCGCGCATGCGGGTAGCAAAGTTGCTGTCGTAGTCGCGGCCGCCGTTCATCTGCTGCACCAGGCTCATCACGTGCTCGGCGCGCTGCGGTGCGTGCAGGGCGAGCCATTCGCGGAACAGCTGCTTCAATTCGTACGGCAGGCGCAGCGTGGTGTAGCCGGCGCAACTCGCGCCCGCGGCGGCGGCCTGCGCCATCACTGCCTCCATGTCGCGATCGTTCAGGGCGGGAATGATCGGCGCCACCAGCACACCGACCGGCACGCCGGCCTCGGCCAGTGCGTGGATCGCCTTGATCCGCCGGTGCGGTGCGCTGGCGCGCGGTTCGAGCTTGGCAGCCAGATGGTTGTCCAGCGAATTGACCGAGACGAACACCTGCACCAACCGTTCGCGCGCCATCGGCACCAGGATGTCGAGGTCGCGTTCGACCAGCGCGTTCTTGGTGACGATGGTGCATGGGTGATGGCATTCGGCCAGCAGTTCCAGCGCAGCGCGGGTCAGCCGCCACTGCTTCTCGATCGGCTGGTACGGGTCAGTATTGCTGCCGATGTTGATTGGGCTGATCACGTAACCAGGCTTGGCCAGTTCGGCGCGCAGCACCTCGGCGAAATTGCCCTTGGCGCGCAGCTTGGTTTCGAAGTCGAGGCCGGGCGACAGGTTGAGATAGCTGTGCGACGGCCGCGCGAAACAATAGACGCAACCGTGCTCACAGCCGCGATACGGGTTGATAGCCTGGCTGAACGCGATATCCGGCGAGTCGTTGCGGCTGATCACGCTGCGCGCGCGTTCCTCGGTGACCTCGGTGCGCGGTCGCGGCGCGTCTTCATCCAGTAATGCGCTTTGCCAGCCGTCATCCTCGACCTGGTGACGGATGCTTTCGAAGCGGCCCTCGGGATTGGAGGCGGCACCGCGGCCCTTGATCATCCGGCCCGACGCGGGCTGATCATGCGAGGTTGGCGATGGCAGCGAGTCGTCCATGAACCCAGTTTGCCGCGACGATGTCTCAGCCGTCGCGACATCCATTCACCGGCGTGATCCAGCTCGTGTCAGGCGGATTCCGGCAGCGTTATGATGCGCGCATCCGGCCGCCGCAAGCGGCGCGTTTCCGTGCATTCGAGGGCTGCCATGCGCTGGTTGCTGTTCGTTCTCACCCTGTTCGCGTTCGTGCTGTGCTTCACTCGCCATAGCGCCGGCGCCTGGGGTTTCTGGATGCTGGTCGGGGTGATCGGCATCGTCGCCACCACGCTGGCGTTTGCGCAGGCGCGCATCGCCGGCAACGCGCGCGCGGACAGCCTGTCCGAGTACGATCTGAAGCGATTGCGCGAAGGCAAGGATCCGCTGAATCAGGACCGCACCGCGCGGTAAGACTGCTGCGCTACAACCCCAGCTCCGCAGCCATCGCGTCGCGCATCAGGTACTTCTGCACCTTGCCGGTGACCGTCATCGGAAACGCATCGACGAAGCGCACATGGTGCGGCACCTTGTAGTAGGCCAGATGATGGCGACAGTAATCCTGGATCTCCGCCACGCTGGCGCTGACACCCTCGCGCAGGTGGATCCACGCGCACACCTGTTCGCCAAACTTCGCATCAGGTACGCCGAACACCTGCACGTCCTGCACCTTCGGATGCGTGTAGAGGAACTCCTCGACCTCGCGCGGGTACACGTTCTCGCCACCGCGGATGATCATGTCCTTGAGCCGGCCGACGATGCTGCAGTAACCGTCCGCGTCGATCACGGCCAGGTCGCCGGTATGCATCCAGCGCGCGCCGTCGATCACCTCGCCGGTGCGCACCGGGTCGTCCCAGTAACCGAGCATCACCGAATAGCCGCGCGTGCACAGCTCGCCCGGCATGCCACGTGGCACCACGCGACCATGCTCGTCGACCAGCTTCACCTCGAGATGTGGATGGATGCGCCCGACGCTGTCGACGCGGCGCTCAAGCGGATCGTCCGGCACGGTCTGGAAGCTCACCGGGCTGGTCTCGGTCATGCCGTAGGCGATGGTGACCTCGGCCAGGTGCATCTCGCTGACGACACGGCGCATCACCTCGATCGGACACGGCGACCCGGCCATGATGCCGGTGCGCAGACTGCTCAGGTCGAACTCGGCGAAACGCGGATGTTCGAGTTCGGCGATGAACATCGTCGGTACACCGTGCAGACCGGTGCACCGTTCCGCCGCCACCGTTTCCAGCGTGACCAGCGGATCGAAACCTTCGCCCGGGATCACCATGCAGGCACCGTGGGTGACGCAGGCGAGATTGCCCAGCACCATGCCGAAGCAGTGGTAGAACGGCACCGGGATGCACAGCCGATCCTGTTCGGTGAGGCGCATCGCCTCGCCGATGAACCAGCCGTTGTTGATGATGTTGTGATGGGTCAGCGTGGCACCCTTCGGGGAGCCGGTGGTGCCGGAGGTGAACTGGATATTCACCGGGTCGTCGAAACCGAGCTCCGGCTCCAGCGCGTGCAATTGCGCCAGCGCGGTGGCATCACCGAGCGCGGCCAGTTGTTGCCAGCTGCGTGTGCCTGCGGTCGCCGTCTCGTCGAGCAGGATCACGTCGCGCAACGCCGGCAGCCGTGCTGCACTCAGCTGACCTGCCACGCTGGTGGCCAGCTCCGGCGCCAGCTCGCCCAGGATGTCGAGGTAATGCGAGGTCTTGAAACGGCGCGGCAACACCAGCGCACGACACGCCACCTTGTTGAGCGCGTATTCCAGCTCGTGCGCACGATAGGCCGGGTTGATGTTGACCAGGATCAGCCCGGCTTTCGGCGTGGCGAACTGCAGCACTACCCACTCGGCCCGGTTCGGTGCCCAGATGCCGACGCGGTCGCCGCGCTGCAGTCCCAGCGCCAGCAAACCGGCAGCGACACGTTCCACCTCGGCATGGAGTTCGCGATAGCTCATCCGCACGTTCTGCGCACGCACCACCAGCGCCGATCGCTCGGGATGGGCCGCGGCGATGCGGTCGATCAGCGAGCCGACGGTGTCGCCCAGCAACGGCTTCGAACTGGCGCCATGGACATAGCTTGCTGCCGTACTCATCGCTCGTCTCCCGTGGCCGTCGCCTGCCATTGCACGCCGGCTTGATGCCGGCATCGTCGTCTGCACGCCCATCATCGCGGCATCACGACCGCTGCACATCCGAACCCGGATTCTTGCCCGTGGCACGGCTGCGGAATGCCGCACCGCCCTGCTTCATCTTAGCCAACCCAGGAGTTCGTGATGACTGCATCCGGCTTGATCATTTTTCTGCTCATCGGCGCAATCGCCGGCTGGCTTGCCGGCCTGATCGTGCGCGGTTTCGGCTTCGGCCTGCTCGGCAATATCGTGGTCGGCATCGTCGGCGCGTTTCTTGCCGGCTGGTTGCTGCCGATGCTCGGCATCGGCTTCAGCCTGGGCAGCCCGATCGTCACCAGCATCGTGTACGCGATGATTGGCGCGATCGTGCTGCTGGTACTGATCGGTCTGATCAAGCGCGCCTGATCCGTCACGCCTGATCGAACTGGCAGACAGAAAAAACGCAGCGGCTCGCACCGCTGCGTTTTTTTGTGCTCATCGAGAATGGTCAAGCGGTGATATCGACGTCCTTGGTCTCGCGCACGAACAACAGACCGATCACGAACGTCATCAGCGCGATCACCACCGGATACCACAGGCCGGAATAGATGTTGCCGGTGAGCGCCACGATGCCGAACGACACCGAAGGCAGGAAGCCGCCGAACCAGCCGTTGCCGATGTGATACGGCAGGCTCATCGAAGTGTAGCGGATCCTGGTCGGGAACATCTCGACCAGCCACGCCGCGATCGGGCCGTAGACCATCGTCACGTACAGCACCAGCAGGAACAGCAGGAAGATCAACATCGGATAGTTGCTGCGCGCGGGGTCGGCCTTGGCCGGATAGCCGGCCTTGTCCAGCGCGGCACCGAGGCTCTCGCTGAATGCCTTGTTGCGCGCCGTGAAATCCGCCTTGGCCAGCCCGCTGCCCTCGAACGCATCCAGACTCGTGCTGCCCACCGTCACCTTCGCGAGCGAGCCGGCCGCGCTTGGCTGGTTGTCGTATGGCACGCCGCGCTTGGCCAGATAGCCCTTGGCCACATCGCAGGAGCTGGTGAAGGTCGACGTGCCGGTGAGGTTGATCTGCAGGTGACAAGTCGCCGGATCGGCCACCACGGTGACCGGCGCGCCGCTGCGGGCCGCCTCGATGCCCGGATTGCCGTAGTGGGTGATGCCCTTGAAGATCGGGAAGTAGGTCAGCGCAGCGAGCAGGCAACCGGCCAGCACCACCGGCTTGCGCCCGATCTTGTCCGACAGCCAGCCGAACACCACGAAGAACGGCGTGCCGATCAACAGCGCCGCGGCGATCAGCAGCTGGGTGGTGGTGGCGTCGATCTTCAGCGTGCTGCCAAGGAAGTACATCGCGTAGAACTGGCCGCAATACCACACCACGGCCTGGCCGGCGGTGGCGCCGAACAACGCCAGCAGCACCAGCTTGAGGTTGCCCCAGCGGGCGAACGACTCGGTCAGCGGCGCCTTGGAATGCTTGCCTTCCTCCTTCATCTGCTTGAACACCGGCGACTCGGCCAGCTGCAGGCGGATGTACACCGACACTGCCAGCAGCAGCGACGACAGCAGGAACGGAATGCGCCAGCCCCAGTCGTCGAACTTGTCGCCGAGCAGCCACTTGCAGCCGAGGATCACCAGCAGCGACAGGAACAGGCCGAACGTCGCGGTGATCTGGATGAAGCTGGTGTACAGCCCACGCTTGCCCTTGGGTGCATGCTCGGCCACATAGGTGGCCGCACCGCCGTATTCGCCGCCGAGCGCCAGGCCCTGCAGCATGCGCAGCGCGATCAGGATCACCGGTGCCGTCACGCCGATCGAGCCGTAACTGGGCAGCATGCCGACGAAGAAGGTCGACAGGCCCATGATCACGATGGTGATCAGGAAGGTGTACTTGCGCCCCACCATGTCGCCGATGCGGCCGAACACCAGTGCGCCGAACGGACGCACCGCGAAGCCGGCGGCGAACGCGAGCAACGCAAACACCAGCTGGCTGGCCTCATTCAGTCCGGAGAAGAACTGCTTGCCGATGATCACGGCCAGCGAGCCGTACAGGTAGAAGTCGTACCACTCGAATACGGTGCCGAGGCTGGACGCCAGGATCACGCGTTTGTGGCTGACGTCGAGCGCCTGGCGCCCGTCGATCGCGGTGGTGGCCATGTTGATTCCCCTCCCAAAAGTGCGAGATGCCCCTCTCCGCGATCGCGAAGAGAAGTCGGAAGCTGCGGTCCGTCCCTCACACCGGACCGCAGCTCGTCATCGGTTGCGTGATGCCGCCGCGTCAGAAGTGATACAGCGCGTTGAGGCTGACCTGGTTGCCCGTGGTGGTCTTGCGGTTCACGCCGTTGCTGGTGGAGTCGAGCTTGTCGTGCATCCATTCGGCGCTGAGGTCGTAGGAACCGGCTGTGTACTGCAGGCTCAGCGCGGCCTGGCGATTGCGCAGCAGCCCGGTCGCGCCATTGCCCATCCAGTGGATGACGTCATTCGCATTCGGCTTGCTGTACGCGTAGAACGCGTAGAGACCCCAGTTCGGCGTGAAACTGTAACCGGCCTGCACGAAGCCGCCGGTTTCCTTGATGTCGCCGAACTGCGACATCGCGCCGAAGATTTCGCCGAGGCCGTTGCCGGTATAGGCCAGTCCCTTGAACGTCCACGGACCGGGTTTCCACTGGCCGCCGACTTCGTAACCGGTGCTCTTCACGCTGGACTGGATCGGCGTCGGCGCCGTGCCGCCCACACCGCGCAAATCGACCTTGCTGTAATGCGCCGCGAAATACGCCAGCCAGTTCTTGTCCTGCACATGCAGGCGCGCCTCGATCTGCGGGCGGAAGCCGGCGTTGCCGGCGGTCTTGTAGTTGGTGTTGTTGACCGCGCCGTCCGGCCCGTTCCACGAGCCCTCGAACGCACCCACATCCAGCCGCCACTGCGCACCGGTGCTGCCGTGGTTGAGATCCTGCATCACCACCACGCCGGGGAAGCGCCAGCCGCCATAGCCAGACCCGAAGCCGAGCGGAAATGCGATGTGCGCCAGTGAAGTCGGCGAATTGTCGATCGGGAACATGAAGTCCCACTGCTGGCCGATGCGCACCGTGGTGCCGGACTCGGCATTGGTCAGGTCCATATAGGCCTGGCGCAGCCGCGGCGTCGGCTGCTGCTGGCTGTACGCGCCGACGCCGTTGAAGCCGCCGAAGAAGTCCATCTCGATGCGACCGCCGCCGGTCCAGTTGCCGGTGAACTGGGCACCTTTGAAATCCAGCCAGAAGCGCGTGTTGCGCACATCGACACCGCTGAGCGAACCGGTCGAGCCGGGCACCGGGAACAGCGCGTTCTGGCCGTTGCCGTAGGTGAAGCTCTTGTTCTGGCTGAACGCGCTGGCGCTGATGAAGCCATGCAAGGCGACCGACACACCCGGCGCGCTGCTGAACACCGGTGTTGCCGGCGCGGGTGCGGCGGCCACGTTCTGCGCAGTTGCCGGCGGCGGCGCGGGCGCCGTCTTCTGCGCCTGGATCATCGCCTTCAGTTCGTTCAACTGTTGCTCCAGCTGCGCCACGCGCTGCTCGAGTTGCTGCTCGCGTGCGTCGCTCTGTGCATGTGCTGCCAGCGGCAACATCAGCGCGCAGGCCATGCTCAGGGCGAGCGCCTTGTAACGGTTTGGATATCGCGTCGTCATGCGTGCGTCTCCCCAGGGTCAATGACGGGCCGAGCATGGCCATGCTGCAGCGCGCGCGACTATTCGCCATTGGTCGAAGTTCGACCAAAGTCGATGCCGGCCTGCGCCGCTACCGTCGCGGCGATCAGGCTACACTCGAATTCCACGCACCGCCGGGCGTTGCCTGCCGCGGTCACCCTGTCGCCACCTTCGATGCCGAGCCAGCAGGAGCCCAGCCATGTCCAAGCTTTATCCGGTCGATCCCGCCTTCGCCGCCGCGGCACGCCTGCGCCACGACGACTACACGCGCCTGTATGCCGAGTCGGTCGGCGACCCGGAAGGTTTCTGGGGTCGCATCAGTCAACGGCTGGACTGGATCAAGCCGCCGACGAAGATCAAGGACGTCTCGTTCGATCCGAAGGATCTGCACATTCGCTGGTACGAGGACGGCCAGCTCAACGTCAGTGCGAACTGCCTCGACCGCCAGCTGGCCAAGCGCGGCGACAAGGTGGCGATCATCTTCGAGGGCGACGACCCGAACGACTCGCGCAGGATTACCTACCGCGAGCTGCACACCGAAGTGTGCAAGTTCGCCAACACCCTGAAGAACCTCGGCGTGGTCAAGGGCGATCGCATCGCGATCTATTTGCCGATGATTCCCGAAGCCGCGGTGGCAATGCTGGCCTGCGCCCGGCTCGGCGCGATCCACTCGGTGGTATTCGGCGGCTTCTCGCCCGACTCGCTGGCCGGACGCATCGCCGATTCCACCGCGAAAGTGGTGATCACCGCCGACGAGGGCCTGCGTGCCGGCAAGCGCATTCCGCTCAAGGTGAACGTGGATGCCGCACTGGAACGGCCCGGCACCAACAGCGTGGAAACCGTGATCGTGGTCCGCCGCACCGGCGGCGCGGTGGCGATGCAGTCGCCGCGCGACCGCTACTACCATACGCTGATGGAAGGCCAGTCGGCCGACTGCGCGCCCACGCCGGTCGAGGCCGAGCATCCGCTGTTCATCCTGTACACCTCCGGCTCCACCGGCAAGCCGAAGGGCGTGCAGCACAGCACCGGCGGCTATCTGGTGTTCACCAGCTACACGCATGAACTGGTATTCGACCTGCGCGAGGACGACATCTACTGGTGCACCGCCGACGTCGGCTGGGTCACCGGGCACAGCTACGTGGTGTACGGCCCGCTGGCAAACGGCGCGACCACGGTGATGTTCGAAGGCGTGCCGAATTATCCGGACGTCAGCCGCTTCTGGCAGGTGATCGACAAGCACAAGGTCACGCTGTTCTACACCGCCCCGACCGCGATCCGCGCGCTGATGCGCGACGGCGAAGCGCCGGTGAAGAAGGCCTCGCGCGCCTCGCTGCGCCTGCTCGGCTCGGTCGGCGAGCCGATCAATCCGGAAGCGTGGGAGTGGTACCACCGCGTGGTCGGCGACGAGCGCTGCCCGATCGTCGATACCTGGTGGCAGACCGAAACCGGCGGCATCATGATCTCGCCACTGCCCGGCGCGATCGCCACCAAACCTGGCTCCGCCACCTTGCCGTTCTTCGGCATCAAGCCGGCCATCGTCGATGCCAATGCCGAGGTGCAGGAGGGCGTGGCCGAAGGCAACCTGCTGATCACCGATTCCTGGCCCGGCCAGGTGCGCACCATCTATGGCGATCATCAACGCTTCATCGAGACCTATTTCAGCGCCTACCCCGGCAATTACTTCACCGGCGACGGCGCGCGCCGTGACGAAGACGGCTACTACTGGATCACCGGCCGCGTCGACGACGTGATCAACGTCAGCGGCCATCGCCTGGGCACCGCCGAGGTGGAGAGCGCGCTGGTGGCGCATCCGAAAGTCGCCGAGGCGGCCGTGGTGGGTTGCCCGCACGACATCAAGGGTCAGGGCATCTATGCCTATGTCACGCTGATCGCTGGCGAAACCGGCAGCGACGAGTTGCGCAAGGAACTGATCGCCTGGGTACGCAAGGAGATCGGCCCGATCGCCACGCCGGACTACCTGCAGTGGGCACCCGGCCTGCCGAAGACCCGCTCGGGCAAGATCATGCGGCGCATCCTGCGCAAGATCGGCGAGAACCTGCCCGATCAACTCGGCGACATCACCACCCTGGCCGATCCCAGCGTGGTGAAGAGCCTGGTGGACGAGCGGCTGATCAAATGAAGAGCCGGGGAACAGGGCACAGGGAACGGGGAACAAGGGCGGATCGCTCCTCCACGAGTGGCGCGGAATACCCTGCTTTTGTTCCCCGTTCCCCACCCTCCGTTCCCCGCTTCAAAAAACCATGCCCGACATCCTGATCGCCGATGACCACCCGCTGTTCCGCGACGCACTGCAACGCGCCGTGCTGGTCGCCGTGCCACAGGCGCGGGTACACAGCGCCGACAGCGTGCACGCACTGCTCGGCCTGATCGAGCAGTTCCCCGATGCCGAGCTGTTGTTGCTCGACCTGCACATGCCGGGTGCGCGTGGCTACTCCGCGCTGGCGCATATCCGCGGCCAGTATCCGGGGCTGCCGACCATCGTGGTGTCCGGTCATGAGGAAGCGCAGGTGGCGCGCCGCGCACTGGCGCATGGCGCATCGGCGTACATTCCGAAATCCACCGCGAGCGAGGACATCGTGGCGGCGATCCGCGCCGTGCTTGACGGCGATGTCTGGCTGCCGCATCCGCAGCTTGGCGGCGCCAGCGAACTCCGGCCCGACGAAGCCGCCGCCGCCGCACAGATCGCCACGCTGACACCGCAGCAGTTCCGCGTGATGACGATGATCGCCGAAGGCCTGCTCAACAAGCAGATCGCGTGGGAACTCAGCGTCTCCGAGGCCACGGTGAAAGCCCACATGACCGCGATCATGCGCAAGCTCGGCGTCAACAACCGCACCCAAGTCGCCCTGATCGCCAGCCAGCTGGCGGTGGATCAGGAAAACATGCCGGTGCTGCCCGACAGCGACGATTGATACGGCGCGTTGCGCTAGCGACGCAGCAAGGCCGTCAGCAAGGCGCGTAGTGCGGCCGGCCGCACCGGCTTGTGCAACACCGGATAACCCAGCGCACGCGCACGCAACTTCAGCTCGCTGCTGCCGTCTGCCGTGATCATCGCCACCGGCGGCAACTCGCCCAGCACGTCGCGCAGATGCTGCAAGGCCTGCAAGCCATCGACGCCGTCGGTCAGATGGTAGTCGGCGAGGATCAGATCGATCGGGCCACGCGCCAGTTCCCGGCCCGCCTGCTCCACGTCCAGCGCGATGCGGCAATCGACACCCCAGCGGCTGAGCAGCGCACGCATGCCGTCGAGGATCGTGGCGTCGTTGTCCAGGCACAACACGGTCAACGGCAGTTGCTTGTCCGGGCCGCTGCGTTGCACTTCGTGGCGACGCGCCGGCACCGCTTCATTGCGCGGCACGCTTACCGCAAAGCAACTGCCGTGGTTGACCTTCGAATGCAGGTCGAGTCGATGACCGAGGATGCCGGCCAGGCGATCGCAGATCGACAGGCCCAGCCCAAGGCCTTTCTCGCCCCACGGCGATGGTTGATCCAGCCGCTGGAACTCGTCGAAGATCCGCGCGCGTTGTTCCGCCGCGATGCCGGGACCGGAATCCCATACCTCGATGCGCACCTCGGCACCGACCCGCCGCGCGCCCAGCAGCACGCCACCCCTGCTGGTGTAGCGCAATGCGTTGGAGAGGAAGTTCTGCAGGATCCGGCGCAGCAGTTGCGGGTCGCTGCGCACCGCCAGCGTGGTCGGCGCCACGCGCAGGCGCAGTCCGCGCTGCTCGGCGACCACCGCGAACTGCGCCTGCAGCGAATCGAACAACTCGGCCAATGCGAAGCCACCTACATCTGGCCGATAGCTGCCGGCATCCAGCCGCGAGGTGTCGAGAAGGGCGTCGAGCAAGTCCTCGGCCGCACGGAACGACGCGTCGATGCGTTCGGCCAGTCCGCTGGCCTCCGCATCCAGCCCCGGATGCTGGCGCAGCGCCGAGGTGAACAGCCGCGCCGCATTCAACGGCTGCAGCAGGTCGTGGCTGGCGGCGGCGAGGAAGCGCGTCTTGGAGATGTTCGCCGTCTCTGCCGCGCGCCGTGCGTGCGCCGTGGCGACCAGCGCCTCGGACAGTTCGGCGGTGCGCTGCTCGACCCGCAGCTCGAGCGTTTCGTTCACTTCGATCAGTGCCTGTTCGGCATGCTTGTACGCCGTCACGTCGGTATAGGTGGTGACATAACCACCGCCGGGCAGCGCCTGCCCGCGCATCTCGATCACCGTGCCGTCCGGGCGGATGCGCTGGAACAGGTGCGACGAACCGGCCCGCATGTAGTCGATGCGTTTGGCCACATGGCCGTCCACTTCGCCCGGTCCGCATTCGCCCAGTTCGGCATTGCGGCGGATCAGCTCGGCCACCGGCACGCCGACATGCACCATGCCGTCGGGGTAGTCGAACAACTCCAGATAACGCCGGTTCCATGCCACCAGCCGCATCTGCGCGTCGACCACGCTGATCCCCTGCGACACGTTTTCCAGCGTGGTGGAAAGCAGCGCGCGATTGAAGCGCAGCTCCTGCGAGGCCTCGTCCATCAGCGCCATGGATTCGGCGACATCCAGCCCGCTGCCGGACAACGCGCCGATCAGGATGCGTCGCGCATTGGCGGCACCCACCGCCGAGGCGAGCAGGCGCTCGGTGTACTGGATCAGCGCGCGATCGGCCGCCTCGCTGGCCAGCAGCGGCCGGCCGCGGCGCTGGGCATATTCCTCGAACGCGCGCGTGCTGCTGCGTTCGCCGACGATGCGCTCGGCGATGGTGCGCAAGTCGGCCACCGCCACCCGGCCGCGCCAGTCACCGGCACCGCCGCGACTGGCCGGATCGTCTTCCATGAACATCGCCGCGTGCAGGCGTTCCTCCAGACTCGGCCGGAAGCGCAGCGAGATGAAGACCAGGCAACCCACGTTGACCAGCAACGACCAGAACGTGCCGTGCATCACCGGGTCCCAGCCGCTGAGATGGAACAGCGCCTGCGGGCGCAGCCAGTCCCAGCCGAACGGGCCTTGCTGCAGCCATGCCGATGATCGGCTAACCGCCGGCAACAGCAAGGTATACAGCCACACCGCAAAACCACCCAGCAACCCGACCACGACACCACGGCGACTGGCGCCGCGCCAGTACAGCGCGGCAATCAGCGCCGGTGCAAATTGCGCCACCGCGGCAAACGCCAGCAGCCCCGTGGCGGCGAGGTTTTCCGCCCCGGCGGCCACCCGGTAATACGCGTACGCCATCAGCGCCAGCGCGACGATCGCCACCCGCCGCACGCGCAGGACCAGTTGCGACAGATCGCTGCGCCGCTCCAGATTCAGTTGTGGAATGCGCAACAGGGCCGGCATCACCAGGTCGTTGCTGATCATCGTCGACAGCGCCACCGACGCCACGATCACCATGCCGGTCGCCGCCGAGAAACCGCCGATGAAGGCCAACAACGCCATGCCGCGATCGCCATGCGCCATCGGCAAGGTCAGCACCCACGCATCGGCCGCGCCATCGCGCACCTGCGGCAGATGCATGCCGGCGGCCACGATCGGCAGCACGGCCAGGCTGATCACGACCAGGTACAGCGGCAACATCCAGCGCGCACGCTTGAGATCGCTGGCGTCCTCGCATTCGACCATGCCGATCTGGAATTGCCGAGGCAGACAGAACATCGCGCAGAACGCCAGCATGGTCTGCGCCAGGAATCCCGGCGACAGGCCATGGCTCAACTGCGTCAATGGAAGCTCGGCTGTGCTGAGCAGTCCCGGCCCGCGCCACAACGCGTAGCACGCCAGTGCCACGAAAGTGAGCAGCTTGATCAGCGATTCCAGTGCGATCGCCAGCATCATGCCGTGGTGATGCTCGGTCGCATCGATGCTGCGCGTGCCGAACAGGATCGCGAACACGGCCAGCAATATCGCGCACCACAAGGCGCTGTCGATGCCGCCCGAGGTCACCGCGCCATGGCCAATACCGCCAAGCACGCCGTACGACATCGCCACCGCCTTGAACTGCAGCGCGATGTACGGCACCACCGCGATCACCGCGATCACCGCTACCAGTGCCGCCAGCCCGTGCGACTTGCCGAATCGCGCACCGATGAAATCGGCGATCGAGGTGATGTTGCGCTGCCTCACCACCTGCAGCAGCCGGCGCAGCAGGCCGAAGCCGAACACGAACAGCAGGATCGGACCGAGATAGATCGGCAGATACGCCAGACCATCACGTGCCGCGGTACCGACCGCGCCATAGAACGTCCACGACGAGCAATACACGGCCAGTGCGAGGCTGTAGACGATCGGCCGCAGACGCGGCTGACGCGGATACAGCGGCCGACGATCGCCCGCAAAGGCCACCACGAACAGCAGCCCGACATACAGCAACGACACCAGCAGCAGCAGCCAACCCTGGATCAAGCAACCTACTCCCCGGCCGAACGGATGAACCCGGCGCCGTCCATGCCGACGGCAGAGCACATAGACGCGTATCTGGCGTGCTTGTACACAGGCACGACGATCGGCACCATGCACGGATGACTGCACCGCACGCACAGACGCTTGCCAACGTAGCAGAGCACCTGCGCGATGACGAGATTCATGTGTGGAAGCTCGACTACCAGCCCCAGCACGGGCGCCAACCGTTGCGCTCCGTCTTGGGCGCCTACCTCGGCATCGAGGCGGAGCGCGTGACCCTGATCAATGGCGAACATGGTCGACCGGCGCTCGCCGAGGCGCATGATCCATCGCTCGGTTTCAACTGGTCGCACAGCGGCAACCATGCGCTGATCGCAGTCGCTCGCCGGATCGCGCCGGGAATCGATCTGGAACAAATGCGGGTGCGTCCGCGCGCAATGGAGATCGCGCGCCGTTATTTCAGTGCCGACGAGACGGCGGCGCTGGCCACCCTGCCGGCGCCGGCTCGCGATGCCGCCTTTCTCGACCTGTGGACGGCCAAGGAAGCAGTGCTGAAAGCACTGGGCCGAGGCCTGGCGTTCGGCCTCGATCGCCTCAGCATTGCCAGCGCGGCCGACCGGTTGATCCTGCAGCGGCTCGAAGGCGACGATGTCGATGCGTGGCAATTGCAGCGACTGACCATCGATACCACGCTGGTGGCGGCGCTGGCATGGCGCGGTGACGTGCGCCGGATCCGGCTGGGCATGCTTGCCAGCGGCGACTGATCGGCGCACTGTTTGCGCCCCGTCGTGCCGCCCACAATGCTGGCCGATGCTTTTGTGCCGATGGTCTTCACCGCCAGAGATCGCTTGCCGACCATGACCCTGCTCAGCGTCAACCTCAACAAGATTGCCGTACTGCGCAATTCGCGCGGCGGCCACGAACCGGACATCTGTGTTGCGGCGCAGACCTGCATCGAATCCGGCTGCGGTGGCATCACCGTGCATCCGCGACCGGACCAGCGCCATGTGCGTCCTAGCGATGTGCGCGCACTGGCCGCGATGCTGCGCGGCCGGGTGGAATACAACATCGAGGGCAATCCGTTTGCCGGTGCCCGCGGCGACTATCCCGGGCTGATCGCGCTGGCGCGCGAAGTCCGCCCGACCCAGGTGACCCTGGTACCGGATGGCGACGGCCAGATCACCTCCGATCACGGCTTTGACCTGCGCCGCGACATCGCACGGCTGCGGCCCCTCGTGGGCGAGTTGTGCGACCTCGGCTGCCGGGTCAGCCTGTTTGTCGACGCCGGCAGCCAGGACTTCGACCTCGCGGCGGTGATCGGCGTGCAACGCATCGAGATCTATACCGGGCCCTATGCACAGGCATTCGCCGACGGTCAGCCTGCGGTTGCTCTCGCCGAATGTGCCGACACGGCGCGCCGTGCGCAGCAGGCCGGGCTGGCGGTGAATGCCGGGCACGATCTCAGCCAGGCCAACCTGGGCACGTTCAAGGCGGCCATTCCCGGCCTGGCCGAGGTTTCGATCGGCCACGCCTTGATCGGTGAGGCACTCTACGAAGGGCTGGCCACGACCGTGCGCAACTACCTGCAGATCCTGCGCTGACCATCATCCCGCCATGCAACCGCGCAAACAAAAAACCCCGCGCAAGGCGGGGTTTTTTGCAGATCTGGCCAGACCGGATCAGTTGGCTTCGTTGAAGCCGATCTTGGTCAGGTTGTAGCTCTTAGCATCGGACAGCACGACCGCCACATACTGATAGGCCACGGCATCAGCGGCCGAAATCTGGATTTCCGGCTGGTTGGTCTGCTGGGCAATCACCGCGAGCTGCGCCTTCAGGCCCAGTTCGTCGACCGGCGTGTCGTTCCAGTAGAACGCCCCGCTCTGGTCGATCTTCAGATGGATCGGATCCAGTGGCGTCGGCGGATTGACGACGTTCGGATTCGGCTGCGGCAGATCAACCTGGATCTTGTGCGCCAGCACCGGCGCCGTGATCATGAAAATGATCAGCAGCACCAGCATCACGTCGACCAGCGGCGTGACGTTGATGTCCGACATCGGTCCACTGGTTTTGGTAGCGAATGCCATCTCTCATCACCCCTTCGGTGCGTCAGTGGTCATGAAGGCAACATGCACCATGCCCGAGTCCTTGGCATTGCCAATGATCTTTTTCACGATCTTGAACTCGGTGGTCTTGTCCGCACGGATCTGCAACTCGGGTTGCGGGGTCTTCTGCGCATCCACCGCAAACTGCGCCCGCAACTCGGCATCAGTGACCTGATGGTCATTGAGATACATGCTGCCGTCCGATTTGACTGCCAGATCCAGCGGCGGTACCACCAGATCCGGTTCCTTGGTCTTGGGATTGGCCGTGGGCAGTTCGATCGTGATGGAATGCGACATCAGCGGAGCCGTGATCATGAAGATGATCAGCAGCACCAGCATCACGTCGACCAGCGGCGTGACGTTGATTTCGGACATCGGGCCGCCGGAATTGCCACCTAGGCTGACTGCCATGGGTCAATCCCTCACTTCTGGCTTTCGACGCGCGAACCGGTGGCGAAGAAATCGTGCAGGTCATGCGCGAATTCGTCGAAACGGGCGTAGACCACGCGGTTTGAGCGGCTGAAGAAGTTGTACGCGAACAGCGCCGGGATCGCGGCGAACAGACCGAACGCGGTCATGATCAACGCCTCACCAACGGGACCCGCCACTGCGTTCATCGAAGCGTTGCCGGTGGCGGCAATGCCGATCAGTGCGTGATAGATGCCCCACACCGTACCGAGCAGGCCGACGAACGGCGCCGCCGAACCCACCGTCGCGAGCAGGGTCATGCCGCCTTCCAGACGCAGGCTCTCGCGAGCGACGGCCTGACGCAGGGCGCGATCGATGAATTCCGAACGACCCAGCGATTCAGCCAGACGACCGGTGGTGCCGCTGGTGGTCTGCTGATGATGGGCGACCGCCGAAGCGGCATCGAGCGCGATCTTGGAGAACGGCTCGCTCTTGGGCTGGGCTTCCAGTTCGCGGATCGCGTCCTGGGTGGAACCATTGCCCCAGAAGCCGTCAATGACCTTGTCGGCGCGCGCCTTGACCGTCGCATTGCGAATGCCGTTGGCGATGATGAAGTACCACGACAGGAACGACATCGCGACGAGCGTCACGAAGACGACCCAGCCGAGCCAGTCGAAGTTTTGCATCAGGTTGCCAAAACCCATCTGTTTCATGGCTTCGGCGTTGGTATTGCCACCCATGGCCTGTGCAGCATCGGTTGTTGCAGGAGTCTGTAGGAACATAACGCTACCCTAGGGAAGTCAAGCGTGAACTGTAAACCGTAATCGGGTGAAGCTGATTACAGCTGGTTGAGATTGAAGTTGACGGGTACGCGAGCGTACCCCTCGACTTTTTGTCCATTTCGGATGGTTGGATTGAAGCGCCAATGTTGTGCGGTTTCGACGGCTGCACGATCGAGTTCGTGGAAGCCGCTGGATTGGTCGACCTTGATGTCCTTCGGCGAACCATCCACGCCCACCAGGATCATCAGAATCACCGTACCTTCATGCCGCTGACGTATCGCCTGCGGCGGATACTTCGGCGTAATGCGATTGTTGTAGCTCAGATCCGAACTGGCCGTGATATCCGCAGGCGGCGCCGGTGGTGCTGGCGGTGCCGGTGGCGGTGCCTGAACCGCATTCTGCGACACCTCTTCCACCGGTGGCGGCGGAGTCGGTGGCGGCGGAGTCGGTGGCGGCTTCAGCTGCTGAATGATCTTCGGCGGCGGCTGCTTCGGCGGTTCCGGCGGCGGCGGCGGCGGCGGCGGCGGCTCGATGAAGTTCACCTGGACGATGTGTTCTTTCTCTTTGTGATTCTGATTCGGTGGGGCCATCGGCGCCACGATCAACAGAAACGCAAATGCATGCAGCCCGATGGCAACTGCTAATGCCCAGGTGCGCTTCCAGCTAAACGGCTCGCGCCCATTTTCTTCGTTACTTGAGGCCATCTGTCACTTGTCTGAAGCTGATCAATGGGAAGAGAACGTTGCCGCAGGGCGTAACCCGAAACCGCCTTAGTATCTGGACGGAACTCGCCACTGGGGAGACGCAGGGAAAGGTTTTCAACGGTACAACAGCACATGACATTTGTATAGCTCCCATGGGAAAAATGGATGGACGTCCATCCGTCCCACGGGGTGCCCGACGACCGGTATCTATCAGTCCGCACCGGTCTTTTTGAGCCATGCCTTGGCCTTCTCGGCCGTTTCCGGCTGCTGCGCCGCCAGCTTCATGGCGGCGATCGCAGCGGGCTTGTTCTTCAGGCCTCGCTCGGATTCGGCCAGCAGCATGTAGGCAACGCCTTTTTGCTTAACGCCCTTGTCGAGCCCTTGCTGGACCATACCCTTGGCCTGGCTGTACTTGTTCTCGCTCAGCAGTAGACGGCCGGCACGCAGTGCAGCCTCGCCGTCAGTGGCGATCGGCACCGCCTTGTTGTAGTCGTCGATCGCCTTGTTGGTGTTGTTGGCCAGCTCGGCAGCCTGACCGAGCAAAACGTAAGTATCGGCACTGGGTTTGACCACACCCTTGCTCATGCCATCTTCGAGTACCTGGCCGGCCTTGATCGCATTCGGCGCAGGATCGGAACTGTCCTGTCCGGTGACTAGGTACAGCTTGGCCAGACTCACATAGTCCGCTTCGCTCTTGAAGGGGCCGCTGGCACGACCTTTTTCCATCAGCTGGATCGCTTCCGGATACTTGTGTGCCTGTACCAGCACCGAAGCGGCGTTGTGGAGTGCGTTCGGATCGTCCGGATTGGTGCTGAGCTGCTGCTGGGCCAACTCGGCAGCCTTGTCGTTCTGGCCGGATTCGGAATAGCTGGCCATCAGGATCTGGTTCCAGCTGGCCTGCGGCTTGTCGGTCAGTGACTTCGCCTTGTTGATCGCGGCAATCGCTTCGGGATATTTGCCGAGTCGATACTCGGCGTTGCCTTCGAGTGCATACGACTCGGCAGTTTCCTTCTTGCCCTCGGCGCGCCACTTGGTGATCGTGTCCAGAGCTGGCTGATATTCCTCATCGGCCACCTGGAACTGCGCCAGCATGTATTCAAGCTGGAAATAGGTGTCGTTCGGCATCACCCCGAGCGCCAGCGAGCGCTGCAGCAAGCTGATCGCACCTTTGTAATCGCTGTCGTTGTATTTGAGGCTGGCCAGACCCTGCAAGGCCAGTGCCTGGGCGTATTTGCTTTTGCTTCCATCGACGATGCCCTGCAGCAGGGGTTCGGCTTTTGCCTTGTCGCCCGCGCTGACCGCATCCAGACCATCATTGAGATTTTTCTGATCCTTTTCGCTGGTCAGGTCGAGCTTCGGCTCGGCGCGGGTCGCGTTTGGATACTGCACTTCCTGCTTGGCCTTGGCAGCATGGCTGTCGCTCGCCAGCACCGGGCTGCTGGCCACGGTGAACAGCAAGGCGGCGCTCGCCAGCGCGGTTAACCCTCGGGCATGCTTCATGGTGATCCTCTAGTTCTGTCTGGGCGCGCTGAATGACGCGGGGGATTGCGGAGCGTAACCCGAGCCGGCAAGTGATAACAAGTCGCACCGCCGCATGAAAGATTGTTAAAAATCAATTACTTGGCGGTTTATCTGGCAGGGGCGCGTGATTATTCACGTACCCTGCTGATGATTCATGCGGCATCTGGCCCGATCCAATTCCATGTCTTTCGCAACGATCGAGCAATCCTGCAAACCGCAACTGGACGGCCATCGACTCAGATGTCCAGATTGGCCACCTTCAGCGCGTTTGCCTCGATGAAGTCGCGACGTGGCTCGACCGCCTCACCCATCAGCATGGAGAACATCTGGTCGGCCGCGATCGCATCCTCGATACCGACTTGAAGCATGCGGCGGGTTTCCGGATTCACCGTGGTATCCCACAGCTGCTCCGGATTCATTTCGCCGAGGCCCTTGAAGCGCTGGATACTGCGGCCCTTCTTGGCTTCCTCCAGCAACCAGTTGCGTGCCTCGACAAAGCTCAGCACGCCGCGCGAGGCATTGCCCCGACGCACCACCGCATCGGGCTGGATCATGCCGGCGATCTGCTGGCTGATGGCCAGGATCGGGCGAAACTCGTTGCTGCTGAAGAACGGCTGCGGCAGGAACCAGGTGTGGCTGAGTCCGTGCTGTTCCTTCACCACTTCGATCGCGGCCGGCTGTTCGCCATGCGCCTGGCGCAGCGACATCTTGTAGTGCGGCTTGCCCAGACCGCTGGCGGCGAGCCGCTGGGTGGCCGCATCCAGCCACGCCCGCATGATCGCCGGGTCAGCCCAGACCGCCGGTTCCAGCGGGGTATGTTCAAGCAACGCGTTCAAGACCGCTGCGTCGAAGCGATGCGACAGCTTGGCGATCTGATCCAGCGCGTGCTGATAGCTGCGCAGCAGCTTTTCCAGCGCCTCGCCAGTGATCGATGGCGCGTCCGGGCTGTAGGTCAGCGCCGCGTTGTCGACCGCGCTGGAAATCAGGTAGTCGTTGAGCGCGGTGTCGTCCTTGATGTACAGCTCCTGCTTGCCCTGCTTGACCTTGTACAGCGGTGGCAGGCCGATATAGATGTGGCCGCGCTCGATCAGCTCGGGCATCTGGCGGTAGAAGAAGGTCAGCAACAGGGTGCGGATATGCGAGCCGTCGACGTCCGCATCGGTCATCAGGATGATGCGGTGGTAGCGCAGCTTGTCCGGGTTGTACTCGTCCTTGCCGATGCCGGTGCCGAGCGCAGTGATCAGCGTGCCAACCTCGGCCGAGGCCAGCATGCGGTCGAAACGCGCCTTCTCGACGTTGAGAATCTTGCCCTTCAGCGGCAGCACGGCCTGGGTCTTGCGGTTGCGGCCCTGTTTGGCTGAGCCACCGGCGGAATCACCCTCGACCAGGAACAGTTCGCACAGCGCCGGATCCTTCTCCTGGCAGTCGGCCAGCTTGCCAGGCAGGCCGGCAATGTCCAGCGCACCCTTGCGGCGGGTCATCTCGCGCGCCTTGCGCGCAGCCTCACGGGCGCGCGCAGCGTCGACCACCTTGGAGGCGATCGCCTTGGCCTCGTTCGGATGCTCCAGCAGGAATTCGCCGAGCTTCTCGTTGACGACCTGCTCCACCACCGTCTTGACCTCGGACGAAACCAGCTTGTCCTTGGTCTGCGAGGAGAATTTCGGGTCGGGCACCTTGACCGACAGCACCGCGATCATGCCTTCGCGCATGTCGTCGCCGGACAGGGCGACCTTGGCCGTCTTGGCCAGCCCGGATTTCTCGATGTAGCTCTGCAACGAACGCGTCAATGCGGCGCGGAAGCCGGTGAGATGGGTGCCACCGTCGCGCTGCGGGATGTTGTTGGTGAAGCAGTACATCGACTCCTGGTAGGAATCGGTCCATTGCATCGCCACTTCCACCGTGATGCCGTCCTGTTCCGCAGTCAGGCTGATCACGTTCGGGTGCAGCGCGGTCTTCAGCTGGGCCAGATGTTGCACAAACGAGCGGATGCCACCTTCGTAGGCGAACGTGTCATGCCGACCTTCACCCCGTTCGTCATACAGGTCGATGGTGACGCCGGAATTGAGGAAGGCCAGCTCACGCAGGCGCTTGGCCAGGATGTCGTAATGGAATTCGATATTGCTGGTGAACGTGGCCGGACTCGGCAGGAAGCGTACCAAGGTGCCGCGCTTGCTCGACGGGCCAACCACCTTGAGCGGATACAGCGGCTCACCCATCGCGTATTCCTGCAGATGTTCGAAACCGTCGCGGTAGATCGTCAGCCACAGGTGTTCGCTCAAAGCGTTGACCACGGACACGCCGACGCCGTGCAGGCCACCGGAAACCTTGTACGAGTTGGCGTCGAACTTGCCGCCGGCATGCAGCACCGTCATTACCACCTCGGCGGTGGAGCGGCCTTCGTCCGGATGCATGTCGACCGGGATGCCGCGGCCGTTGTCGCTGACGCTGACCGAACCATCCTCGAGGATGGTGACCACCACCGTGTCGCAGTAACCGGCCAACGCCTCGTCGATCGCGTTGTCGACGACCTCAAACACCATGTGGTGCAAACCAGTGCCGTCATCGGTATCACCGATATACATGCCGGGGCGCTTGCGCACCGCTTCCAGGCCTTTCAGCACCTTGATGTTGCTTGAGTCGTAGTGCGATTCGTTCATGGATTCGTTCATGCGTTGACCGTTTCCTGGCGCCAGCGACCCGCCCGACACGGCGCCGTGAAAGGCCGGACAAGGGTTATGCAATCTTTCGGTGATGCAACCCTTCGATTATAGCAGGCGCGTCAGCTGACCTTGTTCCACGTGGAACACGCGGGATGGAAGCGACTGCAGAGCCTGCGGCAGTTCGGTACCGGTCAGCAGGATCTGAGCGTCCGCCGAGATCAGTTGCGCCACCACGGCAGCCTGATGGGCCTGATCCAGTTCGGAGGCAAGGTCGTCCAGGCAGACGACCGGCCATTCGCCCCTATGCTCGGCGTACAACTCGGCCTGTGCCAGCATGCAGGCGAGTGCGGTGAGTTTTTCCTGACCGCGCGAAAGATGCTCGCGCAAAGGTGCCTGTTCGAACGCGATCGACCAGTCGGCGCGATGAGCACCCAAGGTGGTATGCCCTCGGGCCAGGTCCCTGCCCCGTTGCTCTCGCAACTGTTCGGCCAGATCCTGCTCTTCGGACCAGCCGCGGCGATAACGCAGATCCGGCGCGCCCAACTCCGGCAGCACACCGGCCATGCTCGCCAGCAGTTTCGGACGCAACAGATCCAGGTAAGCACGCCGCTGGCTGTCGATTTGATGCGCGGATTGCGCAAGTTCCGCTTCCCACGGCGCAAACAGGGCATCCGTCGCCGGCGATGCCATACGCAACAAGCTGTTGCGTTGCTTCAGCGCGCGTTGATAGCGACGCCAACTCGACAGGAAATTGTGTTCCACGTGAAACACACCCCAATCGAGATAACGCCGACGCTCCTCGGCGCCACCGGCGATCAGCGCGTGTGAACCTGGCTCGAAGCAAACCACGGCGCATTCGCGCACCAATTGCCCGATCGCCACGTTCGCCCCATCCACTTTTGCTTCCCAGCGAGCGCCTTCACGCCCCAGGCCCAACCGGCACACGCGTTCATCGACATGGCGCAGTTCGGCAAATATCGACAGTTGCGGTGTGCCGCGCTGCAAAAGCGCCTCCTTCGCCCCGCTGCGAAACGAGCGCGCATGCGATAACAGGAAGGCAGCTTCCAGCACGCTGGTCTTGCCGGCACCATTTGCGCCCACGAAGACATTGATACCGGGATCCAGCACGAGGCCCACATCCGTAAAGCAACGCAGACCGTGCATGCGCAGCTGCTCGAACTTCATCCGGCAGGCGCCCACAAACAGCAACGCCGGAGTCCGTGATGGGAACTCCGGCGTTGCCAGTGGTTGCCGTACATGGACAAGACCATGCGGTAAGCGTCAGAGCCGCAGCGGCATGATCACATGACGAGCATGCTCGTTGTCGTGCTCCTGCACCAAACAACTGGACTGGGCATCGCGCAGGCTGAGTCGCGCCTTGTCGCCACGCAACGCTGCCAGGGCGTCGAGCAAGTAGCCCACGTTGAAGCCCACCGCCAGATCCGACACGTGCGTCTCGGCCTCGACTTCCTCGACCGCTTCTTCCTGCTCCGGGTTATGCGCAACGATGCGCAGCTTGCCCGGTGACAGTTCCAGCCGCACGCCGCGGTATTTCTCGTTCGACAGGATCGCCGCCCGTTGCAGCGCCCCACGCAGCACTTCGCGGTCCAGCGTGGCGGTCTTGTCAGCGCCTAACGGAATCACGGCCTCGTAATCCGGAAAACGACCATCGATCAGTTTGGAGGTAAACACCACATCACCGCGGCGCACACGCAGGTGGTTTCGACCGAACTCCAGTTCGACCTGCCCGTCGCCGGTTTCCAGCAAGCCGACCAGCTCGTTGACGCCCTTGCGCGGAATGATGATCTGCCGACGCGTACTCACCGAGCTCTGCAGCTCGGTTTCCTTCATCGCCAGACGATGGCCGTCGGTAGCCACGCAGCGGAGCGTGTGTTCCTGCAGATCCAGCAGCATGCCATTCAAGTAGTAGCGCACGTCTTGGTTCGCCATCGCGAACGACGTACGTTCCATCAGGTCGCGCAGGACTTCTTCGGGGAGACTGACCTTTTCCACCAGTTCGATCTCGTCGACGGTGGGAAACTCGCTGGCCGGCAGCGTGGTGAGCGTGAAACGGCTGCGCCCCGCGTTCAGTGCCACACGGTCGCCATTGAGTTTGAGATCAATCCGTGCGCCATCGGGCAACGCACGCACGATGTCGAACAGCTTGCGTGCCGGAATGGTGATTTCACCGTCAACCAGCTTTTCCGCCACGGCCGTGGCCACCATCTCCACTTCCAGGTCGGTGCCAGTGAGCGAGAGTTTGCCGTCAGCCACCTTGACCAGCAGGTTGGCCAGTACAGGCAGTGTCTGGCGACGTTCGACCACGCCAACCACCTGCTGTAACGGCTTGAGTAGGGCTTCTCGTTGGATGCTGAATTGCATGGCTTTGCTTCCCCTATACCTGCTGTTCTGTCTTTAAAAGAAGTTTAGTGGTTGTTGTAGGCATTGTGGACAACTTTTATTTCTTGATTATTTATTCAAAATCAAAAGCTTGAAACTTTTCTTGGCTGTGCTTGCAGAGGCTGGCTGGCTGTGGGCCATTTGTGGATAACTTCAGACGTCGATCCATCCACCCATTATCCACAGCTTGACCCGGTGCTTATCCATAATCTTTGCGCACGACCGTAGCCCCGCCCCTTAGCCGGTCAGTGTGCGTATCAATTGTTCCCAGTCCTGACGCATCCGCGCATCGGTTTCGACAAATTTCCGGATCGTCTTGCAGGCGTGCATCACCGTGGTGTGGTCGCGACCGCCAAACGCTTCGCCGATTTCCGGCAGGCTGTGCTCAGTGAGCTCTTTCGACAGCGTCATTGCGATCTGACGTGGTCGTGCCAGCGAACGCACGCGGCGTTTGGACAGCAGATCCTGCAGCCGCACGTTGAAGTACTCGGCGGTGATCTTCTGGATGTTCGGAATGGTGATCGCCTGGGCATGCGTGGCCAGCAGGTCGCGCAGGGTTTCCTCGGCGAAATCAGTGGTGATCGGCTTGCCGTAGAAGTTCGCGCGGGCCGCCAGCGTGTTCAAGGCGCCTTCAAGATCACGCACATTGGAACGGATCCGTTTGGCCAACAGCATTGCCACGTTCTCGTCGACCGCCACGCCCTTCTCATGTGCCTTGGCCAGCAGGATCGCCGCTCGCGTCTCGAAATCCGGCGGCTCGATCGCCACCGACAGACCCCAGCCCAGGCGCGACTTCAGTCGCGGCTCGAGCTTGTCTACTTCCTTCGGGTAACGGTCGCAGGTCAGGATGATCTGCTGCTTGGATTCGAACAAGGCATTGAAAGTGTGAAAAAATTCTTCCTGAGTCGTGTCCTTGCCGGCGAAGAACTGGATATCGTCGATCAGCAGTGCATCAACCGAGCGGAAGCGCTGCTTGAACTGGTCCATGCTCTTGGCGCGCAACGCCTCGATCATCGAGCCGACGAACTGCTCCGAGCGCAGGTACATCACCTTGAAATTCGGATTGCGCTCGCGCATCAGGTTGCCGGCGGCGTGCATCAGATGGGTCTTGCCCAGTCCGGTGCCGCCGTACAGCAACAACGGGTTGTAGGCGCGGCCCGGGTTCGTCGCCACCTGCATGGCAGCGGCCTTGCCAAGCTGGTTCGACTTGCCCTCGACGAAGGTCTCGAAGGTGTAGTGCGGGTCGAGGTTGTGATGGAAGGCCGCTGCCGCCGGTGCGGCTGTGGCGGCTTTCGGCGCGGCAGCCGGCTTGGGCACGGTCGCTGGCCGGGTCGAATTGGAGCCGACCTCCAGCCGCACCGGCCACGCTTTCCCGATCAACAACAACAACACCGCCTCGATCCGTGGCAGGTAACGCTCGCGCACGGTGTCCAGGGTGTAGGAATTGGGTGCAAACAGCTGCAGACCGTCGGCATCGTCGCGCGCCTGCAACGGCATCAGCCAGGTATGCAGGTCTTCGGCGCTCAAATCGCCTTCGAGGCGCTCAAGGCAGCGCCGCCACAGATCACTCATGAATAATTTCAGCCACAACTTTGGAGCGCTTGCGCGCGTGGAATGGGCTAGTCTAGCAGCAGCCTCCGCGCCATCGCCGCCACATATCCACATGTGTATCCACAGGTTGCTGTCAGGCGTCATTTGACAGCGGCGGCGAATACCCGACATACTTTCCAACCTTTTTATCCACATTCCCTTCGGAGTAAGCCATGAAGCGGACCTTCCAGCCCAGCAAGCTCAAGCGCGCACGCACGCACGGTTTCCGTGCCCGTATGGCCACCGCCGACGGTCGCAAGATCCTCAATGCCCGTCGCGCCAAGGGCCGCAAGCGCCTGATCCCGTAATCGGTACGAGCGTCATGTCCAGCGCCGGGCTGCCGCGCGATGCGCGGCTACGTCGGCCCGGTGACTTTGCCGCCTTGCGGACAAGCAGCGGACGCGCAGGCGGCCGCTGTTTTCATATGCGTTATCGCGACAATGAGCTGGGTCATGCCCGGCTCGGCCTCGCGATTTCCAAGCGTGTTTCCAAGCGCGCGGTCGAGCGCAACCGGATCAAGCGGTTGCTGCGCGAATCGTTCCGCCGCGTTCGACACCAGCTGCCCGCCGTGGACGTTATGGTGATGGCACGCGAACAGGCGGCCGGCGTGCCTGGTTCGCAATTGCTGGTCGAGATCGACGGGCTGTGGAAAAAGCTGCTGGCAAACCGGCCCGGGACGTCCGAACCATTGAAGCGGGCGGACGACACCACCACAATCGTGCGTTGACCCTCTCTTTTCTCTGTCTCCGCGGCGTTCAAAGTGTCGTGGCGTTACCTGGATTTGCTACGCGATGAATCAAACGCGCACCTTCCTCCTGTTCGCCCTGGTGGCCGTGGCCTACCTGCTGTTCATCGCGTGGGAGAAGGACTACGCGCCGCCGCCGCCGGTTACGGCAGCCAGCGCCTCCAGCGCGGCGACTCCGTCAGCCGATGGCAGCGTGCCGGGAGCGATCCCGACCACGGCGACGCCGACCGCAGCATCCGGTACGGCCGCAGCGATCGCTACCGATGTCGCGCATGCCGGGCAGGCACCGTCGCAGCTGATCACCATCAACACCGATGTGCTGCGCCTGAGCGTGGACACTCGTGGCGGCAGCGTGGTGCATGCGGATCTGCTGGCGTATCCCGACGCGCCGCGCACGCACAAGGCGCCGAATCCACCGCCGACCGTGCTGCTGGCCAATGACGATGCGCATTACTTCGTGGCCCAGAGTGGCCTGGTCAGCAGCAGCGATACCGCGCCGCAGGATCAGCCGAATCATCAGGCCTTGTTCCAGAGTGCGCAGACCGCCTACACGATGGCCGATGGCCAGAACGAACTGAATGTCGACCTGACCTGGCAGGATGCCGCCGGCCTCAAGGTCACCAAGACCTACAGCTTCAAGCGCGGCAGCTATGTGATAGGCATGAGCCAGCGCATCGACAACGGTGCGACGCAGGCGTGGCAGGGCAATGCCTACCAGCAGCTGCTGCGGGTCGAGCCGCCGAAGGCGAGCAACTGGCTGGCGAACTACACCAATCCCGAGACGCGCAGCTTCCAGGGTGCCGCCTGGTACACCGGCGAGAAGTTCGAGAAATTGCCGTTCGCGGATTTCAAGAAAGAGAAGGACCAGCTCAACACCCAGATCAAGGGCGGCTGGGCGGCGATGCTGCGACTCTACTTCGTCACCGCGTGGATTCCGCCGGCCGACCAGACCGAGCAGTACACGACGCAGACGATCAACCCCGACAGCGCGCATCCGCGCTACCTGATCCGTGCGGTCGGCCCCGCCTTGAGCGTGGCGCCGGGACAGAGCCTCACCAGCCAGTCGCGCCTGTACCTCGGGCCGAATGTCCAGGGCACGCTGGACGCTGTCGCACCGGGGCTGGACCTGACCATCGACTACGGCATGTTCAAGGTCATCGCCGTGCCGATGCACGCGGTGCTGTCGTTCTTCCACGGTATCGCCAAGAACTGGGGCCTGGCGATCATCCTGCTGGTGCTGCTGATCAAGGGCCTGACCTGGAAGCTGACGGCGGTGCAATACAAGTCCAGCGCGAAGATGCGCAAGCTGGCACCGCGCATCCAGGCGCTGAAGGAGCGTTACGGCGACGACAAGGTCAAGATGCAGCAGGCCACCATGGAGCTGTACAAGAAGGAGAAAGTCAACCCGATGGGCGGCTGCCTGCCGGTGCTGATCACCATGCCGGTGTTCTACGGTTTGTTCTACGTGCTGGAGTACAGCCTGGAACTGCGCCACGCCGCGTTCATGTGGATTCCCGACCTGAGCGCGCCCGATCCGTTCTACATCCTGCCGATCATTTATGCGGCGGTGATGCTGGGTACGCAGTGGCTCAACCCGGTTGCCGCGGGCATGGATCCGGCCCAGGCGAAGATGATGAAGGTGATGCCGTTGCTGTTCACGGTGATGTTCGCGTTCTTCCCCGCCGGCCTGTGTCTGTATTACGCGGTCAACGGCCTGGTCGGTCTGGGCCAGCAGTGGTGGGTCACCCATCACGTCGACCGCGAGGAAGTGCTCAAGGCCGCCTGAGCGAGATCGGGTCGGAGACAGAGCAACAGCCGCGATCGGGCAACCATCGCGGCTGTTTCGTTTAGAGTCCATGCTCATGACAGATCACCCCACCGAGACGATTGCCGCGATTGCCAGTGCGCCCGGTGCAGCGGGCGTCGGCGTGGTGCGCGTGTCCGGGCCAGCAGTACCGGCAATTGCGCAGACCCTGCTTGGCAGCGAACCGCAACCGCGCCACGCCCACTTCGCCGCATTTCGCGATGCCGCCGGTGAGCTGATCGATCGCGGCCTGCTGCTGCATTTCCCGGCGCCCGCTTCATATACCGGCGAACACGTGCTGGAACTGCAGGGCCACGGCAGCGCCGTGCTGCTCGATCTCTTGCTGTGTCGCGTGTGCGAACTCGGCGCGCGGCTGGCGCGGCCCGGCGAATTCACCGAGCGCGCCTTCCTCAACGGCAAGCTCGACTTGGCCCAGGCCGAAGCCGTCGCCGACCTGATTGCGGCCCGCTCGCAGGCGGGTGCGCGCGCCGCGCTGCAGTCGATGCAAGGCGTGTTCTCGCGCAAGGTCGACGTGCTGCTGCAATCGTTGATCGCACTGCGTGTGCACATCGAGGCCGCAATCGACTTTCCCGAGGAGGAAATCGACTTCCTCGCCGATCCCGCGATCGGCCAGCAGCTGCAAGTCGTGCGCAGTGAACTGGCCGACCTGCTGCGCGAGGCGCAACGCGGCCTGCGCCTCAACGACGGGCTGCGCGTGGCGATCATCGGTCGTCCGAATGCCGGCAAGTCCAGTCTGCTCAACGCGCTGGCCGGCAGCGACCGCGCCATCGTCAACGCCGCCGCCGGCACCACTCGCGATGTGCTGCGCGAAAGCCTCAGCCTCGACGGCATCGCACTGGAACTGGCCGATACCGCCGGCCTGCGCGAGACTGACGACGAAGTCGAACGCGAAGGCGTGCGTCGCGCGCACGGCGAACTGCAGCGCTCCGATGTGGCCCTGCTGGTTACCGACAGCGAGCACGCGCAAGCCGATCTCGCCCTGTTCGACAACCTGCCGAAGCACGCCGAGCGATTACTGCTGATCAACAAGATCGATCTCGACGAGATCGTTCCGCACAGCGAACGTCGCGACGACGTCCGCTGGCTGTGGGCGTCGGCCAAAACCGGTAGCGGCCTCGACACGCTGCGCCATGAACTCAAGCAACTGGCCGGCGCCGGCAGCGGCGAAGGCGCCTTCAGCGCGCGCCGCCGGCATGTGCTGGCGCTGCAGCAAGTCACCTTGCATCTCGATCAGGCCGCCCATGTACTGGCCGGCAGCCGCGCCGGCGAACTCGCCGCCGAGGAACTGCGCCAGGCCCAGCATGCGCTCGGCGAAATTACCGGCAGCTACACCAGCGACGATCTGCTGGGGGCGATCTTCGGCTCGTTCTGCATCGGCAAGTGATCAGCCGGGTTGTTGCGCGAGCAGCCCCTCGACCTCGTGCAAGGTCGGCATGCCAGCTTGTGCACCGAGCTTGCCGACCGACAACGCGGCAGCCGCGCAGGCCTTGCGTACGGCGACAGGCAGACCTTCGTGCAGGAACACCGCCAAAGCCGCGTTGAAAGTGTCGCCGGCGCCGGTGCTGTCGACCACCGCGACGTTGAATCCGCGTTGATGGATCGGTTCACCCTGCTCGCGACACCACGCGCCTTCGGCACCGCGAGTGAGCACTACGGGGCACGGTGCGCGTTGCATCAACGCGCGGAAATCTTCAGCCGGATCGGCGCCCAGCAGGATCGCCAGCTCGTGCTGGTTCGGCGTGACGTAGCGGGCGAGCTGCAGCCATTCGGTGGGAAGTTTCTGCGCGGGTGCGGGATTGAGGATCACCGGCACACCGAGTCGATGACCGAGGCGCAAGGTGGCTTCCACGGTTTCCAGCGGAATCTCCATCTGCACCAGCACGACGTCGGCGCGGGCGATCAGCGCCTGCGCTTGTTCGACCTGCGCGGGTGTGATGCGCGCGTTGGCGGCAGGTACCACGATGATCTGGTTCTCGCCGCCGGCGACAGTGATCGAGGCGGTGCCGCTGGCGCAATCGTCGAACTGGGTGGTGTGGCTGAGATCGATGTTTTCGGCGGCTAGGCCCTGGCGCAGTTGCCGCCCGAACGCGTCATCGCCGGTGGCGCCGACCAGCGCCACTTCGGCGCCAAGCCGGGCCGCGGCCACCGCCTGATTCGCGCCCTTGCCGCCGGGCACGGTCAGAAAGCGTTCGCCGAGGATGGTCTCGCCGGGGCCGACGAAACGCGGCGCCTGGGTGACCAGATCCATGTTGATGCTGCCGACGACGACGATGCGTGTCATGGGTTGTTCTCCGCCGTGACGCGCTGGCTTCACTGTGGGCGTGTGAGCTTAACCGCTGGTGGGGCGAGCTGAAATCGTCGGCTGGGCAAAGAGCAACCCTACCCAACCAAACCCTCCTCTGTGTTGCAGGGAGGGAGCAGATCAAGGCTGTCAGGGAGATGGGACGCGGCCGATGCCGCTGTCGCTGTCACCGGGCAGCAGCGCCGGCGCCGCACCGGCCACGGCGAGCAGCGACTGCGCGTAGCTGTCCTCGATGCTGACGGTGGATACCTCGTCCCACGAGAAGAACGAAGCTTCGCGCATCCACTCCGCGTCGGGGCTGAGTTCCTGCATGTTGAAACCGTCTTCCTCGACGCTGACCAGCCGGCCGATGTAGCAGACCTCGGCTTCGTCCTCGCTGTCCACGTGCACGCCGATCACCGGTGCCTGGGCGCCGGCGGCCTGGATCACTTCGCGGATGTTGTCCAGCGGAAAGCCGCGCGGCGGCCGTGGCAGGATGTGCTTGAGCGCCAGCGCCTTCTCGAAGAACACGTGGTGCTTGTCCGGTGATTCCAGTTCGGAGATGTCGCGGTGGCGCATCACGTACATGCCGTCGTAGGTGATGCCGTCGCCGACCACCCAGAGCAGGAAGAATTCGCGCCCGACACCGCCTACGTAACCGCAGAAGCTGCCGTGCTCGAGATCCTCGCGCCACAGCCGCACCAGCGTCTGCTTCTGCTGCGCTTCACGCAGCTGAGCGCGCTGGCCGGTATTTTTCAGTTCGATGATGTTGCTCACGGCGGCCATTTTAACAGATCGGGGTAATCGGCTTGTTAGCGCCTGGAGGTTAGAGGATGTAGCGGCTGAGATCCTCGTTCTGGACCAGGCCACCAAGCGTTTTGTCCACATGTTCGGCGTCGATCTTGTAGTTTTCGCCGGACTTGTCCGCAGCCTCGTAGGAAATTTTCTCCAGCAGACGTTCCATCACCGTATGCAGCCGGCGTGCGCCGATGTTCTCGGTGCGCTCGTTGACCTGAAACGCCACCTCGGCCAGCCGGTCGATACCGCTGTCGACAAACTCCAGGCCGACGCCTTCGGTGGCCAGCAGCGCGGTGTACTGCTTGGTCAGCGCGTTGTGCGGCTCGCGCAGGATCCGCTTGAAGTCGTCCACGCTGAGCGCGGACAACTCGACGCGGATCGGCAGGCGACCCTGCAGTTCCGGGATCAGGTCGGACGGCTTGGCCAGCGAGAACGCGCCCGAGGCGATGAACAGCATGTGGTCGGTCTTGATCGGACCGTACTTGGTGGAGACGGTGGAGCCTTCCACCAGCGGCAGCAGGTCGCGCTGCACGCCTTCGCGGCTGACGCCGGCGTGGCCGTGGTCGCCGCGCTGCGCCACCTTGTCGATCTCGTCGATGAAGACGATGCCGTTCTGCTCGGCCGCTTCCATCGCCTGCGCGCGGATCTCTTCGTCATTGAGCAGCTTGCCGGCTTCCTCGTCGATCAGCAGCGGCCGCGCCAGCTTGATCGCCAGCTTGCGCTGCTGCGTCTTGGCGCCACCGATGCTCTGGAACATCTGGCGCAGCTGCGCGCCCATTTCCTCCATGCCGGGCGGCGACATGATCTCCACGCCCACGTTCATGGCGAAATCCAGCTCGATCTCGCGCTCGTCCAGCGTGCCTTCGCGCAGCTGCTTGCGCAGTTTCTGGCGGGTGTCGCTGTCGATCGCCGGTGCCGGTGCATCATGGCTCCAATCGGTCGGTGTGGTCTGCCGGCGCGGCAGCAGCGCATCGAGGATGCGATCCTCGGCGCGATCCTCGGCCTGCGTGCGCACGCGTTTCACCGCCTGCTCGCGGGTCAGCTTGTACGCTACATCGGCGAGGTCGCGGATGATCGATTCGACATCCTTGCCGACGTAACCGACCTCGGTGAACTTGGTCGCCTCGACCTTCACGAACGGCGCGTTCGCCAAGGTGGCCAGTCGGCGCGCGATCTCGGTCTTGCCGACGCCGGTCGGGCCGATCATCAGGATGTTCTTCGGCGTCACTTCCTCACGCATGCCCGGCTCCAGCTGCATGCGCCGCCAGCGGCTGCGCAGCGCCACTGCCACGGCGCGCTTGGCGTCGTGCTGGCCGATGATGTAGCGGTCGAGTTCGTTGACGATTTCGCGGGGGGTCAATTCGGACATGGCTTGCTTCTTTGGGAAAGCGGGGAACGGGGAACAGGGAACGTGTGGGTTTCGGGCTGCTGGGAGATGGATGCAGAAGCGAGCGCTGAGGAGATGGGATCAGGACAGGGAGCGGAGGATTGCGGCGGACTGCATGATCCCCGTTCCCCATCCTCCGTTCCCTGCTCTACTCATCACAGTTCTTCGATCGACACGTTGTGATTGGTGTAGATGCAGATGTCGCCGGCAATCTTCAGCGCCTTCTCGACGATGGTGCGCGCATCCAGTTCGGTGTTTTCGAGCAGGGCCATCGCCGCGGATTGCGCGAACGGGCCGCCGGAACCGATCGCGATCAGGCCGTGTTCGGGTTCCACCACGTCGCCATTGCCGGAGATCAGCAGCGACGTCTCCTTGTCGGCCACTGCGAGCATCGCCTCGAGGCGGCCGAAGCGGCGGTCGGTGCGCCATTCCTTGGCCATTTCCACCGCGGCGCGGGTGAGGTTGTTGTTGTGCTTCTCCAGCTTTTGCTCGAACAGTTCGAACAGGGTGAACGCGTCGGCGGTGGCGCCGGCGAAACCGGCCACGACATCACCGCTCTTGCCGAGCCGGCGCACTTTGCGCGCATTGCCCTTCATCACCGTGTTGCCCAGGGTGACCTGGCCGTCGCTGCCGATCACGACCCGGCCGGCGCGACGCACGCAGACGATGGTGGTGGCGTGAAAAGATTCCATGATGCTGTCTGGCTCCGGGAGGAGCCGACTAGATGTGGATCGGCCGCGCCGATTGCAAGCGATGAACGATGCCTGCTGGCCTCAGCGCGGCAGGGCCTGCAGGAACGGTGCTGCCGCCGCGGCCACTTCGGCCGGCGTGCGGTCGGCCACGCACAGGGCTTCGTCATGCGGACCACGCGGGCGATAACGGGTCAGGTTGTCCCGCGTGAACAGTCCCAGCGTGGGCACGCCGGCGGCGCAGGCCAGATGCATCACGCCGCAATCGGCGCTGATGTAGCCATTGCACTGCGCAAGCAGGGCCGCCATCCGGCGCACGTTGCTGGAATAAAAGGCGGGAAAGCGCAGCTGCAGTTGTGACTGGCCATGCGCGGGAAGCATCTCGATGAAGCGTATTTGCGGGTGAGCCGCAGTCAACGCATCGGCCAGGGCCAGCCACCATTCACCATCAAGGCGCTTGTTGCCGGTGGCATTCGGGAACAGCGCGATGACCTGATGATCACCATCGGGTGCATGTCCGAGCAGGTCGGTCAGCAAGGTGCGGCCGCACGCCAGTTCTTCCGCGCGCAGGTGGATGCGCATCGGTGGCCAAGTGTTGTCCTGATCCATGAAAGGCAACCCCAACGCACAGCGCAGCGCGTATACGCCGTCCAGCGAAAAGTGGCTGGGCGCGTGGGTCAGCGCGGCCTGCCAGGCCGAGCCGCCATCGCGCAGCTCGCGCTTGCTGGAGGGCAGGCCAAGCAGATGGCGGGCACCGCTGAGGAAAAGCAGCAGCCGGCCGGAGCGCGAGCCGCGGGTGCTGTCGATCGCCAGGTCGTAACGGTTGCGCCGCAGGCGCAGCAGGGTGCGCAACAGATGTACGGGATGATGGCCGGGTCGCCGGGTCAGCTGATGGATGTGGCGCACCTGGCGAAACCCGGCGAACACATCGTCGGCAGCTTCGCAACCGGTGACCAGATCAACCTCGGCACCGGGATAGCGCCGCTCCAGCTCGGTCAGCAACGGAGTCAGCAGCAGCGTATTGCCAAGCCGATGGTTGGGACGCAGCAGCAGGATGCGGAAAATATCGCGCGGAGGCAGTTCGCCTACGCCCAGCAGGTGCCGATGCGTCGGAGGCACCTCGTGATCGATCACAGCGGGCACTGTGACGGAAAGTGGTATTTCCGAAGGGGTCACGTTCGCTGGTGCCTGGAGGGTTGTAGTACCGCATTTTCGCGGGGGAATCTTTCCGGAGGCTTATTGCGACGTGCCCGAGGCTTTTCCGTTCAGTGCAGGAGGACAGTTTCGCACTTACTTGCGCCGTGCGCGCGGATGCGCGGCATCGTAGACCTTGGCCAGGTACTGGAAGTCCAGGTGCGTGTAGATCTGCGTGGTGGCGATGTCGGCGTGACCGAGCAGCTCCTGCACCGCGCGCAGGTCGCCGGAGGATTCCAGCATGTGGCTGGCGAAGGTATGCCGCAACAGATGCGGATGGATGTGCTTGGGGATGCCCTGCTGCAGCGCCAGCGCCTTCATGCGCAATTGGATCGTCCGGGGGTTGATCGGCGCACCGCCGCGGCCGCGGAAGATCGGACTGTCGGCCTGCATGCCCACTTCCGCGCCGAGTGCACGCAGCGCGGCAATCGCATGGCGTCCGACCGGCACGATGCGGGTCTTGCTGCCCTTGCCTAGGACGCGTACTTCGCCGCCATCGAGATCCAGATCGAGCCAGCGCAGGCCGACCAGTTCGGACAGACGCAGACCGCTGGAATAGAACAGCTCCAGCATCGCGCGGTCACGCACCGCCAGCTTGCCGCCACTGTCGGTCTCGACCAGCGCGCTGGCTTCATCGACATCGAGTACCTGCGGAAGTTTGCGACGCACCTTGGGGCCGCGCACGCCGAGCAGCGGATCGCCGGCGAGCTGCCCTTCGCGGTTGAGCTGGCGAAACAGGCTGCGGCAGGACGACAGCAGACGTTGCAGGCTTTTCGGCGCGAGGCCGGCGCGGTGCTCACTGGCGACAAACGTGCGCATCCGGTTCGCATCCAGCGTGTCGAATGAGCTCAGCTGCTGCGCCTGCATGAAGCGCAGCAACTTGGCGAGGTCGCGGCGATAGCCGGAAACCGTATGCGGCGACGCGTGCCGCTCGTCGGCAAGGCGGCCAAGCCAGAAGTCGACCTGTTGTTCAGGCGTCATCGCCGGCTCAGGAGATATCCCGCGAGCGCGCCAACGCGGCGGTGATGGTGGCCGAGATCATCTTCAGGAACAGCGTACCCATGCCGGGCTGGAAGCGATCCGGATCGTGACTGCCGATTGCCAGCATGCCGGAGTCGCCCAGTCGCATCATCGCGACCGAACGGATCTCGCCGGCGGCCACGCCAAACAGCCGGTTGAGCTTTTCAGCCGACAGCCGCCCGGACACTGGTTCATTCTGATGCAGGAACTCGGCAAACTCCGGCATGGCTTCGGGACCACTGATCTGCTGCAACCACTCGGCACGTGGCAGCTGCGGCTCATCGCCGAACAGCACCAGGCGCACCTGCTCGGTGTGGAAATCCGCACTGAGTTTGGCGACCACGCTGCGTGCGGTCACCTCCATCGTGTTCGCGCGCAGCAGCGCCACGGTGAGCGCGTGCACGCGTTCCATCAGCTTCTCGTTCTCGGCGGCGATCTCGATCAGCTCGGCCAGCCGGCGTTCCAGTTCGGCGTTCTTGTCGCGCAGGCTCTGCAGCTGATACACCGCCAGCGACGACACCGCGCCCTGCTCGCGCGGCATCGTCAGTTTCGCGGCCAGGTCGGGATATTCGCTGAGGAATTCCGGGTGGCGTTTCAGATAGGCGGCGACCACACGGGCCTGGGTGGCATCGTCGAGCAGGGTTGTTGCGGTCATGCGAAGGTGTCCTCGAACCGTTACGGGCGTGCGGAAAGAGCGCGCCGGCTGGCTGGAGTGTGCGATGGACGCGGGCGCGCTTCAACCGTCGCGTCAGGCGGGCTGTGCCGGAACCGTCCACTCGCCCTCGAACGCGAACGCGGCCGGGCCGGTCATCCACAGCGCGTGATCGGGGCCCGCCCAGTCGATTCGTAGCGTGCCGCCGGGCAATTCCACCTGCACGCGGTCATCGACTTCACCGCGCTGATGCAGCACCGCCATCGCCGCGCAGGCGCCGGTGCCGCAGGCGTGCGTCCAACCGGCGCCACGCTCATGCACACGCAGGTGCAGGTGACTGCGATCGAGTTGCTGCACGAAGCCGGTATTGGCACCCTGCGCAAAGCGTTCATGACTGGACAGCAGCGGACCGAGCCGCTGCAGCGCCGGATCGGCCAGGTCGGTCACGACCATCACCGCATGCGGATTGCCCATCGACACGGCGCCGATCTGCAGCGTGTCGTCGCCCACGCGGATCTCGTAGCAATCCGCCGCCGCTTCGGTTGCGAATGGAATCCGCGCCGGTTCGAAGATCGGCTCGCCCATGTCCACGGTGACTTCATTCGCGCTTAGCAGGCGTACCGTCACCGGCCCGGACGGGCTCTCGATCATCACGCTGTCACCCAGCGCCAGCGCGCCGGCGCGATGCAGCCACGCCGCCACGCAGCGCACGCCATTGCCGCACTGGCCCGACGGCGAACCATCGGCATTCCAGATGCCGTAGTAGAACGCGCACGACGGATCGCGCGCCGGCTCCACGCTCAGCAGCTGGTCGAAGCCCACGCCGGTATGCCGATCGCCCAGCGCGCGGATCTGCGCCGTATCCAGCGCAAAGCTGTCATGTCGGCAATCCAGCACGACAAAGTCATTGCCGATGCCGTGCATTTTCGAGAAGCGCAGCTGCATGACGGGATCGCGTTCAGTACTGGCCGTTGGCAGGCGTGTCGACGGTGGCTGCGGTGGCCGGCGCGGCCGGCTTCGTCGGCGCCGTTGTCGCCGCGGGCTTGGTTGGCGGCAACGTCAGTGGACCCTTGTTGCCGCAACCGGCAAGCATGGCGACAACGAGACAGAACGGCAGCAGCAGGAGGGATCGGTGCATGGCGAGGGTTCCTTGGGACGACCGCAGTATAGCGATGCCTGCTTCATCGGCCGCAGCCTCCGGGCGTCGCCCGTTATGATGCGTGCACAAATCGCACGCCGATGCGGTGAGGGAATCACGATGGACTGGAGCACGCTGTTGCGCATGCCGATGACCGTGCTGCTGGTACTGGCGGTGGTCTTTGCGCTGATCACACTGGTGCAGCTGGTGGTACTGCGCCACCACCTGCACAACCGCCGCCACCTGGCGGCCAGCTGGCGCGCGCTGCTGTGTGTGGCCTTCTTCGCATTGACCTTGCTGCTGGCCGGTACCGGTGCCGCACTGCGCGGCTACCGGTTGCTCGGCGAGGAAGCACCGGTGGTCGACATCGACGCCCGCATCCTGTCGCCGCAGCGCTGGGCGCTCACCCTCACCTGGCCCGACGGCAGCACACGCCAGGTACAGCTGTCCGGCGACGATTGGCGCATCGAGGCGGTAGTGCTGAAGTGGAAGCTGCCCGCGCTGCTGGCCGGCGTACCGCCGCTATACCGGCTCGACCGCCTGTCCGGTCGCTACGACGATGCCGTGCAGGAAGCCAGCGCGCCACGCACCGTGATCAGCTTCGGCGAAGCCGGCACGTTCGATCTGCTCACCCTCAGCAAGCAGTATCCGAAGTGGCTGCCCGAGGTCGACACCGTCTACGGCAGCGGCGCGTTCCTGCCGCTGGTCGACCAGGGCCACTACAGCGTCAGCCTGATGCGCACCGGCGCGCTGGTGGCAAGGCCGGACGAGGCGACCGAGCGAAGAATCGGGCAGCCGTTGGGTGGTTAGTGAGGAAGTCTCTTACGGATTCGTTAGCCCTCAGAGTGTGAGTTACGGTAACGAATATGCTCTGCACTAGGAGGGGAGGGCTGAAGCTGACAGACGCTTTGCCACATAGACTGCATCGAGTTCTGAGTGAAAGCCTCAGATGAGTAGTGTATGTGTGATCCCCCAATTTCCCAGTGGTTGCCGAATTCCGAGCGGTCGCGCTGATCAAAGTAGAAGAGTGACCAATAGTCGTGCTCTTTTAGGTAGAAGAGGTGGGCAGCGAACATGCGCCGATCTTTGAGCGCTTGGAACAGCTTAGTTACGGCCGTCTTTGCTTTGCCTGTGAACGCACCAGATCCATGTTGCGACAGAGCAGAAATTTGTTCCGATGTTGGAATGACATGCGAAGGGGTGTAATCCGAGAAGTGGCATGCGTACTGGTAAGGCTGAAGGAGGCCGTACCTTCCAGCAAGAATCAACTCGAACAGATCTTGGCTCTCAACCAAAAGATCTCGGCAGATCTTTTGCGCCGCGCGTTTGTTTGGCGCGTTGATAAGATATAGGAGGCCCTTAAAGCCAAGCGTCATCGAGTTATCTGACATGGGCTAACGTCTTACTTAGAGCCCAAAACCGGGAGATGGTTTGGATCGTTCAGCAAGCGATGCTTGCGGTCAAGGACATCAATACGACGCATCCAGTGGCAAAGGCATCACCTGAAGCGGCGGCTTCCCCGCTCAACCTGTCAGCGTTGCCGCTTTTTTCGCCAACGATGCCGTCGAAAGCGGAGCTGATGCCGCTTCAAGCGGCAACCTTGATGGTACAGGTGTCGGTGGCGCGAGAAAAACCGGCGCGGTTGCCGCCTTATCCGGCAACATTGCCATCCGCCAGTGGCACGCACGCCGCTTGAAGCGGCAATGCCGCGATTGGAAGCGCCGGACACGCATGGCAAAGCGGCACTCGCTCAGCCCAGCAGCTTCTCGTAGCGCCAGCCATCCGCGCCATCCTGGTAGTAAGCCGGCAGTGCGCCGATGCGGCGATAGCCGAGTCGTTCGTAGAGTTTGATTGCGCTGTGATTGTCGGTGCGCACTTCCAGTCGCAGCACGCGACAGCGGCGCTGGCGGGCGGCGGCTTCGACGGCTTCGACCAGGGCGGTGCCGACGCCCTTGCCGCGGGCTTCGGGCTGGGTGGCCAGCGAGTACAGCCGCGCCACGCCGCTGCGCTTGCGGAAGAACAGCACGGCGGTGCCGAGGAAGTTGCGGTGGTTGGCGCTGGCCACCAGTACCAGCGCGGAGTCGCTGTCGAGATGGCGACGGTACTGGTCGCGGCTCATGCGGTCGCTGTCGAAGGTGCGGTCTTCCAGCATCACCAGGTCATCGAGGTCGGATGTTTCGGCGCGGCGAACGCGCACGCTGGCGGTAGCGGGAAGTGGGTGCATGCCGGACTTGGGGATCCTGCGCTGCGCGTCGCGCGGCGTGGTGGGGAAGATGGGCGGGTTGATCGACACGCGCGGACGATAGCAGGTTGTTGGAGAAGGGCTATCCAGCCCTTCTCCAACTCGCCGAGTCCGATACACGCCGGGACTCGGCTCCGACGTATCAACCATGTGCATGCTTGATTCGCGAGCGATCCATCCGTGGATCGCACCAGCAGGTTGTCGAAAGACAACCTGCTGGCAGCCGCCGCCATGAAGAGCCCGTGCTTTCTGTCCTGCCGGTGTCGGATGTCGTTTAGTCGAGCTTCAGCGCTTTCGCTTGTGCATCGGCGGCCCTGTGCCAAACTGCGCGACTTGTGCATTCCGCCCTGCCGCCGCAGGGCCCTCCCGCCGCAGCTGCATCGCCTGAGTGGTGTCATGACCCGTCTGGTCATCGTTGTCGAAAAAGCCTCCGACTGGGGCTCGTACTACCCGTCCGTCGACGTGATGAGCGCGATGGATTACCTGCGCGAGCCGGTCGGCGGCGACGACGAACGTACCCACGTGATCAACCTGTGCCGCAGCTACAAGTACCTCGGCACCGGTTACTACGTGTCGCTGCTGGCCGAGGCGCGCGGGCACAAGGTGATGCCGTCGGTGCGCACGGTGAACGATCTGCGCCGGCGCTCGCTGTACGGCGTGGACATCGAGGACCTCAATACCAAGCTCACGAATTTTCTTCCGGCCGGCGGCCGCGACACCACCGACTTCGGCATCCTGGTCTACTTCGGCGAGACCGCCTATCCGGCGCTGCAGGACCTGGCGCGGCAGGTGTTCGAATCGTTCCCCTGCCCGCTGCTGCGCATCGAGTTCGAGCGCGACCGCGTGTGGCAGGTCAGCTCGATCAAGCCGGTCGGCCTGCAGACGCTGGACGACGCGCAGGAAGATGCGTTCGCCGAGGAGCTCGACCGCTTCTCCAAGAAACTGTGGCGCAAGCCGCGCGCGCGCAAGCTGTACCGCTACGACATCGCCATGCTGGTCGATCCGGCCGAACAGATGCCGCCGTCGAACAAGAAGGCGCTGAAGGCGTTCGTCGCGGCCGGCAAGGAGCTCGGCATCGAGGTCGACCCGATCGGCAAGAACGACTATCAGCGGCTGGCCGAGTACGACGGCCTGTTCATTCGCGAGACCACCGCCAGCGACAACCACACCTACCGCTTCTCGCATCGCGCGGAGAAGGAAGGCATGGTGGTGATCGACGATCCGACCTCGATCCTGCGCTGTACCAACAAGATCTTCCTCAACGACCTGATGGTGTCGCGCAAGCTGGCCGTGCCGCGCACCGAGATTCTTTACCGCGACGACAGCAAGGGCATGAAGGAAGTCGTCGGCAAGCTCGGCTTTCCGCTGGTGCTGAAGATTCCCGACGGCTCGTTCTCGCGCGGCGTGGTCAAGGTCGAAGACGAAGAGGCGCTGGCGCAGGCGGCCAGCGGTCTGTTCCAGCACAGCGCCCTGCTGCTGGCGCAGGAGTTCGTCCCCACCGATTTCGACTGGCGCATCGGCGTGCTCAACCGCGAACCGCTGTATGCGTGCAAGTACTACATGTCGCGTGGCCACTGGCAGATCTACAACCACGGCGCCAAGGGCACCGCGAAGTCCGGCGGCTTCGAGACGATCGCGGTGAAGGACGCGCCGGCCGAAGTGGTCAAGCTGGCGCTTAAGGCGACCCAGCCGATCGGCGACGGACTCTATGGCGTCGACCTGAAGCAGGTCGGCAACAAGCCGGTGGTGATCGAAGTCAACGACAACCCGTCGATCGACGCTGGCGTCGAGGATGCCCATCTCGGCGACGAACTGTATCTGCGCATCATGCAGGAGTTCCTGCGCCGGATGGAGCGCAAGCGGCAGGGTGTCGTCGGCTGAGCCCTCAGTGCCAGATCAGGCCATGCACGGCACGCCGCCGTGGCCGGCATGACGCCAGCAGCAACAGACGTGGCAGCGCCGGCTCCAGCACCAGCAACACGACCAGCGGTGCGCCGAGCAGCCAGAACGCCGGCGTCCAGCCGAGCAGTTCGGTATGCAGCGGAACCAGCGTGGTCAGCAGCAGCACACCGCCACTTAGCAGCCACAAAAAAGCGGCGCCGAGCAGGCGTTGATGGTGCGGGGAAGGCAGGACTTGCGTGTGCATGGGCTGTGTCCTTGCGGCGGTGATGGCCGCAGATTGCGCGGACGTCATCTCACAGGTTGCGACTTGTCTTCTGTTGCCTGGGAGAGCGACTTCCGTCGCGATAGTTCTCGCCGTGAAACAGCAAGAGCATCGTGACGGAAGTCGCTCCCACCGATTTCGCGAAAGCCGCGGCTTGTAGAATGCATGTCAGCAACCATCAGGGAATCCACATGCAACCCGCCCAATTCGCCGTGTTCGGCCATCCGATCGGCCACAGCCTGTCGCCGCAGATCCACCGCGCGTTCGCGCAGCAGTTCGGCATCGCGCTCGACTACCGCACGATCGATGCGACGCCGGCCGATTTCGCCGTAGCGGTGCAACGCTTCTTTGCCGAGGGTGGTTGCGGTGCGAACGTCACGTTGCCGCACAAGGCCGCCGCGTTTGCGCTGGCGGATACGCACAGCGAAGCCGCCAGCCGCGCCGGCAGCGCGAACGTGCTGACGCCACTGTCTGATGGCCGTCTCGCCGCGCACAACACCGACGGCGCCGGCATGGTGCGCGACCTGACCGAGCGTCATGACATGGATCTGCGCGGCCATACCGCGCTGCTGCTCGGTGCCGGCGGCGCCGCGCATGGCGTGGCGTGGAACCTGCTGGATGCCGGCGTGGAGACACTGACCATCGTCAACCGCTCGCCGGAAGCGGCCGACGCGCTGGCCGATGCGATCGGCGAACCGGCGCGCGCCCATACGCGTTACTGGGAAGACCTCGCCAGCATCGGCAGCTACGACCTGATCGTCAACGCGACCTCGGCCGGTGTGCTGGGCGTGTCGCTACAACTGCCGTTCTCGCTGCTCGGTGCGCGCGCGCTCTGCTACGACCTGTCCTATGGCGCGGCAGCCGCCAGCTTCCTGGCGTGGGCGAAGACCGCCGGCGCGCGCTACGCGTTCGACGGGCTCGGCATGCTGGTGGAAACCGCGGCCGATGCCTTCGAGCTGTGGCACGGCCAGCGACCGGACACCGAGCCTGTGTATCAATCCTTGCGCCAGCCGGCGACATGAGCGTGCTGACCTGCCGGGTCGGTTGCGGCGCCTGCTGCATCGCGCCGTCGATCAGTTCGCCGATCCCCGGCATGCCGGGTGGCAAGCCCGCCGGCGTTCGCTGCATCCAGCTGACGGACGACAACCGCTGCGCGATCTTCGGCCGGCCCGAGCGCCCGGCGGTATGCAGCAGCCTGCGTGCCGAGCCGGTAATGTGCGGTGCGGATCGCATGCATGCACTGGTTTGGCTGACGCAGCTGGAGCAGGCCACGGCCTCGCGTTGATGCCGTGCAGCCACAAGGCTGCAACACAAGCGGGCTAACGTGGCGGAATCCGCCGGGAGCACGTCGATGACGGACCATCCTGCGCGCGGCGATCGTTCACGCAGCAGGTGTCATGCCCCGTTTCCATTTCTCCGTATCGCAGCGATACGCGCTTGCCCTCATTTCCGTGTTGGTGCTGACCGCCGCCGGCGGCATCTTCTGGTACAGCCGCGCCATGGCGAATGCCTCGTACGGCCCCGCCGGGTCGCCGACTGCGGCGGCGGCTGATACGCCGGCAGACGATGCGCAAAGTGGCACCGGCATCCTGCTCGGACTGGCCCGCGACGCGATGCACGATGGCCGCCTGGTGGCGCCCGCTGGCAGCAATGCCTACGAGTTCTACCTCAGCGTGCTGCAACTGGAGCCGAAGAACCCGGCAGCGCAGGACGCATTGCGCGAATCCTTCCCGCGCGCCGCGGTGGAGATCGAGCGCACCATCAACCAGAACGACCTTGAAGAGGCACGCCGGGAAATCGACCTGCTGCGCGAGTTCGACAGCAACAACTTCACCCTCGCCCTGCTCGGCGGCAAACTCTCTGCGGCGCGCAATATGGTGACCAAGCAACATGAGGCGGAAGCGGAACGGATCCAGCAGGCCGCGCACGCGCAAGCCATGTGACCGACGGATCGCCCGTGCAGCAATCGCACTGGCGCGGCACGCCACCAACTCTCAGGCGGAGGCCAGGTACTCGTCCTTCAACCGCACGTAATGGTCGGCCGAGTAATGCAGCTGCTCGATCTGGCGGTCGCTGAGCAGGCGCACGAATTTCGCCGGGTTGCCCAGCCACAGCTCGCGTTCGCCGACCACCTTGCCCGGCGGGATCAGTGCGCCGGCGCCGACGAAACCGTACTTCTGCACTACCGCGCCATCGAGCACGCTGGCATGCATGCCGATCAGGCAGTAGTCGCCGATGGTACAGGCGTGCACCACGGCGGCATGGCCGATGGTGACGCCCTCGCCGATCAGACACGGGAAACCCGGGCCGTAGGGACCGGCGTGGGCGACGTGCACGATGCTGCCGTCCTGGATGCTGGTGCGGGCGCCGACGCGGATGTGGTTGACGTCGCCGCGCAGCACCGTGCCAGGCCAGATCGAGACGTCGTCGCCGAGCACCACGTCGCCGATCACGCTGGCGGCCGGATCGACGTAGACGCGCTCACCGAGGGTGGGCGTGATGCCCTTGTAGCTGCGCAAAGAATTCATGGGTGCATGGTAACCGTCGTCGCGCCGTCGCGTGCGCGGGCTTCGAGTACCTCGATCGTGTGCCGGTAGCCGGCATCGATCGCGCGCTGCCAGTCCTTCCAGTCGAGCATGCCGATGTGATCCAGCAGCGGCGTGATCAGCAGGTCGGCGCGCGCGCGGCGCTGCTCGCTCGCGGTCTCGCCGTTGACCATGCCGGCGCGCACGAGCGTCGAGATCAGACCCGGCCGACGGATAGCCTGCCGCCGTTGCAGCAGCAGACGCCACAATGGCGGCGTGGCTGATTCCTCGGCGGTGGTGAGCAGCGCGATATCGGCGCGGATATCCAGCGCGGTGATATGGACAATACCGTCGGCGGCCATCACGTCGGTCGGCAGGTTGTCGACCAGTGCACCGTCGACATGGACGCGGCCCTCATGCAGTACCGGCGGCAAGACGCCGGGAATTGCGCTGGATGCGCGCAGCCACAGCCACAGCGGACCGCGTCGATGCACTGCCATGCCACCGCCGGACAATTGCGTGGAGACGCAGAAATACGGCAGCGGCAGATCCTCGATCTCGAGTGCGCCGAAGGTGCGCCGCAGCATCAGCGAAGCGCGCCGCCCGCGCGTCATCGCCACCAGCGGCAGCGTCCAGTCCGACAGCGGACGGCCCTGCACGAAGGCGCGGCGGAAGGTTTCCGTCATCGCATCGAGTTCCCAGCCGCAGGCCATGCCGGCGCCGATGATCGCGCCGATGCTGGTGCCGCCGACCGCATCGAACGCATGGCCTGCTTCGTGGAGTGCCCGCAGCACACCGAGATGCGCCAGTCCGCGGGCGCCACCACCGGCCAGCACGAGGCCGCGGCCATGCCCGCTGACCAGTCGCGCCAGCCGCGCGATGTCGGCGCCACTGCAGACGTGATGGTGCCGCAGCTCGCCGCTGAAGGGCGCCCGCCAGCGCTGCGCCGAACCGAGGCTGACCTGGTGGCCGGCCTGCAGCAGCACCAGATGGCGCGAGCGGTGGCCGGTACGCTGTGGATCCAGCAGGGCAGCTTCCGGCCAGGCGCGCACCGGCTGCGCGGCCAGCGCCGGCAACAGCAGGACATCGGCCTGACGCAGGCAGCGTTGCCGCCACAACGGGTCGCCGTTCGCATCCAGATAGATCACGAAACGCAACTGCGCCTCGCGCTCGGCGAACCAGTCGCTGCTACGGCCGGCACCCAGCTCGCCGTCGATCACGGCGCAACGGCCATAGGTTTCCAGCGCCTGCCCCAGTTGCATGGCCAGCACACGGGCCGGCACCGACCGATCCACCGGCAGGATGGCGAACGTGCGCGGCAGGCCGGGACGGCTGGCATCCGAGTCGCGTTGCTGCAGTCGCTCGATCACCACCTGCGCGACACCAAGCAATGCGCGCGGGTAGCGTCCGAGGAGTGTTTCGAAGGCGTCGCGATCGAGCCGCAGCAATTCGGAATCGCGCAATGCGCGCACGGTGCGGGTGCGTCGTTCCCCGCCGAGCAGGCTGGTCGCCCCCACGCATTCGCCGGCAGCAATCAGTTGGACCAGTTCGGCCGCATCCTCCGACAGCCCGTCGTCGAACACGCCGAGGCTGCCGCTTTTCAGCAGATAAAGCGCATCGGCCACCTCGCCGGACTTGAACAATGGCCGACCGCCGGGCAGTGCCAGCCACACCATTTCGCTGGCCAGTGCTTCACGCGCGGCGGCATCCAGTTGCGCAAACATGGCGCTGTGCGCAAGCAGTTCGGTGACATCCGTTGGCGACATGGCAGCAAGGTTACGGCGCGATCCATGACAGAACGGCGTGGTCACGCGAAATCCGGGGCGCCGGCCGGATCGCACGGCATGCTTGATTTCGGCGGTTGCGGTTGCCACGCTGACGGCCTCAAGGAGCTTTCATGACTCACGACAACCCATTGCTGGCCGACGACACCTTGCCGGCATTCACTCGGATCCGCCCGGAACATGTCGAACCGGCGGTCGACACGATTCTTGCCGACTACCGCTCCAGCATCGATGCGCTCACGGCGCCCGGTGCGCCGCGTGATTTCGCCACGGTGATGCTCACGCAGGAACGGCTGGAGCAGCGGCTGGCGCGGGCCTGGGCGCCGGTTAGCCACCTGCATTCGGTGGCCGACAGCGAGGCGCTGCGCAAGGCTTATGGCCCGGCAGAGGAAAAGCTCACCGAGCATGCGATCGAGCTGGGCCAGAACCGCGCGCTGTACGCCGCGGTGCAAGCGCTGGCCGATGCACCGGACTTCGCCACGTTGCCACGCGCGGAACGTGCGCTGGTCGAGCATGCGCTGCGCGATTTCAGATTGTCCGGGGTGGCGCTGGAAGAGCCGGCCCGTTCGCGCTTCCGCGAGATCGGCGTGGAACTGTCGAAACTCTCCACCGAATTTTCCAACGCCGTGCTCGATGCCAGCGAAGCGTGGCACGAGCACATCAGCGACGAGCGCGATCTTGCCGGCGTCCCCGAATCCGGTCGCGCGGTGCTGCGCCAGTACGCCGAGGATCAGAATCTGGACGGCTATCTGGTGACCCTGAAACAGCCCAGCGTGCAGGCCGTGCTCAGCTATGCCGACAACCGCGGGCTGCGCGAGCGGGTGTACTGGGCGTACCAGACCCGTGCCTCCGACCAGGGCCCGAACGCCGGCAAGTTCGACAACAGCGCGCGCATCGAGAAGATCATGGCGTTGCGTCACGAAGCCGCGCAGCTGCTCGGCTTCGCCAACGCGGCGGAGGAATCGCTGGCGACCAAGATGGCGTCGTCGCCGACCGAGGTGATGGAATTCTTGCATGACCTGGCCACCCGCGCGAAACCGGTGGCGCAGCGGGAGCTGGCCACGCTGCGCGAATTTGCCAGCACCGAGCTGAAGCTCGACAACCTGGAATCGTGGGATGTCGGTTACGCCTCGGAAAAGCTGCGCCAGCGGCAGTACGCGCTGGACGAGGAGCAGCTCAAGCCGTACTTCCCGTTGCCGGCGGTGATCGACGGCTTGTTCGGGCTTACCGAAAAACTCTACGGCATCACATTGGCCGAACGCGGCGGCGTCGACGTGTGGCATCCGGACGTGCGTTATTACGACGTGCGCGATGCGGACGGTCGCGTATTCGCTGGCGCCTATGTCGATCTGTATGCGCGCAACAGCAAGCGCGGCGGCGCGTGGATGGATGTCTGCCGCGCCCGCTTCGACGACGGTGAAACCCGCCAGCTGCCGGTGGCCTTTCTCACCTGCAACTTCGCGCCGCCGACCGAGGGCAAGCCGGCCCTGCTTACCCACGACGACGTGTTGACCCTGTTCCACGAATTCGGCCACGGCCTGCATCACCTGCTCACCGAGATCGTGCTGCCCTCGATCGGCGGCATCGACGGCGTCGAATGGGACGCGGTGGAACTGCCCAGCCAGTTCATGGAGAACTTCGGCTGGAACCGTCAGGCACTGGATCTGTTCGCCCTCCACTACGAAACCGGCGAAAGGCTGCCGGATGAACTGTTCGAGCGCATGCTGGCCGCGCGCCACTTCCACGCCGGCCTGTTCCTGGTGCGCCAGCTGGAATTCGCGCTGTTCGATTTCCTGCTGCATCTCGACTACGACCCCGCCCAGGGCGCCCGCCCGCTGGCCGTACTGGAGAACGTGCGCAAGCAGGTCGCCGTGCTGCATCCACCCGCGTGGCAGCGGTTTCCGCACGGTTTCAGCCATATCTTTGCCGGCGGTTATGCGGCCGGTTACTACAGTTACCTGTGGGCCGAGTTGCTGAGTGCCGATGCGTTCGGCGCGTTCGAGGAACACGCCAGGGAAAATGGCAGTGTTATCGATCGCGCAACAGGCGACCGTTTCCGTCGCGAGTTCCTCGCGGTCGGTGCCAGCCGTCCCGCGCTGGAAAGCTTCATCGCGTTCCGCGGCCGGAAGCCGCAGCCGGAGGCCCTGTTGCGCAGTCACGGTCTGGCCTGAGTCATCCCGTCGCGTCGTACCGTTTTGTCCAGCGGTACGACGCGATGTGTTTTTCAGGGCAAAAAAAAGCCCGCCGAAGCGGGCTTTTCAAGATCGCTCAATTCCCGAGGGAATTAGGCAACCTGGACTTCCTCAGCCTGCAGGCCTTTCTGGCCCTTGGTGACGATGAACGTGACGCGCTGGCCTTCCTGCAGGGACTTGAAGCCCGTGCCCTGGATCGCGCGGAAATGCACGAACAGGTCGTCACCGCTTTCCGGGGTGATGAAGCCAAAACCTTTGGCGTCGTTGAACCACTTGACTGTACCGCTCTGACGATCCGACATGTAACTATACCTTTGAAGCATGGATGGTTTGCGGCTCGGAGCGTAGTGCACTTGACCGCAATAGGAGCAGGAAATCCGAGTTGCCTCTGACTCTTGCTTCCCCAGCATACATCGGAATGCAAGGTTCCGGTGGGTTTTCCGCATAAATTCATGTATATCGGGCCGCCGCTTACGTCAAAATCCGGTTTTTCGCCGGGATGAGCCGTGCTGCGGCGCCGTTTCGGCTGGCATGGGAGATAGCGACCCGGTTGATTCGACGCGCGATCATTTCCCGTTTGCAGGCAACCCGCGCAGGCGCTTCCCTTACAATGCCGCGATGAAGATTGCCTCGTGGAACGTCAATTCGCTGAAGGTGCGCCTGCCGCATCTGACCCAGTGGCTGGCCGACGCGCAGCCGGACATCGTGGCGTTGCAGGAAACCAAGCTGGAAGACGCGAAGTTCCCGGTCGACGAGCTGGCCGCGGCCGGCTATCGCGCAGTGTATTCGGGCCAGAAGACCTACAACGGCGTGGCGATCCTGGCGCGCGAGCAGACCCGTGACGGGTTCAGCGACATCGTCACCGATATTCCCGGGCTGGATGACCCGCAGCGACGGATTCTGGCCGCCAGCATCGGCAACTTGCGCGTGGTCGACTTGTACGTGGTCAACGGCAAGGCGGTCGGCGACGAGAAATACGCCTACAAGCTGGAGTGGCTGGCCAAGGTGCGCGAATTCCTGGCCCGCGAGCTGGAGCGTCATCCCAACCTGGTGGTGCTGGGCGATTTCAACATCTGTCCGGACGATCGTGATGTATACGACCCGGTCGCCTGGGGTGAAGACATCCTGTGCTCGCCGCCCGAGCGTGCCGGACTCAAGGCGATCACCGATCTCGGCCTGCACGACAGCTTCCGGCTGTTCGAGCCGGGCGCTGAACATTACAGCTGGTGGGACTACCGGCAGGCCGCGTTCCGTCGCAACATGGGCCTGCGCATCGATCTGATCCTGATCGGCGAGGCATTGAAATCCGCCGCCACGGCGGCGGCGATCGACCGCGAACCGCGTCGCTGGGAGCGTCCTTCCGACCACACGCCGGTGACGCTGGAACTGGATATCTGACTGAAATGACCGCAAAAACCGAATGGCCCAGCTCGCTGGACGACAACGAACTGGATGAACTGGATCGCTACCTGCGCGCGCATACCGGCGAAGGCGACCTGCTGCTGGACGGCGTCCACGGCCTGCTCAGCGCGCTGGCGGTCGGTCCCTTGCTGGTGCTGCCGGACGAATGGCTGCACGAAGTGCTGCACGAGCCGTTTGCCGACGAGGACGAGGGCAACCGCGTGCTGGCGTTGCTGGCCAAGCTCAACGATTCGATCAGCGCCGAACTCGATGTCGAGGCCTACGAACCGATCCTTGGTGAAGTCGAGCTGGAAACCGGCCCGATGCTGTCGGCTGCCGGCTGGTGTGAAGGCTTCAGTCGCGGCATCGACCTGCGCGCGGCGCTGTGGGAAAACCGCTTGTCCGAGGATCCGCAGCTGATGGAACTGCTCGGCCCGGTAATGGCCTTGGCGGTGGACGAAGGCATCCTCAGCGCCGATACCGAGTTCGAGAAGCTCAGCGACGAGGAGTACGACGAATGCCTGGCGCAGGTGCCGGCCGTGCTCGGCGCGGTCAACCAGTACTGGCAGGCCAAGCCGGCCACCGAGGCGGAAGTGGAAACGATGGTGCTGCAGCAGCGCCCGGACAAGAACGACGATGGTGACGCCCCGCCGCGTCAGCGCAGCGGCCACTGGGTGCATTGAACGTCGGGTCGGCGCGCCGCGTCGGCCCGGTGTTGTAGCCGGGATGAAACGATCCGTTCCTGTGCCGGTGCTTGGATAAGCGCGGGGATGGGGCCATCTTGGTGGCCATCATCCTTTACCGGAGCAAACCATGAGTGATCGCCACATCACCCGCCGCATCCGCGGCACCGACACGTCAGACGGCGCCGGCGTGAAGCTGAAGCGCATCATCGGCCAGCCCGGGCTGGACATGCTCGATCCGTTCCTGCTGCTGGACGAATTCCGCTCCGATGACGCGGGCGACTACATCGCCGGCTTCCCCGAGCATCCGCATCGCGGCTTCGAGACGGTCACTTACATGCTGGCCGGTCACATGCAGCACGGCGACAACCACGGCAACCGCGGCGACCTCACACCCGGCAGCGTGCAGTGGATGACCGCCGGTCGCGGCGTCCTGCACTCGGAAATGCCGCAGCAGGAAAACGGCCTGATGTGGGGTTTCCAGCTGTGGGTGAACCTGCCGGCGAAGGACAAGATGACCGCGCCGCGCTACCAGGACATCGGCCCCGAGCGGATTCCGGTGGTGCACCCGGCCGCCGGCGTCGAAGTGAAGGTGATTGCCGGCGAGCTGGCCGGCGCGACCGGTCCGGTCGAAGGCATCGTTACCGCCCCGGTGTATCTGGACGTCAGCTTGCAGCCGGGTGCGTCGTTGACACTGGATCTGCCTAACGGGCATCACGGCTTCGCCTATGTGTTCGAAGGCGAATCGGCGCTGGTCGGTGGCGAATCACTGCGACGCAGTGAGTTGGGCGTGTTGTCCGAAGGCGAGCAACTGCAGCTGCTCGGTGGTGACAAGCCATCACGCCTGCTGGTCGTCGCCGGCAAGCCGCTCAACGAAAGCGTGGCGCGCTACGGGCCGTTCGTGATGAACACGCCCGAGCAGATCCACGAAGCGATCGCCGACTTCCGCGCCGGCAAGTTCTGATCGATTGCTCCCTCTCCCCTCGGGGGAGAGGGTTGGGGTGAGGGCGCGTGCTCGCCGCAAAGTTTCAGCGCGCCCGCTCGATCCTCAACGTCGCCGGCAATACGTGTATCGCGATCTCCCCGTCCCGCCACGTCACCAGCTTGCCATTGAGCAACGCCTTGCCGCTCGGCTTGCCGGCATACGGCCACGGCAGCACCAGTCCACCGGGCGACACGTTCAATCCGGCCGGGATGCGCAGTTCAAGTCCGCCGTCCTGTTCGTGCAATGCGTAGCTGAGCTCGCCGTACGGCGTGCGCAACCGTTCTATGCCGATACCCTGCCCCTGCAGCCACGCGGCAGGAATTCCGGCAGCCAGCACCAGCGCATGATCGTGCCCGCGTTCGTAGGCGAACATGTCGTAGACCGAACGCAGGAAATCCGAAGCGATCCACGCATGCGGCATGTCGCCGACGAAACGCGGTTTGCGGGGATCGTGGCCGATCACTTCAGCCCACTGGTTCCACGCCGCGGGGCGGCGGTCGGCCATGAAGAAGTTCAACAGCTGCGGCACGCGCTCGCGCCAGCCCAGTCGCACGAAGGCGGCCAGGTTGCGCCATTCGTACGGAGTGTAGTCATCCCAGGTCTTGCTGCCGTTGCGGCGCGCCACGAAGCCCTGCCAGTAACGCTCGAAGGTCTGCTGCAGCAGCGCCGGCGGCAACCAGTCCTGCGCGTCGCCAGGCGAAAGCGCGATGGTGGTGGAAGTCGGATCGAAGTCGCCCAGTTCGGCGGCGCCGGGGATGAAGTCGATGCCGTGCTGCTGCACGGCGGCAAGGATCGAGGCGCGCAGGTCGGTACGAAACTGGTTGCGCGATTCGGCGTAGCGCGTGGCCTCATCCTGCTTGCCCAAAGCATGGGCAAGCTCCACCGCATCGTCATAGCCGACCAGCGACCAGAAATCGTCCCAGTACGAATGCATCGGCTTGGCCGAATAACCCTCGTGGCTGATCGAGGCCGGCATCAGGCCATACAACGCATTCGCCTTCTGCGCCGCCGTGCGTTCGCTGGCTCGCAGCCAGTCCATATAGGCCACCGTGCGCTCGACCTGAGGCCACAGTTGCTGCAGGCCAGCGCGGTCGTGGCTGTAACGCCACCACTCGGCGATCGCGAAGATCAGCTCGCCCTGGCTGTCGTTCTCCGGCACCGGATCGGAACCGCGTGCGTCGACACAGCACGGCACCTTGCCCTGACTGAACTGGTGCGGCGCATACCACTGCACGAACTCGCCGGCGACATCGGTGTGGCCGCTGCGCAACAAGGCCTCGGTCATCATCGCCCCGTCGCGGATCCATGTGCGAGCGTACGAGCGGGTGCCCGGTTGCAGTGCGGGACCGTCGCGCGACAGCAGCATCTGCGCCTGCGCACTGCGCGCGGTATCGACGAGTGCCTGTTGTGCCGCTGGCAGCTGCAGGTTCACGTGGTTGAGCTTTTCGCGCCATGCAGCGGCGATCTGTTCGCGCTGTTGTTGCAGCCACGTCGCAGCGTCGTGCGGTGGCTGGAATGGCTGGTCGTCGCTGGGCATCACCAATCCCACGGTGACGCTGGCGTGCGCCGGCACGGTCAGCCGATACAGCAGCGCGCCTTGTGCATGGCCGCTATCGTCGTGCAGCGACGTGACGCGTGGTTGTTCGCCACGGGCCAGCCGTTGTGGCAATGCGTCGGCCGCATCGGCGCCGGCGACGAAAGCGGTGGGCGACTGCAGCGGCACGACGCTCAGCTCGTGATTGACCTGCAGCGACCGGCCATCCCAGACAAGGTCATGGATCGGACTGATGCCGCCGGGGGTGTTGAGAAACTGCGTGGGCGGATTGACCTGGAACGGGCGCACCAGCAGTGCCAGCGTGAGCGAGCGTGGTTGCGCGCCGTCGTTGCGCAGACGGTATTGCAGCAGCAGGTCGGAGCGCGCCGGCGTGCCGCTGGCGAACACGCTGGTGTCCAGCCCGAGTTCGCCGGATTGCCAGTGCACCATCGGCAGCGGCAGATAGCCGTCGAGCAGGCTCTGGGTGGTCTTCACGGTGGCCCAGTCGATCAGCTGGTGGCCGTCGATCAGCATCGGCTCGATCGACCAGCCGCCCTTGCGCACTTCCACCGCGCCGTCTTCGGAGATCAAGGCCGAATGTTTCGCGCCGCCATCCACGCCGACCAGGGTCCAGTAGCTCTGCTCGCCGGAGAAGCCGCGCGGATAGACACCGCGTGGCGCACGTCGCGCCTGCTGCTGGAACAGCGCGTTCGGCGTGACGGCGGCGGTTGTCGGTTCGCCGGTGCGATCCGCCGGCAATGGCGTCAGCCGCAGATGGCTGACGCACAAAGTGCCCTTGCCGCCCTGTCCGGCATAGACCGTGAACTCGATCGAGCTGGTTTTCCGCAGCGTGCGATCCTTGGCGGGCCCCCACGCCGACTCGATATCGCGCCGCTGCGCGGTGATCGTCTGCCAGTTGGCGCCTGGCTGGTAGTTCTCGCGTCGATACCACCATACGTTGTCGCCGCTGTCGTCGATCAGCTTCAACTGCAGGTCGTTCGACGGCATCGTGCCGAGCACATCGAATGACAGCGCGTAATTGGCGGGAAACGAGATTGGCAACGTGCGACGCAAGGTAGCGCCGCCGGAGACGCCATTGAAGTTGAAGTCCAGGCACAGCGCCTTGCCCTGTGGGCCGTCGGTGGGACGCAACGTGGCGGTGATGTCGTCGGTGGCGGTGGCCTGCCAGGTGGTGGGTTGGCTGAAATCGTCGAGGGTTTGCGGGGTGTTGGCGGCGTGCGCTGATGTGCCAAACAGGAGCAGTGCGCAAAGCAGGGTTGCACGGCAAAAGCGCACCCCCTCCCAGCCTCCCCCTGCGAGCAGGGGGAGGAGCAGAGCTGGTTGTCGCCGAGGAATCATGAGGTCAGCCCTTGACGCTGCCCAGCAGCAGCCCTTCGAGGTAATAGCGCTGCATCGCCAGGAACAGCAGCAGCACCGGCAACACGGTCACCACCGCGCCGGCCATCATCAGTTCGCTGTCCTGTGCGTGCTCGCGCGCCAGCGAGGCCAGCCCGATCGGCAAGGTGTAGTGCTCCTGTCCGGTCAGCACGATCAGCGGCCACATGAAGTCGTTCCATGCGGCGAGGAAGCTGAAGATCGCCAGCGTCACCATGATCGGCTTCAGCAGCGGCAGCACGATCTGTCCGAAGATGCGCCACTCGCCGGCGCCGTCGATGCGCGCGGCTTCCAGCAGTTCGTCGGGAATGCCGCGTGCGTACTGGCGCACCAGGAAGATGCCGAACACGGTCGCCATGCCGGGCACGATCACGCCGGCGTAGCTGTTGACCAGGCCGATGTACTTCAGCAACAGGAACAGCGGCAGCATCGCCACCTGCGCCGGAATCACCAGCGCACCGATCAGCGCCTGGAACAGCCGCTCGCGTCCGGCGAAGCGAAGCTTGGCGAAGGCGTAGCCGGCCATCAGGTTGAACGCCAGCGACAGCGCGGTGATCACGCTGGACACGGCGAGGCTGTTGAGCAGGTAGCGACCCATGCCGGCATGCACGAACAGCTCGCGATAGTTCGCCCAGCTGGCGTGATGCGGCAGCAAGGTCGGCGGCAGCGAGCTGGCCTCGCCCGGCGCCATGAACGACACTGACAGCATCCACAACAACGGGAACAGTGCGACCGCTGCCGCGCCGATCAGCAGGCCGTTGATCAGGGCCTTCGCCAGCCGCGGGTTCATGACGGCTCTCCGTCAGGATGCTCTCCACGCTGCGAGGATTTCAGCATCAGCGCGGTCACCGCGAACATGATGATGAACAGCAGGAACGCCACCGCCGAAGCCGAGCCCAGGTTCCACCACTTGAAGCCTTCGTCGTACATCAGGTACAGCACGCTGGTGGTGCTCTGCAGCGGGCCGCCCTCGGTCATCACGTAGGGCTCGGCGAACAGCTGGAAATAGCCGGATACGGTGAGGATCGACACCATCAGCATCGTCGGCGCCAGCATCGGCAGGGTGATGTGGCGGAACTGCCGCCACGGCGACGCGCCGTCGATGCGCGCGGCCTCGTACAGATCGATCGGGATCGCCTGCAGTCCGGCGAGGAAGATGATCATGTTGTAGCCGAAGTTCTTCCACACCGCGAACGCGATGATTGTCGGCATCGCCCAGTGCGGATCGCCGAGCCAGTCGATCGGATGGATGCCGAGATGGCCGAGCACGAAATTCGCCATGCCGTACTTGGTGTTGAACAGGTAGCGCCAGATCACCGCCATCGCCACCACGGTGGTCACCACCGGCGCGAACAGCGCGGTGCGGAAGAACGGCTTGGCCCGCGCCAGCGGCGAGTTCAGCAGCAGCGCGCTGCCCAGCGACGCGGCCATCGACAGCGGCACGCCGACCGCCACGAAATACACCGTATGCCCCAGCGCCGACCAGAACAGCGGCCGCTGCAGCAGCGCCCAGTAGTTGCTCAGCGCCACGAAGCGCAGGTTGCGGATGTCGGCCAGCGCGTAGAGATCGTAGTCGGTGAGGCTGAGCGCCAGCGCGGCAATCACCGGCAACAGGAAGAACACGCCCAGCACCAGCAGCGCCGGCGCGAGGAACAGCCAGGCCGCACGTTGCCGGTTCATCGCGCGCCCTCCGCCAACGGCTGCGGATGATCGAGCACCCAGCGACGCTTCTCCAGAATGAGATTGGTGCGGCGGTCGATCTCGGCAGCGGCCTGATCGACGGTCAGTTGCCCGGCAATCGTCTGCGCGGCGACCAGCTGCATCTCGTTGGCGATGCGTTCCCACTCGGGTACTGGCGGTGTCGGCTTCACCCGTTCGAGCTGATCGCGGAACGCGCGTGCCTTCGGGTCGTCGCGCAATGCGCCGCCTTCCCATGATGTGCGCCGTGGCGGCATGTCGCCGAGCAGGTCGTAGAAGCGCTGCTGCACGGCTGGCTGCGACAGGTACTCGATCAGCATCCATGCCTCCTGCTGATGCGGCGAGTTGCGGAAGATCACCAGGCTGGAGCCGCCGGCCACCGCCGCGCCGGGACCATCGGGTCCGGGCAGCGGCGCGGTGGCCCAGTCGTCCTGCTGCGCGGCCGGCAGGCGCGAGCGGAACTCGCCGATGTTCCACGGCCCGGACAAGTAGAACGCGTAGACACCGCGGCCGAATTCCGACCATGGATTGCCCGCTTCCACGTTGGTGATCGCCGGCGCCTGTTTCAGCTTGAACGTGTCGACGTAGAAGCTCAGCGCGCGCTTGAAGCCGGCGCTCTCGAAATTGCCGTAGCGGCCGCCGTCGCGCAGCAGCGGATCGGGCTGCTGCAGCGCCAGCGACATCAGTTGTTCGTATTCATTGGTCGGCAGCAGGATGCCCCAACTGTGGCGCTGGGGATCGCTCAACGTGGCGAGCATGCGCCGCCACTGCGCCCAGTCGCGCGGCGGCGCATCGAAGCCGGCCGCCTTGAGCAGATCCTTGCGGTAGAACAGCAGCCGCGTGTCGACGTACCACGGCACGCCGTACAGCGTACCGTCGATAACGTTGGTGGCCCAGATGCTGGCGAAGTAGTCGTCCTGCTTGATCACCGTGGACTGGTCGACGCGTGCCTGCAAAGGCTGCAATGCATGCAGTGCGACCATCTCAGGCAGCCAGGTGTTGCCGAGCTGGGTCATGTCCGGTGTCGAGCCGCCGGCGAACGCGGTCAGCAGTTTCTGGTGCGCCGCGGTCAGCGGCAACTGCTGCACCTTCACGTGGATGCCCGGATGCGTGCGCTCGAAATCCGGCAGCAGCTTGATGATCGCCTCACCCTCGCGGCCGATCGTCCAGACCGTGAGCGGCTGGTCGGCCGTTGGTGTCCGTCCGCACGCGCCGATCAGCAAGGCACATGTGACGACACCCGCCAGCAACATGCCGCGTCGCACCGAAGATGCATGCAGCGATGATTGCGGGCAGCTGCCGTGCTTCATTGCGCCGACGGGTTCTTGGCCAGCCAGCCGCCTTGGAAGCCGGCACGTTCGAGTCCCTTGCGGATATACGGATTCTTCTTCATCACGTTCCACACGAAGTCGCTGCGCCAGTTCTCGATCATCAGCACGATCGGTCCCTGGTCGATGCCCAGTTGCTCGCTGTCGACCCAGCCCATCGGCAGCAGTTTGCCGGTGCGCAACAGCGTGTGCACGTGGAAGCTGGGATTGAACGCGTCGACGAAGCCGTGCTCGTTGTAGATATCGGCACCGTAGCGGCGCTTCATCTCTTCCAGTGCGGGAATCACCAGCTCCGGCGCAAACGCGATCGAGCCGGCGGCGGCGGTCGGTGCGATGGTGCCGTCGTCGACCAGATAGCCGAGCCCGGCGCCGCGTGCGGTATAGCCCTGAAACTGTGCGCGTCGGTGGCTGCCTTCCACGATGACGCCACCCGGGCCGTTGCTGGCGGTCAACCCCCACACGTTCTTGCCGTAGCCGGTCCAGCCGCCGGGGTTGGCGATGGCGTAATTGCGCTGCGCGATTACCGCGCGGCGGCTGTTTTCGAAATAATCCAGATCGTGCTTGCGGTTCCACGCGTCGCGAATGCCGCGGAAGTCGATCCACACATGACTGTACTGATGGCCGAACAGCGGCCCGAAGTTCAGCAATTGCTGCCCCTGGAACTGGCCCCAGCTGCGCTCGTAGGTGCTGGTCCACGCGGTCCACGCGTCGGCGCCGACCGGATGAGTGGGTGAGCCCAGCGCCAGCACATAGATCAGCATGCCTTCGTTGTAGCCTTCCCAGTCGTGCGGGATGAACTTGCCGCCGGGTGTCCAGCCCATGCTGATCAGCGGTGCGCGCACTTGCGCCCAGTTCCAGTTGACGCGGCGGTAGATGCGGTCGGCCAGGCTGCGGATCTCGTGTTCCTGCGGCGTGTCGCGATCGTAGTAGGACTGCGCGAACAGCACGCCACCGAGCAGCAGGGTGGTATCCACAGTGGAGACTTCGGTCCAGCGCGCGAAGCGCTTGCCGCTCTGCATGTCGAGGAAGTGGTAGTAGAAACCCTGGTAGCCGCTGTCGTCGTCCTCGCTGTCGCCCTGCGGCGAGCGGTCGAAAAAGCGCAGCGTGGCGAGAGTGCGCTCGATTGCCTGCTCGCGCGTGATGTAACCGCGCTCCACGCCCACGCCGTAGGCGGTGAGGCCGAAGCCGACGGCGGCGATGCTGGAAAAGGAGTCGCCGGGATAGTGATCGGGAATCAGGCCGTTGGCAGGATTCGCGCTGTCCCAGAAAAAGCGGAAGGTGCGTTGTTCGAGATCGTTGACCAGTGCCGGGACCGCGGGAGTCCGGATTGGCGCAGTGGTGGCGACGACGCTATCGGTTTGTCGCGCTGGGGTTGCCGGGGAGGCGAAGACCAAGGTGGCGCCGAGCAGGACGGGAAGCCATGCATGCCGGTTGAAAAACATCATTGATTATCTGCCGTACTTTGCGGGTTGTGGCCCGTTTTAAAACGGTTTAATCACCGTTTAAAAGGGGCCGCCGGGAGGGGGGCGGCGGGGGGGGGGGGGGGGCCGCGGGGAGGCGCCGGAACCACGACCCCCC
>CBIHNO010000009.1:0-180863 GCA_966211915.1 uncultured Rhodanobacter sp.
GAGGAAGAGGCGTTCAAGGCCCCGATCCGCGACCAGTACGAACGCCAGGGTCACCCTTATTACGCCAGCGCGCGGTTGTGGGATGACGGCATCATCGACCCGGCCGACACCCGCCGCGTACTCGGCCTGGCGATCTCCGCCTCGATGAACGCGCCAATCGAACCGCAACGCTACGGCGTGTTCCGCATGTAGCCAGATGGCAAGTGGCGGCCATGTTCGCCGACACTTGCTGTTTCAGCCTTGCGGCGCTTCACCGCGCAGCCGTACATCGTTCGGCAGCATGTCGACGCGTTCGACGCTTTCCTCGCGCTGCGACTCGAAGAAGCGCCCCACTTGCTGGCAAACCGCCATGGTGTTCTCGCGGGCGATCGCCGAGACCAGGAACCATGGCTGGGTCCAGTTCAATTCGGCGATGATCTTCTCCGCCACTGCCTGACGCTCGTCTTGGGCCAACATGTCGGCCTTGTTCAACACCAGCCAGCGCGGGCGTTCGAGCAGCTCCGGATTGAATTTCTCCAGCTCCAGCTCGATCGCGCGTACCTGTGCGGCCACGTCGGAGCCGTCGATCGGCGCGATGTCGACCAGGTGCAGCAGCAGGCTGGTGCGGGCCACGTGACGCAGGAACTGGATGCCCAGTCCGGCGCCCTCGGAAGCACCCTCGATCAGGCCGGGAATGTCGGCGATCACGAAGCTCGAATCGGTGCCCAGGCTGACCACGCCCAGATTCGGAACCAGCGTGGTGAACGGGTAATCGGCCACCCGCGGCGTGGCCGCGGAAACCGCCCGGATGAAGGTGGACTTGCCGGCGTTCGGAAAACCGAGCAGACCGACGTCGGCCAGCAGGCGCAATTCGAGCTTCAGCTCGCGCGCATCACCCGGCGTACCCGGCGTGGCCTTGCGCGGCGCGCGGTTCACCGAGGTCTTGAAATGGATATTGCCCAGGCCACCCTTGCCACCCTGCGCTACCAGCATGCGCTGACCGTGGCCGGTGAGGTCGCCGATCACCTCGTCGGTATCGACATTGGTGATCATGGTGCCGACCGGCACGCGAATCGTGGTGTCGTCGCCGCCCTTGCCATACATCTGGCTACCCATGCCGTTCTGTCCGCGCTGCGCCTTGAAGCTGCGCTGGTGACGGAAATCGACCAGGGTATTGAGGCCTTCGTCGGCGACCAGCCAGACCGAACCACCATAGCCACCATCACCGCCGTCGGGGCCGCCGAACGGAATGAATTTCTCGCGGCGGAAGCTGATGCAGCCATTGCCACCATCACCAGCCTGGACCTTGATATTGGCTTCGTCGACAAATTTCATGGTGTGGATCCGGGGGAACGGGGAACGGGGAACGGGGAACATCAGCAGTCACAGGGTACCGGGAAGCATACGTTCCCTATTCCCCATTTCTTGTTCCCCACTTCAAAAACAAAAGCCCCGCCGAAGCGGGGCCTTCGCTATCGCATCGCGCTGGGCTTACGCCTGCACGACGTCGACGAAGCGGCGATTCTTGTCGCCGCGAACTGCAAACTTGACGGTACCGTCGACCAGCGCGAACAGCGTGTGGTCACGACCCAGACCGACGCCGGTGCCCGGATGGAACTGGGTGCCGCGCTGACGCACGATGATGTTGCCGGCTTCGATGGCCTGGCCACCGTAGATCTTCACGCCTAGGTATTTCGGGTTCGAATCGCGACCGTTGCGGCTGGAACCTACGCCTTTTTTATGTGCCATGACTCAATGCTCCAGTGCTCAGGCGTTGATGCCTGTGATCTCGATTTCGGTGAAATGCTGACGGTGACCCTGCTGACGCTTGTAGTGCTTGCGGCGGCGGAATTTGATGATGCGGATCTTGTCGGCACGGCCGTGCTTGCGAACGGTGGCGCTGACGGTGGCGCCTTCGACAACCGGCGCACCAACGGTGACCGATTCGCCGGAACCAACCAGCAACACCTGGTCGAAGCTGATGGTGGCGCCTTCTTCGGCGGTCAACAGCTCCACGCGCAGGACGTCGCCCTGCATGACACGGTACTGCTTGCCACCAGTCTTGATGACTGCGTAACTCATGGGAATGCCCTTCTGTCGTTATTCTCTTGGGTATCGCCATGACCAATTCAGGTCTGGCGAACTGCGGATTATAACGATCTGTCTGCGCACTGGTCAAATACTGACCATGGCAAACCCGTCGCCCGACCCAAACCAGCGCCGGCTGGGGGTTGCGGGCCTCAGTGACCGGACTTCGACGCCGGCTTCGGCGCGGTGGCTGCCGGGCTGGCCGGACAGCGTCCCTGGGCGTCCAGCGTACCCTTTTGCTGCAACTGCTGGATCATCGCCTGACCGCGCTCACGGCCCCACTGCTGGCCGATCTTCATGCCTTCGGCCATGGTCAACGGCATCTGGGTGATTACCTTCTGGCCCAGCGGCGACTGGTAGAACTTCAGCAGGCCGGCGACATCGTCGGCAGTGAAATGGCTCTGGTAGATCGGCACCATGCGGCCCAGCAGCTCCTGGCTGCCGTTGGCGTCGATGAACCCCTGCCAATAGGAGGCCGGCACGCACGGTACCGCCTGCCCCATCACGCCAGCCATCTGCGAGTTCATCTGGCCGAACATCTGGCTCATGTGCATCACCTCGAACAGCTGGCGCACCTGCTGCTCGCTTGGCTGTACGGCCACGGCCTGACCTGTCGCACCCATGGCCAGCAGCACACTCGCCGCAACCCCGATCCATTTACGCATGACCTTCTCCCATTCACTGACAGCCGCCGTGACAGCCGGCAAACGGGCATTTAGCCATAGCCACCGCTGCAAGGGAAACCGCCCGTTCGTCGATTCGGCCGCTTTGTTTCAATGAACTAACGAAACTCCTTGGTATAGTAAAGGTTCTCCCCCATATCTCGGCGCAATGGACACCATACGCATCCGCGGCGCACGCACGCACAATCTCAAGAACATCGACCTCGACCTGCCACGCGACAAACTGATCGTGATCACCGGCCTGTCCGGTTCCGGCAAGTCCTCGCTGGCATTCGACACGATCTACGCCGAAGGGCAGCGCCGCTATGTCGAGTCGCTGTCGGCCTACGCGCGGCAATTCCTGTCAATGATGGAAAAGCCCGACGTCGACCATATCGAGGGCCTGTCGCCAGCGATCTCGATCGAGCAGAAATCCACCTCGCACAACCCGCGCTCCACCGTGGGCACGATCACCGAGGTCTACGACTACCTGCGCCTGCTGTACGCCCGCGTCGGCACGCCGCGCTGTCCCGACCACGGCATCCCGCTGGAGGCGCAGACCGTCAGCCAGATGGTCGACACCACGCTGGCGCTGGATCCGGAAAAGCGCCTCATGCTGCTGGCGCCGGTGATCCGCGAGCGCAAGGGCGAACACGTGCAAGTATTCGACCAGTTGCGCGCGCAGGGTTTCGTGCGTGCCCGCGTCGACGGCACCGTGTTCGATCTCGACGCCGTGCCACCGCTGACGCTGCGCCAGAAGCACACCATCGAGGTGGTGATCGATCGCTTCCGTCCGCGCGACGACATCAAGCAGCGACTGGCCGAATCGTTCGAAACCGCGTTGCGACTCGGCGACGGACTGGTGATCCTTGCCGACATGGATGGTGGCCCCGAGCAGATGTTGTCCTCGCGCTATTCGTGCCCGGTATGCGACTACTCGCTGCCCGAACTGGAACCGCGGCTGTTCTCGTTCAACTCGCCGGTGGGCGCCTGCCCTTCGTGCGATGGCCTCGGTGTGACCCAGGTATTCGATGCCTCGCGCGTGGTCGGCCATCCCGAACTGCCGTTGTCCAACGGCGCGGTGCGCGGCTGGGACCGGCGCAATGCGCACTATTTCCAGCTGATCCTGTCACTGGCGGCGCACTACGGCTTCGACGTGGACACGCCGTGGCACAAGCTTTCCGCGGACGTCCAGAAGGCCATTCTGTATGGAAGCGGCAAGGACAAGATCGCGTTCCGCTACATCACCGAACGCGGCGGCAAGGTCACCCGCGAGCATCCGTTCGAGGGCATCCTGCCGAACCTGGAACGGCGCTACAAGGAAACCGAATCCGCCGCCGTACGCGAGGAGCTGGCGAAATACATCAGCGACCAGCCCTGCCCGGACTGCGGAGGCCAGCGACTGAACCGCTCGGCGCGTAACGTGTTCGTCGCCGACCACGCGTTGCCGTCGCTGACCCATCGCTCGATCGACGATGCGCTGGCGTTCTTCGATACCTTGAAGCTCACCGGCTGGCGCGGCGAGATCGCGGTGAAGATCGTCAAGGAAATCCGCGAGCGACTCACCTTCCTCAACGACGTCGGCCTGAACTACCTCACGCTGGATCGTCAGGCTGACTCGCTGTCCGGCGGCGAGGCGCAGCGCATCCGACTGGCCTCGCAGATCGGCGCCGGCCTGGTCGGCGTGATGTACGTGCTCGACGAACCGTCGATCGGCCTGCACCAGCGCGACAACGAACGCCTGCTCGGCACGCTCACGCGTCTGCGCGATCTCGGCAACACGGTGATCGTGGTCGAGCACGATGAGGACGCCATCCGCATGGCCGATCACGTGCTCGATATCGGCCCCGGCGCTGGCGTGCACGGTGGCGAGATCGTGGCGCAGGGCACGGTGCAGGACATGCTCGATTCGCCGCGTTCGGTCACCGGCCAGTTCCTGTCCGGTGCACGCGCGATCGAAGTGCCGAAGGAACGCCGCCAGCCCGCCGACGCCGATGCGTGGCTGCATCTGAAAGGTGCCAGCGGCAACAACCTGAAGCATGTCGATCTGGCGATTCCGGCCGGCCTGTTCACCTGCGTCACCGGCGTCTCCGGCTCGGGCAAGTCGACCCTGGTCAACGACACCTTGTTCCGTCTCGCCGCCACCGAACTGAATGGTGCCGGCACCCAGCCCGCGCCATACAAGTCGGTCGCCGGCATGGACCTGTTCGACAAGGTGGTCGACATCGACCAGTCGCCGATCGGCCGCACGCCGCGTTCCAACCCGGCCACCTACACCGGCCTGTTCACTCCGCTGCGCGAGATGTTCTCGCAGGTGCCCGAAGCGCGTTCGCGCGGCTACACGCCGGGTCGCTTCAGCTTCAACGTGCGCGGCGGCCGCTGCGAGGCCTGCGAAGGCGACGGCATGATCAAGGTGGAGATGCATTTCCTGCCGGACGTCTACGTGCCCTGCGACGTCTGCCACGGCAAGCGCTACAACCGGGAGACGCTGGAGATCCTGTACAAGGGCCACACGATTGCCGACGTGCTCGGCATGACGGTGGAAGATGCGCTGAAGCTGTTCGAGAACGTGCCGACGATCGCGCGCAAACTCGACACCTTGCGCGCCGTCGGCCTCGACTACATCAAGCTCGGCCAGAGCGCGACCACGCTGTCCGGTGGCGAGGCGCAGCGTGTGAAGCTGTCCAAGGAACTGTCCAAGCGCGACACCGGCCGCACGCTTTACATCCTCGACGAACCCACCACCGGCCTGCACTTCCACGACATCGAGCAACTGCTCGACGTGCTGCACCAGCTGGTCGACCAGGGCAACACCGTGGTAGTGATCGAGCACAATCTCGACGTGATCAAGACCGCCGACTGGGTCGTCGATCTCGGCCCCGAAGGTGGCGCCGGCGGCGGCCGCATCCTGGTCGCCGGCACCCCGGAAACCGTGGCGGACAGCACCGAATCGCATACCGGTCATTTTCTGGCACCGCACCTGAAACCGGCCAAACCGAAAAAGCCCGGTGCCGCCAAGCGCGTCAAGGCCGCCACCAAACACATCGCCTCGGCCGACAAGTACAAGCCGATGCGCGGAAGCGGGAAGAAGAAAAGTTCATGAGTCCACGCAAGTCCACCACGCAAGCCGCGCCTGCCGCTGCTCCGGTCACGAACGAGGCCACCGAGGCCGCGCCGAAAGCCGGCAGCAATACGCCGTTGTACGTCGCCTCGCTCGGTGTGCGCTGGCGCGACCTCGACGCGTTCAACCACGTCAACAATTCCAACTACCTCACCTACCTCGAAGAGGCGCGGCTGCAGTGGCTGAGCCACGTGCCCGGACCGTGGTTCAACGATCACGCGATGCCAGTGATGGCTGCCAGCCAGATCAACTACCGCCGCCCTATCGCATGGCCTGCGCAGTTGCAGGTGCAGCTGTTCTGCGAGCGGGTGGGCAACAGCTCGATGACGATCGCGCATCGGGTGATCGACGCCGAACATCCTGATCAGCTGTACTGCGACGGTCACGTGGTGATGGTGTGGATGGATCCGGCCAGCGGCAAGCCGGTGCCGTTGCCCGAAGCGATACGCGTCGCCACCGCCTCCTGATAGCCAGCCCATGCGCGCCGCAGCTGTCCGTACCTCCTTCATGCTCAGCCCGAGCGGATCGGGGCGGATCGAGACGATCACCGGTCCACGCCATGCATGGCGCTTCCGGCCGCACTTCCACACCGGCGACGAGATCGTGCAGGTGCTGGCTGGCCGGGCGCGGCTGCGTCTTCCCACGACCTGCTGCCGGGAGGTTGTCGCCGGCGACACCATCGTGGTGCCTGCCGGCGTGATCCACCGCTTCGAGCCGGTGGATGGCAGCGGCTGGGCCTTCACCTCACGCTTCGTGCGACCCGCCACGAAGAACGTCTCGACGACCGATAGCTCCCGCAATGCACTAGGCGCACAGGCCAGAGCGCTGCTGGCCGGACGCCCCTCGCTGCACACCGATGTGGAAGCGCTCGCGCAGGCTTGCGCGGTTTCCGCCGGCCATCTGGCGCGCGCGTTCCACCGTGAAACCGGCACCAGTCTGCACAACTTTCACGTCCTGCTCGCCCTGCACAAGGCCAAGGCGTTGTTGCGCAACCAGGTGCCTATCATCGATGCGGCACTCGACGCGGGTTTCTATGACCAGGCCCATCTCAACCGCGAATTCGTGAAGACGTTCGGCATGACCCCCGCCGCTTTCCGCGCAGGTTGGGGGATCGCCGCCTAAGCCTCTCCCGGCTCGAGTTCCAACGCCATGTACAACGTGTCCGGCACCGGGTTGTCGTAATACGGCGCCACCGGGCGAAAACCCAGCGCGGCGTAAAGTTGCCGGGCCGCCTGCATCGAAGCCAGTGTGTCCAGCTGCACGCGCACGTAGCCGGCCCGGGACGCCCAGGCGATCACTGCCTCAGCCAGTCGCCGCCCCAGCGCCTGCCCGCGCGCCGCGGGCCGCACGTAGAGACGCTTGATCTCGCACACACCCGGCTGCGACCAGGGTCGCAACGCCACGCAACCCAGCACCGATCCCGCACCATCGCGCGCGATCAGGATCACGCCCCGTGGCGGCGCGTACTTGCCGGGCAGTTGCGCCAGTTCCGCGCCCACGTCCTGGAAGGAGAGATCGATGCCGAGGCTGTCGATGTATTCCATGAACAGCCCGCGCACGAGCTCGGTGTCGTCCGGCCGGCGGGCAGGTGTGATATCGATCGTCGAGGATGCGGGCATGTTCGGGCCACCTGCAGGGAATCATCGCGCCACGATAGTGAATCCATGCTGCCAATGCTTGGACAGTCCTGACCCAAACGCCGGCACGGATGCCGACACTCCCCGCTGCGCAGTGATGCCATCGACGCACGGCATGCACGGGCCGTCGCTATGATGGCGTTCCGGTCCCCACGATGGAATGCGCCTCATGACGACAGCACATCGCCCCACCCTTGCCCTCGCCTGCCTCGCCGCCCTGGCCAGCGCCACCGCGCATGCCGCCGACACCACCTCGCTCACCCTGTACCGCAGCGACAGCGCCGCGTTTTACACCAGCAATGGTGGCGGCAATGTCGATGACGGCTATGCGGTGGTGCGCGAGCAGCGTGCGCTGACCCTGGCCGCGGGCACGCACGATGTGGTGATCGGCGACCTGCCCGGCTTCCTCGATCCCGAAGCGCTGGCCCTGGGATTTCCTGGTGGCGATGCCAAGGTGATCTCGCAGCGGCTGCTGCTGGCGCAGGGCACGAACGCGGCGTTGACCGGATTGACCGGTCATACCGTGGACGTGCTCGGCGCCGGCAGCCTGTCGCTGGCCAGCGGCACCTTGCTGCGTGCGGGCGATGGCCTGCTGGTGCGCGACAACAACGGCAATACCACCTTGGTCAGCAACTATGCGGCTGTGCGCACCAGCGGCGCGGACTTTCCGTCCGGTGCCAGCCTGAGCCTGCGGGTGGATGCCGCACGCGCAGGCCAGACCAGGGCCGTACTCAGCTATCCCACCTCCGGCCTCGGCTGGCGCGCCGCCTACGTGGCGACGCTGCAATCGGGCACTGCCTGCCGCATGCAGTTCGAATCGCGCGCCAGCATCGCCAATCGCAGCGGCCGCGACTGGCGCGATGCGCAGCTGACCCTGATTGCGGGCGAGCCCAACATGGCCAAGGAATCGGCGCCACGCCCGATGGTGGCGATGGCGCGCGGTTTCAACGCCAAGGCCGCGAGTGCCGACATGCCGCAACAGGACAGCATCGGCGACTACCGCAGCTACACCCTGCCCGCTGCGGTCGACCTGCCCGACGGCAGCGTCAGTCAGGTACCGCTGTATGCGAGTCGCGCACTGGATTGCGAGCGCACCGCACTGTACGAGAACGGCAACAGCTACCAGCCGCAACAGCCGATCCTGAGCCGGGATTTCAGCCAGGGCGGCGGCAGCGCGATCATCAGCACCCTGAAGTTGAAGGCGTTCGACAGCCTGCCGGCCGGCTATCTGCGCGTGCTCACCGCCGACCGCCACGGCACACCGCAGTTCATCGGCGAAGGCCGCATCAACGACACCCCGAAAGGCAGCGACGCCACGATCACGCTGGGTACCGCCTTCGATCTGCGTGCCGAGCGCACGCGTACCAGCTTCAGCGCAGACAAGGCCGGCCGCACCATGGACGAAGCGTTCCGTATCGACCTCAGCAATGCGGGCGACAGCCCGCGCACGGTGACCGTGCGCGAACATCCGTCACGCTGGCGGCAGTGGACGCTGACTTCCTCCAGCAGCAAACCCAGCAAGCAGACGCCGGACACGCTGGAATTCCGCATCGAAGTGCCGGCCAACGGCAAGGCCTCGCTGGACTATGCCGTGCGCTACAGCTGGACCGACGCCGACCTTCCCCAACCGTAAATCATCCGAGCCGGAGTTCCCCATGCTCAACATCACCAACCACGACCACGGCATCCGCGAAATCCAGCTGGCCCGACCGCCGGTCAACGCGCTGAACCTGGAACTGTTGCGCGCGCTGCATGCCGCCATCGATGACAGCGTGCGCGAAGGCGTGCGCGGCATCGTGCTGTCCGGCGCGCAGGGGCTGTTCTCCGCCGGCGTCGACGTACCGGCGCTGCTGGCACGTGACCGCGCTGGCGTACTCGAGTACTGGCGCGAATTTTTTTCGCTATGCGGCACCTTGGCCCGCGCACCGATTCCGCTGGTCGCCGCGATCACCGGCCACAGCCCGGCCGGCGGCGCGGTGCTGGCGCTTTTCTGCGATTACCGGGTGATGGCCGAAGGCCCGTACCGCATCGGCCTGAACGAAGTGCAGGTGGGGCTGATCGTGCCCGAGGCGATCCAGCTGGCTTTGCGTCGTGTGGTCGGCACCTACCGCGCCGAGCGGCTGCTGGTTTCCGGCGCCATGATCGATGCGACCCAGGCACTGGCCTGCGGCTTCGTCGACGAACTCACCGGCGTCGATCAGGTCACTACACGCGCCCTGCACTGGCTGGGTGAATTGCTGGCATTGCCGGCGCACGCGATGCTCGCCACTCGTACGCTGGCGCGTGCCGACCTCGCCGCGGCTTATGCCGATCTCGATGCACTGCCGCTGGAAGACTTCACCGATGCGTTCTTCCATCCGCAGACGCAGGCGGTGTTGCAGCAGCTGGTGGCGCGTCTGAAAGAGAAAAAATGATCGCTTTGCAGGAGCCCGCTGGCGGGTTCCTGTAGGATCAACCCTTCGCCACCGGCCGCGCCGGATCGCTGATCCAGCCGCTCCACGACGGCGCATACAGCCGTGAGTCGTGCAACCCGGCATGCTCCATCGCCAGCAGGTTGTGGCATGCGGTGACACCGGAGCCGCACATGTGCACCACGTCCGATGGTGCAGTCGAACCGAGCACCGCGGTGAATTCCTCGCGCAGTTGCGCAGCCGGCTTGAACCGCCCGTCGCTGCCGAGGTTGTCGGCAAACGGTCGATTCAACGCGCCGGGCACATGACCGCCGACCCGATCCAGCGGCTCGACGTCGCCGCGGTAACGCGGCGCCGCACGCGCATCCAGCAACTGACCCGACGCAGCACCCGGCAGCGCTGCATGATCGACCACCACCTGGTTGGCGTCGTAATGCAACGACACGTGGCTGACTGGCCTTGTAACCGGCGGCTCTCCCGACTCCGTCGGCAGGCCTGCCGCCAGCCACGCGGCGTAGCCACCATCGAGTACAGCCACCTCGCGCACGCCGACCAGTCGCAACAGCCACCACAGCCGCGCCGCGGCCAGCGCGCCGCTGCCGACGTCATAACTCACCACCTGCATGCCCGCCTGCCAGCCCCAGCGCGACAGCAGCGCGTTGAACGCCGACTCCAGCGGCAACGGATGCCGACCCAGACCTTCAGCCTGACGCGACAGATCGGACAGGTCGCGATCGAGGCTGGCGAACACGGCGCCGGGAATATGGCCGTCCAGATAATCACGACCGCCCTTGCCCGGATCGGCCAGATCGAAACGGCAATCGACGATCAGTACGTCGCGCGGTGGCAACGCAGCGAGTTCCGCGGCATCGATCAAGGTGGTTTTCAGCGTCATGTCCGTCCCATCCTCTGCAACAGGTTGAGCAGCATCGCGGCGGTGGCGCCCCAGATCCGATGACCGCCATGAATGAACTCCACCATCGGTCGCTGGTGGCCACGGAACTCCATCGTGTAACGGCGCAGGTTCGCAGGCTCCAGCAGGAAGGCCAGCGGCACCTCGAATACTTCGGCCACCTCGTCCGGTGCCGGATACAGCTGTGCCTCGGCCGCGATCTTCGCCACCACCGGCGTGATGCAGAAGCCGCTGATCGTCTCGAAGCAATCCAGGTAACCGAGCGGCGTCACCAGGGTGCGATCGAGGCCGATCTCCTCCTCGCTCTCGCGCAAGGCGGTGGTCAGTGCATCGCCGTCGGCCGGCTCACTGCGGCCACCGGGAAACGCCACCTGACCGGCATGCGACTGCAGATGATCGGTGCGGACGGTGAGCACCAGCCGCGGCTGCACGCCCTCGCGAAAACCGAGCAGCACCGCCGCCGGCTGGCGCTGCGTGTTGCCGAGCAACTCGGTCATGTCCGCGTGATTCCAGCCGGGCCCCGTCGGTGGCGACGACAACGGCAGCAGCGCGTTGATCAGCGCCTCCATTACGACACTTCGCGACTTGGCAGGATCACCTGCATGACGTACAGCCGCTCGGCATCGCTCATCGCGCGCCAGCGGCCGATCTCCTCACCGGTGCGCTGGCAGCCCACGCAATAGCCACGCCCGTCCAGCCGGCAGATGCCGATGCAGGGGGTCAGCGGAAGCGATGCGGCGGGGTTCGAGGCGTTCGACATGCTCCGGCATGTTACCACCGGCCTCGATCAGGGCTTGTCGGTCGGGGACTTGATGTCGAGCAGTTCGATCTCGAATACCAGCGCCTCGTTCGGACCGATCCGCGGCAACATGCCGTCTCCGCCATAGGCCAGCTGTGGCGGAATCACCACCTTCCAGCGATCGCCTACATGCATGCGCGGGATCACATCCTGCCAGCCGCGAATGACACCGTTCACCGGAAAACTCACCGGTGCGCCGTGCGCCCAGGTGCTGTCGAATTCGGTGCCGTCGATCAGCATGCCGCGGTAGTTCACGGTCACCACGCTGGTCACGGTGGGACTGACCGTGCCGGAACCCTGACTCAACACGGCGTACTGGATGCCCGACGGCAATTGCACCACGCCGGGTCGCTGCCGGTTGCGTGCCATGAAGTCGGCACTCTTGCGCGCATTGGCGGCAGCGATGCGCTTGAACTCGGCAAGCGCATCGGCGTGCATCTGCTGATCGAGTCGCTGCAGTTGCAGACGCATGTCCTGCATCGACACGCCCGGATGACGCTTGGCGTAGGCGTCCTGGATCGCGCGGACCAGCATTGGTATGTCCACGTCCGGTTTGCCATCCGCAAACTGGCTGCCGATCTGGTAGCCGATCGCGTACGACAGCTTCGCCTTGTCGGGCTTCACCGGCGCAGCTGTTACCGGCACGGGGCTCTGCGCATGCACCACGCCGCCCAGCAACAGCAGCATGCCGAGCAACCCGCCACGCAGATGTGTCATGCCTTTCTCCACCGGGCCTTCCCTATCTCGACAGTCGATCCTGACGGATCATCCTAAGCGCTTCGCCGGATTCGTGCAGCGATGGCGCTTGTGGCTTGAGAAACCCTGCCGTGACAAAGGTTCCCGCTGCTACCATCGTGGTCTTGCATTCATCGGGAGCCGCTCATGGCCTATCGCAACCTGGAAATCGGCAACCGCGGTGCGGTGCGCATGATCATCGTCAACCGTCCCGACAAGCTCAACGCGCTGAACCGCGACACACTCAACGAGTTGACCCTGGCATTTGCGCAGGCCGCGCAGGATGACGCCGTGCGCGCCGTGGTGCTGACCGGCGCCGGCGAGAAAGCCTTCGTCGCCGGCGCCGACATCGCCGAGATGAATGGCTACACGCCAGTGCAGGCGCAGGGTTTCTCGCGCACCGGCCAGCGCCTGATGAGCTCGATCGAGCGGCTGGGCAAACCAGTGGTCGCACGTATCCAGGGCTTCGCGCTCGGCGGCGGCATGGAACTGGCGATGGCCTGCCATATGCGCGTGGCCAGCGAGAAGGCGAAGTTCGGCCAGCCGGAAATCAACCTCGGCCTGATCCCCGGCTTCGGCGGCACCCAGCGCCTGCTGCGTCTGGCTGGTCGCGGTGCCGCGCTGGAGCTGTGCCTGACGGGCGCGCCGATCACTGCGCAACGTGCGTACGAGTTGGGTATCGTCACCCGCGTGGTCGCGCCGGAGGCGCTGGACGACGCGGTGAACGCACTGGCCGACCAGCTCGCTGCCGCCGCACCGCTGGCCGCCGGCGGCATTCTCGACGCCGTGCTGCAGGGTGGCGAGACCGCGATCGACCAAGGTCTGGAGTTCGAGACTCAGGGGTTCGCGCTGGCGTTCTCCACCGAGGACATGCGCGAAGGCACCACGGCGTTTCTGGAAAAGCGCAAACCACAGTTTACCGGGCGCTGATTCGCTCCCTCGCGTGGCGGTGGCTCAGTGCTCGCCGCCAACAAACTTCTTCTCGCCTGCCGTCACCGGCAACTTCAGCCGATTCTCCGATGGCGCCAGCGGGCACACCACGTGCGGCGTGATCGCGCAGGGCGGGTTCTGCGCGAGATTGAAATCCAGCAGCACCTTGCCGTCCTTCGGCGCCGCCGCATACAGGAAACGCGCACCGCCGTAGGTCAGTTTGCCGGCCGTGCGATCGGTGAACACGAAGAATAGCTGACCGTCCTCGTCAATCGGCAACAGCTCGTAGGTATGGCCGTCGCGCTGGAATACCGCCTTGCCGGCGATCGGCGTATCGCTTTCGGTGCCGGTGACATAGGCCATCTTCAGCGCATGCGGCTGTGCGAACGGCACCCAGTCCGCCTCGACACGCCATGATGGATCGATCGGAAAATAGTCGAAGCCCGGAAAATGCGTGCGCAACGGCGCGTCGTTGTCTTTCACCCGCAGACCACGCTGCGTACCGTTCTCGACCACGTACAGATAACTGCTGCCAAAGCTCACACGGGTAGGCTGCTGCTTGCCCCCGTTGCCCTGTGTGCGCAACTCGCTGGTCGACACCGTCGCTGGTTGGCCATCCACACGGATGCCATGCGTTTCGATCAGGTGCAGATGCACCCGTGCATGCGCGTCCAGATTCAGCACTCCCAGATGCGCTGGTGCAGCGGGAATCCGGAAGCGATTGTCCGCCGCGCTGCCCATCGTGTTGTCGCCGGGCAACAACCAGCCCGAGGCGGTGAGCGCCAGATAGCCGTCCGCACGCTTCAGCTCATCGACGCGAGCAAGACGTGCCTTGGTCACCGAGCTGATGTAGTCGGCCGACGTGCTGGCGGATGCATCGAATGACACCAGCAGCGCCAGCGCGATAGCCGCGCACCACTCAGTGATGCGAGCCACGGTAGCTCTTCTCGCCTGCGGTCACGCGCAGGTCAAGGCGGTTTTCCGGCGGCGCCAACGGACAGGTGGCGAACGGCGTGAACGCACACGGCGGGTTGTAGGCCTTGTTGAAATCCAGCACGACCTTGCCGTCTTTCGGTGGGTCGATGTACAGGAAGCGCGCGGCGCCGTAGGTTTCCTTGCCGCTGGTGCGATCGGCGAACACGATGAAGTACTGCGCGTCACCCGGCTCCTCGATCACCGGCAGGATCTCGAAGTGCTTGCCATCACGGGTGAATTCCAGCTTGCCCGGCACCGGATACTTGTCGATGGTGCCGATCACCGACCCCATTTCCAGCGTCTCGCCCGGCGTGGCCGGCACCCAAGTCGCCTCGATCCGCCACGACGGATCGATCGGGAACGAATCGATGCCGAGGAAGTGCTTGCGGCCGGGTGCCTCGCTGTCCTTGACGCGCAGCCCCTTGCGGCCATCGCGGTTGATCACGTAGAAGCTCGCGGTCCCGAAGGTTACCGTCGTTGGCGTGGCGGCGCCGGCCTTCATGTCATCGATCAGCGTGGCCTCATGCACCGGCTTGCCGTCGATCAACGCACCACTGTCACTGGCCAGCACGAGATGCACGTCGCCATTGCTGGCCAGGTTCGCCACACCGAGATGCGCGGGGCCGGCCTTCAGCACGATGTCATTGTCGGCCGCGCTGCCGATGCGGTTGGCGCCGTCCTTCAACCATTCCAGACCGATCAGGCTCAGCCAGCCGGTCGGTGCCGTCAGCCGCTCGACCCGACCGGCGCGCCATTGCTCGATGCTTTGCTTGTAATTGTCAGTATCGGTGGCGTGCACGGTAGCGACTCCCAGAATGGCGGCGGCAACAAACAGGCTGGTACGGATCATCGATATCTCCGGCGAAACGGTTTTTCGAATGGCACGTCAACGACCGCGCATGAACAACTTGTCGAGCTCGGCCAGACTGAGTTGTATCCAGGTCGGACGGCCATGATTGCATTGTCCGGAGCGCTCGGTCGCTTCCATCTCGCGCAGCAGCGCATTCATTTCGGGGATGCTCAGCCGTCGTCCGGCACGCACCGAACCATGGCAGGCCATGGTGGAGAGCAGCTCGTTCTCGAGTTCCTGCAAGCGGCGCGAATTGCCATGCTGGGCCAGTTCGGACAGCACGTCGCGGCTGAGCTGGCTGACATCGGCGCCTTCCAGCAACGCCGGAATGCGTCGTACCACGACCGCGGCCGGACCGCTGCGCGACAGCTCCAGGCCCCACTCGGCCAGTGCCTCGGCGTGTTCCTCCGCTGCGGCCGCTTCCTTCGCGCTGACCGCGATGCTGAGCGGTACCAGCAGCATCTGCGAACGCAGGTTGCTGGCAACACGACCCGACTTCAGTTTCTCGTAGGTAATGCGTTCGTGCGCGGCATGCATGTCGACCAGCACCATGCCGTGGGCATTCTCGGCCAGCACGAAGATGCTCTTCAGCTGCGCGATGGCGAAGCCGAGCGGTGGCGCCTCGCCCTCTTCCACCATTGGCATCGGCATGGCTGAAACCGCTGCCGACGATGACTCGCCGAGCAAGGCGGCATAACCGGCCAATGGTGCATCGCGCACGCCAAGGTTCAAACGGTTCTGACTGAACTGGCCCGGCCACGCGGTTGCCGCGGATGACATGGGTGCGGCATACGGGCCACCCGCCGACACCGCTGCCGGCTCGCTCGTCGGCATGCTGCTCATTCCCGCCCGGGTCTGCGCCAGCGCCTCGTGCAGGGTGCGAAACAGGAAATCGTGCACCAGCCGTTGCTCGCGGAAACGCACCTCGTGCTTGGCCGGATGCACATTCACATCGACGCCGGCCGGATCGAGTTCCAGATACAGCACGAATGCCGCGTGACGGCCGTGAAACAGCACGTCGGCATACGCCTGACGCACCGCATGGGCGACGATGCGGTCGCGCACCAGCCTGCCGTTGACGTAGAAATATTGCGAGTCGGCCTGCGCGCGCGACGCGGTTGGCAGACCGACCCAGCCGGACAGATGCAGCCCGGCCATGGCGTGATCGATGCGCAGGCTCTGTGCCGGAAATTCCTCGCCGAGTACTTCGGCCACGCGTTGCAACTCGGCCTGCTCGTCGCGGACCGCCTTCCAGATGCGTACCGGCTTGCCGTTGTGGCTGAGCCGGAATTCCACCGAGCCGCGCGCCAGTGCCAGCGATTTCAGCAGGTCGTCGATATGGGCGAATTCGGTGCGCTCGGCGCGCATGAATTTCCGCCGCGCCGGCACGTTGTAGAACAGGTCGCGCACTTCGGCGCTGGTGCCTTGCGGATGCTGCGCCGGCCGTGCCGCCTGCAGCTTGCCGCCATCGACTTCGATGCGGAACGCGGCGTCCTGATCGCGTGCACGCGAGGTCAGTGTGAAACGCGATACCGACGATACCGAGGCCAGCGCCTCGCCGCGGAAACCCATGCTGGCGACGTGTTCCAGATCGTCGAAGCTGCCGATCTTGCTGGTTGCGTGCGAAGCCACCGCCAGCGGCAGCTCATCGACATGGATGCCACCACCGTCGTCGCGTACGCGGATCAGGCGGGCGCCGCCCGCCTCGATGTCCACGTCGATGCGGGTGGCGCCGGCATCAAGGCTGTTCTCGACCAGCTCCTTGACCACCGAGGACGGTCGTTCGATGACCTCGCCGGCGGCGATCTGGTTGATGAGTTCGGGGGGAAGCAGGCGGATCACAGTCATCCGCGAACTTTAGCAGCGAACGACCGCGAAGCCGTCGTCAGCGCGATGCCGACCGGATGAGATCAACCGGTCGGAATGGCCAGCATGGTGCCTGCACGCACCGTATCGGTACTCAGCTGGTTGGCACTCTTCAGCGCACCGATACTGATGCCGTATTGGCGCGCAATGCTGCGCAGGCTTTCACCCGGACCGACCCGATGCAGATCACGTACGCCGGCATCCGCTGGAGGCGCCGGATTGCCGACTTGTGCGACGCGGCTGCTGCTGACCGATTTCGCGGCAGGGCTCTTGTCGGCACTTGCCGGCTTGCTCGATGCCAGCTCGACGTTGTTGCCGTTGCGACGTGCAGCCTGTGCTGCGAACCAGGTACCCGGCGGCGGCGTCGATTCGAAATAGTTCTTCACGCCGCCCATCACCGCTTCGGCGAGTTGCTTCTGATGCGCCGGATCGCGCAGCTTGCGCTCCTCGGCCGGATTGCTGATGAACGCGGTCTCGACCAGGATCGATGGCACGTCCGGCGAACGCAGCACCACGAAGTTCGCCCGTTCCACATAGCCACGATGGGTCGGTCCGAGCATGCCCAGCGCCTTGAGTACGTTGCCGGCGACCATGTCGCTGGCCTGCATCGCCCAACCTTGCTGCAGATCCAGCAAGACCTTGGCCAGGCCATCGTCCTTGTCGTCCAGCGTGATGCCGCCGATCAGGTCGGCACGGTTTTCGCTGTCGGCGAGCCAGCGCGCGGCCGTGCTGGTCTTGCCGCGCGGCGACAGCACCCATACCGATGAGCCCTTGGCATCATCGCTGGTGAAAGCGTCAGCGTGAATCGACACGAACAGGTCCGCATTGTTTTCGCGGGCGATGCGATAGCGCTGCGTGAGCGGGATGAAAAAGTCGCCATCGCGCGTCAGCACCGCCTTCATGCCCGGCTGGCGATTGATTTCCGCCGCGAGGTTGCGCGCCACGGCCAGCGTGACATCCTTCTCCAGTGTCCCGCCGGGACCGTGCGAACCGGGATCCTTGCCGCCATGGCCGGCGTCGATCGCCACCACCACCGCGCGCTGGCCGTTGAGCATGGCGGCGGCCTGCTCGGTGGCAACGCGACTGCTGCGGCTGGGATTGCTGTACCTGGAAACCTCGACCGCTGCAGGAGCCTCCTCTGGTGGAGGTGTGACCGGGGCAGCTTCGGCAACGCTGGCGCGGTCGCTCTTGCTGCCATTGCCCGGATACAGATCCAGCACCAGCCGATAATCCGTGCCACTGGCCGGCTTCAGCACGAAGCTCTTCAGGCGACTGTCCGGATCGACTTTGGCGGTCAGTTGCAGATGATCGCCGATACGGGCATGGCTCATGCCCTGAAACAGGCCTTGTGCGGCCGGATTGGAAAAATCGTGGCTCACGCCGCTGTCGGAAAGATCGACCACGAGCTGGCCATTTTTCTGGCTGACCGTGTAATGCGGCGGGCCTGAGACATCGAGGACCACACGGGTGTAATCCGGGCCGGCCCAGACTCGGGCGTCCTTCAGATCCGCCGCCCGGGCCGCACACAACGGGGCGATCGCCATGATTGCGACGGCAACAAATCCACCCAGATTGTTCAGGTAGCCCCTCATGAGCCGCATTGAAACGCAGTCAATCATCGAATGCAAGCAACTTTTTCCTTGATTATCCATAACCTGCGGGCCATTCATCAGGCGATATCAAGTTATCGACCGCAAGTCATGCATTCCGAACAGATCCTTGCCATATTGGCTGGATCGCCAATTTCTCAAAGGGAAATCAGCACTTAGCTACGTTCAACCCAGTTGCGCGAGCAGCTCTTCGCCGCGCGCGGTGAAGGCACGCAGCAAGGCATGGCGGCCCTGCTCGGCGTAATCCAGGCGCAACTCAAGGTCTGCTGCCGGCAACGCACCGGCGCCACGCTCAGGCCATTCCACCAGTACCAACGCGGCCGGATCGGCCAGCGCGTCCAGCCCCAGCCATTCAAGCTCGCCGGGATCGGCGATCCGATACAGGTCCAGATGCCAGGCCGGTCGATCCCGCGCCATGTAGCCCTCGATCAGGCTATACGTCGGGCTCTTGACCCGTTCGCCTACGCCGAGCGCGGTAAGCAAGGCGCGCGCGAAGCTGGTCTTGCCGGCGCCGAGCGAGCCATGCAGGTAGAGCACCAGCCCGTCGTCCAGCACGTCCGCCACCCGTGCGGCCAGTGCAGCGGTGGCTGCCTCATCGGGCAATGACCATTCGCGTCCGGTTTCGATATGCCCGGTCATGCATCACGCTCGCAGCTTGGCATGCCGTTGCCCAACGCGCGCAAGGGCGGCAGCAGGTCACTCGCCAGCAGTCCGCGTTCGCCCTGTTGTGCGGCGCGGTCGCCGGCACGCGCATGCAGGCCCACACCGAGGCAGGCGGCCGGCCATGCGCCGCAATCCTGCGCCAGCAGCGCCGCGACAATGCCGGTGAGCAGGTCGCCCATGCCACCGGAAGCCATGCCGGGATTGCCCCACGGACAGACGGACAGACGTCCATCCGGATCGGCGATCAGGCTGCCGGCGCCTTTCAACACGACGATCGCGGCATACCGCCTGGCCAGCTCGCGCACGGCGGCAAAACGGTCCCGCTCGATCTCGCTGGTGGCCACGCCAAGCAGGCGCGCCGCCTCGCCCGGATGCGGCGTCAACACCGTCGGCGCCCTGAACTGGCGCGGTTCGCGCGCCAGCAGGTTCAGGCCGTCGGCGTCGAGCACCAGCGGTTTGTTCGCGTCGAGCGCGGTCAGCCACAAGGCATGGCCCCAGGCGGCTTGCCCCAAACCCGGACCCAAGGCCAGCACATTGGCGCGCTCTAGCAGCGGCGCCAGCGCCTGGGGGCCATCGACGCCATGAACCATCAGTTCCGGCCGCGCGCCATTCAGCGCGAACACATGCTCGGCACGTGTCGCCACGCTGACCAGACCGGCACCGGCGCGCAACGCCGACTCGCCGGCCAGCCGCGCCGCGCCAACCATGCCGCGCTCGCCACCAATCACCAGCACATGGCCGTTGTCGCTCTTGTTGGCATAGCGCGCGCGCGGCGGCAATGCCTCGGCGACCAGCAGCCGTGCATCGGGCGACGTATCCGCATACACACTGTCGGGCACGCCCAGGGTGGCCAGTTCGAGCACGCCGACCTGATCGGCAGCGCGACCGGTATGCAGTCCGCGTTTGCCGGCAATGAAGGTGACCGTGACATCGGCGCGGATCGCCGCGCCGGGACAGTCGCCGCTGTCGGTATTCAAGCCACTGGGCACGTCCAGCGCCAGCACCGGCCGGCCACTGTGATTGATCAGCTCGATCAGTCGCGCCGCCGGCGGCTCGGGCGCGCGATTGAGACCGATGCCGTACAGCGCGTCCACATGCAGTTCGGCTGCGGGCAGCATGCCATCCGCGTCCCACAGCTGCACGTTGCCACCGCCGGCCTCCCACGCCGCACGCGCCAGCGCCGCCTCACCGTGCGCGGTCGCACTCAGCGCCACCAGCTCGACCTGCAGCCCGGCTTCGCGCGCCAGCACGCCCAGCAGGAAACCGTCACCGCCATTGTTGCCGGGACCGCAATGAATGCAGATCTGTTGCAGCTGCGGCCAATGCCGGCGCAGGCTGTTCAGCGCGGCATTGGCTGCGCGACGCATCAGCTCATGACCGGAGATTCCCAACGCTGCGAGCGCGGCGCTTTCCATCACTCGCAGCTGTGCAACGGTATGGAGATCGCGACTGTACGGATGGGCTGGCATGCGTGAATTATAGGCACGGGCCGCCTCTACAATAGACGGATGTCCAGCACCGGCATCCGCAGCACACCCGATTACGCCACCCTCGCCCGCGACATCAAGCGCTGGGCGATCGAGCTGGGCTTTGCCGAGGCCGGCATCAGCGGCACCGATCTGGGCGAGGACGAACAGCATCTCGAGCGCTGGCTCGAGGATGGCCATCACGGCGAAATGGAGTACATGGCCCGGCATGGCACCCGGCGCGCGCGGCCGGCCGAGCTGGAACCCGGCACGCAGCGAGTCATCTCGGTGCGCATGGATTACATCCCTCCCGGCATCGCCAATGCCTGGGGCGTGCTGGAGGATGCCGAAGCCGGTTACGTGTCGCGCTACGCGCTGGGCCGCGATTATCACAAGCTGATGCGCAACCGCCTGCAGAAGCTGGCCGAACGCATCCATGCGGTGGTCGGCGACTTCGGCTATCGCGCCTACGTGGACTCGGCGCCAGTGCTGGAAAAAGCCCTGGCGCGCAATGCGGGACTGGGCTGGATCGGCAAGCACACCGTGCTGATCAACCGTCGCGCCGGCTCGTATTTCTTTCTTGGCGAGCTGTACACCGACCTGCCGCTGCCGGTCGACACGCCGGCCAGCGCGCACTGCGGCAGCTGCAGCCGCTGCATCGAGATCTGTCCGACCCAGGCGATCCTCGGACCGTATCGGCTGGATGCGAAACGCTGCATTTCCTATCTCACGATCGAGCTCAAGGGCGGCATCCCGGAAGAGTTGCGCGCACCGATGGGCAACCGCATCTTCGGCTGCGACGACTGCCAGCTGGTGTGTCCGTGGAACAAGTTCGCGCAGGAAACCAGCGAGCCGGATTTCGCGCCGCGACACAGCCTCGATGGCGCGAAACTGGTCGAACTGTTTGCGTGGAGCGAGCAGGAATTCCTCAAGCGTACCGAAGGCATGGCGATCCGCCGTACCGGCTACGAAGGCTGGTTGCGCAATATCGCGGTGGCACTGGGCAATGCGCCGCCGTCAGCGGTGGTACGCGAAGCGCTTGATGCCCGCGCCGATCACCCTTCGGCGATCGTGCGCGAGCATGTGGCGTGGGCGCTGGCAAAACAGCAGCGCTGAACGCGGAAGGAGCAATTCAGGCAGCGGCCATCTGCTTGGGAATCGAACGGTTGGTGTGCGAGATGCCATTTTTTGCATCGGCATAGACCAAGACCGGCTGGTAATGCTCCAGCTCGGCTTCATTCAACTGCACGAACGCGGCGATGATGATGATGTCGCCGGCCTGGGCGCTGCGCGCGGCACTGCCGTTGACCGAGATGATGCCGGACCCTTCCTCGGCGCGCAGGGCGTAGGTGACGAAGCGCTGGCCGCTGTTGACGTTCCAGGCGTGGATCTGCTCGTACTCGCGGATACCCGATGCATCCAGCAGCAGACCGTCGATCGCGATCGAACCTTCGTAGTGCAGCTCGGCGTGGGTCACCGTGGCACGGTGGATCTTGGCCTTGAGCATGTTCAGGTGCATGACGTTCTTTCCCGCAGGATTCTGCAAAGTCGGGCATTATCGAACCGATGACGTTGCACCGCAACATCAGCAGCTCGACCGCGATATGCGGGCGCCTCAGTCGAACAGCAAGTTGTCGATCAGGCGGGTCTGGCCGAGGCGTGCCGCGATCAGTGCGATCAGGCCGTCGCACTGGCCTTCAGCCGGTTCGGCCAGGTCCTCGGCACGGCGGATCACCGCGTAATCGGGCTCGAATCCGGCGCGGATCAGGCGCGCGGAAGCAGTCTGCTCGAGTGCCTGCCAGGGATGCCCCTTGACCAGCAGCTCACGCATCTTCAGCAAGGTGTCGTGGATCAACGGCGCCCGCGCACGCTCGGCAGCGGACAGATACTGGTTGCGCGAACTCAGCGCCAGGCCGTCGTCGGCACGCAAGGTGGGCGCGGCCATCACCATCACCGGCAACGACAGGTCACGCACCATCCGCTCGATCACCTTCAGCTGCTGGAAGTCCTTCTGGCCGAACACGGCCAGATCCGGCTGCACCAGGTTGAACAGCTTGCACACCACGGTGGCGACGCCGTCGAAATGCCCGGGCCGATGCGCGCCTTCCAGCGTGTCGGTGATCTGCGGCACGCGCAGGCTGACGCTGTGCTCGGCGCCGAACGGATAGATCGTCGCCACGTCCGGCGCAAACAGCAGGTCGCAATCCTCCTCGGTCAATGCCGTCTGATCCTGCAGCAAGGTGCGCGGATAGCGCTCGAAATCCTCGTTCGGGCCGAACTGGGTGGGATTGACGAACACACTGGCGACCACCCGGTCGGTACGCGCCCGCGCCAGCTTGATCAGCGACTGGTGCCCGGCGTGCAGGTTGCCCATGGTCGGCACGAATCCCACCGTCTTGCCCTTGCTGCGCCAGCCGCGAATGGCGGCGCGCAAGGCGGGGGCGTCTTGTACGGTCTGCATGGTGCTTCGACTCGCTGCTCAGTTGAAACAATGCTCGGGGGCCGGGAACGCGCCGCTGCGCACGTCTGCGACATATGCCGTGATGGCCGCACCGACAGAGTCGCGCCCGACCAGAAAATCCTTGCTGAATTTGGGTCGCTTGCCCGGCGTGATGCCGAGCATGTCATGGATCACCAGCACCTGCCCGTCGCAATGCGGGCCGGCGCCGATGCCGATCACCGGTATCGTCAACGCCTCGGTCACCCGCCGACCCAGCTCGACCGGCACACCCTCCAGCACCAGCAGATCCGCACCAGCCATCTGCACCGCCAACGCCTCGGCCACGATGTGATCAGCAGCCTCCTGCTCGCGACCCTGGATACGGAAGCCGCCGAATTTGTGCACCGACTGCGGTGTCAGCCCCAGATGCGCGCAGACCGGAATCGCGCGTGCGATCAGCGCGGCAATCGCCTCGAAAATATGTGGCGCGGCACCTTCGATCTTCACCATCGCCGCGCCGCCTTCGCCGACCAGTCGCGCGCCGGCATCCAGCACGTGCGCGAGATCGCGATCGGCCATGAACGGCATGTCGGCGACCAGCAGGGTCGCGGTGAGCCCACGGGCCACCGCCGCGGTGTGATAGACCATGTGATCGAGCGTCACCGGCAGCGTGCTGCGATGCCCCTGCACCACCATGCCGAGCGAGTCGCCGACCAGCGCGATGTCGACCCCGGCCGTCTCCAGCTGCCAGGCGAAACTGGCGTCATAGGCGGTAAGCATGACGATACGCCGCCCCTGCGTTTTCATCGCATGCAGGCCCGGCACGGTAACCGGCTTGCGTTCGGGGGCATTCGCATTCTGCACGTACACGGCAATTCCTGATGGGATGGCGGGCGCCGATTATGGCTCAAGCAGCTTTGCGCAACCGGCAAGATCGAGTTGCGCCAGCCGTTCTGCCACCGTGCCGTGTCCAGGCAATCGCAATGTGGGCGCAATGTCTCGCAGAGGCAGCAGCACGAACGCACGATCGGCCATGCGTGGGTGCGGCAGGGTCAGCTGCGGATCGTCGAGCTGCACGCCCTCGACGTGCAGCAGATCCAGATCCAGCGTGCGCGGACCATTGCGCTCGGCGCGCACGCGACCGGCCCGCCGCTCGATCGCCAGCAGTGCGTCCAGCAAGGCATGTGGCGAAAGCATTGTGTCCAGCTGCACCACGGCATTGACGAACGGCGGCTGCTCCAGCATGCCCCATGGTGGTGTGCGATACAGATGCGAACGCTGCAACAGGTGGGTGTCGGGCAAGGTCGCCAGCGCGTCCATCGCGTCGAGCAACTGTTGCTGTGGATTGCCGAGGTTGCTGCCCAGCGCGACGTAGGCCAGCGTCACACGGAACTCGATTTTCCGCCGGGCTTGCGGCGACGACGACGCGGGCGCGGCGGCTTGCCGATCGCCACCGGCGCCACGATGTGATCGCTGGCGCTGCTGCCACCACCGGCCGGCAGCACCGCCGCCAGCACGTCCTGCGGCAACTGCTGCGCGTGCGCCCACCACTGACCCAATTCGCGCATCGCCGGCGATTCATCGGCACGCAGCAGCAGGAAGTCGAACGCGGCGCGAAAGCGCGGATGCGTCATCAGGCGAAATACCCGCTTGCGTTGGATCTGCTCGAAGCGTGGCTGCAGCGACCAGATCTCTTCCATGGTGAAGGTAAACCGGCGCGGGATCGCCACCCGCTGGCATTGCTCGCCGACCACCTGGGCCGACGCGCGTGCCCACGCCTCGGTGCTCTCCTGGCCACGGGCGATCCAGTGATGCGCCACGTCGCGCACTTCGCCCCACAGCAGCACCGCGAACAGGAACGCCGGCGTGACCGACTTGCCTTCGGCAATGCGTGCATCGGTATTCGCCAGACCCTGCTCGACCAGCGAACGCAGCGCCTCGTCACCACGCTTGAGCGCGCGCGCGGTCGCCGGAAACAGGAATTTCAGCAAACCGCACTGTTCCAGCATGCGGAAACTCTTCAGGCCGTTGCCGCTGAGGAACATCTTCAGCGATTCATCAAACAAGCGTGCGGGCGCTGCGTCGGCCAGCAACGGGCCGAGCGTCTCGAACGGTGCCATCGCCGCCGCGTCGATACGCATGTCGAGCTTGGCCGCCAGCCGCGCGGCGCGCAGCATGCGCACCGGGTCCTCGCGATAGCGGGTGTCCGGCTCGCCGATCAACCGCAGCGCGCGATCCTCCAGATCCTGCATGCCGCCGACATAGTCGCGCACCGAGAAATCGCTGATGTCGTAATACATCGCGTTGACGCGGAAGTCGCGGCGGATCGCGTCTTCCTCGATCGTGCCCCAGATGTTGTCGCGCACGATGCGGCCGTCGACGATGTGCCGATCACCCTCGCCGCCTTCCTCGCCGAGGCCGCGGAATGTCGCCACCTCGATGATCTCCGGGCCGAACACCACATGCGCCAGACGAAAGCGCCGGCCGATCAGACGGCAGTTGCGGAACAGCTTCTTCACCTCGTCCGGCGTCGCGCTGGTGGCGACGTCGAAATCCTTTGGCTGCAGACCCAGCAGCAGATCACGCACCGCGCCGCCGACCAGATAGGCCGTGTAACCGGCCTCATTCAGGCGGTACAGCACTCTTAGCGCCGCCTTGCTGATGTTCTTGCGCGAGATGATGTGCTGGTCGCGCGGAATGATCCGCAGCGCTGGCATGAGGTCGGTCCTTGATTCGAGATTCAAGCGGTCGGAATCCTTGCGGGCGAAGTTGCCCTTGGTTGCAATATATCGCGGTGCGCGGCGCCGCGGATCATCCCGTGGAACGCATGGCACATGCATCGACGGGGCATGCTCCGGGCAGCGCAGGCCGATGCATGCCAAGCATTGCCGCACGAAACAATTCCGTTATACTAGCGCGCCTCACAGCATAACGCTCCCTTCGTCTAGTGGCCCAGGACACTGCCCTCTCAAGGCGGGAACACGAGTTCGAGTCTCGTAGGGAGCACCATTTACCGGGCCGTCTGGCACACTTCTCACAAGCAGGCCAAAGCCGCCCATGACTTTCGTCGTCATCGACAACTGCATCAAGTGCAAGTACACCGATTGCGTTGAGGTCTGCCCGGTCGACGCCTTCCATGAAGGCCCCAATTTCCTCGTGATCGATCCGGACGAGTGCATCGACTGCACCTTGTGCGAGCCGGAGTGCCCGATCAACGCGATTTATCCGGAAGACGACGTGCCGGCCGGCCAGGAAGCCTTCGTGGCGCTCAACGCCGAACTGGCCAAGGGCTGGCCGGTAATCACCGAGCGCAAGGACAGTCCGGCCGACGCCAAGGACTGGGAAGGCAAACCGGACAAGCTCGAACTGCTGCAGCGCTGAGTTCCTCTCCACCACAAACAGAAACGCCGCCCCAGGGCGGCGTTTCTGTTTGTGGTGTCTGCCGGATTAGCCGCCGAGACGCGACTTCAATGCGTCGATCACCTTGGCCACCGCAGCTGCGTTGCCCTCGGCACGGATTTCGCTGGCATTCGTGCCGCTGCCGTTGATGCTGACCTGGACCTGATGCGAGCCCGCGCCCATCGTGGCAGCGGAGTCACTCTTGTCGCGCCCGAACATGCGGCCGAAGAAGCCTTTCTTTTTCTGCTGCGCGGCAGCGGAAACATTCAGCGTATAGCTGTGCGCGGTGTCGTCATGACCGACCAGTTGTCCCAGACTGCCGCTCTCCAGCACCTGACCCACCCGGTGATACGCATTGTCCACACTGTCGGCCAACACAAAACCGTCAGCAATCTGGCCTGCGGCGGCAGCACCGACGCTGGCAGTTGCGCCATTGGCGGTCGGCCGGTTCGCGCCGGGCGGCGGAATCACCAGTGCATCACTGGTCGAGGGACGGTCCAGGCTCGGCGGAATCTCCAGCGGCGATTGCTGCTGGGCGGTGTCCCACGCCTTGTGCGAGCGGAACATGCCGCAACCGGAAAGCAGCAGACCGCTGAGGGCCACAGCCGGCAGGGCCACGAGGAGCGAGGTTTTCTTCATGTAGTCAGATTCCGTGAGTAAGTCGGGCAACCGGTCAAACGGCCGCAGTCGCCAAGGATGCCAGACTGGACAGCGCTTGGTGCAATCGAGCGCGATCCGGACCGTCGTTCAGTTCCACCAGCGGCAACCTCGGCAGCGCCAGACCCAACCCCAAGACGGGCAGGCCAGCCTTTACCGCGATCGGGTTCGGCGCACAGTTCAGCGCCTGCACCAGCGGGTCGAGCACCGCATGACAGCGTTCGGTAGCGACCTGATCGCCACCGGTGGCCGCATCGCATAACGCGCGAAACTCACGCGGCACCAAGTTGGCCACCACCGAGATGGTACCGGCCGCACCGGCCAGCATCGCCACCCCAGCGCTGCCATCGTCGCCGGACAGATAGACGAAATCCGCGCGCACAAGTTCCGCCAGCGCCGAAATCCGTTCGTGGTCACCACGCGCTTCCTTGATGCCGATGATCGCCGGATGCTCACGCAGCACAGCCACCGTCTCCGGCAACAGGTCGCAACCGGTACGGGTCGGCACGTTGTAGAGCACCACCGGCAGGCCACCGTGCTCGGCCACTTCGAGGAAATGCCGGCGCAGGCCTTCCTGGGTCGGGCGCACGTAATACGGCGTTACCACCAGCGCGGCATCGGCACCCAGCGCTTGAGCGCGACGGGTTGCGGCGACGGTCTTGGCGGTACCCGCCTCGCCGGTACCGGCGATCACTGGCACCCGGCCGGCCACATGCTCGACGGCAAACGCCAGCAACCGGTCGAACTCGTCATGCTCCAGCATGTGCGCTTCGCCGGTGGAGCCAGCCACCACCAGCGCCTGCGTGCCGCCGGCCAGCTGATAGTCGAGCAATCGGCCGAACGCCGGCAGGTCGAGTGCGCCATCGGCCGCGAACGGCGTGGCCAGCGCGCAGATGCTTCCGCGAATGTTCAAGACTCGATTCCGCTCCAGATCAAGCCATGCATGTTACTTGCCGCCTTGAGATACGGGCAAGTAAGCTCGATCGGAGTAATCTCATCGTTTCAGCAACACGCGGCATGCCGCCACAGGTAGAACCTTTGAAACCTTCTTCCGCCTCTTCTCCCGCGGCCGCACGTGCAGGCAACGACAATCAGTTGCTGATCCAGGCGCTCACGCCATCGAACAAGTCGCCGTTGCTGGCGCTGGCCAAGCGTATTGCCGACGCCGGCTGCAACCTCTCCGAATCACGCGTGTCGACGATCGGCACGGAAATCTCGCTGATGTTGCTGGCCAGCGGCGCTTGGGACGCGCTGGCGAAGCTGGAAACCGCGCTGACCAAACTGGCCCGCGACGAGAGTCTGCGACTGGTGCACTACCGCACCGGTCCGCGCGAGAACAGCTCGCACCTGCTGCCGTACCTGGTGGAAGTGGTGGCGGCCGATCGGCCGGGCATCGTGGCGCGGATCGTGGAGTTCTTCACCCAGCACGAGATCAGTGTGGAGCAGCTGAACTCCACCCGTTATCAGGCCATGCAGACCGGCGCGGAGATGTTCCAGGCCCAGTTCACCATCGGCGTGCCGGCGGAGATCCACATTGCTGCGCTGCGCGACGATTTTCTCGAGCTGTGCGACGGCCTGAATCTGGACGCGATCATGGATCCGGTGAAGTTCTGAGGATCGCGCGATCCGGAGCATCTGACAAGGACTGTTATCGGCAGGTGCGCACGCGCTAGTCTTGCTTCCGGGACTACCGAGGAACGCTGCATTGCCGTCCGTGTGTCGATCCAATCCGATCGCTTTCTGCGTACCTCCCGCAGTGTTTACCGTCAGCCGGTTCCCGAACTCCCCTTTCCACACGCATGCGCAGCGGTCACCCGCTGTGCCGGAGTAGTCATGCCCGAGGTTGGCAAGAAAGTCCCTTCGCTCAGCGGTATCACCGGCGACGGCAGCACGTTGAAGCTCGCCAGCCTGAAGGGTCGGTGGATGGTGGTGTATTTCTATCCCAAGGACAGCACGCCCGGTTGCACCAACGAGGCGAAGGACTTCCGCGACCTGTATCCGGCATTTCGCAAGCGCAACGCGCAGGTCATCGGCGTGTCACGCGACTCGCCGAAATCGCATGCCAATTTCGCCGCCAAGCAGGAGCTGCCGTTCCCGCTGATCTCGGATCCCGATGAAACCTGGTGCCAGGCATTCGACGTGATCCACGAGAAGGTACTGTACGGAAAGCGTCACCTGGGCATCGTGCGCAGCACTTTCCTGATCGACCCCGACGGAAAACTGGCTCAGGAATGGCGCGGCGTGAAAGTACCTGGCCACGCCCAGATCGTGCTCGACACCATCCCCGGCAAGTGACCATCCCGGACTTCATGGTTTTCACCGGCATCGCTTGCCGACATCCGGCTGCCGAGCCGTGCCGGCATCGCCTTCCCACGGCTCGCCTTGCGCCGCGGTTCTCTCATCCACCCACCAGCGAGGACACTTCCGCATGACCGGAAGCAAGCGCATCTACGCTCTCGACACCAACGTCCTGCTGCATGACCCGACCTCGCTGTTCCGTTTCGAGGAACACGACGTCTTCATCCCGATGACCGTACTGGAGGAACTGGACGAAAAAAAGAAAGGCGCCTCGGAAGTCTCGCGCAACGGCCGCCAAGTCAGCCGCTTCCTCAATGAACTGGTCGAACTGGGCAAGCAGCACGACCTCGGCGACGGGCTGGAACTGACCAATCCGCAGGGCATCAAGCTCAAGCGCGGCGCGTCGGTTGGCCGGCTGTATTTCCAGCACCGCACCAGCAGCAACGGCCACACCAAGGCGGACAACCAGATCCTCGCGGCGGTGATGGAATTGCGCGACCAGAATCCCGATCGCGCGGTGATCCTGGTCACCAAAGACATCAACCTGCGGATCAAGGCCAGCATCAACGGCATCGTCGCCGAGGATTACGAGAACGATCGCGCACTCGATGATTTCTCCCTGCTGTACACCGGCTCTGCCGAACTGTCGGAAAACTTCTGGGACCAACACCCGGAAGTGCAGTCGTGGACCGAGCGCGGGCGCACGTTCTACAAGGTGGATCGACGCGAGGAGGAGGCCTGGTATCCGAACGAGTGCCTGTTCCTCCCTGGTGAAAACGCCGTCGAACTGCGCGTGCTGCACATCGACGACGTCAGCGCCACGCTGGTGTTGCTGGATGACCACTCGCACGCCAATCATCACGTGTGGGGCATCGGCGCACGCAACCGCGAGCAGAACTTCGCGCTCAACGCGTTGATGGATCCGGACGTCGACTTCGTCACCCTGCTCGGCAATGCCGGCACCGGCAAGACCCTGCTGGCGCTGGCGGCCGGCCTGGCGCAGGTGATGGATCAGCAGCGTTACCGCGAGATCATCATGACACGCGCCACCGTCTCGGTCGGTGAGGACATCGGCTTCCTGCCCGGCACCGAGGAAGAGAAGATGACGCCGTGGATGGGTGCGCTGACCGACAATCTGGAGGTGCTCGCCAATCCCGAGGACGGCGGCAGCTGGGGGCGTCAGGCGACCAACGATCTGCTCGCCTCGCGCATCAAGATCCGCTCGCTCAACTTCATGCGCGGGCGCACCTTCCTGTCGCGTTACCTGATCATCGACGAGGCGCAGAATCTCACCCCGAAGCAGATGAAGACCCTGATCACCCGTGCCGGCCCCGGCACCAAGATCGTCTGCCTCGGCAACGTCGAACAGATCGACACGCCCTACCTCACCGAGACCACCTCCGGCCTCACCTACGCGGTCGATCGCTTCAAGAACTGGGAACACTCGGCACATATCACGCTGCGCCGTGGCGAACGTTCGCGACTGGCGGATTTCGCGGCGGAGGCTTTGTAACCGGGACTCGGAATCGGCGGCAGGGAAAGCGTCAAGTCCTGTATGGACTCCCATTTCGTCGATAACGCGGGCATCCGATCCGTAGTGCCGCATTTGCGCGGCACTACGGGGTATTTCGACCGCGTCGAGGCGCTTCACGACAAGCGAGTAGAATGAGCGACTGACCGCTCTGGCATGGCTGTATCCGTCGACATGATTTTTACCCCCCGTCTCGTCCTGCTCGCCCTGCTCGCCTTTTTCGTGCTGTGCGTGCTGCTGGTGCACCTGCGCGGTCGCGTGCGGCTGCGCTTCGATCGCCAGCTGGTCGATCACTCGGCGATCTTCGCGCCATACAACCTGCTGATGTACGCGTTCTCGGCGGTGCCGGCGCGGCCGATTCTCGATCGCCGTGGCTTCCCGCAACTGGACCTGTTGCAGGCGAACTGGAAGGTCATTCGCGACGAGGCGACACACCTGTTCGATGAGGGTTACATCCGCGCCGCCGCGAAGAACAACGACGCCAGCTTCAACAGCTTCTTCAAGCAGGGCTGGAAGCGTTTCTACCTGAAGTGGTACGGCGAGCCACTGGCTTCGGCCGAGGCGCTGTGCCCGCAAACGGTAGCACTGCTGAAGTCGATTCCCAGCGTGAAGGCGGCAATGTTCGCGCTGCTGCCGCCGGGCAGCAAACTCAACCCGCATCGCGATCCATTTGCCGGCTCGCTGCGCTATCACCTGGGCCTGATCACGCCCAATTCGAGAAATTGCCGCATCTTCGTCGATGGTGAAGAGCACGCCTGGGGCGACGGCAAGGATGTGGTGTTCGACGAGACCTACGTGCACTGGGCCGAGAACACCAGCGAGCAGACCCGGGTAATCCTGTTTGCCGATGTCGAGCGGCCGCTGCGCACGCGCTGGATGAATGCGATCAATCACCGCGTCAGCGCGTTCATGGGCAAGATCACGGCATCGCCCAATACCGAGGGCGAAACGGAGAAAACCGGCTTCGTGAATCGTCTGTTTGCGCTCAGTCAGCGCAAACGGGGTGCCGGCCATGCGTTCAAGGCGATGTTCAAGAGCCGCTACAGGAAGCTGTACAAGGCCTGCAAGTACGTCGGCATTGTGCTGCTGATCTGGCTGATCTTCCTGGCGCCGTGGCCGCTGTTTCGATAAACAATGTTCCGCTGAGCCGTCACAACGCGTGACCCTCGTGCGTCCTTGATGCGTGCCTCCGAGGAGAACGTCATGGATCCACATACTGCCCTGTTCCAACAGCACCGCTCGCGCCTGTTTGGCCTGGCCTACCGCATGCTGGGTACGCCCGCCGATGCCGAGGACGTGCTGCATGACGCCTGGTTGCGCTGGGATGCGCAGGATGTCGACGCGCTGGACGATGCCGAGGCATGGCTGGTCACGGTGACCACCCGGCTGTCGCTGGATCGCCTGCGCCGCGCCAAGACCGAACGCGCGCATTACCCCGGCCCGTGGCTGCCGGAGCCGCTGATCGCGGAATCCGAGCAGCCCGAAGCGCAACTGGAACGCGCCGAGAGCCTGACCCTGACCTTCCTGTTGTTGCTGGAACGGCTGAATCCCGAGGAGCGCGCCGCCTTCCTGTTGCGCGAAGTATTCGATTACAGCCATGCCGAGACGGCCGCGATGCTCGGCATCGGCGAGGACGCCTGCCGCCAGCGAGTGCATCGGGCAAAGCAGCGGCTGCGCGAGGATCGTCCACGCCAGGCGATGCCGAACATCGACACCCAGCGGCGTCTGCTCGAACGCTTCATGCAGGCCCTGCAGCAACCTGACATGCCCACGCTGCGCGCCCTGTTTGCCGAGGATGCCCTGAGCGTTTCCGACGGCGGCGGCCTGGCGCGGGCCACCCTGCACCCACTGCACGGGGCCGAGCGGCTGGCCCGGTTGTACATGCAGATTGGACTGCAGCAGCAGATCCACGGTGTGCGCCACGAGCTTGGTCAGCTCAATGGCACGCCAGCGCTGTTCAGCTGGCATGGTGACACCCTGATCTCGGCCAGCTGGATCGACGACGACGGCGAGTGCATCACCGCGATTCACTCGCTACGCCACCCCGGCAAGCTCGCCCGGCTGGCGGCTGTCACGAAATCGGTGACGGCCACGTCCTTGCATTGAACGGCCATCCCGGGCCGCATATCGCAAGGAGAACCTCATGCCTCGCTTCAATGTCTACAAACGCCCCGACGCTCTCAAACCTCTGCTCGCCCTGGCCGATTACGTCAAGAACTCCGGCATCGAACAGAACCTGATCGAACTGGTATTGATGCGTGCCTCGCAGCTCAATGGCTGCGCCTACTGTCTCGACATGCACAGCAAGGACGCCCGCGCCGCTGGCGAAACCGAACAGCGCCTGTACATGCTGCAGGCGTGGCGCGAAGCCCCGTTCTACAGCCCGCGTGAACGCGCGGCGCTGGCCTGGTGCGAAGCGGTGACCCGACTCGACCCGATCCACGGCGTACCGGACGTGGTCTACGAGGAGGCCCGCGCCCAGTTCAGCGAGGAGGAGCTGATCGACCTCAACATGGCGATCATCCTGATCAACAGCTGGAACCGCATCGCCATTCCGTCGCGTGCGGAACCGGGCAGCTACAAGCCTGCGAAGCACTGAAGGTCCGCTCATGGCCGCGATCAGGCTGTATCGCCATGCCGACTCCGCAAAGTGCGCAGGTTACGCGCGGCTGCACCACCGACTCGACTGGCTGAACCGCTTCGAGGATTCCACGGGCATGTCGTCCGTGGGTCCGCTGCGCCTCGGCGAAGTCGTGGTGCAGGATTTGCGCAGTGGCACAACACTGCGCGGCGCAGCCGGGTTCACCCTGCTGTGCCGGCAGATACCGGCCTACTGGCCGTTGTTGCCGCTGCTGCGGATTCCCGCCGTGCGCCGTCGCGTCGAACGCGAATTCAGCGGCTGCACCGACAACGGTTGCGCACTGGACTGAACCGACGTCCGAACCGGGCGGGATCGCACGCGTACGCCATTCCGGTGCCGTACGATTCCGCCGGATCGGACGATCACCGATCCCCGCACCGCCCATGCTGGCCGCCCCGACAACCCGACCCGGCGGATCACCATGGCCTTGCGTCTCCTGAAAATCACCCTCGTCACCCTGCTCGTCCTGCTGCTTGCCGCCATCATCTGGACCGGCACCATCGGCAAGGATCTGTTCCGCACCGCCACCGGCTCGGTCAGTCGCTCGCTATGCGCCACCGCGTTCCTGTCGCGGCTCGACCCGCAGCGGACCTTCGTCGAGGAACAACTGCCGCTGATGCGCGGCATCGGCTGGACGATCCACTACGAGGTCGACCATGCCAGGCGCGAAGTGCGCACCTCGGTGCTGGGCGGCTTCGCCGCGCGGGCGGTCTATCGCGAAGGACTCGGCTGCCTGCTCGTGCAGGGCGACAGCGCCCCACCCGAAGCAGCCGGCCTCGAACCTGAGCCGATTGCCCGCCCCTCGCCGGCGACCGTGATCGAACCGGCCGACCCGGCGATCCGCCGTGCACTCGACCGCGCCTTCGCCGAGCCCGACCCGATCCACCCTCGACTGACCAAGGCCGTGGTAGTGCTGCACGACGGCCAGCTGATCGCCGAGCGTTACGCTCCCGGCTACGGACCGGACACGCCGATCTGGGCCCATTCGATATCGAAGTCGATCACCAGCGCACTGATCGGCATCCTGGTGCGCCAGGGCAAGCTGCAGCTGGACCAGCCGGCACCGATCGCCGCGTGGCATTCGCCGGCGGATCCGCACCATTCCGTCACCGTCGATCAGCTGCTGCGCATGGACAGCGGCCTGCCGTTCGACGAAACCGACGGTGCGCTCAGCCCGATGACCCGCATGCTGTACCTCGAGCGCGACATGGCCGGATACGCTGCGCAGATGCCGCTGACCCACTCGCCCGGCACCACCTGGGGCTACAGCAACCTCGGTTACGTGCTGCTCTCGCGACTGATTCGCGACGCGGCCGGCGGCAGCGCTGCCGATGCCGAGCGCTTCGCGCGCCGCGAACTGTTCGCACCGTTGGGCATGCGCAGCGCGGTGGTCGAAACCGACATCACCGGCACGCCGATCGGAGCGAGCAACGTCTACGCCTCTGCCCGCGACTTCGCCCGCTTCGGTCAACTCTATCTCGACGATGGCGTCGTCAACGGGCGGCGCATTCTCCCCGAAGGCTGGGTCGACCACAGCCGCTCGCAGACACTGGACACCGGCTACGGCGCCGGCTTCTGGACCAATCTGGTGAACCAGGGCCGCGTGCCGGTATGGGATGCACCGTGGGGCATGCCACAGTTGCCGAAGGACATGTATTACGCGCGTGGTGCGTTCGGGCAGTACGTGGTGATCGTGCCGTCGGAGCGGCTGGTGGTGGTACGCATGGGCATCTCGCTCTACTACGGAGACGATACCGGCGACCTGGTCGCTGCGGTCATCGCCGCCCTGCATCGTCAGGCGGTACCGGTGCGGCCTTCCGTCGCCGCCATCTTGCGGTAGCTGCTCGGTGTCTCGCCGATCTGCCGCTTGAAGGCGGCGTTGAAGGTGGATTTGGAAGTGAAGCCGCAGTCGTAGGCGATATCGAGGATGGTGCGCGCGTCCTGGCGGTCGGCGAGCCGCGCGCGCACCGCCTCGACCCGCAGCCGGTTGATGTAATCCCAGAACGTGCCGCCGAAACGCCGGTTGATCACCGCCGACACCAGGTACTCGGGATAGCCGCTGCGCTTCGCCACTTGCCCGATGGTCAGCGCCGGTTCGCGATAGAGCGCCTCCTCGCCGAGCATCAGCTGCGACAGGCGCGCTTCCACCGCCGGGAAGCGCGCATCGTCGGCATCTTCCACATCGGACGCGGCATCTTCCCCGGCAACCGCGGCCGGTTCGCTCGCCACAGGCAACTGGTTCAGGCTGAGCCAGCCCATCACGCAGACCCATGCGGCGACCGCGCCGAACAGCAGGCGGTAATCGATCCCCGGTACCGTCGCCAGCCACTGCGTGGTGGCAATGATCCAGATGACGATCTGGCAGGCGGCCATCACGTCGATCCAGCGCAGCGACAGGCGGTCGGCATCCGAGCGCCGCTCGCGCAGACGGCGACGATAGCGATGCACACGCACCAGCGCAGCCACCACGTACGACAGGCTGTAGACGAACAAGGGAAGGTCGAACCACGAGCCGATGGTCTTTTCGCCCGCCACCCAGCGTGCGGACAGCGCCTGTATCTGCGGCTCGCTCATCGTCAGCACATGCGCATTCAGTACCAGCATCACGCCGAAACCGAGCAGGTGCACGCCATCGCGCAGGCGAAAACCGCGCGCCTCGATCAGCGCCCGCACATAGAGGTAGAACAAGCTGCCGTAGAGAAACGGAAACAGCGCGACGAAGCGGTACAACCTGAACCACTCCGGCGACAGCGAATTCCAGTACACCGCCTTGACCAGCAAGTCGGCGCCGGTCAGCGCAACCCATACCGCCAGCACCCGGTTCGCCTCGGGGTTGACCGCTCGCCGCCATAGCGCCAACGCCAGCAGCGCCGCCTGCACGGCGGCGGCGATGTAGACGAACACCCATAACGCGTAGGCACTGCTGGGAACGGCATGTGATGGCATCGACGAGTTCCGGCGGTCGCACAATCCTGGCCGGGAGCCTAGCTGTTCGCCAGGATTGATCCAACAAAAAGCCGCGGAACGACCGCGGCTTTCGCGACCAGCAACGACCGGGCTCAGCCCTTGATGTGCTTGACGATCGCGTCGGCAAAACTGCTCGTGCTGCCCTGACCACCGAGGTCGGGGGTGACCTGTGCGTGATCCAGCTCCACCGCGGCGCGGATCGCCTTACGCAGCTCGGTGCCCTTGGTCACCATGTCGAGATAATCTAGCATGTCGGCAGCGGCCAGCAGCAACGCGCACGGATTGGCGATGCCCTTGCCGGCAATGTCCGGCGCCGAGCCGTGCACCGCCTCGAAGATCGCCGCGGTGGTGCCGATGTTGTCGCCCGGTGCCAGACCCAGGCCGCCGACCAGACCGGCGCACAGGTCGGACAGGATGTCGCCGAACAGGTTGGTGGTGACGATCACGTCGAACTGTTCGGGCTTCATCACCAGCTGCATGCAGGTGTTGTCCACGATCATCTCGTTGAACTCGATCTGCGGGTATTCCTTGGCGATCTCGCGCGCCACATTGAGGAACAGCCCGGAGCTGGTCTTCAGGATGTTCGCCTTGTGCACGGCGGTGATCTTCTTGCGCCCCTTCTTCACCGCCAGCTCGAACGCGTAGCGCACGATGCGGCTGCTGCCCTTGCGGGTGTTGCGGATCATCGAAATGGCGGTCTCGCCATCGTCGGACAGCGTCTGCCCTTCGGACAGGTACGCACCCTCGGTGTTCTCGCGCACCGTGATGATGTCGATGTTCTGGTAACGCGACTTGGTACCCGGAAAGCTCACCGCCGGGCGCACGTTCGCGTACAGGTCGAAATGCCGGCGCAGGGTCACGTTGATCGAGGTGAAGCCATCGCCGATCGGCGTGGTCAGCGGGCCTTTCAGCGCCACCTTGTGTTCTGCGATCTTGTCCAGGGTGGCCTGCGGCAGCAGTTCGCCGTGCTTTTCCAGCGCGACCATGCCGGCGTCGACAAACTCGTAATCGAGACCGCAACCCAGCGCATCAAGCACGCGCAGCGTGGCCGACATGATCTCCGGGCCGATGCCATCGCCGGGGATCACGGCAATTGTCTTGCTCATGGGGGAACTCCTGATAACGGAAACTGGCGAGCAGCACGTGCGGAGGGACAACGGGCACGTGCTGAAACCGGTCAATTATCCCCGATGCGGCGCCACGCGAACAGGGTGAAGGCCGTACAAGACGTTGCAAATACTCGCACGCAGCATTGCGAAAAGCCGCAGACGATCGTGCTCAGGCGTGATCGGTGCAGCACGCTGCTTCGGCAGCGGTGCCCGACTCGAGCTGGTCGAGCAGATCCACCGCACGGCGCAGGTGCGGGATCACGATCGAGCCGCCCACCACCAGACCCACGCTGAACACCTCGAAGAACGCGTCGCGCTCGACGCCGGCTTCCTTGCACTGGGCTACGTGATAGCTGATGCAGTCGTCGCAGCGCAGTACCAGCGAGGCGACCAGACCGAGCATCTCCTTGGTCTTCACGTCCAGCGCGCCGGCCTTGTAGGTCTGCGTGTCCAGCGCAAAGAAGCGCCGCACGACCTGGTTGTCCTCGGCCAGGATGCGCTCGTTCATGCGCTGGCGGAACGCGGTGAATTCGGCGAGTTTGTCGCTCATGCGCCCTGCTCCAGCAACTGCGTCAACTTGCCGCTGCGGTCAGCCGCCACCAGCTCGTCATAGCCGCCCACGAACTGGTCGTTGATGAAGATTTGCGGCACCGTGCGATGCCCGCCACTGCGCGCCAGCATGGCGTCGCGCTGGACCGGGTCGGTATCGACGCGCACCTCGCTCCACTCCAGTCCCTTCGACTTGAGCAGGTTCTTGGCCGCCACGCAGTACGGACACACTGCCGTGGAATAGACCTCGATCTTGGACATCACAACACTCCGCAACTGGGGGAAACACCATCATCAAATGGGGCCACGCCGCTGCCGGCTCAAGCGGCCCGGCCGCACTGAACCGAAGCGGCGAAGCACGGTCACAGTGCTATTGTCGCTTACCCATGACCATGACACCACGACGACCCGCCCCGCGCCTGCTGACGGCCCTGATCTGCGCCACACTGTCCTGCACCGCCAGTGCGCAGCAGGATGTGCGCCTGCCGGACCTTGGCAGCTCGGCGAACGCGCTTATCTCGCCGCAGGAAGCACAGGATTACGGTGCCTCGATGCTGCGCCAGATGCGCGCGCTGGACATGGTGGTGGACGATCCGCTGCTGGACGACTACATCAACGATCTCGGCTACCGCCTGGTCGCCAACTGCGACAAGCCGAAGGACCACTACGCGTTCTTCATCGTCAAGGATCCGGAGATCAACGCATTCGCCGCACCGGGCGGCTACATCGCGGTGAATTCCGGGCTGCTGGCGATCACCCAGAACGAGAGCGAACTGGCCGGCGTGATCGCCCACGAGATCGGCCACATCACGCAGAACCACCTGCAGCGGGCGTTCGAGGATTCCAAGAAGGACGCGCCGTTGATGGCCCTGGTCCTGCTCGGCGCGATCGCCGCCGGTGCCGGCAGCCATAGTGGCGACGCGCCGATGGCGGTGCTGGCTGGCGGTCAGGGCCTGATCGCGCAGAAGTCGATCAACTTCACCCGCAAGGACGAAGTCGAGGCCGACCGCGTCGGCATCCAGACGCTGGCCAATGCCGGCTACGATCCCAACGCGATGGCCAATTTTTTCGAGCGCATGGAAGACGCCATGAGCGCCGGCGCCGGTGGCGAGGACGTACCGGCGTTGCTGCAGACCCACCCGGTGACGACAATGCGGATCAGCGATGCGAAGGCGCGCGCCGACGCGCTTGTCGCCGCGCAGAAACTGCGCCCGTCCGGCTCCAGCATGGACAAGCTGCAGTGGGAAAAGAGCACGGCACCGATGCTGTTCGTGAAGGACCCCACCGTACTGGTAACGGCACCAAAGAGCGGCAGCCTGAACACCTATGCGCTCATGCGCGAACGCGTGCGCGTGCTGGCCGGCGACGCCCCCAAGCTGGCCATCTACTACAACTCCAGCCTGCAGCATCAGCGCGGCTTCGATACGCCGGCGAACCACTACGGCTACGCGCTGGCGCTCACCCGCAGCGGCCGAGGCGCGCAGGCGATCGACCAGTTGCAGCCGCTGCTGCAGTCTGCGCCGGACAACCTGATCCTGAAACTGGCGCTGGCCGACGCCCGCCTGCAGTCCGGGCAACGGGCCGCCGCACTGGCCCTCTACAGCGCGCTGAATACGCAGTCGCCGCGCAATCGCGCGGTGGCGCTCGCCTATGCCAAGGCACTCACCGCCGACGGTGACAAGGAACAAGCGCGCGTCGCCGCGAACCTGTTGCGGCCATTGCTGGACAACGCCAGCGAACCTGAGATCTACAGCACCTACGCCCGCGCCAGCGACAAGGCCGGCGACAGCATTCGCGCCGGCGAGGCCTTTGCCGACGCCAGCTACTACTCCGGCCGCCCGTTCGACGCGATGGAGCAGCTCAAGCGCCTGCTCAAGCGCGACGACCTGGATTACTACGCGCGCGTGCGCATCCAGGCACGCATCGCCGAACTGACCCCGCTGGTGCTGGAACTGCACAAGCGCAGGATCCAGACCGAGGACAGCCCGGACGGCAAACAGCAGCTGCAGTCGCGCGACAACTGCAGCGGACGGCTATGCTTCGGCATCGGCAGCGGCCCGGCAGACCCGGGCTCCGGCGCGACGCCATTCGACGCCACGAATCTGCACTGATGAGCATCGGGCCTGTCACATCGGCCCCATGTCATCGACACGTAACATTCATCCGTTGCAATATCCTCGTCACAAGCCACTGGCAGACCACGGCGTGCACAAACGCATCCTGATCGTTGAAGACGAGACATCGATTCGCGAAATGATCGCCTTTGCCCTGCGCAAGGCCGGCATGGACGCAATGCAGGCGGCTGATGCGCGCGCCGCCCAGCTGGCGATCGCCGAACAGGTTCCCGACCTGATCCTGCTCGACTGGATGCTGCCGGGCACCAGCGGGCTGGAACTGGCCCGACGCCTGCGCAAGGAAGAACTCAGCCGCGAAATCCCGATCATCATGCTCACCGCGCGTGGCGAGGAGATGGATCGCGTCAACGGGCTGGAAGCCGGCGTCGACGATTACGTGGTCAAACCCTTCTCGACCCGCGAGCTGATCGCACGGATCAAGGCCGTGCTGCGACGCAGCCAGGGCGACGACGGTTCCGGCATGGTCGAGGCCGGCGGCCTGCGCATCGACGGCCCGGCGCACCGCGTGTTTGCCGGTGACGAGCCGGTGCCGATCGGGCCGACCGAATACCGCCTGCTGTATTTCTTCATGACCCATGCCGAGCGCGTCTACTCGCGCACGCAACTGCTCGACCATGTCTGGGGCGGCAGCGTGTACGTGGAGGAGCGCACTGTCGATGTACACATCCGGCGCCTGCGCAAGACGCTGGAACCGTGGAAGCTCGACGACTTGGTGCAGACCGTGCGCGGCACCGGCTACCGCTTCTCGACCAGCGTCTGAGCGGCGAGCTTGCGGCCGCGCCGGCTTTTGCCGATGCTGGGCACCTGCCCTCAAGCACTGCCGCGCCACACTTGAATGACCCTGCCCGTAACGCCGCCCTGGAAATTGCCTGCAGCTCTCGCGGCCGCGCTGGTCGTCGGCGCCGCGCTGGGCGGGTTTGCCGACGGCCATGTCGCCACTGGCGTTGCGCTGGTCGCACTGGCTGAAGTCGTCTTGCTGCTGACTCGAATCCGTCATCAAACCCGGCTCATGATGACTGCACCGGCTGCCATCAGCCCTCTTCAGCATGACCGTTTCATGACGCGTTCCCGCCGCATCGCCTCCAACTTGCGCGATCTGCGCAACGCCGCCAGCCAGTTGCCGGATGCGGTGGTGCTGCTTGATCGACAGCAGCAGATACGCTGGTTCAATCATGCCGCCGAGAACCTGCTGGGGCTGCGCCGACCGCAGGATCGCGGTGTGCTGCTGCAGCAGCGGATGGCCGGCTCGGAACTGGCCGTCTGGTTGCGCGGTGGTGCGCATGAGCCGCTCAACGATGCGACTGCACCCGGACAGGCGGACAGCCAGCTCAATGTCAGCATGCTGCCGTTCGGCGATCACGAGCAGTTGCTGCTGGCGCGCGACATCAGCCATCTGAACCGGCTTGAACAGATACGCCGCGACTTCGTGGCGAATGTCTCGCACGAATTGCGTACACCGCTGACGGTGATCCACGGTTATCTCGAACTGATCGATCCGGAAGATGTACCGGAACTGGCATCAGTGCTGGGCGAGATGCGCGTGCAGTCGAAACGGATGGGCCAGATCGTCGAGGATCTGCTGACCCTGTCGCGGCTGGAAACCCAGCATCAGGTCGCCGACGAACGGGTGCCGATGGCATCGCTGCTGGCGACCGTGCGCAAGGAAGCCGAGGCACTCAGTCAGGGCCGTCACAAGATCGTGCTCGAATCCACCGCCGAGGCGGATCTGCTCGGCTCGCCGAAAGACCTGCACAGCGCGCTGTCGAATCTGGTCAGCAATGCGGTGCGCTACACGCCGGCCGGTGGCAGCATCACGATCCGCTGGCAACGCGAAGCCGACGGCGCGGTGTATTCGGTCAGCGATACCGGTTTCGGCATTCCGGCCACGCACCTGGCCCGGCTCACCGAACGTTTCTACCGGATCTCCTCCAGCCGTTCGCGCGACAGTGGCGGCACCGGGCTGGGTCTGTCGATCGTCAAGCACGTGCTGAACCTGCATCAGGCGCAGTTGCAGATCGACAGTGCGCCGGGCGTCGGTTCCACCTTCGCCTGCCACTTCGGTCATGCGCGCTTGCTGACTGCCGGTGGCAGCGACGAAGGTTGAGATCGGCCACAGCGTTTCCTTGGCCCGCGCCATGGGCCAGAATGCAGCATGCACCATCCATCGTCTGCCCTGCCCAGCGAGCCCGACCTGACCGCTCCCGGCCTCTACCTCAGCCGTGAGCTGGCCGCGCTGGAGTTCAACTTCCGCGTGCTGGCGATGGCGCGCGATACCGCCGTACCGCTGCTGGAACGGTTGCGCTACCTCAGTATCGTCGCCAACAACCTCGACGAATTCTTCGAGGTGCGGGTGGCGATGCTCAAGCACCACCATGCCTACGGCTCGGCCGCGCCGGGGCCGGACGGCATTCCCTCCGGCGAATTGCTGGCGCGGATCCGTAGCCGCGTGCTGGATCTGGTCGCCGAGCAATACGCCGCCTGGCAGGAACAGATCGGCCCGCAGCTGGATGCCGAACAGATCCACGTCCTCACCCGCAAGCACTGGACTCCGCGCCAGCGACGCTGGCTGCAGGGTTACTTCGAGCATGAGGTACTGCCGGTACTGTCGCCGCTGGGGCTGGATCCGGCGCATCCGTTCCCGCGCATCCTCAACAAGACGCTGAACATCGCCGTGGTGCTGAAGGGCCGCGACGCGTTCGGCCACGAAGGCCACATGGCGCTGGTGCGCGCGCCGCGCTCGTTGCCGCGGATCATCCGCGTACCGGCCGAGGTCAGCGGTCCGGGCGAGTACTTCGTGTTCCTGGCCGAACTGCTGCAGGCGTTCGTCGACCTGATGTTTCCCGGCCTCAAGGTGGTCGGTTCGTACCAGTTCCGGGTCACCCGCAACAGCGAGCTGATCGTCGAGGAAGCCGAGGTCGAGAACCTCGCGCTCGCGCTCAGCGAGGAACTGATCGGTCGCGGCTACGCGCGCCCGGTGCGACTGGAGATCGCCAACGATTGCCCGAAGGCGATCACCGCCATGCTGATCGAGAACTTCCAGCTGGAAGAAACCGACGTGTACCGCTGCGACGGCCCGGTCAACATCATCCGCGCCGGGCTGATCTACGACTGGCTGGATCGGCCGGAGCTGAAGTTCCCGCGCTTCAATTCGCAGCTGCCGCCGGTGCTGGAAAGCGCCCGCAACAAGTTCGACCTGATCAGCCAGCGCGACGTGCTGCTGCACCATCCGTACCAGAGCTTCGCCGCGGTGATCGACCTGCTGCGCCAGGCCACCGCCGATCCGCAGGTGCTGGCGATCAAGCAGACGCTTTACCGCGCGGGCGAGGACACCCCACTGGTCGATCTGCTGGTGGAGGCCGCGCGCAACGGCAAGGACGTCACCGTGGTGATCGAGTTGCGCGCGCGTTTCGACGAGGAGGCCAACATCCGCCTGGCCACGCGTCTGCAGGAGGCCGGCGTGCAGGTGGTCTACGGCGTGGTCGGCTACAAGACCCACGCCAAGATGATGCTGATCGTGCGCCGCGAAGGCGACACGCTGCGCCGTTATGTGCATCTGTCCACCGGCAACTACCATCAGGCCAACAGCCGCATGTACACCGACATCGGCCTTATGACAGCGAACCCCGAGATCGGCGAGGACCTGCACAAGGTGTTCCAGCAATTGTCCGGACTGGGGCCGATGATCGAGCTGAAGCGGCTGCTGCATTCGCCGTTCACGCTGTATCCGAGCGTGCTCGCCAAGATCGAGCGCGAGACCGCACACGCGCAGGCTGGCCGGCCGGCGCGCATCGTGGCCAAGCTCAACGCCTTGAACGAGGCCCATGTGATCACGGCGCTGTACCGCGCCTCGCAGGCAGGCGTGGAGATCGACCTGATCGTGCGCGGCGCGTGTACGTTGCGCCCCGGTCTGCCCGGCATTTCCGAGCGCATCCGCGTGCGCTCGATCGTGGGCCGCTTCCTCGAACACAGTCGGGTGTACTGGTTCGGCAACGACGGCGATCCGGAGCTGTATTGCGCCAGCGCCGACTGGATGGAGCGCAACCTGATGCGGCGGATCGAGGTGGCCTTCCCGATCCTCGACCCGGAGCTGGCCGCGCGGGTATTCGAGGAAACCCTGGCCAACGGGCTGGCCGACAATACCCAGGCGTGGCTGCTCGGCAGCGACGGCCGTTACGTGCATGCGGAGCCGGGCGAGAATCCACCGTACAGCGCGCAGCAAGGCCTGCTCGACAGGTTCTGCCAGTGAGCCGGCTTCGCCTCACAGCTTGTGAAAAGAATCACTTCCTGTGTTTTTTTTCCATCGCGAGTCCGGCACAGGTCCGGACTCGTTCACGCGCATGCGAGAATCCGCACTTCGTCGTTGCGGGAGTGTAGGCGTGAGTCCAGTCGAACAGACACCGATCCGTGATGGCGAACTGATCGCTGCCGTGGACATGGGCTCGAACAGCTTCCACATGGTGGTCGCGCGCATGGAACACGGCGAGCCACGGGTGATCGATCGCCTGCGCGACACCGTGCGCCTGGCCGCCGGCCTGCGCGCCGACGGCACGCTGGATGCCGAGCGACGCGCGCGCGCGATGAATTGTCTGGCTCGTTTTGGCCAGCGCATCGCCGGCCTGCCCTCGATCCGGGTGCGCGCGGTGGCCACCAATACCGTGCGCCGACTGGCCTCGCCGCACGCATTCCTGACTGCCGCCGAGGCCGCACTCGGGCATCCGATCGAAGTGGTGTCCGGCCGTGAGGAGGGCCGCCTGATCTTTCTCGGCGCCGCCCACGACCTGCCAGCCTCGCGCGAGCCGCGGCTAGTGATCGACGTCGGTGGCGGCAGCACCGAATTCATCATCGGTCGCGGCCTGGCGCCGCTGCACACCGAAAGCGTGCAGGCCGGCTGCATCGCCTCGACCTTGCGATTCTTTCCGGGCGGCAAGCTCACCCGCAAGCGCTGGCAGCACGCGCGCAGCGAAATTGGCGTGTTGCTGCAGCAGTTTGCCGAGGACTACCGGGAATCCGGCTGGCAGGACGCGTATGGCTCCTCCGGCACGGCCAAGTCGATCGGCGCCGTCGTGCAGGCGATGAAGTTCTCCGATGACGGCATCACCCCGGCCTCGCTCGCCTCGCTGCGCGACGCGCTGATCGAGCAGGGCCAGATCGGCACGCTCAAACTGCCGGGTCTGATCGAGGATCGGGCGCCGGTGATTGCCGGTGGCGTGGTGATCTTCGAAGCGGCGTTCGCCGCGCTCGGCATCGAGCGTTTGCGTGTGTGCGAAAGCTCGATGCGCGAAGGGCTGCTGTGGGATCTGCTCGGTCGCGCCGGCGGCAGCGATCCGCGCACCGCCAGCATCGATGCACTGGCCACCCGCTACGGCGTGGATCGCGCCCAGGCACGCCGGGTGGAGTCGACCGCATTGATGTTGTTCGACCAGGTCGCACGCACATGGAAGCTGGACGCCGATGCGCGCGAGTGGTTGTCGTGGGCTTCGCGGGTACACGAAATCGGCCTCGCCATCGCGCACAGCCAACATCACCATCATGGCGCCTACATCCTGCGCCATGCCGATCTGGCCGGCTTCTCGCGGCAGGAACAGCAGTTGCTGGCCGCCGTGGTCGAAATGCATCGACGCAAGCCGGACAAGGCGATGGTCGCCGCGCTGCCCCAGCGCTACCGCCAGCTGGCCCGCTATACGACTGCGTTGCTGCGCCTGGCCGTGCTGTTCCGGCGTGCCCGTCGGGCCGAGTCGCTGCCGCAGATGCGGCTCGCCGCCAGCAGCAAATCGCTGCGCCTGAGCCTGCCGCTGGCATGGTTCGAGCAGCATCCCCTCACCGAGGCGGATCTGCAGCAGGAGCAGTCGCCGATGACCGAACTGGGCCTGAAGCTGGACATCGCCAGCAGCTGACCCGGTCAACCCGGCAAACCCGGCCTTGTCGTGGCCGCGTATCATGTGCAGACGCCCAAACTGTTTGACGCCCATGTTGAAATCCCTGTTCGCCACCCTGCTCCTGATCCTGCCGCTGACGCTCACGGCACAAACCGCCAAGCCGGCGCCGGCAACCGCTGCCGCCACGCCGCCACCGCAGGTGCTGCTGCGCACGTCGCAGGGCAATATCACGGTTGAGCTGTTTCCGGACAAGGCGCCGAAGAGCGTGGCGAATTTCCTGCAATACGTGCGCGACGGCTTTTACGATGGCACCCTGCTGCACCGGGCCATTCCCGGCTATCTGGTGCAAGGCGGCCTGTATACCCGCGACCTGCAACCCAGGCGCACGCGCCCGGCAGTGCCCAGCGAGGCCGACAACGGCCTGTCCAATCTGCGCGGCACGCTGGCGGTGGCCCGCGGTGCCGATCCGAATTCGGGCACCGCGCAATTCTTCTTCAACCTGGTCGACAACCGCCGGCTCGATTTCGTTGGCAACCAGAGCGGGCTGACCTGGGGCTACGCCGTATTCGGCAAGGTGATCAAGGGCATGGACGTGGTCGACAAGATCGCCGCCCTGCCTACCCGCGCACTCGGCCCGTTCGCCGGTGACGTGCCCAACCCGCTGGTATTGATCGAAAACGCCCATGTCGTCGGCGAGGAAACCCCGGCACCCGCCGCCAGCGCGCCGACACCCGCCAAAGCCGCGTCCGCGGCAACCAAACCCGCGGTCAGGAAAGCCGCCAAACCCGTCGGCAAGGGCTGATCGGCACGATGGTCACGCTGTTCATCTCTGACTTGCACCTGGATCCCAGCCGGCCGCAGATCACCGACCTGTTCGAGAACTACCTGGCCAGCGACGAAGTCCGTCACGCCGATGCGCTGTACATCCTGGGCGATCTGGTCGAGGCATGGATTGGCGACGACGATGATGCCGAGTTGCCGCAACGCATCGCCGCCGCCACCCGCGCCGTGCGCGACGCCGGCGTACCGGTGTATTTCATGGTCGGCAACCGCGACTTCCTGCTCGGCGAGGTGTTCGCTGAACGCGCCGGCCTGACCCTGCTCGATGACGGCACCGTGCACCACATCCACGGCCGCACTACCTTGCTGATGCACGGCGACGTGCTGTGCACCGATGACATCGCCTACCAGACAGTACGCCGACAGGTGCGCAATCCCGAGTGGCAAAAGCAGATCCTGTCGATGCCGCTGGAAGCGCGTCGCGCGTTTGCGGCGAAGGCACGTGAAGACAGCAAGGCGCACACCGGCAGCACGATGGAAAGCATCATGGACGTGAACGGTGATGCCGTGGCCGAAGCCATGCGCGAGGCCAGCGTGACGCGACTGATCCATGGGCATACGCATCGGCCGGCGGTGCATGTGTTCGAGTTGGATGGGAAAGCAGCTGAGCGGATCGTGCTGGGTGATTGGTATGAGCAGGGGTCGGTGTTGCAGGTAGACGAGGACGGGGTTGAATTGCGTGGGTTGGCGGTTGGGTAGAGCGCACACTTTGCGCAATGCTCTGTAGTCGACCGATACGGCTGGTGGATTTGGCACTGCACACCGGCTCTTTTGCGAAGAGACGTTTGAAGCGTAGTGAAATGTCTTCGGTAAATTGCAAGGCGCCGTGGAGTTGGCGAGGGATTGTTCGGCCCATCCTTGGGCCTCACCCTTCCGCGCTGCGCGCTCCAGGGCCAGCCTGCGGCTGTCCGAATTTGTTCCTGACAAATTCGTCGAACCCACTAGGGTTCGTCCACCACCGTCTCTCCGCCAGATACGCAAAACGCCCCGAAAGGGGCGTTTTGCGTATCTGGCGGAGAGAGAGACCGCCTGAAACATTCGTAACGAAAGTCAAGTAACACCACCCAAGTCTAAGAGAAATGGCTGTTTCAAGCCTATTTAGAGAGATGTTAGCTCAACCAACCACAACGAGACCTAACCATATCCAAGCCGTAATGGCATACTGATTGGCATACCAAAACTCTACCTGGAGCCTCAATCCATGGCTTTGCTCACTAATACCAAAGCACGCAGTGTCAAACCTGGAGGCACCCCGCTCGCACATGGCGGAGTCACTGGATTGGCGCTTCACCCCTCCCCTAGCCACAAGGGCCAAGGCAAGTGGGTTCTCCGCTACGTCAGCCCCGTCACCAAGAAACGTCGTAACGCTGGGCTAGGCTGCTACCCCGACACCAGCGTCGCCGAAGCGGCCCAGCAAGCTCGCCTCATGCGCGAACAGATCGCCCATGGGCAAGACCCGCTGGAGGTCAAAGCCACTGAGGCCACGAAGCCGCGCATGCCTCAACTACGCGAGGCAGCAGAGTTTCTGCATAAGGAGTTGATGCCTGGCTGGAAGAATGCCAAGCACGCTCAGCAGTGGATCAACACTCTTACCGAGTATGCCTTCCCGCTGATCGGTGCTACGCCTCTCGACCAGATCCAGCCTCGACACATTGCTGATGTTCTCCGGCCCATCTGGTTGGACAAGGCTGAAACGGCTGGCCGGGTGAAACAGCGCCTCCACGCGGTCATGGCCTGGGGTTGGGCGCACGGCTACTGCCAATCTAACCCCGTCGACGTGGTGGGGCATCTGCTACCGCTTCAACCGGGCAAGACCGTCCGCACACAGCACCAGCCTGCCATGCCCTGGCAGGACATCCCCTCGTTCGTGACGAAGCACTTGCACCACCCTCACGACGTCACCATCGCGGCACTGGAGTTCCTGATACTCACTGCCGCCCGCTCTGGTGAGGTACGTGGTGCCATGTGGTCAGAGTTTGACCTGAAGACGGCGATTTGGACGCTGCCCGCTGAACGGATGAAGGCAAAACAGGCACACCGGATACCTCTCTCCAAACAGGCGCTGCGCCTTCTCAAGAAGCAACACGGCCTGCATGAAGCTCTAGTGTTCCCGTCGATACGTGACCAGAAGGAACTCTCGGACATGACGCTGACGGCCTTTCTACGGCGAGTAAAAGCCGTCAGTGACGTTCCGAGTCGCACAGCGACGGCACACGGCTTCCGCTCAAGCTTTCGGGACTGGTGCAGCGAAAAAGGGTATTCGCGTGACCTGGCTGAGAGAGCCCTAGCCCATACGGTCCAGAACAAAGTGGAAGCGGCTTACCACCGCACGGACCTCCTTGAGCAACGGCGCCCGTTGATGCAGGCTTGGGCGGACTTCATCATGCCGGCCTGAGCAGGTAACCCATGAGTGGCACCAGGCACGATAAATACCTCCGCTTGGTGCCGCTCGTGCAGGCTATGCCTGATAGTGGCCAGCAAAAACGCTTCCTAGCCCTGGCTGCGCAGGGCAAGGTTCGCCTTTACCTGCACGTGCAGCCGGGACAGCGGGTGTATGCAAGCGCGCCGCGGCCGAGTGCCGGCGCGCATGGCGGGGTCTCCGACAACATGGCGCCGGGGATGCAGCGGCAGTTGGACAGAGCTCGACGCGAAGGCAAGCCCTTTCTCGTGAACCCGACAGCCCTTCGAGGAATAGATTTTCTCGCTTTGTCGCAAAAGGATGCCCAAACCTTGCTCGCTGCAATGGAAGTACGAGCCAACTGGTTTCCTGGCGGGTTGCAACTCGCGTCTGACGATGCTGCATGCCAACAGGGTTGGCTGGAACCTGTGCAGGCAATGATGTGCCTGCGCCCAATTGACGCAGAGTTTGAGCGAGGCCCTTGGCTCCAAGAAGTCGGCAAATATACGGTCAAGATTGAGTTGAGAGACGTGATGCTGGATGATCGCGTACCCCCGCTCGCAGCAGATCCAAATTACGTTTTTCCATCAAGAACAGTAATAAATTTCGTTAGTGCCAGTAGTGAAAGTCAAGCGGGACACGGGCTGCGCCTGACAGCCAGTGAGCTGCAGCGCGTCATTTTTGATGATGTTCCAGTCGACGATAAGCCGTTGACGCTAGCCGACACGGGAGAAGCGAACGCTGATCCGTACGAACTCCGAGATCGGATGCCTGGTGTTTTCCACCTATTCGAGGCGTCGAGGCATATTTACCCGGAGCCAGATAAGAAGGTGACGGATGGCAAAGTTCAGGTTAAGAAATGGCTTCAGGGTGACACCGTGGAGGATTGCAAAAAGCTCTACAACGACGGTAATACAGCGATCGCATTCAAGTTGATTAATCCTAACTACGCCATCACTCGGGGCGCGAGCGACCTCTGGGAATCGAAGCCACTCGATCCGCATATCGTTGCCTGCGCATATCAGAAGTATCAAAAAAATTGCTTCATCAGCGAGAGGCTCGCCGTTGTTATCCATGCCGCAGATTGGTGGCAGGATTTGCTAGCCAAGGAGTCCCCTCAGAAATCCAAGATTCCCGAGGAGGTCATGCTGGAGCTGATTAAGAAGCTTAGGAATGAGTTAAAAAAATGGAGGTTCTCGGCCATTGGGGAACGGAAAACCATCTCAGAGATCGTGATTTGGCCTGTGCGCGAAGTTGATCTGAAAAGAGCTATCCGCCGCCCAAAATCTCGCTGACAAACGACAAGTCGTGCTTGGCCTTACGCGGGGCACCGCGCTTCACGGCGAGCCACGAAATCCGCGTGATGCCTTTCCACAGATTGCGTTTGTACCCAGTTTGGACCTGGCAGTCTCCCTTGGTGATGTATTTGATCGCTTCACGCAGGCCCATCAGCATCCGGCGATCGCTGACATGCAGCAGGCCAAGGCAATTGAGCGGATACCTGGTGCGGCGTACCCAGCAGTTGTAATACGAGCCGCATCCGTCGCTGTAACGCTTTTCCCAAGCTTCTCCCAGAATGCGCGAGTATGTCGCAGCCTCACGGTGCTTGTGGCCGTCAATGGCCACGAGAATATGAAAGTGAATACCACGACGGAAACCGTTCTCGCGCTTGCAGATCCAGGCTTTGACGTCGGGAACAATGCGACCCTCGCGTAAGGCGCGCAGGAAGCGAGCGATGCACTTTTCGGCGCGAGCAGTGCTCGCCCATTCTTTATTGTCCGGCGTGATGTAGAGGTCCACCCGCATGATCAGCAGGCGGGCATATATGGCGAACTTCGATGCCATGTATTCACAGCACGAACGGCGGTTCTTGCGCTCGACGCGGGTGTAGTTGTTTTCGATGTATTTGAACCGCTTCGACCGACAGACGCGGCGCACGAAACGAACGAGCCACTCAAACGCCTTGATGACGTCAGGGTCATTCGGGTCCGGTTTGCTGCTGCTGTACCAGTGCCATACTGGAGCGGCTTTCTGGCAGGCACGCAGCAGGACAGTGATGTACGGGTTAAAGATAGCTTTTAGTTCACTTTCCTGGCCGCACTTCACCTTGGTGGTCGTTGGCTCAAAGGCGTGACGTTCCTTGCGGCGACAGCCGGGATATGCGAATTCGATCATCGGAACCGCTTCACGGCAGACGTCCCAGATGACAATTCCAAGCGGTGTCAGCTTATGCGCGAGATGGCCGTAAGCGTCGCCGATATCCTTGCGCATGATGAGGTGAACGGCATTTTCGTTCTTGGTAGCGATACGGGCTGCGACCATTTCCATCCGTTCGATCCAGTACGGAGCATCAATTTCTTCGGTGATGTGTACCTTGCCGTCACGAGTGTGAAGCATTCCCTTGGACCAACGCTGGTACTCGCGTTCTGCAGCGGCAATCTCACGTTCCATTTCCAGCAATTCTTCCTGAATGCTAATTGGCATCAGTAATTTCGTGGACTGGTTGCCCATGGTTCTCTCTGTACCTTTTCCGTGTAATTTTCTGTCTGTATGCAACGCAATCCAGTCGCATACCCCATTCGCATTGGATAAGTACCGTAAATCCGACCTTACCCAAGGGGCGCTAAATGCTGAAGTCCCCTTGGACAATCCCCCGCGCACGCGCACGACTGCTGACCTTCGGACGCTTGTTGACTTGGTGCGTAAGGTTCGCGGTCGGGCGGGTGTTTAGCCAGAGGATTACCTCACTATGGAGCCAGCCAACAGCTGTGCGATTCTGGCCACTTCCAAGACTCCTCGGCTGGGGGAAATCGGGATCGTAAGACGGGTGTCCCAACGTGCAGCGGTTGCGGATGGTCGATGGGCTGAGTTTAGTCTTGCTCGACACTTCGCCTTCGCGAAGTACACACTGTTCGCTGTTGAAGTCTTCAATCATGCGAAGTAATTGCCTAAAAATTGTCTCGGCGTAATTCGGATTTATGGCATTCATACAAGTGCGCTTTTCCTAGCGCGTATCGTGGAGATAAGTCGAGATTGCGCTAAGGCACCGGCAATATCGATGTGGAAATTTGGACATCAGCGAGCAGCCGAAGTCTGAAAGTCGCTGAACCCGCATAGCCACGGGATTTGATGCGACTTGCAGGTGAGGACGAGCCATGCCACTCAGGGCATGCCCGGTTGGTTCCTAAACCCGCGTTGAGTTAGTTCAAAATCTTGAAGCGAAAAGGCCCTTGCAACGAAGGGCAACGAAGGTCAACAAAAAGTGTGCTTCTCGCAATTGAGCATCTTTGCGAATCGAAATTTCCACGGATACATACCACCTTGCTGAGCCGTCATCCCGACTGCTCCATCTGCTGAAACTTTCTGTAGGTGACTAATCTGTAAGGAGTAATGGCTATGTTTGATAGGCCGTGGATCGCCTACCCGTGCCCCTCGCTGTTCGAGTGCCTGATCGTGTTCGCCATCCTTTTTCTTGCTGGCAGCCTGTGGCCGTTCTTAGTCCGGTGGTATGTCGAATACCTCATGGAGGAAAGCACCCATGCCTGACCTGAGCCTGGAACAGGTGTGGGACGGTGATGTCATGGACATGACCCCGCGTTGCCCCAAGTGCGGATCGGCCAGCATCGAGACGCCCAACCTGGCCCGACGGTTTGGTGGGGCCATTGGAGCCATCGCTGGAACCACCAGTGGCGTGGCTCTGGCACTGACTGGTGCCGAAATCGGTTTACTGGCAGGTCCCATCGGAGCCGTCCTCGGCGCGGCCGCAGGCGTGGTCATCGACGGCATTGTCGGCGGTGCGACGGGCTGTGCCGCTGGCTCACGCCTCGGCAGTGCCATCGACCAGAACATCCTGCATAACCAGCATTGCCGCGCCTGCGGTCACCGCTTCAGCGACAAGCCCTCATAGGCGATCGCGGTTCCTCCAGCTTTTTCCAACCCAGCACACGCGCATAGAGCCCGGCGAAAGCCGGGCTCTATGCGTTTATGCCGCCTAATCAAGGAGTCTCTATGGAACTCATGCAATCTAAGGCCTACACCCGCTACAAACTCGCCGGTGACACGACAGAGCAAGATGTACTCGCTGCTGCCGAAGGCATTCTCAAAGGGAGACTTGAACGCCAGGGCAGCATCGGCAACCCGACCGATGCTAGCGACTTCCTGCGCATGCGCCTGGGTGCGCTCGCGCATGAAGAATTCCACGTGCTGTGGCTGGACAACCGTCATCGCATCATCGACTGCCAGAAGCTCTTCACCGGCACCGTCGATGGTGCCAGTGTGCATCCGCGTGAGGTGGTGCGTGCCGCCCTGAGCGTCAATGCCTGCGCCGCCATTCTGGCTCACAACCATCCCAGCGGCGTAGCGGAGCCCAGTGCGGCCGACAGGGCTATTACCAGCGAGCTCCGCGACGCCTTACGGTTGATTGGCGTGCGGATTCTGGACCACATCGTGGTGGGTGCTGAGTGCGTCAGCATGGCCGGTCGAGGGCTCATGTGATGGAGAAGCCCCCTACTCAACACGGTGTTGAGGTGTCCGGGGTACGCATCAGAACTCACTCCAAACGGCTGGCCGAGAACGCCGCAACGCTTCGTACTCACGGCAAGCTGATCGAGACGGTGGTGGAGATTGCGTGGAACATGGCGCTCGCCCGGTTCCAGCCCAACGACAGCTACGAGTTCCATAACCTCGCGAAGGACTGGGCGGCGGAGTTCGAGGCGCTGTATGACGACCGCGTTGCGTCGTGCGAGTGGGCCGAAGACGGTTGGCGCGAGCGGTGCGATCACTTCACTCGGGAGAAGGTGGAGGAAACAGTGACGGCTGGACTCGGTCGAATCCTGTCTCAGGACGAGCCGTGAATGAAGTCGGCTATCTCCGGACAGCGACCGTCGAGCAACAGCCGCCGACTAACGGTCGCTAATCGTCCAAGAACGGTCATTCGAGAAGAAGTGCACGAGCCAAGGCCTTCTTGAAAGCGTCCGCGCTAACGGCGTAAAACCCGGGGCGATTTGGAGTCCGGCAAGGGTGCGACAGATGGACAATCGGGATCAGCCTTGCCGAAATCACACATCTAGGCGATCGAGAATTCGAGCAGGCCATCAGCGACCGGCACTTGGATCGCGAAGTTTTCGGGGGCGTAGGGGCTGCCAGCAAGGCGGATATCTAAGCCCGTCAGTTTCGCGAGCAAATTAATTTTCTCTTCATCCGCGACGCCCTTGGTTTTGCAAAGGTCGCGGCCAATACGGCGTTCCATCTCCGATAGATCGTCCTGCGTTTCCATCGGTTGCAGGCGAATGCATTCATCATCCGTGAGCGTGTGGAATTCGGACGACGCGCGGAATGCGCCGTCTTGGCTGTATGCGCCGAGCATAAGTACCAGGCTGTCAATTCGATCCATTTCTTCTTCAGTCATGTCAAATCTCCAAGACAGCAAGGTCGCTGCCATGGAGATTTCTACCTGCAAAAAATGGGTAATGCAAACGCAGTGAAAACGTGACTTGCAACGAAATGTAAATGGCTCCAACCAAATACAAGTTGTCAGCCGCGTAGGTTTACAGATCGTTCGCTATGCGCGCGAACCCATCCAATAACTGGTCGGCCCTGACCACTGCGCGTTGCAGGATTCTCTAAGTGTAGGTGCTCACATCAAACGGCGTTTCACCGCCGCCACCCAGCACCAAATGCCCTATCAGTTTCGCCCTCACTTCCACACTGATCATCCATCACGCATAGAGCCCGCCTTCTGGCCGGGCTCTATGCGTTCATCTGTCCAAAAGGAGTTCCATCATGCATCTCGTACAAACCATGGCATACGTCAACGAAGTCCCGTGGCACGGCTTGGGTCGCCAGTTGGATGCGAATCAACCCCTTGAAGTGTGGGCCGAACAGGCCGGCATGAATTGGCGCATCGAAGCGGCGGACGTGCGCTTCGCCGCGCAAGAGGCAGGTGTGGATGTCATCAGCACCTTTCCCGAGCAAATGGTGCTGTATCGCTCTGACTCCAAGGCACCCCTAGCGATCGTGTCCAAGCGGTACCAAGTGGTGCAACCTGCCGAGATCTTGGAGTTTTACCGCGACCTCACCGACATCGGTGGCTTGGAGCTGGAAACTGCCGGCGTGCTGAAGGAAGGCCGCAAGTTCTGGGCACTGGCCCGCACCGGGCAGTCGATATCGCTCAAGGGCAGCGATCAGGTCAACGCTTACCTACTGCTCGCGACCGCGTGCGATGGCACCTTGGCCACGACTGCGCAGTTCACTTCGGTACGAGTGGTCTGTAACAACACGCTTGCCATCGCCCTGGCAAAGGGCGCGGGGGCGGTCAAGGTTCCGCATCGCAGTCAGTTCGACGCTCAAGCCGTCAAGCGTCAGCTGGGGATCGCGATTGCATCGTGGGACGACTTCATGATGCAGATGAAGGCGCTGTCCGAGTGCAGGGTCAATGCGCGCACGACCGAAGCCTACCTGCAGCGTGTGCTGACCTATCCGGTAGCGACACTCACCGACGGCGGCGCGACTGTCGTTAACGACCGTGCGGTCAAGTCGGTGCAGAACCTTTTCTCAGGACGCGGGAAAGGCTCGACCTTGACCTCCGCGGCAAATACGGCTTGGGGCCTGGTGAACAGCGTCACGGAGTTCGTCGACCACCATCGCCGTGCTCGCAGTGATGACCATCGCCGCGATGCAGCGTGGTTCGGCCAAGGGGCGCAGATCAAGCAGCGTGCCTGGGACGAAGCCATGAAGCTGGTGGTCTGAAAGAGACTGTTAGCTGATACACGCATGCTCAATCGCAAGCAGTGGCCAAACTGCCAATGAGACATGCATGGCCCCGACGGCTTACTCCAGCGACTATGGTGAGTCGTTGTCCTTCAACACCGACGCCAGCTCTTGCTGCACATGCTCCAAGAGCTGATCTGTCTTGCGCGTATTGTCACCGGCGTAGGCCAGCGCCAGCAATGTGAGCGGATGAATTTCCATCACCTCACAAAGCTCCGACAGCTTTTTCAACGTCGGGCTTTTGAGGTCGCGCTCCAGGGTGCTCAGGTAGGTGCGGCTAGACACGTCGGAGAACGCTTCTTGGCTCAGGCCACGCGCTTTCCTGACTCTCTTCAACGCCGCCGCTAGTCGCAGTTTCGCTGTCACCGGGAACCTTCCTAAGAAAGGCTCGATAACAACCGGTAGAAACCTATAGGGCTACAATCTATAGTGTTCATTTAAAATGGGCTGCGTTGCCTCAGTCCGGTCAGACCGGGGCTGAGGCTCGATCTAATGCTGGAATTCATTCACGACAGGGGAACAAAATGGACGCGGTGACGTTGATTCTGATTGTGTTGACAGCCTTCAATCTGAGCATGCTGGTGATGAAGGTCTGGGGCGACAAGTTTCCGCAACCACATGCACGAAACCTGCACGCGAACTGGCTACAGGGGTGGAGGAACACCCAGAACCCACTACGTCGTTTCTGGGTACAAGTCATTCTGATGTTCCTGATCATGATGTTCTTCAACGTAGCTGACGAAATGTTTGTCGGCTTTCTGGTGTTGGTGCGCCTGATTGTCTACTGCATGGGCTACAAGCGAGCCAAGCAGCAGCTTGCCCAAGCAACTTTCCAGCTCCCCTGACGCAGCGTCCGGTAGGTCATGTTGGCGCCGTAGCGACGACGCTTACGGGCCGCCATGCATTCATGCTCGAACATCGCAGCGTCTGGGCATTTCGTGCTCGGCACTCTTCATTCGTATCTGCCGCAACTCGCAACTCGCATATCGGTTGCGTCCCGTCCGTTTGCGTAAGCACGACTCGTCTACTTATCCAAACAAGACTTTCGTATCTCCATCACCACCCGCTGACAGAGGTGTCATCGTGCAACGTATCAACTATGCGCTACTCGCGTTCGTAAACTTCGCGGCCATGCTCGCCCTCTCTGGATGCAGCGACAGCAAACAGATCAGCGAAGTGAAAGCTCTGCCTTTCGAGCTCATCAACAGTATCGACCTTCCTCAAGACCTGACGGTGGATCAAGCGCTCGACAACCGGAAAGTGTGTGACGACATCAAGTGGACGACGGATAAGGACAATCAGGGCGAAACAATCGTCACCTACCGGTGCGACTACAAAGACGTCGATGATTCGCTGTTCGTCAAAAACGGCGGTTTGGATGTGAAGTCGGCTGGTGACGTTTACCAGTGGACCTATGGACGTGATGACAAGCCGGCGCTGACAGCAGTGGCGGCCATCATCAATCAGAAGGATGGTAAGTCAGTCGACATCGCTCCGGGTCAATCACCCAACTACATCATCTGGTTGGCGTTCCATAACACGGCGAAGAACTTCGACGAAGCCTACTCGCAGCTGTCGGGTAAGGCCGTTCCGCCGCCTCCGGAAGCGACCAAGTCGGCATCACTGATTCCGGACACGACCTACGGCAACAAGTTGGCTCAGTTCTTTCCGGGCCAACCAGCAAAAGACGCTGTGATTCACGCCTATCTTCAGAAAGGGTTGCCCGAATCATTGATGAGCCCGTACGGCATCGATTCTCTAGGTTATCTCCAGCTGGTAGACACCCCCGAAGCCAGAGCGACGGCATACCCTGTTGATCCATCGGATGTTCAATTCGCTTTGACCATGAAGCCGCCGACTGCCACTGGAGTGGGCATCGGTGCGCCGCACGGGCTTCAGGATAACAAGCTGATTTGCTTGAGCGGTGTCTGCTACAACCTGAGCGGTCGTCTCGTTGGAAAGGCTCCTCCAGAAGTCGTGGCAAAGGAAGTCGGGGGTGCCACCATCGACGGGTATGGCGATATACAGCCAGTCGCTCAAACGCAACCGGCCGCTCAAATGCAACAGCCGGTGCAAGCCCCAAGCCAGCCAGCGATGCAGCAGCCTGTCCAGCAGGACGCGAATGCTCAACCGGCTACACTCGGACAGCTGGTGGCGCAGGCGACTCAGCCAAATGCACCGGTCAGTGCATCGACGGCGGATCCTCTGCCCGTGGGGGCGGAGGACTGGCCGACGTCGACCCCGTGCATCAAGAAGCTGGAGGACGCTTACCGTAAGGATCGTCAAGCCCATGGCCTCGACGACACCATCAGCATGGACCAGGACAACGACTTCGCCAGCACCTGCAAAACGGTGGGTCAGTAAGGGTGCCTTCGCACATCTAGAAGCCAGAGGCGACCGTCTTAGATGGCTGTAAGTGACACAACTGAAGAGGGGCGCACCGCTTGGTGCGCCCCTCACTCGATCGTCTTCTTTATTTTGTTGTTCGGTGCCTCGCTCGTCGGTTCCACCAGACACTCTGGGTCGGCGTACGCCTGGACACCTAGTCGGCTCGGGCCAGACTCACTCGGCAAACACATGTTGCAAATGCAGATTCCCTACGTGAATCAGTGAATAGATTGCAGAGGTGTAGGTTCCGGCCTGCGTTTTTGCTTCAAAAGCTTTCCCGGCGGCAAAAAAGGCCGGCGTAATGCCGGCCCTTTAGACTATTTTCTACCGCCCTTCGGCGCAGGCGGTGGTGTAGCTCCTAGGCGCGTCGGGTTGCTTCCACGTGCCGGACCCGATGGCTGACCGAACTTACTCGGGCCGTTCGGCGGTGCTGGCTTGCTCATGCGCTCATCTTCCCTGGCTATATGCGGATCATTCCGCGCGCACATCGTCCCTTGTGCTGCTGGCGAATTGGCGCGCCCCAAGCTTGCCTTCGCCCTCTCGGTGTCCCTACCCGGCGGCGCGCCGAAGAGCCGCTTGTACTCGCGGCTGAACTGCGAGGCGCTCTCATAGCCAACCGCGAAGCCCACCTCGGCTGCACGTACTTGGTCCGCGATCATGCGACGGCGGGCCTCGTGGAGCCGGATGTACTTTTGATATTGAAGCGGGCTTAAGGCGGCGACGGCTCTAAAGCGGTTGTAGAAAACGGATACGCTCATGCCCGCGAGCTTAGCGACAGCACTGAAATTGAGACGCTCGGTGTATTGGTCCCGGATCCAAGCCATGGCTTTTCGGATGTGCGACAGGCGCGAGCGGCATCGGCAATAGGTAAGCGACTGTGTGGTACCGAATGGGCAGTGAAGCCTTGCGGGCGGCTGGTTTGGAACATTACGGCTGACGGATTTCCTGCACAAAACGCAACTTTCAACCCTATAACTCGCGATAGGGATAGCGAGATTTCATGAAGGGGTGGTGGCCGCCGTGTGCATGGGAACGGCGTAAAAAGCCAACGGCAGACCCGTTGTTGAAGACGACACCATCCGACCGCCAGCGGATAAAAGCGGGCCAAGTATTGGGGATGGGGTTCCGAAAATGCCACGCAATCAGGCCTTGATCTTCCGCCCCAAAACCTCGGTCTACGACCGTGTACCGCCGCCCGCCCCTCTCAGCACTTTCGGACACCGCGTACTGCAACCGGATGCCACTTCGATCCCGCTCTTCTTTCACTGACTCGTAGGTCTGCGCCACCAACTCTGAAGAGCCCCGCATGTAGACGTTGGACCTCGCATAAAGGAGCTGGATGGAATTGAGCGCCTGGACGTCATCTGCGTTGCGCACAACGACGCATCCATTCTCAGAAACAATGCTGTAAATGCTCCCGTCGTAGCAAAGGCAAAGTTGCGTTGGCGAGATGGGCAAAAGGAACAGTGCTCCGGCGGATTTCATGCCGTATCCTGCGCCAGGGCGGTGAACATCATGCCAGCGATTGGCTAAGACAGCGGGGTCATCAGAAGTGATGAATGGCTCGCTCGACTTGTTCCAGACCAAGGTAACTTTAATGTCGCCTATCGCCTGCACCCCACTTGGCAAAGCTCGCATGGCAATCTGCACCGCGTCTCTTTGAGAGATGGTCGGAAGCGTCCCCACTTCGCCCACAATATTCTGAACTCCGGAAGTCATCGCCAACACGCGGCCGGAGCTCGCCTCAGTTCGCATGTGCTGAAGCAACCAGAAACGCTTCAAGAACAGCTTTTCAGCTTCACTAATATTTCTTGGATCACGCAGCAGGCGACTTACGAGCAAGGCGTAGGCATCTTCAACCGGCTGCAGTCCGGTTTCCATTTGAAGGTCGCTTCCGTAAAAGTAGTCGCGCGAGCATTGATTCTTGACCGGAGCAGCCGTAATCATCCTTTCCTGGGGAAGATTGAAAAGATTGATTGCCGCTCCCTTGCCATCTACTGTGAAAGGCTTTAGGTAGCACCGAGGCACATAGTGCTGATTTTTGTTCGATGGCACCGCTTGAACCTCCTTTCCACCCTCTCACCCAGACTATCTTGATGCCTAAGATACAGTCTCCACTCTTCCTATCCCAAAATTTTGACGCGAGCGAATATAAGCCATGTCTTCAAAGGCCAATCTTGCGCAGAAGTGAACTAGTATCCGCATTCGGCCGTCCAACACTTAAGAGACCAATTCATGGCAATCGATCTTAAAGCACTGTCACCGAAAGAGCTTCAAGCGTTGATCACGGGCGCAAACGCCCAGATGCAAGAAGCGCGCGCGAACCAGGTTCGCACTGTTCGCGAGAAGATTGATTCGGTACTGAAATCTGCGGGCCTGACAATCAATGAGGTCTACCCGACTCGTGGTGGCAAGAAGGCAGCTGGAAAGAAAGGTGTCGTTGCACCAAAGTACCGCAACCCGGAGACAGGTGAGACATGGTCCGGCCGTGGTCGCCAGCCGGTGTGGTTCGCCAAGGCACTCAAGAAAAGTGGCGTATCCGCCGAGAGCCTGTTGATCAGTGGTGTCACAGCCAAGAAGGCTGCGCTCGCCAAGAAGAATGCTCCGGTGAAGAAAAAGGTCAAGAAGGCACAGGTCAAGAAAGCCTGACCTCTGAAGCTTTGACAATCAAAGGCACCCTTCGGGGTGCCTTTTTTATTGGGTGACCCCCAACCTTTAGCGCAAGCCGACACGCCTAGTTGGTGGGATGATAGGAACTCGCCAACGCGTGAATACGACTTAGGGGGATATGCAGTGATACGGAAAGTCGCAATTCGTAACTACAGACTGTTTCGAGACTTCAACCTTGAGCTCACTCCCGGCCTCAATGTGCTTGTTGGGGCAAACGAGTCGGGGAAATCCACCCTGATTGAAGCGATCAGTGTCGGCCTGACAGGGCGTCTCAATGGCAAGCCATTTGCCCAGGAGCTGAACCCCTACTTCATCAATCTCGAAGCCACCAAGCAATACATCAAAGACCTTGGGGAGGGTAAGCAGACACCCCCGCCGACATTGATCATCGACATCTTCCTAGGCGCCACCGAGGAATCGGAAATTCTGCGCGGGACGAACAACGTGTATGCGGAGGACGCATGTGGTGTGAGAATCCAGGCAAAGCTCTCCCCCGAATTTGTCGACGAATACAAGGCATTCTTAGATGACGTCAAGGCTGTGCGCCTTGCACCCACTGAATATTACAAAGTTGAGTGGCTAGGATTTTCAGGGAACGCAGTGACCGCAAGAAGCGTTCCCGCTACAGCTTCCGTCGTAGACCCGTCGTCCATCCGACTTCAGGCGGGCGTGGACCATCACTTACAGCAAATTCTTCGGACTCAGCTTGATCCCAAAGAGCGCGTCGAGCTTTCACGTCAGTACCGAAGCCTTCGCGAAAACTTCAGTGACAAAGACGCGGTCAAGGCCATCAACACTAGGTTGAAGGAGGACGGTGAAAGCCTGACCAGCAAAACCTTAAGTCTCGCCATCGATATCTCCCAGCGGTACACGTGGGAGAACGGCCTCATCGCCCACCTTGATGATGTGCCATTTCAGTTTGCGAGCAAGGGTGAACAAAGCGCTCTGAAGACTGTGCTTGCCATCGGTCGCAAAGCAAAGGGCGCACAAGTCGTCTTGATTGAAGAGCCCGAAGCCCACCTGTCATTCACGCATCTGCAATTGCTCCTAAAGCGAATACAAGAGCAGTGTGAAGGCAAGCAAGTGATCGTCGCGACCCACAGCAACTACGTCCTCAACAAGCTCGGCTTAGAGCACATGATTCTTCTCGGGAATCACAGTTCAATGCGCTTCGCTGATTTGCCAGACGACACGGTCAAATATTTCAAGAAGCTTCCTGGGTATGACACCTTGCGGCTTGTCCTTGCTGACAAAGCCATCTTGGTGGAGGGACCTTCGGATGAGCTTGTTGTCCAGCGCGGCTACATGGATGCAAAGGGCAAAGCGCCGATCGAAGACGGAATCGACGTCATCTGCGTTGGCCTGTCTCACAAACGGTTCCTGGACCTTGCCGTCCTTTTAAAGAAAAGGGTTTGGGCGGTTACAGACAATGACGGTAAACCGCTAGAACATCACCAGACCCGGTTCGCGGACTATTTAAAGCATGACTTCATCACGCTTCACGTCGGAGCTGACCCCGCAATCAAGACCCTCGAACCTCAAATTGTTGAGGTCAACGAGCTAGCCACACTCAACACTGTGCTTGAGGGAAAGTTCGGTTCAAAGCAGGAGCTGATCGATGCCATGACCGCTGAAAAGACGGAGTCGGCGCTTGCTATCTTCGAGTCCAAGACCGCGATCGTGATGCCGGCCTACATCAAGGAAGTCATCGGTGAGTAATACTGCAATCCTTGCTGCCGCTGGCTCTAGGAAGACGGAGTACATCGTTGAGCAGGCGCTCGCGGCGAAAGGTCGAGTGCTCATCACCACGTACACCAACGAAAACCAAAACCAAGTTGCTAGACGTATCGAGTCAAAGGTCGGGGCCATCCCGTCAAACATCACGATACTTGGTTGGTTCACCTTCCTCATCGCTCAGTGTGCCAGGCCCTACCAACTAGCACTGACCGGCGAGCCGCTGGTGATATCAGGTTTAAACTTCAAAGGCAAACACCACAAATTCGCAAGGAAGGCCAACCTCAACTACTACCTAGACAAGCAAGGCGGCATGTTTCGGGAGGACGTCTCAGACTTCGTCGTCAACATCAACGAACGAACACATGGGGCGGTCATCCGTCGATTGGAAAACAATTTCGACCACGTCTTCGTAGATGAGGTCCAAGACCTAGCTGGATACGACTTAGACGTGCTTGATCTCATCATGTCCTCCAGCATCAACTTGACGATGGTGGGAGATCCCCGACAGCACACACTCTCAACGTCTTTGGGGCCTAAGTACAAGAAGTATCGAGGGGAAGGAATGCGGAAGTGGTTTGAAGAGCGAGCCGACCTTTGCGACCTAGAGACTCGCGACTGCAGCTATCGGTGCAACCAGCACATCTGTGATTTTGCAGACGCCATCTACCCCGCACTTCCTCAGACCAAATCAATTGAAGTCGATGCAAACGACCACGAAGGCATCTTCTACATCCTAGGAGCCGACGTTCCCACCTACTTTGCTCAATACGCACCCGTTACTGTTTTGCGGGACAACAAGAACGCGGACACCTATGGGTTGCCGGCGATGAACATTGGTGTTTCAAAGGGAAGCACGTTCGACCGCGTTATGATCATTCCAACGAAACCGATGCTCACCTACTTGCAAGACAAAGACCACAAGAAGCTAAAGGCCCCTGAGCGACTGTATGTTGCGGTGACGCGTGCCAGGTTCAGTGTGGCGTTTGTCGTTCCAAAGCTCTGGTAGCTTGCAAGCGATTGTCAGGCCTTTCTTTTCCCATACAGCGGGTAGAGCTCACCGCGAACTGGCACAGCTGGATAGCTGGGATTCTCTTTCCGAATCTTGGACCACTTCCACTGGTCCAAGACCGTATCCCCATCGCAACCTGGATACGGGCACATGAGCAGGCCTTTGAGAGGCCGGCTCTCGCCCTTCTGGTAGGCCCGCTCACAATGCAGGCACCAGGCGATGTCCCCGGCCTGGATGGGTGGTCGTTGGTTGCTCACAAACATCTCTCCTCAATAGACATGAGTCTTCCCTGACTTACAACCCAGCTGCAGCCCTACTCTGGTTCAGGGCAAAAAGGCGCTGGGTGATTTCGTCGTCTGTGAGTGGCCATTCCCAGCTGTAGGCATCAGCAACAGCCTCATCCAACGCCTTGGTCATATCAGCGAGCCACTTGGGGTTTGCGTTGTAGAGATTGGTCAGCGTGCGGGCTTTAAGATCCCTCTCAAATCCTTCTCTCGCAACAATCCGGTCAGGATACTTTTCGCTAACCTCAGGAACTCGTTCGGTCCACTCCGGTGGGTTAAGCCACTGCTCACGGGCATCTGAAAGAGTCTTTGCAGCAACCGCAATTCGTTGAGCCTTGGAATTATTTGTAAGGGCGGTGGCGGGCACGTCCGGAGTCATTCCTTCTGGGAAGGGAAAAGTCTCAAAGCAAGTCGTTGGCGTATAACGCGGATCATTGCCTTTGCCAATTGCCGTACCCATCCGCAACGACCAAATCTCATGAAACCTCGATTGTACGAGGCCAAACATGGCGTCATCTTCCCTGGCTACGACAACGAGCGCAGTGTCCGCAGAGACTCGGCTATCCATCCATGCAAACAATCGGTGCTTGGCATGACGAACAGTTGTGATGAACCGCTTGATGTCTTCTGTTGCGCCACGCAAATCCTCATTGCTACGTCCAAACAGCCACCATTTTTCACGGCGCTGCCGGTCATTTTGATCTTCACGTTGCCTGACAGGTCGGACCACCCGTTCCACGTATTGATAGGGAAGTTCATACAGGGCGGCATCTTCAACCGGCCTGTAGCCGCCAAAGTCTATGACCCAACCGTCCTGACCCCTTGCCGTCAGATTCTTGCCGTTGATTCGAGGCTTGAGAACATCTGAGTTTGGCCGTCCATTCGGATTCGGTTGACGTAGCCAACTTCTCGCTAAGGTGCCAGTGATGTCGAAAGGACCATCCTTTCTCATACCTTCGAATGCCACGCCTTTGTTTTGCTTCAGTCGTTTGGCGGTGGTCATGTCCACAGATGAGGCATCTAGCTGCGGTGTGAGATCCGGATAGATGGCGAGAATTTGCGCACCATCGAGAACAATTGGTGACGCCACATCTTTTTCGACTGCCTCGACACAAACCATTGAGACTCTTACGGCAGCGCCTTCGTTGACCCACTCCTCATCGCTCCACACGTTGAAGATGGTCCCGACACTGGCAAGATGCTTGAGCACAGTCCGATTGCTACCGCCTCGAATGCTGTTGGTTGACACCAGTCCCGCATGCTTAAGATGGCCTTTGAGAAACTCATCTTTGGTCTTCTCGAACCAATAGCAAACAAGATCCGCCCCACCAGGCACTCGCCCTTTGTAGATCTTGCGGAGTTGTTTGGAGTAGTCAGGGCCAAGCTCTTTGAGAAGTTTCGAACCGCCTAAGAACGGAGGATTCCCAACAATTGCATCAGCTTCGGGCCAACTGGCTTCGGTGCCATCTGCATTGATCAATGCGTCCCGAGTCTCAATCTGGTGCAAGGGCTGGAGGATTGGGTTGAGTCTCGCGCCATAGCCTTGTCGAATCATCCATTGGATTTCGCCAATCCAGATCGTGACTCTCGCAAGCTCAGCTGCGTAGTCGTTAAGCTCGATGCCCTTGACGTTCTTGGGTCCGATATCGGGAAATTGACTGCCAAGGCCGAGTCCTTCAGCCTCGATGAGTACCTGCTTTTCAACGTCTTTGAGTGACCGCAAGGACAAATATAGAAAGTTTCCACTTCCGCATGCCGGGTCCAAAACAGTGAAGGCCCGCAGCCGCTCAAGAAATACGTTAAAGCGCCTCTTCCCCGCTTCTGAGATGGTCTTCTTCGCTCTGGCCATTTGAGTGACCAGAGCTGCCTTCTCGACTTCCCATGCTCGAAGCCACGGCTCGATCACGACAGGGCCAACGATCTTCATGATGGTGCTAGGGTCGGTGTAGTGCGCGCCCAGCTGACTGCGTTTACTCGGGTCTAGACCACGCTCAAACAACGTGCCGAAGATGCTGGGTTCAATCTCGTCCCACTCAAGATCACATGCCTCCGATAGAAGCTCCAGCTGCTTGGCGTCCAGTGGCAACGTGGCACCGTCTTCAAACAGGCCACCATTGAACCACTTGACCTCTTCATAGTTGACGCTGCCACCCTTGCTCATCGCTAAGAAGAGCTCACTGCTTCGTTGCTCAAACAGGTGCGGAGCCTTGATAGAACTCTTGACCATCTTAGTGAAGAGATCTTTAGGGAGCAGGCCGATGTCCTCGGCGAACATGGAAAAGATGAGACGGTTGAGAAAGTGAGCAACGGCATGGGCGTCATGACCCTTGTCGCTGAGCTCGATAGCTAGCGTGGTGAATTTTTCCGCCGCATCTTTGGTGACGCCAGCGCGGGTTTTACCAGGCTTGAGAGAGTCGGGATCAAAGAAGACCGCCCGAAGCACTTTCATGTTCTCGTGCTGGTCGAGCTCGCTAACAGTGAACTTGTAGTCTTTCGTTACCGTGCTGTTGAAGTTGGTATGGACGATGATGGTCTGCAAGTCAGACACCACCAAAAGTGGCGGGTTCTGCAGAGCATCAGCGTACATCTTCAGCTGTTCGTAGGCCTTTTCAAGGCTACGGTGAGTGCCCTTTGCTTCCCAGCCGAAAAAGTCTTTCTTCCAGACATCCGCCCACCCTTTGCCACCGCTGGTCTTGTCAGCGCCGGCTTCATACATGAACCATGTGTGCCCTGGGTCGGCTTCGCGTGGCGTTTCGTGCCCTACTAGGCGGCAAAGGTCCTCAAAGAACGGTTGGGCATCTCGGCGCTCCTCGCCACCGTTCTTCCACTTTGCAATGAATGCATCCACTGGTGTCATCGACTGAGTCTTCCCCTGATTCAGTACCCATTACCGCGCATCGAGGCTCTCAAGGCAACCGTCTTAGACTAGCCAAGGTTGACTATGCTGCGATGTCTCAATGGAAATCGCGCGATCGTACGTCCAGCCCTCCGAGCAGGTGACTCATGTCGAGCAGGCGACTAGCTATCAGATGGCACACGCCATCGACCGACTCCCAACGTCCATCGATTCCCAGCAGCTCTGATTCAAGCAATACCCGCCGGTGGGTTTCGGCGACATCGCGCCAGACGATGACGTTGAGCATGCCGTGCTCATCTTCCATCGTCAGGAACGTCACGCCGCTGGCCGTCTCCGGCCGCTGACGCATCGTGACCATCCCCGCGACGCGTACATAGCTGTTGTGGGGCCGCTTCCGCAGCGCTTGGGAGTCGATGCACCGGACAGCGCGTAGCCGATCCCTGATCTGCGCCAACGGGTGCATCCCCAACGTCAGGCCGGTTCGCGCGTAGTCCGCCAGCGTGTCCTCGCCTTGCGTCGGCTTCGGCAACTCCACCGCGACCTCTGCTGGACTCATATTGCCGAAGAGCGGCAGCTGTTTTTCCACACCCGCGATCTCCCAGTGCGCGTGGTGCCGGTGCCGCGACAGACCCCGCAGTGCGCTGGCCTGCGCCAGCAAGTCCTGGTGACGCTTGTCCACGGCCGCTCGCGCGCAGAGATCCGCGATATCTACGAACTGGCGCTGTGCGCGGGCTGCCATGATTCGCAGTGCAGCTTCTTCGCTTAACCCGCGCACCTGGCGCAAGCCAAGCTGGATCGCGGGAGCTTCTTCCTCTCGGTTGATGAGCGTGTTGTCCCAATCGCTGCATTGCACGTCGATAGGGAAAACGTCGATGTCGTGGCGCCTGGCGTCTTGCACAATCTGACTTGGCGAATAGAAGCCCATGGGCTGGCTGTTCAGAAGCGCACAGGCGAAGGCCGCAGGCTCGTGACACTTCAGCCAACACGACGCGTACACGATGCCAGCGAAGCTGGCTGCATGGCTTTCAGGAAAACCGTAGCTGCCGAAGCCCTTGATCTGCTCGAATAGTTTCTCGGCAAAAGCGGTGGTGTATCCGCGATCGGTCATGCCGGTGAGAATGCGCTCGCGGTGCTTCTCCAATCCGCCCCGTCGTTTCCATGCGGCCATGTCGCGCCTGAGCCCGTCAGCTTCTCCTGCCGTATAACCGGCCGCGATCATGGCCAGCTTCATCACCTGCTCCTGAAACAGCGGCACGCCCAACGTGCGCTCGAACACCTCCTTCAACTCTTCCGATGGGTAGTCGACAGGCTCCTCGCCCCTACGCCGCCGCAGATACGGGTGCACCATGTCGCCTTGGATGGGACCAGGCCGAACGATCGCGACTTGCACCACCAGATCGAAGAAGTTCTCCGGCCGGTGCCGCGGCAGCATCGCCATCTGCGCACGCGATTCGATCTGGAAGACGCCCACTGTGTCCGCTCTCTGGATCATGGCGTAGGTGTCGCGATCTTCGGATGGCAACGTGGCCATCGAGTAGTCCTGTCCACGCTGATTGCGCAGCATGTTCAAGCATTTCTGCACGCACGTGAGCATGCCCAACGCCAGACAATCGACCTTCAACAGGTTCATCGTGTCGAGATCATCCTTGTCCCACTGGATGATCGTGCGATCGGGCATCGCCGCGTTCTCGACCGGCACCAGTTCGCTCAGCGGTGCATCGGCGATCACGAAGCCGCCGACGTGCTGCGATAGGTGTCGAGGCATGTCCAGGATCTCGGCCGTCAGTTTGATGATGCGCCGGATGATCGCGCTCTCAGGATCGAAACCTCGCTCGCGCAACCGCTCGTCGAGTGACGCATCGCCATCCCACCACGCGAACACCTGGCTCAGCTGGTCGACCTGATCCAGCGGCAGCCCCATGGCCTTGGCCACGTCCCGCACGGCGCTCTTGCCGCGGTAACAGATGACCGTAGCCGCCAGAGCAGCACGCTCCCGCCCATACTTCCGATAGATGTACTGAATGACTTCCTCTCGCCGCTCATGCTCGAAGTCGATGTCGATGTCCGGCGGTTCGTTGCGCTCCTTGGAGATGAACCGCTCGACCAGCAGGCTCATTTTCATCGGGTCGACCTCAGTCACACCGAGGGCGAAGCACACCGAGGAATTCGCGGCAGATCCCCGGCCCTGGCACAGGATTCCCTGGCTGCGTGCGAAACGCACGATGTCATGCACGGTGAGAAAATAGGGCTCGTAGCGCAGTTCCTCGATCAGCCCCAGTTCGTGCTCTAGCTGCTTACGCACCTTCTCCGACACGCCTTCGGGCCAGCGCCAACGCGCACCCTCTTCCGTCAGCTGGCGCAACCAGCTGGTCGGGGTGTGGCCTTCCGGAACGAGTTCGGCCGGATAGCGGTAGCGCAGCTCGTCGAGCGTGAAGGTGCACCGCGCCGCGATCCGTGCACTCTCGTCGAGCAAGGTCTCGGGGTAGAGCTTGGTGAGCACATGCCGGCGACGCAGGTGCCGCTCACCATTGCGCGCGATCAACCCGCCCGCCTCAGCGATGGGCACGCGGTGCCGGATTGCGGTGAGGGTGTGCTGCAGAGCCAGACGACGCCGGACGTGCATGTGCACATCGCCCGCTGCCACCAGCGGCAAGCTCAGCTCTCGTCCGATCGCTTCCAGTTCACGCACCCGCCGTGCGTCATTCGGTCCGCGATGCAGCTCCACGGCCAACCAGGCGCGATCGCCGAACGTCTGTCGCACCCAGCGACCGTGATCCATGTCGACAACCAAGTCAGGCGCCCACAGAACCAATGTGCCAGGAAGACTAGTGGCCACGTCGGCACTCGTCAGGAGGTAGGTGCCTTTTTCGGAAGCGCGTCGCCCTGTGGTAATCAGGCTACAAAGTGATGTGTAACCTTCCTTCGTTTCGCACAGCACGACGATCTTCGGGCCGTCGTCGAGCTGGATTTCCGAACCGACAATCAATGGCACGCCCGATTGGCGTGAGGCCTCCAGTGCGCGGACGATGCCAGCGAGTGAGCATTCGTCGGTGATCGCCAAGGCGGCATAGCCACACATCTTCGCACGCTCGAACAGTTCGCGTGCACTGGATGCGCCGCGGCCGAACGAGAAGTTCGACAGGCAGTGGAGCTCCGCATAGGCCGTCATGCGAACCACCCGTGGATCATCCAGCCGGTTTGCTCGTCGGGTGCGCAGAATGCCCAGGCCTCCTGCCCCAGCGAGGTCTCAATGACGTAGTAATCGCGGCAGACTTCACCGCCATCCCACCAGCCCGTTTCGACACGCTCCGGACCGGCCAGGATGATCGGCTCCCCACCACGCAACGGAACGGGACGTCGAAGCAACCACGTGGGGCGCGGATGCGGCTCGATCGGCACTTCATCATGCATGGCCTCGCGCTGCGCACGTTCCGGCCGGGGGTCCTGTGTGCTGCCCAACCGGTAGACCGCGCCATCACCTAACCGCGCACGCAATCGCTCGCGTAGTTGTTCGATCGGTAACGCATTCGCCGGCCGCTCGTCGAACAGGTCACGTCCCGCGGGCACAAACGCCGGCAGATCACGGGCGATCAAGCGCAACGCCAGCACCGGTTCAGACAGCGTCACGTGTTCCAACCGACCACGCGCAAACTCGAACAGAAGAGCGCCGTCACGTTCCGACGCCAGCAACCCCACTGGCACATCAGTGCAGCGACCATCGCGGTGCTCCAGGCGCAGCAGGAAGCGCTGCACCCCACCATCGCGACCAGCTAGGTACGCAGCCAAGTCATCCACCATGCGCCGCACCGGGAAGATCAGCGCCGATTGGTTCTCGACCTCGTGGAGCAACTCGATGCGCAGATCGAACGTGTCCGGCGGCCGATACAACGCCAGGCCGGACGGTAGGTCGCCGGTCAGGCGGTCCAGTGACGCCAACAGTTCCGCGCCGAAGCGTCGACGCAGTCCATCGCGCGGCAACGCCAGCACTTGACCCAAGGTGCGGATACCCATGCTTGGCAGCGCGGCGATGGCATTCGCGGGTAATCGGCTCTTCGCAATCGGCACACGTTGCAGGGCGTTGCGCAGCGTGCCCGATGACAGCACCGCTTGCCCATCGGACACCATCGTCAGCACATACGCGGCGTGAGCCGTCGGCGCGGCCGCCATGCGCTGACGGAATCCTAGGTCGGTGAAGTCCGCCCTTAGCATGGATTCAAGCCGTGGCCACGGCCCGAACAAGCCCATGCTTTTGCTGACCTCCAGCACGATCGCATGCGGCAGCAGGCTGACCTCGGAGCTGTAACGGTAAGCCACAGCGGCCAGAAACTTGTGCCACCGCTCTACCGAATCGCGGTCATAGGGGATCACTTCGAACTGCGACAACAGCGCCTGCGCGGCGCTCAGTCGTTGCCCAACGTGCAAGCCTGCTGCTCGGGCGGTTTCATTGGCCGAAACAATCGTGCGCGCGTTGACCGGCCCGTCGACGAGTACCAACGGCCCCTCCGTAGGACGGCGTCGGATAATTCCGTCCAGCGCCAGACTTGGCAGGTAGATGCAGGTCCAAAGCATGTCTAGCCGCCATCAATGGACAGAGCGCGGCATGGGGATGGCCTGGGTAGGTACGGCCCCGCCTCGGCATTTGCGCACCCAGATCTGCGGGCGCGGCGGTGCTTCCAGTTCCAAACGCAGCGCGGCCGGCGATGCGTTGGACAGGTGGGAGCGATCACGGAACACGAATGCAAGCGCCTGCCCGGTGACCGCAGCCACCTGCAGGCGCCGCAAAGCACGATCGTCAGCGTGATGCGGCCATGCCAGCACCGCGGCGCAGCTTCCCGATCGCAAGCACTGCTCAGTGGCCCAGAGCACATCCTTCTCGCCGGCATCTACGAATTCCACACGGCGCATGTCGACGCCGTGCTGGCGCCAGCCAGCGACACACGGTGCATACGGGGGTGACACGATCACGACGTTGCGCTGGCCTTGGGTCAACCTTGCAAGCGTGGGCAGCACGAGACGAAGTTCGCCCACGCCATCGACAGGCAACAGGATTTCCGACAACGAAGCCTCGGGCCACCCGCCTGCAGGCAACACCGCATCGAGTGCACACCAACCGGTGGGCTGATCGCCGACTGGCACCTCGTGAGCACGACCACGCCAGACCTGACGAGCATCGAGCAGCGTAGAGAGTGGGACCACGGCGTTCATCAGCTACCCCGCAGCAAGCCCGCAAACAAACCTTCGATGGCGAAGTCTTCGGTGGGGTCCACGTCGATGGGCTTGAAGCCAGGACTGTTCGGCATCAGCCGGATCACATCGCCTTTCAAATGCAGCCGCTTGATCGTGAAACGATCGCCATCCACACGCGCGGCCACGACTTGGCCGTGACGGGCCACCGTCGTGGCATGCACTGCCACCAGATCACCATCCAGGATGCCTTCCCCACGCATCGAATCTCCGACCACTTTCACCAGATAGTCCGGTCGCAAGTGGAACAGCGAACGGGATACACGCACGCTGCGATCGACCCGTGACTCTGAGAACAAGGGTTCGCCGGCCGCGATGCGACCGATCAGCGGCAGCTCCAGCGTGTCCGCATCCATGGGGTCGGGCTCACGCACCAGCCGAATGCCTCGCGGTCGGCCGGGTTCGATGGTCAGCCGACCTTTGGCCTCCAGCGAACGCACGTGCTTAAGCACAGAGCTGACCTGCCCAATCCCCAATCCCACACCGATCTCTTCCAGTGTGGGCGATTCGCCATGGCGCTCGCTCAACGCACGGATGAGCGCAAGGACGTTCGATTGACGGGAAGTGAGCTGGATGGTCATAGGCCGCTAGTTTCGCCTAAATAGGCGAAAATGGAAGTGATAGTTTCGCCTATTTAGGCGAAACTGTCGGGGGAAAGAAAATCGCTCGTTCGGCAGTTACGGCGGATCAAAGACTTACGACGTCAACCGCATCCGCATTCGACGCCGCTTCGGTTCCAGCCTCGCGCGTCGAGGTCTCACCGGATGAGATGGCTCCGCGATTCACTGCCCCCTCACCGCCTAGGCCACCGCATGAACGCCCTTCCCGATCGCTACGCTTCTGATGAACTGGTCCTGCGTGACCCAAGCGATGGCCGCACGCTGGCACAGCGCCTCTCGAAGCGGTATGCAGCACGGATCACCGGCGCCTTCGTGGTGCCCGGCCGTGAAGGGTCGTTTGCGCCCTTGCCCGACGATCTGCCACCGGCGTTGGCGCATGCGCTGCGGTCGCGTGGCATTGACCAGCTGTATAGCCACCAGGCGGAGGCATGGACGGCGACGCAATCGGGCGCGCACGTCGCCATCGTCACACCCACCGCCTCAGGCAAATCACTTTGCTACACGCTGCCGGTGATCACCGCGGCGATGACCCAGCACGCCAAGGCCTTGTATCTCTTTCCGACAAAAGCGCTGGCGCAGGACCAGGTGGCTGAACTCCTGGAACTCAACCAAGCCGGCGACCTGGGCGTCAAAGCCTTCACCTTTGATGGCGACACACCGGGAGATGCGCGCCAAGCCATCCGCATTCATGGCGACATTGTCGTGACCAATCCGGACATGCTGCATCAGGCCATCTTGCCGCACCACACGAAATGGGCGCAGTTCTTCGAGAACCTGCAGTATGTCGTGATCGACGAGGTGCACACCTACCGCGGCGTGTTCGGTTCGCACGTCGCCAACGTGATTCGCCGGCTGAAGCGCGTGTGCGCGTTCTACGGGGTGACGCCGCAATTCATCCTGTGCTCCGCGACGATTGGCAATCCGAAGGAACACGCCGAGGCGCTGATCGAGGATGCGGTCACCGCGATCACCGAGAGCGGCGCACCCACCGGCGACAAGCACGTGTTGCTGTGGAACCCGCCGGTGGTCAATCCCGATCTCGGCCTGCGGGCGTCCGCACGCTCGCAAACCAACCGCATCGCGCGGCTGGCGATCAAGTCGGGCATGAAGACATTGGTGTTCGCGCAGTCGCGCACCATGGTGGAAGTGCTGACTAAATACTTGAAAGATGTGTTCGACCACGATCCGCGCAAGCCACCACGGATCCGTGCCTACCGCGGTGGCTACCTACCGAAGGAACGTCGAGCCGCCGAACGCGAAATGCGTGCCGGCACCATTGACGGGATCGTCAGCACGTCTGCACTGGAACTGGGTGTGGACATCGGCAGCCTCGATGTCGTTGTGCTCAATGGGTATCCCGGTTCGGTGGCTGCCACGTGGCAGCGGTTCGGCCGCGCCGGTCGCCGGCAGCAGTCGGCATTGGGTGTGCTGGTGGCCAGCTCCGATCCGCTCGATCAATACCTCGTGCGGCATCCGGAGTTCTTCCAAGGCGCGCCGCCTGAGCACGCACGCATCCAGCCCGATCAACCCTTGATCCTGCTGGACCACATCCGCTGCGCCGCCTTCGAATTACCCTTCATCGGTGATGAAATATTCGGCACCGCAGTGGCGACTCCTTGGCTCGACGTGTTGGGCGAGGAAGGTGTTCTGCATCGTGAAGGCGATCGGTGGGAGTGGATCGCTGACAGCTATCCGGCCATCGCCGTGTCGCTGCGCTCGGTCGCCGATGGCAACTTCGTGGTGGTCGACCGCACGAACGGCCGCCAGACGATCATTGCCGAAGTCGACTACACCGCTGCACCGGTGACGCTCTACGAAGGCGCGATCCACATGATCCAGTCCGTGCCCTATCAGGTGGAACGGCTCGACTGGGAAGGCCGCAAGGCCTACGTCACGCGCACCCACGTGGACTATTACACCGACGCGATCGACTACACGAAGCTCAAGGTGCTCGATTGCTTCGAAACGTCCAATGCCGGATGTGGGCAGGCACACCACGGAGAAGTGCATGTCGTGCGCCGCGTGCCCGGCTACAAGAAGATCCGTTTTTACTCACACGAGAACATCGGCTACGGTCCGGTCAACCTGCCCGATCAGGAATTACACACCACGGCCGTGTGGTGGCAGCTCCCACAGGGGGTACTGGATGCGGCGTTCGAGCAACGACCGCAGGCGCTCGATGGTTTCCTCGGAGCCGCCTACGCGCTGCACATCGTGGCGACCGTGGCCGTGATGGCCGAGGCGCGCGACTTGCAGAAGTCCGTGGGCAGTGGGGATGGCGCGTGGTTCGTCAGTGCCGACATCACGGGTCGCGGACAGATCCGCGGCAACGACGGACAGCCTACCGCTCTGGCGCCTGACGCTCCGTTTACGCCGACGGTTTACCTTTACGACGCGTTTCCGGGTGGCATTGGTCAAAGCGAACCCTTGTTCAACCGGCGCGAGGATCTGGTAGCTCAATCGGTGACCCTCATCGAACGATGCGATTGTCGCGGTGGCTGTCCCGGCTGCGTCGGGCCGGTGCTGGCCGCCGATGAAGACGCAGCCACGACGCCAAAGGCATTGGCGCTGCGCGTGCTGGCGCTGCTGGTGGCCCTGTGAGCGCGTTGGCCGCGAAGCTGCGTCAACTTCGCGCGCAATCCGGTCAGGCAACCCCCGTTGCTCCGATCAAACCCTCCCTGCCATCCGACGTGCTGCGGCTGATTCAAGGTCGATCCCGCATGCAAGGTCTCAGGCAGCCGCTCACTTCGGCCGATCGCAACGTGCCAGGCACTGAAGTTTCGCCGGGTCTGTTCCTCACCGAGGCCCTTATGGACTGGGGCCGGCCAACGCCGATGATCGACACCACGTTCGCGCGGTGGGAAGAGCCGGTCGCTCACGATCGGTTGCTGCACTTCGACACTGAGACCACCGGCCTTGCCGGTGGCACCGGGACGCGTGCCTGGATGATCGGCGCCGCCGACTGGCTGAATGATGGGCGTTTCCGGCTGCGTCAGTTGACGATCACGCGCATGGGGGCCGAAACCGACATGCTGCGGATGTTCGCCTCTTGGCTCAGGGCGGACACCGTGCTCGTGAGCTACAACGGCAAGTGCTACGACTCACCACTGCTGAAAACCCGCTATCGGTTGGCTCGGCTGCCTTGTCCATTGACTGGGCTGGGCCATCTCGATCTGCTGCATCCCGTGCGCCGACATTGGAAAGGCGTGTGGGAAAACTGCCGGCTAGCGACAGCAGAGCGCGAGCTGCTGGGTGTGATCAGAGAAGATGATCTACCGGGTTCAGAAGCACCTGCGGCATGGTTGAGTTACCTGCGTGGTGGCTCCGCCGTGAACCTCCGACGCGTGCTCACGCACAACAGCCAAGATCTCAAAAGCTTGGCGGGAGTCTTACTTCACCTAGCGGCGTTGTCGCGATGACGTTGCGTGGGGACGTCACATGGCGTTTGCAAGACTCGCCGCCGGTATCCTGTCCGCCAACGAGTGGAGAATCCCATGTGCTACAGCGCGCAAATTTGGGCTGACTTTCGGAAATACGAACGCTTCGGCGGCAAGCTCGACATCAAGGAATTCACCAAGCTCGCCGGATGGACGAAGAAAAAAGGCAATTGGGTGAAGGTTGTGCCCAAAGCTATGCGCCGTGCGATGACCGACGCCACCAGCGGTGTCCTAGACCTTGGCACGATCGAGATGGCGCGTGAAGCGGATGCTGAAGCAATCGCTCTGATCGCTGCAGAAATCGGCGTCCAGGAAGCGAGGCTCGTCGAAGCCAATGCCAAGTTGGCCTCTGCCAAACCGACCAAGAAAGCCGAGAGCGATCGGCGCATCGCGACGAACAAGATTGAAGCTGGCAAGAAGAAACTCGACGACATGGCTTCGCCCCCATCAGCGGATGGAATCGACCGGATCTGGCCCGGTTACTTTGCCCCGGTGATGATTCGCGACGTGGAAACGGGCGAGCGCTCAGTGGTGCCCATGCGTTACCGATGCCGTCTGCCGGGCTGGACGGAAGCCGACGAAATCGAGAAGCCCGGCACCTACAACGCGCGGCGAGACAAGCTTTCGACGGTGTGGCGCAAAGTGTTCGGTTACCACCACGGCATCATGGTTGTCGACCGATTCTACGAAAGTGTGTATCTCCACGATCTGCAGCGACGTCAGTTGGTGCCAGGGGAGCGCGAGCAGAGCGTGGAAATCCTGTTCACGCCAGCAACCGGTGAAAATCTCTTTGTGGCCTGTCTCTGGACCTATGTCGAGGCCGCCGGCGATGATCCCGGCTTCTACACGTTCGCGGCGATCACGGACGACCCACCCTTGGAGGTTGTCGAGGCAGGCCACGACCGGTGTCCCGTTCCGATCCACGAAGACGACATAGACGCGTGGCTCGACCCGAACCCGAATGACCTCCCAAGCCTTTACTCCATTCTCGACCGGCGTGTGCGACCGTTCTACGAGCATCAGCTGGCCAAGAAGGATGAGGACGATTCCTGACCGCGACCACCTTAAGCGCGTGCTTGCCAGCATTGACAGATATGGAGTGGTGAAAAGAGCTTTCTTCCCGTGCTTGCCGGCAGCTTGAAAAGCGTCCCTCCACTATACGTTTCAAGTATGAAGTAACGAATTAAAGACAACCTTGCCAACCAAGTAGCCAGTGGGCGTGTATCCCACTGGCTTTTTTTATTGCGCACGAGAAGGACTAGGCCATGGAACAAATTCACTTCGAGATCGTGTCCAAAGTACGTGGCACGGCGGCTGATCACATCAGGTGCATTTTGCGAAAAGGTGCCTTCGTTGAGCGCGATGACTTCATTGGTTGGGGATATGACAATCAGCCAAGCTGGGCACGGCATGATCCGGAAGCCTTCTTCATCGCTTCGGACAAATACGAGCGCAAGAACAGTCCCGCATTCATCGCTGTGACTTTTAGCCTGCCCAACTGCTTAAGCAAGGAGCAAAACTTGTATCTTGCGCGCAAGACCATGGACGCCCTCGCAAGAGGTATGCCTTACATGTTTGCGGTTCACGAACCGATCGCTTTCCAATCGGGTGTTCGACATCCTCATGTGCACGGGATGCTCTCCGGACGGGTGGATGACGGCATTGATCGCTCACCGGAGCAAACATTCCGACGGTACAACGACAAGTACCCACAAGCGGGCGGGTGCAAGAAGGTGGGGTGCGGTATACCGCCTGCCGAGATCAAGAATTCCACCATCGAGATGCGCCGCATCATCGCCGATACGATCAATAGCGAACTTCGCGCGCATGGCTTCAATCATCGAGTTGACCATCGCACGCTTCGTGAGCAAGGAATTGCCCGGGAACCGGTTCCCTACATAGGAGCCGCTCAGTTCCGTGAGATGCGGCAAAATCGAATTGAGAGCGCCCGCGACTGGGAGCGTCATGTAGAAGGTGGCGCTTCTTGGAGGTCATCAGGACCGTGGTCCATCTAAGTAGATTACCGAAGTGACTGAGTTCGCTAACAAACTGCAGTGACTGCAACGCCTCGATGAAAATCTCGCGATCGCACGTCCAGCCCACCGAGCAGCTCGCTCATGTCCAGCAGGCGACTGGCAATCAAATGACATACACCATCGACCGCCTCCCAGCGTCCGTCGATTCCGAGCAGTTCTGATTCCAGCAACACCCGCCGGTGCGTTTCGGCGACGTCGCGCCAGACGATGACGTTGATCATGCCGTGTTCGTCTTCCATCGTCAGGAACGTGACCTCACTACCCGATCGTTACGTAATGTGATCTTCCCGAAATTCGAAATGACACCAAGCTCAAGTCTCTCCATCGGGAATATAGGACCCTGAATTGCGCGCCACGTCGATTGCCTTTAGGAGGAGTGTGCGAGTTGCTTCCTCAAGGCACTTTACGCCCTCCTCAACTTTGACCAAATAACGTGAGCCGCCACGCTCCTTAAGCACTCTCTTAAAGATTCGGTTCAGCTCACGCGTATGCCAAGCGGTGATGGCCAGATCCACGGGAGGCCAAGACGAGTGCATGAAAGCGCGCACCAAATCTCGACGTGCGCTCTTGCACTTGTCCCAATCGACAAACAAGATCGCTTTGACCATATCGAAACCATCACCAGCTTTACGCAGTTCGTCGTGTACCACGGGAAAAGCCGCAATGATTATCGGCGATGCATGTTTCTGACGAGCAGCCATTGCAAAGGGCAGAATCGTCACACAGGCCTTGACGAAATCAGTCTTGTCCGCTCGACCTGCGCTCTCCAGCACGAGCCCAAGCCCCTTTGCACCTTCGTCAGTCAGATCGAAGGCACGGCGGTTGACTATGCGGTTTGCGATGAGATTGGCATGTGCCGCGAGTCGTTCGCGTATCTTCGGAGAAGCCCTGCCGAAGGCCAGCAATGTGCGACTCACCTGTTCACCGTCTAGCTCTGGGGATATCCCGATTTTGATCACGGTTGAAAGATCGATATCAGCCGCTACAGTGCTTAGCACCTGCTCAAGCAGGCCAATCGAGCTTGGGTCTTTTGCTGAAGCGGTCCGAGCCAGCATGGCATACGCCAAAGTCACCATTTCCGACGCTTGAAGCACCTGATACAACTTAATGCCCCAACGGACATGTTCAGTGACAGAAATTGCCGGGAGAACAACAAGCCGGACCGCCGAAGCCGCGTGTTGCGTGAGATCTTTTCCAAGAAAGCGTAAACCTTCTTCGACGACCGCCGCTGTCGGGAAAGCCTTGAGCAGTTCATCGGAGCTTGCACGTTTCACAAAGCCGTCAAGAAGCGATACTCGCCGTTCCTCAATATCAGGACTCTCAAGCAACCACTTCGTGTCCCACAAATCAGGGGATAGAAGTCGGTCGATACATCGATTCGTTGGATCATCGTTGCCCAAGCGCACAAAAGCCGCCCGCACATCGAACCTCGCATCGTTCGCTCTCGCTGCATCGCATAGGACTTCACCGATCTGATCAGTTCGCGGGCCATTCGCACGCCACACGACATTCACTGCGCTTACCAACTGAGAAGGTTCCGCTCCCGTAATAATGCTGAGCAGTAGCTCCGAATACTGATCACCGCGGATGTGCGGCAAGAAGCTCTGCCAATAGCTAAACCGTTGCTCAGGCAGAATTGATCGAAAGGCCTCGACTAGATTTTGGACAATCGATGCGTTGGCGACCACGTCGCTTGAAGAAAGCGCATGCGCCAACAATGCGTCATCAAGCGACAGGAGCTGAAGCAGTTGTCGGGGAGGCACGCTTACAAGCACCTCGGTCAATTCGGGTGGGTCGATTGCTCCTAGCGTGGAAGCGATCGATCTTGATAGATCGCCCTTGCTCTCTTCGTTGACCATGTCGCTCATGAGAAAGGCCAGCGCCAAGCGCCAGTTTCGCTTTGTCAGCTTAACTACAGCAGCGCGCAAAGCTTCGCCAAGGCTCCCGCTTAGGCGATCACGTTCCAGCTTTCCGAGAAGCGCCGTAATAAATCCCCAGGCGCTTTGGGCATCCAAGAAATCGACAGCACCTGCTACGGCGTTGGCGATAGCCGGCTCCAGAATGCCCCATGCCTTGGTGAGGGCTTTTCGCGAACTAGCAATATCGATTAGACCGAGAACTGCTGTTGGGGATTCGATAGCCTTTTCGCGGAGCTCGTCCCACAGGAGAGTAAGTCGCAACGCGCTTTCGCTCCCTTCCTCGTCGGCCGCGAGCGCACCGATGCTATCCGCATCCAGCAAATGAGCTGTAGGGCTTTGAAAGAGCCTTTGTGCTACCTGCAATGTCCAGCGGTGCCGTACAACCGCGGCTTTTCCACTGAACTCGATGCGTCGTCCCTCCCAATCCGAAAAGCGCGAGCGCACGGCCTTGGGCGCGAACAACAAGTCGAAGGACCTTCCGGAAATCGATCGAGGCGCGAGTGCAAATGTGCACAAACTGAAATTACGGCGCATGCCCGGCCAAAACGCAGATAGCAGACGCAGGGCAATTGCTTTCGGATTCGCAGCCTCAAACATCACGATGGAGATGCGCTTCTCGAAAAAGATGGCCTCTACTAACTCCGTCAAAGCAGGATCGTCGACAGTAGATAGCATGGAGGGCCGTGGACTTGCGGACACTTCGATCGGCTTATCGTCGGTCGGGCCTTCAAGCAATTCATCGAGAATCGCCGGGTCTGCGTCGGCCTCCCAATAGCTCATGGGTACGAGCAGTGTCTTAGTTGTTACGCACCCCGCCCGTGGGGCGTCCAGATCCTGTTCAGTGCGAGCCAGCACGTAGTAGTTGAGCGAAGGAAGTGGATACGCGCTGAGATAGGGATTGAATCGTTCACCTGGGCTCAAAGGGCCAGCCATGTCGGATAAGCGGTCGATCAGTTCCTGATCCTTACGTTCCAGTCGCACGGACGACCGAAGCAGCTGATGCCCACTACGATAGCCATGCAGTTGTTGTTGGATAGAAACTTGCATTCTCAAAGGGTGACTTTAGCTCGTATCGCCCAAGCTATAGGAAGGGTGATGTCGCTCGATTCTTCGATCACTCCATTGCCATCGTAGCGAACGTAGCCGAATGACTTGAAATCCGAATCTAGTAGTGCATCCCGAAAACCGTCATCCGCTTGTGGATCGCCGCCAAAGATGCTGACCGCAAATATGGAGACATCGAAGCGATCTAGATCGCGCAATCGCCCGGCAAAGAGCGGGTATTCCTCTTGAAGGTAAGCTCGCGGTCCGGCAGCGGAGCGGTGAGGGTGAAGGAGATCCCATGCTGTAACCAGAACCGCGATTCGAGGCTTCTGACCTGTCGGGTTACTGGGGAGTTTCAGCTCGAGAAAACGAAGAAATTCACAGAGCATGACTTGGGTGGGTATGTCAGTAGACTGTGCGTTGTCTCCTTGATACGCCATGAGCTCGGCAGAAGTTACCCAGTCCGGCGGAGCCCTGTTAGCGCCTGACAAAACCCGCACGAAGATCAGAGCGCCAAATGCACCTTCGAGTTGAGTCATCCATTCCGAAGCAAGCTCAGTGGTTTCCACGGCATCTTTCCATATCTCGCCGTAGATATCAGGCACCAATAACTCCGCAAGGGTTTGCTCGCCGTTTTCGGTCAGCATCAATGGGATAGTCACCGAGCTCTTGTCTGCTTCCAGGTTTTGGTCGGTGCGTGGTGCGAAATGGCCTTGATGCAGGTGCTCAACAGCACCTTCAACATATTTAATCTCATTGGGCGTACCGGTAATCGAAAGCGCTCCATCGCCAGCTCGGAGTGCGATCCACAGTCTTCCAATGAAGTTCGTTTTACCGGAATCGGGACCGCCAATTAGAACAACGTTGCGGCTACTCATAGGCTTCCGCCCTTGGGGACGCGTAGGGCATATCGAGCGCCGATCGCTGCGACCGGGCCGTCGGGCCAAAATTCGTCGTCATAACGTGGCCGCGCAACAGTCTGTGCTATGAGATCGCTGATTCCCGTTCCGGCGGGCGTGCCGTTTGAGTCAGAAAAGGATGCGATATTGCTGATTGCCAGATCCACACCCAGCCGTGCCGCATGATCTCGAAATTCTTGCAGTGTGGCTTCGGCTGGCTGGCCCTGATCAAAGCGAGTGATCACCAGACGCACTTTCGGGATGGCAGAAACATTTAGGCTGACGATTCGGTCGACTAACAAGTCGGTTCGATGTATCGCACTTCGCCGCTGTACTTTATCGGCTAGGGATCGGCCATCGACCATGATCCATATCTGGTCAGCACCGCGCAGAAAGCCCAACCGATCGGCTCGATTGTTATCGATCAGGCTGGTCGACCATTCGCCCGGCAGATCGGGGATAAATAGGTTGAACCGCGCGCCGTCGGATTTGCGAAGTAATTTGAGGTGCAGGAACCCCGCCGACCGGTCATCACCGAGTTCCGTATGTGCTGTCATCTGCTCGGGAGGCGCGCCGTGCCAGCGGCGCGCTCCGCGTGACAATTCGTCGAACACCATATGGGACTTGCTATCAGCGAAGGCGAAACCTTCGAGGCGATCATGGGCAAGCAGGAGGTAGAGACTGACAAGGCAGGCGGTTTTGCCAGAATCAGGTGCTCCCAGCACGCCAATGATCCGGCCATAGCTGCCGCCCATGATGGTTCGCACGTCATCCATACCTAGGGCCGCGCTCGGTGGAAAGCGCGGGGTATCCTTCGGCGCAATTAGTACCGGATCACCAAGTACCTGGCCAGCATCGAGGTCTCCACCGATTCGCATCCGACTAGGGCACACCTCGGGCGCGTTGTTTTGAAGGCAGATGCCTGTCTGAGCGACCGTGCACTCACTATTCTGGCACGCGCTATCGCTCATATCTCTCGATGATCCTTATGTTGGAACTGGAGCACGGCTCGCTCCAATAGGGCGCGAGCGCTCCACTCCGACAACGGTCTCGCGAGGTTGGCACCAGATCCATTTGCGCTACCCGAACGGATTGCTGACAACAGCGGGAATACTAGGGGTGCCTTGTCAACCAACGTTTCGCTTTTGAACGAAGCGGCGATGGGCAGGCGATCTTCGCCAAGCGCAGCCAGCATTTCAGGAAGCGTTAGCGATCCCGCGTCTTCCACGTCGCGTACAGCGAGATTGCGATGCGACTGGGTCGGAAGCGCTCGCATAAGTACGCCTATCTCGATGCCGCTCGTGATAGCGCGGGCGGCGGGGGATAGCGATTTCAGCGGATGTTCGAAAATATCGCTCATACCGCAGAGAACCCACCAGAGCAAATTGATCTCTTCGCGGTCGAGCGCCGCGTTGAACCGAAGTGCATCGACCACCGGGGCAACTGCCGCCGCAAAAGCGTCCTTGGTAATGGTGTCGTCACCAAAGATCCCCTGCGCAGGCACTTTGCGTCTCGTGCGGGTCTTAAGCCCAGCACTATTGATACGGGCGCGTGCGGCTCCGATCGCCTGGACTCGCAATTCTTCAAGCTTTGGTGCATCACAGGCGGGAAAGAAGCTGAGTGCCGACCATAGAGCGACAGCCAGGACGTCAATGTTGGCCCAATACTCTTTTACGGCGACGTCTGAAAGAACCATTTGGGTGACCGCTACGGCACCACATACACCCATCTCAAGCTCGTGACCGCCACGCACGAAAGATACACTGTGTTCCTGGATCGCTTTCTCGACCTGATTCTGGAGAGCGTTCGGCATCGCAGGTGTCTCGCAAAAAACTTCACAGACACCGCTTCCGAGCTCCATCAAATCTAAGACATTGGTCATTTCGCTAAATTTGGCGCGCAGATCCTTGACTGCCGCTTCTCGTTTGAGAACGAAGTCATCGTCCGGATTCGGATCAAAAATGCGGACATATTGCGCGATATCCATCAGCTTCCCCTGTTTCTAGCCTATCCGTTCAATATACCTCGAAGCTGGGCCCACAGCTCTTCGCTCCGTCCAGCCTTAACAAGGCTATCGAAGGCATTTCGCTCAAAGGGCTCGCTAAGTCTGCCCTTCCAACTCGGTGGAAGGGCGCCAAGCGAAGAAAGGATGCCAACGCGCTGAGCTGGTGAAATATCTCGGAAGAAGCGCAGCAATAGCAGGGGATATGTGTCAACCATTGTGTCCTCCCGTGCCTCTGGATTGTGATCGTCGGGTGGTTCGATGATGATAGTGTCGGAAGATCCATCCGATAGAAATTTCTGCTCTGGCGGAGCCTTAGCCGGAGATGCCCCGCGAAAATTTGGGCAAGCCAACGTGCACTTTGGATCTCGCCCGCCCAGACGCACGTCGTCGGCTTCGAACCTCTTCTTTTCGTCTACCCATGTTCGCGGGAAAACATGAACCGATAGCGCATCTTTCTCGCGGTCCCAATCGAATTCAATGAAGTTGTAGCAATAGGTGAACTTCTTTTCGGAGGTCGGTGGAACAGTTGCGCCTGCAGCGAGCATCATCAGATCACAGCCATCTTCGACCGTCTCGATCTTGATTGAGGGATTGTGTTCGTGGCCCGATATGAAAACGCGTGCACGGCTGCGAATGAAGAGAAGAGCATCCTCAGAGTCCCGGAACCAATGAACTGGATGATGTGATAGGACAACAAGCTCCTCACCAGCTCGTTGTCCCAAAACACGCTGGCGAGCACCGAGAAGGAGCTTTCCTTCTTCGTCCTTTTTCTTGCAGATGAGAGCTGAATTCAGCCGAATAAAACGGATTGACCGACCAGGTGCGAGTTCGACCGTACGCTCTTCGGCAAGCTCTGCCTTTGTATCTAGTGGACAACGATAGCCTTCAGCAAACGGCCGGTAAGCCGAGAATCGGCGAAAAAGCATTTCGCGATCTGCTTCAGACCTCAAGAAGTCGTCGAGGGCTGGTTCCCCTTCGGTGACAATCTTGCTGAGCATCATCTCGGTGAGCGCGGTGATCTCGGTCAAATCGATGTCATGGTTGCCAGGTACAACTTGAATATCGGTGATTTCACAGCCGGCGGCCTCGGCAACTTTGTCGAGCCATGCAGCAGCCTCTTTGTACTGTTCGGCCTGGCCGGCATACGCGATATCACCAGTGACAATTATTCCCGCGGCGCGCTCGGCCCCGAAGCTCTTGACCATCGACCTCACATCATCGATGAGTCGCTCCTTGGCGTCCTTATGCGTCCAAAAATCTCCGCCCTTTTCCTGACCAAAATGAATGTCCGATAGGTGCACAAATCCAACACTCATCTGCGTCTCCGTTCCGGTTTGTATTTAGATACAAATCCTACCGCCCAAAAGTGGCGAATACCTCTTGCCCGTACTCTTCATTGATCAATGCATTGGGATCCGCTGACACCCTACACGACATTGCGCTTCAGATAAGCGTCGCTATACGAGTGAAGCTTTCGCGCTGAGATCAAGACGCTCTTGACGAAGCGTATGTGACTGCAGTAACTGGCATCGACCTTCACCGACTCTCGCGCAGACTCCTGTGAGTTCGCAGGTCACCTTCTGCTCATCCGTCAGAATTTCGCGGTGCGATATTTTCAATGCCGCGCCTTCCTGATCGAAGGCGCGGCGTATCCGACTGTGCCCGATCGGAAGTACAAATTGCCGAGACCGGGTGGCTATCTCGCGGCGTGAGGAATGTGGCGACATGGACATAGGGGAGCGTGCCTCGCAAGGCTCGCTCCCCTGCTATGCCGCGAAACACGCCATTTGCGCAAGTCTGGCCAACAAAGCTCAAAGAACTAGCATCAGAAACAACAACGGCCGGCATACCCGATGGCATACCAGCCGTTCTTTGATGCACGAAAATCGCCTAAAATCAGCAACTTGCGTTATTCAATTGGCGGAGAGAGAGGGATTCGAACCCTCGATAAGGCTTTTGACCCTATACTCCCTTAGCAGGGGAGCCCCTTCGGCCACTCGGGCATCTCTCCGGGGTTGTTTCCGCATCGCAGCGGAGCCGGCAAGGATACTGACCGGCGAGGTCGAGGTAAAGGCTTAATTGCGATCAGTGTTCAGCGGACTCGTCAGGCGTGCTGCCTGCTTCGTGTTCGCCCTTGATCCGTTGGTAGATTTCTTCACGATGAACCGCGACGGTTTTCGGTGCGTTGATGCCGATACGTACCTGGTTGCCTTTCACGCCAAGAACGGTAACGGTCACCTCGTCGCCGATCATCAGGGTTTCACCGACCCTGCGGGTCAGAATCAACATGATTGCTACTCTCCATAAATGCTGTTGGTCACAGGCCTGTGGCTTGACGGCGCCTCACCCCTGAGCTGCCATCCGTTCACAGTTCGACGATTGATCCGTCGAAGGCCCTACCGCCTTCCCGGCTCACAGCCAAAACACTCCTGAGCGTCCTGACTGGCGACACTTTCGTTACCGATCGCGCCGACACTTGGTCGATAGTAACTGAGCCTGATTCACCTGTGCAATGCGTCGGAATGGTGACAAATGGCATGTTCAGGCTTTGTCTGCGCCTACTTGCTGGGCTGAAATCCAGTCCGGCAATGCGGCGAGAATGGCCGGCAGATTCGTAGTGTCCGATCCACCACCCTGCGCCATGTCCGGACGACCACCACCCTTGCCGTCGATCTGTGCGGCGACGTGCGCCACCACGCTGCCAGCCTTGATCCGACCCAGCGCGGTGCCATGCACGCCGGCAATCAGCGAGACGCGACCATCGGCCGCACCGGCCAACAGGATCACGCAGTCACCAAGCTGCTGCTTGAGCTGATCGACGCTATCGCGCAGCGACTTCGCGTCAAGCCCTTCCAGTCGCGCAGCGACCACCTTGATGCCGTCGACATCCTTCGCGGAGCCGGCCAGGTCGGCGGTGGCGGAACCAGCTGCCTTGCTGCGCAGCGAATCCAGTTCGCGCTCGAGTTTCTTTTGCTTGTCGAACAGCTGACGCAATTTCTCCACGGCCTCGTCACCGCTGCTGGAGAGCAGCTGCGACAGCTCGCCGAGGCGACGTTCTTCATCGTCCACATACGCCAGTGCACCGGCACCGGTGACGGCCTCGATGCGGCGCACGCCGGAAGCCACGCCGGCTTCACTGACGATCTTGAACAGACCGATGTCACCGGTACGGCCAACATGCGTACCACCGCACAACTCGGTGGAGAAGTCGCCCATCTTCAGCACGCGCACTTCATCGCCGTACTTCTCGCCGAACAATGCCATCGCACCGAACTCGATCGCCTGGTCGTAACTCATGTTGTGCACTTCGGCGGCCGCGTTGCGACGCACTTCGGCATTCACCATCGCCTCGACCTGCGACAGCTCGTCGTGACTCATCGGCTTGAAATGCGAGAAGTCGAAACGCAGACGTTCCGGCGCCACCAGTGAGCCCTTCTGGGTCACGTGATCACCCAGCACCTTGCGCAAGGCCGCATGCAGCAGATGGGTGGCCGAATGGTTGAGCACGATCGCCTGCCGACGCGAGGCGTCCACGCTGGCCTCGACGACATCACCGGTGCGCAGCGGTTGCCCGCCATGCCAACGACCGGCATGGCCGAAGAACACACCGCCCATCTTCAACGTATCACCAACTTCGAAGCGGCCGGCCGGATTGAACAGCTCGCCGGTATCGCCAACCTGCCCGCCCGACTCGGCGTAGAACGGCGTGCGGTCAAGGATCAGCAAGCCTTCCTCGCCCTCGGCAAGCTGATCGACCTGCTTGCCCGCACGCACGATGCCCAGCACCTTGCCGCCCTGGCTGCGCAGCGCCTCGTAACCGAGAAATACCGTGGGCCTGAGCTGGCTCGCCAGTTCGGCTGGCATCTGTCCTTTCGCCTCGAAACGACCGGCAGCACGGGCGCGCTCGCGCTGTTCGTTCATCGACCGATCGAAACCGTCCATGTCGACTTCCAGCCCGCGCTCGCGCGCGATGTCGGCGGTGAGGTCGACCGGAAAACCGTAGGTGTCGTACAGGCGGAACGCATCCGCGCCGGGAATGACCTTGCCGGATTTGCCAGCGACCTCGTCGAACAGGCGCATGCCGTGTTCGAGCGTCTCGCCAAAGCGCTGTTCCTCGGTGCGCAGTGCGTCCTCGACGAAAGCTTGTTTTGCCGCAAGCTCCGGATACGCCCCGCCCATTTCCTCGACCAGCGGCGCGACCATCTTCCAGAAGAAATCGCCGCGCACGCCGAGCATCCAGCCATGCCGCAACGCGCGGCGGATGATCCGCCGCAGCACGTAACCGCGACCTTCGTTGGACGGCAGCACGCCGTCGACGATCAGGAACGAGCAGGCGCGGATGTGATCGGCAATCACGCGCAGCGACTTGTTCGCCAGATCCTTCGTGCCGGTGAGTTCACCGGCCACGCGAATCAGGTGCGCGAACAGATCGATCTCGTAGTTGGAATGGACATGCTGGAGCACCGCAGCGAGGCGTTCCAGGCCCATGCCGGTATCCACGCACGGCGCCGGCAGCGGCGACAGCGAGCCATCGGGCGCGCGATCGAATTGCATGAACACCAGGTTCCAGATCTCGATGTAGCGGTCGCCATCCTCGTCCGGCGAACCGGGCGGGCCGCCGGCAATCTCGGCGCCGTGGTCGAAGAATATCTCCGTGCACGGGCCGCACGGGCCGGTGTCGGCCATCTGCCAGAAATTGTCGGAGGCGAACGGCGCGCCCTTGTTGTCGCCGATGCGTACGATGCGCTCGGCCGGCACACCGACTTCCTTGTTCCAGATGTCGAACGCTTCGTCGTCAGTGTGGTAGACGGTGACCCACAGCTTGTCCGCTGGCAACTTGAAGACGCCAGTCAGCAGCTCCCATGCGTAGATGATCGCGTCGCGCTTGAAGTAGTCGCCGAACGACCAGTTGCCGAGCATCTCGAAGAACGTGTGATGGCGCGCGGTATAGCCCACCGCGTCCAGATCGTTGTGCTTGCCGCCGGCACGCAGGCAGCGCTGCACATCAGCCGCGCGCACATACCCCGGTTTCTCGCTGCCCAGGAACACGTTCTTGAACTGCACCATGCCCGAATTGGTGAACAGCAGGGTCGGGTCGCTGGCCGGCACCAGCGAGCTGGACGGCACGATGGTGTGGCCCTTGGAGCGGAAGTAGTCGAGAAAGGTCGAACGGATTTCAGAGGTTTTCATGCGTATCGTGGTGGCAGACAGTAAAAGGCCACACCGCGGGCGAGCCGACCGACCGCTCAATCCATCATCTCTGGATGATGGATTTCAGAAATCCTCGTCGGCAGCTTCGTCCACATCGGCGTGGGTAACACTCCGTACTGTGGCGGCGGCAAAGCCGCGGCGCAAGAGGAATTGCGCCCGACGGCTGCGTTCGGCGGGATCGGCCGTGCCCGCACCACCGTAACGGCGGCGCAACTGGGCGGCGGCGGAAGCGTGCCAGTCGACCTCGGCCGCGTCCAGCAATTCGCGGATACGCGCGTCGGGCAAACCGTGGGTTTTCAGCTCCATCCGCAATCGCATCGGGCCGTAGCCCTGTGCGATCCGGCTGCGCAGCAGCACTTCGCCAAAGCGGTCGTCATCCTGGTATTGCTGCTCGCCGAGACGATCGATCGCGGCGCTGGTTTCCTCGCCTTCGTAACCACCCTGGCGCAGCTTGGTTTTCAGCTCCTTGCGCGAGTGTTCGCGGCGGGCGAGCAGCCCCAGCGCCTTGTCGTAGGCGCTGCGCTTCGGCTTGGCCGGGTCGTCCTTGCCGGGCGGGCGTTTCATGAACATGCAAACGGACATGGCCCGGACGAGCCGGGCCATGTTTTCCGCAACAGACCGTCAATAGTCACCGCTCACGCTTCCTCGAGCGCCTCTTCCGGCGCCGCAGCGGCAGGCTTGCCGACCGGTACCAGCAGGCGCTCGCGCAGCTGCTTGTCGATCTCGTTGGCGATCGCCGGGTTGTCGCGCAGGAACTGGCGCACGTTTTCCTTGCCCTGGCCGATGCGGTCGCCGTTGTAGCTGTACCAGGCGCCGGACTTGTCGATCAGGTTCTGCGCCACGCCCAGTTCGATAATCTCGCCTTCGCGCGAGGTGCCCTCGCCGTACAAGATCTCGAATTCGCACTGGCGGAACGGCGGCGCCACCTTGTTCTTGACCACCTTGACGCGGGTTTCCGAACCGATGATCTCGTCGCCCTTCTTCACCGCGCCGATGCGACGGATGTCCAGGCGTACCGAGGCGTAGAACTTCAGCGCGTTGCCGCCGGTGGTGGTCTCCGGGCTGCCGAACATCACGCCGATCTTCATGCGGATCTGATTGATGAAGATCACCAGGGTGCCGGACTTCTTGATGTTCGCGGTGAGCTTGCGCAACGCCTGGCTCATCAGGCGGGCATGCAGGCCGACGTGGGAGTCGCCCATCTCGCCCTCGATTTCCGCCTTCGGGGTCAGCGCGGCGACCGAGTCGACCACGACCATGTCGACCGCACCCGAACGCACCAGCATGTCGGCGATTTCCAGCGCCTGCTCCCCGGTATCCGGCTGCGAGACCAGCAGGTCATCGACCTTGACGCCCAGTTTCTCCGCGTAGGTCGGGTCGAGCGCGTGCTCGGCATCGATGAAGGCGGCGGTACCACCGGCGCGCTGGCAACTGGCGATCGCCTGCAGTGTCATGGTGGTCTTGCCGGACGATTCCGGCCCGTAGATCTCGACCACGCGGCCGCGCGGCAGGCCGCCGACGCCGAGCGCGATATCCAGTCCGAGCGAGCCGGTGGAGACCGTCTCGATCGCCTCGTTGACGCGGTCGCCCATGCGCATGATCGCGCCCTTGCCGAACTGCTTTTCGATCTGGCCGAGGGCGGAAGTAAGTGCCTTGCGCTTGTTGTCATCCATCGTCTTGAATTCCGGTTGGGCTGTGAATGGAGTGCATGATGCCCGGATCGGGTCTCACGGGCTGCGATCAATCGCGATCGACTGCAAGGCGGCCAGTATCCCATACCGGTCAAGCCGACCTGACCGCCCGTGCCAACTCATTCCGTCAGCGTTTTGCTCAGCCCAATGAGCGCCGCCGCCACGGTTTGCCGCCTGACCGCTTCGCGATCGCCCGGAAAGTGGAACAGCCGCCCATGGCCGTAGCCGCCGCGACGCTTCCAGCCGATCCACACCGTGCCGACCGGCTTGTCCGGCGTACCACCAGACGGCCCGGCGATGCCGGTCACCGCCACCGCCACGCCAGCGCCGAAACGCGCCAGCGCGCCGGAGACCATCTCCAGCACGGTTTCCTCGCTGACCGCGCCGGCATGTTCCAGCGTGCGTGGATTGACCCCGAGCAACGCCTCCTTCGCTTCGTAGCTGTAGGTCACCACACCGGCGTCGAACCAGGCGGAACTGCCGGGCAGATCGGTCAGCGTCTTGGCGATCCAGCCACCCGTGCAGGATTCGGCCGTGACCAGGGTCAGCTTGCGCTGCCGGACCTCGGTCCCGACCTCGCCGGCCAGCGCCAGCAACTCGGCATCGGTAGGAACAGATGACAACTCCATGCGAGACTCCCGAACTTGAATGAACCTTGCGCCACGCGCAGAGGCACCGTTCTACCTGTTCCGCGCGACCACGCCAAGACTTGCATTGCATGAGCCACGACGATCTCACCAAGCACACCCCGTTCATGCGCCAGTACCTGTCGGCGAAGGCCGAGCATCCGGAGGTGTTGCTGTTCTTCCGCATGGGCGACTTCTACGAATTGTTCTACGACGACGCGCGCAAGGCGGCGCGATTGCTCGACATCACCCTGACCCAGCGCGGCCAATCGGCCGGCGCGCCGATTCCTATGGCTGGCGTGCCGTATCACGCCGCCGAGAATTATCTGGCGCGGCTGGTGCGCCTCGGCGAATCGGTGGCGATCTGCGAGCAAATGGGCGACCCGGCACTGGCCAAGGGCATCGTCGAGCGCAAGGTGGTGCGCATCGTCACGCCCGGCACGGTAACCGACGCGGCGCTGCTGGAGGAGCGTCGCGACAACCTGCTGCTGGCGATCGCGGGGGGGGCAAATGGTGCCTACGGTCTGGCCTGGGTCGACCTGTCCAGCGGCCGTTTCCTGCTCAGCGAAGTACCGCATGCCGAAGCGCTGGCCGCTGAACTGGCGCGGTTGCAACCGGCCGAGACCCTGGTCGATGAAAGTGTCGCCTGGCCGAAACTGGTCAGCGGCCTGCCCGGCCTGCGCAAGCGTCCGCCATGGCACTTCGACAGCGATGCGGCGAAGCGCGAACTGAACCGCTTCTTCGGCACGCGCGACCTCGGTGGCTTCGGTGTGGACAACCTGCCGTTGGCCACCGCCGCGGCCGGCTGCCTGCTCGGCTATGTCGAGGAAACCCAGAAGAGCGCATTGCCACACCTCACCGGCATGGCGGTGGAAAGCGCCAGCGAGACGATCGCACTGGACGCGGCCACCCGTCGCAATCTGGAACTGGACACCCATCCCAGCGGCCGCACCGAACACACCCTGCTCGGCGTGCTCGACGAGACGGTGACGCCGATGGGTGCGCGCCTGCTGCGCCGATGGCTGAATCGGCCGCTGCGCTCGCGCGATCTGCTGCGCCAACGCCATCAGGCGATCGGCATGCTGATCGACAGCCGTCGCTACGAATCGCTGCGTGAACAGCTGCGTGGTATCGGCGACCTGGAACGCATTCTCGCCCGCGTGGCACTGCGCTCGGCACGGCCGCGCGACCTGTCCACCCTGCGCGATGGTCTCGCCGCTGCGCCAGGTATCAGTGCGATCATCCTTGATCGCGAAGATCAAGAAGCGGCCATCCATGGCCGCACTCTTCAACAAGAGCCATCTCCCCTGCTCCGCGATCTGGTCGGACGCATCGGCGATCATGCCGACAGCGCCGCCTTGCTCGCACGCGCGATCGTGGCGCAGCCACCGGTACTGCAACGCGACGGCGGCGTAGTCGCCGACGGTTACGACGCGGAGCTCGACGAACTGCGCCGGTTGTCCACCCATGCCGATCAATACCTGGTCGAGCTGGAGGAGCGCGAGAAGGCTGCCAGCGGCATCAGCACGCTGAAGGTCGGCTACAACCGCGTGCATGGCTACTACATCGAGATCAGCAAGGGCCAGTCGGACAAGGCACCCACGCACTACACGCGCCGGCAGACGACGAAGAACGCCGAACGCTACATCACCGAGGAGCTGAAGACCTTCGAAGACAAGGTGCTGTCGGCGAAGGAACGCTCGCTGATGCGCGAGCGCGCGCTGTACGAGGCGCTGCTCGACACGCTCACCGAAAAACTCGAACCGCTGAAAGCAGCTGCCGCCGCAATGGCCGAACTCGACGTGATCGCCACGCTGACCGAGCGCGCCGAAGCGCTGGACTGGGCTGCACCGGAACTCACCGACGAACCCGGCATCGCGATCGAGCGCGGCCGTCATCCGGTGGTCGAGAAAGTGCGCGACGAGCCGTTCGAACCGAACGACCTCGCGCTCGATGACGGGCGCCGCATGCTGGTCATCACCGGCCCGAACATGGGCGGTAAATCGACGTATATGCGGCAGAACGCGTTGATCGTGCTGCTCGCGCATATCGGCAGCTACGTACCTGCATCACGCGCCGCGATCGGTCCGATCGACCGCATTTTCACCCGCATCGGCGCCGGCGACGACCTCTCGCGCGGCCAGTCCACCTTCATGGTGGAAATGAGCGAGACGGCGAACATCCTGCACAACGCGACCGAGCAGAGCCTGGTGCTGATGGACGAAGTCGGCCGCGGCACCAGCACCTACGATGGACTTTCACTGGCGCGCGCCGCCGCCGTGCATCTGGCGCGCAACAGCCGCGCGTACACGCTGTTCGCCACGCATTACTTCGAGTTGACCGAACTGGCCAACGAATTCCCGGCGATCGCCAACGTGCACCTGGACGCGGTCGAATACGGCGAGCAACTGGTGTTCATGCACGCGGTGAAGGATGGCCCGGCCAACCGCAGCTTCGGCCTGCAGGTAGCCGCGCTCGCGGGGCTGCCGAAATCGGTGATCGCCGACGCGAAGCGCACGCTGGGTGAACTGGAGCGCGGCATGCACCAACATGCCTCGGCGGCGAAAACCGCGATCGAGAGTTCGCCTCAACTGGGGCTGTTTGCAGTCGCGGCACCTTCTGCCGTGGAACGGGCGCTGGAGGCAGTCGACCCGGATGCGCTGACACCCCGCGAGGCGCTGGAGGCGCTATATCGGCTCAAGGCGCTGGCCTGAACAAGCGATAGCCATCGGCTATCAACCAGATCAGCAACATCAAATTCCATTGATGGCCGAAGGCGCGTAGCTTTGCTGGAACACCCCGCCAGCGAAGGAACCCGCCATGAGCCACGATCGCAAGACCCTGACCACCGACGCCGGCGCGCCGCTGGCCGACAACCAGAACAGCCTCACCGCCGGCCCGCGCGGCCCGCTGCTGGTGCAGGACCATCAGCTGTTCGAGAAGCACGCGCACTTCAATCGTGAGCGCATCCCAGAGCGTGTGGTGCATGCCAAGGCCTCGGCCGCGTTCGGCACACTCACCATCACCCACGACATCACCCGTTACACCCGTGCCAAGGTGTTCAAGCCCGGCACGCAGACGCCGATGCTGGCACGCTTTTCCACCGTCGCCGGCGAACGCGGCGCAGCCGATGCCGAACGCGATGTGCGCGGCTTCGCACTGAAGTTCTATACCGAAGAAGGCAACTGGGACCTGGTCGGCAACAACACGCCAGTGTTCTTCATCCGCGATCCGTACAAGTTTCCCGACTTCATCCACACGCAGAAGCGCGATCCGCGCACGAACATGCGCAACGCCACCGCGATGTGGGACTACTGGTCGCTGTCGCCCGAGTCGCTGCACCAGGTCACCACCTTGATGAGCGACCGCGGCATCCCGGCCAGCCTGCGCCACATGCACGGCTTCGGCAGCCATACCTACAGCTTCTGGAACGAGGCCGATGAACGTTACTGGGTGAAGTTCCACTTCAAGACCCAGCAAGGCATCAGCAACATCACCAATGCCGAGTCGGCCAGGCTGATCGGCGAGGATCGCGAATCGCACCAGCGCGACCTGTACGAGGCGATCGAGCGCAAGGACTTCCCGAAGTGGACGCTGTGCGTGCAGATCATGCCGGAAGCCGATGCGGAGAAAACCGCGTACAACCCGTTCGACCTGACCAAGGTGTGGCCGCACAAGGACTACCCGTTGATCGAAGTTGGCGTGATGGAATTGAACCGCAATCCGGACAATTACTTCGCCCAGGTCGAGCAGTCCAGTTTCTCGCCGGCCAACGTGGTACCCGGCATCGGCTTCTCACCGGACAAGGTGTTGCAGTTCCGCATCTTCTCCTACGCCGATGCGGCGCGTTACCGGCTCGGTGCGAACCACGACCAGCTGCCGGTGAACCAGCCGCGCTGTCCGGCACACAACTACGCGCGTGACGGATCGATGCGCTACGGCGACAACGGCGGCGGCAGCGTGAACTACGAGCCGAACTCGTTTGGTGGTCCGGCCGAGGATCCATCGGTCAAGGAGCCGCCACTGAGGATCTCGGGTGACGCCGACCGCTACGATCATCGCGTCGGCAATGACGACTACAAGCAACCCGGCGATCTGTTCCGGCTGATGAGCGCGGATCAGCAGCAGCAATTGTTCGGCAATATCGCCGCCGCGATGCAGGGCGTACCGGAAGAAATCGTGCGACGCCAACTTGGTCATTTCGCCAAGGCCGATCCGGCTTACGCCGCCGGCGTGGCGAAAGCGCTGGGCATTCCGGGCTGAGCCATCGGTGCGAACCATGCTGGAATACGCTCCAGCGTGGTTCGCACAGTGGACTTTCAGACCATGCCGTGTGCCACCTGCAAGCCGGGCCGCGGCCGCAGTGACGGCGCGGTCGCATGCGCCTCATCCGCATAAGGCATCGCGATATCCGGAATGGCGGCCAAGGCTTCCTCGGACAATTCAGGCAGCGGCACGCTCACCGGTTCCGACGGCTTGCGTGCGATCAAGCGTCCCGACTGCACCAGCTGCCCGATGCGCTTGCACACCTCGTCGCGGCCGAACGGCTTCTTCATGAAGTCGTCCGCGCCGAAGCGCTGCACATAGAACTGCTCGGTGGCCTGCTGGTTGCCGCTGATCATCACGATCGGAATGTGTTGAGTCAGCGGATCGTGGCGCAGTGCACGCAGCACTGCGAAACCGTTCATGCCGGGCAGGACAATGTCGAGAAAGATCAGCGCGGGCTGTTCGTCGCGCGCCAGCTGGATGGCACTCTCGCCATCGGTCGCCCTGGATACGGCGTAGCCTTCGTGGCCCAGCATCTTGCCGAGCACGGCGCAGATGGTCGGCGAATCGTCAACCACCAGCATGCGCGAACCCAGCGCGGTCTGAACGTGTGGCACCGAAGACTGTTCGCCATCCGTGTTGCCGAGCAGACGCTTGATAAAGCCGATGCCGCCGGCCATTCGTGCGAATCCGTCCATGCCACACCCCGAGTCGTGGGGATGCACAGGCGCAGTCCCCTTGGATTGGCGTGGATGTTCCCGCAGATCGGCCGCCCAATCTGCGATGCACTGCTCAGCGTGAGTCCTTCAATCGCCGCAGATCCCGTCGCGCATGCTTGTCCGGGCGTTTCAGCGGGCCGCTCGTGCCGATCAGCTGGCGCTGCTGATGAGCCACTTCCCGCGCCACGCGACTGGACTCGGTCTCGCGATACAACGCCTGCGCCGCGCTGGCCGGACCGCGCTTGTCGGACAAACCCAGCACCTCGACTTCCAGTCGCTCCTCGCCACGCGAGATCCGCAGCATGTCGCCGACGTGCAGCGCTTTTGCCGGTTTGCAGCCAGCGTCATTGACCTCGATCCTGCCTCCATCGATCGCCTGTTTGGCCAGACTGCGCGTCTTGAAGAAACGCGCAGCCCAAAGCCATTGGTCGACGCGCAGGTCGGTGACCGGGTTGGCTGGAAGTTTGCTCATCGTCCCGATTATCGTGCCATCACGGCAACGTTCGCATGCATCGGGTCGGTGCAGCCGCGCAGGTCAGGAAGATTCCGCGGGCGGCGCGATCATGTCGTGCGGATCCGGCATCGCGATATCCGGAATCGCCGCGTGCTCGGCCGCGGTGTGCTCCGGCACGGTCGGCACGACATCCTCCGCGGTGCGCTCACGCACCACCAGCCTGCCGCTCTGCGTCAGGTGCTGGATGCGCGCAAACACCTCGCCGCGACCGAACGGCTTCTTCATGAAATCGTCGGCACCGAAGCGCTGCACGTAGAACTGCTCGGTCGCCTGCAGGTTGCCGCTGATCATCACGATCGGGATGTCGTGGGTCTGCGGCTCGCGGCGCAATGCGCGCAGCACGGCGAAACCGTTCATGCCGGGCATCACGATATCGAGAAAGATCAGGTCCGGCTTTTCCTTGCGGGCCATCTCGATCGCCGTTTCGCCGTCCGGCGCCTTCAACACCACATGGCCATCTTGGCTCAGCATCTTGCCGAGCACCGCGCGGATGGTGGCCGAATCGTCCACCACCAGCACCCAGGCACCCTTGGGTACGCCGCTGCGAGGTGCCGCACGGCGCTCGCCAGGCTCGTTCCCGAAGAACCGCCTGATCAGTTCGAAACCTGCCATGACACGAGCCCCCGCCCATGAGAATCCCTACTAGTCTCGGTGCAGCCGATGCCGGGCGCAAGTTGCCATGTCAGCTGGCTAGCAGCAGATTGCCCAGCGGTATGGTGATCAGCGACAGCACGATGCCGGCGCCCAGTACGGTGTTCGCCAGGGTCGGCTCCAGCTCGTACTCGTCGGCCAGGATCGCCGCCGACACCATCGGCGCCATCGCCGCCTGCAGCACGCCAACCGTTAGCACCAGCCCGCCCACCCCGGCAGCCACACCCAGCAACCAGCACAACAGCGGCGCCAGCAACAACTTCCAGCCCAATCCCCAGCTGGCCGCGCCCAGTTGCCGCTGGCCCGGATGGAACTTGAACTGCAGCCCGACCGAGAACAGCGCCAGCGGCGTCAGCGTGGCGCCGATCGGCGCGAATACGCCGTTCAATAGTTCCGGCCAGCCGCCGAGCAGACCCACGACGATGCCGATCGCCAGCGCGACAAAGGCGGGAAACGTGACGATGCGCCGGGCAATCAGCCGTGGCTGCGGCGTGCGCCCGGAGTAGATCGAAGCCACCACGATGCCGGCCGAGGCCAGCACCGGGAACGCACCGATCTGGTCGGCCACCACGGCCAGCGCCAGACCCGGCTTGCCGTGCAGCGCCTCGATCAGCGGATAACCCATGTACGCGGTATTGCCCAGGCCGCAGACCAGGATCAACGCGCCGGTGCGCTGCCTCGACCAGCCCAGCCGCGGCCCGAGCAGGCCGAACAGCAGCCAGGCACCGCCGAAGGTGAGCCACATCGCCGCCACCGGGAACCACAGCTGCGGGTCGAACTTCACCTTCGGGATCAGTTCCAGCACCAGCGCCGGCAGCGCCACATTGAGCACCCACCAGTTGATGCCCTGCACGATGCCCGCCGGCGGTTTCGCAAACCGCGCCACCACGGTGCCGAGGATCAGGCAGACAAACAGCAGCAACATCGCGCTCATCGGACGGCGGCACACTTCGGAGGAACGGCCCATTAAACGCGATGCCGCTCACGTCCGAAAGCGGGCACAGCATCCTTATCGGTGATAATCCGGCGCTTGCCGCCGGCGAAGGCACACTCTCTGTCCATGAACGACCCCACTCATCTTGCGCACGGACTGGCTGGCGACAACACACCGCCAGACTGGCCGCCGTTGACTGCGCTTGAGGTCGACACGTTGCTGCACGGCTATCCCTCGCTCGGCACTTCAACGCGCATCGACTGGCACAGCCCGCGCCCGCTGTCGGCCGCCTGCCTGGTCGAGACAGGCCGCGGAACCGTCTTCATCAAGCGCCATCACCACAGTGTGCGATCGGCCGCCACGCTCAGCGAGGAACACCGCTTCATCACGCACCTGCGCAACAACGGCATGCCGATACCGGCCGTGCTGAGTGACGCGCACGGGCAAACCGCGGTGGCGCTCGGTGACTGGACTTACGAGGTACACGAACGCGCGGCCGGTATCGACTTGTACCGCGAAGCGATCTCGTGGTCGCCGCTGCCGAACCACGAGCACGCCCGCAGCGCCGGCCGCATGCTCGCTGCTCTGCATAACGCAGCCGAGGGTTACGAGGCACCCCAGCGCGATACCCACATCCTGGTCGCGCGCAGCGAATTGATCTGTTCGCCCGATCCGATCGCCGCGCTGCAGGCACAGCTGCCCGCACGTCCCGGTCTGGCCGATTATCTGCAAGGTCGTGACTGGCCGACCGATCTCGCCGAACTGCTCGCCCCCTGGCACGCCGTCGCGCAACCGCGACTGGCACAACAGCCACGGCTGTGGACGCACGGCGACTGGCACGTTTCCAACCTGTGCTGGAGCGATGGCAGCGCCAACGCACGCATCAGCGCCGTACTCGACTTCGGCCTCGCCGCCGCCAACTGCGCACTGTTCGATCTGGCCACCGCGATCGAGCGCAACGCGATCGCGTGGCTGGCGCTGGACACCGGCTTCGACGCCGCACACCCGGACATCGCCCGCGCGCTGATCGAAGGCTATCGCCAGCAGCGCCCGTTGAGCTCCGCAGACATCCAGCTGCTGGCCGACCTGCTGCCGCTGGTGCACGTGGATTTCGCGCTGTCCGAGGTCGAGTATTTCCATGCGATCACCCGTTCGCGCGCCAATGCCGACGTGGCCTGCGACACCTTCCTGCGCGGCCACGCGGCCTGGTTTGGCACACCGCCCGGACAGGCCCTGTTGCAAGTCATCCGCGACGGCGGCCGACAATCCGTGGTTCAATAGACGTTCTTGAAGCGGGGGTGCCCGGCGTTTGCCGGGCTGAGAGAGTCCCTTGGAACCTGATCCGGTTTGTACCGGCGTAGGGAGCTTGCTGATTCGGCGCGTCCATTCGGACGTCCGGATCGCCGTCGCTTCGTCCGTTCCCCAGAAGACGATGACGATGGCCTCATTCCATATTTCAGCTCTCCGCATTTCAGCTCTCCGCATTTCCTTTGCCCGCACGCCCCTGATCCTTGCGCTGATGTCGGTGATGACGCTCGCCCATGCCGGCGATGACATCACCACCGAACCGCAAGCCACGCCGCTGGCGCCAGTGCACGTCAAAGCCAACAGCCCGCGTGGCTACCATGCCGACAACTCGCAGATGGACACCTTCGGCAGTTTCAGCAACGCACCGCTGCAGGACACGCCGGCCGCGATCACGGTGATCACCCGCGACCAGATCGACGATCGCCAGCCGCGAACGCTCAGCGAACTGGCACGCGGTGATGCTGCACTGGGCGACAGCTACGCGCCGGTCGGCTACTACCAGGACATCGCCATCCGCGGCTACGCGCTGGATCCGGCCACCGGTTTCCGCTTCAACGAGATGAGCATGGCCGGCGAGCAGCTGCAGCCGCTGGAAGACAAGGAGCGCGTGGAAATCCTCAAGGGCCTCGGCGGTCTCGAGGCGGGCGTGGTCGCGCCGGGCGGCTTGATCAACTACGTCAGCAAGCGTCCGGCCGACGTGCACAGCGCCACCGTCGGCACCGACTCGCACGGCTCGCGTTACCTCGCGATGGATGTGGGCGCCTGGCTGACACCCACCTTCGGCGTGCGCGTGAACGCGGCCCACGAGGACATGAACTCCTATGTGCGGCACGCCGATGGTCGCCGCACGTTCTTCTCGCTGGCCGCCGACTGGAAGATCAGTTCGAACGCCACCCTGCAGCTGGACACCAATTACCAGACCAGCGGGCAGCGCTCGGTCTCCGGCTACCAGCTGCTCGGTGGCACCATGATTCCGGCGCATCCCGGCACCAGTCGCATGCTCGGTTTCGAGCCGTGGCAGCGGCCGGTCGGCGTCGACGCCAGCAACAGCACGCTGCGCTTCGCCTACCGCTTCAGCGACCACTGGAGCACGCAACTGTCGGCCGGCCACAGCCATGTCGTGATCAATGACAACGTCGCCTTCGCCTACGGCTGCTTCTACTCGCCAGCCTGCGCCAGCGGTGCCACGCCGGGCTGGTTCTTCGCGTCGAACGGCGACTACGACGTCTACGACTACCGCAGCCCCGACGACACCCGCGTCAACGACGAGGTCCGCGCCGTGCTGAAGGGCTCGTTCGACACCGGCACGCTCAGCCACGAACTCAGCCTCGGCACCAGTGCGTTCCGCCGCACCATCGACCGGCGCCCCTACGTCTACGACTACGTCGGCACCGCCAATATCGCCGAGGTCGATCCGCCCTACTTCGCACCGTCTCCGAACCAGCCCGGAGCGTCGGCACGCCGGCTGACCAGCTGGCAGCACTCGGTGTTTGCACTCGATCGCGTGCATCTGAGCCCGCAATGGCAGCTGCTGGCCGGTGGCCGCTTCGTGCGCCTGCACGAGCGTGCCTACGACGACAGCGGCGCGCCCGAACGCGACACCCGCCTGAGCAAATTTCTCCCGCAGGCCGCCGTGCTGTGGCAGCCCACCACACAGCTGACCACCTATGTCAGCTACAGCGAGAGTCTGTCGCTGGGCAACGAGGCGCCGTACTGGACCTCCAACGGCAGCGCCACGCTGGCACCGCTGCTGTCGCGCCAGACCGAGGCCGGGGTGAAGTACGCCTGGAGCGACGCGCTCAGCCTGCAAGCCGCGCTGTACCGCATTCGCCAGCCGTACCAGTTCGCGCAGCCGGACAACACCGCCGCCGGCTTCACCTTCGTCCAGCACGGCGACGAAGTGCACAGCGGTCTCGAACTCAACGCCGCCGGACAGGTGACCGACAAGCTGCGCCTTACCGCCAGCATCAACCTGATCCAGGCGCGTGCGCAGGGCACCGGCACGCCGAGCTACGAAGGTCATCAGGTCGTCAACGTGCCGCGTCGGCGTACGGCCTTGTACATGGACTACCGCCTGCCGTTCGCCGCCGATCTCAGCCTGCTCGGTGGCTGGCGTTACGCCAGCAGCAACGTGGCCACGCCGAACGGCCTCACCCGCGTGCCGGCCTATAACGTGTTCGATGCCGGCCTGCGCTACGTCACCCGGTGGAACCGCCACGCGATCACCTGGCGGCTGAACGTCGACAACGTGTTCAATCATTTCTACTGGCGCGATACCGGCACCTCCGGCGGCGACAGCTACCTGTTCCCGGGTGCGCCGCGGCTGGCTCGCCTGTCCGTGACGTTCGATTTCTGATGTCCTGGATCGAACTCATCGGTGCACTGATCAGCGCGTGGGCGGTGTGGCTCACTGCCCGGCGCAAGCCATGGTGCTGGCCGATCGGCCTGCTGTCGGTGACGCTCTACACATGGATCTTCGTCGACGCGAAGCTCTATTCCGACGCCCTGCTGCAGGTCGCGTTCGGCGGGTTGATCGTCTATGGCTGGGTGCGCTGGCTGCAGAACCTCGGCGACGACGGCCTGGTGCAGGTTGCGTCGTTGCCAGCTGCGCAGGCCGTCACGCATCTGCTCCTGGGCGCCGTCGGCGCGCTCGCGCTCGGCTTCGCCATGCACCGCTGGACCGACGCCGCCCTGCCCTGGCTCGACGCCGCGCTGACCGCCTTCAGCCTGGTCGCTCAGTGGTGGCAGGGCCGCCGGCATGTCGCCGCATGGTGGCTGTGGATCGTGGTCGACGTGATCTACGTCGGCGAGTACGTCTACAAGTCGCTGATGATCACTTCAGTGCTGTATGCCGGGTTCATCGTGCTGGCGATGATCGGCTTGCGCAGCTGGCAGCAGGCCAGTCGGCAGGCGCGCGCCGGTTTCGAGGCCACCTGAGCCCCGGGCAAATCCCCGTTTCCCCGGTCGCGACATTTTCCTTGCGCAACATCGCCGCGGTCGGTGCAAAATGGCCGCACGATGAAAGCCTCGGTTGCCAGAAAGCAGGTTCTGTCTATCGCCATCATGCTGCTGGCCATGGCGCCGGCTGCCGTTGCGCAGAACATCTACAAATGCACGACGCGGGCCGGGCAGCTCGAATACACCGACCGTCCCTGCCGCGACGGCAAAGGCGAACTGATCCATCAAGCCGACGACAGCGAAATCATCGACCAGTACCTGCGCCTGGGTCAGGACGCGAGGGCGAAGGGCTACGCCGACTCGCACCATCTCGAAGCGCTCTACCAGCAGCGCCTCGCTGCGCATCAACAGGCGATGGAAGAAAAAGCCCGGCAGCAGGCCGACGAGGCGATCGCCGCGCAGCAGCGCGACGAGGCAGCACGGCAGCAGGCGCTGGCCGACGATGCCGCCAACCGCGACCGGCTGCGCGCCGAAAACGATGCGCTGCGCCAGCAGAACGACGCATACCGCGATCAATTGTCCCAGCCGGTCTACAACGCTCCACCAGCCTACTGGGGCACCGTGCCGTACTGGAGCGGCCATCGCGATCGCGACCGCGGCGATCGCGACCATGATCACGATCATGGTCCGCACCGCCCACCGCCCTCGAAAGAGCCCGTATTCCACCCATGCAAGCAGATCGCCGGTGGTCAGGTGCAATGTTGAAGGCGGCCTATGCGCCGACGCGGCCGCCAGCCGATTGACATCCTGGAACGGGGAAACCCATGGTTGAGGCAGACGCCATCATTGTCGGCGCAGGTCCTGCCGGCCTCGCCTGCGCGGCGAGCATGCGCGAGTTCGGCCTCCGGGCGACGATCCTGGAGAAGGCCGATGCGGTCGCCCCGATCTGGCGGCGCCACTACGACCGGTTGCATCTGCACACCGATCGCGGGCACTCCGGCTTGCCCGGCATGGCCATGCCAAGGACGTACACGAGGTACCCATCGCGCGCGCAGGTGGTGGACTATCTCGAAAACTACGCGGCGCAGTTCGACCTGCACCCGATCTTCAACCGCGCAGTGCAAACCGTCCGTCGCGACGATGCGGGGTGGCGCGTGGAGACGGCGCAGCAACGGTTCATCGCACCCGTCGTGGTGATCGCGTCCGGCTGGGCCGACTTCCCCCACCGTCCGAGCTGGCCTGGCTCGGATACATACCAAGGCGCCGTCATTCACAGTAGTGAATATCGCAATCCGGCGCCCCATGCAGGCAAGCGCGTGCTCGTCGTGGGCTTCGGCAATTCGGGTGGCGAGATTGCGCTCGACCTGGCGGAAGCCGGCGTCGACGTGACCCTGGCGGTGCGCGGTCCGGTGCAGATCCTGCCGCGCGAACTTCTCGGCCTGCCGATCCTGACCTGGGCGATCGCGCAGGCACGCCTGCCTGCGCGGGTGGCCGATTTCATCAATGCACCGGCGATCCGTCTTGCCGTTGGTCCGGTCCGGAATCTCGGTTTGAAGATCGCTCGCAAGGGACCACGCCGGATGATCGAGGAGGATCACCGCGTACCGCTGCTCGATGTCGGCACGCTGGCCCGGATCAGAGACGGCACGATCAAGCTGCGCGGCGACATCGAACGATTCACCGCCGATGGCGTGGTGTTTGCCGGGATGCCGGCGGAAGCGTTCGATGGCGTCATTCTCGCGACCGGCTTTCGCCCCGACCTGCGCCAGCTGCTGCCCGATTCCCCCGATGTCGTCGACGATCACGGCATGCCGGTCGCGACGGGTCGCGTCACCGCCGAACCCGGACTGTTCTTCTGCGGCCTGACCGCCTCGCCCACCGGGCAACTGCGCGAGATCGGCATCGAGGCACGGCGCATTGCACAGCTTGCCGCCATCCATCTGGCGCACTGAGGTTCGACACTTCAACGGCCATGGCTGATTCAACGCCCGATGCCGGCGATCCGGCACCCACAGAAAAGTTATAGTTGTGTGATCAGGCAACCGGCCTCCGCACTCCTCGTCTCGTCTGCACAACACGCTGAAGTTGGAGAACACGTGAACAACTATTCGAAACCCCTGTTCCTGGCGGCCTGCTTTTCTGCCTGCCTGGCCTCCATTCCGTGCTACGCAGACGGACTGCCGGCAACCCGCAGCCATGCCGCCACGACGGCACTGCTGTCCGCACCCGACAGCAACGATCGTGCCTCGATGGAAACGATGCAGATTCCCAGCCACGGCGTGCTGATGAACGCGCTGGTCTATGTCGCGGCAGGAGCAGGACCGCACCCCGCGGTGATCCTGCTGCACGGCTTTCCCGGCAACGAGCGCAACCTCGACCTGGCGCAGGACATGCGCCGTGCCGGCTGGGACGTGCTTTATTTCAACTACCGCGGATCGTGGGGCACGCCGGGCAACTTTTCGTTCTCGCACGGCATCGAGGACACCGCCGCCGCCTTGGTCTACCTGCGCCAGCCTGACGTCGCCAAAAAGCTGCGCCTGGATCCCACCCGCATCGTGCTGATCGGGCACAGCATGGGCGGCTTCATGACCGTCCAGGGCGCCGCCGCCGATCCCGCCATCAAGGCCTTCGCCACCATCTCGGCCGCCGACATGGGCAGCACGATGCAGCAGATGCTGGCCAGCGACCAGAAACCGGACGCCTTGCACAAGATGAGCGCGGGCCTGGCCAACGAGGGCATGGCTCCGCTGAGCGGATGCACGCCGGACGGGTTGGCGCGTGAGCTCGCCGATCATGCGGCCACGTGGACCTTCAGCTCGAAGGTCGATGCATTGAAAAGCCGCACGGCGCTGATCGTCACCTCGGACGATGGCCTGGCCAAGGCGAACGAATCGTTTGCGGCCAACCTGCGCAACGCCGGCGACACCCACGTGACGACCGTGCACCTGCCCACCGACCATGCTTATTCCGACCAGCGCATCGAACTGTCGCATGCGGTGCTGCAATGGTTGGCAGCGCTGCCGAAATAGCGCAGGTAACCGTGGCGAAACAACGTCGGGCCCTGTCGTCACGTCATCCTTCTTGACGGGTCGCGCGTTTGGGAGAACAGTGGATATGCAGGCGCATGTCCGCTGGTTGGCGGCTCCCCGTAGCCACACTGATTCGTGATCCACGGAGGATTTATGAAACGGCTTTCCATGATGATGTTCGCAAGCGCACTGACTGTCGGCGCAAGTGCCGCGATGGCGTCCAGCGGCTCACTCAACGAATTCAAACCCGGAGTGATGCCGGTGCTGGTGCATGTGGATGCCAAGGGCAAGGTCACCGAAGTCTCGCCGTCCGACCAACTCTCGCCGAAGGTCAACCGGCTGTTGCGACAGACCCTGGACGAAATGATCTCCAAGCCCGCCACCGAGCACGGACGCCCCGTCAGCAGCCAGTTCGTCATCAATCTCGCCGTGCAGGCCTCGCCCCGTCAGGAAGGCGATTACCTCGCCCGGTTTGTCTACGTGTCGAGTTCGCCGGTTCCGAACGGATCGTGGTACTGGGTGCACATCGACGGCCATCGCCTGGCGCTGGCGAACAGGAACGACTTCGACCGCCAGCCGCGCCTCCATTTCGACAACCGACGCGGATATCCGGAGAGGTATAACCCCAACTATTCGCGCATGCCGACCCCGCCGATTCAAAACACCGCTCACAACGCGCCCAGCCCCGCACCGCAACCTGCACACTGAACGAAAGCGGTGGCACGAAGCGAAGTGAGCTCCGCCTCCTGAAACCAGGCGACCGGGAATACAAGAAGCCCGCCATCACAGGCGGGCTTCTTGCATTCGGTACTGCACCCGGAGACCGGGATATCCCGCGTCCTTCCACCTCGTGGATGCGGTCCTTCAGCCTGCCCTGCCAGATCGAAGCCGTCTTGGCGAAAAATGGTCGGACAGCTTCCAGCGCGTTGGCGCCACGACCATCGCCGCCGTCATGATCGACAGCGGCACTGCGAAGAACAGGCGCTTGCCGATGGAAGCTCTCAAGCGCGTTATCCCGCGGTGCCAGTCGGCGCAAACTCGGGATGTCCGATCATCGAACGGCTTGCCGTCTTGCGCCGCGCATTTTCGGCCGAAAACGAGCTGCCCCTAATTCCCGGAAAACTGCACGACGGCGCTGGGTGCAGGCATTTCTTCGCGTCGGCTGTGCGCGGTTTGCGCGGGCAACGCGCGCCACGGCCTCCCCGCGTCGAAATCGTCCAGGTCCGGATAATCGCCGAGTACTTCATAGCGGGCGATGACGAACGGCAGGCCTTCGCCAGCCAGCGGAGCTGCGCCGTCGCTGACGTGGAAATGCAGGTGCGGGCCGGTGGAGTCGCCGCTGAAACCCAGCGCGGCGATGATCTGGCCGCGGTGTACGCGTTCGCCGGGATGCACCCGGATGCTGCCGGGACGCAGATGCTCGTAATGCGCGTAGCGGCCATCACCCAGGTCGAGCGAGACGAAGTTGCCGCTGCCCTCGCCCAGCGGATGCCTGGGGTTCTTCAACGTGCGGCTTTCCGGGTAATCGTTCCGTGTGGCGACCACTGTGGCATCGGCCACCGCCAGCACGTCCTCGCCATAACCAAGCCAGTTCGCCACCTGCTGCGCATCGCCGCGCGTGTGATGTCCGCTCGCGTCCAGCCTGAACCAGTCGATCGCGAAACGCGCGGGAATCCGTGCCCGTCCCCCCAGCGCGAACATCACCCGCCGATGTCCGCGTGGCACGGACGCGTCATAGATTGCGATCCACGGTCCGCCACGCAGGGGCGGCGCAAGGCTCACCGGTGCGCGCCGGTCGACCACAACTGCACCTCCCAATACCTCGCCCGGTTCGCTCGCGTGTGCAGTGACGGTCTCGTACGTCAGCCGGTGAATCAGCCGACGCGGCACGCGGGCACCGGCAGGCAGCACCACTTCCACATAGATCACCGCCTGCACGCCGGCCGCCAGGCCTCGAGCGTCCGGCGACTTGTCGGTACCGGCGATCGCCATGTGCGCCAGCAGCGCCGGGCCGGCCCACGACGCCAGCGGCTTCTCCAGCGCATCGGCATCGAGCACATCCAGCTTCGTGGGCAGCATGTCGACGCCGGCATAGTTCGTCACATGCATTTCGTAGACCAGCTGCTGCTGCCCGTCGATCGTCACCGCCGTCGGCGCCTGCGGCACCTGCAAGTCGAACGATTGGCGTAGCGCCGATGCACTGGCCGGCATCGACAGGCTCACAAGCAACATCACCAGAAGCGACCGGATCATCACTGCACTCTCTTGGGGGAGGCGCGCCGATGCGGTGTTCGGCAGCGGCGGCGAGGCATTCCACTATTGCGCGGGAGCATCGCCGGGCATATCTGCCACTAGTCACTTCATCCCGCACTGTCTTCGTTTCGCCCGCTTCCGTCTCGATCTTGTGTCCTGACTGCAATCTCGCAGCTAGCCCATTTCAGCCCTCGCCACCGATCCCATCCAGCTCCGTCATCACCTCCGCACTCAACGCCAACTCAGCCGCCGTCAGGTTCTCGCGCAAATGACCCAGTGACGACGTGCCGGGAATCAGCAGGATATTGGGCGCGCGCGCGAGCAGCCACGCCAGTGCGACCTGCATCGGCGTAACCCCGAGACGCGCAGCCACCTCGGAGAGTGTCTGCGATTGCAGCGGCGTGAAGCCACCAAGCGGAAAGAACGGCACGTAGGCGATGCCTTGCGTGGCGAGTGCATCGACAAAGGCATCGTCTTCGCGATGCGCCAAATTGAACTGGTTCTGCACGCAGACCACGGGGGCGATGCGCTGGGCCTCGGCCACTTGCGTGGCCGTGACGTTGCTCAGACCCAGGTGGCGGATGAGACCCTTCTGCTGCAACCTGGCCAATGCGCTGAACTGCGGCTCGATCGATCCTTCGGACGGCGCATGCACATTGCCCATGATGCGCAGGTTGACCGCATCCAGCACGTCGAGTCCGAGGTTGCGCAGGTTGTCGTGCACGGCCTGCTCCAGTTGCGCCGGACTTTGTGCCGGGTTCCATGAAGCATCGTCACCACGCAGCGCGCCAACCTTGGTGACGATCACCAGGTCGTCCGCATACGGGTGCAGCGCCTCGCGGATGATCTTGTTGGTGACATGCGGGCCGTAGAAATCGCTGGTGTCGATGTGATTGACGCCGGCCTCCAGCGCCGCGCGCAACACCACTACCGCGGCAGCGTGATCCTTCGGTGGGCCGAACACGCCGGGGCCGGCGAGCTGCATGGCGCCGTAGCCCATGCGGTTGACGGTGCGGTCGCCGAGCGGAAATGTGCCGGCTTGCTTGAGATCGCTCATGTCTTGTTCCTGAGGGCTATCGATGATGGGAGGAACCGACTATAGGCGCGCCCCTCCTGCACGATAATCCGCCACAATCCGCACGGGCTGTACGGGGGGTCGAACAATGGCAACAGACATGCGGGATCTTCTCGCCTTTCTGGCGGTGATGCAGGCAGGCGGTTTCCGCGAGGCGGCCCGCACCGGCAATGGCTCAGCCTCGCAATTGAGCGAGGCGGTGAAACGCCTGGAGACACAACTGGGCGTGCGCCTGCTACATCGCACCACACGCAGCGTGTCGGCCACCGAAGCAGGCGAGCGCCTGGCCGAACGGCTGACGCCGGCGCTGGCCGAAGTGCAGGCCTCGCTCGACGTGGTCAATCATTTCCGCGACAGCCCCGCCGGCACGCTGCGACTCAACGTACCGGCGAACGTCGCGCGCACCGTGCTGCCGCCGATCATCACGCCGTTCCTCAAGCGCTACCCCGAGATCCGGCTGGAAGTGATCGTCGAAGACAGTTTCGTCGACCTGCTGGCTGCCGGTTGCGACGCCGGCATCCGCTACGACGAGCGCCTTGCGCAGGACATGATTGCCGTACCGATCGGCCCGCGCACGCAACGACTGGTCACCGCGGCCGCACCCGCCTATCTGGCAGCGCACGGACGCCCCGAGCACCCGCGCGACCTGCTGCAACACGCCTGCATGCGTGGCCAGTTCTCCGGCGGCGCGATACCCGTCTGGGAGTTCGAGCGCGACGGCGAAGTCGTGCGCATCGACCCGCAGGGCCCGTTGCAGGTTCGCCAGGGCGCCGCGTTCGACCTCGCCGTGCAGGCCGCCATCGACGGGCTCGGCATCATCCTCCTGTTCGAGGATTGGCTACGCCCGCATTTCGAAAGCGGCGCCCTGATGCCCGTCCTCGAACCCTGGTGGCAAAGCTTCAGCGGGCCGTTTCTGTACTACTCCGGACGTCGACATCTGCCTTCACCGCTGCGCGCGTTTGTGGATTTTATTCGCGAGGACTGATTTGCGTGGAAGGAGCCATGTTGCGGCGCCTCGGCTCAAGGCTGGCCAAAGGCCATCGGATCGTTTGGCATTTGTTTCCCGATCGGCCGGCGCCGTCGCGCCAACTGAGACGAACCGCTGCCAATGTTCGCCACCGCCATGACTGCAGGTCGCGCAGCCGTGGATGCTCACGTGCAGTCTTCGCCAATAAAGCTCGATCGCCCTCAAGGCGTCATTTTGATTTACATAGGGACACTTAGCGGACATACTGACCGCACTCCATCCCAAAACAGGATTCCGCCATGGAAGACGTTCGTCACCTGCTGGACAGTCTGCGCGGCCGCTATACACAGAAGGAAATAGCGACTCTGCTCGAGGTCGATGCACGTACGGTGCGGCGCTGGGAGCTCGGCGAAACCGAACCACCGCCGTATCTTGCTGACGCGATCCGCCAGCGTCTCTTGCCGTTGGAACCACAGCGTGAGAGAGGCTCAGCCGCATTTACCTTCATTGATCTGTTCGCCGGCATCGGCGGTATCCGCATGGGCTTCGAGGCGCACGGTGGTCGCTGCGTGTTCACCAGCGAATGGAATCCGTACGCACAGAAGACCTATCAGGCGAACTTTCCCGAGGCCATGCACGCGTTCGCCGGTGACATCACGCAAGTCGATGAAAATGACATTCCGGATCACGACGTATTGCTGGGCGGGTTCCCATGCCAGCCTTTCAGCATCGCCGGCGTATCCAAGAAGAACTCGCTTGGCCGCAAACATGGCTTCGCCGACGAAACACAAGGCACCCTGTTTTTCGATGTGGCACGGATCATCAAGGCCAAGCAGCCCAAAGCATTCCTGCTTGAGAACGTGAAGAACCTCGTCAGTCATGACAAGGGCAACACCTTTCGCGTCATCAAGAAGGTGCTGGAAAATGACCTCGGCTACACCATCCACTGCAAGGTCATTGACGGCCAGCACTTCGTGCCCCAGCACCGCGAACGCATCCTGATCGTGGGCTTCCGCGATCCCACCCACTTCGCGTGGGAAGACCTGCAATTGCCGAAGGAAGGCCCGCGTCTCGGCAGCATTCTGCATCCGCAAGACGGCAGCGAACTTCCTGAGTCGCACTTCACCATCGGCCCCAAGGCAAAGATCGATCCGCGCTACACGCTCACCCCGAACCTGTGGACCTATTTGCAGAACTACGCCGCGAAACACCGCGCCGCCGGCAATGGATTCGGCTTCGGACTGGTCGATGGCGATAGCGTTACCCGTACTTTGTCGGCTCGTTACTACAAGGACGGTTCTGAAATTCTGGTGTCACAAGGACCGCGCAAGCGCCCACGTCGCCTGACGCCGCGCGAGTGTGCACGCCTGATGGGCTTGCCGGACAGCTTCAAGATTCCGGTCAGTGACACGCAGGCTTACAAGCAGTTTGGAAACAGTGTTGTCATGCCGGTCATGCGTGAAGTGGCGAGAATCATGGTTCCACGCGTACTGGAGTTGATCCAGCAGGAAGAAGAAGGCATCCACCAACAGCCGCTACTTGCGGCCTATGCTTGAACAAGGAGAGTCCCATGAATGCATCACGCATTCCCGATTTCGCCAACAAGAGCCGAGAAGGCATGTCGATCTGGTTCGCTGAAATGTCGTTGCGCGGACTGCTGTTCCATCCGGAAGATGCTCCACGCGACATCATCACGATCACGACGAACGAACGCACATTCACGTCTGAAGAATGCATCAAGCTCGACGAAATCATGGCCGAAATGTTCACCTTGTTTGGCAATGATGTTTGTGAAGTCGCCTACCCCATATTCATGAAGCGCATGGGCATGCAACAAGCTGCCTGATGACAGATATCGTCGACCGCGCCACGCGAAGCCGGATGATGTCCGGCATCCGTAGCAAGAACACGAAACTAGAACTGCTGGTGCGCAGTCATCTTCATAGGAAAGGGCTGCGCTTCCGCTTGCATGCCAAGCTGACAGGCAAGCCCGATCTTGTCTTCCCGAAGTACCGCACCGTCGTGTTCGTGCATGGGTGCTTCTGGCACCGACATCCAAACTGCCAGTACACCACGACCCCGAAATCCAACGCCGAATTCTGGCAGAAAAAATTCGCCTCCAACGTCAAGCGAGACGCTTTGGTGCAAGAAAAATTGACTGCCGAGGGGTGGCATGTCCTAGTGGCTTGGGGTTGCCAGACAAGCAAGGGGGACTTGGACGCGCTTGTGGCTACAATCCAAGGACAGTGAAGGGGGAGCAAGATGACGGGACACGAGAACGGCGATCAGTGGTTGTCGGAAATCACCTTGGATAAGGCACTGGCAATGATGCAGGACAACGGAGTTTCCGAAGTCCTGTACAAGGTCTTGCCAAAGAACGCCAATAGCAAGAACCAAGTCTATCTGGGCGGCAAAGACCCTTCCCAGTTCGCCAAGCTCCCCACAGGAGAAATGACAGCGCACATGTCCGTGTCTGAGAAGAGCGGCAAGCAAGAAGCCGTGTTTCAGGCAATGCTGGACTTCTACTGGCTGACCGAGGAAGGTCAGCTGGCGCGTGCACCTCACGCTAAGATGATTTTTTATCCTCAGTATCCTGAGGTCCGCTTCTCTGGATTTTTGAAAGAATGCAGGGAAGCACCGTCAACTTTCTGGGTGAAGGAAAAGCGGGGCACTGAGCCCGGACGCATTCTTTTGCTGGGTTTGGGCAGCGGCGAGACGATCGTTGGCCTGACACTTCCGCCAGAGGCCCCAGCCGCCAAGGAGATTCTGGCAACAGGACCTCATGCCCGCTACGAAATATTCGGCATCCTGCCCATGCCTGGGGAGGAAGAGGCAGGAGACGGCCTTCTTGAACTGATGCGCCAGCTTTGCCACATCCACGACATGGGCTTTGTTTCCTCAAGACGATTAGACCCTGCGGGGCTACTTGTTCCTTGCAACGCTTCCAACTGCAATGGCAACACGCTGGAAGCTTTGCTAGGCATTCGTTCCAATGGCTTCTCCGCCCCTGACTTTATGGGTTGGGAAGTAAAAGCTCGTCAGGTCAAAAATGCCGACAAACCGTCATCCTCGGTCGTCACCTTGTTCACTCCCGAACCGACAATGGGGATGTACACCGACGACGGCATTGAAGCATTCATTCGTCGCTTTGGTTATCCAGACAGGAATGGACGCGCTGACAGATTGAACTTTGGCGGCATCCATAAGGGCGGCGAAGCAGCCCATCACCTGACGGGTCTTCGGCTTGTTGTGGATGGCTACGAACCTTCAACAAGCGACTATTTATCGACGGGTGCCGTGCTGCTAGTGGACGCAACTGGAACTGTTGCCTCTGGATGGTCCTTTGCAAAACTTATGGACCACTGGAAGGCAAAGCACGCGCAAGCCGCCTATGTGCCTTGCCAGCAACTCTTAGCCCCTTCGCGTCAGTATCGCTATGGACGCAACATCCTTTTGGGGGAAGGTGCCGAGTTCAAGTTGCTACTGAAGGCGTTCCATGAAGGGAGCGTCTACTACGACCCTGGCATCAAACTTGAAGGGATATCCACGTCAAAGCCTGTGTGGAAAAAGCGAAGTCAGTTCCGGGTCAACAGCAAGAACTTGGCATCGTTATATACGCGCAGTCGCATTGTCGATGCATGCGGAAGCCGGGACGGAGGAAGTTAAATCGAAAAGGTAGCGGTCGGCGCACTGGTCCGGCTCTGCTATGGCTCTTCTGAAAAGTGCGGGCCAGGATGGCCCGCAGCTCTACCCGGGGCCCTTGTGCGGCGGTGAGGCGGGGTCGACAGGCCGCGTAGCGGCACGAAAGCTCTTTAAGCTGTAGATATGCTGATGCAGCGACGAGCATGAAGCTAAAGGCACTGGACCCCAGCCTACGCTGGGGTGACGGATAGATGGGATTCCAGCGAGCGCTTTGTCGCTTACGTTCCGGCGAACAAAGCCTGGATCCGGCCGTACGGCATGGCGCCTTCGGCCAGCGACTCGGAACGCCCACTATCGAGAAAATCACGCGCCAGTGTTTCCGCGTGACCCCACAGCATCTGCGAAATACCGGAGCCTGCGCTGAAGCGCCGCACGCCGAGCTGACCCAGCTCGTGGACCGGCATCAGGCCCGGCCACGCCATCACGTTGAGCGGCAGGCCTGCTCCCGCCACGATGGCCTGGATCTCCGTCGGTTCGTGCAGGCCGGGAACGAACAAGCCGTCGGCACCGGCGGCGCGATAAATCGCGCCGCGTGACAGCGTTTCATCGACGCGACGCGAGGCATCGGCGAGGTTGGCCAGGTACACGTCGGTGCGCGCATTCACGAAGATATCCGAACCCACTTTTGCGGCGGTGTTCTTGATCGCTTCGATTTTCGCGGCGAGTGCAGCCGGCGCGTGGGTGCCGTCCTCGATATTGATGCCGACGACGCCGACATCGAGCAATCGCCGGATCGTCTCGCCTACTGTCGCGGCATCATCGGCGTAGCCGTTTTCCATGTCGACCGACAACGGCACCTTGAGGACGCGCGCGATGCCGGCCGCGGCATGGACCGCAGCGTCCACCGGCAGCTTTCCTCCATCCGCGTAGCCAAGCGCCCAGGCCAGACCCGCGCTGGTGGTGGCGATGGCCGTGGCGCCCAGGCTTTCGAACAACCTGGCACTGCCGGCGTCCCAGGCATTGGGCAGCCGCAGCGGCTGCGGGCCCTCGTGCAACTGACGGAAGATGGTTGCGTTCGCTGACATGTCGAGCTCCGATGCGTCGCCGATGTGGACGTGCATTCTGCTTGAAGTTTCATCTTGGCAACAGGCACGCACTTGCAACGGTTCGTTGTGATACCGCGCAGCGCACGCACCCCGCGGAATGAACCAACTCTGTTATGAGCTGAAGGCACTGGACCCCAGCCTGCGCTGGGGTGACGGATGGGTGGGATTTTCGCGAGCACCCACCCTCTCCCCAACCCTCTCCCTCAAGGGGAGAGGGAGCAAAGAAAAAGCCCGCCGAATGGCGGGCCTTTTCATATCAGCAAGGCGCCACGCGCCTTACCCCAACAACACCCGATTCATCCGCTGCACAAACGCCGACGGATCCGGCAGCTGCGCGCCTGCCGCAATCTCCGCCTGCTCCAGCAGCAGCGTGGCCAGATCCTTCGCCTTCGCTTCGTCCGCTTCCGCCTCGACACGCTTCAGCAGCGCATGCTGCGGGTTGATCTCCAGCGTCGGCTTGTTGTCCGGCATGTCGTGGCCGGCTTCGCGCAGCAGGCGGGCGAGATGCGGCGCCATCTCGTAGTCGGCAAGCGCGAGGCACGACGGTGAATCGGTGAGGCGGGCGGAGACGCGTACGTCGCCGACGCGGTCGCCAAGCAGCTCCTTGAGTTTCTTGACCAGCGGCTCGGCCTCCTTCGCGGAATCCTCCTGCTTCTTCTTGTCGGCTTCGTCCAGCGGCAGTTCGCCCTTGGCGACGTTCTGCAGTTTCTTGCCGCTGTATTCGCTTAAAGACCCGAGCATCCATTCGTCGATGCGGTCGGACATCAGCAACACTTCGATGCCCTTGGCCTTGAACGCCTCCAGCTGCGGGCTGCCCAGCGCGGCGGCGTAGCTGTCGGCGGTGATGAACCAGATGGTGTCCTGGCCCACCGGCATGCGGCCGATGTAGTCGTCGAACGAGACGGTCTGCGCGCTGCCGTCGCCTTTCGTTGAAGCAAAGCGCAGCAGCTTGGCGATGCGCTCGCGGTTGTTGGCGTCTTCGCTGATGCCTTCCTTGAGCGTGTTGCCGAACGCCTTGTAGAACGTGGCGAATTTCTCCGGCTCGTCCTTGGCCAGCTTCTCGATCAGGTCGAGCACGCGCTTGACGCAGGCGGACTTGATGCGCTCGAGCTGGCGGTTCTGTTGCAGGATTTCGCGGCTGACGTTGAGCGGCAGGTCGTCGGCATCGACCACGCCGCGCACGAAGCGCAGGTAGTTCGGCAGCAGCTCCTCGGCCGCGTCCATGATGAAGACGCGCTTGATGTAGAGCTTCAGCCCCTTGCGCTCGTCGCGGCCACCCATCATCAGGTCGAACGGCGGCTGCGAGGGGATGTACAGCAAGGTGGTGAAGCTCTGGCTGCCCTCGACGCGGTTGTGCGTCCACGCCAGCGCGTCGTTGAAATCGTGACCGAGCGACTTGTAGAAGCTCTGGTAGTCCGCGTCGCTGATCTCCGACTTCGGCTTGGTCCACAGCGCCGAGGCGGCGTTGATGGTTTCGAATTCGTCGGTCGGCTTGCCGTCCTTCTCGGTCGGCATGCGGATCGGGAAGGCGACGTGGTCGGAGTACTTGGTGATCAGCGAACGCAGCTGCCAGCGCTTGAGGAACTCGTCCTCGTCGGCCTTCAGGTGCAGGATGACGGACGTTCCGCGCTCGGCCTGCTCGACCTGTTCCAGCGAATACTCGCCCTTGCCGTCGCTCTCCCACTTCACGCCGTCGCTCGCCGGCGCGTCGGCGCGGCGGGTGATCACGGTGACCTTGTCGGCGACCACGAAGGCGGAATAGAAGCCCACGCCGAACTGGCCGATCAGCCGCGCGTCGGCCTTCTGCTCGCCCGACATCGCTTCGAGGAAGCGCTTGGTGCCGGAGCTGGCGATGGTGCCGATGTTCGCCACCACTTCGTCGCGGTTCATGCCGACGCCGTTGTCGCGGATGGTGACGGTGCGCGCGTCCGGATCCCAGCTCACGTCGATGTGCAGCTCGCTGTCGCCGGCGGAAAGTTCCGGCTTGGCGATCGACTCGAAGCGCAGCTTGTCGCAGGCGTCGGACGCGTTGGAGATCAGCTCGCGCAGGAAGATCTCCTTGTGCGAGTACAGCGAATGCGTGACCAGGTGCAGCACCTGGGCGACTTCGGCTTCGAATTTGCGGGTTTCGGCGGGTGCATTCATGGGTGGATATTCCGGACTGATTGATTACGAAGTGGGACTCCTCCCCCTGCCTGCAGGGGGAGGTTGGGAGGGGGTTCGCTTTTGATCTTGACGGCGAAGAGCAACCCCTCCCCAGCCCTCCCCTGCTTTGCAGGGGAGGGAGTATTAGACGGTGCTCTGCAGCGCGGCGATGCGCTCTTCCAGCGGCGGGTGGCTCATGAACAATTTCCTGACGCCATCGGCCAGCGGGCCGGAGATACCGAACGCGGCGATGGTGTTGGGCAAGGTGCTTTCACCGTGGTTGGCCTGCAGCCGCTGCAGCGCGGAGATCATTGCGCCGCGGCCGGCGAACCTGGCGCCTGCCGCGTCGGCGCGGAACTCGCGCCAGCGCGAGAACGCGGCTACCACCATCGAGGCGAACAGACCGAATACCACCTGCAGCACCATCACCACCACGAAGTAACCGATACCACCGCCGCCACGGTTGTCGTCGCGACCGCCGGACATCCAGCTGTCGACCAGCCGGCCGACGATGCGCGCGGCCAGGATCACCAGCGTGTTGAGCACGCCCTGGATCAGGGTCAGTGTGACCATGTCGCCGTTCGCCACGTGACCGATCTCGTGGCCGAGCACGGCGGTGATCTGCTCGCGATCCATCTGCTGCAGCAGGCCGGAGCTGACCGCGACCAGCGCGCTGTTTTTCGTCATGCCAGTGGCGAACGCGTTCATTTCGGGCGCGTCGTAAATCGCCACCTCGGGCATGCCGATGTCGGCGTTCTGCGCGTGGCGACGCACGGTGTCGACCAGCCAGCGCTCGGTCTCGTTTTGCGGCTGGGTGATCACTCGCGCACCGGTGGACCACTTGGCGATCATCTTGGACATCGCCAGCGAGATGAAGGCGCCGCCCATGCCGAACACGGCGGCGTAGGCCAGCAGACCGCCCATGCCACCATAACCGCGGGCAGCGGCCATCTGGTCGATGCCGAACAAATGGCAGACGATGCTCAGCAGGAGCAGGACGGCGAGGTTGGTACCGATGAACAATGCAATGCGACGCATGGCTGTCTCTCTTGGGTGTGGCAGTCATGAAGGGATACGCGCCGATGTCGACACCGGCGCGTGGATGAAAATTCGGGGCGCAAGTGCACACTTTCAAGGGCGCACGGTGTCTGTCGACGGCAGGGCTGTGCCTTAAAATGACCGCATGACCTACCACGGCCGCTTTGCCCCCTCACCCACCGGACAACTTCATTTCGGCTCGCTGGTGGCTGCGGTGGGCAGCTGGCTGTGTGCGCGGCACGCCGGGGGACAATGGCTGGTGCGTATGGAAGACATCGACCCGCCGCGCGAGGTCACCGGCTCGGCGGCCGGCATCCTCGCGGCGCTGCCGGCGTTCGGGCTGGTGGCGGATGCGCCGGCACTGTTCCAGTCGCAGCGCGTCGCGGCGTATGACGCGGCGTTCGAGCAGCTGCGGGCAGCGGGCCAGTTGTTTCCGTGCTGGTGCAGCCGCAGCGAGCTGGCTGCCGGAGGCGGCTTGCATCGGGATGGGCAATGCGTGGCTGCAGCGAATCCGGACCGCCCGCCGGCATGGCGCCTGCGTGTGCCGGATATCGAGGTGGCTTTCGACGACGCCTTGCAGGGGCCGCAGCACGAGAACCTGCGCGAGAGCGTCGGTGACTTCGTGATACGCCGCGCCGAGGGTTTCTATTCCTACCAGCTGGCCTGCGTGGTGGACGATGCGTTCCAGGACATCACCGAGGTGGTGCGCGGCAGCGACCTGCTCGATTCCACTGCACGACAGATCTGGCTGCAACGCTGTCTCGGTCTGCCGACGCCGGCGTACCGGCATCTGCCGCTGGTGATGGGCGCGGATGGTCGCAAGCTGTCCAAGTCCGAACAGGCCAGCCCGATCGATCCGGCCAACCCGCTGCCCGCGTTGCGACAGGCACTCGTCTTTCTGTCGCTGCCGGTCCTGGCCACCGCGACGGATGTGCAGGATTTGCTGGCGCATGCGCTGGCGACTTTCGATCCGGCCGCTTTGCCGCACTGCAGCGGTCACTCTTTCGCCTGAAACGCTATAAATGCGCAGACGCACCGGCTCGCATGGTCACGCGTGCAACATTGACTTGCCATGCTTCGGCGCGACAGCCCTCCGCATCACTTCTACAGGAGTTCCAAGGACATGACGCAGCGCACGGCATTGGTCACGGGCGGCACCGGCGGCATCGGCAGCGCGATCATTCGCTATCTGGCCGGCCAGGGCCATCGGGTCGCCACCAATTACCGCGATCAGGCCAAGGCCGAGGCATGGCATGACGCGATGGCGAAGGACGGGATCGAGGTATGCATGGTGCAGGGTGACGTCTGCGACCCCACGGCCTGCGACGCGATGATCCGCGCGATCGAGGAAAAGTGCGGACCGGTGGACATACTGGTCAACAACGCCGGCATTACCCGCGACACCACCTTCCACAAGATGAACTACCAGCAGTGGACGGAGGTGATCAATACCAACTTGAACGCCTGCTTCAACGTCACCCGTCCGGTGATTGAGGGCATGCGCGCACGCAAGTGGGGCCGCATCGTGCAGATCAGCTCGATCAACGGCCAGAAGGGCCAGTACGGCCAGGCCAACTACGCCGCGGCAAAAGCCGGCATGCACGGCTTCACGATTTCGCTGGCGCAGGAGAACGCGAAGTTCGGCATCACGGTGAACACCGTGTCACCCGGTTATGTCGGCACCGACATGGTGATGGCGGTGCCGGAGGAAGTGCGCGAGAAGATCGTGGCGCAGATCCCGGTGGGGCGGCTTGGTCGGCCGGATGAGATCGCGCATGCGGTGGCGTTCTTCGCCGGTGATCAGGCGAGCTGGATCACCGGGGCGAATTTGGCGATCAATGGCGGGCATTACATGGGTTGGTAAGCGCTTGCCCTTCCCCCTCTCCCCTGCGGGTAGAGGGTCGGGTGCGGGGTCACGCTGGTAACGTCGCTACATCGAAGCATGCTCCGGGCTTGCACTATCGCGAGCACCACCCCTCATCTGCCCTGCGGGCACCTTCTCCCCAAAGGGGAGAAGGGAAATCGTCACTTCTCCAGCAACTTCTCGAGTACCTTGCCCACGGCCGCGAACGCAAACGCGCCAGTGACATGCGTGGCGGCGCCAAGGCCGCCACCGCAAGCGAGATTCAACGCATCACCACCGGGCGGGCGATTGCCGCACACGGTGCCGTCCGGCTGCGGGTACTGCACGTTCTGCAATGAGTACACCGCGGATACGCCGAAATAGCGATCCGGATTGCGCGGAAAATTGAAGTCGGTGCGGAGTTTTTTGCGGATCAGGCTGAACATCGCATCGTGCTCGGTGCGCGACAGGTCGCGCACGCGAATCTGGGTCGAATCGGTACGCCCGCCGGCCGAGCCCACGCTGACGATCGGCAGCTTGCGGCGGCGGCACCAGGCGATCGTCTCCAGCTTCACGCGGAACGCATCGCACGCATCGAGCACCACGTCGTAGCCGCGATCGAGCAGTTCGTCCAGCGTCGATGGCGTGAGGAAGCGTTCGATCGGATCGAGCTGGATCGCCGGATTGATCGCCTTCGCCCGCGCCGCCATGACCTCCACTTTCGATTTGCCGAATTCGCCATCCAGCGCGTGCAGCTGGCGGTTGGCGTTGGACACGCAGACTTCGTCGGCATCGATCAGGGTGAGCCGTCCCACGCCGCTGCGCGCCAGCGCCTCGGCCGCCCATGAACCGACGCCGCCGATACCGATCACGCACACATGCGCACGTGCCAACGTGGCCACGCTGCCGGTGCCGTACAGACGTTCGACGCCAGCAAAGCGCTCGGCCGGAAATTCCATCTCGCTCATGCCGGCATGCTGCTGGCGGTGCGCTTGGTCGTGTCTGCGTGTGTCACTGGCGTGGCCTGCTGCGGTGTGACGGCCATTTTATCGCGTGCGGCATCGACGCGGGTTATTCTTGCGGCTCTCTTCGTAAGCCATGGAATCGAACCGATGCGCGTTGCCCTGTTGATCTTGCTGGGACTGGTGATTGGCGTGCTCGGCACGACTCAGGTCATGAGTGTGCTGGCCGCGCGCAATCCGATGCCGAAGGCGGTGATGGCGACGATGGGTTATCACATGGGCGAGCTGAGCCATGCACTGAAGGCCAAGCAGTGCGACGCGGCGAAGATCCAGCATCACCTGGAACGCTTGCAGTCCACCGCTACCGACATCGTGCCGGTGTTCGGTATCGACGAAAAGTCGTTCACCGACAAGGCGGGCGAATTGCAGACCCATCTGCAACAGGCCGTGCAGGCGACACCGGCGGATTGCGCGGCGCTGGCGGTGGTGGTCAAGCCCATCGGCGAAACCTGCAAGAGTTGCCATCAGCAATATCGTTGAGGTTCTTTACTCCTCCCCCTGCAGGCAGGGGGGAGCAAAGCAGTCAGAAACTGACTTTCCCGCGCAGCATCTGCCCGTACATCACCCAGTCGCCGAGCAGGCTGTACAGCGGATGCTTGAACGTGGCCGGACGGTTCTTCTCGAAGCCGTAGTGGCCGATCCAGGCACAGCCGTAGCCGAACACCGGCATCAGCCACAGCCAGCCCAACTGGCCGCTGAACAACGCCACCAGTATCACGGCGATGACCAGGCTGCTGCCGATGAAATGCAGACGGCGACAACGGCGGTTGCTGTGTTCGCTCAGATAGAACGGGTAGAACTCGGCGAAGCTGCTGAAGCTGGACATGGTATGCATGGACCCCGTGGTTGATTGGCCCGACTATTCCGGCAGCGGAATGAACTCGTCCTCGTCGCCCGCCACCTTGCCCCAACGTTGCGCCTTCCAGTCGAGCTTGGCCTGTTCGATGCGCTGCTGGGTGCTGGCGACGAAGTTCCACCACAGATGACGCTCGCCATCCAGTGGGGCACCGCCGAACAGCAACAACCGACTGTCGGTGTGTGCATGCAGCGACGGCGCCGAAGCTCCGGTCTGCACGGCCATCTGTGCGGCAGCTGCCTCCAGCTCGCCCCAGCGAACCGCACCGTCGACGACGAAGACGCCGCGCTCGAGATGTTCCTGCGGCAACGCCAGCTCGGCGCCGGCATCAAGGCGCACCTCGAGCAGGAACATCGGCGCGAACACCTTGACTGGTGACTCCTGTCCGTACGCGCTGCCGGCAATCAGCACCGCTTCCATGCCCGGCTGACGAATCGTCGGCAAGGTGGCGCGCTCATGGTGGTGAAACTCCGGCGCGATCTCGGCATCGGCCTGCGGCAGTGCCACCCAGATCTGCACGCCATGCAGCGCCTGCCCGTCGCGTCGTTCGTCCGGCGGCGTGCGCTCCGAATGCACGATGCCGCGGCCGGCGGTCATCCAGTTCACCGCGCCGGGGCGGATGTCTGTCACGCTGCCAAGGCTGTCGCGGTGGCGGATCGCGCCATCGAACAGCCAGCTCACCGTGGCCAGCCCGATATGCGGATGCGGACGCACGTCCATGCCGCTGCCCGGCGCAAATGTCGCCGGCCCCATGTGGTCGAAAAACACCAGCGGGCCGACATGGCGCGCCTGCAACACCGGCAGCATGCGCCGCACGGTGAAGCCGTCGCCGAGATCATGCAGGCGGCCTTCGATCAGGGTCGGGTTCGCTTCCATCGTGGTCTCCGTCGCTTACCAGGCTCGTCGATACTGGATCGGCGCTTCGATTTTTGCACCGAGTTGTTGTGCTGCCCGACGCGGAAAATAGGGATCGCGCAGGCTTTCGCGGGCCATCAATACCACGTCGGCTTCGCCAGTGGCGACGATCTCCGCGGCCTGTTCGACCTCGGTGATCAGGCCTACCGCGCCGGTGGCGATCCCGGCCTCGCGGCGGATGCGCGCGGCAAACGGCACCTGGTAACCGGGACCCAGCGGAATCGTCACATGCGGCAGCAGACCGCCGCTGGAGACGTCGATCAGATCGACGCCGAGTGGCTTCACCTGCTGCGCCAGCTGCACGCTCTGCTCGATATCCCAGCCGCCCTCGTCGGCCCAGTCGGTGGCCGAGATGCGCAGCCACAACGGCAACTCGGCCGGCCACACCTCGCGCACGGCGGCGATCACCTCGCGCACGATGCGGCTGCGGTTGTCGAAGCTGCCACCGTAGTTGTCACTGCGCTGGTTGCTCAGCGGCGACAGAAATTGATGCAGGAGGTAGCCGTGCGCGGCGTGCAGCTCGATCAACTGGAAGCCGGTCGCCAGCGCCCGTTGCGCGGCCGCGCGGAAATCCGCGACCACGGCGCGGATACCGGCTTCATCCAGTGCTTGCGGCACATTCCAGCCCTTGTCGAACGGCAACGCCGACGGCGCCACGGTCAGCCAGTCGCCCTGCCCGGCCGGCACCGAGCCATGCCCTTCCCACGGCCGCAGTGTGCTGGCCTTGCGTCCGGCGTGCGCCAGTTGAATGCCGGCGATTGCACCCTCTGCCTTGATGAAGCGGACGATCGGCTGCCATGCGTCCTGCTGGGCCTGGTTCCACAGGCCGGTGTCCTGCGGCGAGATGCGTCCCTGCGCCGAGACTGCGGTGGCCTCGGCGATCACCACCGCCGCACCACCGACGGCGCGGCTGCCCAGGTGCACCATATGCCAGTCATTCGGCAAGCCATCGGTGGCCGAGTACTGGCACATCGGCGAAATCACCAGGCGGTTGCGCAGGCTGAGGCTGCGCTGGGCGAACGGTTCGAACAGATTCATCGGGAATTCCAGCGGGGACAGCCCATCGAGATGCAGGCACACGGCCATGGAATCAAGCGACCGTGTCGGCAGGCGTGGCGAGCGCGGCGTCTTGTGCGGCGAGCCAGCGGGCGATACGGGCGGCAATCGGCGCCGGCGTTTTCATCCAGCCAAAATGATCGGCTGGACCACCCATCTGCTGCGACGTGACCACATCCACGCAACGCTCGGCCGGTCCCAGCTTGCCCAGCAGCCAGTCCAGCGACGCCTGCGGCGCGAGCCAGTCGTCGCGCAGGCGCAAGGCCAGCGACGGCAATTGCAGTGACGCCAGTTGCCGTTCGAAATCCTGCGGCATGCCGGCTGCCGCATAGCGACCGCTGCGCCCCGTGCGCGCCCAGTCGGCAATCACGCCGCGCGCCTCGTTGCCGCCGAAGCCGATCCGGCGCCCGGGCAGATAACCAAGCAGGCCAGCCAGCAATGGTGCCAGCGCATATGCCACATCGATCAGCCACCCACGCCGGAATCGACGCCAGTACGGTGCCCCGCTGGCCACCAGCAGCAGACCGGCGAATTCGGCTGGATGCAGGCTGGCATACAGCGCACCCAGCTGGCCGCCGAGGCTGTGCCCGCCCAGCCAGCAGGTCGCCTGCGGCCAGCGCTCATGGACTGCTGCCATACCCGCAGGCAAGTCCTCCTGCAGCAATTCGCGATAACCCCAGTTGCCATCCCGACCGGCGCGCCGATTGCTGGAACCGATGCCGCGCCACTCGTGCACGACCACCGCCACTCCGTGCGCCGCCAGTGCTCCGGCCAGTGGCAGGTAATGCCGGGCCGGTATGCCCATGGCCGGGATCCAGTACACCAACTGGCGCCAGCCACTGGCGGGCCGGACTCCCAGCAATTCGAAACGGGAGCCATCCGCGGCGGCGACCGGAATCACCTCCGGCTCGATCGCTGCAGCCATGACATTTTCGACGGAATGATTGGACATCCCGACAGGCTAGCGAATTGGCGCAGTCACTACAAAAAAAGAGGCCGACATAAGCCGGCCTCTTCAAACGGATTGCTTCCCCCTCACGATCAAACGGGTGTGACGTCTTCGGCCTGCAAACCTTTCTGGCCGTCGACGACCTTGAAGCTCACCTTCTGACCTTCCTGCAGGCTTTTGAAACCCGAACCCGTGATGGCGCGGAAATGCACAAACACGTCAGGGCCGTTCTCCCGGCTGATAAAGCCGAAACCCTTGGCGTCATTGAACCACTTGACTGTTCCTACTTCACGATCCGACATGACTCACTCCGATCCATTACCAGACGCTGAGACAAACCGGCCCCAACGGGCCGACGGTTTACTGAGCTTGCAGGGTCGGGCGCAACGGGCGGATTCAGGAAACCCAAGCGGGGGCGCACGTAGCCAAGCAGACGCAGTGACCCAAGCATAACGGATTTCATGCATGCAAGTGATTTGTCAAGCAGCTTGTCACGGCCATTATCCGGACAACAAAAAACCGGGCATCACTGCCCGGTTCTCCTTGCAAAACATGGCGATCAGGCCGGGGTCACTTCGTCGGCCTGCAGGCCTTTCTGGCCCTGCACCACCTTGAAGGAAACCTGCTGGCCTTCCTGCAGGCTCTTGAAACCGCCGTCGGTAATGGCGCGAAAATGCACAAAAACGTCCGGGCCATTGTCGCGGGCAATGAAACCGAAGCCCTTGGCGTCGTTGAACCACTTGACGGTACCGATCTGACGATCAGACATGATAATCACTCCACTGGGTTTATAGACTCAACCTGCACCATGCGGCAGGCCGGCTTACTGGTGTGCAAGGAAACAACCCTGGGGTGAACGATGAGGCAGATCGCGGATCGGCTGCATCGGGTCACAAACTTTGCTGACCCCGGCAAACTCAGTGGGCGGATCATAACGGCAGATTGGGGCGGATGCGAGATGGCCAAACGCCGCACGAAATCAGGTCGATTGGCCCAATTTTTGTCGATTGGGCTGCAAATTCAGATTTCCTTTACCTCGAACCTTGTCTAGTGTGGATAAATCCCCTGATCCACTGTCGGCTACCGCTCTGGTCGCCGACAAGGTCGCCAAGCTTGAGGAGTGCCGATAATGCCCACCCTGACCCGTCTGACCCTGGCCGCCATGATCGGTGGCCTGCTGCTGACTGGTTGTGCCCAGCAAAAGGCCACCCGGACGACGACCACTTCGACCGCCGCAACATCATCGACAACAACCACATCGAGCGCGTCCGCTACCAGCGCCAGCAAGACTCACCAGCAGCGCCGGACCGTGACCAACGGCCATATCACCGTCACGGATGTCGACCTGCCCGAACGCACCGGCATTCCAGCCTGCGACGATTATCTGTCCAGCTATCTCGCCTGCCATCGTGCGGCGGCCATTTATGCGCCGAATCAGTTGCAGTCGCGCTACGAGGCGATGCGCACCAGCCTGTTGCGCGATTCGCAGAATCCCGATATCCGCCCGCAGCTGGGCGCACGCTGCAATTCGCTGGCCACCCAGTTGCGCCAGGCTCTGCACGGCAAGTCGTGCGCGGAGACTCCGGCAGCAGCCAGCAGCACGCCCTGATCCAGGCACGGTCCGATCAGTGAGTGCCGAGGTCACTCACTGATCGGCATGCCAGGCGGTGCGCAACGCCTTCGCCAGAACCACAGGCTGGGTGCGGCCCAACCGGATTTCCGGTGTGCCGTGCCAGCGGGCCGTATCGACAATCGCCTTGGCCACGGCCTGTACCAGCGCCGGTGTGGGCACCACGCCGGGCTCCAGAAACAGGGCCTTGATCTCGAACAGGCCGTCGCCGCGATGCGCCTTCGCATCGAGTCGGCCGACCAATTGGCCACGATGCAGAATCGGCAGCACGAAGTAGCCGTAGCGGCGCTTCGCCGCCGGTGTGTAGCACTCGATGGTGTACTCGAAATCGAACATCGCCAGCGCGCGCGCGCGATCCCATACCAGCGGATCGAACGGCGACAGCAGCGTGGTATGCGTAGCGCGCAAGCGGCCACGCAACGCCTTGTCCAGCGCATCGGCGTGATCGCGATGCACGTAACCCGGGGTCGCCCAGCCCTGCACCGGCACCGCCAGCAGTTCGCCGCTGGCCACCAACGGCACCAGCTCGCGCTCGGTGACCTTCGGCTTCAGCCGGAAGTAGTCGGCGATCCAGTTCGCCGGCGTCACACCCAGCGCACGTACGCTGTCGATGATGAAGCGTCGCCGCAGCTCTGCTGCCGAGAAGGCCTCGGTCGCGGGATCGAACGGCGGGTCGAGCCGGGCCAGCACATGTTCGGCGAGATCGTATACGCGCTGAAAATTCTCGCGCCGCGCCACCATCAGCTCGCCCAATGCAAACCATGCTTCCAGCCAGCGCTTCTCCGGCTTCCATTCCCACCAACCCGGCTTGGCTGCGTCGCCCTTGCGCGCAAAGTCTGCCGCGCGTACCGGACCGGATTCACGGATGCCAGCCAGCAGCGCGTCCATGTCGGCGCGTTGTTCGCGATGCATGCGTGCCGCGTGGCGATGCGCCCAATGATGCGCACGCTGATCGTGTCCGCCGCGATGCCACGCCACATCGGCGGCGCTGATGAAGCACGCCTCATGCGCCCAGCACTCGGCCAGCTGACCCTCTGCCAGTGCCTGGTCCAGCCAGCTCATCGGATAATCGCCGAGCCGTGCGTGCAGTACCAGATACGGGCTGCGTGCCACCACATGGATGGTGTCGATCTGCAGCAGACGCATGCGTTCGATCATCGCCACCACATCGCTGCGCCGTGCTCGCCGTCGCAACGGTTGCAGCAAGCCCTGCGCCGACAATTGCAGCAGACGCGCCTGCGCCAGACTCAGCATGCGGTGATTACCTGAAGCCGCGCGCAACGACACGGCAGCTTCACGGCGTCATGACGATGATATTGAGCCGGCATTTACAAACCCCCTGTTAGCGTGACCTCGAGTTGGGCAACCGGCAATGGAGGTCCCGCCCGATGGATTGCGGACATCCGCACAATTTCACGCACGTATTCTGGCATGGAGTCTCGACCATGAAATCTCGCAACCCACTGTTGTCCACTCTCGCCGTCGGCGCTTTCCTGTTCGCCGGCACCCTGATCGCACAGGACGTTCCGCCGCCACCCCCGCCGCAATCGACCATGTCGGATGTCCCACCAGCTCCGGCAACCGCCCCGATGCCCTCGGCGCCGACGCCCGTGCGTCGAGTGCCGCCGATGTCCACGGTACCGGGTACTACACCGATGCCGCCTGCCGCAACGATGCCTGCCAGCGCGCCGACACCCCCTACGCCACCGGACGGCCAGGCAGCGGCGTACCCGTCACCAAAGGGCGATGTCGTCGTGCAAAGCAGCCCGGCACCAGCTCCGACAATTGGTCCGGCACCCACGTTCGAGCAGTTGTCCGGCGGCGGCAAGTCGATTTCGCCCGAGCAAGCCAGCGCGTACCCGCCGCTGGCCAATGATTTCATCAATGCCGACAGCAACCGCAACGGCAGTATCAGCAAGGCCGAATACACCAACTGGACCAAACAGCTCTGACGGTCCGCTGCATCGAAGCCGGCCATGATAAGCATCATGGCCGGCTCCCGTTTACCGGTTTCGGCAATGTCCTCTCAATCCCATCGGGGCGCATGGCCTAGACTCCCGCCTTATCGTCCGCCCGGGAACCTCGCTTTTGATGAAACCTCATTCCGCCATCCTGCCGCTGGCGCTGGCCGCCGGCCTGTTCGCCCCGTCCAGCCATGCGCAGAATCCGGACCCCACTGATATCCGCGCCTGCACCGCGATCGAAAGCGATGCCCAGCGACTGGCCTGCTACGACCACTCGACCGGCCGGGTGAATCTGCCGGTCGCGCAGAAACGGGTGGACACGGCAACCGCCACGCCAAGCGTCTTCAGCCGTGACCGCAAGGACACGACCGCCGCGGTGGCCACCAATACCGAGGTGGCACGACCGCTGTCGCTGCTCGACAGCCGCTGGGAGCTGTCGCCGGAGAGCAAGCTTGGCACCTTCAACATCCGCGGCTACAAGCCCGTGTATGTGTTGCCGGTATTCGCCACCAGCGATCAGAACAAGCAGCCGCACAGCCCGAACCCCGACAATACGGTGGCGCAGAGCGAGCAGCTGGACAATGTCGAGACGAAATTCCAGCTCAGCCTGAAAACCAAGGTCTGGCAAGGCGTATTCGGCGATGCCGGCGATGTGTGGGTCGGTTACACCCAGTCCTCGCGCTGGCAGGTCTACAACACCGCGCAGTCACGACCGTTCCGCGAAACCAATTACGAACCCGAGGCGATGCTGGTATTCAATACCAACTATCACCTGCTTGGCTGGGATGGCCGCTTGCTTGGCATCGGCGTCGACCATCAGTCCAACGGGCGTGGCAACCCGCAATCACGCGGCTGGAACCGGGTCATCGCGAACATCGGTTTCGAGCGCGATGGGTGGACCGTGATGATAAGGCCGTGGTGGCGCATACCCGAAGCGCGCAGCACCGACGACAACCCCGACATCAGCGACTACATGGGACGCGGCGAGATCCAGATCATCCGCGAGTGGCACGGCCAGGAATTCGGCATGATGCTGCGCGACTCTTTCCGCGGCGGCAGCCGCCAGCACGGCGCCGCGAAATTCAGCTGGAGCTTCCCGCTCGTCGGCAATCTGCGCGGCTATGCGGAAGTGTTCAAGGGCTACGGCGAAAGCCTGATCGACTACAACCACAACGCCACCTATGCGGGCCTCGGTATCTCGCTGCTCGAGTGGTATTGAGGTAGCCACAAAAACGAAGGCCCGGCGATGCAGTATCGCCGGGCCTTCGTCATGTCGGAGCGCATCGCACCACAATGCCACGCTCAGTGGTGATGGCCACCCGCGCCGTGCACATGACCGTGCGCCAGCTCTTCTTCGGTGGCGGCACGCAGGTCGGTCACTTCGATCGCGAAATGCAGGGTCTTGCCGGCCAACGGATGGTTGCCATCGATGAACACCTTGTCGTCCTCGACCTTGGTCACGATAACGTTGATCTCGCCCTGCGGGCCGCGGCCCTGGAACTGCATGCCCGGCTGGATGTCCGCGACGCCCTGGAAGGCCTCGCGCGGCACTTCCTGCATCAGCTCGGCGTGATGCACGCCATAACCTTCTTCGGGGGTCACGTCGGCGACGAATTTGTCGCCGACCGCACGACCTTCCATCTGCTTTTCCAGGCCCGGCACGATCTGGCCGCTGCCATGCAGGTAGGTCAACGGCTCGCGACCCTCGGAACTGTCGATGACCTGACCTTCGTCGTCAGTCAGCGTGTAATGGAAGGCGGCAACGGAGTTCTGGGCAATCTGCATGTGAGTCTCACGAATAGGTTCAAGTCCGCCGGCCAGGTGCCGACACGAAGCTACAAGGTTACCAGAACACGGTGAAACGCCTGCAGGCTGCGGCGGGATTGGCGATACTGCGGGGCATGACCTCATTGACACGCCGTTGCCTGCGCCGCTTTTCCGTATTCTTGCCGATGGCGCTCTGCCTGCTCATCACTTCGACGGGAATCGCTGCCACGACGCCCGCGACGATACCCGGCGCCAGCAGCAGCGCCGGGCTGGCCACACAGATTGATGCGTTGATCGATCAGCCGCGTTTTGCCGCCGCCAGCTGGGGTATTGCCGTGGTTTCACTCGACAGCGGGCGCACGCTGTACGCGCGCCATGCCGATCGGCTGCTGCAACCGGCGTCCACCGCAAAGTTGTTCACTGCCGCGGTGAGCCTGTCCACGCTGGGCCCGGATTACCGCATTCCCACCCGCCTGCTGGCCAGCGACCGTATCGTGAATGGACGTCTGAACGGCTCGCTGACCCTGTATGGCATGGGTGACCCGACTCTCGGCACGGCCGGGAGCACCGACTGGGCCGATCAGCTGGCCAGTCAGGCGGCAGCACGCGGTCTGCGCTTCGTGCATGGCGACCTGATCGCCGACGACAGCTACTTCACCGGGCCGGCCTTTGGCGCCGGCTGGGAGGCAGGCGATCTGCAGAGCTGGTTTGGGGTGCCATCCTCCGCCTTGAGCGTGCAGGAGAACATCGTCAACGTCACGGTGAGTCCGGGTGCGGCAGCCGGACACTCCGCGCGACTGGCACTTGCTCCGGCCGACGGCATGCCCGTCGTGATCGGCCAGCTGGTTACCAGTGCAGCGCGCACGCCAAACGACATCAACCTCTATCGCGCACCGGGCGAAGACAGCCTGCATGCATTCGGCAGCATTGCCGCCGACGCACCGGCGCAACACTTCAAGCTGGCGATGATTGACCCGGCACAGGCAGCCGGCACGCAGCTGCGGCAGGCGCTGAAGCGGCACGGCATCCGCATCACCGGCAAGTCGCGCGCGCTGCATTGGCCGCAGCGCGATGCAGCGCTGCTCGCCCACGCCGACACACTCGGCGAAGTGCTGTCACCACCGCTGCAGGACATCCTGCAGCGTGGCCTGAAGCGCTCGCAGAACCTGTACCTGCAGAACCTGCTGTTGAGCGTGGGAACGCATGAAGCCGTCGACGCGATGGCCGGTTTCAGCAACAGCGAGAGCCGCGGCATCGGGGCAATGCGGCGGCTGTTGGCGCAGATTGGTATCCCGCCTTCGGCCAGCTTGGTCAGCGAAGGCACCGGACTGTCGCGCCGCGACCTGGCCACACCGAATGCGTTGGTGCGCCTGCTCGTCTATCTGGCCGCGCAACCGTATGCGGACATGCTGCGCGGGGCGCTGCCGATCGCCGGCGTCGACGGCACCCTGATCGACCATATGCGTGGCACCGCAGCCGAGAACAACGTGCATGCGAAGACCGGCAGCATGGCCTATGTGCACAGCCTGGCCGGTTATGTCACCACGGCGGCGGGTGAGCGGCTGGCGTTTGCGATCATGCTCAACAACTACCAGCGTGCGGACGACGCACCCAGCGTCAGCAGCGAGGTGGATGGGATCGCGGTGCTGCTGGCCAGCTATCGCGGCCGCGATTGAGCAGCTCGCCCCACTTCACTACCCACTTCACCACCCAGATCAACCGCCCAGTCGTACCAGCGTGTCCTTGCCGATCTTCTCCGGCGTGTCGGTGGAAGCGTAGCGTTTCACCACCTGGCCTTCCGCATCGACCAGGAATTTGGTGAAGTTCCACTTGATCGATTCGCTGCCCAGAATGCCCTTGCCCTCGCTCTTCAGCCACTTGTACAGCGGATCGGCGTGCTCGCCGTTCACCTCGACCTTGGCGAACATCGGGAAGGTCACGTCATATTGGGTGCTGCAGAACGTCTTGATCTCGCTCTCGTCGCCCGGCTCCTGGTGACCGAACTGGTCACACGGAAAGCCCAGCACCACCAGCCCGCGATCGCGCTGGTCCTGCCACAGGTTTTCCAGCCCCTTGTACTGCGGCGTGAATCCGCATTTGGACGCGACATTGACGATCAGCAGGGTCTTGCCGCGCCATTCGGCGAGCGAGCGCTGATTGCCATCAATATCGCGGGCGCTGAAATCGTAGACGCTTGACATGACCGGACTCCGACTGATTGGACCAATCCAGCAGTCTACGCCATTGCATGTGACGCCCGTGGCATAGAATGACCCTCCCACCCGCAGGCTCAGGTCCGTCGTGATCCGCTTCGTCGATGTCCACAAGTCCTACCGTGTCGACGGCAGGGACATCCCCGCGCTGCAACCCTTCAGCCTCGATATTGCCGACGGCGAGGTGTTCGGCATCATCGGCTTGTCCGGCGCCGGCAAATCGACGCTTATACGGCTGATCAATCTGCTTGAACGACCCAGTGGCGGTGCGATCTTCGTCGGCGACACCGAGATGACCACGCTGGCCGAACCGGCGCGGCGCGCGCAGCGCCGCAGGATCGGCATGATCTTCCAGCACTTCAACCTGCTCGCCTCGCAAACGGTGGCCGACAATGTGGCGTTTCCGATGCGGCTGGCGGTCGAGCGCAACACGGCTGTCCTGCGCACCCGCGTCGACGAACTGCTGGCACGGGTCGGGCTGACTGCGCACGCCGACAAATACCCGTCGCAGCTTTCCGGCGGTCAGAAGCAGCGCGTCGGCATCGCCCGCGCGCTGGCCAACCGGCCCTCGATCCTGCTGTGCGACGAAGCCACCAGCGCACTCGACCCACAGACCACCGCCTCGGTGCTGGAGCTGCTGGCCGAGATCAACCGCGAGCTGAAGCTCACCATCGTGCTGATCACCCACGAGATGGACGTCGTGCGCCGCGTCTGTGATCGAGTGGCCGTGCTGGATGCCGGCGTGATCGTGGAGCATGGTGCAGTGGCCGATGTATTCCTGCATCCGCAGCACGCCACCACCAAACGGTTCGTCAACGAAGCATTGCCGGAAGAAGCAGCCAGCGAACTGGCGCCGTTCGCCCAGGTGCCCGGACGCATCCTGCGACTGAGCTTTCGCGGCGATACCACGCTGACCCCGGCACTGGGCCGCGTCGCGCGCGATACCGCCATCGACTTCAACATCCTCGCCGGGCGCATCGACCGCATCAAGGACCTGCCCTACGGCCAGCTCACCCTGGCGATGCAGGGCACGGGCGTGGACGCCGCCATGGCGGCGCTGCGCGAAGCCGGTATCGAGATCGAGGAGTTGAGCCGATGAACATGCTGCAGAAGTTGTTTCCCAACATCGACGACTGGGGCGAGATCGGCCGCGCCTGCATCGACACCTTGCTGATGCTCGGCGGCTCGCTGGCACTCACCATCCTGATCGGCCTGCCGCTGGGTGTGTTGCTGTATCTCACCGGCAACGGCCAGCTGCGCCCGATGCCCAAGCTCTATGCGGTCACCTCGCTGCTGGTGAACATCCTGCGCTCGGTGCCGTTCATCATCCTGATGATCGTGCTGATGCCGGTGACGTACTTCCTGGTCGGCACCAAGCTCGGCATCCGTGGCGCGATCCCGCCGCTGGTGATCGGCGCCGCGCCGTTCTTCGCTCGACTGGTGGAAACCGCGCTGCGCGAGGTGCAGCAGGGCGTGATCGAGGCCAGTCAGGCGATGGGCGCCAGCCTGTGGCAGATCGTGCGCCATGTATTGTTGCCGGAAGCGCGCGGCGGCCTGTTCGCTGGCGTTACCGTCACCGCGATCGCGCTGGTCGGCTACACCGCGATGGGTGGTGCGATCGGTTCCGGTGGTCTGGGTGATCTGGCCTACCGCTACGGCTACCTCAGCTACAAATCCGACTACATGCTGGTCACCGTGGCACTGCTGATCGTGCTGGTGCAGCTGCTGCAGATGCTCGGCGACCGTATCGTGACGCGTTATAAGCGACGCTGATTTGGTTATTTGCGCTTGGCGGCATGGGCGGCCTACTTTTGTTGGCCGTCCATGAGAATCGCCGCCATGAAATTGCTGTTCGCCGCCGTCGCCGCCGTCCTGGCCCTGCTCCTGCTGGCCGGCTACGCCAAGCCGAACGCGTGAGCATGGCAGGCCACGCCGATCACATATTTGCGTTTGGCCGTATAGACGGCTTATTATTGTGCGCCGCACAAATGAATCTGCCATGAAACTGTCGCTTGCCGCCTTCGTTACTACCCTGACCCTGTTCTTGCTGACGGGCTGTTCTGCGCCGAACGAAGACGGCCAGACGCTCCGCGTGGCCGCCACCGCGATCCCGCATGCGGAAATCCTCAAGCAGGCCAAGCCGCTACTGGCGAAGGAGGGCGTCGATCTGCAGATCAAGGTGTTTGCCGACTACGTGCAGCCGAACACGCAGCTGGCCGAGAAGAACATCGACCTGAACTACTTCCAGACCAGGCCCTACCTGGATGCGTTCAACCGCGAGCGCGGCACCCATCTCGTCATCATTACCGGCGTGCACATCGAACCGTTCGGCGCCTACTCGCACAAGCTCAAGAACATCGACCAGCTGCCCGACGGTGCCAGCGTGACCATCCCGAACGACCCCAGCAACAACAGCCGTGCATTGCTGCTGCTGGCGAAGCATGGCCTGATCACGCTGAAAGATCCGAACAACGAACTGTCCACGCTGAAGGACATCACCGCGAATCCGAAGCACCTGCAGTTCCGCGAACTGGAAGCGGCGATGCTGCCGCGCACGCTGGACGAGGTGGACCTGGCATTGATCAACACCAACTACGCACTGGCGGCCGGCCTGAACCCGACGAAAGACGCGCTGTTGATCGAGGACCGGAACTCGCCGTACGTGAATTATCTGGTCGGCCGCCCCGACAACCAGAACGATCCGCGCGTGCAGAAACTGGCCAAGGTGCTGAACAGCCCCGAGATCAAGGCGTTCATCGAGCGGAAGTACCATGGCGCCGTGTTGCCGGCGTTCTAAAGTTCTGCTCCCTCCCCTGCTTGGCAGGGGAGGGCTGGAGAGGGCTTGTGCTCTTGATCTTCCCGCCAGCTCGGACATCCCCCTCCAACCTCCCCCTGCGCGCAGGGGAGGAGCCAAAGCCACGTTCACCCCTGCGTCGCGGGTATCTCGAAGACCTGGCGCAGATAGGCCACATACGCCGGGTCCTCGCACATGTTCTTGCCCGACGAATCGCTGAGCTTGGCCACCGGCTGGCCGTTGCAACGGATCATCTTGATCACGATCTGCAGCGGCGTCGGCCCCACGTCATTGGTGAGGTTGGTGCCGACACCGAACGCGAGCAGGCAGCGGTCGCGGAAGTGTGCGTACAGCTGCATCACCTTCGGAATATCAAGGCCATCGCTGAACACCAGCACCTTGCTGCGCGGATCGACCCGGTTCGCGCGGTAGTGCGCCAGTACCTTCTCGCCCCACTCGAACGGGTCGCCGGAATCATGCCGGGTGCCGTCGAACAGCTTGCAGAAGTACATGTCGAAATCACGCAGGAATGCGTTGAGCCCGTACACATCCGACAGCGCGATGCCGAGATCGCCACGATACTCCTTCGCCCACGCCTCCAGTGCCGCCACCTGCGAATCGCGCAGGCGCGGACCCAGCGCCTGATGCGCTTGCAGGTATTCGTGCGCCAGCGTACCCAGCGGGACCAGATTGAGTTTGCGTGCCAGTCGCACATTGCTGGTGCCGGCCAGCTGTGCGCCGAGTCCGTCACGCAGCGCTGTCACCACTTCTTCCTGCCAAGCCCGCGAGTAACGCCGACGCGTGCCGTAGTCGGCGATCTTGCAGCCGGCGTAATCCGGCGCGTCACGCAGCAGCGCGATCTTCGCCTGCAGCCGCCGCCTGCCCTCGGCCAGATCGAGGCCGGCGCTGGTGTGGCGGAAATACACCTCGTTGATGATCGCCAGCAGCGGCACCTCGAACAGGATCGTGTGCAGCCACGGTCCGCGGATGCGGATCTCGATCTCCCCATTGCCTGCCGCAGCAGGCGCGATCTCCACATACTTCTCGTTGAGCTGGAACAGCCCGAGGAAATCGACGAAGTCGCTCTTGATGAAGCGCCAGCCGCGCAGATAATCCAGTTCGTCCGCTGCGAAGCGCAGCTGGCACAGCGCGGCCAGCTCGGCACGAATCTCCTCGATATACGGCACCAGGTCGATACCCGGATTGCGGCACTTGAAGCGGTACTCGACCTGCGCGGCCGGATATTGATGCAGCACTACCTGCATCATCGAGAACTTGTACAGGTCGGTATCGAGCAGCGATTCGATGATCATCAGTAGCCCAGGCGCGCGAGGGTGCGCATGAGCCATTATCCATGTCGAAGTGCATGCAGCGCGAACCGCGCTGTTTGTTTCTCGCAAAAAAAACCCCATCAGCCAGGGGAGGACGGATGGGGTTTGTCAGGTGGCCTCCAGGGGAGGTAAGGCCAGCCCCTCAGCGACACGATGTACTGTGCCACTTCCTGTCGCCATCACGGCGATACGTGTGGTTAGTGTGGCCGTTGCGCCGTGAGTTCAATGTGCACGTCGGGATTTGTTCAGCTCCCCGACAGGCTCGCCGCATCATCCCTGGCCGAGCCGCCATTCGAAGGCACGTCGTCGCGGCTGACCTTACAATTTCTTTACGTCTATGCCGGAGCTCATCATGAAGCTGCTCGTCCTGTGCCTGCTCACGCTTGGCCTGATTCAGACCACACAGGCCGCCGAACTGAAGATCGATCTCGGCCACGGCGTCATCACTTATCGCACCGAAACCCTGCTGAAACGCCACGACCTGCGCACGATCGACGTACCCGCAGATGTCGCATTCCATCGCACGATGCGCTACCGCGCGGTGCCACTGACCACGCTGCTCAAGGGCATCGACAGCAGCGATCACCTGCAGTTCGTCGCCGGTGACGGCTTTGCCGCCGAGATTCCCGCCGCGTTGCTGTTGAACAAGCACGGCAGCGAAGCGTGGCTGGCAATCGAGGACCCGGCGCAACCGTGGCCTGCATTGGCCAAGGATCACGGCCACGCCGGACCCTTCTACCTCGTGTGGACGCAGCCGCAAGCCGCCCATGTAAGCCCGGAGCAATGGCCGTACCAGCTGGCGTCGATCCGCAAGCTGGACGACGTGGCCGCGCGTTTCCCGGCGATCCTGCCCGATCCATCATTGCCCGCGGACAGCGCCGTGCAACGCGGCCTCACGGTATTCCAGCGCACCTGTTTTGCCTGTCACACGCTCAACGGCGAAGGCGATGCGAAACTCGGGCCGGACCTGAATCTCCCGCACAACCCCACCGAATACCTGCGCGCCGATCTGCTGCGCGCCTTCATCCGCAATCCGCAGTCGCTGCGGCAATGGCCACAGGCGAAGATGCAGGGGTTCGATGCCAAGGCGCTGTCCGACGCCGATCTCGATGCCGTACTCGCTTACCTGCAGCACATGGCCAAGCGCAAGGCCGTGCATTGACGCCAGATGACCGGCTCAGCTGCGATCGACGATGCGGCTGATTCGCTCACCGGAAAATTCGAACTCCGATTCGCCTTCCAGTTCGATCGCCGTTCCGGGCGCAGGCCCGTTCGGCACATCGATCGCGAATACCCCACGCCAGGCGATGCTCGCCACCACCGATGCCGGCTGGAAATTCAACGCCGTGATGATCTGTTTCCGCTCGGAGAACAACGCCTTCGACTGCTCCGCCAGCTGACGGAATTCTTCGATGCCACTGGTCGTGGCAGTGACCTGCCCATCGGCGACATTCTCGAACGACACGTCAGGCGCCAGCAGCGCCAGCATGCCGTCCACATCGAAGCGATTGTAGGCATCGATGAATTGCTCGACCAGGATTCGCTTTTCGATATCGACCATCGGGGTCACCTCACGGGTCAAGCAACGCCTGCAGCAGTTTCTGGCGCTGTGCTTTCGGCTTGCACGCCAACTCGCGCACACGGGCATAGAACGCCGGCCACTGACGTTCCTCACGCTGGAACAATATCGCAAACGCCGGCGTCCACTCGTCGTACAGGCCGAACGGCAGCAGTCGCGCGTTGTTGATCGGCTGCGCGACCCAGGCGTCGTAGCGATGATCGCGCGGCCAGTCGTGCTCGCGCCACTGCGCATAACGCAGGCGGAACGCCTCGATCTCGCGCTGCTTGCCCGCGGCCATGGCCGGCTCATCCATGCCACTGGCATAAAGACCTTTCAGGCGTTCGCGCAGATCCAGCACCAGTCGGGTGAACCCGGCATCCATCGTCTGCACATGATCGTCCTGCGGCGGCAGTCCGCGCGATTGCCGCCATTCGCGCAGGCCTTCGGTCTGCACGAAAGTGGCGAACGACTCGTTGAACGCAGTGTCGCCTTTCACGTAGATCAGCTGGTGCGCCAGTTCGTGGAAGATCGTGCCGTCCAGTTCGTCGTCATCCCAGCGCAGCATGCTGGAGAGGATCGGGTCAGCAAACCAGCCGAGCGTGGAATACGCCGGCACACCGCCGACCCAGACATCGTCGCCACGTGCCTGCAGTCGCGCCGCATCGGCCTTGGCAGCCACCTCACTGAACCAGCCGCGGTAGGCAACGCAGCCGGCGATCGGAAAGCACTGCGGCACTGCTTCCACCGAATAACGCGGCGTGGCAAACACATTCCACACCACGTACGGCCGATGCAGCTCGACATAGCCGGTATAGCTGCGGTTGTCCGGCAATCCCAGTCGCTGCGAGGCGAACCGGCGCGCCTGCTGCGCCAACCGCAGGCGTACGGCGATTTTCGGATCGGTGGCCGGATCGCGTACCAGCTTGCTCAGCGCGCGTCGGTGTGCGATCAGCTCACCCTGCCCGTGCGCTGCTTGCGCGTAGTAACGCAGACTGCTGCACGCACACAGTACAAGGCCCACCGTCACGATGACGATGAGCCTTGGGAAGCGAATAAGCGAGGGCAGAAGGCGGAATCGAAGCATCCCGCGATTGTGCCCGAAACGTCAGCGGCGCCTAGTGAGAGTGAATGCCGCTGCTTCGATGGCTGCCGCTACCGTGGGAGCCACTGCCGCTGGAATGGCCACCACCGGACGATGAATGCCCCTGCGCGTGGCCACCATGACCCTGATAGCCACCGCCATGGTAATAACCGCCATTGCCGTAATAGCCACCGCCCCGGTAGGAGCGATAACGCGAACCGCCATAGCCGTAATAGCCGATGCTCACGCCCGGCGCATAGCAACAACCGTAGTAGCCGCTGCCGTAATAACCGTCGTAGTAACCCGGCGCCACGTAATAGGCGTTGCTGCCCTGACCGTAATAGGCGTCACCGCTGTAACCGCCGCCACGCACATAGCTGTAGCCCGGATCGTAATAACAACCTGACAACGCCGCGACCGCGGTGATCAGGGCAAGGCTGGCTAGCAGGCGTTTCATGATCCGTCTCCACCAAGTGACGGTACTACGCTAGGACGCGATGCTTGAATGCGTACTGAGTTTTCGGCACATGGCCGACCGGCATTTACCTGCCAGCCATGTGCAGCTGCCGAAACGTTCCGCCGAGCGGAACCGCCGCCGGTCAGTCCTTGCGCTTGCCCTGCTCACCGCGCTGCGGCGCCAGCACACGGCCATCGCCACCTTCACCGCCACCTTCAGCCGATACCGGTGGATGCAGTTCCGTGCCATTCGACGCCGGATGTGCCGGCTTCGCGTCAGGCCAGCTCGGTCCTTGCCGCACCCGCTCCTGCTTCGCTTCCAGCAGCGCCTGAATCTTGGCGACCGCATCTTCCTGACTGATGTGATGGATCGGCGCTTCCACCGGCACAGGCTTGCGGGCGGCCGGCTTCTTCGCGACGGGCGCCGGCTTGGCAGCCGGTTTGCGCTTCACCGCGGCACTGCTGTTGGCCACTGGCTTTTTCGGTGCCGGTTTCGGGGCGACCTTCTTGCTGACCGGGCGTTTGGCGGCAACTTTCCTGGCTACCGGTTTGGCAGCTGTCTTTTTGACAGCGACCTTGCGGGTGGCGGTTTTCTTCGCGACAACTTTCTTCGCGACGACCTTCTTGGTGGCCACCTTTTTCGCTGCCGCGTTTTTCGAGACCGATTTCTTTGTGGCGGCCTTTTTCGCCACTACTTTCTTCGTCGCTGATTTCTTCGCTGCGGGCTTCTTAACCGCAGGCTTGCGCGCCACCAGCTTCTTCACCGCAGCTTTCTTGGTGGCGACCTTCCTCGTTGCCGTCTTGCGGGGCGCTGCCTTGGTCGCGCTACGCGCGGGTGCCTTTTTTGCCGATGTTTTCCTGGCGGGCGCTTTCTTTGCCGCGGACTTCTTCGCAGCCGACTTGCGTGTCATAGCCATGCGTTCGTTCTCCTGCGGTGGTCGATGGGACAGCGCCAGTATGCACGCCTGCGCCACTGCGGGCATCAAGCGTCGCGGAAACCATTCATCATCAGCACACGAGACGATCGGCAGCAGCGCCCGCAAATGGCTTATCGCATGCCCGGTTGCATCAGCGCGTTGAGAAAATGCGGCAACACCCGCGAGTCCACCAGCAAGGTGAAGATCACCCCGTAAGCCGCGCCCCACAAATGCGCACTGTGGTTGATGTTGCCCTGCCCGCGCCGGTCCATGTAGATCGAGTAGCCGGTGTACAGCACCGCATAGACGATTGCCGGCATCGGGATCACCAGCACGATGATGCGCGACCACGGCGCTATCAGAATGTAGGCGAACAGCACCGCCGACACCGCGCCCGAGGCGCCGAGGCTGCGGTAGTTCGGATTGCCACGGTTCTTCAGATAGGTGGGCAGGATCGAGATCACCAGGCCGCCGATATAGAACAACGCGAAACCGAACATGCCCAGTCGATCGGCGAAGAACCCCTCCATCGCCCGGCCGAAGAAGAACAGCGTGAACATGTTGAACAGCAGATGGTTGAAATCTGCGTGCACCAGCCCGTAGGTCACCAGCCGGTGGTATTCGCGCTGGCGGGTGATTGCCGGCGGCCACAGGATCAGGTCGTTCATCAGCCGGCTGTTCTTGAATGCCATGAACGAGATGATGCAGGTGATGGCGATGATGACGAGGGTAATCGGCATGAACGGTTCCGTGGCAAGTGCACAAAGCTTGGCATCTTGGCGCGCTGGCTCATGCTTGTCGACTTCTCACATGTACGGCGAGCCGTCCGATAATCGCTTATGCCTCGCCCGTTCGTCGATATTCCGGAAGATCACTGCCCAGAACACCGCTGCACCGCTATGATTCGCCGCTTTATGCGGCCGTTTTCCGCCTGATGGACATATCCATGGCTTCGCTCCGTTACCTGCACCTGGACGTCTTTGCCGCCAGCCTTGGCGGTGGCAATCATCTTGGCGTGGTGATCGGCGCGGATGACTGGAACGATGCAGCGATGCAGCGTTTCGCGCGCTGGACGGCGCTGGTCGAAACCACCTTCCTGCTGCCGCCGGTCGATCCCAAGGCCAGTTACCGCGTGCGCATCTTCACCCCGCACAAGGAAATCCCGTTCGCCGGCCACCCCAGCATCGGCAGCGCCCATGCAGCGCTGGCCTGTGGGCTGGCCGAAGCACGCGCTGGCCTGCTGTGGCAGGAATGCGCTGCCGGTGTATTGCCGATCCGTGTCGAAGGTAACGGCGCCACCTGCGAGTTGCTGCTGCAGTCGCCCGGCGAACGCGTGCTGGATACCGGCCGCGAGGCACACCCGTTGCTGCCGGCGGCGCTGACCGGCATCGGACTCGGCGTGCTGCCGCCGGCCCTGGTCGATGGCGGACGGCGCTGGTGGCTGGCCGAGGTCGCCGACGAAGCCAGCCTGCGTGCCTGGCAGCCTGACCATGCTGCGATTGGTGCCTTGGCCAAGGCCAGCGACAGCATGGGATTGTGCGCGTTCGCAAGAAGTCACCACCCCGACCATCAACTCGTCGTGCGCGCGTTTCCGGCTGGCGTCGGCATCGTCGAGGATCCTGCTTCCGGTGCCGCCAACGGCCTGATCGCCGCGTATATCGCCCACGCCGAACCGCACGGCACGCTGGCTCGTGGTTATCAGGTCAGCCAGGGGCGCGAGATCGGCCATGACGCGCGACTGATCGTGCAGATCGACGGCACCGGGATCTGGGTTGGCGGACGCAGCCATACCGTGGTCGACGGCACGCTGGCCTGGGAGCCGCAGGTGGCGTGACATCCACCGCACACGGATAGAACCTATCCGCGATCATCCAGGTGCGCGCGACGCGCGGCAACCAGCGCCAGTGCCGACCAGTCCAGTTCCGCATCACCGGCGGCCAAAGCCTCCAGCAAACTGTCGCGCAACACCCCGGCAAACGGCAATGGCACGCGCACCGCCGAACCTGCCGTCAGGGCAAGCTCGACATCCTTCAGCCCCAGCGGCAACGCGAATCCGGCCGGCTTGAAGCGCTGCTCGGCGATCAGCTTGCCGTAACCCTGATAGGCCGGTGCGGCGAACAAGGTGTTCGTCATCACCTCGAGGAAATCCGCCGCGCTGACGCCGTGCGCACGGGTCAGTGCGGTCGCCTCGGCCATGCTCTCGATCGCCGCGGCCAGCATGAAATTGCCGGCGATCTTCGCCACATTCGCGCGTTCCGGTGCGTCGCCCAGTGGCCACAGCCTGCTGCCCATGGCCTCCAGCAGCGGCCGCACACGTTCGATCGCGGCGGATTGTCCAGCAACGAGAATATTCAGCTTCGCCGCAGCCGCCATGTCCGGCCGTCCAAACACCGGCGCTGCCACATACGCCAACCCGCGCTTGGCGTGTTCCTCGACAAGCTGCTGCGCCAGCGCCACCGAGATCGTGGCGTGGTTCACATGCACGGTACCGCGATCCATTGCATCGAGCAGGCCGCCGTCGAGGAATACCTCGCGCACCGCCTGGTCGTTTGCCAGCATGCTGCACAATACCTCGCCCTGTGCGGCCCGATCGGCGGTACGCGCCACTTTTGCGCCAAGCGATGCCAGCGGTTCGGTGGCCGCGACGGAGCGGTTCCACACCGTCAACGTGTGCCCGGCTGCCAGCAGGTTGCTGGCCATCGCGCTGCCCATCGCGCCAAGACCGATAAATCCGACTTTCATGCAGGTCTCCTCCTCGTCGAGTGTCGTGCAGTCAAGCACGCACCGTGTTCATGGCATGCGAAGCCGCAAGCTAGACCACTTCGCCCGCCGCCTGCCCCGAGGCCCACGCCCATTGGAAGTTGTAGCCACCGAGCCAGCCGGTGACGTCGACCACTTCGCCGATGAAATACAGCCCCGGCACCAGTTTCGACTGCATCGTGCTGGAGGACAGGCCATCGGTATCGACGCCGCCAAGAGTTACCTCGGCGGTGCGGTAGCCTTCGGTGCCGCTGGCAGTGATCGGCCATGCGTTGAGCTGTGCGCCAATCTGCTCCAGCTCGGCTTCGCGGTACTGGCGCATCGGCCGACTTTCGGACGCGGGGAGCGGCCAGGGATTGCCGCTGCCTTGAGGAGCGAGGAACCATTGCTCGCACAACCGCTGTGCCAACCGTTTCGGCAACACCTCGCCGAGCACGGTTTTCAATTCCGCCAATGGTCGGGCCGTGCGCTGTTCGACCAGCCAGGCGCCAACATCCTGATCCGGCAGAAGGTCAATGCGCAGATCGTCGCCGGGTTTCCAGTACGAGGAAATCTGCAGGATGGCCGGGCCGCTGATGCCGCGATGGGTGAACAGCAGGCCCGCACGAAAACTTTGCTTGCCCACGCGCGTCTCGACCGCAGGCAGCGCCACGCCAGCCAGATCCTGGTAATGCTCCTGATGCTTGCCGCTCAGGGTCAACGGCACCAGCCCGGCGCGCGTGGGCAGCACGGCATGACCGAACTGGCGTGCCAGTTCGTAACCGAAGCCGCTGGCGCCCATGCTGGGAACCGACAGGCCACCGCTGGCCACCACCAGTGATTCGGCGTGCACTTCGCCACGCGTGGTGAGCACGCTGAAACCTTCCGGCGTCTTGCGCACGCGCTGCACGCCGCAGTTCGCCTCCACCGTGACACCGGCGGCGGCGCATTCGTCCAGCAGCATGCGCACGATCTGCTTGGACGAGTCGTCACAGAACAGCTGACCCAGTTCCTTCTCGTGATAGGCGATGCGGTGTTTCTCGACCAGCGCGATGAAATCCCGTGGCGTGTAACGCGCCAGTGCGGACTTGGCAAAATGCGGATTGGCCGACAGGTAGTTCGCCGGGGTCGCACCGGTATTGGTGAAATTGCAGCGCCCGCCGCCGGACATCAGGATCTTCTTGCCGACCTTGTTGGCGTGATCGACCACCAGCACGCGACGACCGCGCTGGCCGGCGGTAATCGCGCACATCAGCCCGGCGGCGCCAGCGCCGACGATCAGCACGTCCATTTTCACGAATTCGCACCCTTGCACCGCATAAGTCGCGCATTATCGCCCAGTCGCATCGCTTACACTTTGACCCTGTTTCCAGCGAGCCGCCGCCATGCCCTCCTTTGACGTGATCTCCGAAGTCGACAAACACGAACTGACCAATGCGGTCGACCAGGCCAACCGCGAGCTGTCCACCCGCTTCGACTTCAAGGGTCAGGACGCGTCGTACGCGCTGGACGAGTTCGTCATCACCCAGAGCGCACCCAGCGAGTTCCAGCTGCAGCAAATGCTGGACATCCTGCGTGCCCGGCTGGTGGCGCGGAAGATCGACACGCGTGCGCTCGACATCGGCGATCCGGAAACCAACCTGGGCGGCTCGCGGCAGAAGATCACCGTCAAGCAAGGCATCGAGCAGCCGGTGGCGAAGAAACTGGTTGCGGCGCTGAAGGCCGCCAAGCTCAAGGTCGAGGCGCAGATCAACGGCGACAAGCTGCGCGTCACCGGCAAGAAGCGCGACGACCTGCAGGACGCCATGGCGGTGCTGCGCAAGACGGATGTCGAGCTGCCGCTACAGTTCGACAATTTTCGCGATTAGACCGTAGCCGGATCAGGCTTTCGACAACAACCGACCGCCCATCGCGGCGTTGACCGCAACGACAACGGCCACCGCCAGCGCATGCGTCAGCAGATCGGTGGCGGCGGCATCGAATGAGTGGCAGATTTCCAGCAGGCTGGCCGATGCCGCCGCGCTGGCGAGACCGATCAACACCGCAGTGAGCACCGGCCGCAACGGACAGGCACGCCGCAGCAGCACGATCAGCAGCGCGGACAGCGGGATCGAGAAGCTGATGATGAAGACCAGGCAATCGGCGGATTGATGCACGCTGGCGACCTGGGTACCCGGTGCGACCCATTCGCGCAGACAGCCGAGACCACTGGCGCCGATCCACAGCAAGGCACCCGGCAGCGGCAACCATGCCCAGGCTGCGCGACGACCCGGTACGCCCAAGGCAAACGCAGCCCACGCTGCGGTGATCGCGGTGATCGCCGCACCCATGCCAGCCCAGCCGAGATCCGGTGTGCCGGCCCAGCGCCGCAGCATCGGATCCGCGCCGTAATGCATCAGCAGCACGATGGCGATCGCCACCACCGCCAGCAGCCAACCGGCGGTACGCAGCCATGGCGGCAGCAGACGCCGCACCGGCACCAGCTCGGTGCCAAGGCGGTCGATCAGTGCCTCATAGGGTCGCGGGTCGGACATGGTCTCAGGGTTCTCCATGAAAACGTTCGCGCAGCGCCTTCAGCGCGCGATGCAGGTTCACTTTCAATGCGCCGCTGTTGCGTCCGGTGATTTCGGCGGCCTCGCTCAACGATCGCTCGCGCAGGCCAAGCTGCTCCACCGCCTCGCGCTGACCCGGCGGCAATTCGGCGATCGCCTCACGCAGGCGTTGCGCACGTTGCCCGCTTTCGGTGGCGGCGCTGGCATCGTCGGCGTCGGGGTGGCTGTCGAGCGCGAATTCGTCGTGCAGCTCGCGACTGTCGCGGCGACCGCGGCTGCGCAGCGCGTCGATCGCGCGGCGGTTGGCAATCGCGGTAAGCCACGCATCGTATGAACGCGTCGGATCGTAGGTGTGCCGCACGCGATGCACGGTGATCAGGGTTTCCTGCACCACGTCATCCAGATGGTCCTGCGACACGCCCTGACGCCGTGCCGCCGCGCGGATCAACGCCACCGACTCGGCCAGCAGCTTCTCGTAGGCACGCCGATCGCCGGTCTGCGCGGCAGCCATCCACGCCGCCCGACGCTGGTCGGGCGTTTCGCTGGTGCTGGCGGTAGCGGATTCGACTGGCACGGTCCGGACGAGACTCATCCCACGGGAAAGTCCACTATCTAGACCCATGAAGCCGGTGGCGGTCAAGGCTTGCGGCATGCTCGATCCATGGCGGAACGTCTATCAGCTCTTCGCTGCATCTGCGGCGGGCGTTACCTCGTACCTGCAGGTAACCACTGCCAGACTGTCGGCGAATAACCAGACAACCTTCCTCGGATGACGCTCCCATGCTCGTGTTGATCCTCGCCTATCTCGGCGGCGTACTGACCATCCTCAGCCCATGCATCCTGCCGGTGCTGCCGTTCGTGTTCGCCCGTTCCGACAAGCCCTTCATGCGCAACGGCCTGCCGATGCTGCTGGGCATGGCGATCACGTTTTCCGCGGTGGCCACGCTGGCCGCCCTCGGCGGCGGCTGGGCCGTGCATGCCAACCAGTACGGCCGCTACGTGGCGATGGTGGTGCTGGCCTTCCTCGGCCTGACCCTGCTGTCGGCCCATCTGGCCGAATGGATCAGCCGCCCGTTCGTGGCGCTGGGCAACCGGTTGTCGCAGCGCTCGGCCGGCGATGGCGATTCGATCTGGGGTGCGGCCGGCCTCGGCGTCGCCACGGGCCTGCTGTGGGCACCGTGCGCGGGCCCGATCCTGGGCTTGCTGCTGACCGGCGCGGCGCTGAACGGCGCCAGCGTGCAGACCACCTTGCTGCTGCTCACCTATGCCGCCGGCGCGGCAACCTCGCTGGGTTTGGCATTGCTGATCGGCGGCAAGGTGTTCGCCTTGATGAAGCGATCGCTCGGTGCCGGTGAGTGGGTGCGTCGCGCACTCGGCGTGCTGGTGCTGTGCGGCGTCGCCGCGATCGCACTGGGGCTGGATACCGGCCTGCTCACCCGTGTCTCGCTGGCCAGCACCGGTGGCATCGAGCAGAAGCTCATCAACGCCGTACGCCCGGCACCGGCTCCGCAGCCTGCGCTGAAAGCCGGCGAGCCGTTGCCGGTGGAAGGCCAGCTGCCGTCGCTGATCGGCGCCACGCAATGGCTGAACAGCCCGCCGCTGACCACCGAGTCACTGCGCGGCAAGGTGGTGCTGGTCGATTTCTGGACCTATTCCTGCATCAACTGCATCCGCTCGCTGCCGTATGTGCGCGGCTGGGCCGACAAATACAAGGATCACGGCCTGGTGGTGATCGGCGTGCACGCACCGGAATTTGCGTTCGAGAAGGATCCGGCCAACGTGACCAAGGCGGTCAAGGATCTGGGCGTCGATTATCCGGTCGCGCTGGACAACGACTATGCAATCTGGAAAGGCTTCAACAACGAGTACTGGCCGGCGCACTACTTCATCGACACGCAGGGTCAGATCCGCCATCACCACTTCGGCGAAGGCGGCTACCGGGAAAGCGAGGACGTGATCCGCCAGCTGCTGACCGCAGCCGGCCAGAAAAGCCTGCCGGGCGGTTACGTCAGCGACGACCATCATGGCGTCGAAGCGGCCGCGTCGAACGATCCCACCCGTTCGCCGGAAACCTATGTCGGCTATGCACGCGCGCAGAACTTCGTCGGCGGCAAGGTGGCACATGACGACGCCGCGGATTACCACGCACCGGGCACGCTCGCGGCCGACCAGTGGTCGCTCGACGGACGCTGGATCGTGCATGACGAAAACGCGCAGCTGGACCAGACCGGCGGCAGCATCGTCTACCGCTTCCGTGGTCGCGACCTGCACCTGGTGCTCGGCCCGGCCAGCGACGGCAAGCCGATCCGTTTCCGCGTCACCATCGACGGCAAGGCCCCCGGTGCCGATCACGGCATGGATACCGACGCCGACGGCAACGGCAGCATCACCGGCCAGCGCCTGTACCAGCTGGTGCGCCAGGCCAACGGCAGCGGCGAGCGGCTGTTCCGGATCACCTTCCTCGATCCCGGCGTACAGGCGTACGCCTTCACGTTCGGTTGATCGTATTGACCGTGCAGGAGCGACTTGAGTCGCTCCCACAGAAACACACCCACGGAGGTCGCCATGTCACGCATCGATGAAACCCTCGCGATGGATCGCCGCCGTTTCCTGCGCGCGGCATTCACCAGCGGCGCACTGCTGGTGGCCGGCAGTGGCCTGGTCATACCGCGCCTGTTTGCCGCCGCCAACACGCCGGTCGGTCAACCCGGCAACGTGTTGCTGGAGATCTTCGGCGACGATGGTCGCGACCTTGGCCCGCGTCAGGTACCCAAGCTGGTTCTGACCGACGCGCAATGGCATCAACGACTGTCGCCGGCGGCGTACGAAATCATGCGTCGCGAAGGCACCGAGTTGGCGTTCAGCGGCGAGCACGAGAAACCCGCCGCCGCCGGCCTGTTCCGTTGCGTCGCCTGTACCACCGCGCTGTATGACGCAGCGACCGAATTCGACTCCGGCACCGGCTGGCCCAGCTTCTGGCAGCCAATCGCCAAGCGCAACGTGATCGAGCATCGCGACCCCATGTTCGGTATGGATCGCACCGCGATCAGCTGCGCCGGCTGCGACAGCCACCTCGGCCATGTCTTCGACGATGGTCCGCAACCGACCGGTTTGCGCTACTGCATGAACTCAGTGGCGTTGCGATTCGTGGCACGGACAGCAGGCTGAGCTGTACCGTCGATATACCGGCGATGTACCGGATATAACCCGCCTCCAGGCCACCCTCGACATCGACGTACAGGCACGCGCATATACTGCAGACGACACCCACCGCGGGAGATCGCGTGCATGAATCGGCTGACACGTCTTGCCCTTGCCTCACTGTCGTTGGCTTCACTTTCACTGGCCTTCCCCGCGTTGGCACAGGCGGCGGATGGCTATGTCACCGGCAACGTGAATCTGCGTGCCGGCCCCGATCCAAGCTATCCACTGGTTGACCAGCTTCCCGCCGGCACCGAAGTCGACGTGCAGGGCTGCACCGATGGATGGGAATGGTGCGATGTGATCAACGCCAACGACGGCAGTCGCGGCTGGATCGCCGGCAATTTCATTCAATACGAATACGAGGACCAGCCCGTGCTGCTGCCTGAATACGGCGAGCAGATCGGCATTCCGATCGTCAGCTTCGTGATCGGCAGTTACTGGGACAACTACTATCGCGGTCGGCCGTTCTATCGTGATCGCGACGAATGGTACCGCCGCCCCATGCCGCACCGGCCGCCGCCGCGGCCGATGGATCGTCCGTATTCGGGACGGTCGATGTCGGACGGCGGCAGGCAGTGGCATGGTCAGGACGGCAATCGCCCCGGCCAGCAATACCGGCATCCGGAGCAGTCCGGCGCACCAGAGCAACATGGTCAGAACCCTGGGCAATGGCGCGGCTCCAACGAGAGTCGCCCCGCCCAGCAATACCAGCGTCCGGAGCAGTCCGGCGCACCACAGCAACATGGTCAGAACGCCGGGCAGTGGCACGGCTCCAACGAGAGTCGCACCGCACAGCCATACCAACGCCCCCAGCAGCAAGCCGGAAATCGTGAGGAACCGCAATATCAGCGCCCCCGGCAGGCAGGCGTACAGCAGCAGCGTGAGCAGCAGCGTGGCCCGAACCCCGGCGCCCACCCGCAGCAACAAGCTGGCCCGGCGCGCGGTGAAGCGCAGGTCCACGGTGGTGGCCACGAAGGCAAACCCGCCGAGCACAAGAAGGATGATCACGGCGACAACGGTGGTCATTGACCGCTGATCACGCAACACAGTCGGGCGGTTTGACCTGAAATCATTCCGTCCGGCTGCTTTGCTGACTGGCGACGCATGAATCAGTATCTTCCGAGGCGCCACCCTGCCGCAGTTCGCCATGTAAGTGTCCGCTCCGAGTGCCTCCGGCATGCAGGATCGCGAGCGGCGATCATTCACCTGATCACAGCCAGCCCTCCATCTGCACGTTCAACGATCAATATGCCGGCATCAACCAACGCGACCATGCCTTCGACGACGATCCGCAATCGATCGGTTCGCGCTATTGCATAAACTCGTGGCATTGCGTTTTGTTGCGCGGACGACACGCTGAGTAAACGGCGATGTACCGGGCATGACCTGCCGCCAGGTTGCCAACAAAGCCGTCACTCGACACGCGCCTATACTGTGGGCGACATCCACACTGCTGGAGATCACCGCATGAAACGTTTGTTTCGGTTCGCTCTTGCATCCCTGTCGCTGGCGTCAGCGTCACTGGCCTTTCCCGCACTCGCGCAAGCCGCTGACGGTTACGTCACGGGCAACGTCACCATGCGTGCCGGCCCCGATGTGGGCTATCCGCTGATCGATCGGATTCCGGCCGGCACTGAAGTCAACGTGCAAGGCTGCACCGGCGGCTGGGAATGGTGTGACGTGATCGTCTACGGGAATCGCGGCTGGGTCGCCGGCAACTACATCGAATACGAGTACCAGGATCGGCCAGTATTGCTGCCGTCCTACGGTGCGCAGATCGGCATACCGATCGTCACCTTCGTGATCGGTACCTAGTGGGACAACTACTATCGCAGCCGGCCGTTCTATCGCCAGCGTACACAGTGGTATCACCGCCCCGTCGTACGTCGGCCGCCACCACCGCCGCTGCGCCATCCGTATCGGCCACCGGTGCATGGTGCTCCCGGTCATGGCCGCCCGCCAGTCAACCGTCCGCGTCCGCCAGTGACAACCCGGCCGACGCCGTCGCGGCCGACCGGACCCACGCAGCCCACGCGCCCCGTGCACGGCAATCGACCGCCACAACCCGCACGTCCCGCCCAGCCTGGTCGTCCGCCGCAATCTGCACGTCCCGCACAGCTCAATCGGCCGCAGACGGGTCGACCGGCCCAGGCTGCCGGCCATGCGCAACCGGCCAAACCTGGCAAGGCCAGACCAGCCGACAAGAAAGACGATCAGCAAGGTCACTGATCGCGTGATCAAAAGATAGATGCGGGCGGGGTGGTTCAGGCCACCTCGCCTGTGGACTGAGCAGTCACCCTTCCCGCAAGTCGCCCTGACAGTCAATAACTCCGGCATCGCATACCACTCGCACGTTGCCCATGGCCGATATGCTCTTCCCGAGGCGCAACGAATCCCGACCGCAGGATGGTGTGCTGGTACTTGCCGGGCTACCGATTTTTCTGTGGCAACGACGCATGATGCGACCACGGCCACCAGCCACGTCCTGAGCGCGCATAGCGATCCGCCGCGCGCTCGAACGGGTTGCGCACGCTGACTCCACCGCACAACAAGTACAGCGGCAGGAACAACGGACCGAGCAGCATGTATTGATACACATGCGCACGCTCATGATCGGCCAGCGACACCGGCGGTTCGATACCACGGCCGGCGCGATGGGCGTAGGTAAGACAAGGCGTATCCAGCCGCTCGCCGGTATGCACGATCACGTTGCCCAGGGTCAGTGCGCCGCCCCGACCCCACGGCCAGCGCCGCACCACCAGTGCCCGCTCGCGTGGATGCCAGCGCATGCGCGCGCCGAACGCAATTCCGATGAGTGCTGCCAGCAAACCGAGCAAGGTATTGGGCAAGGTCCAGCACATGCCGAGTGCGACTGCGCCAGGCAGTGATGGGCGCGACATGGGTGACCTGGAGTCATGGACACGTTTCTGCATGTTGAGCGGCTTCAGTTAGCTGCAGTCAGCTTGGGTTTGCGGACCAGCGCCGCCATCTTGTTAATGATGGCGCGTGCGTCCATCCATTGCCGGAGTCTGCCATGAGTACACCGCTGAACATCCCCTGCCCGCATTGCGGCGCGCTGAACCGCGTGCCGTCCGAACGCATCGGCGAACAGCCAACCTGCGGCCGTTGCAAACGGGCATTGTTTGACGGGCATCCGGCCGAACTGACCGCGACGAACTTCGACGCTGTCGCCGGCCGCGGCGACCTGCCGGTACTGGTGGACTTCTGGGCGCCATGGTGCGGGCCGTGCATCGGTTTTGCACCGGTGTTTGTGCAGGCCGCCAGCAAGTTCGAGCCGCGCCTGCGGCTGGCCAAGCTCGACACCGAGGCGCAACCGCAACTGGCCCAGCGCTTCAATATCCGCAGCATTCCGACCTTGATCATGCTCCGCCATGGGCGCGAGATCGCACGGCAATCCGGTGCACTGAATGCGGCACAGCTGCAGCAGTTCATCGACGGTGCGCTGGCCCAGGCATGAGCCAGTCTCGCAGGGTGGCACACCGTCACCCATGCCTTTACGCACACTCCCGCCGCCGCGCCGCCGGTTAGGCTTGGCGCTTTCGTCCGCGAGGAAGTGATCCGTGCGCAAGTCCGTGCAAACTGCCCTGCTGGCAACCTTCGTGCTGGCCGGCTTCAACACCACATCGACGCTGGCAGCCGACACTCACAAGCCAGCTGCAGCCGAGGACAAAGCCAACAGCAACGGCTTCCATCTGCCGCCGCTCCCGGCCGATGCGCGGGTGACGCAAACCACCGCAGTGGACGGCAAGACGCTCAAGTACACCGCCACCGTCGGTTCGCTGCCGGTGCGCGACGAGAAGGGCGAGATCACCGGCGAAGTGGTGTTCACCGCCTACACCATGCCCGGCAAAGACCGGCCGGTGACGTTCGCACTCAATGGCGGGCCGGGCGCGTCGTCGGTGTATCTGAACTTCGGTGCGATCGGGCCGAAGAAAGTGAACTTCGGCGTCGAGGGCGACACGCCCTCGGCACCGGCAACGCTACACGACAATCCCGGCACCTGGCTGGGTTTCACCGATCTCGTGTTCATCGATCCGGTTGGCACCGGCTACAGCCGGGCACTGGTCGACGACAAGGAAGCGACCAAACAGTTCTACAGCACCGACACGGACATCAAGTACCTCTCGCGCATCGTCTACGACTGGCTGGTCAAGAACGGCCGGATGACTTCGCGCAAATACCTAGTCGGCGAAAGCTACGGCGGCTTCCGCGGTCCGCGTATCACCGCCTACCTGCAGACCCAGCTCGGCGTGGCGATGAACGGCGTGGTGCTGCTGTCGCCGTACTTGGACCCGGCCGCATCGGACGACGAGAACGTGTCGCCGCTGCCGTGGATGCTCACCCTGCCCTCGATCGCCGCCGCGCACCTGGAACGCGAACACAAGCTGACGCCCGAGGCGATGGCCGGCGTCATCGAGTATACCCGCGGCGAATACGCCAGCGACCTGATGCGGGGCCGCTCCGATCCCCAGGCCACCGATCGCGTGATCAGGAAGGTCACCGAACTGACCGGGCTCGATCCGCTGTTCGTGAAGCGCTCCGGCGGCCGATTGGAAACCCAGGCTTATCTGCGCGAGGTGTATCGCGCCGAAGGCCGGCTCGGCAGTCGCTACGACTCCAACGTCACCGCATGGGATCCGTTCCCGTATGCACCGCATCAACAGACCGGCGATCCGATCCTCAACGGCATCATCGCGCCGACCACCAGCGCGATGGTCAACTTCGTCACCCAGACCGTGGGCTGGAAATTCGAGGGCCGTTACAACGCGCTGAGCTACGAGGTGAACAAGCTGTGGCATGAGGACGACGATGCGAACAAGGGTTCGGTGGCGCAGCTGCGCGAAGCGGTCGCGAACGACCCGGGCCTGCGCGTGCTGATCGCGCATGGCTGGGACGACCTGTCATGCCCGTTCATGGCCTCGGTGCTGATCGTCGACCAGATGCCGGCGATGGGCGACCCGGCCCGCGTGCAGGTGAAGAGCTATCCGGGCGGCCACATGTTCTACGCGCGACCGGACAGCCAGTCGGCGCTGAGCCGCGACGTGAAGGCACTGTACGGCGTCAGGTAAACCGTTTCAGCCAGGGCATGCGCAAGCCGCGCCCTGGCTGGCACTCAGCGCACCACCGCACTGGCGCGCACCAGGTATTGCACGCTGAACATCTGCTGCGGATCGGTCCACACCTGCTGCACCGCCAGTCCGGCCCTGGCGGCCAATGCGGCGAAATCCTCCAGCGAATACTTGCAGCTGTATTCGACCTGGACCGTCTCGTCCGCACGGAACGCCACGTTCACCCGGCCGACTTTCACCTGCTGCTCGCAGCGGCTGACGATATGCGTCTCGATGCGCCCGGCCATCGGGTTGTAGTGCGCGCGATGCGCGAACGCGAACAGTTCGAAGTTGCTGCCGATTTCGCGATTCAACCGGGTCAGCATGTTGAGGGTGAACTCGGCGGTGACGCCGGCGCGATCGTTGTAGGCCGCCTCGATCACGGCCGGATCCTTCTTCAAATCCACCCCGATCAAGATGCCGCCGGCGTCGCCCATCTCGTTGCGCATCTTGCGCAGCAGCATGGCCGCCTCGCGGTTCTCGAAATTGCCGATGGTGGAGCCGGGGAAATACACCACCGTGCGACGCGGCGCACGCGGCGGAATCGGCAGCCGCAGCGGCTTGCTGAAGTCGGCGCACAGTGGCTGCAGCGGCAATCGTGGAAACTCCCTTGCCAGCCGCTCGACACTCTGCCGCAACGGCTCGGACGAAATTTCCACTGGCACATAGGCAACCGGCGCATGCAGATGCTCCAGCAGCATGCGGGTCTTGCGCGCATTGCCGCTGCCGTATTCGACCAGCCGCACCTCGCTGCCGAGCGTGTCGGCAATACTGGCCGCATGCGCGTCCATAAGCGCGATTTCGCAACGGGTGAGGTAATACTCCGGTTGTTCGCAGATCTCGTCGAACAGGTCGGAACCGCGCTCGTCGTAGAACAGCCACGACGGCAAGCGCTTGGGCTTGGCGCCGAGACCGCGCTGGGCGATTTCCAGCAAATCGTTTACCGGCGGGCGACGATCGTCGTCGCTGACACCACAGGGTTGCACACTGCTCATCGGTCCTGTCCCAGTCGCAGCCCGGCGAATTGCCAGCGGGCGTGGGGTGGAAAGAAATTGCGGTAGCTGGCGCGAATGTGATCGCGCGGGGTGACGCAGGAACCGCCGCGCAACACCCACTGGCCGCACATGAATTTGCCGTTGTATTCGCCCAGCGAACCGGGCAGCGGGCGGAAGCCCGGATAACTGATGTAGGGCGACGCGGTCCATTCCCACACATCGCCATACATCTGCAGCAGAGCCGTATCGCCGCTCGCCGCACGTGGCTGGAGACGTTGCTCGTTCTGCAGGTTGCCGTCGATCGCGACGCCCTGTGCGGCCGACTCCCATTCGGCCTCGGTCGGCAAGCGCGCACCAGCCCAGCGGGCAAACGCCTCGGCTTCGTAATAGCTCAGGTGACATACCGGCTCGTGCGGATCGAGTGCATGCACGCCAGCCAGTGTGAACTCGCTGATCAGGTCGTCCTGCCAGTAAATCGGATGCTGCCAGCCTTCGCGCTGCACCGTGGCCCAGCCATCGGACAGCCACAGGCCCGGCTCGCGATAACCGCCCTCGCGCACGAACGCCAGGTACTCGGCATTGGTCACCAGCCGGTTGGCCAGTGCGTGCGGCTGCAGCAGGCTGCGGTGGCGCGGGGTTTCGTTGTCGAACGCAAATCCGTCGCCGCGATGGCCGATCTCGACGATGCCTTCGCGGCCATCGACGAAACGCAGCGGCACCGTTTTCGCGGGTTCCGGACTTGCCTGCACAGCGCGGTACGCCGGCTGCAACGGGTTGCACCAGAACGCGTGTTTGATGTCGGTCAGCAGCAGCTCCTGATGCTGTTGTTCATGCTGCAGGCCCAGCTCGACCAGCGCGGCCAGCTCCGGGTCATCGTCCCGGCTCAGCAGTTTGATCACGGCGTCGTCGATGTAGTGCCGATAGCCGCGAACTTCATCCAGCGAGGGTCGTGACAACAGGCCACGCTGCGGCCGCGCATGCATCGGACCGACCGACTGGTAGTAGGAGTTGAACAGGTAGTTCCACGCCGGATCGCGCGGCCGGTAGGCCTGGTCGCGACCCAGCACGAACTGCTCGAAGAACCAGCTGGTATGTGCCAGGTGCCATTTGCCGGGGCTGGCGTCGGGCATCGACTGCAGTTGCAGATCCTCGGCGCTCAGACCGCGGCACAGGGCCAGCGTCTGCTGCCGCACCTGGCGAAAGCGCGTCGCGATACCGGCTGGCGATGTCGACTGCCCACTGGTCATCGCCGACCCTCCAGCACAGCCAGCGAGATCGTCGCTGCACGGAGGGTCTCTCGGCATGGATGGTTCAAAAACATGCCGGGCAGCATGCCGTGCTAACCGTTCACTTCTTGTGATATCTAGATGGCAGATACTTTGCAGCGACGCTCCCACATGTCGACTCATTCCGCTCGGCATGCAGCTCCCGTGACTGCATCACGGCACGCGTATTACCCGAACAGACGAGGTAACGCCCATGAAAACGATCATCCCCTTACTGTTGCTGGCCCTGACCGTCGGTGCCAGTACCGTGCAAGCCGCCGAGACACCGTCGGCACGCACACCACTGCACACTTCCGACTGCATCGATCCCAGCCAGATCAACGAATGGCATATTGTCGACGCACGCACCGCCATTGTGCGTACCGGCCCGAAGCGCTATCTGGTGACACTGCAGAGTGCGTGCCCGCGATTGGGCATACCTCCACGTGGCTTGGTCTTCCGACCCAACCGCTCCAATGCCCTCGTCAACCAGGGTCGCATCTGCGGCGAGGTGGGTGAGACCGTGCATTCACGCAACCAGCCACCTTGCGCAATCGAGTCGGTCAGCAAGATCGACAAGCCGCGCTTCGATCAATTGAGTGCCCGCGCCAAGCGTCACAGCAGCGGCGCGGATCAGCCGACGACCATGCCTGCCCATTGAATCTGCGCAAACTGAAAACAGAAGAGCCCGGACATGCCGGGCTCTTCTGTTTCAACCACTATCGCACTTGACTGAAACGGCTTCAGTCGCTGTAGCCCTGATCGTAGCCATCGTCGCGAATGTAGCGCGTTTGCTGTGGTTCCTCATACACCGTGGTGCGGGTTTCGACCACGCGACGCTGCACCACCGGCGGGCCGTCTTGATAGACCACGCCCGGCTGGGCATAGACCACCGGCGCGCCGTAGTACACCGGCCGCGGGCTCAAGGCATCCGCCACCACACCCAGCACGGCTCCGGTGACGATCGCGCCGGCAATCCAGCGACCACCGCTCCAATGACCACCGCCATGACCGTAGTAACCGCCATGGTAACCACCATGATAACCACCACCATGACCCCAGCCACCGCCATGACCGCCCCAGCCACGAGCCGACGCGCTGAGTGGCATCGCCACCGCTGCCGCGACTGCCAGACTGATGGCTGCCAGCTTGCTCGCACTGCTGAAACGCTTGGTCATGACACCTCTCCGTTAATGACGCTGCCTATGCTCGGTTCGGCGTGCTTAATGTGGACTGAAGGGTTCACTTTTTGATGCGGGCGCTATCCCAGGGGTTAATCCCGGCGTCAGGTTTGCGGCGTCGCAGCAGCCAGCAACCGTGGATGTCGGCGCGGCGGGCGAAGTCGAACGGGATGCTCGGCGCGGTCCAGTCCTCGATCTCGAAGCGCTGCTCAAGCTCTGCGCGATCGAGCTTGAAGCGGCGGAAGTTGTTGGAGAACACGATCACGCCATCACGTGTCAGCCGCTCGTTGCAGGCATCGAGCAGCTTCACGTGATCGCGCTGCACGTCGAAATCCTCGGCGCGCTTGGAGTTGGAGAACGTGGGCGGATCGACAAAGATCAGCCCGTAGTGCCCGCGGTCGCGTTGCAGGAATTCCAGCGCATCGAACTGCATCAGGCGGTGACTTGAACCGCTGAAACCGTTCAACGCGAGATTGCGCGAGGCCCACTCCAGATACGTGGCCGACAGGTCCACGCTGGTGGTTTCCAGCGCGCCGCCGGCCGCCGCGTACACGCTGGCGGTGGCGGTATAGGCGAACAGGTTGAGGAAGCACTTTCCGTCCGCCAGCTCGCGCACTTTCGCGCGCACCAGCCGGTGATCGAGGAACAACCCCGTGTCCAGATAGTCGGTGAGGTTGACCAGGAATTTCAGGCCACCCTCTTCCACCTCGATGAACTCGTTGCGCTGGTCGAGCTGCCCGTACTTTGAACCACCCTTGCCGCGTTCGCGGGTCTTGATCGCGATGCGTTCGCGCGGCACGCCCAGCACTTCGCCAGCGACGCGGGCGATCTCGCGCAAGCGCAGGCGAGCGATGTCGGCCGGGACGTCGGCCGGCGCGCGGTATTCCTGGATGTGCAGGTGATCGTCGCCGCTGGTGTCGCCGTAGACGTCGATCGCGGCGGCGTATTCGGGCAGGTCCTGATCGTAGGCACGCCAGCAATGGATGCCTTCGCGGGTCAGCCGCTTGCGCAAGTGCTTGAGGTTTTTCTCCAGCCGGTTCTTCAGCATCTGCGCGCCGGCCGACAGCGGCTTCGGCTCGCGCGGCGCTTCCTCGCGCTTGCTCAGATCGAACGTCAGCAGCACGGTTTCCAGCGCGCCGTTGTACAGTGCGTAACGCTTGTCCGCGTGCAGCTGCATGGCACGACCCAGTTCCACGTCGCCTGCCAGCACGGCGGCGCGCCAGCCAGTGAAGCGCGAGCGCAGCGTGTCACCCAGCGCGCGATACAGCTTAGGCATCTCGGCGCGCTCGCCCAGTCGCTCGCCGTACGGTGGATTGGTGATGACCAAACCGTAGTCGACACCCGGTGGCGGTGCGGCGTGCGTCATGTCCTGCCGGTCCAGCGTGAAGAAGCCGGCCACACCGGCTTCCTGTGCATTGCGGATGGCCGTCTGCACCATGCGCGGATCGACGTCGCTGCCGAAGAACACGCTGCGCAGGCTGCGCAGACCGGTTTCGGCGCGCTGATTCGCTTCGTCGAGCAGACCGCGCCACAACGCGATGTCATGCTGCTGCCAACCGAGGAAGCCGAAGTACTCGCGGCGCAGACCGGGCGCCACGTCGGCCGCCATCAAGGCGCCTTCGATCAGCAGCGTGCCGGAACCGCACATCGGATCGAGCAAGGCGCCACCGGCGGCGTATACCTCCGGCCAGCGCGCGCGCAGCAGCATCGCGGCGGCGAGGTTTTCCTTCAGCGGTGCCTCGCCCTGCACTTCGCGCCAGCCGCGGCGGTGCAGCGGCGAACCGGCAAGATCGAGCGACACGGTCGCACGATCGCGGCGCAGACGCAGGTTGATGCGGATGTCCGGCTCATCGGTGTCGATGCCCGGCCGGTTGCCGTCGCGCTGGCGGAACTGGTCGACCACCGCATCCTTGGTGCGCAGGCCGATGAACTGGCTGTGGGTGAGCTTGCTCATCGCGGTGCCCGCATCCACCGCGAAGGTGGCGTGCGCGGCCAGATGCCGGCTCCAGTCGATCTCCTGCACGCCGCGATACAAGGTATCGTCATCGGCTGCATCGAACTCGGCCAGCGGCAACAGGATGCGGCTGGCCAGCCGCGACCACAGGCAGACGCGATACGCGGTCTCCAGCGTGCCGGAGAAATGCGCGCCGGCCAGCGCCTCGCGCACGTCGCTGGCGCCGATCGCGATGAGTTCATCGCGCAGCAGGTATTCCAGCCCCTTCGGGCAGGTGGCGAAGTAGTGACTCATGCGCTGGCCGTCAGTCGATCGAGCATGGTGCGGAACTGCACGGCGATCACATCCATGCTGGCAGTCAGCCGATGGTCGTCGTCCAGCACCAGCAGCGGCAGGCGACGCTGGGCCGCGAACGCCTGCACGCCGGCCAGCGGACACACGTCATCGCGCCAGCCATGGATCAGCAGCGTCGGCACCTCACGGCGCAGGTCGAACGCACGCGCATAACCAGGAATCCCGCTCGGCGTGGCCAGCAGCAGCAAACCGGCCACCGGCACATCCAGCGAGACCAGTCCGGACACGAACGCACCCATGCTGGAACCGACCAGCAGCGGTGGCGCATCCAGCGCCTCGATGGTGGCGCGCAGGCGGGCGATCCGTGGCGCCACCGAGCCGGCGTGACCGCGCGCGTCGTCGGTGCGGTAGTCCGGCCGCTGCGTGTGCCAGCCCTGCGATTCGGCCTGTGCGGCCAGCGCGCTGACCTTGGTGGCATCGGGACTGGAGTCCGAACCGTGCGAAAGAATGATCTGGCCGCGCATGGCGGTCTCCATGAAACTGCTGAAAGCAAGGCTCGCATGGTAACAGGCGGCGTTTCCCGGCGGCCCGGGCGCGTGCGAGACTTGGTCGATGCCTCTGACCATCCGCGACCAGCCGCTGCCCTACGTCGACATACTGCCCGAGCGCTCCGCCGAGGCGGTCGAGCTGGTGGTGATCCACTGCACCGAGCTGCCCGATCTGGCCACCGCCCGCGAGTACGGCGAGAAAGTGCTGCATGCCAGCGGCGCCGGCAACAGCGGCCATTACTACATCGACCGGGACGGTGCGGTTTACCGCTACGTTCCAGGCACCCACGTCGCCCATCATGTGCGCGGCCACAACCCGAACTCGATCGGCATCGAGCTGGTCAACCTGGGCCGCTACCCACACTGGTGGGATTCGCAGCATCAGCAGATGACCGAACCGTACCCCGCCGTCCAGATCAGTGCGCTACGCGGCCTGCTGGCCCAGCTGCGCCATGATTTCCCGAACCTGCGGCAGATCGCCGGCCATGAGGATCTGGACACCGCGATGATGCCGGCCAGCGACGACCCTGCACTGGAAGTCCACCGCAAACTCGACCCTGGCCCACTGTTTCCATGGAGCGCGGTGCTGGACGATAGCGGATTGAAGCGGATCGGTGTGATCGATTTCAGTCGCGATGGTGCCGACCCGACGAATCATGCAGGGCATGGCGGCTGAAGCCGCTCCCGCGGAAAGCCGGAAAGTCGTTCGAGGCGCCCTATAATCGCGCCTTTGCCGCCACAACCGAGCGCTTTCCCATGTCGCCAAACCACGTCACCGAACTGGCCGATCTGCTGCAGCTGGAGCGGCTGGAGGACAACCTGTTCCGCGGCCAGAGCCGCGACATCGGCACCCGCTACGTGTTTGGCGGCCAGGTGCTGGGACAGGCGCTGGCGGCAGCCCAGGAAACAGTGGATCCGCGGCGCGAAGCACATTCGCTGCATGCCTATTTCCTGCGCGCCGGCGACATCGATGCACCGATCGTGTACAGCGTGGAACGCGCCCGCGATGGCGGCACGTTCTCGTCGCGGCGGGTGCTGGCGATCCAGCACGGCCAGCCGATCCTGAATGGCTCGGTCTCGTTCCAGATCCCCGAGCACGGCGTCGAACATCAGACCACGATGCCGGAAGTTCCTGCGCCGGAAGACATCGAACCGCTGCATCCGTTGCCGCCGGACGAGCTGACGCGAATGCCCGTGAAGCTGCAACGCTGGCTCGGTGTCGACGGCCCATTCGAGTTCCGCCAGGTATGGCCGCGCGACGAACGCCATCCGGCCAAGCGTCCGCCGATCCAGCACATCTGGTTCAAGCTGACCTCGCCAATCGGCGACTCGGCAATCCTGCACCGCGCGTTGCTGGCGTATGCGTCGGACTTCCACCTGATCGGCACGGCCATGCTGCCGCACGGCATTTCCTACCTCACCCACAACGTGCAGGTGGCCAGCCTCGATCATGCGCTGTGGTTCCATCGCCCGTTCCGCGTCGACGAATGGCTGTTGTATTCGTTCGACAGCCCCACCGCACAGGGTGGCCGCGGCCTGGCGCGCGGACAGATCTTCAGCCGCGACGGCCGGCTGGTCGCCTCCACCGCGCAGGAAGGGCTGATCCGTGTCCGCGGTGACTGAGCCGATCGCGTAAACTGCGCGCATGCGCCAGATCTATACCTCACCCCGTAACGAAAGCATCGACCGCGTGGTCGCCCTGATGGCCGAACACGGCATCGAGGCCACCGTGTCCAATCGCTCCAACTACAACCGCCCGACCTGGCAGCGTTTCAGTTATTCGCAGCGAAACGACGACCGCAGCAGTTGGGCGCAGGTGTGGATCACCAACGCCGACGACTACACCAAGGCCCGCGCGCTGCTGCGCGACATCGGCATCGAGCCGGTGATCCGTCACGGCGAGGAATTGGCTGCCGCCCGCAATCCCACGCCGGAGATGCGGCGCGAGCACACCGTGACTCGCGTGCGCCGCATCGTGCTGTTGCTGGTGCTGGCTGGATTCGCGATGGTGGCGCTGCGTTACCTGCACGTGATCTGACACCCGGTGGTGCGCTGCCGCTGCGCAGGCATAGAATCGGGACATGCGCCGCTCCGATCCCGTCCGCCTGTTCCAGACCCTGCCCCATGCATGCGGCTATTACGCCGACCGCACGGCGCAGAACCTGGTGCTGGACCCGGCCGCGCCGCAGCTTGACCAGCTGTACGGCCCAGCGCTGGAACGCGGCTTTCGCCGCGCCGGTGGCCATCTGTATTTCCCGCATTGCCCGCAATGCCATGCCTGCACGCCGTGCCGCATCGACGTGGCGAACTTCGAGCCTGACCGTGCCCAGCGCCGCTGCCTGAAACGCAATGCCGATCTCGTCATCAGCGAATCGATCCCCGGCTACAACCGCGAACGGCACAGCCTGTACGAACGCTACCTGCAAAGCCGCCACGCCGGTGGCGGCATGGACGATGCCGAAGCCAGCGACTTCCGCCGCTTCCTCACCGCGCCATGGAGCCCTACGCTATTCATGGAATTGCGTCTGGGCGAACGCCTGCTCGCCGTGGCGGTCACCGACGTCTGCCTCAACGGCATTTCGGCCGTCTATACGTTCTACGACCCCAACGAAGCTGCGCGCAGCCTCGGCACCTATGCGATCCTGCAGCAGGTTGAGCTGGCACGCCGCCGTGGCGTGCCATGGCTGTATCTCGGTTTCTGGATCGACGGCCACCCGAAGATGGATTACAAGCGGCGCTTCAGGCCGTTGCAGATACGCACGGCCGATGGCTGGGTCGCGATGTCGTAAGCGTGCACGCATGTACGCATTTGCATGAGCCCGCCAGCGGGCTGCTGCAATCATTCAGCGGCAGCAGGCAGCTTCGCCTGGGGATACGGAAAAAGCTTCTCCAGCGGAATCGACAACCCATCATCGCCCACCACACGGCAATGCCCGCGATTGAGCTGACGCGGTTCGCTGACGCCGCAGCTGTGCGCGATGATGCCGACTTCCTTCATGACGTTCGTCGCGTAGTGGTAGACGCGCTCGCTCTTGTCCAGCACCACCAGGCCGCGCTGCAGTTTCGGGTTCTGTGTGGTGATGCCGGTCGGGCAGGTGTTGCGGTTGCACTGCAGTGACTGGATGCAGCCCAGCGCCAGCATGAAGCCGCGTGCGGAGTTGACGAAGTCCGCGCCGATCGACAAGGCCCATGCCACGTCGTAGGCGGTGATGCACTTGCCCGAGCAGACCACCTTGATGCGCTCGCGCAGACCCTTGACGATCAGCATGTCGAGCAGAGCCGGCAAGGCCTCGTGCAACGGCAGGCCAACGCCTTCCATCAGCGTCTGCGGCGCCGCGCCGGTGCCGCCTTCGGAGCCGTCGACGATGATGAAATCCGGTGCGCTCTCGATGCCGCGCTTGTGCACTTCATCGCACAGCTCGCCGATCCACTCCACCCCGCCGAGCACCGCCTTGAAACCGACCGGCTTGCCGGTGAGTTCGCGGATATGGCTGATGCTGTCCATCAACTGCGACACGTTGCCGATATCGAGATGGCGGTTCGGGCTCTGCGAATCCTCGCCGACCGGGATGCCGCGGATCGCGGCGATTTCGGCGGTCACCTTGGCACCAGGCAGCAGGCCACCCATGCCCGGCTTGGCGCCCTGCCCCAGCTTGATGCTGACCATCTTGACCTGCTTGTGCGCGCAGATCGCCAGCAGCTTGTCGTCGTCGAGCTTGCCATCGGGCGTGCGCACGCCGTACTTGGCGGTGCCGATCTCGAACACGATGTCACAACCGCCTTCGAGGTGATACGGCGCCAGACCGCCCTCGCCGGTGTCCATCCAGATGCCGGCCTTGGCCGCGCCGCGCGACAACGCGCGCACCGCCGGCGCCGACAACGCGCCAAAACTCATCGCCGAGATATTGAAGAATGGCGCGTGGCTGTACGGCTCGCGCGCATATGGGCCAATCGTCACCGGCACCGGCTTGACGTGATCCACTCCGAGGTCCGGAAACGGCGCGTTGACGAAGAACGGCACGCCTTCGGCGCGCAGGTCGCGGCTGGAGCCGAACGCGTTGGTGTTGTCGACGTTCTTCGCGGCGCGGTAGACCCAGGTGCGCTCGGCGCGGTTGAACGGCATCTCCTCGCGATCGCTGGAATACAGGTACTGGCGGAAGAATTCGCCCAGATGCAGGAACCAGTAACGGAAGTGGCCGACCACCGGGAAGTTGCGCAGCACCGCATTGCCGGTCTGGTTGCGATCGACCACCCAGGTCACCAGCACCACCATCACTGCCAATACCAGCAGCAACAGCGCGAACGCCGTGCAGAGTTCCACGACAACTACCAGCCAGTGCGCAAATCCGCTCGACTCCATGCCTGTTCTCCTCTCAATCAGCTGCCGTGTCTTTCAAGCCTAGCGCATCGCCCACGCTCACAACTCGATGCGCAGATGCCCCGCCGCACGTATCGCCTTGCCCACCGCCGCCTCCAGCGTGTCGGCGCGCGCCAACGTCACCGCCATGCGTCGACGGCCACTGACGGTAGGCTTGCCGAAGATGCGCAGCTGCGTGTCCGGCTCGGCCAGCGCGGCGCCGACACCGTGATAACGCGGTGCCGCACCATCGCCCTCGACCAGCACGGCGCACGAGGCACACGGCCCGTATTGATGGATCACCGGAATCGGCAGGCCAAGGATCGCCCGCGCATGCAGCGCGAACTCGGACAGCTCTTGCGAGATCAGCGTGACCAGACCGGTATCGTGCGGACGCGGACTGACCTCGGAGAAGATCACCGCATCGCCCTTGACGAAGAACTCCACGCCGAACACGCCCCAGCCACCGAGCGCACCGGTCACCGCGGCGGCCTGTCGCTGTGCCTCGGCCAGCGCCACTTCACTCATCGGCTGCGGCTGCCACGATTCGCGATAGTCGCCGTCCTCCTGGCGATGGCCGATCGGCGCGCAGAAACTGACGCCGTCGGTGTGCCGTACGGTGAGCATGGTGATCTCGTAATCGAAATCGACGAAACCCTCGACGATCACCCGGCCCTTCCCGGCGCGGCCGCCGGACTGTGCGTAATCCCACGCGTGCTGCAATTCATCCGCACTGCGCACCACGCTCTGGCCTTTGCCGGATGAACTCATCACCGGCTTGATCACGAACGGGTAGCCGATGGCGACGGCCGCGTCGCGATACTGGGCTTCGTCATCGCAGAAGCGGTATGGCGAGGTCGGCAGTTTCAATTCCTCGGCGGCCAGCTTGCGGATGCCTTCGCGATCCATCGTCAGCCACGCCGCGCGGGCGGTCGGGATCACCCGCTGACCTTCCTTCTCCAGCTCGATCAGGGTCGGCGTGTGGATCGCCTCGATCTCCGGCACCACCAGGTCGGGCTTTTCCAGCTCGATCACCGCGCGCAACGCCTTGCCATCGAGCATGTCGATCACGTGGCTGCGATGGGCGATCTGCATCGCCGGCGCATTCGCGTAGCGATCCACCGCGATCACCTCGACCGCGTAGCGTTGCAGTTCGATCGCCACCTCCTTGCCCAGCTCGCCCGCGCCCAGCAGCAGGACGCGCAACGCATGGTCGGAATGGGGGGTGCCGAATGGCTTCATCGGGTTCTCCGCTGCAAGTAAATCGGCATTGTATGCGGCCGCGCGACTCCCGCACCGGCTGACCGAGGACGTGCCCGATCGGCACTTGCATGTGATATCAATTCGATATCTAATTATCCAACCTTTGGGAGACAACATCATGAACGAACGCAATGGTTTTTCCGTCGCCGGCATTCCCTTCATCGGTCTGTGCCTCGTACTGGCCGGCATCGGCGTCGCACTGCTGTTCTCGACCGTCCATGCCCAGCCGGACGCTCCGGCACTGGCTCCCATGCTGACCGGCATGGCCTTGCTGGTGATCGACGGATTCCTGCTCAAGGGTTATTTCCAGGTCGCACCGAACGAAGGCCAGGTGCTGCAGCTGTTCGGCAAATACGCCGGCACGGTGCGGCAGGAAGGCCTGCGCTGGACCAACCCGTTCTACACCAAGCGGCGCATCTCGCTACGCGTGCGCAACTTCGAGAGCGGCAAACTGAAGGTCAACGACAACGATGGCAACCCGATCGAGATCGGCGCCGTCGTGGTGTGGCAGGTGCTGGATACCGCCGAGGCCGTGTTCTGCGTCGACGACTACGAGAACTACGTGCACATCCAGAGCGAATCGGCACTGCGCCAGATGGCGCAGAGCTATCCGTACGATGCTCACGACGATGGCAAGCCTTCGCTGCGCAGCCACGGCGACGTGATCAACTCGCATCTGCGCGACGAGATCCAGACCCGTCTCGGCAAGGCCGGCGTGCAGGTGGTCGAGGCACGCATCAGCCATCTCGCCTACGCCCAGGAAATCGCCCAGGCGATGCTGCAGCGGCAGCAGGCCGGCGCCATCATCGCGGCACGCACCAAGATCGTCGAAGGCGCGGTGAGCATGGTCGAGATGGCGCTGGCCCAACTCAGCCAGCGCGGTGTGGTGAATCTGGACGAAGAGCGCAAGGCGGCGATGGTCAGCAACCTGCTGGTGGTGCTGTGCGGCGAGCGCGGCAGCCAGCCGGTGTTGAATACCGGCACGCTGTACTGAGGAGGTGGTCATGGGAAGCCTGATCGCCATTCTCCTGATCGTGTTCATCGCGAGCCACGCCGCAAGGCGTGGACGCATGCGGCACTGAGCCGGCATGGCTGCTGAAAAAAAAGCCTACCCACTGCGCATCAGTGCCGCCGTGCTGGACGCGATGCAACGCTGGTCGGACGACGAGTTGCGCAGCGTCAATGCGCAGATCGAATACGTGTTGCGCGAGGCGCTGCGCAAGGCCGGCCGACTGAAACCCGGCAAGAGCGAACCGGTGACGGACGACGACAACTGATTCATCGAGGCCGATTCCATCAACGCTGATTCCATCGAGGAGATTACCGATGTCTGCAACATGGGAATACAAGGTGACAACCCTGAAACATGGCGGCGGTGGCCTGCAACTCACGCTGACGCCGACGGATGACGAGGCCATCGCCGTGCTCAATCGCGAAGGCGCGCAGGGCTGGGAACTGGTCGCCGCCGTCTGCGCCGGCATTGCGCAGCCGACCGTGCTGTATTTCAAGCGGCCACGCTGAGCGAACCCATCGAGAACATCCGCATGGCTGCCACGCCTCCCGCGCTGCCGACCCGCAGCCCAAACCTGAAACTTGCGCTGCTGCTCGGCGTTGCCGGCATGCTGGCAACGCTGGCGCTGCTGCCCTATCTGCTCGCGTTGATGCCGCAGAAATTCGCTGCATTGCCATTGCCGCTCCCAGTCGTGCTGGCAGCGCAGGTCGTACAGGCCGGCGTGCTGTGCTGGCTGCTTGCGTGGCTGGGTCTGTATCTGGGTACCCCATACGGTCTGGATGCACCGTGGTTGCGGGTATGGATCTACCGACGTCCCCGCGATCCCGCACGGCGCGCATGCTGGTGGCTGGCGATCCTGCTCGGCGTGCTGGCAGCGTTGCTGGTCACAGGGCTGTCATTGCTCGGTCCGAAAGATGCCGGCGAACGTGGCGCCCATGCCGTGAGCTGGGCGTGGCGCGGCTTTCTGGCATCGTTTTACGGCGGCATCGTGGAAGAGGTGGAATGTCGCCTGCTGCTGGTCGGTGCGCTGGTATGGCTGCTGGCACACTGCAACCGACGCGTGGCCCGACCGTGGATGTTTGTCGTGGCCATCGTGCTGGCCGCGCTGCTGTTCGGTGCCGGCCATTTGCCGGCAGCATTTGCGACCGGCATGGCACACGCACCGCTGCCGATCGCCCGGATCGTGTTGCTCAACGCGCTGGTGGGTCTGGTCACCGGCGGCCTGTTCTGGAAATACGGGCTGGAGCACGCGATGCTGGCGCACTTCTGCGCGGATCTGGTGCTGCACGTGGGGTTGCCGCTGGCAGCGAGCCTCTGACCGCGAGGTGTCAAGGCGCGCTGGAGGCAACCGTCTTCAGCTGTGGCAACTTGAGCTCATTCCGCGTGCCGTCATCGTCCACGACGAACAGGCGACCATCGCGCTGGGCCAGTACCGCGACATTGCCCACGGTGCCCGGACCCAGCCGTTGCAGCAGCCGTCCATCGGCGGCGTCATACACGGTCAGCTGGTTGGCCTCGTCATCGGCGACCAGCAACCAGTCATGACTGGCATCGTGCCAGTGCATCAGCGCGCCCGATCCAGGCCGTGGGCGAACCAGGCCAAAGCCGTTCAGCACGATGGCCAGCAGCGCCGCCAGCATGCCGACGGCGAACAACCATGGATGCGTGCGGAGAATCGTGGCCAGGTTCATGCCGGCATGCTGACTCAGCGGCATGACAGGCGAGTGACGGAGCTTGTCGCGTCAATCCACGCGCGAGCGCAGCGACAGGCCCAGCGCGATCCAGCCAGTGATGAAGGCGAGTCCGCCAAACGGCGTGATGATGCCGGTCCAGCGTGGCGCACCGAGCGCAAGTGCATACAGACTGCCGCTGAACAGCACGATGCCGATGGCAAACGCGGCGATCGCGAAACGCCCGCTGCGGCCACGCCCGAGTCCCACGGCCAAGGCCAGCGCCAGCGCATGCCAGACGTCATAGTTCACCGCGGTCTGCCACAACTCGCGAGCTTGAACGTCGAGCACGCCGCGCAAGGCATGCGCACCGAAGGCACCCAGCAGCACCGCACTGGCGCCGGCGAGGCCGACCAGCAGGCCCGTTCGCGCATGGACAGGTTGTCGCATCATCAGGGAATGTCCTGTTGGCCGAGCCGCGCATCCCGACCACTGTCGTATGCTTGAGCGGTTCAAATCCCGGATTCTCGCATGAAGCTCTGCCGCGCATTTTTCCCTGCCCTGCTGCTGGTCGTCGGCCTGCTGCTGACCGGCTGCCAACACGGTGAGCCGCTGCCGTTCCGCCTGACCAATATCAGCGGCCACATGCCCGACCTTGATTTCAAACTCACCGACGATCACGGCAAGGCGGTGACCGGCGCAGACTATCGCGGCAAGGTGGTGCTGCTGTATTTCGGCTATACCCATTGCCCCGATGTGTGCCCGTTGACCCTGGCCCAGCTGCATGTGGTGATGCAACGGCTCGGGCCGCTGGCCGATGGCGCGCGGATCCTGTTCGTCAGCGTCGATCCGGCGCGCGACACGCCGGCAGTGATGCATGCCTACGTCAATGCGTTCGACCCGCGCGCGGTCGGTCTCACCGGCGATGCACGGGCGACCGAGGCCTTGAGCAAGCGCTATCGCTCGGCGTTCACCCGCGAACCCGGTTCAGCCGACGGCAGCTATGAGGTCAGCCACAGTTCGGCGATCTACGTGTTCGACCGCGACGGCAAGGCGCGCGTGCTGGCCACACCGTCCGCCTCGCGCGACGATCTCGTGCACGACCTGCATCTGCTGCTCGATACCGGAGCCACGCCATGAAGTCATCCACGTTGTCGATCCTGCTTGCCGGCTTGTTGCTGGCCTGTGGCGCACACGCCAGCGCCGCCGAGCACGTGCATGCCAGCCATGCCTGGATCCGTGTACTGCCCGGCGACCTGCCGGCCGGCGCCTATGTCACGTTGCAGAACGATGGCGATCAGCCGGTCGCGCTGAGCGGCGCCAGCAGCACCGTGTACGCCGACGTGATGCTGCACCAGAGTTCAACCACGGGCGGCATGAGCCGCATGACGATGGTCGATGCGCTGAGCGTACCGGCGCATGGCAAGGCGATGCTGGCACCGGCCGGCTATCACCTGATGCTGATGCAGGCGAACGCGCCGGTGAAGCCCGGCGACACGGTCAGGCTGACGCTCAGATTCACCGATGGCAGCACGCTCGTCACCGACTTCATCGCGCGTCCGGCCAATGCCATGGATGCTGGCGATGAACGCGCCATGCCGTCCATGGATCATGGCGCGATGCCCCACGCCGGCGGCCACTGATCCGGTGAATCTCAGTCCGGCACTACCGTATCGACCACGGTGGAAGTGCGTATCGTCGGCTTGCGTGGTGGCTTGCGCGGCAGCCGCCCGTTGCGCGACAACCGCAGCCACTGACGCAGCGCCATCAGGCCACCGATCGATTCCAGCAACGCAGAAGGGACCCAGATGATCACGCCGCCGATCAGCTGGCCGGTCAGCACGTTGAAGGTGAACGCACGCCCGCAGATCTCGAAGATCGGATACAGGTCGGCCTTGGAGAACGTGACGATCGCGCCGGCGAGGATCTGCGGCGTCATCGTGATCGCCGGCGACAGCACGCGCAGCCCTGCGGTCATCCGCCCCGGCGGATGCGGCCGGTGGTCAAGCACCAGCGACCAGTAGGCGAAGCCGCTGATCAACATGCTCCAGTTCATGAAACGGTAGATGCGCCAGTCCAGCATCGCCAGCGTCTGCATGGAAGGAATCAGCCACACCAGGATGAAGGCGATGAACAGCAGCGTCGCCACCGTCGGATTCAGCAGCACGCCGCTGACGATGCGCCACGGCCACGAGCGACGCAGCGGCTGCAGCACATGCACGCGCCACGCCAACGGCATGCCGGCACGCAGCACCGTGCCCGGAAACGCGGTGACGATCAGCAGCGGCGCCAGGTGATGCAGCAACAGCTGCTGGATCCGGTGCATGAAGAACTCATGCTCGGCGTAGTAATCCAGATAGGTGTGCAGCGACAGATAGATGATCGCCATGCCGATCCAGAACGCCAGCTGGCGACTGAAGCTCACCGGCAATCGGCGGCTGCCGCGCAGGTACAGCACGCAGGTCAGCACGAAGCCCGCGAGGAATACCCACGAAAACTCCCATGGCACGATCCATTTCAGCAACGCAGCAATCACGGTCACGGCACCAGCGATTCGGTTCGTACCGGCAACCGCCGGCGACCGCCCAGCATAATGCCGCGCGTCAACGGAATCTGCCGCAACAGCTCCGCGAGGTTGTGGCAGATTGCCGCTTTCACCGGCGCCGGCGGCTGTGCCGCGTGCGGCGCCAGCCGTACAGCAGTCCGATCAGCACCACCAGCGCCGGCACCAGCACGATATTGATGAACTTCACGCGCAGGCCCAGCGCGTCGATCTCGGCATTGAGCTGGTGCTGCACGTCGCGCAGTTCCTTGTTGATCGCCAGCTGCCGTTGGCGGAACTGCTCGATTTCCCGGCGCTGCTCGGCGGTAGCGGTGCTGGCGTGGGCACCCTTGGCCGGCTGCAGCTCGTCCAGCCGACGCCGGGTATCGGCCAGTTCCTGCTCCAGTTCATGCTCTTTCTGCAGGAATTTCTGGTCGGCCACATTGCGCAGTGCCTGTACCCTCGTGAACGGCCGCTGCGAGGTGGAGCGCCCGCGGATCGACAGCAAGGCGGAGGAGCCGCTGAGGTTGTCCACCAGGTTGATGACGAAGTCGCCGTTGTTGGCGAACACCCGCATCATGGTTTCGCCGAGGATGGTCTGCGGCTCCACCCACAGGCGGTCGCTGAGCAGATCGGTATCGGCGATCAGGATCACTTCGGCATTCGCCGCGGAATGCGCCAGATGGCCGGACTGGGCGGCACGCTCGGGAAACGCGCTGTCGAAGGTGCCGCGCAGCCGCGCCGCCAGCACGTAATGGGCGCTGTCCGCCTTGTAACCCTGCAGCAGCGAGGCCGGATCGTTGCTCGCATCGAGCACCCGCTGCGTCGGCACCACCTCGGCTTCGGCACTGCTCTGCAGCAGCGGAATCAGCCGCGCATGCGCTTCCGGCGTGAGGTCGAAGTAGCCGGCGGTGGACACGTTGATGCGCTGCAGGCTGGCGGTGACCACATCGTCGCGGTTGAGCTCCTGGGCGCCGAGGTCGAGCATCGCCGGATGATTGAGGCTGCTGCCGGCCAGTTCGATCTGCAGCGCACGGGCGCGATCCAGCACGACCTTGGACGGGTCGTAGCTCACTCCCCAGGCCGCGAACAGCCGCGGAAGATCCGACCCGTGGTCGGGAAAGGTGGTGCTGTCGGCGGTGTACGGCGTGCCGTCGAGCTCCGCGTCCGGGTCGACGAAGACCACCAGATGGCCGCCACCCAGCACGTACTGGTCGATCGCGTATTGCGCATCGGGCGGTAGCCGCTTGGGCTGGATCAGCAGCAGCACCTTCATGTGCTCATCGACATGCTTCAGCGTCGCCGGATCCAGCGTCTTCACGTCGAACAACTGACCGAGTTGCTGCATCACCGTCCACGGCTGCTCGCTGAGCACCGGGTTGCCATCGACCGGCAGCGAGCTGATCACGCCGATCGGCGGCTTGCTGGCCTGGTTCAACTCGTACAGCAGCTTGGCGATGTCGTATTCGAGGAACGCCTCGCGGGCCGGATCGAAGAACGCGATCGCCAGCGTCTTCTCCGGCACACGGTCCTCCGTGTTGTCGGCGTCGACATTGCCCGACATGGCACTGCCGGCGAGCCCGAAAAACACCCGCTCGCCGTTGCTGCCGCCATTGGCTGCGGTCAAACCACCACCCTCGGCACTGGCCTCGTCGTCCGAGTACGGCACCAGATCGATGACCTGCAGACGGATGCGGCCGTGCGAGCGCGCCACCATCTCCTGCAGCATCTCGCGCACGCGCTGTTCGTAGCTGCGCAGCTGCGGGAGGTCGCGGGTCGCGTGATCGGAGAAATACAGGGTCAGCCGCAACGGTCGCTGAAGCGTGTCGACGATATGCAGCGTGCCCGGCGTCAGCGTGTACAGCTGGTCGGTGGTGAGGTCGATCCGCGACGCATGCAGCCAGCGGCTGCTGGCCACGATCAGCGGCACGAACACCAGCACCAGCAGTACCAGCCCGGCGTACAGCATGGTGCGCCGGGTGAGATGCAGTGGCGTGGTAAACAACGGATGCAGGCGCAGGCGAGACATGGCGTCAGCGCGTCCGCTTCAGGTCGAGCAGCAGTACGCCGGCCAGCAACCAGCCGATCATGCTGAGCAGGAAATACAGCAGGTCGCGGATGTCCAGCACGCCGCGCCCGATCGCCTCGAAATGCCGCAGCATCGACAGGTGCGCTACCGCATTGATCAGCCGGCGCGGCAAGGTGCCGGAAAAGAAATCCAGCACCTGCGGTTGCCCGACCAGGATCAGCAGCACGCACACCAGCGCGGTGAGGATGAATGCGACCACCTGGCTGCGGGTCAGTGCCGACAGACACGCGCCGATCGCGATGAAGCTGCCGGCCATCAGCCAGCTGCCCAGATAACCGGCCAGGATCACGCCGTTGTCCGGCGAGCCGAGGTAGTTGACGGTGATCCAGATCGGGAAGGTCAGCACCAGCGCCAGCCCGATGAACAGCCACGCCGCGAAAAACTTGCCGAGCATCGCCTGCCACAGCGTCAAGGGCAGCGTCAGCAGCAACTCCAGCGTGCCACCCTTGGCCTCCTCCGCCCACATGCGCATGGTGATTGCCGGCACCAGAATCAGATACAGCCACGGATGCATCATGAAGAACGGCTGCAGGTCGGCCTGCCCGCGTTCGTAGAAATCGCCCGCATAGAACGTGAGGATGCCGGCCAGCACCAGGAAGATCACCAGGAACACGTAAGCTACGGGTGTCACGAAATAACTGCGCAGTTCGCGCCGCAGCACGGCGTTTACCGGATTCATGCGTGTCCTCCCGCGACGCGGCCCACGCTACCGTTGCCGGTGGTGATCTGACGAAATACTTCATCCAGCCGGCCACGCTCGAGCTGGATCTCCGAAACCTCCAGCCCCTGTTCGCGCAACAGCGTTTCGACCGGCTCGAGAATCCGCTCACCCGGTTTCGGAAACACCGTGATGCGGCCATCCAGCGGATCGACTTCGATCGACGCCACCTGCGGCAGCCGACCCAGCATCTCCTGCGACATGCCGCTGCCCGGCGCGCTGAACGACACGGCACCGTGATAGCGCGAGCGCGCCTCCAGTTCCGCCGGTGTGGCATCGGCCAGCAGCTTGCCGCGGGCGATGATCACCACGCGGTTGCACAGCGCATGCACTTCTTCCAGCAGATGCGTGGAAATCAGGATCGTGCGTTCGCGCGCCATCACGTCGATCAGCTGACGCACCGCGTGTTTCTGGTTCGGGTCGAGACCATCGGTAGGCTCGTCCAGCATCAGCACCGGCGGATCGTGCAGGATCGCCTGAGCCAGTCCGACGCGACGGCGCAGGCCCTTCGACAACGTGTCGATGCACAGCCCAAGCACCTCTTCCAGTTGCAGCTGCTGCACCACCGCCTCGAAACGCCGATAACCGGCATCCGGTTTGAACCCGCGCATGCGGACAATGAACTGCAGGAATTCGCGCACCGTCATCTCGCCGTAGCTCGGGGCGCCTTCGGGCAGGTAACCGAGCGCACGCTTCGCCTTCAGCGGTTCGCGGCTGACATCGTGGCCGCAGACTCGCGCGGTACCCGAGGTGGGCACCAGAAATCCCGCGATCATGCGCATCGCGGTGGATTTGCCGGCACCGTTGGGACCGAGCAGGCCAAGCACCTGACCGGGTTCGACACGAATGCTCAGCGCATCCACGGCGGTCAGGTTGCCATAGCATCGGGTGAGCTGGTCGGTTTCGATCATGTCCGGTGATGGGCTGTGGCAGGCGTCGAGCGCTGGCAGGATGCGCCGCGGATCGTCCTGCAATGTACCGCAAGACACCGGCAAAGTTCGGTTCGGTCAATCGACCTGTCGCCGCAATCTGCTGTCGTCGAAAAAGAAAAGGCCCTTCCTCGACGGAAGGGCCTTTCGTTGTGCCGTACCCGCGTCGGGAGCTTATTTGCCGGCGCTGGCGGCTGCGGCCGGTGCCGCTGCCGTGCCGGCCGGAGCCGGCGCCGAACCGGATGCCGCCGGGGTCTGGCTGCCATCATCAAGCGACGGCGGCTGCAGGCCAGCCTCCTGTTCCGGGGTCTTTTCCGGCGCATTGCTGATCGGCAGGTATACGTCGTACTTCGCGTAGGAGGTGATGCTGCCGCTGGCGTCTTTCACTTCCGGCTTCGCCACGATGTCGTACGCGCGATTGACCACGTCGTCGAACTTGTAGCCATGGGTCTGCGCATAGGCCTTGAGCATGTCGCGGGTCTGCGGCACGCCGGCGAAGGTGCCGTTCCACACGCCTTTGAGCGCCGCACCACCAAACGCCAGTGTGGCGCGCACATTGGCATCCACGGCTAGGCGACCGTAGCGATCGCGGCTGCCTACGGCCACGGTATCGGTGCTGGCGGCAGTGGCGGCACTGCCGGCTTCGGCCGGTGCCGCGGCGTCCAGCGCCGGTGGGGTTGGCGCAGTCAGCTGCTCGCTCTGGCCATTGACGGTCAGCGTGCTGGAATCGATCGGCAGCGCCACATCGAAGGTGTAGGTCTGATCACCGTAGTTGGTGGTGATCACGATGCGCGGGCCGGTCACGTTGACGCCCAGCTTCTTGGCGGCAGCCTGAATCTCGGTCAACGCCTTGGCGATGGCGTCGTCCATGCCCTCGAGGCCTTCCTTGCGCTCGATCGAGGTGGACACCAGCAGCACCGGAGTCGGCTGGGTCTGCTCAATGCTCGGGATCAGCTGGCTGTAGTCGATGTTCGGCACGCCGGCCAGCACGTTCTGCAGGTTGTTCAGGCTGAACTGGATGAACGAGTCGGGGTCGCCATGGATGTACAGGTTGGCGAACCGGTTGACCAAATTCCAGCCGTAGGACACGTCATACGACCAGGTGACCTGGGTCAGCTGCCCACGGCTGCCCTGACGCTCCAGGTCCAGCGTAAAATGCTTGTCCAGACCGCGCCAGCTGTTGTCCAGGTTCCAGACAATGCTCGCGCTCTTGGTGTTGGTGTCGATCTTGTCGAATTCCGGCGTGGCGCTGGCGATGGTCAGGCCGCCATTGCCGAGCTTGGGATCGGTGCTGACCCAGCTGACTTCGGCGCCCGGGCCAAACGCCTTGCCGGAAAAATTGAACTGCACGTCCTTGTCGAGCGAACGCAGCACCGAGTAGTCCGGCAGCCGACGGAAGTTGTCGAGCACGTCATAGACCTGACGCATGTCCTTGCCGATCACCAGCTGGCGTTCCACATGACCGCTGCCGGGCATGACCACAGCCGCCAGGACACCGATTGCCGCAACGATGACCAGGGCAACAAGAAATTCAAAGACACGCATCATTCCAGAGTTCTCCGAAGCGTCTTTACGCCAAACCTAAGATGTCGCCCCAGCCGCCGCGCAGGGCTCCGCGGGCCGTGACAGGGGGTCGGCAAACGCCGAAGCTACGGATGTTACTTGCTCGCGGGCTGGAACGCTATCCGCTGATGCAAGCGCTGTGGCATAGCCAAAAAGCGAGCGGTGGCGAGGCGCCCGGCTGCGGCCTCGACCGACTCAGACGATGCCCATCTCAAGCGCCTTCAGCACCGCACGAGTGCGGTCGCGCACGCCCAGTTTGGACAGGATGTTGGAAACGTGGTTTTTCACGGTGCCCTCGGCCACCTTCAGCGAGTTGGCGATTTCCTTGTTGCTGTAGCCGCCGGAAAGCAGGCGCAGGATCTCGGTCTCCCGTTCGGTCAGCGGATCCGGCTGCTCCAGGCTGGTGAAATGGTTCTGCATCCGCGCCACGCCAGCCATCAGGCGCTGGGTGACCATCGGTGCCACCAGCGAACCGCCGCCGGCGACCATGCGTACGGCCTCCACCAGCTGTTCCAGCGAGACATCCTTCAGCAGATACCCACGCGCACCGGCCTTGAGACCCTGCAGCACCAGCTGATCGTCGTCAAAGGTGGTGAGGATGATGGTCGGCGGCAGCTCGTTGCGTGCGGACAGCGCCTGCAGCACTTCCAGCCCGCTCATGTTCGGCATGCGCAGGTCCAGCAGCACCACGTCGGGCTTGATCCGCGGGATGTCCTGGACGGCCTGTGCCCCGTCGGCGCATTCGGCCACTACCCGGATATCCTCGGCCAGATCGAGTAGCGAACGAACCCCCTGGCGCACCAGATTCTGGTCGTCGACGAGACAAACGGAGATCATCGCGAATCCTCGGGCAAACATGACTCAGGAAGTGATGCTGGAAACCGGCAAACCGCACCGCCCCCAGACGACAGCGCATTCTCGCACGCCGGGTGAACCGCCAACATTACGACACATTCAGCGCTGGCGGTTCAAACCGCGACGGCGCGTGTGCCAGCGCGGAGTGTTCGCCCAGCGGCAGCCGCACGGTCAGCGCGAAGCCCTGGCTCGGGCCGGTATCCAGCGTCACGCTGCCACCGAATTCGGCCAGTCGCTCGCGCATGCCGGACAGGCCATTGCCCGGCTCGACCTGCTCGGCGCCACGGCCGTCGTCGCGCGCATGCAGACCCAGCAGGCTTTCTCCGGCATAGGCAAAATTGAGCCACAGATTGCGCGCACCGGCATGCTTGGCGGTGTTGGTGATGATTTCCTGCGCACAGCGCAGCAGCACCTGCGCGCGGCGCGGATCCTCCACGCTGAAACGCGGCGGCATGACCACGTGCACGTTCAGCCCGGGCACGCCCTCGGTCAGACTGCGCAGCGCCTGGGTCAGATCGATCGCGTCGTCCTGACGCAACTCGCTGACCACCTCGCGTACGTCCGCCAGCAACAGCTTGGCGGTGCTCTGCGCCTTGCGCACGTGTGCACCGGCGGCCTCGTTGGTGAGATGACTGGCCACCTCCAGATTCAAGCTCAGCGCGGTCAGGTGATGGCCGATCAGATCGTGCAGGTCGCGCGCGATGCGCATGCGCTCGGCAATGCGGCTGGACTCGGCCAGCAACGCGCGGGTGGCTCGCAGTTCGGAATTCAGCCGCCGCTGCGCCTCGCGCTGCTCAGCCTGTTGACTGGCCACCGTCGAGGTGATGAAAACGAGTACCGAAATGCCCAGGTACAGGCTGGCCTGCAGGAAACTGACCATCACGCTGTGGTCGTATTCCGGGAAAGTGACGAAAATCGCGACCAGGCTCAGATGCTGCAATACCAGCCAGAAAACGCCCAGCCAGAACGGCAGCAGCCACGGCAGCACCAGCGAGGCAACCACCATCAACATGGCTGACAGCCCACTATGGCTGTACCAGCCCACCGCCACCGCTGCTGCCGTCATCAAGGCCAGTCCCAGCAATTTCAGCACCGGATAGCGGCGCGAACCGAGGTTGTTGGTCAGCATCCAGTACATCAAGCCGAAAATCAGGTAGCACAGCGTCCACAGCAGCAGCGAGAAGTTCGGACGATGCAGCTGATCGAACCGCTCGGTGATCCAGTAGGGGATCAGTGGCGTGCCGGCCGACAGATAGGTGAAGAAGCCCGCGTAGCGGAACAGTCGGATGTGATTGAAAAATGGCCAGCGCATGCCGCGCATCATTGGACGTGCGGGCATTTCGTGCAATGCGCGAGAAGTCATGGACGACAGCTTCCCGGCCTGCCGTTTTACAAAGCTTTTACATGTGCCGTCCGAGATGTAAGGGGCGCGCCTGCATGTCATAATGAACCATTGCGCGAGGTCGCTGGTCGATCTTGTCCCCGAATCCATCATTGCGGAGCAACGAATGGCCCTTGCCATCCGCGACGTGCGCGAGCACGACCTGGATGCCGTACTGGCGCTCAACAACGCTGCCGGTCGCTCCATCCTCGCCCTCGACGCCAGCCAGTTGCGCTACTTCTACGAGCACGCCGAGTATTTTCGCGTCGCCGAAATCGACGGCCACCTGGCCGGCTTCCTGATCGCGCTGCGTGAAGGCGGCAATTACGAAAGTCCCAACTATCGCTGGTTCGCCGAGCATTACCCGCAATTCGTCTACATCGACCGCATCGTGATCGCGAACACCTATCGTCGCCACGGCTTGGGGCGCATCTTCTACTGCGACGTGCACAGCTATGCCGAAGTGCGCGTGCCGCTGCTCACCTGCGAAGTATTCCTGGAGCCGCGCGACGACGTAGTGCTGCTGTTCCATGGCACCTATGGCTACCAGGAAGTGGGCCAGCAGCGCATGGGCGAGCATGGTCCGAAGGTCAGCCTGCTGGCACGTGACCTGCCCAGCTACGCCTATGTCCGCGATACCTGGCTCGAACACGGCGGCCTGCCTGATGTGCCCTGGCTGGCCGAGCGCGAACGCCCTTTTCTGCAGCATGACACCACCCCGCGCCGCCTCGCCGGAGAGCGGCGCCCATGAATGCAAAAATAGATATGACTGATGCCTGTGACCTGCGCTTCGGCCAGGTCGGTATTGCCTGCGTGCGCGTGCGCCGGGTCGACGCAGCTGCCTTGTGCGACGAACTGGAACGCCGTGTACGCGCCGCGCCGCAGATGTTTGCCCGCGCCGCCGTGGTGCTGGACCTGAGCCACCTGCTCGACCTGCCCGATGACGGCGCCGTCGACGCACTGCTCGAAGCCGTGCGCAGCGCCGGCATGCTGCCAGTGGGACTGGCCTATGGCACCAGCGAGACCGAGGCACTGGCCAAACGCATGGGGCTGCCGCTGATCGCCAAGTTCCGCGCCGCCTATGAGCCGGTCAACGGCACTCCGGTCGCCGTCGCCGAACCGACTAGGCAGGCCGAACCGGTTGCTCCCTCGGTGCGACGCGAACCGATCCTGTCCGCGCCGGCGCCCGGCAGCATGCAAGGCGCGCAGCACCATGCCGGCTCGGTGCGCTCGGGCCAGCAGGTCTATGCGCGCGACCGCGACCTGATCGTCACCGGCGCCATCGCCAACGGCGCCGAAGTGATCGCCGATGGCAACATCCACATCTACGGCAGCTTGCGCGGGCGCGCCATGGCCGGCGCCCAGGGCGACGAGAAGGCACGCATCTTCGTGTCCGACTTCCGCGCCGAACTGGTGGCGATTGCCGGGCAATATCGCGTGTTCGAACAGATTCCTGACGACCTCGAAGGCCAGTCCGTGCAATGCTGGCTCGATGGCGAAAAATTGATGATCGCCAAGCTGTGATCACTTACAACAAAAACAATCATGCGGAGATGGGCCCTTGACTGCTGAGATTATCGTTGTCACTTCAGGCAAAGGCGGCGTCGGCAAGACGACGACCAGTGCCTCGCTCGCCACCGGCCTGGCGATGGCCGGCAAGAAAGTCGCCGTGATCGATTTCGACGTCGGCCTGCGCAACCTCGACCTGATCATGGGCTGCGAGCGGCGCGTGG